>NZ_CAXOFU010000057.1:0-262 GCF_964208575.1 Enterobacter soli | reverse complement strand
GACAACCGTCGCCCGGCTAACATAGCCTTCTCCGTCCCCCCTTCGCAGTAACACCAAGTACAGGAATATTAACCTGTTTCCCATCGACTACGCCTTTCGGCCTCGCCTTAGGGGTCGACTCACCCTGCCCCGATTAACGTTGGACAGGAACCCTTGGTCTTCCGGCGTGCGGGCTTTTCACCCGCATTATCGTTACTTATGTCAGCATTCGCACTTCTGATACCTCCAGCAGCCCTCACAGGCCACCTTCAACGGCTTACAG
>NZ_CAXOFU010000056.1:0-266 GCF_964208575.1 Enterobacter soli | reverse complement strand
ACTAACACACAAGCTGATTCAGACTCTGGGCTGCTCCCCGTTCGCTCGCCGCTACTGGGGGAATCTCGGTTGATTTCTTTTCCTCGGGGTACTTAGATGTTTCAGTTCCCCCGGTTCGCCTCGTTAACCTATGTATTCAGTTAACGATAGTGTGTCGGAACACACTGGGTTTCCCCATTCGGACATCGCCGGGTCAAAGGTTCATATCACCTCGCCGGCGCTTTTCGCAGATTAGCACGTCCTTCATCGCCTCTGACTGCCAGGGC
>NZ_CAXOFU010000055.1:0-287 GCF_964208575.1 Enterobacter soli | reverse complement strand
TCACGTTTGATACCACGCAGCAGAACACCAACGTTCTCACCAGCACGGCCTTCGTCCAGCAGTTTGCGGAACATTTCAACGCCAGTACAGGTAGACTTAGCAGTCTCTTTGATACCAACGATTTCAACTTCTTCGCCAACTTTGATGATACCGCGCTCTACACGACCGGTAACAACGGTACCACGACCGGAGATGGAGAATACGTCTTCGATTGGCAGCAGGAATGGCTTGTCAATCGCACGCTCTGGTTCTGGGATGTAAGAATCCAGGAAGCCAGCCAGTTCGAT
>NZ_CAXOFU010000054.1:0-329 GCF_964208575.1 Enterobacter soli | reverse complement strand
AACACACATAACATGTGTGTCGTTTCAATTTTCAGCTTGATCCAGATTTTTAAAGAGCAAAACTTCGCAGTGAACCTTTTCAGGTACACTCTGAAGTTTTCTTGTATTCGGCAGTAAAGGATGGTGGAGCTATGCGGGATCGAACCGCAGACCTCCTGCGTGCAAGGCAGGCGCTCTCCCAGCTGAGCTATAACCCCATCGTAAATGCAATCTCGTTACCGGTATTCATTCCGTTAAGAACGAATTGGTAGGCCTGAGTGGACTTGAACCACCGACCTCACCCTTATCAGGGGTGCGCTCTAACCACCTGAGCTACAAGCCTGCAGAGA
>NZ_CAXOFU010000053.1:0-345 GCF_964208575.1 Enterobacter soli | reverse complement strand
GGCAAGTTTCGTGCTTAGATGCTTTCAGCACTTATCTCTTCCGCATTTAGCTACCGGGCAATGCCATTGGCATGACAACCCGAACACCAGTGATGCGTCCACTCCGGTCCTCTCGTACTAGGAGCAGCCCCCCTCAATTCTCCAGCGCCCACGGCAGATAGGGACCGAACTGTCTCACGACGTTCTAAACCCAGCTCGCGTACCACTTTAAATGGCGAACAGCCATACCCTTGGGACCTACTTCAGCCCCAGGATGTGATGAGCCGACATCGAGGTGCCAAACACCGCCGTCGATATGAACTCTTGGGCGGTATCAGCCTGTTATCCCCGGAGTACCTTTTATCC
>NZ_CAXOFU010000052.1:0-346 GCF_964208575.1 Enterobacter soli | reverse complement strand
CATCGTGTCGCGAAAATTTGAGAGACTCGAACACACCATTAAAGATGTGTCGTTTCAATTTTCAGCTTGATCCAGATTTTTAAAGAGCAAAACTTCGCAGTGAACCTTTTCAGGTACACTCTGAAGTTTTCTTGTATTCAGCAGTAAAGGATGGTGGAGCTATGCGGGATCGAACCGCAGACCTCCTGCGTGCAAGGCAGGCGCTCTCCCAGCTGAGCTATAGCCCCATCGTAGTTAACCTCTTCAAATCCGCCGGGCGAATTTGGTAGGCCTGAGTGGACTTGAACCACCGACCTCACCCTTATCAGGGGTGCGCTCTAACCACCTGAGCTACAAGCCTGTAGAG
>NZ_CAXOFU010000049.1:0-530 GCF_964208575.1 Enterobacter soli | reverse complement strand
TGAGCACTACAAAGGCAGGTTCTTTAAGGTAAGGAGGTGATCCAACCGCAGGTTCCCCTACGGTTACCTTGTTACGACTTCACCCCAGTCATGAATCACAAAGTGGTAAGCGCCCTCCCGAAGGTTAAGCTACCTACTTCTTTTGCAACCCACTCCCATGGTGTGACGGGCGGTGTGTACAAGGCCCGGGAACGTATTCACCGTAGCATTCTGATCTACGATTACTAGCGATTCCGACTTCATGGAGTCGAGTTGCAGACTCCAATCCGGACTACGACATACTTTATGAGGTCCGCTTGCTCTCGCGAGGTCGCTTCTCTTTGTATATGCCATTGTAGCACGTGTGTAGCCCTACTCGTAAGGGCCATGATGACTTGACGTCATCCCCACCTTCCTCCAGTTTATCACTGGCAGTCTCCTTTGAGTTCCCGGCCGGACCGCTGGCAACAAAGGATAAGGGTTGCGCTCGTTGCGGGACTTAACCCAACATTTCACAACACGAGCTGACGACAGCCATGCAGCACCTGTCT
>NZ_CAXOFU010000048.1:0-749 GCF_964208575.1 Enterobacter soli | reverse complement strand
TCAAGGTTCTGGGCTGCGGCATCGGCCAGCGCCTGCTCCACGTCCGGTACGGTCGTTGCAGCCTGGATCGCGTCCTTCGCTTCGGCCTTCTGCTCGTCGCTCAGGTACGCCATGTCGTCCACGGCCTGAGTCGCGTCCGCTTTGGCGCTTTCCAGGTTCTGGGCAGCGGCATCGGCCAGCGCCTGCTCCACGCCCGGTACGGTCGTCGCAGCCTGGATCGCGTCCTTCGCTTCGGCCTTCTGCTCGTCGCTCAGGTATGCCATGTCGTCCACGGCCTGGGTAGCGTCCGCTTTGGCAGCATCAAGGTTCTGGGCTGCGGCATCGGCTACAGCCTGCTCCACGTCCGGTACGGTCGTTGCAGCCTGGATCGCGTCCTTCGCTTCGGCCTTCTGCTCGTCGCTCAGGTATGCCATGTCGTCCACGGCCTGTGCCGCTTCTGATTTAGCACCTTCCAGGTTCTGGGCAGCGGCATCGGCTACAGCCTGCTCCACGTCCGGTACGGTCGTTGCAGCCTGAATAGCATCCTTCGCTTCGGCCTTCTGCTCGTCGCTCAGGTATGCCATGTCGTCCACGGCCTGAGCCGCTTCCGCTTTGGCAGCGTCAAGGTTCTGGGCAGCGGCATCGGCAACAGCCTGCTCCACGTCCGGTACGGTCGTTGCTGACTGGATCGCGTCCTTCGCTTCGGCCTTCTGCTCGTCGCTCAGGTATGCCATGTCGTCCACGGCCTGAGCCGCGTCCGCTTTGGCAGC
>NZ_CAXOFU010000047.1:0-770 GCF_964208575.1 Enterobacter soli | reverse complement strand
CATGGTTTAGCCCCGTTACATCTTCCGCGCAGGCCGACTCGACCAGTGAGCTATTACGCTTTCTTTAAATGATGGCTGCTTCTAAGCCAACATCCTGGCTGTCTGTGCCTTCCCACATCGTTTCCCACTTAACCATGACTTTGGGACCTTAGCTGGCGGTCTGGGTTGTTTCCCTCTTCACGACGGACGTTAGCACCCGCCGTGTGTCTCCCGTGATAACATTCTTCGGTATTCGTAGTTTGCATCGGGTTGGTAAGCCGGGATGGCCCCCTAGCCGAAACAGTGCTCTACCCCCGAAGATGAGTTCACGAGGCGCTACCTAAATAGCTTTCGGGGAGAACCAGCTATCTCCCGGTTTGATTGGCCTTTCACCCCCAGCCACAAGTCATCCGCTAATTTTTCAACATTAGTCGGTTCGGTCCTCCAGTTAGTGTTACCCAACCTTCAACCTGCCCATGGCTAGATCACCGGGTTTCGGGTCTATACCCTGCAACTTAACGCCCAGTTAAGACTCGGTTTCCCTTCGGCTCCCCTATACGGTTAACCTTGCTACAGAATATAAGTCGCTGACCCATTATACAAAAGGTACGCAGTCACACCACGAAGGTGCTCCCACTGCTTGTACGTACACGGTTTCAGGTTCTTTTTCACTCCCCTCGCCGGGGTTCTTTTCGCCTTTCCCTCACGGTACTGGTTCACTATCGGTCAGTCAGGAGTATTTAGCCTTGGAGGATGGTCCCCCCATATTCAGACAGGATACCACGTGTCCC
>NZ_CAXOFU010000046.1:0-794 GCF_964208575.1 Enterobacter soli | reverse complement strand
GACGCGACGACGTACGGCGAGGCGTACCACTACGCGGACAACTACCTGACGCAGGGCGGCGTCCACGAGCGCCACCCGGCGCCGGAGACGGGGGCGTTTTACGCCCGCCTTCGTCATGAGCGCTACCTGAACGGCCAGACGCGGGCAAGCGCGGTGACCGGCAGCGCGGCAGTTGCGCCGGGCCAGGTGCTGAAGGTGACCGGGGGCGTTGAGGTGGCGGAGGTGTTCAGCCGGGGGATAGTCATCACGGCGATGCACAGCCGGGCGCGACGCGACCGGGACTTCAGCGTGAGCCTGGAGGGTATCCCGGACAGCGCGGAGGTGGGGTTCCGCCCGGAGCCGGGTTCACGTCCGGTGATGGCGGGGACGCTGCCGGCGCGGGTGACCAGCACCACGGAGAACGACACCTACGGGCATATTGATAAAGACGGCCGCTACCGGGTGAACATGCTGTTTGACCGTGACGGCTGGGAGACCGGGTTCGAGAGCCTGTGGGTGCGCCAGGCGCGGCCTTACGCCGGGGACACGTACGGGCTGCACCTGCCGCTGCTGGCGGGGACGGAAGTGGCGATAGGGTTTGAGGACGGCAACCCGGACCGGCCGTACATCGCGGGGGTGTTGCACGACTCGGCGCACGGTGACCACGTGACCATCCGCAACTATAAGCGCAACGTGCTGCGCACGCCGTCGAACAACAAAATCCGGCTTGAGGACGAGCGGGGCCGGGAGCATATCAAGGTCTCGACGGAGTACGGCGGGAAGAGCCAGCTTAACCTGGGCCATCTGGTGGATGC
>NZ_CAXOFU010000045.1:0-1069 GCF_964208575.1 Enterobacter soli | reverse complement strand
CGGGCCGCCTCTTCAACCGCCTGGTTGACCTCCTCCACGGTGGTCGCCTCTTCAACGGCCTTGTGAGCGTCGTCCTTCTGCTCGTCGCTCAGGTGAGGCATCTCGTCGATCGCCTTGTTGGCGTCGTCTTTTGCACTCTCCAGGTTTTCCTGAGCCACATCTTCGACGGCCTTGTTGACTTCTTCCACGGTAGTGGCGTCATCAACGGCCTTGTGAGCGTCGTCCTTCTGCTCGTCGCTCAGGTGAGGCATCTCATCGATCGCCTTGTTGGCGTCGTCTTTCGCGGCTTCAAGGTTTTCACGTGCTGCATCCGCCACGGCCTGTTCCACGCCCGCAACGTCGGTCGCGTCTTCAACCGCCTTGTGCGCGTTGTCCTTCTGCTCGTCGCTCAGGTACGCCATGTCGTCGATCGCCTTGTTGGCGTCGTCTTTGGCACCTTCAAGGTTTTCACGTGCTGCATCCGCCACGGCCTGTTCCACGCCCGCAACGTCGGTCGCGTCTTCAACCGCCTTGTGCGCGTTGTCCTTCTGCTCATCGCTCAGGTACGCCATGTCGTCGATCGCCTTGTTGGCGTCGTCTTTCGCGGCTTCCAGGTTTTCACGTGCTGCATCCGCCACGGCCTGTTCCACGCCCGCAACGTCGGTCGCGTCTTCAACCGCCTTGTGGGCGTTGTCCTTCTGCTCGTCGCTCAGGTACGCCATGTCGTCGATCGCCTTGTTGGCGTCGTCTTTGGCGCCTTCCAGGTTTTCGCGTGCCGCCTCTTCAACCGCCTGGTTGACTTCCTCTTCGGTGGTCGCCTCTTCAACGGCTTTGTGCGCGTCGTCCTTCTGCTCGTCGCTCAGGTAAGGCATCTCGTCGATCGCCTTGTTGGCCTCGTCTTTCGCGCCCTCAAGGTTTTCACGCGCCGCCTCTTCAACCGCCTGGTTGACCTCCTCTTCGGTGGTCGCCTCTTCCACGGCCTTGTGGGCGTCGTCCTTCTGCTCGTCGCTCAGGTGAGGCATCTCGTCGATCGCCTTGTTGGCGTCGTCTTTCGCGCCCTCCAGGTTTTCGCGCGCTGCCTCTTCAACCG
>NZ_CAXOFU010000044.1:0-1089 GCF_964208575.1 Enterobacter soli | reverse complement strand
GGGACATCAGGCTACGCCGATGTCTGAACCCGTCTTCTCGAATCCATCGATATCAACACCACCGACGACACGATCAGCAGCGTGCCCAGCCAGTCCGGCAGGGTAAATGCCACGCCAAGCAGGATCACCGACAGCAACGCGCTGCTCAGCGGCTCGGCGCAGCTCAGAATGCTCGCTTTCGGCCCGCCAATCATCTGCGCGCCCTTCAGGTACAGGCTGAAGGTCAGCGCCGTGCCGATCACCACCAGATAGAAGAACGCCAGCAGCAGGCTGCCGTCGATGACGAAGGTGGTGCCGCGTCCGGCGTAGAACGGCGTTAACATTAATCCGGCAATTAGCATGCTCCAGCCGACGATCGGCAGCGTGCCGTACCGGGCGATGAGCGTGGACGGGTAAGTGGTGTAGAACGCGGCGGCGAAGGCCGAGGCAATACCGAAGAACAGCGCGGCAGGCGAGATGGAGAGCGACGTTGGATCGCCGTGGGTGACCAGCAGGAAGGTGCCGATAAGCGAGGTCAGGATCGCCGACACCACAAAGATGCCGGGACGCTTTTTCCGCGCCAGCGCGAACCACGCCACGATAATCGTTGGCGACAGGAATTGCAGCACGGTGGCGGTGGCGGCGTTGGATTTTTCAATCGTCAGCAGGAAGGTGAGCTGCACCGTGAGCGCGCCGACCAGCGAGAAGATCAGCAGGCTGATGGCGTCTTTACGATTTTTGATGACCGAGAAAATCTTGTCGCCGTGAACGAAGGAGAGGGTCAGCAGGATCACGCCGGTGAACAGCAGGCGAACCATGGTCAGATAGGGCGAAGAAATGTGGCTTTTCTCCATGATGTACTGCGCGCAAACCCCTGAACTTCCCCATAAAACGGCGGCGATCAGGACGTTTAGCATCCCTTTACGTGTGGAACCCATGTTCTCCCCTGTTATGTTGTCGTTAATTCGGCCAACAGCATAGCATGGTTGTGTACGGCCTGATGCCCTCACCCCGGCCCTCTCCCACGGGGAGAGGGGGAAAACATCAAGGGTGCGGCCTGATGCCCTCACCCCGACCCTCTCCCACGGGGAGAGGGGGAAAACATCAAGG
>NZ_CAXOFU010000043.1:0-4377 GCF_964208575.1 Enterobacter soli | reverse complement strand
ACTTTACCTCCCTCCCCCGCAGCGCTACAATGCCCGCCCTTAATGTGGGGGATCTCCCCTTAGCGCTGCACCTGGTGCAAGCGATCTGACCTGTCATCAGAACGAGAACAAACATGTTTAAACCGGAACTCCTTTCCCCGGCGGGAACGCTGCAAAATATGCGTTACGCTTTCGCCTATGGCGCCGATGCCGTTTACGCGGGCCAGCCTCGCTACTCGCTGCGCGTGCGCAACAACGAATTCAACCACGAGAACCTCCAGCTCGGCATTAACGAAGCGCACGCGCTGGGCAAAAAATTCTACGTGGTGGTGAACATCGCGCCGCACAACGCCAAGCTGAAAACGTTCATCCGCGACCTTAAGCCGGTCGTTGAAATGGGGCCGGATGCGCTGATCATGTCAGACCCGGGTTTAATCATGCTGGTTCGGGAGAACTTCCCGGAGATGGACATTCACCTCTCCGTTCAGGCCAACGCCGTGAACTGGGCGACGGTAAAATTCTGGAAGCAGATGGGGCTGACCCGCGTGATTTTATCCCGCGAACTGTCCCTTGAAGAGATCGAAGAGATCCGCACTCAGGTGCCGGATATGGAAATTGAAATCTTCGTTCACGGCGCGCTGTGCATGGCCTACTCCGGCCGCTGCCTGCTCTCCGGCTATATCAACAAGCGTGACCCAAACCAGGGCACCTGCACCAACGCCTGCCGCTGGGAATATAACGTCCAGGAAGGCAAAGAAGACGATATCGGCAACATCGTCCACAAGCACGAGCCGATCCCGGTGACCAACGTTGAGCCGACGCTGGGCGTAGGCGCACCGACCGACAGCGTGTTTATGATTGAAGAAGCCAAGCGTCCGGGCGAGTACATGACCGCCTTTGAAGACGAGCACGGCACCTACATCATGAACTCCAAGGATCTGCGCGCCATCGCCCACGTAGAGCGTCTGACCCAGATGGGCGTTCATTCGCTGAAAATCGAAGGCCGCACCAAATCCTATTACTACTGCGCCCGCACCGCGCAGGTGTACCGCAAAGCCATCGACGATGCCGCAGCCGGTAAGCCGTTCGACACCTCCCTGCTGGAAACCCTCGAAGGGCTGGCGCACCGCGGCTACACCGAAGGCTTCCTGCGTCGCCACACCCACGACGACTACCAGAACTACGAGCACGGCTACTCCATCTCCGAGCGCCAGCAGTTCGTCGGCGACTTCACCGGCGAGCGTAAAGGCCCGCTGGCCGCGGTTGCGGTGAAGAACAAGTTCACCAAAGGGGACAGCCTGGAGCTGATGACCCCGCAGGGCAACATGAACTTCCGCCTGGAGCATCTTGAAAACAAGAAAGGCGAGGCGATTGACGTCGCGCCGGGCGACGGTCACGTCGTGTGGCTGCCGGTGCCGGAAGAGGTGGATCTGGAATTTGCGCTGCTGATGCGTAATTTCGAAGGCGAAAACACCCGTAATCCGCACAGTAAATAGTCAACCAGGGAAATTTTTTCAGCCAGGGATAATTCTTAGAATCGGATCACATACCGCTTCGTTCAATAGGGGTATTATCCCCCCGCTGAAAAACATAACCCATAAATGCTAGCTGTACCAGGAACCACCTCCTTAGCCTGCGTAATCTCCCTTACGCGGGCTTATTTTTTTGTTTTAATACAATGAAATAAAAGGATTTATTTCATTCAGTGTCCATCTATCGACCACATCAACAACCTAAACCCCGTTAATCGGGTTTTTTGCATTGGAGAAATTATGCAGGAACTAAAAGGAAAACCCCTTCACCAGTCACAGTTTGCTGGCGTCCAACTTGTTTGCCCTCCTGAACTCACCGGCTCGGTTGAAGAGTACTTTAAAAGCAATGGCTTTGATGCCGGACATACAGTTTGCTTTTCCGCCAAAGCCCCGAATAAACTTGATTTCATCTTTGAACTGACCACGCAGGCAAGGAAGTTTGCAGAGGTTATTATGGGATTATTGAACCGGAACGACGTAGAAATTGAGTTGAGCTTATGTACTCGTGATGAAGTGCCGCAAACAGCCAGGGTCAAGTTACGTAGCCTGAAGGACGTTGAAGCGTGCGAACGTTTGATCGACAAGCTGGCGGCAGTAGTGGTAAAACCCAAACAAGACGAAGAATAAGAAAAGCGCCTCGGTTAAGGGGCTTTTTTTGCACAGATGTTAATCCCCCCAACCTTTTTTAGTCAGCCATCGGAAAACTGTCACAACGCCCCAATAAAAACATGCCTTATCCATATGATTTAGCTGAACAAATTTTGTGACGATAAAAAAATCACAAAACGCAACAAACCGCCACACTCAACAAAGACAATAAATTCAATAAGTTAAAATCGTAATTGTGATGATTATCGACCGTCACACTGTGATGCTCTTACGCGGGCTTATTTTTTGTATCGCAAATTTCTTCCAAGTGTCAGTTGCGACACAGACAAAAAGGAGTTGCCATACCATCAGAACCAGTTTGATACTGCGCATGTAAAATCCTTGTACAATGAATGACGATTCCTTAATTGAATTATTAAAAGGTTCTTGAAAGATGAGTGACTATATTGTTGAAGCACTTGGTGACTACAAAGTTTATATAATATTCTTTTTAGCGATATTGATTTTCATGAAATTGCCTAGCGTTAGTTTCTTTACCGGGATAATTTTGAAATTATTCCGCATTAAATATTCTGATAAAGAATATGTGGAATATGATGAAAAGCTTTATAATCAGCAATTATTCAGACTGAAGAATGGCGTAAGAGTTGCCTCTACTGAAGATGCAAAATTAATATCCAGGGCTCTAAGCGAAGGAAAGATTGAACGTTCGACATTGCGTTTTACCGCTTGGTTTGGCGCAGTGGGTGTCAAGCGAACGATGCGTCTGGATTCGGTTAGCACCACGCTTTTTGGCATTCTTTTCATTTTGACCGCTCTTGGCATCCTCTATGATGCACCTTACATGAAAGCAGGGTATGTCACATACAATGCCGGTAATAGCGAAAAATTATACATATCTAAACATCGAGTCTATGATAAGAAGAATAATAATTCCTGGAACAAGACTGATTGTCTTAAAATCATTGAAGATGCAACATCTTTTCAGCACCTCAAAGATGCATGTACTTATATCACAACGAATGACGCTGACCTTAGAGCTGAATTACAGGATGCAATCCATTCTGAAGCAATCGATAAGAAAATTCTCGCCGGGCTTATAATCGTACTGATGGCAATAGGTTGGTTGATAATTGTAGGTTTCACAAATTTTGTTAGATTAAATAAAATTGTGTGTGATTTAAAAGGCGTTGAATAGTGAGTTAAAAATTTAAAAACCCAAGGCATGCACAAGATTCGTCCTGTTCTTACCCGCTTTTATCGTCCCTGAGATACACTCTTAACAGAGCTAAAAAAGGGAGCAAAGCGGATGGCAACCTATCCAGACAGTCTTTTGATTCTGAACGGCAAGAGCGCCGGTAACGATATTTTGCGTGAGGCGATTACGGATCTGCGAAGCGACGGCGCACGTATTCACGTCCGCGTGACGTGGGAAAAGGGCGATGCGGCGCGCTATATCGATGAAGGCATTGCGTTAGGCGTCGACACCATTATTTCCGGCGGCGGCGACGGCACTATCAACGAGATCGCCTCCGCGCTGATTAAGCTCAGCGCGGCAGAACGTCCGGCGATGGGGATTTTGCCCCTCGGCACGGCGAATGATTTTGCCACCAGCGCGGGGATCCCGGAGGATTTAGGCAAAGCTCTCCAGCTCGCCATTCTTGGCAAAACCACCGCGGTAGATATTGCACAGGTGAATGATAAAACCTGCTTTATCAACATGGCGACGGGCGGGTTTGGCACGCGCATTACCAGCGAAACGCCGGAAAAGCTTAAAGCCGCGCTCGGCGGGGTTTCCTATCTGATCCACGGCCTGATGCGCATGGATACCCTGAAGCCGGACCGCTGCGAAATCTCCGGGGAAGGTTTTCACTGGCAGGGGGACGCGCTGGTGATCGGTATCGGCAACGGTCGCCAGGCGGGCGGCGGGCAGCAGCTGTGCCCGGAAGCGCTGATCAACGACGGGCAGCTGCAGCTGCGTATTTTCACCGGCGACGGGCTGCTGCCGGCGCTGTTCACCACCCTCACCCAGCCACAGGAGAGCCCGAATATTGTCGACGGGCAATCCGCGTGGTTTGAGGTGAACGCCCCGCACGGCATGACCTTCAACCTCGACGGCGAGCCGCTGAACGGGGAGCAGTTCCGCATCGAGGTCCTGCCGGGCGCATTGCAGTGCCGTTTGCCGCCGGACTGCGCACTTTTGCGCTGAGGTTTTGTCGGGTGGCGGCTACGCCTTACCCGACCTACGCGCTCGGTA
>NZ_CAXOFU010000042.1:0-9969 GCF_964208575.1 Enterobacter soli | reverse complement strand
CTGTGCTGGCAACTGAATCGCTGTATGACATGCACGCTCGGTCGATTCCCTCTCCCCGTGGGAGAGGGTCAGGGTGAGGGCATCAGGCCGCACGGCCCGAAAAACCGGAACACTTCCCCCATCCCACCCTTATTTATTCCGCAAAAGCGCTTACACTCTTTGCACCCCTTCCCTTACACGGAACGCCACCATGCGCCAGCTGCAAAAAATCCGCCAGTATCAACGGCTTTACCAGCACTACGGAGCTGAACCGAAGCCGACGACCATTGCCGAAGTTGCCGAGGTGGCGCTGTGCAGCGAACGCCACGCGCGCACGCTGCTGCGCCAGCTTGCCCAGAGCGGGTGGCTGACCTGGCGCGCGCAGCCGGGGCGCGGGCATCGCGCGACGCTGCACTGCATCGCCTCCACCAGCGAGCTTAGCGCGCCGCTGATGCACAGCTGCCTGGAGAAGGGCGACTACCAGAGCGCGCTCCAGCTGGCGGAGGGCGACCCGGCAAGCCTGCACCACATCATTACCCCGTTTCTCGGCGGCAAATGGCTCAAACATCAGCCCACCCTGCGTATTCCCTGGTATCGTCCGCTCACCTCGCTTCACCCGGCGCTGCAGCGCCGTCGCGCCGAGCAGCACATTATCTGCGCGGTTCACGCCGGGCTGACGCGCTACGTGCCGGGGCAGCCGCAGCCCGAGCCGGATCTGGCGCACCACTGGGAGGCCAGCGACAACGGCCGCCGCTGGCGCTTTTATCTGCGCAGCGGCGCGCACTGGCACAACGGCCAGCCGATTGGCGATGAGGATATGTTGAGCGCAGTGCAGCAGATGCTCGCCGATCCGGCGCGCAACGCGGGTCTGAAGCACGTTCGCCAGGCGTCGCTGGCCGCGCCGTGGTGTCTGGAAATCATCTTAGACATGCCGGATGCCATGCTGGCGCATCGTCTGGCGCACCACGTTTGCCGCCTTCCCCACCCGCAGCAGCCGGACATCGGCGCCGGGCCGTTTGCCATCGCCCGTCACCATTCGCACTATTTACGCCTGGAGCGTCAGCCCTGGTACTATGCCGCCCACCCGCTGCTGCACGCGATTGAGTTCTGGCGAACCCGAACCGACGCGCAAAAACCGGCGTGGATCACCGTTGGCAAAGGGGAAAGCGCCCAGGAAGCCGTCACCTCAACCAGCGGCGGGTTCGCGTGGCTCATGGTCAACGCCGCGCTTTCACGCCCGCTTGCCGCCTGGCTGCGTCAGGACATTACCTCCGTCAGCGAGCGCCACTTTGCCCACCGCGACGATCTGCAAACCCGCACCGAGGTGCTGCCCGATCTCGTTACGCCGCCGCTCCCGCCCGCCGCGCAGGCTGCGCTCCCCGCCACCCTGACGCTGGCCTGCTGCCACACCTCTGAACTGCGCGAGCTTGCCGACGTGCTGCAGGCGCATTTCAAAAAGCAGAGTTGCGAGCTGAAAATCGACTGGAAAGATCGCGACGAGTGGCACGCCCCGGGCGCGCTGGCGCAGGCTGATTTGCTGCTGGGGGATTATCTGGCGGGCGAGCTGCCGGGCTTTGCGCTGGCAGAGTGGTTTACCGACGAACCGGCGTGGGCCAGCGCGTTGGGCGACGCGGCATGGCAGAAAGAGAAGCAGACGCTGATGGGCTACTGCGCCAGCGAAGCGAGCCTCAACGCAAATCTGGCGCCCTTCTTTACGCGCCTGCTGGAAAGCGGCGCCTGCACGCCGCTGTTCCACTATCGCTATCGCATCAACACGATGGAAAACGTGCAGGATATCGTCCTGACCGCCGGGGGCTGGCTCGATTTTACCCGCGCCTGGCTGCCTCCCGCTCAGGAGCGCACCACCAGCGCGTCGTAGCCGCGCCAGCGGTAGTTGACCATCGAGATCAGCCAGCAGGCCACAAACAGCCCCACCACCACAAAGCCGGCGTTGCCGAGGTTGTCATTCACCGCGCCAATGACGTCCCAGACGCCGCCGCTGAGGGCAAATTTATCCATCAGCAGGCCGAGCGCTTCCAGCCCGCCGATAAACAGCGCCACCACCACCGACGTCCCGGTAATGGTCATGTTGTAGTAGAGCTTGCGCTGGGGCTTGTTGAACGCCCAGCCGTAAGCGCCCACCATCAGCAGGTTATCCAGGGTATCCACCAGCGCCATGCCGCTGGCGAACAGCGCCGGGAAGATCATGATCGACCACACCGACATGCCGTTTGAGGCGCTGGCGGCGGAGATGCCCAGCACGCCGATTTCGGTGGCAGTATCAAACCCCAGCCCGAACAAAAAGCCCACCAGGTACATCTGCCAGCTTTTGTTTACCAGGCGGAAGGTGGTGCCAAACAGCCAGTTCATCACCCCGCCCTGCGCCGGAAGATCCAGCTCCGCGTTCGCGGCGCGCCCGTTTTTCAGCGCCTGAAAATTGCGCCAGACTCCGCGCAAAATCACCATATTGACCAGCGCCATCGCCAGCAGGAAGGTGGCCGACACCGCGGTGCCAATCAGGCTGCCGGTCTCATGAAACCAGGCCATGTTTTTCTGAAACGCGGTGGCGGTCGCAGCGATGGCGATGGAGGCCAGCACCACGATGGTGGAGTGTCCGAGCGAGAACCACGCCCCCACGCCGGAGGGCCGTTTTCCCTGCTGCATCATCTTACGCGTCACGGTATCGATGGCGGCGATGTGGTCGGCGTCCACCGCGTGACGCAGCCCGTAGCACCAGGCCAGCAGGCTTGCCGCCATCAGCGCGGTGCTGCCGCTGAAGGTTTGCCACGCCCAGCCCCAGGCGAGCAGATTGGCCATCACCAGAGCCAGCAGTAAAAGCGCGGCGCGAGGTTCATTGCGTAAGAGTCGTAACATTTTAAATCCTTATAAACATGACCGGGCCGCAGCGACAACCGCCTGCCCGAAGGAGATAGCCCCGTCGCCCGCGGGCAGGCGAGAAGGGAAAAGAAGGGTGAAGTCAGAAAGATAGTGGCTGAGCCGCGCGCGCAGCAGGCGGTTGTGCAGCACCCCGCCGCTCAGACAGACGGTGGACAGCGACAGGCGCCGGGCGTGGAGAGCGCACAGCGCAGCCAGCCCTTTTGCCAGCGCGTCGTGAAACGCCCACGCACGCTCGGCGGGGGTCGCCTGCCAGTCCAGCCACTGCTGCCAGAAGCGGGCGAGGTTATCCACCGACAGGGTGACGGGATGCGCCACGCCGGGACACTGGGCCGCCAGCGCTTCGAGGCGACAGGCCGCTTCGCCCTCGTAGCCCTGGCTTTCCGGGCAGATGTCCAGGGCGCAGGCCACCGCGTCAAACAGCCTTCCGCAGGACGACGCGAGGGGGGAATTCAGCCCGCGCGATACCGCCACCGCCAGCGGCTGCCAGCGCTGACGCCGCACGGCGCGGGTTTCCGCGTGCTGCAGCCAGTCCGGGACAAACGCCAGGCACTGGGCGAGCAAATTGCGCCACGGCTGGGCCGCCGCCAGATCGCCACCAGGCAGCGCCACGGCGGGCAGTCCGCCGAGATGCTCGCAGTCGCGGTAGCTCACCCGCAGGCACTCCCCGCCCCACAGCGCGCCGTTTTCGCCCATGCCGATGCCGTCCAGCGTCAGGGCAATCACCTCGCCGCCGTTGCGCGGCCAGCCGTTCTCCGCCAGACACGCCGCCGCGTGGGCGTGATGATGCAAAACGGTCTGGGTTTCCAGCGCCTGCTCCTCCGCCCACTGCCGGGCGCGATACGCCGGATGGGCATCGCAGATCGCACGCTGCGGCGTAAAGGCGTACATCTGCTGCATCACCGCCAGCGCGCTGCGCCACTGCTGCTCGACGCCGTCATCGCTCAGGTCACCAAAGTGCTGGCTCAGCACCGCCTGATTGCCGCGCACCAGGCAGAAGGTGTTTTTCATCTCCGCGCCCAGGCACAGCATGGCGGGGATATCGTCAAACCCGGCGGGAAGCGTGATGGCATCCGGCACGTAGCCTCTGGCGCGGCGCAGCATCGACCCCTGCGCGTCCACCACGGAATCATCCATACGCTGGAGGATGTCGCGGTTGTGCAGCAGAAAACCGTCGGCGATCTCCCGCAGCGCCTCCAGCGCCTCGCCGTTGGTAATAGCTGGCGGTTTCCCGCTGAGGTTCCCGGAGGTCATCACCAGCGGGCGCTGAACGTCAGCAAGCAGCAGGTGCTGCAGCGGGTTTGCCGGGAGCATGACGCCGATGCGGTCCAGCCCCGGCGCAATGGCCTCCGGCATGGCGGGCAGCAGGTTTTTTGGGGTGAGCACCACGGGCGCCGCGGGGGAAAGCAGGCGCTCGCTTATGGAGGCCGGCAGGCCGTCGGCGTTCGCCAGCATCACCGCCAGCGGCTTCGTCGGGCGATGCTTTCTCGCCCGCAGCCGCGCCACGGCGGCGGGGTTTTGCGCGTCGCAGGCGAGGTGAAACCCGCCTAGGCCTTTCACCGCCACAATGCCGCCGCTTTTAAGCACCTTAACCGCCGCGCGCAGCGCCGCTTCCCGCGCGGCATGTACGTCCCCCGACAGCCACTCGAGCGCGGGGCCGCAGTCCGGGCAGGCCACGGGCTGCGCGTGAAAGCGCCTGTCCGCCGGGTTGCGATACTCCGCGCCGCACGGCGGGCAGAGCGGGAACGCCGCCATCGACGTAGCCGGGCGGTCGTAGGGCATGGCGCGGATAATGGTGAATCGCGGGCCGCAGTGTGTGCAGTTGATAAACGGATAGCGGTAGCGGCGCTCGCGCGGGTCGCGCATTTCGGCCAGACACGCCGGGCAGGTGGCGGCGTCGGGCACAATCTGCGTGTCCATCGTCCCGCCCGCGCTGTGGCGAATGGTGAAGGTATCCGGCAGGTTTTCCCAGCTGAACGGCTGCGCGTCGACCTCGTCAATGCGCGCCAGCGGTGGGCAGTCCTGGCGCAGCCTTGCGGTAAAACACTCCCCATTCCCCGCAAGGCGCACCAGCACGCCCTGACCGTCATTGCAGACATCCCCTGCCAGCCCCATCGCCTGCGCCAGCTGCCAGACGAAGGGACGAAACCCGACGCCCTGCACTTTGCCGCGCACCCGAAGCTGAATGCCGTTCCCGCTCATCGTGAATCAGAACAGCATGGATGACGACGTGTCGAACGCCGCGCGACGGCGTTTTTCCGCGCTCATCTGTTCGAGCTTGTCGCGATCGACGCACACCAGCGCGTGCGTCGGGCAAGCGTCCATGCAGGCCGGGCCGGCCTCGCGGTGATAGCAGAGGTCGCACTTGTTGGCTTCGGCTTTTTCCGCGCGCACGCTCAGCCCCATGCCGCTGTTGCGTACCACCGGGCGAACCACCACTTCCATCGCGCCGTAAGGGCACGCCACCACGCAGGTTTTACAGCCGATGCAGCGCTCCTGCATCACGTGCACAAAGCCCTTCTCGCGCTTGATCGCCCCGTTCGGGCAGACGTTAGCGCAGGGGGCATCTTCGCACTGGCGGCAAATCGCAGCGGTGGAAATATTCACGCCCTTAATCACGTGAATACGCGGCAGGAAGGATTCGGGGGTCAGCGAGGCGCAGTCCTGCTCCGCCTGATGGGACACCACGCACGCCACTTCACAGGTACGGCAGCCAATACATTTACTCGCATCGGCCATGATAAAACGGTTCATCTGCTTCTCCAGCATAACAGTCATGCGCGGAGACATTCATAAACCGTGCCAGTTTTTAATGTATTGATTTAGCTGAATTTACAGAAAGGAGGCGCGCTGTCATCGTCACAAGTGACGATGACAGATGTCGACGTCAACGGTGCGGGCCGTCAATCACCGAGTCGCGCAGGATCAGCTCGCCGGAGAAGGTTTGCTGATATTTGAACTCGCCGCCGTCGAGCATGAAGATCAGGCGGCTGATGGTCTCTTTGATCATCTCCGTGACCGGGACGCGCACGCTGGAGAGGGACGGCACCATGTACGGGGCGATGGCGACATCGTCAAAGCCGATGACCGACACCGCCTCCGGGGTGGCGATCCCGCTGTCGTGCAGCTGCTTCATCGCGCCAATCGCCATATCGTCGTTGCTCGCCACCAGCGCGCTGAAGGTTTCGCCGCGCGCGAGCAGCTCCGCGACCGCCGCCGCACCGCTTGCCGGGTTCCACTTGCCCTGGGCGATAAGTTCCTCACGCAGCGGGATACGGTGCTGCTCCAGCGCCGCCCTGTAGCCGGACAGACGTTCGATGCCGGTCGGCGAGTCGAGCGACCCGGTGATGAAGGCGATGTCGCGGTGGCCTTTTTCGATAAGCTGCCCCACCGCCGCCTGGCAGGAGGCTTTATGATCTGACCAGACGCTGTGGCTGCTGTTTTTACGCAGGCGGCGGTTAAGCACCACAATCGGCTGTTCGTATTTTTCGACGATCTCGTCCATCTCCTCCACGCTCAAAAAGCGCGGGTAGATGATCACCGCGTCGCAGCGCATGTCGAGCAGGTACTGGATCGCCTCGCGCTCCTCATCGGCGCTGTGCTTGCCGTCGGCGAGGATCAGCTGGCGGCCCTTCTCTTCCGTCATCCGCGCGGCGTGGAACAGCAGTTCGCTGAAATAGACGCCGTGATAGAGGGTGTTCGTCACCACCAGGCCCAGCGTTTGCGTGCGTTTGGTCGCCAGGTTTCGCGCCAGCAGATTGGGGCGATAGCCGCTCTCTTCGATCGCCTGGTATACCCGGTCTTTGGTCTCCTGGCTCACGTAGCCATTCCCCGACAGCACCCGGGAAACCGTTGCTTTTGAGACACCTGCGCGCTTCGCCACTTCGAGCATCGTGGTCATGTTGTTCTTCCCTCTGAATCCGATGGGCGCAGTGTACTGCACCGCAGAAAAATTGTCCTCGCGGCGATATCACGCTTTTTACGGCCTTTGGCGATCGCCATCACAAATCTAAAAAATGCACAAATAACCATCTTGTTTCACTCAAAGAAACTAATGATGATTATGTGGAACCGGTTTCCTACAATTTCTCACAACGATAACAGGTAACATCCGATGGCCAAAAATTATGCTGCGCTGGCGAACGACGTCGTCAGCGCGCTTGGCGGCAAAGAGAACATCGTCGCCGTCACCCACTGCATGACGCGTCTGCGTTTTGTCCTGAAGGACGAAACCCTGACCGACGCCCCGCGCCTGAAAAGCATCAGCGGCGTGCTCGGCGTGGTGCGTAACGATAACCAGTGCCAGGTGATCGTGGGAAATACGGTTTCCCAGGCCTACCGCGAGGTGGTCAGCCTGCTGCCCGCCAACATGCAGCCCGCCGTGCCGGAAGGCCCGCAAAAGCTCACGCTTCGCCGCATCGGCGCGGGCATTCTCGACGCGCTGATCGGCACCATGTCGCCGCTGATCCCGGCGATCATCGGCGGCTCGATGGTTAAGCTGCTGGCGATGATCCTTGAGATGACCGGCGTGCTGGAAAAAGGCGCGCCAACCCTGACCATCCTGACGGTGATCGGCGACGGCGCGTTCTTCTTCCTGCCGCTGATGGTGGCGGCCTCGGCGGCGGTGAAGTTCAAAACCAACATGTCGTTGGCGATTGCCATTGCGGGCGTGCTGGTGCATCCGAGCTTTATCGAGCTGATGGCGAAGGCGGCCCAGGGCGAGCACGTGGAGTTCGCGTTTATTCCGGTCACGGCGGTGAAATACACCTACACGGTGATCCCGGCGCTGGTGATGACCTGGTGCCTGTCGTATATCGAACGCTGGGTCGACAAAATCACCCCGGCGGTGACCAAGAACTTCCTGAAACCGATGCTGATCGTGCTGATTGCCGCCCCGCTCGCCATTGTGCTGATTGGGCCGCTGGGCATCTGGATCGGTAGCGCGATTTCTGCGCTGGTGTACACCATTCACGGCTATCTGGGCTGGCTGTCGGTCGCCATTATGGGCGCGCTGTGGCCGCTGCTGGTGATGACCGGGATGCACCGCGTGTTTACCCCGACTATCATTCAGACCATTGCCGAAACGGGCAAAGAGGGGATGGTCATGCCGTCGGAGATCGGCGCCAACCTGTCCCTGGGCGGCTCGTCGCTGGCGGTGGCGTGGAAAACCAAAAACCCGGAACTGCGCCAGACGGCGCTGGCGGCGGCCGCGTCCGCCATCATGGCGGGGATCTCTGAACCGGCCCTGTACGGCGTGGCGGTGCGTCTGAAACGTCCGTTAATCGCGAGCCTGATCAGCGGCTTTATCTGCGGCGCGGTGGCCGGTATTGCCGGCCTTGCCAGCCACTCGATGGCGGCGCCGGGGCTGTTTACCAGCGTGCAGTTCTTCGATCCGGCGAACCCGATGACCATCGTCTGGGTGTTCGGCGTGATGGCGCTGGCGGTGGTGCTGTCGTTTGTTCTGACCCTGATATTAGGTTTTGAGGATATCCCGGTCGAAGACGAGGCAGAAAAAGCGCGCGCCCTGCAAACCGCGCCGGTTCAGGCCAAAGCCGCACAAGCATAAAATTATAGCGAGGTAACAATGTCTGTTTTTCCACAAGGATTTTTATGGGGCGGCGCGCTTGCCGCCAACCAGAGTGAAGGCGCGTACCGCGAAGGCGGCAAGGGGCTGACCACGGTCGATATGATCCCCCACGGCGCGAATCGCCTGGCGGTGAAGCTCGGGAAGGAAAAACGCTTTACCCTGCGCGACGACGAGTTTTACCCGAGCCACGAGGCGATTGATTTTTACCATCGCTATAAGGAAGACATCGCCCTGATGGCGGAGATGGGCTTTACGGTATTCCGCACCTCCATCGCCTGGAGCCGCCTCTACCCGAACGGCGACGAGCCGCTGCCGAATAAAGAGGGCATCGCCTTCTACCGCGCGGTGTTCGAAGAGTGCAAAAAGTACAACATCGAGCCGCTGGTGACCCTGTGCCACTTCGACGTGCCGATGCATCTGGTGACCGAGTACGGCTCCTGGCGCAACCGCAAGATGGTCGATTTCTTCGCCCGCTACGCCCGCACCTGTTTTGAAGAATTTAACGGCCTGGTGAAGTACTGGCTGACCTTCAACGAAATCAACATCATGCTGCACAGCCCGTTCTCGGGTGCCGGGCTGGTGTTTGAAGAGGGCGAAAACGAGGATCAGGTGAAGTATCAGGCGGCGCACCATGAGCTGGTGGCGAGCGCGCTGGCGACCAAAATCGCCCACGAGGTGAACCCGGAAAACCAGGTCGGCTGTATGCTGGCGGGCGGGAATTTCTACCCGTACTCCTGCAAGCCGGAAGACGTGTGGATGGCGCTGGAGAAAGACCGCGAGAACCTGTTCTTTATCGACGTGCAGGCGCGCGGCGCGTACCCGGCCTACTCCGCCCGCGTGTTCCGCGAAAAGGGCGTGGTGATTGTGAAAGATCCGGGCGATGACGAGCTGCTGAAAAACACCGTCGATTTTGTGTCGTTCAGCTATTACGCCTCCCGCTGCGCGTCGGCGGATATGAACGCGAACAACACCAACGCGGCGAACATCGTGAAGTCCCTGCGCAACCCGCATGTTCAGGTGAGCGAATGGGGCTGGGGCATTGACCCGCTCGGCCTGCGCATCACCATGAACATGATGTACGACCGCTACCAGAAACCGCTGTTCCTGGTGGAAAACGGCCTCGGCGCGAAAGACGTTGTTGATGAAAACGGCGAGATTAACGACGACTACCGCATCAGCTACCTGCGCGAGCATATCCGCGCGATGGGCGATGCCATTGAAGACGGCGTGCCGCTGATGGGGTACACCACCTGGGGCTGTATCGACCTGGTGGCAGCGTCAACGGGCGAGATGAGCAAGCGCTACGGGTTTGTGTACGTTGACCGCGACGACGCAGGGCGCGGCACGCTGGAGAGAAAGCGCAAGAAATCGTTCTGGTGGTATAAGAAGGTGATTGCGAGTAATGGGGGGGATTTGGCGTAGCCTGATGCCCTCACCCTAACCCTCTCCCACAGGGAGAGGGAACCGATCGAGCGTACATGTAATACAGCGATTCAGTTGCCAGCACA
>NZ_CAXOFU010000041.1:0-16306 GCF_964208575.1 Enterobacter soli | reverse complement strand
CGCGTAGCGGCGATTTTCTTGCCGGGAGCCAGGGTGGTCAGGGAGGCGGCGGCGAGCCTCCCTGACACGTTCACAAGTATTGTGGTGACAGAGAAGCAGGGAACGTAAGGTGAACGGAATGACCTCCTTAGCCGTATGTTCCCCTCACCCTAACCCTCTCCCCAAAGGGGAGAGGGAATAATTGCGCGCCCGCAGACTGGTGTGGAGTGAGCCGCCAAATCACCCGTTAGCTGCCACCTTCCCTGGCCCTCCCCCCAAAGACCCGAGGGAATAATTGCGCGCCCTCAGACTCGTGCGGAGTGAGTAGCCAAATCACCCGTTAGCCGCCACCTTCCGCAGGTCAAACACCCGGCACGCCTTCCCTTCGGAACGCGGAATACTGCCGCAGTTTACGATCATCACGTCAGTGGAAATCCCCACCATCGACTTAATGCGGTGGCGAAGCTGGTGGCATACCTGGCAGCGCTGCTCGTGGGTCAGTGTCAAGCTACTCTCTTTCAGCTCCACCTTCACCGAAAGTGAATCAAGATGCCCGCGGCGGTTCACCTCCAGCTGATAGTGCGGCGACAGATGCTCGAACTTGACGATCTCCTCTTCCAGCTGCGACGGGAAGACGTTCACGCCGCGGATAATCAGCATATCGTCGCTGCGCCCGCTGATGCGATCCATGCGGCGCATGGTGCGCGCGGTGCCCGGCAGCAGGCGGGTCAGATCGCGGGTGCGGTAGCGGATGACCGGCAGCGCCTCTTTGGTCAGCGTGGTGAACAGCAGTTCGCCCTGCTCGCCGTCGTTGAGCGGCGTACCGTCGTTCGGGTTCACGATCTCCGGGTAGAAATGATCTTCCCAGATGGTCGGGCCGTCGGTGGTTTCCAGACACTCCATCGCCACGCCCGGCCCCATCACTTCCGACAGGCCGTAGATATCCAGCGCGGTAATGCCCAGACGTTTTTCGATTTCCCGGCGCATCGCCTGCGTCCACGGCTCGGCCCCGAACACGCCCACGCGCAGGGAGCACCGGCTGGCGTCGCCCCCCATCTGGCGCTCCAGCTCCTCAATCAGGTTAAGGCAGTACGACGGCGTGACCATGATCATGTCCGGCTGGAAATCGCGGATCAGCTGCGCCTGTTTCTCGGTCTGGCCGCCGGACATCGGGATCACCGTTGCGCCCAGGCGCTCGGCGCCGTAGTGCGCGCCCAGCCCGCCGGTAAACAGGCCGTAGCCGTAGGCGACATGGATTTTATCTTTTGGCGTGCCGCCCGCCGCACGCAGGGAGCGCGCGACGATATTCGCCCAGTTGTCGATGTCATTTTGGGTATAGCCGACGACGGTCGGTTTCCCGGTGGTGCCGGATGAGGCGTGGATACGCACCACCTGCTCCATCGGCACGGCGAAGGTGTCGAACGGGTAGTTATCGCGCAGGTCCTGCTTGGTAGTGCACGGGAATTTGCGGATATCCGCCAGCTCGTGGAAGTCGTCAGGGTGAACGCCCGCCGCGTCAAACTTGCGCTTGTACATCGGGACGTTGTTGTAAGCGTGATGGAGCGTCCACTTCAGGCGCTCGGTTTGCAGCGCCTGTAATTCATCAATGGACGCGGTTTCGATCGGGTCAAGCTTAGTTGTCGTTGTATTTGTCATTGTAGGGTACTCACATTGTGGTTCGATCAAACACGCTCAAGGATCATGGCAATGCCCTGACCCACACCGATGCACATCGTGCACAGCGCATAGCGCCCGCGACGTCGGTGCAATTCGTTGCTCGCGGCCAGCGCCAGCCTCGCACCGCTCATGCCCAGCGGATGGCCCAGCGCGATGGCTCCGCCGTTCGGGTTGACGTGCGCGGCATCGTCCGGCAGGCCGAGCTGGCGCAGCACGCCCAGCGCCTGGGAAGCAAAGGCTTCGTTCAGCTCGATGACGTCCATATCGTTAATGCTCAGCCCGGCGCGCTCCAGCACCTTACGGGTCGCCGGAACCGGCCCCAGCCCCATCAGGCGCGGCTCGACGCCCGCGGTCGCCATCGCCACGATGCGGGTACGCGGCACCAGACCCTGCGCCAGCGCCGTCTGCTCGCTGGCGATAATCAGCGCGGCGGCACCGTCGTTGACGCCGGAGGCGTTACCCGCCGTCACCACGCCGTTCTTGCGGAACGGGGTTTTCAGCGCCGCGAGCTGTTCAAGCGTGGTATCCGCGCGGGGATGTTCATCCACGCTCACTTCCGTGACCGCCCCTTTTTTCCCCGGCACCAGCACCGGCACGATCTCCTGCGCCAGAATGCCGTTCTGCTGGGCCTGCGCGGTGCGCTGCTGGCTGCGCAGGGCAAAGGCGTCCTGATCGGCGCGGCTGATATTTAACAATTCAGCTACATTCTCTGCCGTTTCCGGCATACTGTCAGTTCCGAAATGCTGATGCATGAGCGGATTCACAAAACGCCAGCCGATGGTGGTATCAAAGATCTCCGCCTGACGCTGGAAGGCGGCGGTGGCTTTGCCCATCACGAACGGCGCGCGGGACATAGACTCCACGCCGCCGGCAATCAGCAGATCGCCGTCGCCCGCTTTGATGGCGCGCGCGGCAAAGCCGATGGCGTCCAGACCGGAACCGCACAGGCGGTTGATGGTGGTGCCGGACACCGTCTGCGGCAGACCCGCCAGCAGCGCCGACATCCTCGCCACGTTGCGGTTATCTTCCCCGGCCTGGTTGGCGCAGCCGAAGATCACATCGTCTATGCGCTCTGCGTCCAGCTGCGGATAGCCCGCCAGCAGCGCGCGCAGCGGAACCGCGCCTAAATCATCGGCGCGCACGCCGGATAATGCCCCGCCGTAACGCCCAACCGGGGTACGCATACCGTCACAAATAAATGCATCACGCATCAGGCTTCTCCTGTCACAGTGCCGCCAATGCGGTGAGATTTACCGCGAAAGAGAGCGACCGTTTTTTGCTGTTGGTTTTGGATTTCAATGTCGTATACGCCGGTCAGCTTGCCCTGGTGCTTCACCCGCGCGGTGGCGGTGAGCTTATCCCCGGCAAAGCCCGGACGCAGAAAATCAATCGAGCAGGCAGACGCCACCGCCGCCAGCCCCTGGCTGTTGCAGGCGTAGGCAAAGGCGGTATCGGCGAGCGAGAACAGCTGCCCGCCGTGGCAGGTTTTATGGCCGTTGAGCATCTGCGGGGTGATGGTCATCGTCACCACCGCGTAGCCCTCGTCCATCTCGATAATGTCCATCCCGAGCGCCTGGGCGCAGGCGTCGTTCTCGTACATGACACGGGCGTTGTGCCAGGCGTTATGACTCATAGCTACTCTCCAGAAGCGCACGCTGGCGCAGCAGTGAACAGGGGCGATAGCGTTCTTCGCCGTAGTGGCGCTGTAGGTTTTCCAGCAGGGCCAACAGCCGCTGCCAGCCGAGGCGTTCCCCCCAGGCGATCGGGCCGCTCGGGTAGTTCACGCCAAGACGCATGGCGGTATCGATATCCTTTTCGCTGGCGACCCCTTTTTGCAGGGCGTCCAGCGCTTCGTTGGCGATCATCGCCACGGTGCGCCAGACCAGCAGCCCCGGGTAATCCGCAATCTGCACGACGCGCTTGCCCTGCTGCTGCAGCCAATAAATGGCCTTCTGGGTGGCGGAGTGCGGGTTGCTGGCGGCCACGGCGATCACCGCCACGTCGGCCTCCATTCGGTCAACCACCACTACCGGGCTGTTAAAGCGCAGCGCCAGCGCCTGCGCGGTTTCGCCCTGGGTTTCAATCAGCAGAACGTCGTCAATTTCGGTGACACCGTCACTTCTACGCTCGGCGCGCATCGGGCTAACGTGGTCAGAAACCACCTCAAGCCACTTGACCTGCGGCCGCTCGCCCTGCCAGTCGTACACGCCCTTGCCGCTCTTTTTGCCCAGCCGCCCGGCGAGCACCAGCTCCTGCTGCACCAGCGAAGGCAGGAAGCGGCGCTCCTGCCAGAAGGCGTTAAAGACGGAGCAGGTCACGGCAAAGTTGACGTCCTGACCAATCATATCGGTCAGCTCCAGCGGCCCCATCGGGAAACCGCCCCCTTCGCGCAGGGCGGCGTCGATGACTTCCGGAGCCGCCACCTGCTCTTCCAGCGCGCGCCAGGCTTCCGAATAAAACGGACGCGCCACGCGGTTGACGATAAACCCCGGGGTGGACTGGCAGCGCACCGGCTGTTTGCCCCAGCTCATCGCCAGCTCGCACAGCGCGTCGGCCACGTCCGGGGAGGTCGCCAGCCCGCTCACCACCTCCACCAGCTTCATCACCGGCGCCGGGTTAAAGAAGTGCAGCCCCGCCACGCGCTCCGGGTGAGGCACGTCTGCCGCAATCGCGGTCACCGATATCGACGAGGTGTTGCTGGTGAGCAGCGTCCGCGGCGGGCAGATCTCAGCCAGCTGCGCGAACAGCGCTTTTTTGACCTCCAGACGCTCGGAGGCCGCTTCAATGACCAGATCCGCGTCGGCGAGCGCGGTGATATCCGTCGCCGGCACCAGCCGGGCGAGGATCTGTCCGCTGGCCTCGGCGGAGAGTTTGCCGCGCGCCACGCGCGATTCCAGGCGCTGGCGAATGCCGTCGATCGCGCGGGAAACCGCGTCGGCGGCGATATCGTAAACCAGCACCGGATGCCCGTGGCTGGCGGCCACTTCGGCGATCCCGGCGCCCATGGTGCCGCTTCCAATCACGGCGACAGTGCGAATCGTCAGCATCTTATTTCCCCGTAAACTGCGGCGTGCGTTTGCCCAGGAACGCGCTGACCCCTTCGCGGTAGTCATCGCTGCGCCCGGCCAGGCGCTGATAGTCGCGCTCCAGGTCGAGCTGCGCGTCCAGGGTATTGGTTTCGGCGGCGTTAATGGCCCGCTTGATCAGCCCCAGACCAAAGGTCGGCTGGGAGGCGAAGTGCAGCGCCAGCTGCTGCGCGGTGGCGGAAAGCTGTTCGTCGTCCACCACCTGCCAGATCATTCCCCACGCCAGCGCCTGCTCGGCGCTGAGCTTATCGCCGAGCAGCGCCAGCCCCATCGCGCGGGCGCGTCCGGCAACGCGGGGCAAGAACCAGGTGCCGCCGCAGTCCGGCACCAGGCCCAGCTTGCTGAAGGCCATCACAAAGTTGGCGGAGCGCGCGGCGATCACCATGTCGCAGCCCAGCGCCAGCGTGGCGCCTGCGCCTGCCGCCACGCCGTTTACCGCGCAAATGACCGGCTTTGGCAGTTTTGCCAGGCGGCGCACCAGCGGGTTGTAGAAGGTGTCAACCGACATGCCCAGATCCGGCGCGGGGCCGTTCGGGTCAACGTTGCGGTCGTTAAGATCCTGTCCCGCGCAGAAGCCGCGCCCGGCGCCGGTGATCAGCAAACAGCGGACAGACTCATCGCGCTCGGCCTGTTTCAGACACTCGGAAAGCTGCTGGTGCATGACGTCGTTAAAGCTGTTCAGACGCTCCGGACGGTTCAGCGTAAGGGTCATTACGCCCTGCTCTACATGACTGAGAATAAATTCCACGATTAGCGTCCTTTGAAGTCTGGGGTGCGTTTTTGTAAGAAAGCCTCGATACCCTCGCGGCGATCGTCGGTGGCGGAAAGCAGCGTGAACAGCTGGCGCTCCTGGGCCAGCCCGGCGTGCAGCGGCACTTCCTGGGACTGGCGCAGCGCCTGCTTCGCCGCCTGCAGCGCCAGCGGAGAGTGGCGCGCCATCAGGCTGGCCTGCTTCAGGGCGTATTCCAGGGTCAGCGCCGCCGGGTACACGTCGCTCACCAGCCCGGCGCTCAGCGCCTGCTGCGCGGTGATGCTTTCCCCCGTGAGGATCATTTTGCTCGCCAGCGATTTCCCAACGCAGCGGATCAGGCGCTGGGTGCCGCCCGCCCCCGGCATAATGCCGAGCGTGATTTCCGGCAGGCCGAAGCGGGCGTTATCCCCGGCGATAACCACGTCGCACAGCAGCGCCAGCTCGCAGCCTGCCCCGAGCGCGAAGCCGTTCACCGCGGCAATCAGCGGCTTATTGAAGGCGTTAATTCGCGCCCACAGCTGCGGGCGAACGTCGTTGAGGGTGGCGGGCAGATCGTTTTCCGCCATTTCGTTGAGATCGGCTCCGGCGGCGAAACAGCGCTCGCTGCCGGCGATGACGCAGGCGGAGATCTCGTTGTTTTGCGCAGCGGCCTCCAGCGCCTCGGCAATCTGCGTTAGCAGGGCATTGTTCAGGGCGTTGCGCGCCGCCGGACGGTTAAGCGTCAGCAGGAGCACGCGGCCCTCCCGGGTGAGAATCAGCTCGCTCATGCCATCCCCTTCGCGTCGAAATCAACGATCACGTCGGCGGTTAGCGGCAGCGCCTGACAGCTCAGCACATACCCGGCGGCCAGCTCGTCCGGCTCCAGGCTGTAGTTGGTCACCATATCCACTTTGCCGCGCAGCACCTTGCATTTGCAGGTGGCGCACACCCCGCCTTTACAGGCGTAAGGCAGGTCAGCCCCCTGACGCAGGGCGGCATCCAGAATACTTTCGTCATCGGCAGTGAGGGTTATCTCACGGTCGCGTCCGTCCTGACGCACGGTCACCTTTTGCCCCTGCGCCTGCACGCTCACCGCGCGCTTCACGCCGCTGCCCGGGGTGTTGAACCGTTCAAGGTGAATCGCTTTTTCCGGCATCCCCAGCGCTTTCAGCGCCGCTTCGGCGTCGTCCATCATGGCCGACGGGCCGCAGATAAAGGCCTCGTCATACTGACGGAAGTTGATCAGGGTCTTCGCCAGCGCCTGCAGTTTTTCGCCGTCGATGCGCCCGTGCAGCAGGTCGCTGTCGAGGGTCTCCTGGCTGAAAATGCACACCAGCTGCAGGCGCTGCGGGTATTTGTCTTTCAGATCCGCCAGCGCCTGGCGGAACATCATGCTCTGGCTGCTGCGGTTGCCGTAGATCAGCGTGAAGTGGCTGCCAGGCTCGGTGGCGAGCGTCGCGGCGAGGATCGCCAGCATCGGCGTAATGCCCGACCCGGCGGCAATTGCCAGATAGTGGCCTTCGCGTTCGGCCTGCGGCTGGTAGCCGAAATGCCCCTGCGGCACCATCACGTCAAGGGCCATGCCCTGCCTGATCTCATCGCGGGCGTAGCGCGAGAAGCGCCCGCCTTCGATGGCTTTTACCGCCACGCTGATTTCACCCGGCGCGGCGCTGCGGCAGATGGAGTAGCAGCGGCGCAGTTCGTCACCGCCGAGCCTGGCCTTGAGGGTTAAATGCTGCCCCGGACGAAAGCGGTAGGCCTCCTGCAGTTCGTCGGGCACCGCGAAGGTAATGGTTACCGCGTCGCGGGTTTCGGGCTCTACTTTTGCCACAGTTAAGGAGTGAAACGTTGTCATGGCAGCCTCAAATACATTTGAAATAGTCGAAAGGCTCGCGGCAGGTGTTGCAGCGATACAGCGCTTTGCAGGCCGTCGAACCAAATTCACTGATAAGCGAGGTGTCGGTGCTGGCGCAGCGCGGGCAGCTCACCTCGGCGGGCGCGTGGGCGTGGCAGCTATGGCCGACGGGCGGGCTGATGCCGTACTCGCGCAGACGCTCGCGGGCATCGGCGGTCATCCAGTCGGTGGTCCAGGCGGGCTCAAGCTGCAGCACAATGTGCACCGGGGTGAAGCCGTGCGCGGTCATAGCGTCGCGGATCGCACCCAGCAGATGTTCCGTCGCCGGACACCCGGAATAGGTTGGCGTGAAGCCAATCACCCAGCCTTCCCCGCGCGCGCTGACGCTGCGCACCATCCCGAGATCGGTGATGGTCAGCACCGGCACTTCCGGGTCCGGGATCTCGCTTAGCAGCGACCAGATCTGCGGGATTTCCGCAGGCGCAATCTCGACACGTTGCATCGCGTCCTCCTTACCACTGCTGTCCGGGGTAGACGCGCTGGAGATATTGCATCTCCGCCAGCATCGGCCCCAGATGTTCGGTGTGCAGCCCTTTCCTGCCGCCGGTGCGGTAGGCCACTTCGTCGGGCACGTTCAGCCCGGCCTGCTGCAATCCGCTGAACACTTCCGCTTCCCAGGCCTCACGCAGCGCGCGCGGGTCAACGGCAATACCCTCTTCAATCAGCGCCAGCTCCACCTCGTCGGCCTCGAACAGCTCCGCCGTAAAGCGCCACAGGTCGTTGACCGCCTGCTGCATTTTTTGGGCCGACACCGCGGTGCCGCCGCCCAGACGCTCCAGCCAGCCGCGGCTAAAGCGCAGGTGGTAGCGGGCCTCTTTGATCGCTTTGGCGGCGATGGCGGCCAGCTGGCTGTCCCGGCTCTGGGCCAGACGGCTGTAAAGCTCAACGTGCCAGGCGTCCATAAAGTACTGACGGGCGATGGTGTCGGCGAAATTGCCGTTCGGCTGTTCCACCAGCAGCAGGTTGCGGAACTGGCGTTCGTCGCGGCCAAAGGCCAGCGTGTCTTCGTCACCCTTGCCGTCCAGGCTGGCGGCGTAGGTCAGAAAGTTACGCGCCTGTCCCAGCAGGTCGAGGCCGATGTTGGCGAGCGCCAGGTCGATCTCCAGCTCCGGGGCGTGTCCGCACCAGGCGCCAAGACGCTGGGAAAGCACCAGGCCGTTATCGCCCAGTCGCAGGGCATATGCAGTTGTTGTATTCATCCCCGACCTCACATGTGCTCGATGCCATCAGGGATGGTGTAAAACGTGGGGTGACGGTAGATTTTGCTCTCCGCCGGATCAAAGAATTCACCGCTCTCTTCCGGCTGGGAGGCCACGATTTCGCTCGCCTTCACCACCCAAATCGAGCAGCCTTCGCTGCGGCGGGTGTAGGCATCGCGCGCGTTTTCCAGCGCCATGCGGTCGTCGGCGGCGTGGAGACTGCCCACGTGACGGTGGGACAGACCCTGTTTGGAACGCACAAAGACTTCATATAACGGCCAGTAGACATTGCTCATGTTGCTTCCTCTTAAGCCACTTTTTGGGCGTGTTGTTTTTCCGCGTGCGCCAGTGCGGCTTCGCGCACCCACGCCCCTTCTTCCCAGGCTTTTCGTTTTGCGGCCAGGCGCTCGTGGTTGCAGATCCCGCGCCCGTTAATCACGTCATCAAATTCGTGCCAGTCGATTTCGCCGAACGCGTAATGCCCGGTTTGCGCATCGAAACGCAGATCCGGGTCCGGCACGGTCATGCCCAGCATTTCCACCTGCGGAACGGTGTTGTCGACAAAGCGCTGGCGCAGCTCGTCGTTGCCAAAGCGTTTGATTTTCCAGGCGAGGCTGCGGGCGCTGTTCGGCGAGCTGTCGTCGTTTGGCCCGAACATCATGAGCGCCGGCCACCAGAAGCGGTTGATGGCGTCCTGCAGCATCGCGCGCTGCTCGTCGCTGCCCTGCGCCAGCGCCATGCAGGCTTCAAAGCCCTGACGCTGGTGGAAGCTCTCTTCTTTACAGATTTTCACCATCGCCCGGGCGTAGGGGCCGTAGGAGGTGCGGCACAGCGCCACCTGGTTAACGATGGCCGCGCCGTCCACCAGCCAGCCGATCACGCCGATATCCGCCCAGGTCAGGGTCGGGTAGTTGAAGATGGAGGAGTACTTCATCTTGCCGTCCAGCATCTTCTGGTAGATGTCTTCCCGGGCGCAGCCCAGGGTTTCCGCCGCGCTGTAGAGATAAAGACCGTGTCCGGCTTCGTCCTGCACTTTCGCCAGCAGGATGGCCTTGCGGCGCAGGGTCGGCGCGCGGGCGATCCAGTTACCTTCAGGAAGCATCCCGACAATTTCAGAGTGCGCATGTTGCCCAATCTGGCGGATCAGCGTTTTGCGGTAGGCGTCAGGCATCCAGTCCTGCGGCTCGATGGCCGTCTCCTGCGCTATGCGCTGCTCAAAGCGTTGTTCTTGCATCACGTCATCACCCTTATGATTCGTTAATCTAATTACTCAAGTGAAATGGTGAATCACTTCGTTTCTTAAAAGTTACACAAAGGTTAAATATAACCCCAAGGAGTGTTTGTTTATTTTGTGACATCGGTCGCAAGGCTTTTCAATACTGGCTTTTACGGCGGGGAATGAACGACAGGGTTTCGTCAGGCGAGATCACAATGTTAACAAATCATTAAAACTCAGCTTGATTTTTATGATTCACAATTTAACTATTTATAGTGAATTAACGAAACATCTGGAGATAAGCGATGCAGCAGTTAGCCAGCTTCTTGTCCGGCACCTGGCAGTCTGGCCGGGGCCGCGAGCGCAATATTCATCACGCCATCAGCGGCGAAGCATTATGGGAAGTGACCAGCGAAGGGCTGGATATGGGTGCCGCCCGCCGTTACGCCATTGAGCGCGGCGGTGAATCACTTCGCGCCATGACCTTTATCGAGCGCGCTGCCATGCTGAAAGCGGTGGCAAAACACCTGCTCAGCGAGAAGGCCACGTTCTACGCCCTGTCGGCACAAACCGGGGCCACCAAAGCGGACAGCTGGGTGGATATCGAAGGCGGGATCGGCACCCTCTTCACCTACGCCAGCCTCGGCAGCCGCGAGCTGCCGGACGATACCCTGTGGCCGGAAGATGAGCTTATCCCCCTGTCCAAAGAGGGAGGCTTTGCCGCGCGCCACGTTTTAACCTCGAAATCCGGCGTGGCGGTGCATATCAACGCCTTTAACTTCCCCTGCTGGGGGATGCTGGAAAAGCTGGCCCCGACCTGGCTTGCCGGGATGCCCGCCATCATCAAACCCGCCACCGCCACCGCGCAGGTGACTCAGGCGATGGTGAAGTCCATCGTTGACAGCGGCCTGGTGCCGGACGGCGCCATCAGCCTGATTTGCGGCGGCGCGGGGGATCTGCTGAGCCAGCTCGACAGCCAGGACGTAGTGACCTTTACCGGCTCCGCCAGCACCGGACAGAGCCTGCGCGTTCACCCCAACATCGTGGCGAATTCGATTCCCTTCACCATGGAGGCCGACTCCCTGAACTGCTGCGTGCTGGGGGAAGACGTCACGCCGGAGCAGCCGGAGTTTGCGCTGTTTATCCGCGAAGTGGTGCGCGAAATGACCGCCAAGGCCGGACAGAAATGTACCGCCATTCGCCGCATCATCGTCCCGCAGGGCCAGGTTGACGCCGTAAGCCAGGCGCTGATTGCGCGTCTGGAGAAAGTGGTGGTCGGCGACCCGGCGCAGGAAGGGGTCAAAATGGGCGCGCTGGTGAACAGCGAGCAGCGCGCCGACGTGCAGGAAAAGGTGGATCTGCTGATTGCCGCAGGCTGCCAGGCGCGTCTGGGCGGTAAGGCCGATCTGCACGCCGCCGGGGCGTTCTTCCCGCCAACCCTGCTCTTCTGCCCGCAGCCGGATGAAACCCCGGCGGTACATTCCACCGAAGCCTTCGGCCCGGTCGCCACCCTGATGCCCAGCCGCAGCGCGGAACATGCCCTCCAGCTTGCCCGCGCGGGCGGCGGCAGCCTGGCGGGGACGCTGGTCACGGCAGATCCGGCGATTGCCCGAGTCTTTATTGCAGGCGCAGCCCGCGCCCACGGGCGTATTCAGATCCTCAACGAGGAATCCTCGAAAGAGTCCACCGGGCACGGCTCGCCGCTGCCGCAGCTGGTGCACGGCGGCCCGGGACGCGCGGGCGGCGGCGAGGAGTTAGGCGGCCTGCGCGCGGTGAAGCATTATCTGCAGCGTACCGCCGTTCAGGGCAGCCCGTCGATGCTGGCGGCTATCGGCAAGCAGTGGGTGCGCGGCGCGCAGGTGCAGGAAGACCGGGTGCATCCGTTCCGCAAATACTTCGAGGAGCTTCAGCCGGGCGACAGCCTGCTGACCCCCCGCCGCACCCTGACCGAAGCCGATATCGTCAACTTCGCCTGCCTGAGCGGGGATCACTTCTACGCCCACATGGACAAAATTGGCGCGGCGGAGTCGATCTTCGGCGAGCGCGTGGTTCACGGCTACTTCCTGATTTCGGCGGCGGCGGGTCTGTTCGTCGACGCGGGCGTGGGCCCGGTGATTGCCAACTACGGCATGGAAAACCTGCGCTTTATCGAGCCGGTGAAGCCGGGCGATACCATCCAGGTTCGCCTGACCTGCAAGCGTAAAACGCTGAAAAAACAACGTACCGCCGATGAGAAGCCCACCGGCGTGGTGGAGTGGGCGGTCGAGATCCAAAACCAGCATCAGCAGGCGGTAGCCCTGTACTCCATCCTCACGCTGGTGGCGCGCCAGCACGGTGACTTCCTCGAGTAATTCTCCGCGCGTTTACCGGGGGTGTGACTTACCCCCGGTCTTTTTTTAACCTGGCAAGACTGACAAATAACCTGGCAGATGCAGGCAAACGCTTTTCACGCAGCCCTGTCAGGATAACGCTGGCACAACACAAAAATCACAACAAAACAAAATGAGGTCAACGATGGGAAGCCACTCTTCTTTTTCTGCCCGTAAAACGGCGCTGGCCATGGCCGTTGCTCTGATTTGCGCCTGGCAAACCCCTGCTTTCGCCCACGGCAGCGAAGCGCACATGGTTCCGATGGATAAAACCCTTCAGGACTTTGGCGCAGACGTGCAATGGGATGATTACGCCCAGATGTTCACCATCGCCAAAGACGGCGCGTATGTGAAGGTCAAGCCCGGCGCGAAAACCGCCATCGTCAACGGGAAAACCCTGACGCTCCAGGTGCCGGTGGTGATGAAGGGCAAAAAAGCGTTTATCTCAGACACCTTTATTAACGACGTCTTCCAGTCCGGCCTCGATCAAACCTTCCAGGTAGAGAAACGCCCTCACCCGCTGAACGCGCTGACCGCCGACGAAATTAAGCAGGCCGTTGAGATTGTAAAAAGCTCGGCGGACTTCAGGCCCAACACCCGCTTCACCCAGATTGCGCTGGCGGAGCCCGAGAAAGCGAAAGTCTGGGACTTTGTGCTGAACGGCACGGAGGTGGACGCGCCGCGCCAGGCCAACGTCACCATGCTCGACGGCAAGCACGTGATTGAAAGCGTGGTCGACCTGAAGGACAAAAAAGTGGTGAGCTGGGCGCCGGTGAAAGACGCGCACGGCATGGTGCTGCTCGACGACTTCACTGCCGTTCAGCAGATCATCAACGAAAGCGCAGAATTTGCCGAGGTGCTGAAAAAACGCGGCATCAACGATACGAAGAAAGTGATCACCACCCCGCTAACCGTCGGCTATTTTGACGGCAAGGACGGCCTGAAGCAGGAAGACCGCCTGCTGAAAGTGGTGAGCTACCTGGACGTGGGCGACGGTAACTACTGGGCGCACCCGATTGAAAACCTGGTGGCGGTGGTCGATCTCGAACAGAAGAAAATTCAGAAAATCGAAGAAGGCGCCGTGGTGCCCGTGCCGATGACGCCGCGCCCGTATGACGGACGCGACCGCATTCAGCCCCCGAAAAAGCCGCTCGACATCATCGAACCTGAAGGCAAGAACTACACCATCACCGGGGATATGATCCACTGGCAGAACTGGGACTTCCACCTGAGCCTCGACTCCCGCGTGGGCCCGGTGATCTCCACCGTGACCTATAACGACAACGGCAAAAAGCGCCAGGTGATGTACGAAGGTTCCCTCGGCGGGATGATCGTCCCTTACGGCGACCCGGACGTGGGCTGGTACTTCAAGGCCTATCTGGACTCCGGCGACTACGGGATGGGCACCCTGACCTCTCCGCTGGTGCGGGGTAAAGACGTGCCGTCCAACGCCGTGCTGCTGAACGAAACCATCCCGGACTACACCGGGGCGCCAATGGAGATCCCGCGCGCTATCGCGATCTTCGAACGCTACGCCGGGCCGGAGTATAAGCACCAGGAGATGGGCCAGCCGAACGTCAGCACCGAGCGCCGTGAGCTGGTAGTGCGCTGGGTCAGTACCGTGGGCAACTACGACTACATCTTTGACTGGGTCTTCCACGAAAACGGCACCATCGGCATTGATGCCGGCGCGACGGGTATTGAGGCGGTGAAAGGCGTGCAGGCGAAAACCATGCACGACGCCACCGCCAAAGACGACACCCGATACGGCACGCTGATCGACCACAACATCGTCGGCACCACCCACCAGCACATCTACAACTTCCGTCTGGACATGGACGTGGACGGTACCAACAACCGCCTGGTGGCGATGGATCCGGAGGTGAAGCCGAACACCGCGGGCGGCCCGCGCACCAGCACCATGCAGATTAACCAGTACAACATCGATACCGAGCAGCAGGCGGCGCAGAAGTTTGACCCGGGCACCATTCGCCTGCTGAGCAACACCAGCAAAGAGAACCGCATGGGCAACCCGGTGTCGTACCAGATTATCCCTTACGCGGGCGGCACTCACCCGGTCGCGACGGGCGCGAAATTCGCCCCGGACGAGTGGATTTACCACCGCCTGAGCTTTATGGATAAGCAGCTGTGGGTGACCCGTTACCATCCGAACGATATCTATCCGGAAGGCAAATTCCCGAATCGCTCCACGCACGACACGGGCCTGGGCCAGTACAGCAAGGATAACGAGTCGATTGATAATCAGGACGACGTGGTGTGGATGACCACCGGTACAACCCACGTTGCCCGCGCGGAAGAGTGGCCGATCATGCCGACGGAGTGGGTGCATACCCTGCTGAAGCCGTGGAACTTCTTCGACGAAACGCCGACGCTCGGTAAAAAGAAAGACGAGCAGAAATAATAACTCACCGGGCGCAATGCCCGGTTTTTTTTAAACGCTTTTTCATCCATACGCTTGCTGAATATATGACCCCCATTATAGTTATTTAAGCTTTCTTACTTCTTAGAAACTTATGCCACATTTCAGCCAGGAAAAAATCTCCACAAACGACGCCGTACATTCACTGAGAGGTTTTAGGACAGGCTGCGCCTAACCTGGAAGCGGACGCGCTGAAGCAGGCGCAGGACAGCGGCGATATTAAAATCACCGGCGACGGGGCAAAACTGGATGCGATGCTCGGCTATATGGATAAATTTGAGTTCTGGTTTAACATTGTGACACCGTAACCCGAACGGCGGGCGGCCATCACCGCCCGCCTTTCCCTCTGACGCCCTTTGGATGGGGACATCTGCCGCAATGGAAAAACGACACAACACAACCCCCGAGCTCGCCGCCTGGCCCACCCGCAAAACGATGGTGCGCCACGGTCTGGCGATGAACCTGCCGTGGCTGGCCTTTGTGAACGTGAGCCTGGCGCTCATGATCCTGCTGCGCAACCTGCTGTTCCATAGCATCGACAGTGCCTATCAGGTCGGCGTGCAGCTCACGCGGATCATAGATACCTCGATGTTTGGCATTATTCTTTTATCCGCCGCGCTGATTGTGATGGCCTGGCGGCACATCGCGGGCGTCAGCGTGGTGCTGTTTATCTGTAGCCTGATCTGGTCAATGTCCTGCTTTTGGTTTATCACCGAGTGGCAGCTCCCCCACGCCTGGCCGCTGTGCATTATCCTGCTGCTGGCGGCGATGACGGCGCTCTACTTCTATCCTTCCGGGTTGTTAGCCTTCGTGATACCGCTGTGGCTAACCCTTCCGGTCGCCAGCTGGGTGTTGAATCAGGGGGTTAACGTTCGCTTCGCGGTGGTGTGGGTCGTGTTTACGCTGATCCTGTTCTGCGGGCGCTATATCCTGCTCGGCTGGTTTGAAGAGGCCTGGCGGCGCAACCAGCAAAACCAGCTGCTCATCTCGCGTCTGGATGCCCTTGCGCATCAGGATGCGTTGACCAAAACGGCGAACCGCCGTGTGATGGAGAGCGTGCTCGAAAACGCCGTTGAGCAGCGTAAAACCTTCACGCTGATCATGCTCGACGTGGATTATTTCAAGCTTTACAACGACACCTACGGGCATCAGGCCGGGGATGCGTGTCTGGTGCGCGTGGCGGAGGTGCTGAAAAAGTCCGTGCGCACGCCGGAGGACGTGGTGTCCCGCTACGGCGGAGAGGAGTTTGTGGTGATCCTGTTCAACTGCCCGCCGAACATGGCGGAACAGGTTGCCGCCCGCATTCAGGACGGCCTGCGCGCCGCGGCGATAGCGCACGGCGCGTCGCAGGTGAGCGAGTTAGTGACGGTCAGCATGGGGATTGCCGGATCCGCCGAAGGGCTCGCCGGGCCGGAGATTATTGCCCGCGCGGACGCGGCGTTGTACCGGGCGAAAGAGGCCGGGCGGGATCGGTGGGCGCGGTGAGTGAAGTGACTCCCTCTCCCTCTGGGAGAGGGCTGGGGTGAGCGAAACACACGGCTCTTGCTATCGTTCCCTTCACCTCACGTTTTCATTGCCAGATATGTGCGGGCTGATGCCCTCACCCTAACCCTCTCCCACGGGGAGAGGGAACCGATCGCGCTTTTAAGAAGTACAGCGACTCCGTTGCGGGTAAAGAAGAAAAGCTAAAAGCGA
>NZ_CAXOFU010000040.1:0-17743 GCF_964208575.1 Enterobacter soli | reverse complement strand
AAAGCCCTGAGCTAACGCTCAGGGCTTTTTTCTTATCTATCGTATAATTATTGCTAAATTAGCAAAAATCCTCTGCGTTTTACGCTCTTTTTCATCATAACCGTAGCCGCGATAATACCCTCAGTTAACGAAAACTATGATTAACGAGGAATAATATGGCTATCCCTGCATTTGGTCTGGGCACTTTCCGCCTGAAAGACGACGTTGTTATCGCATCTGTAAAAACTGCTCTCGAGCTGGGCTACCGCACCGTTGATACGGCACAGATTTATGAAAATGAAGCTGCTGTAGGTCAGGCTATTGAAGAGAGTGGCGTGCCCCGCAGCGAGCTGTTCATCACCACCAAAATCTGGATCGAGAACCTTAGCAAAGACAAGCTGATCCCAAGCCTGAAAGAGAGCCTGAAGAAACTGCGCACCGACTATGTCGATTTGACGCTGGTCCACTGGCCGTCACCCAACGATGCAGTCTCTGTTGAAGAGTTCATGCAGGCTCTGCTGGAAGCGAAAAAAGAGGGATTAACCCGTGAAATCGGTATCTCTAACTTCACGATCCCGCTGATGGAAAGAGCAATTGCCGCCGTCGGCGCTGAAAATATCGCAACCAACCAGATTGAGCTGTCGCCATACCTGCAAAACGGCAAAGTCGTTGAGTGGGCAAAACAGCACGGCATCCATATCACCTCTTACATGACGTTGGCCTATGGTAAGGCATTGAAAGATGATGTGATTATTGGCATTGCTAAAAAACATAATGCGACTGCTGCACAGGTAATACTGGCATGGGCGATGGATCAAGGCTATGCCGTTATTCCGTCTTCCACTAAGCGTGAAAACCTGGCGAGTAACCTGCTGGCGCAGGATCTCAAGCTGGATGATGAGGATAAAAAAGCGATCGCCGCGCTGGATTGCAACGATCGCCTGGTAAGCCCGGAAGGCCTGGCGCCTGACTGGGATTAATATTGCCCGCCCTCTGTACCCCCAACCCTCACACAGCTCCCCCGGGAGCTGTTTTTACATGCTCGCTCAGAAAGTCGATAAATGCCCGAATGCGCGTGCTTACCGCTCTGTCGCTGTAATACACCGCGCTGAAGGGCATCTCTACCGGCAGACGCTTGTCCGCCATTAACTCAACAAGATCTCCTCGGGCGATCTCTTTGTCGATCATATAATCGGACAAGCAGGCGATCCCGTTCCCTTCGAGGCAGAGCTGCTTCAGCGTTTCCCCACTGTTTGACGACAATCCGCATTCAACTTCGTGCAGCTGTCCATCGCTGCAGGCTATAGGCCAGGTGTTGAGCGACAAAGGCTCCGTAAACCCGAGGCACAAATGCTGCTTTAACTCCTCAACCGTCTCCGGCTGGCCAAACTCGGCAATGTACTGAGGCGAGGCAATAATTTTGCGATAGCTGGTAAACAAAGGGCGGGCGCGAAGGCTGGAATCCGTTAACGTCCCCGCGCGGATCGCCACGTCGACCTTGCGTTCAATCAGATTGATAAATGTCTCAGATGATACGAGGGACAGCGTCATCTCCGGGTAGCGTTTCCTGAAGGGTTTAATAAGCGGCATCAGATAATGAAGCACCACCGGCGTCGCAGCATCGATACGCAGTAACCCGCGAGGCGTGTTGCGAGACTCCATGATTTCTGTCTCCGCTGCGGCCATTTCCTGTAAGACCGACTGTACGCGCCGAAAATAGCGCTCACCTTCTTCCGTCAGGCTTAGCTGCCGCGTCGTGCGGTTAAGCAAACTGACCCCAAGCTTCATCTCCAGCTTTTTCACCGAGCGGCTGATCGCGGAGTTTGCCTGTCCAAGCTGTTCGGCGGCCCGGCTGAAACTGCCGCTCTCCACTACCGCGACAAAGATTGCCAGCTCCTCGGACGTTGCTTTCATTGTTGCACCACCTGCAAAATTCTATTGAGATTTTGACCATTTTTGTTATTTAAGCACTGGCGCATACTGCCTGTCATCTTAATCCTGATGATACGGAGTATTTTATGCCACTGGCGCTACTTGCCCTGACGATCAGTGCCTTTGCAATCGGCACGACTGAGTTTGTTATCGTAGGCCTTGTCCCGACAATTGCTGACCAGCTTGCCATCTCGCTGCCGTCTGCCGGGCTGTTAGTTTCAATCTATGCGCTGGGAGTAGCCGTTGGTGCTCCCGTGCTGACCGCGCTCACCGGGCGTTTTCCACGTAAACAACTCCTGATGGCGTTGATGGTCTTGTTCACTGCCGGCAACATTCTCGCCTGGCAGGCTCCGGACTACACCACGCTGGTGATTGCCCGCCTGCTGACCGGTCTCGCACACGGCGTGTTCTTCTCTATCGGTTCAACCATTGCAACCAGCCTGGTGCCAAAAGAAAAAGCGGCATCTGCTATCGCGATTATGTTTGGCGGATTAACCGTGGCGCTGGTAACCGGCGTGCCGCTGGGGACCTTTATCGGGCAGCATTTCGGCTGGCGTGAAACCTTCCTTGCCGTGTCCGTGCTGGGCGTGATTGCTCTGCTGGCCAGTCTGCTGCTGGTTCCATCGAACATTCCCGGGCGCGCAAGTGCCAGCTTCAGCGACCAGCTCAAAGTGCTGACCCATCCTCGCTTGCTTATCATCTATGCCATTACCGCTTTGGGCTACGGCGGCGTCTTCACCGCCTTTACGTTCCTGGCGCCGATGATGCAGGATTTAGCGGGCTTCTCACCGAGTGCAGTCAGCTGGATACTGCTGGGCTACGGTGTTTCGGTGGCGATTGGAAACATCTGGGGCGGTAAACTTGCCGATAAGCACGGCGCAGTGCCTGCTCTGAAGTTCATCTTCGCCGCCCTGGTTGTCCTGCTGATGATCTTCCAGTTTACCGCTTCGGTGCAATACGCCGCGCTGGCGACGGTGCTGGTGATGGGGATCTTTGCCTTCGGCAACGTGCCGGGCCTTCAGGTCTACGTTGTCCAGAAAGCGGAGCTGTACACGCCGAATGCCGTGGACGTGGCCTCTGGCCTCAACATTGCCGCCTTTAACATCGGCATTGCCCTCGGCTCCATCATCGGTGGGCAGACCGTTGAGCACTTTGGCCTGGCGCAAACGCCGTGGATTGGTGCAGCGATTGTGCTTATCGCTTTCCTGTTGATTGGTCTGAGCGGACGTCTGGATAAACCCGCCCGCGTTGCGCTGGGATAAATAACAGCAATTGCGTTGAAAGTGTGACCTAAAATCCCTATAACATTAGAACCAGTCCGTTTTCCGGGCTGGTTCATGTTATAGAGGCGGTTTCCGAAAGTGCGAAAAAATACCTATGCTATGCGTTATGTTGCCGGATTACCTGCGGAGAGAATATTGCCGCCAGGGTCGTTCGCGAGCATCAGCAATGCACTGCCCGCCGGGACGCCGTTAAGCAGCGATGAAAAAATCCGCGTGCTGGTGTGGAATATCTTCAAGCAACAGCGTGCCGACTGGTTATCCGTCCTCAAGAATTTCGGTAAGGACGCTCATCTCGTTCTTCTGCAAGAAGCGCAAACCACGCCTGAGCTGGTAAGGTTTGCGACTACTAATTATCTCGCCGCCGATCAGGTTCCGGCCTTCGTTTTACCCCAGCATCCTTCAGGCGTTATGACGCTGTCGGCGGCGCATCCGGTTTACTGCTGCCCGCTTCGCGAGCGTGAGCCCATTTTACGGCTTGCGAAATCAGCGCTGGTGACGGTCTATCCGCTGCCGGACAGCCGTTTGCTGATGGTCGTGAATATTCATGCTGTGAATTTTAGCCTCGGCGTCGATGTGTACAGTAAGCAGTTACTGCCGATTGGCGATCAGATTGCCCATCACAGCGGGCCGATCATTATGGCCGGGGATTTCAATGCCTGGAGCCGTCCGCGGATGAACGCGCTGTACCGTTTTGCGCGTGAGATGTCGCTGCGTGAAGTTCGCTTTGGGGACGATCAGCGTAAAAAAGCCTTTGGTCGTCCTCTCGATTTTGTGTTCTATCGCGGTTTGAGCGTTCACGATGCCTCAGTGCTGGTGACGCGCGCATCCGATCACAACCCTCTACTCGTTGAATTCAGTCCCGGCAAACCTGAACGATAATGGTGCGTCAGGTCTGCCGTGGGGCAGGCCTGTACGGGTGCTGCCCTTTAATTTTCCAACAACAAAAGGACAGTATGATGACAACAACAACACGCTCCCATCATGACAACGTAGAAAAGCAGTTTGGCTCCCAGGCAAGCGCGTATCTGAGCAGTGCCGTTCACGCTTCAGGACGCGATCTGACGCGCCTGAGCGACCGTCTGGCCGCCTTCCCGCAGGCTCACGTGCTGGATTTAGGCTGTGGGGCAGGGCACGCGAGCTTCACCGCTGCACAGCAGGTGGCTCAGGTCACGGCGTATGACTTATCCAGCCAGATGCTGGATGTGGTGAGTGAGGCCGCCAGAGCTAAGGGGCTGAACAACGTCACTACGCGCCAGGGGTATGCGGAATCCTTACCATTTGAAGACGCGTCGTTCGAGGTAGCGATCAGCCGCTACTCGGCCCATCACTGGCACGATGTCGGGCAGGCGCTGCGCGAAGTTAAACGCGTCCTGAAGCCAGGCGGGATTTTTATCGTGATGGACGTGATGTCTCCGGGCCATCCTGTTCGCGATATTTTCCTGCAAACGGTTGAAGCGCTGCGCGATACGTCCCACGTCCGCAACTATTCCAGCGGGGAGTGGTTACAGATGACGGCGGAAGCCGGGCTGATTTCACGGTCTTTGATTACCGACCGTTTGCCGCTGGAGTTCAGCTCCTGGATTGCCCGTATGCGGACGCCTGAAGCATTAAGCCAGGCGATTCGTCTGTATCAGGAAAGTGCTTCTGCGGAAGTGAAGGCTTACTTTGAGCTGCAGGAGGATGGCTCGTTCACCAGCGATACCATCATGGCGGAAGTGCAGAAAGCCGGATAAACAAAATAAAAAAGGCACCGGGGGAATCGGTGCCTTTTTTTGTTCAGACCGTGCTATCAGGAGTCTGGCGTTGCGCTATTTTTCACAAACAGCGTCAGCTGGTCGCCTGGCTGCAAGTTCCCTGTATCGTTGTTCCAGCGCATGACATCTTTGATGTTCACGCCGTGACGTTTCGCGATACTGGACAGCGAATCACCCTTACGCACGCGATAGGTAATACTATCGCTATTGTTGGCAAGACGCTGCGCGCTGCTACCTGCGCCGACCGTCAGATTCTGACCCACTTTCAAGCCAGAGCCGCGCAGATTGTTCCACTGCTGCAGATCTTTTGCGCTCACGCCAAGACGTGATGCGATGCCCGAAAGCGTATCACCTGAACGAACCTTATAGCTGCGGCTGTTAACTGATGAGGTATCTGCGATCAGCGTTGACTGAACCGCGGCGATCTCACCAGAAGCTAAGGACTCTCGTAACTGCTCCGCGTGTTTCTGCGGAACCATCACATACTGCGGGCCACTGGCACCCAGCGTTGAGCCTTTAACACCTGCATTAAAGGTTTTAAGTTTACTTACCGACATACCCGTCATATCGGCAACCTGTTGAATATCAACCGGGCTGCTGAGGCGGACACGCGCCAGTGCACGACTTTCGTCTGGTGTTGGCAGTTGTACACCGTAACGCTTGCTGTTCTTGAGGATGTCGCTCAATGCCAGCATTTTCGGTACGTAAATCTTGGTTTCCTGTGGCAGTGAGAGCGACCAGAAATCGGTGGATTTACCACGCGCTTTATTCGCTTTCATTGCCTTCAGTACACGACCTTCACCGCTATTATACGCTGCGACAGTTAACAACCAGTCGCCGTCAAACATCTTGTTCAGACGTTGCATCATGTCGAGAGCGGCAGTCGTGGAGGCGACTACATCGCGACGCGCATCGTAGCTGCGGGTCTGTTTCAAACCATAATTGCGCCCTGTGCTCGGAATGATTTGCCAAATGCCTGCGGCATTGGCACCAGACGTTGCGTGCGGGTCAAAAGCGCTCTCCACTATGGGTAGGAGTACCAGCTCCATCGGCATGTTACGTTTCTTAACTTGCCCGGCTATCCAGTACATATACGGCTCTGCCCGTAACGTTACATCGTGGAGATAGCTCTTATTTCTCAAATACTTCTGTTTCTGTTCGCGAATCCGGGTATTTTCCGGAATTCCCATCTTTAGCTCGTCGCCAATAGAGGCCCACAAGTCTTGTTGCTGCGCGAAAGATGTCCCATCGTCCAACCATCGCGCCTGACTTGTAAACTTCCCTGCTTCCCCTTGACCAGCTGCAGAAAGGCTCTGTGCGTGCTGCTGAACGTTGCTGCCGTTTTGCGACTGGCAACCAACAAGCAGGACAGAGGCGAGTAATATCGCTTTTGCCTTCATGTGTGTGTCAATAGTTGCTTAAAAGACGAGCGATGATAACGGCGAAATTTTCAAAAGGCAACCCAGAATTATCGGAAGTTATCTTTCTTTGACCTTAACCATGCAAATCGCTGTTCTGGTTGTTGCAAATTTGTTTCTTGGTTAATTTTATTAATTAAATCAATATCATCTGTTCTCAGAAATAAATTAATTCTCCGTTCATTTTTAAGAATTACGGGTAGTGTTTTGTGGTTTTTTGCACGTAACTCCTTCACTTTCTGGTAATAATCTTGAATCGCCAGATCCTCAGGCAAGATGCTCGCCGCAAACTTCATATTCCCTAATGTATACTCATGCGCGCAACATACGAGGGTGTCATCAGGCAAAGCGTTAATCTTTTGTAAAGACTGATACATCTGGGCTGGTGTGCCCTCGAACAGCCTTCCGCAGCCGCCAGAAAAAAGCGTGTCGCCGCAGAAAAGATAAGGTTTACTGTAGAAACAAATATGTCCGGAAGTGTGACCAGGTGTGGCAAATATGGAAAATTCCGACTCAAGTATAAGGATTTTTTCGCCCTCTTCGACTACTTGCGTTGTTCCCTTATCTTGTGTCTCAGCCGGGCCATATACCACCAGATGCGGAAATTCTGCCCGCAAGGCCGGAACGCCACCCACGTGGTCGTGATGGTGATGCGTCAGGAGGATAGCTTCCGGATGCCAGCCATTTTCCGCGATCGCGGTTAAAATTGGTGCCGATTCTCCGGGATCGACAATAATGCACCGGCGATCGTCGTTAACTAAAACCCAGATGTAATTGTCATCGAACGCTGGAATACTGATAAGATTCATAAATTACCTCTTTTAGCGTGGCGGGTGTTTTGATGAAACCGGCAAGGATACCTCAGACTGTCGCAGCACCGGAACGTTGGGCGGTATTGCCCTGGGGTGAATACTATCGCGAAGCCCTGGAACAACAGCTTAAGCCGTGGCTTGCAAAAATGTATGGTTTTCACCTGCTTAAGATTGGCAATCTCAGCGCAGAAATCAACACGGAAAGTTGCGCTATTTCCCATCAGGTTAATGTTTCACTCGACGGAATGCCCGTTCAGGTGAAGGCCGATCCGCTGCATTTACCCTTTGCAGAAAAATCCGTTGACGCCTGTTTGCTGGCGCACACTTTACCCTGGTGCAGCGATCCGCATCGTTTGCTGCGTGAAGCCGATCGCGTGTTGATTGATGACGGCTGGCTGGTTATCAGCGGCTTTAATCCGCTGAGTCTTATGGGGCTGCGAAAGCTGGTTCCGGTTTTACGCCGCACGCCGCCCTATAACAGCCGCATGTTTACGATGATGCGCCAGCTCGACTGGCTTTCGCTGCTGAACTTCGAAGTGCTCAGCTACGGTGGCTTTCAGGTCTTACCCTGGGCGCGACAGGGCGGACAATTGCTGAGCACCCATCTGCCCGCGCTGGGCTGTATGCAGTTTATCGTGGCGCGCAAGCGGACGATTCCCCTTACGCTGAACCCGATGAAACAAAGCAAATCAAAAACGCAAATTCGCCAGACCGTGGGCGCGACGCGTCAGTACCGCAAGCCCTGATCAGGACTCCGCCTGGTAGCCCACGTCTTCCTGGGTGGGATTGGACGCTGCCGCACGGGCCAGCTCGTCGCAGCGTTCGTTTTCAGGGTGTCCAGCGTGGCCTTTTACCCATTCCCATTTGATTTGATGCTGCCCTAACGCGGCATCGAGGCGTTTCCAGAGATCGACATTTTTAACCGGCTTCTTGTCCGCCGTTTTCCAGCCGCGCTTTTTCCAGTTGAAGATCCACTGGGTGATCCCCTGACGCACGTACTGGCTGTCGGTGCTCAACACCACGTCGCAATGCTCTTTCAAGGCCTCCAGCGCCACGATGGCGGCCATCAGCTCCATGCGGTTGTTGGTGGTGAGGCGATAGCCTTCGCTAAAGGTTTTTTCATGCTGGCGATAGCGCATGATTGCGCCGTAGCCGCCAGGACCCGGGTTACCGAGACAAGATCCGTCGGTGAAAATTTCTACCTGTTTACGCATCTCTGGTAGACTTCCTGTATTTGAAACGTTCAGTTAAACGATAAGTCTGACATAAATGACCGCTATGAGCACTGCAATTACTCGCCAGATTGTTCTTGATACCGAAACCACCGGTATGAACCAAATCGGCGCACACTACGAAGGGCACAAGATCATTGAGATCGGTGCCGTTGAGGTCGTGAACCGTCGTCTGACCGGGAACAACTTCCACGTCTACCTCAAGCCCGACCGGCTGGTGGATCCCGAAGCGTTCGGCGTTCACGGAATCGCCGACGAGTTCTTGATGGATAAGCCGACCTTTGCCGATGTGGCAGACGAATTCCTGGACTACATCAGAGGCGCAGAGCTGGTCATCCACAACGCATCGTTCGATATCGGCTTTATGGACTATGAGTTCAGCAAGCTGAACCGCGATATTCCGAAGACCAATACGTTCTGTAAAGTGACCGATAGCCTGGCGCTGGCAAGGAAGATGTTCCCCGGCAAGCGCAACAGCCTCGACGCACTTTGCTCGCGCTATGAAATAGATAACACCAAGCGTACGCTGCACGGCGCATTGCTCGATGCCCAGATCCTGGCGGATGTTTACCTGACCATGACCGGCGGTCAAACGTCGATGGCGTTCAGCATGGAAAATGAAGGGCAGCAGACGCAGGGCGAGGCGGGAATTCAGCGCGTTATTCGTCAGGCCAGCCGTTTGCGCGTGGTTTTAGCCAACGATGAAGAGCTGCTCAACCATGAATCCCGTCTTGATTTAGTGCAGAAGAAGGGCGGAAGTTGCATGTGGCGTGCATAATCGGTGCCGGAATGCTGGTAAAAGCAGCGTCCGGGTGATTTTTGCAGCAAACGATTCAATTCTTAAGAAAAAGCGTTGACGAGTTCCGAGGCAATCCGTAATATCCGCTTCGTTCCCCACACGGGAACAGTGGAGCGGTAGTTCAGTCGGTTAGAATACCTGCCTGTCACGCAGGGGGTCGCGGGTTCGAGTCCCGTCCGTTCCGCCACTATTCAGAAAGCCTGAATCAGAAATGATTCAGGCTTTCGTCGTTTTTACCCCTTTAAAAATCTTATCGATACTGCGATTTTGTTAACAAATGGTTAATATATTCAGTGCAATTTATTAACAATTGCACGATAATAGTGCATTACTTGCACTCATATTGTGCAAATATTCCCCGCCTCGCTCAAATTCCCATGTCTGTATGTAACAATCTTGTAAAAATAACCCGCGTTAAATCATCCAGTTAACGTGGTTTTTTCAGAAAGTTCCTGAACCAATGGCTTATTGGTTCATAAATTGCTTAATCATTAGGACGGTAAGTTTAAGGTTATATCCATAACTTATTGTTAATAAAAATAAAGAAATGATGACAGCGAGCGAACCAATATGGAAAAACCGTCACGGTTTCTGGCAAATTCCAGTACCGCGCTTGAGCAGTTGCGCGGGCTTATCAACCAGCACGAGTCAACACCAGGCATCCCGCTGCCCACTGAACGTGAGCTGTCGGAAACACTCGGCGTAGGACGACGCGAAGTGCGTCGCGCGCTGGACGTGCTGGAAGAAGAGGGAAGGATTTGGCGTAAGCAGGGCAAAGGTACGTTTATTGGCCCGGCAGCCCCCGTAGAGCCGCTGGCGCTACAGGGACTGATACAACAAACCAATTTGCTGGAAGTGATGGAAGCCCGTCTGCAGCTTGAGCCGGGTCTCGCACGTCTTGCGGCACTGCGTGCCACCAGGGAAAACCTCGCGCTGATGCAGCGCATGCTGGAACGCATCGACAAGGTCAGCCCGGACGACCGCGATCTCAACGAGCTGTGGGATAGCGCATTCCACCGGGCCATAGCGGAAGCCGCGGGCAACCGTCTGATGCTCGGCCTGTTTGATGCCATTGATGCCGTCAGGCGTGAGCCCGGCTGGCAGCACCTGCGCGAACTTGCCCGCACCCCTGAGCGCGTTGATAACTACAACGACCATCATCACAAGATCATGACCGCGATTATTCATCGCCAGCCAAATGAAGCCGCTGCCGCGATGCGCGAACATCTGCTCAGCCTGCAAACCGCCCTGATTCAGGCTATCCATCTTGAGAACGATTCCACGCTATGACGACGATCCCCTTTAAGGAAGCGACACCCGTACTGCGGCTGCACAACCTCAACGTCCAATTCGCCGGCTCGCCCGTGAGCGTGCTTGATGGCATCTCGCTGACCGTAAAGGCGGGTGAAACGCTGGCGCTGGTGGGGGAGTCGGGCTGCGGGAAAAGTATCACCTCTCTGGCACTGATGGGGCTGTTGCCCGCCAGCGCGCGTATCCTCAGCGGCGAGATGCAGTTTCGCCGCCACGACCTGCGAAAGCTCTCCCCGCGCGAATACGCTGACCTTCGCGGCAGCGAGCTGGCGATGATTTTCCAGGAGCCGATGACCTCGCTCAACCCGGCCTTTACGCTTGGCGACCAGCTGAGCGAGGCGGTGATGCGCCATCAAAACGTCTCCCGCGCCGAGGCAATGAACGCCGCGCTGCGCATACTGGAAAAAGTGCAGATCCCGGCGGCGGAGATGCGCCTGAAAGCCTATCCCCATCAGCTTTCCGGCGGGATGCGCCAGCGCGTGATGATTGCGATGGCGCTGATTAACCATCCGCGCTTGCTGATTGCCGACGAGCCGACCACGGCGCTGGACGTCACCATTCAGGCGCAGATCCTCGCGCTGCTCAACACCTTAAAAGAAGAGACGGGCACGGCGGTGCTGATGATCACCCACGATTTAGGCGTGGTGGCGGAAGTGGCGCAGCAGGTGGCGGTAATGTACGCCGGACAGGTGGTGGAGCAGGGGAGCGTTGAGGCGATCTTTGCCGACCCGCAGCATCCGTACACCATCGGCCTGATGGGGTCGATCCCCTCTTTGGGCGCGCGCAAGGGCCAGCTTTCAACGATTCCCGGTGCCGTTCCGCTGCCGGAATCGATGCCCAAAGGGTGCCGTTTTGCCACCCGCTGTCCGTTCGCGCAAACCCGCTGCCACGATGAAAAACCACCCCTCAATACGCTGGCAGCCGGGCATCAGGTGGCCTGTTTCCGCGTGCCGCTGGAACACCATATTGCGCTGGGAGAGATCGCATGACGACGCCAATTCTTGAAGCCCGTGACCTCAGCAAGCTGTTTCCCGGCCCTAAAAAGCTTTTTACCCCAGCGCGCTTCGTGACCGCCGTTGACCGCGTAGCCCTTGCCGTGATGCCGGGCGAAACGCTGGCGATTGTCGGGGAATCCGGTTCCGGTAAATCCACGCTTGGACGGTTGCTGCTGCGCCTGCTGGCGGCGAGCGAAGGGCGCGTGTTTTACCAGGGGGAGGAGATCACCCACGCCTCCGGGGCGCGTCTGAATCAGCTTCGACGCGAGCTGCAGATTATTTTTCAGGATCCGTTTGCCTCGCTGAACCCGCGCATGACCGTCGAGCAGATCGTGGGCGAGCCGCTGTGGCTGCATCAGAACATGAAGAAAGCAGACCGCCAGTATCGCGTCGCCGAACTGCTTAACACCGTCGGCCTGCCTGCCGCCTGGGCCGGGCGTTATCCGCACGAGTTTTCTGGCGGGCAGCGTCAGCGCATCGGGATTGCCCGCGCGCTGGCCTCCGGCCCGAAACTGCTGCTCGGGGATGAGCCCGTGTCCGCGCTGGACGTTTCCGTTCAGGCGCAGGTGGTGAACCTGCTGGAAAGCCTGAAGCATCAGCTCGGGCTGACGATGGTGATCGTCGCGCACGGCCTGGCGGTGATCCGCCACATGAGCGACCGCGTGGCGGTGATGTACCTCGGGCAAATCGTGGAGCTGGCAACCGTCGACGATATCTTCGATGCGCCGCTGCACCCCTACACCCAGGCGCTGATCGCTTCGGCACCGCAAATGCAGCCGGGGGCAGAGCGCAATACGCCTCTCCTGCAAGGGGATCTGCCCAACCCGTCCAGCCCGCCGTCCGGGTGCCGTTTCCACACCCGCTGCCCTTACGTGACGGACGAATGCCGCCAGGTCGAGCCGATTAACCAGGTGCTGGACGGCGGACGTCAGGTTGCCTGCCATCGCTGGCAGGAGATTAACCGCGATCGCAGTGTGATTCAGATAGCACCGCCGTCCGCAGCATTTTTGCGCCGCCGCGCGCTGTTCGAACACGCGGCCTCTCACTCCTCCCTTCCTTCAAGGAACTCATGATAATGACAATGCGTAATTCTCTTTTGACCGTACTGGGAAGTGTTATGTTGCTTGGCGCGACGCTGCCCGCCCATTCTGAAAGCGTGCTGCGAATTGGCCTGGGCGCGGACCCGGATATGCTCGATCCGCATCTGGCGCGTACCTACTATGGCCGCTTCGTCTTTGCCTCGCTGTGCGACAGGCTGGTGGACGTGGACGAGCACCTGAAGGTGGTGCCGGGTCTGGCGAAAGACTGGGCGTGGAGCGACGACGGTAAAACCCTGACCATGAATCTGCGCGAGGGCGTGACCTTCCACGACGGCGAGAAGTTCGATGCCGCCGCGGCGAAGTATAACCTCGACCGCGCTCTGACCCTGAAAGGCTCCCTGCGTAAAAGCGAGATCTCGTCCATCGAGTCGGTGGAAGTCACCAGCCCGACGCAAATCGTTCTGCACCTGAAAACCCCGGATGCCGCGCTGCTGATGCAGCTTACCGACCGCGCGGGCGCGATGATGGCCCCGGAAGCGGCGAAAAAGCCCGACTTTGCGGCGCACCCGGTCTGCTCCGGCCCGTATAAGTTCGACAGCCGCGTCTCCCAGGACCGTATCGTGCTGACGCGTTTCGATAACTACTGGAACAAAGACGCCTACCACTTCGACAAAATTATCTATCTGCCGATCCCGGATGCCTCCGTGCGTCTGGCGAACCTGCGGGCGGGCGATCTCGACCTGACCGAAGGGATTGCCGCCAGCGACGTGAAGACCGTCGAAGCCGACAGCAAGCTGGCGCTGGCGAAAGTGACCGGGCTGGGCTATCAGGGGATCACCTTCAACATCAACAACGGCAAAGTCCCGGCCAACGATCCGTTCAAAGATGCCCGCGTGCGCGAAGCTTTCTCTCAGGCTATCGACCGCGATGCGTTAAACCAGGTGGTGTTCGAGGGGCTCTATACCCCGGCAAACCAGGCGTTTTCTCCGGTGAGCCCGTACCACGTGAATCTGCCGGTTCCTCCGCGCGACGTTGATAAAGCCAAAGCGCTGCTGAAAGCCGCGGGCGTGACGACGCCGCTGACCGTGAATCTGCTGGTGCCAAACAACCCGACTTCTCAGCAGGTCGGCCAGGTGCTGCAGGCGATGGTGGCCGAGGCGGGCTTTACCCTGAATCTGCAGATGACCGAGTTCGCCACGCTCCTCGACCGCCAGCAGAGCGGGGATTACCAGCTGAGCTTCTCCGGCTGGTCCGGTCGCCCGGATCCGGACGGCAGCATCTTCGGCTTTATCAACAGCAAAGGCACCCTGAACGACGGGCGTTACAGCAATGCGCAGGTGGACGAATGGCTGACCCAGGCGCGCCAGAGCACCGATCAGGCCGCGCGCCAGCCGCTGTATGAAAAAGTGGTCAAGCAGCTGCAAACCGATATGCCTATCGCCTACCTCTACTTCGAGCCGCGCATTTTTGGCCTGAATAAAAGCGTGCAGGGCTTTAAACCTTACCCGGACGGCATCGTGCGTCTGGCCGGCTTAACGCTGGCGAAATAACGAAGGCGGCGAGGAGAAACCATGCTTGAACTGATTTGCAAACGTCTGCTGCTGGCTATCCCGACCCTGCTGCTGGTGAGCATGATGGTCTTTGGGCTGCAAAAGCTGCTGCCCGGCGATCCGCTTATCGCGATGGCCGGAGAGGAGCGCGACCCGGCGGTGATTGCGCAGCTGCGCGCCGAGCTGAACCTGGATGCGCCGATCCCGGTGCAGTATTTCCACTGGCTGACGCGCGCGCTGCAGGGCGATCTTGGTGTCTCCTTACGCACTCATGAACCGGTGACGCAGCTGATTGCCAGCAAGCTGCCGGTAACGGTAGAGCTGTCGCTGCTGGCGATGATTATCGCGCTGGTGTTTGGCATCGGCATGGGGATCCTCGCGGCGGTAAATAAAAACGGCTGGGTCGATCACGGGGCGAACTTTGTGGCGATCTCGGGGATCTCGATACCGCACTTCTGGCTGGGGATCCTGCTGATCCTGGTCTTCTCGGTCAATCTCCAGTGGCTGCCTGCGTCCGGCTATGTGCCGTTTAGCGAAGATCCGCTCCAGAACCTGCGCACCTTGCTGCTTCCGGCCTGCGTGCTCGGTACGGGGCTGGCGGCGACGCTGATGCGCCATACCCGCGCGTCGATGATTGCCGTGCTGAAAGCGGACTACATCCGTACCGCGCGGGCGAAAGGGCTGCTGCCAAAAGCGGTGATTCTCAAGCACGCGTTCCGCAATGCGCTGGTGCCGGTTATCACCCTCACCACGCTGCTGTTCGGCGAGCTGTTGGGCGGGGCGGTGCTGACCGAGCAGGTCTTCACCATTCCGGGCTTCGGCAAGATGATCGTTGATTCCGTTTTCAACCGCGACTATGCGGTGGTGCAGGGCGTGGTGCTGATCGTGGCGATTGGCTTCCTGCTGCTGAACCTGCTGGCGGACGTGCTGTACGTCCTTATCAACCCGAAAATGCGAGGTTAATCATGGCGGAACTGACAACGCAAACCGTTGCGCCCGCGCTGCCGCGCGCGCAAAACCGGGTGTTGAAGAAATTCCTCGCCAACAAGAGCGCGGTGATTGGGGCGGTGATTGTCGGCTTTTTCGTTCTGCTGGCGCTGCTCGCTCCGTTCATTGCTCCCTTCGATCCGGTCAAGGCGAATTTTCTCGCGGTGCGCAAAGCCCCTTCAGCGATGTACTGGTTTGGCACCGATGAGCTGGGGCGCGATATTTTGTCGCGCATCGTCTGGGGGGCGAGAACCTCGCTGATGGCGGGCTGTATGTCCGTCGTTATCGCGGTGGTCATCGGCGTGCCGCTGGGGCTAGTGGCGGGTTACTTCCAGAAGATGTGGGACGGGGTGATCTCCCGCTTTATCGAAGCGCTGCTGGCGTGCCCGTTCCTGATCATGGCGATCGCGCTGGGGGCGTTCCTGGGCCCGAGCCTGACCAACGCGATGATCGCAATCGGCCTGTCTGCAATGCCGATCTTTGCCCGCCTGACGCGCGGCCAGGTGATCGCCATCCGCAACGAAGAGTATATCGACGGTGCGCGCGCCATCGGCCTGCCCGACCGCTGGATCATCGTGAAATACGTCTTGCCGAACGTGATGTCGCCCATTCTGGTGCAGGCCACGCTGGCGATTGCCTCGGCGATTATCGCCGAAGCCAGCCTCTCGTTCCTGGGGCTAGGCCAGCAGCCGCCGAACCCGTCGTGGGGCTCCATGCTGAATACGGCGAAAGGCTTTCTTGAGCAGGCGCCGTGGATGTCTGTTTTCCCCGGTGTCGCGATTTTCCTGGCGGTACAGGGCTTTAATTTACTCGGCGACGGGCTGCGCGACGCGCTCGATCCGCGCCACGACTAAGGAGTCATGATGACCAAAGCGCTTGATTTTACTTCCGGTTACGATTCTCGACGCCCGCCGATGATGGGCCACAACGCCGTGGCCACCTCGCAGCCGCTGGCGGCACAGGCGGGCATGAAAATGCTGCAGCTGGGCGGTAACGCCGTGGATGCCGCGATTGCCACCGCGATGGCGCTGACCGTCGTCGAGCCGACCGGCAACGGGATTGGCAGCGACGCGTTTGCTATCGTCTGGGATGGCAAAAAGCTCCACGGCCTGAACGCTTCCGGGCGCTCTCCCGCCAGCTGGCACGCGGACCTGTTTACCGGCAAAACCGCCGTGCCGGAAATTGGCTGGGATGCGGTCACGGTGCCGGGCGCGGTGTCGGGCTGGGTGGCGCTGGCGGAACGTTTTGGTACATTGCCGCTCACCACGCTGGCCCAGCCTGCCATTGACTACGCGCGCAACGGTTTTCCGGTGTCGCCGCTGATTGGTCATTTATGGCAGCGCGGCTATAACAAGCTGAAAGATCAGCCGGGCTTTAGCGCCTGCTTTGCCCCGGAGGGGCGTGCGCCGCGCGTGGGCGAGATTTTCCGTAACCCGGCGCAGGCGAACTCGCTGGAGCTGATCGCCAAAACCAACGGCGAAGCGTTTTATCGCGGCGAACTGGCGCAAAAGATCGCGGCTTTTGCCAAAGAGCACGGGGCGCACCTGAGCGCAGAGGATCTGGCGAACCATCGCGTGGACTGGGTTGAGCTGCTGTCGCGTGATTTTGCGGGGGGCTCCGTGCAGGAGCTGCCGCCAAACGGCCAGGGGATCGCCACGCTGATCGCGCTCGGTATCCTTGAGCAGTGCGGGATCGAGAAATACCATCCGGATTCCGTGCAGTCGCTGCATTTGTCGATTGAGGCGATGAAGCTGGCGCTGGCGGATCTCGACCGCTACGTGGCGGACGAGGAGCACATGGAGTTCGCGGCGAAAGAGCTGCTGAGCGACCATTACCTGAAGTCCCGCGCGGCGCTGATCGACCACGATTTCGCCTCTGATTTCGTCTACGGCTCGCCGACCCAGAGCGGGACGGTGTACCTGAGCGCGGCGGATTCCAGCGGCATGATGATCTCCTTTATTCAGTCGAACTTTATGGGCTTTGGCTCGGGCATCGTCGTGCCTGACACCGGGATCAGCCTGCAAAACCGCGGCTGCGGCTTTGTGCTCGACCCGAAACACCCGAACGCGCTGGCGGGCAGCAAGCGTCCGTTCCACACCATCATTCCGGGCTTCGCGATGGACGGCAACGGCCAGCCGCTGATGTCGTTCGGCGTGATGGGCGGGCCGATGCAGGCGCAGGGCCACATGCAGATGGCGCTGCGCATTATGCTGCACGGGCAAAACCCGCAGGCGGCCATCGACGCGCCGCGCTGGCGCGTGGTGCAGGGCAGGGAAGTGATCGTGGAATCCACGTTCGACCGCAACACCATTGCGGCGCTTCGCGAGCGCGGGCATCAGATTGTGGTGGAAGATCCGCTGCAGGACTATAACTTTGGCGGTGCGCAGGTGATTTACCGGATGCCGGAAGGTCACTACGTGGCCGCGACGGAAAGCCGTAAGGACGGGCAGGCGCTGGTGAGCTAGCTGTGCGGGTTCCCCACGAAACTGTGTTTGCACGGAACTATCCCCTCTCCCCTCGGGGAGAGGGTTAGGGTGAGGGGAACATACGGCTCTGGTGGTCGTTCCGTTCACTTCACGTTTTCTGCTTCTCTGTCACCACAATACTTGTGAACGTGTCAGGGAGGCTCACCGCCGCCTCCCTGACCACCC
>NZ_CAXOFU010000039.1:0-19227 GCF_964208575.1 Enterobacter soli | reverse complement strand
GGGTTCGAGCTGCGAACCGACAGTTGGGGAGCGATACGGGCGCGGAAGGGGCTGTTCATCAGCGCGGACGGCCAGTCGGGTGCGCAGGGCGAGGTGCGCGAAATGGCGGCGGCGCTGGGTAACCTGAAGGCGGCGCAGGAGCAGATGACGGGCATCTCGGAGGACGCGCAGAAGGCGACGGCGGGAGCGGCGGAGGTGGGGGAGCAGATAAAGCTGCTGGAGCAGCGGCTGACGGACCTGAAGAAATCGGTGCTGCTGATGAGTGCGCCGGAGGGGGTGGCGTTGACGAGCGGCGGGCACCTTCAGGTGTCGGCGGTGAAGAACCTGATTGCGACGGCGGGCAGGAGCGGTGACGTGAGCGTGGTGAAGGACCTGTTCGTGGGGGTGGGTAATGCGCTGAGCGTGTTTGTGAGAAAGCTGGGGATGAAGCTGATAGCGAACCAGGGGGCGGTGGAGGTGGAGGCGCAGAACGGACTGATGGCATTGCTTGCGCGGAAGGACATCAGCATCGTGAGCACGGAAGATGAAATCAAAATCATCGCGAAGAAGAAAATCACGCTGAACGGCGGAGGAAGTTACATCACGCTGGATGCGAACGGGATAGAGCAGGCGACGGCGGGGGATTACCGGACCCGGGCGGCACATTATGGCAGGCAGGAAAAAGCCAGTATGAAAATAGCGCTGGCAGCACTTCCGGGGGAAATTAGCGGAGCGGTAAATCTGGCACTGAATTTCTTCGATCCAGATAACCAGCCTGTTGCAGGTGCGGCGTATACGATCACGTTTGAAGGAGGAAAGGTATTAAAGGGAAAACTCGATGAAAAGGGGTATTCACTGCACAAGAATGTTCCAAATGAAGATGCAAACGTTGTTTACCAACTGCCAGAACCATTACCCGACACCCCATGGCCGTCATATCAGGAATTAAATCAGGCGACTTCTTCTTCATTCACCGGTTAGCAGGAAAGGATATGAATAAGGATCTTCAAAATGCGCTGGCATTTTATCAGCCAGCCCCGGAAGGATGGTTCTCTGGGTATGCCCGAAAAATGGAAGCCGCAGGTGAATGGATATGGGAAACCATTCAGGGGGATTTTAATGAATCTCAGACCACTGGGCAGGTAGTGACTGGAACGCTGATCTCAATGATCCCTTTGGTCGATCAAATCTGTGATATTCGGGATCTCGTTGCAAACTGTAAAAAGATTAAGAAAGACAGTGATAACACCTGGTCCTGGGTTGCGCTGTGTCTGACATTGATAGGGCTATTTCCAACTCTGGGATCCTTCGTAAAAGGAGGTGTTAAGGTGCTTTTGCTGTCAGGCCGTAAGGGATTCCTTAACGGAACAAAGAAAGGGAGTGTGATCGCTGTATCTATTGAAAAAAGTATCGATTTGCTGAAAACATTCCTGGATATTCCCGCAGTGCGCTCCACCCTGAAATCGAAAAAAATTCATAATGCGTACCACTTTCTTGAAAAGCAGATTCGCACCCTTAATAGCTCTCTGTCTGTTCAGCCCTTGTTAAAAGCTTTTGATGAATTATTAGCGGCAACGCGCAGTCTGCTGGACACCGCAATTTCCTGGGGACCTGCATCGCTGCGTCGCCCGATCGCTGAACTCTGGGATATGCTTATGGAGGTGCGTGGTCTGGCAGATAAAATGCTGGCGAAGGCTCTGAAACCCGTGAATGACTACCTTGAACGTCTGGCAAACCGCCTGCGTGTTGAAGGGGATAATCTTTATCGTGCACGAGTGGGAAATAATAATCATGTTCTGGGGACAGAGCGTGCAGCGAAAGAAACAGAACTGTTTAAAGCAAATCAACCTGAGTGGGTGGATAAAAACATTCCGGCACGATATCCGCCTTTAGAAGCATTAGAAAAAGATCAGTTAGTTGCCATACAAAAAGGTTGGCCAGACATTCGCAAAATTGCAGACAGGCAATCGCCGCTAAATGGTAAATTTGATACTTTTGATAGCTCAATGCGTGCCATTGAGCTTCCGCCAGGAGAAAAACTGTACCGGGTTCTTGACCCCTCATCTGGTGATAACAGTATCTGCTGGATGCGAGAAAGTGAATTTAACTCCCTGAAATCTAAAAGTGACTGGCGACGCCGCTTCGCGGTGTGGAAAAGCTGGAATGAAAACGGTGAATATGTGGTCTATACCGTGCCTCCGGGTAAATCACTAAAAGTGTGGGAAGGAAGAGCTGGAACTCAGTTAAATGATATTGACAAGAGTTTTTCCCTCGAAGGTGGTGCCGTACAGATTATGGTGAACCCCACAGATTTAAAAAAAGAATTTACGGGCGAAAGATTGAAAACTGGTTGGGGTTACCAGGATGTTGAGAGCGATCCTGCGGCCCCTTACCTCGGGCTGCCGCACCTTGAAAATAAACATAAATGGTTTGAGTAAGGGAGAATCAAATGGCAACACTTCACCCTCTGGAATGTTATCTGCTGGAGCAGTTCAGCTCAATTGAACATTTTGCGGCCACACGGGATGCGATCATTGAATTTATCGATGCCCATGAAGCCGCTTACGCGCGTTATTTGCAAGAACTGCCAGTGCGTGGTCGTAATGATCCTCTATGGAAGCAGGGCGATGTGGTCTGGGGAAATCGTGTTCTGCCGAATATTCGGCCAGGCAAAGATCGCTATATCAACGCATATATTCTGAGAACTCATGATGATGCGGAAGCTTTCAATATCGGTCATGCGATGAAGAATTACAGAAAAGGCATCAGTGAATTCTGGAATGGCTGGATGACGGATCAAGAGCAGGCCCGGATAGCCAGGGCGGAATCGAAGGCTGACGAACTTGACCAACTCCTGAGCATGACCATCAGCGGCACATGGCAGGAAGGCAATCTTACCTATCTGGGGCCAAACAGCTTCTATCAACTGGAAACCTTGCCACGGCGTATTCCACGTTATGTTCTGGATAAAAAAGTCCGGGTAGAAAAGGACGAACTGCCGACTATTACCGGTATTTATCTTCCAGACGTTGCTCATGCGCCTGCACAGTTGCTTTACCCTGGCGTGAATTTTGGGAAACCACCCATCTGTCGTCAAGGTGTTAAGCGTAAGGAGTGGGTGGATCCTGACACGGGTATGCCTATTTATTCCTGGCAAGAAAGTCGCTGGGCGGAAACGGGCTGGACGCTTATTCGTCGGGTAGAGGATGAGTATATAAACGTTCCCGGGGAGGGATTTTTCCCCAATGGCACACCGGAAGAACTGTACAACTGGCCAGAGCGTGAAAAGGCGTTTGTCACACGCGAAGGGGAATATTTCAGTGCCTGGTCAGGAGAGCGGAGTCCGCACTCCGGTGAATGGTCGGTATTTACCGGAAATGAAATGAAATACGTATCCGTCGGAGAAGGGCAGATGCTGCCATATCTCACGGGTGTGGAGGGTACGACGCAGCGCGTTCGCTGGACGCTGATAAAGCGCGACGATAACGGGTCGGTATTCAGGACGAAATAAGATGGCAACACTCCACCCTCTGGAATGTTATCTGCTGGAGCAGTTCAGCTCAATTGAACATTTTGCGGCCACAAGGGATGCGATCATTGAATTTATCGATGCCCATGCAGCCGCTTACGCGCGTTATTTGCAGGAATTGCCTGTTCGCGGCCGCAATGAGCCTTTGTGGAAACAGGGTGACGTGGTCTGGGGAAGTCGGGTACTGCCAAATATCCGTTCTGCGCGCGAGCAATACAGTAATGCATTTATTTTACGTACGCATAATGATCCTACCGCATTCAAGATAGGACATGCCATGAAAGAATTCAGCAGAGGAATAAGTGAATTCTGGAATGGCTGGATGACAGATCAAGAGCAGACCCGGATAGCCAGGGCGGAATCGGAGGCGTATAAGCTTGATCAGAATATGACTTTTACAACAGACGATTCATGGGAAGAAGGCGATTTAACCTATCTTAGGGGCGAGGATTTTTATCCATCCTCATCTTTGCCGCGGCGCATTCCACGCTATGTTCTGGATAAAAAAGTCCGGGTGGAGAAGGATGAAGTGCCTACCGTTACCGGAATTTATCTTCCAGACGTCGATTTTGCGTCAGCGCAACTGCTCTACCCGGGCGTAAATTTCGGAAAGCCGCCCGTTTGCCGTCAGGGTGTCACTCGTGATGACTGGGTAAATCCTAAAACTGGAAAATCAGTATATACATGGGATGAAAGTCGCTGGGCGGAAACGGGCTGGACGCTTATTCGTCGGGTAGAGGATGAGTATATAAACGTTCCCGGGGAGGGATTTTTTCCCAACGGCACACCGGAGGAATTGTACAGCTGGCCCGAACGAGAAAAGGCATTTATTGTCCGCGAAGGGTAATGTGTTTGATTAAAACTGAAAGTTAAATATTTAAATTTAAGAAATGAATGCAAATTTTTAATTCTAGAACATCAAATTATAAAGTTGAGATGGATGGTTTTTTTATTTGATGGGGCAATGTTTATTGTCCCAGTCCGTTTTTCTGGAAAACTGCAAGTTAAACTTGTTAACAATAAAATAAATATTTCATAAATAAATCTCTTGCAACCTATGAAAAAAAATCCCTATGATTTAAAGAATCTCCCCCCTCTTGCAAACCGACCAAAAAATATCAATCTAATAAAATGGTTTTTTTCGCTAATAGTTTTTTTTCTAGTCGGTAGCATATGTCTTAAAGTCCTTTTTGGTAGCCATGTCGAGACAGTTTCGTGGGTATGGATTATTTTAACTATCTTCTTAATGTGGCTGGCTATTTTTATTGTGTACGTTTTAATGTGGCTAATCCTACATATTCGTGCAAATGGTATGGATAAAGCCAGGGAAGATTGGATTCTAAATCAAACCAGAAAAAGTCGTCGTGCATTGCAAATTCTTTACTCCGGTTTTATTACATGCCATATATCTGATCAGTCGAGTTTCTCTCCCTTGCAAAGTTTAATGAAAAACAAGGATGGTATTATTTCTCAAATAGATCGAAGAGGAAATAGTGGTATACGGCATTCTCAACTGCCGTACTCAAATACTGAGCCAGTGTTGACTCTAATTAAAAAGTGCCTGAATGAATTATTAATCCCTATTACTCAAATCCTTAAAAATCTACCTTCAGATACACCGGTTAAAATTTTGACCGAACTATCCACATCGGTTGAACACTCTGATGTTAAAGGGACTATCAGGGAGTTAATGTCAAACCATTGCTCAGATTATTCCATGGAGTTTATCTCAGGAAGTGGAATGGAGCTTATTGAAGACTGGCTCGAAAATAATATCCATGATCATGCAGTTCTACTTGTACTGGCGATGCAGGTTGATCCCGGCAAACCAGATGGAACTGCCGAAGCAATGTCAGCAATATTGTTTGGTAATCGATTAACTCAAAGAACTATTTCGCCAAAGGCATTCTTACACCGACCCGACCTCTCGACTTCGGATGCTCTCGAGTGCTCTATGCAGCAGGCTGCATATAATGTTCCTTTGCAAGACAATGTAGTCAAAAGTATATGGTTATCAAACCTGACAGCAGAACAGTATCAAACTGTTATTAAAAATGTTGGGAAATACCCAACTGAAGCAGTTGAGCCAGAGAATATCATTTATCCGGATACAACGATTGGCCACGCAGGCGCAGCATCCCAATGGCTGATTTGCTCTGCAGCTGCATGTGCTGCAGAGCAAATGGAAATCCCGCAGATGCTGATTATTGGAGATGGAACAAAAAACTTAATGTGGAGTGGATTAATAATGCCAGCTGTTGCATTACAGGAGAAGGAATCTTGAAGCGTATTATCACATTTTTTGTGCCGAAATCTGCGGAAGCTATGCTTCTAATTATATTCTTTATAATGCTTCTTTTATCTTTGGGGGTAGGTTTAGTCTCCTGGAAACAACCTGAACGCTTGGGCATTATTTCTGATAGCTCGCTTCAGTTAAAATGGGTAACTATTAGTTTCACCATTTCAGCCATTCTGGCGATATTCATTGCGATTTTAATTCCTCTGTTACGTCAGGCGGGTAAAAAAGGTTTTAATGAAAAGGTTAAGGATGTTAAAGGAGATGATGTTATCAAAGAAAAAGTGGCATCTAATAAAAAAACATCATCATACGAGAAATTAACTCTCGATCTTAAACGTCATCTGCGGTCGCGTTATACTATTTTTTGGCGTAGTAAAGTTCGTCTGCTATTGGTTACGGGCAATGACGATGCCATCGAAAAATTACTACCGGGTTTGAAAAAAAATACGTGGCTGGAAGGCAACCGCACTGTATTGATTTACTGTGGTAGTCTGACTGAAGAGCCGGACAAGGATAAATTCGAAACGCTTCGTAAATTACGCCGTGGGCATCCCCTGGATGGAGTTGTGAGGGTGATACCTCAGAGTCTCAATCTTACATCTCAAATCAGTGATAATGATCTGCGCGGACTGGAAAAAATCAGTGGACTATTGCGTTATGCTCCCCCAGTGTGGCTTTGGAAGCTATGTGAGAGCGACTGGTCTCAGACGGACCGTATTCAACAAGCTGTAGGCGCTTTTTTCCCACTTCGCGCAAATTCTGACGATATTACCCACCAGCTGGAATTGATGCTTCCGCTTTTACGGGCACAAGGTGTAAATCAGATAGCAGAATACAGGCAGAATGATTTTCTCCTCCGCCTTGCTCATTCCTTGAAACAAGGTGGGATTGACCGTTGGGCTCAGCAATTGTCTCCATGGCTGTATGCCGATCAGCAACGCATCCCATTACGAGGTCTGACGTTTAGTCTGACACAAGGTCATGAAGAAACTAAGGCCGATGAAGATAATCAATACATTCCAGAGTTACAACGCCATAGCATAACGCTGCCACCCACCTGGCAAGGCATCATCGATGACTGCACCCGCATTCGCGGTCGCCGCGTTGGGATGCCATGGGAGCAGACGCTCGCATGGGCGATCATGGCGGTGCTGGGCGTCTGGGGCTGCGGGCTTCTGCTCTCGTTTGCTCTGAACTATAACCAAATTTCTACCGTTGCGAGCAAAGCCCGTACCCTGGTAGAACATCCTTCGGTTTCGGATTATCAGCTGACGGCCCTCAACGAGCTGCGTAACGATGCGGGTCGACTGCAGCATCATATTAAGGACGGGACCCCGTGGTTCCAGCGTTTTGGGCTCGACCATAATCAGGCGCTTCTCGGCGCGATGCTGCCCTGGTATGGCGTGGCGAATAATCGACTGCTCCGCGATCCGGCCAGCGCCGCGCTTTCGCAAAAACTGACCGCGCTAATTAACTCCGAGCCTAACAGCGACAGACGCGCGCAGCTCGCAAAACCGGGTTATGACCAGCTCAAAGCCTGGCTGATGATGGCGCGTCCGGACAAAACGGACAGCGTCTTCTACGCACAAACCATGAAATCGGTTCAGCCATCCCACATGGGGATTTCAAACGGGCTGTGGCAGCTCCTTACCCCTGATTTGTGGGAGTTTTATATTGCGATGCTGCCTGAGCAGCCGCAGTGGAAAATCACCCCCGATGATGCGCTTGTTAGCCAGAGCCGGCAGGTCCTGTTGCAGCAGATTGGCCGTCGTAACGCAGAGGGAACGCTGTACGAGAACATGCTCAAATCGGTGCGTCGTAACTTTGCCGATGTGACGCTGGAAGACATGACCAGCAGTACCGATGCCCGCCGTCTGTTCTCTACGGATGAAGTGGTGCCGGGCATGTTCACCCGTCAGGCATGGGAAGGGGGCGTTCAGCAGGCCATTGAAAAGGCCGCGAACTCTCGCCGGGACGAGATTGACTGGGTGTTGAGCGATAGCCGTAAGGCCGTGTCGGCAGATATGTCGCCAGAGGCATTAAAAGCCCGCCTGACCGAGCGCTACTTTACCGACTTCGCCGGTAGCTGGCTGAACTTCCTCAACAGCCTGCACTGGAATCCGACGAGCAATATTGCAGACGTCACAGACCAGCTGACCCTGATGAGCGATGTCCGTCAGTCGCCGCTGATTGCCCTGATGAACACCCTGGCGTGGCAGGGGCAGACGGGCCAGCAGCGTGAAGGCCTGTCTGATTCGATTATCAAGTCGGCTAAAGATCTGATTGGTAACAAGGATAAACCGGCTATCGATCAGAGTGCCGCCGGGCCTCAGGGACCGCTGGATGACACCTTCGGGCCATTACTGACGCTGATGGGGAAAAACAACGCCGGTAACGTGATGTCCGCGGACAGTACGCTCAGTCTGCAAACTTACCTGACCCGAATCACCCGCGTTCGCCTGCGTCTTCAGCAGGTTGCCAGCGCTTCAGATCCGCAGGAGATGATGCAGACGCTGGCTCAAACCGTCTTCCAGGGGAAAAGCGTTGATCTGACCGATACCCAGCAATACGGAAGCCTGGTGGCTGCCAGCCTTGGCGAAGAGTGGAGCGGATTCGGCAATACGATGTTCGTACAACCTCTGACGCAGGCCTGGGAAACGGTGCTTCAGCCGTCAGCCGCCAGCCTCAACGACAGATGGAGCCGCTCGGTCGTCGGGAACTGGCGCACGGCATTTGATGGTCGCTTCCCGTTTGCTGCCACAAAAAGCGATGCTTCACTGCCGATGCTGGCCGAGTTTATCCGTAAAGATACGGGCCGCATCGATCGCTTCCTGACGACGGAGCTCAGCGGCGTGCTGCATAAAGAGGGAAGCCAGTGGGTACCGGATAATGCGCACAGCCAGGGGTTAACGTTTAATCCGGCCTTCCTCAAGGCCGTTAATCAGCTGAGCCAGCTGTCGGATATCCTGTTTACCGATGGCAGTCAGGGGATCAGCTTTGAGCTTCAGGCTCGCCCGGCGGCGCAGGTCGTTGAAACACAGCTCACTATCGACGGACAGAAGCTCCACTATTTCAACCAGATGGCTGACTGGCAGTCATTCCGCTGGCCAGGGGAAACCTATAAGCCGGGCACGATGCTGACCTGGACTTCTACCAGCGCGGGCGCTCGCCTGTACGGCGATTACAGCGGCACGTGGGGCTTTATTCGCTGGCTGGAACAGGGCAATCGCCAGCAGATTGACCGCAGCCAGTGGATGATGACCTATACCGCTCCGGATGGGCGCACGCTGCAATGGGTGCTGCGTTCTCAGCTGGGAAGCGGCCCGCTGGCGCTGCTGGCATTGAGAAACTTCAAACTGCCCGATCAGATTTTCACTGTGGATCCCGCAGCGGCAGCACAAGCAATTTCCAGCAACGACAGCATTGCCATGGACGGAGAGGATTAATGACTTTATTACAAAATTTACTCAGCAGCTGTGGTGTTGAAGAAAATGCGCTGATGAGTCAGGCGCGTGAGCGTGCCGCTGACTGGGAACGCTGGCTTGCACCTGTTAACAGCCACGTCCCGGTTGGAGAAGATCCGGGTTACGACGATGATTTCCAGCGCATTCGTGAAGAGGTCAACAAGCTCTCTGGTATTGATACGGGACTGATTTGTGAGTTGGCAGAAAAACTCCTGACAACCACCTGCAAGGATTTGCGGGTAGTCACTTTTTACGCCTGGGCCCGCTTACACCAGGACGGCGAAGCCGGGCTGGCTGAAGGGCTGGAACTGATGGCGGCGATGCTTGAACGTTTCGGAAATCAGCTTCACCCCCAGCGCGCTCGCAGCTGCAAAACAGCCCTCGAATGGCTGGGCAGTAGCCGCGTCACCGATAGCCTGTCGCTGTATCCTGAAGTGGATGTGGCCGTGATGCAGCGCATTACGGCGGCATTATTGCTGGCTGAAAAGCGGTTCGAGACATTTGAACCGCAAGCGCGTCCTGAGCTTGGCGCGCTTTATCGTGCACTTGATCTCAGGCTGGCACAGAGCGGTGGCGCTAACAGCATGGTGCCGCAGACCAGCCGCGAGGACAGTGCCCTTTCATCGTCAGCCAGCGCTTCAGCGCCCCTCATGAATGCCGTTACGTCAGGGCGCGATTTGCTCGACCAGGCAAAAGTGCTGGCGAAATATCTGCGCGATCGACCGGGCGGCTGGCTTGCTGGTCATCACCTGTTAAAAAGCGTCCGCTGGGACACCCTAACAGAGCTACCGCCGCTGGATGCATCTGGCCGCACCCGTCTGGTTCCCCCTAAACCTGACAACAAAGCGCATTTAAAGCGTCTTTACCTGCAAAACAGCTGGTCAGAACTTTTGGAGCATACCGACATCCTGTTGGCTCAAGGGGTTAACCACCTGTGGCTGGATGTGCAGTGGTATACGTGGCAGGCGCTGGTAAGGCTCGATGCCGATACCGTCCGTGCTGACATCATCTGCCGTGACCTGAAAGGACTGCTTGCTCGTCTGCCGGGACTGGAAACGCTGGCATTCAACGACGGCACCCCCTTCGCCGACGAAGTTACGCTGAACTGGATTAACGAAAAGGTTCGGGATGATGTGGCGGGTTGGAAAGGTGAGGCGGTTGCGGTATCAGCATCGTCAAGTGATGACGTTTTGATGCTGGAGCCTGAAGTGTTGGCAAAAGCTGACAGCGAGGGTATTGATGCCGCCATCAACTGGTTACAAACCCGTCCGGGTTACACCTCTTCTCGCGACCGATGGCTAATGCGTTTGCTAATGGCGCGCGTGACGGAGCAGTACGGCAAAAATGAAATGGCGCTGTATTTGCTGGGTGAACTCGATGGCAGCGCCCGCACGCTTACGCTTGAACAATGGACGCCGGAGCTGACGTTTGAAGTTAAAGCCCGTCGCCTGAAGCTGTTGCGGGCAAAAGCGAGCCGCAGCGAAGCGGATAAAGTGCGATTGCAGTCTGAAATGGACACTCTCTTATCAGGTCTTATCACATTGGATGCCGCGCGAGCTTCGATACTTTGCAACTGAAGGAATAGACTGTTATGGCAAAAGGATATTTTCTTGTACAGGGAGATCAAACGACCTGTGGCGGCAGGATTTTAGAAGGTGCTTCCGATCATACTTTATTTGGAAAAGCGATAGCTCGGGACAAGGACAGAGTATCCTGCGGCAAACATCCTGGGACGTTTTTAATTGCCGGAGGTATTCCAAATGATACCATTCATGGTCGCAATATGGCTGGTACACTTGATAGTGTAAGCACTTGTCCTTGTAATGCGCGTTTTGTACCCTCTATGTTACAAGACACCTATGAAGGCGGCAGTAGTTCAGCTCCCGAAAATGATTCGACAGAGGCATCACCAGATAACTCTAATCGTAAGTTTCCTTCTTATTTAACAGGTGAGAAATCTGAGGCAGGGTTTGTTTCCGATTACCCTGTGTTAAAAAATACTCTGGATTTACCTGATGAAAATTTAAGGATGATGCTAAAGCATAAAAATCAGGATGTTATGTTACTGACTCTTCCAGAAGTGTTTGAAATTTTATCTTCCTGGGGGGCATGGAAGAATGGTTGGGTTACAATTACAGACAGTATTCCAGGAAAAATAGTCGTTAACTATGGTACGAACATAAAAGATGTTGTCACTACATCGATGATAATTAGCCAGTTAGGTAGTTTTGGCATAAAAGCTACAGTGTATGTGAATCATAAAGGAACTGAACTCATTAAAATCAGTGGGTATCCAGCCGTTCGGAAAATTTTAAAAGCGCCAGTCTTTGCTGCAAAAAATCCAAAAATTGTTGATATTGGTATAGGTAAGTATGGGCTGGCAAAGTCAATCATTTCAGGTGCACGATTGACCTTTTATGTTGCTGCCGCGTATCGCACAATCGATTACATAATGAACGACGAAACCTCATTATCTGAATTTATCGATAGTCTGGCAACCGATGTTATTAAAATAGGAATAGCCTCGGCAGTCGTATGGGGGGTAGGGCTCGTAATGGTAACACCATGGATTGTTGCTAACATGGCATTAGTTGTCGCAGTGGGAGCCATTGCTACGATTACCTTAAATGTTTTGGATGATAAATTTGGGATGACTGATAAGATTGTCGCATATATCGAATCTGCGCAACAAGAATTCGCATATAAAGCAAGAGAGGCTGAAAAGGGTATTCTGGATCTCGGAGCTATGTATGCCGAACAGATGCTGATAAAAGGAAAGCAACTAATTGAAGAGGAATTCCGAAATTATGTTCAGGAGAATTTAATGAACATCCGAAGGAGATTATACTAATGTTTGAGGCTAAGATTCGTCCTTGCCTGGCCATAGTCATTATTTTGGCTTTGGATTTTCTGTGTTTTTATCTTGGGCGATATATATTTTTGGGATATTGGTTATTTGAAGATGATATAGTTTTTTCGTGGTTGTCCATTTCACTGATCGCACTTCCTGTTATAATGATCTTTCCATTTTTTTATTTCATATTACTTTTTGTTAAGGGGAGGGATTTCGCATTTAAAAAGATGGATGGCTATGTTCCTTTTTTAAAATGGAGTTGTATTGCTATCGTTATTTTAGGCGCGTTGTTTTCCATCTTTTATCCAAGTGAATTACTGGATAGGGGTTATACTCGTTGTAATGGAATTCCTTCGGGTTGGATGCCAGGTACTGCTTCACGCTACGTTAAGTACGCTTCTCTCTGCACCCAAAATGATAGATGATTTTCGAAAGGATTATATCTGCACTTTCATATTTAACTATAAAAGAGAAGGTTTTATTGAATCTGAGATATAAGGTTGTTAAGACGAACAATTGAGAAAATTATCAGAGGGATATATTTAACAGCATGGGAAATAAGAGTTGTTTTTGCAATAATAATCTCATCCCTTATTTTAGTTTCTTTTCTAAATCTCTGGTTTTATGAGTCTATTGATTGCCTAATTTTTCATGATGTGATGATTTTTCCTGGATATCATTAAGTCTTGCATTAATCGCTTTAATGTTTACGTTTCCTATATTTTGGTTTGTTTTTTTATTTGCGAGCAAGGCGAGGAAATAAAATAAATTCACCTGCATCTTCTTTAAAATATGTCATTACATCTCCCTTGGTATTAACATGCTCATTATTTTTGGTTGCAGGTTAGTATTAAAATAAAAGGATATACTATCTGTTCGGTATGGCTTCTGGTTGGGTGTCGGAAATGGCAATAGAATGCGTCATCTCATCTGCTACGTGCGACAAAGCGTGAGGAGGGTGGGGGAATGTCATTATTATGTTTAACTTATTATTGCCTGGCAATGTAACAGCATGATTAGTCAACGGCGCAACGTTTTTTTCCGGCTGTTAAGTGAAAGATGTATGTTTGACGCGTTTTATTTTTTTAGATACTAATTTTATTTAATCGTGTAACAGTAATAATTAACTAAATAGATACTCATATGGACGACTTAACCCTGCGTTATTACGACGCCGAAATGCGCTACCTGCTCGAAGCGGGTGAAGAATTTGCTCGCGCTCATCCTGAGCAGGCCGCCATGCTCAATCTCGATAAAGCGGGGGCGCGTGACCCGTATGTGGAGCGTCTGTTCGAAGGATTCGCCTTCCTGATGGGGCGGCTGCGCGAGAAGCTCGACGATGACCTGCCGGAACTGACCGAAGGGCTGGTCAGCCTGCTCTGGCCGCATTACCTGCGAACCATTCCCTCTATGTCCGTCGTTGAATTCACTCCTGACTGGCGTGAAATGAAAGAGCCGATGTGCGTTAGCAAAGGCTTTGAGGTTGTTTCACGCCCGATTGGTGAAAAAGCGACGCGCTGCCGTTATACCACGACGAAAGAGATAAACCTTCAGCCGCTGGCGCTAGATAAGGCCCGTTTAACTACCGATCCTGATGGTCGTTCGGTAGTGACGCTGCGTTTTTACTGTAGCGATCTTGCGGACTGGAGCCGGATCGATCTCAGCTGTATACCGCTCTACTTCGATGCCGATGCCCCTTTAGCCTGTGCAATGCACGAAGCCTTTACCATGAATGTCGCACGTCTATGGCTGCGTCTGCCTGACGATATGGACAGAAGACCGCTCGACGGACACTTCACTGCTATGGGCTTTGGCGACAACGACGGTTTATGGCCGAAAGGCGACAGCAGTTTCAGCGGCTATCAGCTGCTGCTTGAGTACTTCACCTTCCGGGAGAAGTTTATGTTTACCGGGCTGCGCGGTCTGGAGACGGTTGCTTTACCCGCTCAGCTTAAATGGTTTGAAATCGACGTCGTTCTTAACGAACGCTGGGAGCATGACTTCAGCTTCACCGAGAAGCATCTTCGCCTGAACTGCGTGCCGGTAATCAATCTTTTCCCGCTGGAATCCGATCCGCTAACGCTGAACTCGCTGCAGACGGAATACCTGCTTCGACCAATGCGCGTGCAGGATGGACATACAGAGATTTATGCCGTGGATTCCGTGATGTCATCCAGCCAGCATATGTATGTGCCGTTCTCGAGCTTCCGTCATAAAGGCGGAATGATGCGCCACGAAGCGCCGGAATATTACTACCACACCCGCGTTCGTCGCGGTCCTTCCGGGCTCTATAACACCTGGCTTATCCTCGGGGGAGAGGCGTTCGACAACCATACGGTGCCTGCCGATGAGAGCCTGTCGTTGACGCTAACCGGAACGAACGGTCAACTACCTCGCCGAGCGTTACAAAGCACGGTGCTTGATACGGTGATGAAGACCACATCAGCCAGTATCGCGGTGCGCAATCTCTGTGCGCCTACGCTGCCGTGTTATCCGCCGGATCAGGATCGCTTCCACTGGCGTGTGCTGAGCCATCTTGGCAGCGGCTTCCTCTCTATGATGGACAACGCAGAGGTCCTGCGCGGTACGCTGGCCCTGTATGAATGGACGCACAGCGAGATGAACCGCCGCCGTCTGGAAGCCATTATCGACGTGAAGCACAGTGAAACAGAGCGCTTTGAACAGGGCTATCTGGTGCGCGGCGTGCAGATTGAAGTGACTCTGGACAGTCATGGCTTTGCGGGTCGCGGAGATATTTGTCTGTTCGGAGAGATGCTGAGCCGATTCTTCGCGCTCTATACCGATATTTACCTCTTTAACCGCCTTATCATCACCCTGCAACCCACCGGAGAGCGCCTCGAATGGGAAGAGAAACACAACCGTCGTATTCCCGGTTAACGCCAAGGCTTGAGGCCGAACTGACCCGAATTAATTTCTATCGATTCTGTCAGCTCCTGGAAAAACGTCAGCCCGACAAGCCTCTGTTGGGCTCGAGCAGCCATCCTTCGGACGATCCGGTACGGTTTTGCCCGCATCCGGGGATGGGATTCCCGACCAGTGAATTCAGGGCAGTCGAGTACGACGAAGAGGACGAGAATAAGCCGCCGGTTATTCGCACCACCTTTATGGGCCTGTACGGCGTAGATTCGCCGCTGCCGACCGCGTATCTCGATGACATTACCCAGCGCAGGGAAGGGCACGAGGCGCTTCAGGGCTTTCTCGATATTTTCAGTCATCGCATTCTGACGCAGTTTTATCGTATCTGGCGCAAATACTCCTATCCGGCCACGTTCGAAGCGGGGGGAGCGGATACGCTCTCCCAGTCTCTGTTGGGCCTGGTCGGCTTGGGTATTCCAGGCACAGCGAACCACATTGCTACGCCGGTATCTCGGTTCCTTGCTCTGCTTGGCGTGTTACGTCAGCCTGCCAAAACGCAAGAGGGAGTGCAGGCGCTGGTGAGCCTGCTGGCGCCTCATACAACGGTGCGCGTCAGTCCTTACTGCCTGAGGCCTGTCGAAATCAGCCATCCGCTGGGATTTTATGACGATCGGGATTTTCTGCTCGATGGCAATACGCCCCTCGGTGATGAGGCGATGGATGCCAACAGTCAGCTGCTGATCGCGCTGGCTACCGATAACGAGCAGGAAGCTGAGGGCTGGAAGCCGGACGGTCTGCTGTATCAGGATTTTCTGGTGATGCTTAGGGTCTATTTGGGCTGGCGCTTTAAGGCCCGAATCACCCTGACGATAGGGACGCGTTTGCTAAAAGTGCCTCCGCTTGGTGAAGGGGCGTTCTGGCTGGGGATGAACGGTGTACTGGGCGCCGAAGGCGATGATCTTCCGGATGATATCCCTCTGACCTTTACCACGGAGCTGGGTAATTACACGGGTTTGCAGCCTGCTAAACCACAACAAGGAAATCGAAGTGTTGCGTACAAGTTTGACTAAAATCTCCCGCTGGCTGCTGCCTCTGATGGTGTTAAACATAACCGGATGCGGGCTGACGCAAAGCGTTACGGATGGGACGAAATCTGCTTTCAACTCTGTCTTTTATAAGAAGATTAAGGTCCTGCATTTAGACTTCACCGCGCGTGAGGAGCTGAACACGGATGCCCGGGAAAGCAATTCCCTGTCCGAGCCTGTCGTGGTGCGTGTTTACCAGCTGAAAGATCGTAAGGAGTTCGACAAAACGGTTTACCAACAGCTGCTTAAGGAGGGTGACACTCTTCTTAAAAGCGATTTGCTGGCGAGCCGCGACCTTGTTGTTAAGCCTGGAGGCGATGCCAGTCTCGACATGCCGATGGAAGCCGACGCGAAGTTTGTCGCCATTGTTGGGCTCTTCCGCCATCCGGATATGGACAATAATACCTGGAGACTGGTCATCGAGCGGGAAAATCTCGATCCCGATAAGCCGCGTATTGTTGAAGCCGGGAAAAACCACCTGACATTACAGCCTGTTAAGGAGGATTAATGCCGCAGGGACACAATACCCCCTCGCTGTATGAAATGCTCTCGGGTCATTTCAGTGGCGGCCTTGAGCTTCATCAGGTCAACGAAAAAAATCAGGTGATCCTCTCCGTGCTCGATAATATGCAGCGGATCCTCAACTGCCGGGCCGGAACGCTGGCGCATTTGCCGGACTATGGTCTGCCGGATATGACCCGGATCCTCCAGGGCATGCCCGGCACGGCTCACCAGCTCATGAGCACATTTTCGGGCGTGCTGCTGAAGTTTGAGCCGCGCCTGAAAAGTATCAAGGTGATCCTTCTCGAACAGCTACAACCCGGCGAGCTCCGCTATGCCATCGATGCAGAACTAAAAGGCGTCGGGCTTGTACGTTACGGCACGGAGTTCATGCCGGAAGGGCGCGTCCTGCTTCGCCATCTTAAACAGCAGCAGTATCTTGACCATCAATCCCGAATCTGAGACCTGTCATTATTCCTACAGGAAGTTAGTTAATACATGTCAGCAAAATCGCAATTCTTAAAAAAACTCCAGTCCCGTCAGCCGTCTACCGGTTCCTTCAAAAATAAGAGTGAGGCCGACATCGCTGCGTTTTGCCAGCGAATGGGGCTGCTTCAGGAAAAAATGACCGGCTGGCTGGCTGATACGGGTGTCTCGGCAGACGGCTTTTCCGTGTCCCTTTCCGATCTGCTGGTCGCGGGAGGGGCTTTTGATGTTCCGGGCATCATCCTGCGCTTTGAAGACCGAGCGATAAAGTTCACCCCGCTTTTTTTGTACGGCCACGGTGTGACCGGATGCGTGGAGATAACGCTCATTGCCGACGGCAAAAATATCCCTCTTGGGCGTCTGTTTATGTGCTCGGGTGAAATTACGGACTGGACCTGCCGCCTGGCCGGGTCTGTATCTCAGCGCCAGATCGCATTCGATGAAGAGGCTTTTTTCAGCGTTGTGGAAGGCCTGCTCTCCTAGCGGATAAAGGGAAAAATCCATGAATAATCATCTTAAAACCGGCGGCGATCCTCGCGCGCTGTCGGATTATGCTGTGCTGCGCGATGAACTGGCAAAACTGTCCCATCCGGCGCGTCCGGATGTTGACTGGCAGAGCGTTGAGAAACTGAGTTTGTCGCTGTTTCGTCAAAACGGAATCGAGCTGCAAACGCTCGCCTGGTACACGCTCGCCCGGACACGTATTGCAGGAATTACGGGGCTAAACGAAGGGCTGGCCATTATGGAGGCGCTGGTGGCGAACCAGTGGGGCACGCTGTGGCCTCAGCCGGTTCACGCCAGAATGGAAATTTTGTCAGGCTTTAGCCAACGTCTGCAGTCTGTGCTGCGCACGCTTACCCTGGGCTATGCCGATCTGCAGCAGGTTTACGAGGCGGAGCGGCATCTTAACGCGCTGCGAGATGTGCTGGAGCGTCTGGAGCTGAAAAATGCCAGCCAGATAAACGAGCTATGCAACTTTATGCATAATGCGACCACGCGTCTCGAAAACATGAGCGACAACCAGATTGACAGCCCTGCGGTTGTGCTGCCCGCTACGGCCACGCGTCCCGATCCTCTGATTTATGTTGCCCGCGAAGAACAGCCAGAGCCGAATATCGTCACGCTTACGCATGAGCCATCACCCAGGCCGTGGAAGGCATTTTTGGCGGGCGTGATGACCATGCTGGTGGTGGGCGGTGCCGGACTGTGGGGCTGGCAACACGTTGGTCCGCAGCCCGCTACGCCGGTTCCGGTTAGTTCCGATGAGAGTTCATTAACGGCGCTTAGCCAGCTTCCTCCGTTATGGCGCCAGGAATACGGTTTTGTACTGGCATCCCGAGCGGAGCCTGCCGAGGCCGATAAGCTGAAAACCCAGTGGCAGCAGTACATTAATGGCAATGCTTTGCCGCCTGAGGCGCTTGGTGGATGGCATCAGGGAATGGATGGTCTACAAGAGTTAACCCGGCGATTAAATGCGCTGGATGAACGTAAAGGAAAATACCTGACCGGTTCCGAACTCAAGTCGATGGTCTTTACCATCATGCAGGATTTTGGGCGTTCGGTTCCGGTTGAGGAGCAGCTTTACCAGCTGAGCCTGGATAACAGCGGGGAACCTCTTGCACCTTCACTTCTACTGCAGACGGATATCTATATGAATCAGCTGCTGAATCGCTATATGTTGATCAGGCAGCAGAAGAATGGGTTGTAGATTAATTGTATTATTTAATTTGTTTGAAAAAATGCATTTATTAAACAAGTATGATTAAAAAATAACAATAATTTTCTATAACGTGAGGTTCAATAATGTGTTAGTGGATTTGTTATGTGAAATTAAAACTGAAAGTGAAAACATAATTCGCGTAAATTATTGATTGATTATTTATTGTTATAGGGTTTGCCGGTAAAGGTTTTGAAGTAGGGTTTATAAAAAAATTAAGCGGTGAGCAATCCATTAATTTTTACCTATGTTTTCAGTCCGTAAAACGATCTGTCACAAGGAATGCACTCATGACCAGTCATCCCTCTTTAGTATTCAGCCACAGCCACCATCTGCTGGCGGTAAAAGAGTGCCCGTCCGGGCTGGACGTGCTGGCCCTGGAGGGGCACGAGGCCCTGAGCCAGCCGTTCCGCTACCGCATCGAGTTCACCAGCGC
>NZ_CAXOFU010000038.1:0-19686 GCF_964208575.1 Enterobacter soli | reverse complement strand
TGAGCTTTTCTTCAATGCAGGCAACGGAGTCGCTGTACTTTCTAAACACTCGATCGGTTCCCTCTCCCTGTGGGAGAGGGTTAGGGTGAGGGCATCAGACCGCAGCCAGCCCCATCCATACGAAAACGTTATTTGCATCACAATCCAAACTGCAAATTAATGTGGATTGCATTTTTTTGCGGGAGGTAACAAAACATATCGTTGCCTGCTGATAGAATTGCATCAAATACCAACCCTGAATGTTTCTATAACAACATATCTCCCGCTCTCTTGTGAGGAAAGTAACATGAACCTTAAGCTGCAGCTTAAAATCTTGTCGTTTCTGCAGTTCTGCCTTTGGGGCAGCTGGCTGACTACGCTCGGCTCCTATATGTTTGTGACGCTCAAGTTCGACGGTGCGTCAATCGGTGCCGTATACAGCTCGCTGGGTATTGCCGCGGTCTTTATGCCTACGCTGCTGGGCATCGTGGCGGACAAATGGCTGAGCGCCAAGTGGCTGTACATGCTGTGCCACCTGGTCGGTGCCGGGACGCTGTTTATGGCGGCCGAAGTCACCACGCCGGGCGCGATGTTTATGGTCATCCTGCTTAACTCGCTGGCCTATATGCCAACGCTTGGCCTGATCAACACCATCTCCTACTACCGCCTGAAATCAGCGGGTATGGATATCGTGACCGATTTCCCGCCAATCCGTATCTGGGGCACCATCGGCTTTATCATGGCGATGTGGGGCGTGAGCTTCGCAGGCTTTGAGCTGAGCCACATGCAGCTCTACATCGGCGCGGCGCTCTCCGTGGTGCTGGCGGTCTTCACCCTGACGCTGCCAACCATTCCCGTCTCTAACCAGCAGAAAAACCAGAGCTGGAGCACCATGCTCGGCCTGGACGCGTTCGCGCTGTTCAAAAACAAACGCATGGCGATCTTCTTTATCTTCTCCATGCTGCTGGGCGCAGAGCTGCAAATCACCAACATGTTCGGCAACACCTTCCTGCACAGCTTCGACAATAACCCGCTGTTCTCCGGCAGCTTTATCGTTGAACACGCGTCCGTGATGATGTCGATTTCGCAGATCTCCGAGACCCTGTTCATCCTGACCATCCCGTTCTTCCTGAGCCGCTACGGCATTAAGAACGTGATGCTGATCAGTATCGCGGCGTGGATGCTGCGCTTCGGTCTGTTCGCCTACGGCGACCCAAGCCCGTTCGGCACCGTGCTGCTGGTACTGTCGATGATTGTTTACGGCTGTGCGTTCGACTTCTTCAACATCTCCGGTTCGGTGTTTGTGGAAAAAGAGGTCAAGCCTGAAATCCGCGCCAGCGCGCAGGGCATGTTCCTGATGATGACCAACGGCTTCGGCTGTATTCTGGGCGGTGTGGTGAGCGGGAAAGTGGTCGAGATGTACACCACCAACGGCATTACCGACTGGCAGCCGGTGTGGCTGATCTTCGCGGGCTACTCGCTGGTGCTGTTCTTCGCGTTTATCGCCCTGTTCAAGTACAAGCACGTTCGCGTGCCGAATGGTGCGCAGCCAATCGCGCATTGATTGTTGTGCCCGGTGGCGCTGCGCTTACCGGGCCTACAAGACCAGACCGTAGGCCGGGTAAGGCGTAACCGCCACCCGGCTATTTTATTGCAGAGAGCACCCACCCCACCGACAGCAAATCCGCGCTGCCGCCGGGGCTCAGGTTTCGTTCAATCAGCGCGTTATCCATCTTACGCAACGCCTCGCGATCCCAGCCATTTGCCAGTAACTCCCGCGCATAGCCCTGAACATAGCGCAGCCCTTCCATGCCGCCGCGTGACACCAGATTACTGTCCTGATTGATCGCCATCAGGCGTAACAGCAGGTCGTGAAGGGAATGGCCGTTCCACCCGGACAGCGCTTTACGCACCGTTGCAAAGCCGCTCTCCGCCTCACCGCGCGCGCCGGTCAGGCCATACTGCTGAAACTGCCGCTCGCCCGCCGTCGCCGCCCCGCTGCGTGCGCCCAGCTCCCGCGCCACCAGCCCGCTGCAAATGTTACTTACCTCACAGCAGAGGCCGTCTGCGGAGAGATTTTTCACACACCCGGCGGCAAAGCACAGTAAACCGAGGGCGAAAATTCCCCCCTTATGCGCGTTCACGCCGCCGGTTGCGGCATACATCGCCTGCTCGCAGGCGATGCCCATCGGACGAATAATGCGCAGCTGCTCCCCCGCGGACTTATCCGCATGCTGATGGCCCAGCTCGGTGAATCGCGAAAACCACGGCGCAATCGCCGCAATGCTGCGGGCAAACAGGGCGTGATCCATATCGCGATGGGCGCCGCTGTTGAGCGTATCCACCAGCCCCGGCTTTGGCGTCAGCGCAAGCTCGCGCCACAGCGCCTCTTCGGCAAGCGCGGGCACGCTCTGCGGGCGCGGTTTAGTCGCGAGCAAACCAGTCATCGATCGTTTTCTCCACGCGGGCGGTCACCTGCTCGACCGGGTGTTTGCGCGAGCGGGAGCAGGCGTGCGCGGGTTCATCGCAAATCAGGCAGCGACGAAGGTGCGCCCCCAGCGATACCCGCCCGACGTGCCCGTGCTCCGGGCAAATCACGTCCAGATCCCACAGCCTGCCGAGGGGATGCGTCTGCTCAAGCGTCGCGCAGTGGGCTTTGATTTCCACCGCCGGGTGCGCCACGCACCACAGCGCCTCTGGCCCGGTCGGCAGCCACAGCACCTGACGGTCGAGCACCTGCCAGCGGTTTTCCCACAGCAGCTGGTCGCACGTCTGGAGCGCCACGCCCATCGTATTGCGATAGCGCAGGCTGTCTTTGACTTCCCCCGGCGTGACCAGCGTGAGGGAAATCACCGGCTGTTGATAGTGCTCAAGCATGTCAGCCTGGCGTGCCGCGCGGCGTTCTTTCGCCGCCAGCAGCGCCTCAAGGCTGACACCCGCCCGCACGGGTGTCGCGGTATTCATACGTCCTCCTTCACCTGGCGAACGGTGTCGATCACGCTGCCGTCGCGATAGCGGATCACCCCGACGATTTTGTCGGTAAATTCGATCGGCTTAGGTACGCCGGTCAGGGAAATCGCCCGCTCGTACAGGGCGTGGATATCGACCACCTTCAGCCCCGCCGCCAGCAGGCGATCGCGGATCTCCGGGCGCGCCGGGTTCACCGCAATGCCGTGGTCGGTCACCAGCACGTCGATGCTCTCCCCCGGCGTCAGGCGCGTTGTCACGCGCTTCACCACCGTCGGAATACGGCTGCGCAGCAGCGGCGCCACCACAATGGTCAGGTTCGCGGCAGCCGCCACGTCGCAGTGGCCGCCGGACGCCCCGCGCATCACGCCGTCGGAGCCGGTAATCACGTTGACGTTGAAATCAACGTCGATCTCCAGCGCGCTGAGGATCACCACGTCGAGCTGGTCGCAGCACGCCGCCTTGCTGCCGGGGTTGGCGTAGACGTTAGTGGAGATCTCCACGTGGTTCGGGTTACGCGCCAGCGACGCCGCCGCCTGGCCGTCAAAGCACTGGGTGTCGAGCAGCTTTTCAATAAGCCCCTTCTCGTGCAGATCCACCAGGCTTCCGGTGATCCCACCCAGCGCGAAGCGCGCCGTCACGCCGCTGCGCTCCATCTTCTCCTCCATAAAGCGCGTGCAGGCGGTGGCTGCCGCGCCGGAGCCGGTCTGCATGGAGAAGCCCGGCTTGAAGTAGCCGGAGTGTTCAATCACGTCCGCCGCGTAGCGGGCGATCATCAGCTCGCGCGGGTTGCTGGTCACGCGCGCCGCGCCAACGCTGATTTTCGCCGGGTCGCCCACGCTCTCGACCTGCACAATGTAGTCCACCCGGTCCTGCACCAGGCTGGCGGGCATATTGGGAAACGGCACCAGCTCTTCGGTCAGCAGCACAACCTTACGAGCAAAGTGCGCGTCCACCATCGCATAGCCGAGCGAGCCGCAGCTCGATTTGCCGTGGGTGCCGTTGGCGTTGCCAAATTCATCGCTGCACGGCACGCCGAGAAACGCCACGTCGATCTTCAGCTCGCCGTCCTGGAGCAGCTTCACGCGCCCGCCGTGGGAGTGAATTTGCACCGGCTCGTCCATCAGCCCGTGGGAGATGGCGTCCGCCAGCCTGCCGCGCATCCCCGAGGTATATATTCGCGTTATCACGCTGCTTTCGATGTGCGGGATCAGCGCCTCGTTACAGGTCATCAGCGAGCTGGAGGCCAGGGTCAGGTTTTTGAAGCCCATCCGCGCCAGCTGCGCCACCACGGTGTTGATCACCCGGTCGCCTTCGCGAAACGCATGGTGGAAGGAGATGGTCATGCCGTCCTGCAGGCCGCTGCGCACCACCGCCTCTTCAATGGAGGCGCACAGCTTGCGGGTGTGCTTCGCGTCAGCGTCCGCCAGCCACGGCGTGGCGCTGTGGGCAGTATCAAAGGGCTTTAAGTCCCGCAGATGGGGAAAATTCACGTGGAGAAGTTCTGTCTGATTCATCTTGTCATCCTTACCGACGCACGCCGGAAGCCGCCGCGCGCTCCAGCACGACCTGCGCGTGGTTAATAATGGGCGCGTCCACCATTTTGCCGTTGAGCGAGACCACGCCCAGACCGTTACGCTCGCCCTCTTCTGCCGCCTCGATCACCCGCTTCGCGTGATCCACCTCTTCCTGCGTCGGGGCGTAGGCGTTGTGCAGCAGATCGATCTGGCGCGGGTTAATCAGAGACTTGCCGTTAAAGCCCATCTTGCGGATCAGGTCGACCTCGCGCAGGAACCCGGCTTCGTCGTTAACGTCTGACCACACCACGTCGAACGCGTCGATACCCGCGGCGCGCGCCGCGTGGAGTACGGCACAGCGGGCGTAAAACAGCTCCGTGCCGTCTCCGCGCTCGGTCTGCATGTCCATCACGTAGTCAAACGCCGCGAGGGCGATGCCGATGAGGCGCGGAGAGCTGCGGGCGATTGCCACGGCGTTGATCACGCCGACCGCCGACTCAATGGCCGCCATCACGCGGGTTGAACCGGGTTCGCGCCCGCAGTCGCGCTCGATGCGCTCCAGGTGGCCTTCCAGCTCGTAGATATCGTCCGGGGTGTCGGTTTTCGGCAGGCGGATAACGTCCACGCCCGCCCGCACGGCGGCCTCCAGATCCAGCAGGCCAAACGGCGTGCTCAGCGGGTTAATGCGCACCACGGTTTCGATATCCTGATACATCGGGTGCTGCAGGGCGTGGAACACCAGCATGCGCGCGGTGTCTTTTTCACGCAGCGCCACCGCGTCTTCAAGATCGAACATGATGGAGTCGGGGCGGTAGATAAACGCGGTGGAGAGCATGGCGGCGTTAGCGCCCGGCAGGAACAGCATGCTGCGGCGGAGTTTGCTCATTTCAGCGCCCCCCAGTTGATGGCCTGTTCATCGGCCGCGCGCAGAAGGGCGCTTTGCAGGCGGGCGCGGATCACGCAGTCCAGCGCGCCTTTGTCTTCCACGACGATCAGCCCCTGACGCACGTTCATCGCGCGCAGGGTTTCGTCGACCACCTGGCGGATCTGCTCGCCAAACTGCTTAATCACTTCACTATGGATGATAATCTCCAGCTCGCCGTCGGCGGGGGCGATTTTCACCATCAGGTCGCTGGACTCCTGCGTTCCGGCCAGCGCCTCCCTTACAATATTCATGATAAATTCCTGATAGTTATGCAACTTCCGCACGCGCACGGTAGTGCGTTTCAAGGTGCGCGAAGGTGGATGCCGGGACAATCTCCCGGATCCGGGAAAACTGCTGTGTCTTGAGTAAACGGCGCACTTCCGAGGCCGAAATGGCGTTGCCGGTGGCTTTAAGGCGCGGCATCTCCACCACCTCGATATGCGCGGCAAGCAGGTCGTGCAGCGTCTGGTTGTACTGGCGGGTGATATCGCAGAACGGCTCCGAGCCGATAAAGCGGTGGGTAATGCCCAGCGCCGGAGCGATATGGTCGCGAAAAATCAGCACGTCGATTTCGCTCCACGCCTGCTGCACCTTTCCGGTCTCTTTCAGAAAATAGGCCGGGAAGGTGGCGCGGGAGATGATGTACTGCGAGCCTTCGTGCACCGTCACGTTCGGCAGATGCGCCACGCCCGCGCGCACCATCTCAAGGCGCGCGCTGAACGGGAAGAACGAGGCATCTTCCCGCACCACGAACAGATGCAGCGCGTCGCACTGCGCCGCCGCCTGCTCCACCAGATGCCGGTGGCCGAGGGTGAACGGGTTGGCGTTCATCACGATGGCGCCAATTTTCTCCCCGCACCTGCGCTGGCGTGCCAGCGTGCGGCAGTAGCGCGCGATCCCCTGCGGGGTGTTTTCCATCAGCACCGCGCTGCTGCCGCTCTGGGCAATCGGCCAGAAGCCGCTGCGGGAAAAGCGCTCCTTGTTACATGGGCGCGTGCAGAGAAACAGGTGAAAATGGCCCCGCGCCAGGGCGGCGTGTTCCACCTCCGCCAGCAGCCGGGCGCTGAGGTTCTCGCCGCGAAGCTGCTCGTCTACCGCCACACATTTGATGACGTTGGCGGCAAGCCCTGCGCACCCCACCAGCTGCATTCCGGCCCAGGCTTCGACAAACAGCGTGATGTCGTTGTCCAGCCCCAGACCGCTGTCTGCCAGCAGATAGCGGATCTGGCTCAGGCGCTCCGGGTGTTTCGCCACGTCGGTCAGACGAAAATCGATTGGGGTTTGCGAGTGCATACTGCCGCCTTACCTAATGTGCCGCCGCGAGCGTCGCCGCAGGCGCTTCGACAATCACGTTGCTCAGATGACCGATGTGCTCGATCTCCACCTCAATGCGATCCCCCTCTTTCATAAACAGCGGCGGGTTGCGCTTTTTACCCACGCCGCCCGGGGATCCGGTGATGATCACATCCCCCGGGCTCAGGCGCGTGAAGGTGCTGATGTACTCGATCAGCTCGGCGACCTTGTGGATCATGCTGCTGGTGTTGTCTTCCTGCACCATGCGCCCGTTGAGCCAGGTGCGGATCGCAAGCTGATGCGGATCCGGAATTTCGTCGGCGGTGGCCATCCACGGCCCAAACGCCCCGGTCTGACGCCAGTTCTTCCCGGCGGTAAACCAGGTGTGCTGCCAGTCGCGAGCCGAGCCGTCCATGTAGCAGCTGTAGCCCGCCACGTGGCGCAGCGCCTCGTCGCGGCTGATGTTCTCGCCGCCTTTGCCGATGATCACCGCCAGCTCGCCTTCGTAGTCGAACTCGCTGGAGTGGCGCGGCTTCAGCACCGGTGCGTTGTGGCCGGTCTGGGAATCCGGGAAGCGAACGAACAGCGTCGGCGCCGGGTTGTGCTGGTCAAACTCCTTGCGCTTGTCGGCATAGTTCATGCCCACGCAGAGGATTTTTTCCGGCTGCTCAATCACCGGTAAGAAGGTGATGGCGCTCATCGGCACGTCGACCAAGTCGTTGATAAAACGGGTGGCCTGCGCCAGCCCGTTGCCCTGCAGCAGCGCCTTGAGGTCGCCGTAGCGATCCCCCAGGCGGCGGCCTAAATCAATCACGCCGTCGGCCTGGACGATGCCGTAGCTGCGTTTTCCCTGGTATAAAAAGCTTGCGAGTTTCATTGTTCTTTTCCTGAAAACTAAACGAGGAAGTTAGCCAGTATCAGCAGTGAGACAGAGACGTTAATCGCGCCACCGATACGGGTTGCAATCTGGGCGAAGGGCATCAGGCTCATGCGGTTGCCCGCGGTGAGGATGGCGACATCCCCGGTTCCGCCCTGTCCGCTCTGGCAGCAGGAGACAATGGCGACGTCAATCGGGTGCATGCCAATCTTTTTGCCCACGAAGAAGCCGGTCGCCACCAGGGCCGAAACGGTGCTGACGATAACCAGCAGGTTGCTGACGGTGAACGCCGCCACCAGCTCGTGCCACGGCGTGATCGCCACGCCCACGGCGAACAGAATTGGGTAGGTCACGGAGGTCTGGAAGAATTTGTACACCACCTGAGAGCCTTCCAGCAGGCGCGGAGACGCGCCGTTGCACAGCTTCACCAGCACCGCGACAAACAGCATCCCCACCGGCGCTGGCAGGCCGATCAGCTTGTGGCCGAGCATCCCGATCATGTAGAGCAGCACCGCCAGCAGCGCGCCGGAGGCGATAGTGGTCACGTCCGCCTTGCCGGAGAACGCGGGCTGTTGCGCCGTCTCATCGCTGTTGGCGCGGTTCGGCATCAGCTGGCCTTCGCCGGTCAGGTGCGGGAAGCGTTTACCGAGCTGGTTCAGGCAGCCGGAGATAATGATGGCGGTCAGGCCGCCGAGCATCACCATCGGCAGCACGCGTCCGAGCGCCACGCCCTGATCCATATGCAGAATGGTGGCGTAACCAATCGAGAGCGGGATCGCCCCCTCGCCCACGCCGCCCGCCATGATCGGCAGAATGATAAAGAAGAAGATCTGGAACGGCTCAAGGCCGAGCGCCAGCCCCACGCCCATCCCGACCAGCATGCCGACGATTTCGCCGCACAGCATCGGGAAGAAGATGCGCAGGAAGCCCTGGATCAGCACGGTGCGGTTCATGCTCATAATGCTGCCGACGATAATGCAGCAGATGTAAAGATAGAGGATGTTGGTGGATTTGTAGAATTTGGTGGTGGACTCGACCACCACGTCCGGCAGCAGGCCGTAATAGACCAGCGCGGACGGGATAAAGGTGGCGCAAATCGCCGCCGCGCCCAGCTTGCCCACAATCGGCAGGCGTTTGCCAAACTCGCCGCAGGCAAAGCCGAAGAAGGCCAGCGTGGCGACCATCACCACGATGTCGCTCGGCAGCTTTCCGCCCAGGCAGTCAATGGCAATCAGCGCGCCCGCCAGCAGAAACAGCGGCAGAGGAATAATCCCGACCTTCCAGGTATCCATAATATGCCACCAGCGCTCCTTAAGCGACGGTCGCTGAATTTCAATCGGGTCGTGGGTAACAGAGAAAGCGTTGTCGGTTGTGCTCATAATTAAGCCCCTTGGTTATTTTGTGCGTTCAGCTTAAAGACACAAAGGCTTACTTTATGTGAGGGATGGCATATTAAAACCGAAGTTTTAATGGCCTCTATGGTTTTAATGGTTTCTTTTATTTTGTGTGATTAACGCCTTATTTATTGCCGTGGTTTTTATGGTTTCTTTTCTTAAAAGCACAAATAAATAACATTTATAAATTCAGGCTTATGGCCGCTACCCGTTCAGATAAATCTTTTACAGGCCGTGCTGTGCAAGGGATCACAAGTTTCCCGCAAACCCGGATTCGGCGCGGAAAAAGATGATATATTAGCGTTTCTCATTGATACCCTGCGTGATAGTGATGAAAGTATCGTTTCAGATTAAGCTGTTTATTTCGCTGGTAGCCTTTTTCTCAGTGCTCTTTGCTTTACTGGGCGGATATTATTATGTCGACGTCGGCAAACAGCTTTATCAGGAAATGAGCGCGCGCGCGAAAATACAGGCCGAAGAGATTGCGCTTATTCCTAATTTACGCCATGAAGTCGAACAAAAGGATATCAACGCCATTCACGACTTTATGCAAAAAATAGCCGGGCAAAGCGACGCCAGCTTTATTGTGATTGGCGATAATAAAGGACAGCATCTGTTCCATTCGGTGTTTGCCGACCGGGTGGGCACCACGCTGGTTGGCGGCGATAACGACGAGGTGCTGCACGGCAAAAGTACCACCACCATCCGCAAAGGGGGCTTAGGCATTTCGCTGCGCAGCAAAGCGCCCATTTTCAACGATGCCGGGCAGGTGGTGGGGATTGTGTCGGTGGGCTATCTCACCAGCTATCTCGACACCATCACCGTCAGCAAGGTGGTCAACATCCTGATTGCCGCCGTGCTGCTGCTCTTTGCCCTCTTTATCTTCTCGTGGTTTTTCACCCGCGGTATCAAAAAGCAGATCTTCTCGCTGGAGCCGCGCGAGATCGGCCTGCTGGTGCGCCAGCAAAAGGCGATGATGGAGTCCATCTACGAGGGGGTGATCGCCATCGACGACAGCCTGCGCATTGAGGTGATCAACCAGGCGGCGCGTAAGCTGCTCGGCCTGAGCCAGCCCGCGCGCGAGCTGCGCGGCCAGCAGATTAGCCAGGTGATCGATCCGGTGCCGTTCTTCAGCGCCAAAACCATGCTCGCAAAGGACACGCATGATGAGATCTGCCGCTTTAACGATCTCACGGTGATCGCCAGCCGGGTGCGGATCATGCTGGAAGACTCTCTCCAGGGATGGGTGATCACCTTCCGGGATCGCAACGAGATAGACACCCTCAGCGCCCAGCTAAGCCAGGTGAAACGCTACGTCGATAACCTGCGCATCATGCGCCACGAGCAATTGAACCGCATGACCACCCTCTCCGGCCTTCTGCACATGGGGCGCTATGAGGAGGCGATTGGCTACATTCAGGCCCAGTCGGAACACGCTCAGGAGCTGCTGGACTTTATCTCCTCCCGGTTTAGCTCGCCGACCCTGTGCGGCCTGCTGCTGGGCAAAGCCGCCCGCGCACGGGAGAAAGGGGTTGAGCTGAGTTTCGATCCCGCGTGCAGGATGGACAGCGCCTTTGAGCCGCTGTCCGAGGCCGAGCTGATTTCGATCATCGGGAACCTGCTGGATAACGCCATCGAAGCCACGCAGCGCTCGCCGCTCCCGCATGAGCCGGTAGAAGTGCTGATCAAGCTGAACGAGCAGGAGCTGATTATTGAGGTGGCTGACCAGGGCGTGGGGATAAAACCGGAGATCCGCGAGCGGATATTTGAACGCGGGATCACCACCAAAACGCGGGGCGATCACGGTATTGGGCTGTACCTGATCGAAAGCTACGTCACGCAGGCCGGCGGCTCCATAGAAGTGGCCGATAACACGCCGCGCGGCGCCATTTTCTCACTCTTTATTCCGACGACGGGGGCCGCCCGGCGTTCCCTACAGGAAATGGAAGATACCGACTATGCAACATGAACTTATCGACGTACTGATTGTTGAAGATGAGAACGAGCTGGCACAGCTCCACGCGGAGCTCATCAGCAAACATCCGCGCCTGCGCCTGGTGGGCATTGCCTCGTCGCTGGCGGACGCCCAGGCGCAGCTCGCCGGCAAACAGCCGCAGCTGATGCTGCTCGACAACTACCTGCCCGACGGCAAGGGCATTACGCTTATTAGCAACCCGATGCTGACGCGCGCCAACTGTTCCGTGATTTTTATTACCGCCGCCAGCGATATGGACACCTGCAGCCAGGCGATTCGCAACGGCGCGTTCGATTACATTCTTAAACCGGTTTCCTGGAAACGGCTCAGCCAGTCCCTGGAGCGCTTTGTGCAGTTCGCCGAGCAGCAGCGGGTGTGGAAGATAGTCGACCAGCAGAACGTGGACTCGCTCTACCAGCTTCAGGCAAAGAACTACCGCCAGGATAACGGCAGCAAAGGCATCGAGGAGAATACGCTGGCGCGGGTGCAGACGCTGTTTAACGAGAAAGCGGACTACTGCTTTTCAGTGGATGAAGTGGTGAGTGAAACAGGGCTGAGCAAAACCACCACCCGGCGCTATCTGGAACACTGCGTGGAGGCGGGGTTTTTGAGCGTGGAGATGCTGTACGGGAAGATTGGGCATCCGCGGCGGCTGTACCGGCGCAGCGCGGTTTGATGAAACGTTCCCTCTCCCTGTGGGAGAGGGTTAGGGTGAGGGCAACAGCCCGCACTATCTCAACACATACCCGTACAGCCGCTTGATCCCGTCCGCATCTTTCTCGCTATACACGCCCTGCAGCTCCGGCGAGAAGCCCGGCAGCAGATTCACGCCCTCCTCCAGCGCCAGGAAGTAGCGCTGCACCGCCCCGCCCCAGACTTCCCCCGGCACCACGCACAGCACGCCCGGCGGGTACGGCAGCGCGCCTTCAGCGGCAATACGCCCTGCGGCATCGCGGATGCGCACCAGCTCCACGTTGCCGCGAATGTACTCCTGGTTTGCATCCTGTGGGTTCATCACCACGGCCGGCAGGCTCTCTTTGCGGAACATCGCTTTCTGCAGATCCTTCACGTTGAAGCTCACGTACAGATCGTGCATCTCCTGGCACAGCTCGCGCAGGGTGTAGTCGCGGTAGCGCACCGGGTACTTCTGGTAGATGGTCGGCAGCACGTCGGCCAGCGGCGTGTCGTCTTCGATGTGCTGCTCGAACTGCCCGAGCATCGCCACCAGCTGCGCCAGCTTCTCGGCGCTTTCCGCCGGGGTCAGCAGGAACAGGATCGAGTTCAGATCGCACTTCTCCGGCACGATGCCGTTTTCACGCAGATAGTGCGCGAGGATGGTCGCCGGAATGCCGAAGTCGGTGTAGTTCCCGGTTTCAGCGTCAATGCCCGGCGTGGTCAGCAGCAGCTTGCAGGGATCGACGAAGTACTGCTCGCTGGCATAGCCCGCAAAGCCATGCCACTTCGCGCCCGGCTCAAAGCTGAAGAAACGACGCTCGCTGGCGATGGTTTCGGTCGCGTGATCCTGCCACGGACGCCCCGCCACCACCGGCGGAATAAAGGGCTTGATCATGCGGCAGTTGGCAACGATCGCTTTGCGCGCGTCAATGCCCAGCGCCACGCACTCGGCCCAGAGCCTGCGTCCGCTCTCCCCTTCGTGGATTTTGGCGTTCACGTCCAGCGACGCAAACAGCGGATAAAACGGGCTGGTCGAGGCGTGCAGCATAAACGCGTTGTTCAGCCGCTTGTGCGGGCAAAAACGCGCCTGACCGCGAATGTGGTTATCCTTTTTGTGGATCTGCGAGGTTTGTGAGAACCCGGCCTGCTGCTTGTGCACCGACTGGGTCACAAAAATGCCCGGATCCTTTTCGGTAAGTTCCAGCAGGAGCGGCGAGCAGTCGGCCATCATCGGGATAAACTGCTCGTAGCCGACCCACGCCGAGTCGAAGAGGATGTAGTCGCAGAGGTGGCCAATCTTATCCACCACCTGACGGGCGTTATAGACGGTGCCATCGTAGGTGCCGAGCTGGATCACCGCCAGGCGGAACGGGCGGGCCTCGTCGGCTTTTTCCGGCGCCGCTTCGCGGATCAGCTCGCGCAGATAGCCCTCGTCGAAGCAGTGCTCGTCAATGCCGCCAATAAAGCCGAACGGATTGCGCGCGGCTTCAAGGTAGACCGGGGTCGCGCCTGCCTGGATCAACGCCCCGTGATGGTTGGATTTATGGTTGTTACGGTCAAACAGCACCAGATCGCCGCGGGTCAGCAGCGCATTGGTGACCACTTTATTGGCCGCTGAGGTGCCGTTGAGCACAAAATAGGTTTTATCGGCGTTAAAAACTTTCGCCGCGAACTTTTGCGCATGCTTGGCAGAACCTTCGTGGATCAGCAGATCGCCAAGCTTGACGTCGGCGTTGCACATATCGGCGCGAAAAACGTTCTCGCCAAAGAAGTCGTAGAACTGACGGCCAGCCGGATGTTTCCTGAAAAACGCACCGTGCTGATGCCCGGGGCAGGCAAAGGTGCTGTTGCCCATCGCCACGTACTGGCTCAGGGTGTCAAAAAACGGCGGCAGCAGATTCTCTTCGTAACGACAGGCGGCAGATTCCAGTTCCAGGAACTCCTGCGCCTTACCGGAAATCACGCCAGCAACGCCATCGGGAACCTCCGTCGGCTCTTGCGAGAACATAAACACCGGCAGCTGAAAACCGGTACGTTTCAGCAACGCAAGAATGCCGCTGCGGCTGTCAGCGACCGTAATGACGACTGCCGCCACATTGGTGAAGTCAGTGTTATCCAGCGTCACCTTTTCGCGGTGCGTAGACACGGTGGACACCAGCTCGCGGCTGACGGCAATGTTCATTGATTTCATAAGCGCAGATACCCTCACCGAACAGTGAGACAGGAGGAGAAATTTCGCGCAATAATGTCACCTTTTATTTTGGGTCGCAACAAAGAATCAATATGCATTTCACCTCCTAAAGCTAACGCCTCAGGCCGGATGTCATGCCATAATAATGCAATATCAATGATTAAATAACAGGAGCTTATCTTGGTTATAGGGCCTTTTATAAACGCGGGCGCCGTATTACTGGGCGGCGTGCTCGGCGCAGCGTTGAGCACGCGATTACCTGAACGTATTCGCTCGTCCATGCCCTCTATTTTCGGGCTGGCATCCCTGGGGATCGGTATTCTTCTGGTAATCAAATGCGCCAACCTGCCGGTGATGGTGCTGGCAACGCTGCTCGGCGCGCTGATCGGCGAGTTTTGCTATCTGGAGAAAGGGATTAACAGTGCGGTGGGAAGAGCGAAGAACCTGATTGCACGGCCGGGCAAAGCGAAGCACGGCTCGCATGAAACCTTTATTCAAAACTATGTGGCTATCATTATTCTGTTTTGCGCCAGCGGCACGGGGATTTTTGGCTCGATGCAGGAAGGCATGACCGGTGACCCGAGCATTTTGATTGCTAAGGCATTTCTCGATTTCTTTACCGCCACCATTTTTGCCACCACGCTCGGCATCGCCGTTGCAGCAATCTGCGTTCCGATGCTGCTCATCCAGCTGGCGCTTGCCACCTGCGCCACGCTGATCCTGCCGCTGACCACGCCCGCGATGATGGCCGACTTTACCGCCGTCGGCGGTCTGCTGCTGCTGGCAACCGGGCTGCGCATCTGTGGAATTAAGATGTTCGCGGTAGTGAATATGCTGCCTGCACTGCTGATAGCGATGCCGATTTCCGCGCTCTGGACGCACTTTTTCGCCTGAGCGCGCCATAACTGGCGAGAGAGTGTGCAGTCCGTAGCGAAAACAACAAATTTCGTTGACGGCGAAGAGCGAATCGGGTTTAATGCGCCCCGTTGCCCGGATAGCTCAGTCGGTAGAGCAGGGGATTGAAAATCCCCGTGTCCTTGGTTCGATTCCGAGTCCGGGCACCACTATTTAGAAAACCCGCCCTCGAGGCGGGTTTTTGCTTTGTGGGATTCTGATAGCAACTGGTTAATGTGAAGTTGCCTGCCACAACTCATCATATTTACTGAGCTTACGCGCTGTCAGCGAGTCAATGGGTTACCAACCAGTGGCTTCTGCTGCAGGGTCTGGTTGCGTCGAACCTCACCTCGTTAAAGAAATCTATTTTGGGTGCTTTTTGACTGGATGCGAAAGAAAAATTAAGACATCGCAAAACGAATTTATTATCGTCCTGGTGAGCACTGATCCAGTCATTTCGACCATGCCACAGAAAACAACCACTGCCGACAAGTTAATTGTAAAGAGGCGAGACGAGTTAGGTACAAAAAAAGAAATTTATAATATCCGTTTTTATCAAACATTGCGGCAAGATAAATTAGATAATGTAAAAAGATCCTCCTTTTAATTTACTCATATCTCTTTTGCGTTATTAATTAAAATACGCATACTTATTTCGTTATGGCATTAAGATAAAATACAATTAACCTATCATGCTTATTTTTATTATCACATAATCAAAATATAGTTTTAACAAATGAAAACTTATCCATACAATTGTAAAACATCGTATTAATTTATGTTTCGAAGCAGATGCATTTTTTTGTTGCAACCTTTAATATAAATCTCATTTATTGAGATCATAATCTTATCAGATCCCATGTAAACCAGTAGTAAACATTAATTATAGGTAATGCAACCAAAATAATGTCAATTTTATTAAACCAACACGAGAAAACAGCTGGTGTTTGAAGCCGTGTGAATGATGCTGTAACTGGTTGATGGTAGAGTAAAATCCAGAGGTGAATTTAATGCTTAAATACTACTTGCCGGATAACCGACACGGCGGTATCTGACCTTAAAAATATCAATCTACTGAATAGTTCCTCATTTACCTCCTGACTTAGAATCACACGATTTTTAATTTACTTTGGTTGTGGAAATAAGATCCCATTTTTCCTTCATATATTTCAGAAGAGATTTGTCATTCTGAAGATTAAAATCAGGCTCAGGAGGTTTTTCTCCACCGAAGCCTTCACTACCGACAATAATATGCTCCTCTCCCCTTAACGAGTGTTTTATCCCATTCTTAAAAGCAAAATATTTCACGGTGACTGGGTCAATCCCACCAATACAACCTATTTTGTAGGCAAACAAAACGGTTCCTACACCATCAGAAAATATTTTATTTACTTCGACAGAGCTTGGTACAATTTCTAATTTTATATCTTCGCCACAGTTTCGGACAAAATCCTTGAGGATCCAATCGTTGCGATTCCCTGTGACTTGCCTAACGAGCAAAGTCATTCCATCATCTTTGCTATTAATTTTTTTATCTATGATTAAAGTATGTTTTCCAGAACTATCATTCCATACTTTTTGAAAGGTTTCATAACTTGCAAAAACTGATTGGGATAATAAAAAAGTAAAAGCAGTAACTAGTTTCCAGTTCATCGCGTACTCTCTTTTCCTTTGGACTTTACGGTCATATTTAACACCTTTGAATTCAATTCATTGACATCAAATTGTTGAAGGCTATTTTTTTGTGCTTCGTTATAATATGCTTTATAAGTTACAGGTAAGAAATACCTCATCCCCTTATAAATGGAGAATTTAATCGTCCCTGCAGATATAGATCCATTTATAATTGATAATCCACCTTGGTTACCGCCCAAGCCAATGATGTCCCCCTTTGCAATTCCATAAACAAGGGTTGCATGATGACCAGATGTCGCAATCGCTCCGAAAATAGGCTTAGATATTTCGAAAAAATTACTATCACCAATGAATGATCTTGCTCGAAATGGAAAATGAGATTTAGCATATCCTACTTCTTGCAAACAATAATTTATAAATGATGCACACCATGCGTGTTTGCTGCCAACAAGGTTTGGCAACATTTTTCCAAAACCTATTAACTGATGGTAATTAGATGTTTTAGTTATTATAGATTCGTCTGCTCCTTTCCATTTTTTAGCTTCTTTAATTGCCACAGCCATCCATGGAGCCTCTCTCTGGTCATGAGGGAGCAACGCAATCGGATTGCCAGAATTTTTCCCCCCAACCGATTCCAGCATTTTTTTATTGGTATTTGCTTCTTTATTTTGCAGTGGCTTTTTACTCACTGTTTTTAAGGCTGGAGGATTAACTGTTAATTTTTCGATATCGCCCGCTGTATTACTACCATTGTTGCTTATAGATATTGACTGACCTGGATATATTTTATCAGGGTCTGATATATTATTCTGTCGCGTTATATCCTCAACATTTGCACCTTTCTTTTCTGCGATCTTCGCTAATGTGTCACCTTGTTCAACGATATATATTGAAGAGCTATTAGCATTGCCCCCATAAATCGTAAGGTGCTGTCCAGGGAAAATCTTACTCACATCCTCAATATTATTATTTTTGGCAATTTCATCAGTCGTCGTCTTATAACGCTCTGCAATTTTCGAAAGAGAGTCTCCTGACATAACTATGTACTCTATCGCCTTCTGGGTGCTCTTCTCACGTGGAGCTTTTGGGACCTCAGCAAGTGTTTTTGCAGTGAATTGCGAAAAATTTCTCGTAAGCAGTATATTTTTCGTTTCATTTCCAGCAATGGATGAATAAACAATATCCTCTTTTCCAGAGGAATTAGTATATTTGACAACAATAGCCATCCCTGGTTCCGTATGGATGATTGTCCTGAGCTTGCCATAAGCATCTGTTTTCCACTCATAGCTAGTGTTTCCTAGTGTCACTTTAAAGGGCACATCAGCTACTGGTCGAGAGCCATCAGAAACTGTCAATTTTGTCACATACACCCATTTTTCGATACCTGGCTTCAGGCCTCCTTCCTTTTTGCTAATTGCCTTTATGAGTTTACTGAATTTTGTATCATCAAGGTCTCCTACTTTTTCCCCCTTGAGGATCCCACTTTCAGACATGATGAAGTTTGCGTAATCCTCAGGATTATTACCATCGTTCCCTGGTGCATATTTTTTCATCATTTCTTGGATGGTATAATTATTATATTTTTTCTTGAGCAGATCTCGTTTCGCATTCTCACCAGCTTTTATGCTCGAAAATATTGCAAAAGAATGTTTATCTGGATTAAAAACCACCCCAACGCCGATTTTTCCTTCTTGGTTTTTTACAGAAATGAGATTCCCCGGGTTATTGAATCTCCAATTCAAAGACCCTCCCGTTTTTAACAATCTTGTACCATTCAGTGACTCATATTCTACCGTTTTAGTTGATGCATGATAGATAGCGTTTATAAATCGCATTTAAATACTCCTCTAGATTATTTATCTGCAACCTCTAACCTGGCGTCATCTAATAAAACTGGGGTCATATGATATCCGTTTTCAGCAAGGAATATCACACCATAAGCATTGACAGTTTTACCAATGTAATTTTCTTTGAATTTATATTCCTTACTATCACGCATTATCAACTGAACATCCTGGTTCCAGTTTTGATTATTAGTATCTACGTCAGTCACACAGGTTAGTGGTCGTTTTAAATGCAATATCCATTCATGCAACTTCTCATCATTATTTTTATCCTCTCCCCAGCCAGGAGGACCATAGTATAACTTTATACTAATGACTCCTTTGAGGCTTACTTTATCCCCTTCTTTTAGGCATCTAGCAAAACCACTTAAACTTGAAAACACAATCATAAAGCAAAAAATAGTTTTCAGAATTTTCTTTAACATAGATTACTCAGCTGTAGTTAACTTTAATAATTTTGTAATCATCGATTCAGTTAGCGCTGAGGTATGACCCTCAGCTTTCTCAATCTCATCCGAGTCTGTATCAGATTCCAGCACCTCTATATTTCCCTCACTGTCTGCCTCAGACCCATCTTCTTCTACTGATAATGGAAGGTCCTCTGTAATCCAAGTTTCTCGACCAATAATTAAGTTTAATGTATCGCTTTCAGGGAGTACTATTTTAGGGAGGCGACCTGAACTTTCCAATATCCCAGACGACAAGGTTTTCCCACTACTATCAGTAATGTTGTATGGCTGATTAATCATCCAATCCATACTTTGACTGACACTATCTGCCCCGGGAAAAGCGAAACGTAAACTATGCTCGCCGGGCTCCATCACAGGAAAAACAGGAAACTTTATTTTATCTGATGCGCTTTCTTTGCGCCCATAGTGGCCTGCTTTCGTTCGATACTCTCCTTTGGTGGCTGATTCAATGGCATTCCCGTCCATTATGATGTAACTCCCTCCGCCGTTCAGCGTGATTTTCTTCTTCGCGATGATTTTGATTTCATCTTCCGTGCTCACGATGCTGATGTCCTTCCGCGCAAGCAATGCCATCAGTCCGTTCTGCGCCTGCACCTCCACCGCACCCCGGTTCGCTATCAGCTTCATCCCCAGCTTTCTCACAAACACGCTCAGCGCATTACCCACCCCCACGAACAGGTCCTTCACCACGCTAACGTCACCGCTCCTGCCCGCCGTCGCAATCAGGTTCTTCACCGCCGACACCTGAAGGTGCCCGCCGCTCGTCAACGCCACCCCCTCCGGCGCACTCATCAGCAGCACCGATTTCTTCAGGTCCGTCAGCTGCTGCTCCAGCAGCTTTATCTGCTCCCCCACCTCCGCCGCTCCCGCCGTCGCCTTCTGCGCGTCCTCCGAGATGCCCGTCATCTGCTCCTGCGCCGCCTTCAGGTTACCCAGCGCCGCCGCCATTTCGCGCACCTCTCCCTGCGCACCCGACTGGCCGTCCGCGCTGATGAACAGCCCCTTCTGCGCCCGTATCGCTCCCCACGCATCCGTTCGCAGCTCGAACCC
>NZ_CAXOFU010000037.1:0-23471 GCF_964208575.1 Enterobacter soli | reverse complement strand
GCTAGCTTCAGGTGTTAGTGTCCTTACGGATGTGGGGGTTCGAGTCCCCCCCCTCGCACCAACGAGGCGATATCAAAAAATAAGATGACTGTGCGAAGGTGGCGGAATTGGTAGACGCGCTAGCTTCAGGTGTTAGTGTCCTTAGGATGTGGGGGTTCGAGTCCCCCCCCTCGCACCAATTATCTTATTCTCCCTCTGAGTAAATCCCCTTTTATTTGAAACTCATCAGAATCACCAGCATTCCGCCGATCAACGCAACGCATGATGGCAACAGCACATAGTGCCGTAACTGTTTATGCCAGATCATCACCGACGTCAGCAGCAGCCCCGACACGATGATCAGCTTCCAGACGTTGACAGAGATGTCGGCGAACATCAGTCCGCCAACGATCGCTCCAGGCAGTAATATGCCCCAGCCACTTCCCAGCGCCTTGCTCAACATGGTTTTGTCTCTCACATCGATAATGATAACCAATATCATATGATAGGAATTATCATTTGTCAGTATCCCCGCCAGGAAATATCCGCCCTTTACCTTTCGCGTAATGACAGAAAATTCTTAAGGTGATAAATTGCACACCTGTTAACTGTCTTTAAAGCTTTTCTGAAAAATTATAATTCGACCTATTGCAAATTCATTTCCACACCAACACCTATTTGTTTGTTTTAATTAGAAATAGTAAAAACGTACTAATATGACATCACAATCCTGGCGGTCTTTGGTCAACAAGAAATATCAGTTATCGTTACGTTTATTCTTGTTTCTGAACGCAGCATCTTCACTCTTTTCGGTAACAAATCCGCTCTATTCCGTGCGCGCGTTATCCGCGCCCCTGTTAGCCATTTTTACGATAAGCCTCGGCCTGCTGGTCTGGCACTGGAAAAATAAAAAACGGAAAATAAACATTCCCGCGGTGTCTGCAATTTTTGGGCTGCTATGGGCCTGGCAGATTGGGTCTAAGTCGTTATTAATCACCCACAATCAGGCCGCCTATCTGATGATGGCTCTCCTGACGGTGCTGTTTATCGGTTCGCTGGCGTTCATCAGCAACATCAAGGCGTTTACGCTGCACTCTCTGCCCTCTTTCGCCGTTTGCCTGTGGTTGAGCCCCCATGAAAGCTGGCTGCGGATGTTCTACTTTTTCGCGCTGCCGATGATGGCGATTGGTATTCATAACTGGCTGCAACGACGTAACGACAACTTCGCGCTCGATCTGCTGACCCGCCTGCTGGAAGAGCGGGAAACCCTGACCGATCTCAGCATGATGGATCCGCTTACTGGCCTGTATAACCGACGCGGCCTGCAAAGCCGTCTGGAAAACCTGCCCACCGTGGATAGCGGCGAGCACTTCGTTATGCTGCTGGATATCGACCACTTCAAGGCCTACAACGACCATTACGGGCACATGATGGGCGACCAGGCGCTGATCCGCGTCTCAGCGGCGATCCGCGACGCGGTGCGTTCTCGCGATATCGTGGCGCGTTTCGGCGGGGAAGAGTTCATGGTGTTGCTGACCAATATCTCCCTCGAGCACGCGCGCCAGACCGCCGAACGCATTCGCCAGAAGGTGTACGATCTCAAGATCCCGCACATGTTCAACGAGAGCGTGGCAACCAACGTGACCATCAGCATTGGCATCGCCATTTATGAGGGTGACGAGCTGGAAACCGCGCTGGAGAAAGCGGATAAAGCGCTGTACGAAGCAAAGAACACGGGCCGCAACAACATCCTGCTTAGCGAAGAGCTGCAAACCGCGTAGCGCCGCGGTCGCACTTCCCCGACAAAAGGCTTGCGATCGGTTTTATCTATAGTTAGGATTGGCAATCATTATCATTTAGATTTCTATCCAACACTATGGCCACTCAAACCGCACAAGCCGTTGATGCAATTCTCTGGCGAGCCAGGCTCTCCCCGGAGAGCGTGACGCTTGCGGACGCCATTCGTGAAAAGATTGCTGAAACCCGCGCGCATCTGCTGGATTTCATCAGGCTGGATGAACCGCACCCGCACCAGGCGATGACCCTGGCACAGTGGTGTCAGCCGGCCGAGCAGCAGTCGCTGTTTGCCGCCTATTCCGACCATATCTATCGCAATCAGCCGACCATGGCGCGTGAGAACAAGCCGCTGCTCTCCCTCTGGGCGCAGTGGTATGTCGGCTTGATGGTTCCCCCGATGATGCTGGCGCTGCTGACGCAGGACGCCATGCTGGATCTCTCCCCGGATCATTTCCACGTTGAGTTTCACGAAACCGGGCGCGCTGCCTGCTTCTGGATCGACGTGCATGAAGATAAGCCTGCGGCACACCTCTCTGCCAGCGAGCGCATGGAGCAGCTGGTGATCCGCGCGTTGATTCCGGTGGTGGATGCGCTGGAGGCGACGGGTGAGATTAACGGGAAACTTATCTGGAGTAATACCGGCTACCTGATCCACTGGTATTTGACGGAGATGAAACCGCTGCTCGGCGACGAAAAAGTCGATGCGCTGCGCCAGTCCTGCTTCTTTGCCAAACAGCTTTCAGACGGTCGCGATAACCCGCTGTTCCGCACCGTCGTCCCGCGTGACGGGCTTCTGGTTCGCCGCACCTGCTGCCAGAGATATCGCCTGCCGGACGTTCAGCAGTGCGGCGATTGTACGCTGAAGTAATGTCTGCTATCTGATGCCCTCACCCACAGGGAGAGGGAACAAACACTAAAAACGGCAACCTGAGTTGCCGTTTTGCTTTTATCTACGCGACCTGCTGATTTTCCTCTTCTGCCGCACGCTGCGCTTCCTCCGCTTCCTGCTCCAGAAGCTGCTTCTCGTACACCTTAAAGAACGGGAAGTAGATGATTGCCGAGACCAGCGCCAGCAGAATCACCAGCACGGCGGCGCGGAAGTCCCAGCCCAGCGCCCAGGCGGCCCCCACCGGCGCGGGCGCAGTCCACGGCACGACCGAAATCACGCGCCCAATCAGATCCAGCTTCATTGCCGCCCACGCCAGCACGGCGTTAACCATCGGCGCCAGCAGGAACGGAATAAAGAACACCGGGTTCATCACGATCGGCGTACCGAAAATCACCGGTTCGTTGATGTTAAAGAAGCTGGGCACCACGCTTAAGCGCCCGATGGAGCGTAAATGTGCCGAGCGGCTGCGTAGATAGCAAATCACCAGCCCCATCGTCGCGCCCGACCCGCCGATAACGATAAAGAACGTCCAGAACGCTTCCATAAAGATGTGCGGCAGCGGCTGGCTGGCGGCCAGCGCCGTCTGGTTCATGCCCAGGTTGGTCAGCCAGAACATCTGCAGCATCCCGGAAACAATCGCCGCCCCGTGAATACCGGCAAACCACAGCAGGTGACCAATCAGCACCGCCAGCAGGATCGCAGGCAGGGAGTCAGCGGCAGACACCAGCGGTTTAAAGATAGACATGATGGCCTGCGGGATCAGCATTCCGAACTGAGACTGGATCAGCAGGCTCAGCGGGTACAGCGTCAGCACGACCACCAGCACCGGGATCAGCAGGTCAAAAGAGTTTTTGATCATCGGCGGCACCTGGTCAGGCAGGCGGATACCGATATTGTGCGCTTTCAGGAAACGCATCATCTCAACGCAGTAAATCGCCACCAGGATGGCGGTAAAGATCCCCGTCCCACCCAGGCTGTCCACAGGCAGAGTGCCTTTGGTTTTCGGCGCCGCCACCAGCAGAAACGCCATCAGCGACAGCATGGCGCACATGAACGGGTCAAGCTGGTGCGATTTCACATAATGCTTGCCCAGGTTATAGGCAATGGCCGCGCAGATATAAATGGACATAATGCCCATCGTCATATCAAACGGCGTCAGGATTTGGCCTTCAAACTGCTTCGCCATATCCAGCCACGCGCGGGCAAAGCCCCAGGTGGTGTCCGGCGAGAACGGCGGGTAGGCAAACACTAATAAGAAAGAGCCGACGATCATGAACGGCATGGCGGAAATAAATCCGTCGCGGATAGCCATCACGTGGCGCTGTGAAGAGATCCGCCCGGCAATTGGGCTAACGTAATTCTCAACGAAGCGGAAAATTAAATTAAACGCAGCATGGTTGGCAGACATAGCAGATCTCCTGTCAGACGTTCGTTTCGGGCGCATTCACGCCGCACGTAGTTCCAAAAATCAGCTTTACAACCTTGCTGGGTCTTGTACCAGCGGTACTGCTCAGACGGAATGGTTTCATAATTTGCTCTTATTATTGGATACAGGGGAAGTTACGTAACCAGTATTAATCTCTCAAAGACGGTCTGCAACCGGTTACTGTAACCGGTTTCTGTGAATGTGAAGACGATCCAGAAATCGGCCATACGGGATATTTGTTACTTAAGAGATATTTACAGAGCATAAATTCTTATGACAGATTACGCAGGATATTTGTCAGGAGGAAACAATGAGTTTGCAGTCTGTACAGCAGTTTTTTGCCGACAACGCGCCAGACATAGAAGTGATTGAGCTTAGCCAAAGCACCGCGACCGTCGCGCTGGCAGCTGCCGCTCATCGGGTTGAGCCAGGGCAAATCGCCAAAACCCTTTCGCTAAAGGTCAAAAACGAGGTCATCCTGGTGGTTGCGAAAGGCGATGCGCGTCTGGATAACAAAAAGCTAAAAGACACCTTCGGCGCGAAGGCGCGTATGCTCAGCAGCGATGAAGTGGTCACGATCACCGGCCATCCCGTCGGCGGCGTCTGCCCTTTCGGGCTGGAAAACCCGCTTGCGGTCTACTGCGATATTTCCCTGAAACAATACCCGGAAGTCCTGCCTGCGGCGGGGGCGATCCACAGCGCGGTGCGTATTTCACCTGAGAGAATGGCTGAGCTGACGTCAGCAAAATGGGTGGATGTCTGCATTTAAAATCGCAGCGCCAGCGTTATTCTGGCGCGCGATTAACGTTTACGAGAACGCCGAAACGGTTAATGCACTTCGACGAACTTCCCCGACGGGAAGATGAGTAAGAAGATCGGCTGCATCCAGCAGTCCCACATCTGAATTCACTCCCAGCTTCACCATGGCATTAAATTTATGTGCGCGAATGGTTTTAATGTTCCTTTCAAGCTGCGTCGCGATTTCAGGGATGGAATAGCCGCACGACATGTAACGCAAAATCGCCCGTTCAGTTGGGCTCAACATCCGGTTCTGGCTCACGTACCAGTGATTCAGCATATTGTCATTCACGCGGCGGGTTTCGCTCAACAGCGCCGATAATTCATCGCGCAGGTGAATAAGTGAAACCGCTTTATTCATGATGCCATGCAGACGTGAAGGCGAAAGATGGCTAACCAGCTTTGCTTCCATCTCATCCGACGCCAGCACAATGCGCTGAATCTCGCTGTGCGTATGCGCCAGCTCGCGCATACAGGACAAACAGTTACGGCGCTCTTCACGTGCATCGGAGAGTGAATAAATCACCGCGAAAAAAGGTGTGTGAGGAAGCGCGGCCTTCAGGCTGTCGAACTTACTGAACAGGTGCAGCTTATACTGGTTGAGCGGCGACATCGCGAAGAGATGCGCGAGCCCAACGGCACTCATTGAGCAATTTTCAATGACGGCGATATGTCTTGTTGCAGTGGTCTTTTCCATTCCTCGAACTCTCCATAGGCTGACATCAAGCTCAGCTCTCTCATTCCCTGCGCGCTGCTTATCCAGGCGTACATATCGGCGTTGCTGCGCAGTGACAATCGGCGCATGGCGCTGTTTTTCTGCGCGCTTATGGTTTTATTGCTCTTCTTTAGCAAGGTCGCGATTTGATTAATGCCCCAACCTTTACCCAGCAATCGCAGCACTTTGCGTTCGGAATGAGTAAGTACGATGAATGGTTCGCTCTTTTCACCAAACTCCAGCGCATCCGGCGTTAATAAAGTCTGACTTATACGTTCCGCGCGTTCACTGCCGGCACGAATGGCACTGACGACGCCTTCAATGGGTTCCATATCCGACAGCAGCGTTGTTTCGGGACGCATAAGCAGCTCAACCGCGCTGGAATATAACGGGCGAGAAACGAGAAATATCCAGTGAATACCGCGATATTGATTCAATAACCCATAATATTGTTCGAGGGTGCCGCGCGGGTTTCTATAATCCCCAGAAATATCGGCGATAATAACGTCGGCTCTGCGTAATTGCAGCAGCGTCAGCTCTTGCAGGGAACGGCAATATGTCAGCTCATAGTCGGGGAAATTACGCGCCATGACGCTACCCAGACCGGACTGCATTACAGGTATTTTACTGATCACTACTCCGTGTTTACCATTCAATGGCAACATAGGTCCTCCGAATCCTTTCTTTGTACTAAAAATGTCAAATGCATTCAGGTAAGTGTTAATTCATTCCTGAATGAAAAGTAGAAAATTAATTGCAGAAAATAAGATAATGTTTGATGAATTAAGAATTGCCCCAAACAAGGCTAATATCTCATAAATGGCAATAAATTTTAATTACGTTAACATTAAAATAATGAAAATTTAAAGTTAGAAAAACTAAATATAAATAGCCAATCTTTTTAAATAAAACATTCATTAAATGAATATTCAATATCCCCTTTTTCGCCGCTTTTCGCCCGAACGCTGTTTGCACAAATCTTGATCTCACCCAGAGCAAGCGCCCCTGCACTTTGTGCTAAAAGTAGACATTCCGGGCCATCTGGCAAGCTCTCTTTCGACTCATCAGGGTGAACATGCAGGCAGATCAGTCAACGCAGCGCGCCGTCACGCGGCTGTGTATTCAGTGCGGGCTTTTCCTTTTACAGCACGGGGCGGAGAGCGCCCTGGTGGAAGAACTTTCTACGCGTCTGGGGGTGGCGTTGGGGATGGACAGCGTCGAAAGCTCCATTTCGTCTAACGCCATTGTCCTGACGACGATCAAAGACGGGCAGTGCCTGACCTCAACGCGCAAAAACCACGATCGCGGTATTAATATGCACGTCGTCACCGAGGTGCAGCACATTGTCATCCTCGCGGAACACAGGCTACTGGATCTGAAAGATATCGAGAAGCGCTTTAGCCAAATTAAGCCGCTGCGCTACCCGCGCTGGCTGGTTGTGGTGATGGTCGGGCTCTCCTGCGCCTGCTTTTGCAAGCTCAACAACGGCGGCTGGGACGGCGCGCTGATCACCTTTTTCGCCGCCAGCATCGCCATGTACGTGCGCCAGCTTCTGACCCATCGCCAGCTGCATCCGCAGATTAACTTCTGCATCACCGCGTTTGTGGCGACGACGGTGTCGGGCCTGCTGCTGCGCGTGCCCGCGTTCGCCAGCACGCCGACCGTGGCGATGGCGGCCAGCGTGCTGCTTCTGGTGCCGGGTTTTCCGCTGATTAACGCCGTCGCGGACATGTTCAAAGGCCACATCAACACCGGCCTGGCGCGATGGGCGATCGCCAGCCTGCTGACGCTGGCGACCTGCATCGGCGTGGTAATGGCAATGACGTTATGGGGGTTACGCGGATGGGCGTGATTGAGTTTCTGTTAGCGCTGGCGCAGGACATGCTCCTGGCGGCCATTCCTGCCGTGGGCTTTGCGATGGTGTTTAACGTGCCGCAGCGCGCCCTGCCGTGGTGTGCGCTGCTGGGCGCTATCGGCCACGGGTCGCGGATGGTGATGATGACGGCGGGCTTTAACATCGAATGGTCGACCTTTATGGCCTCGATGCTGGTGGGCAGCATCGGCATTCAGTGGTCGCGCTGGTATCTGGCGCATCCTAAGGTCTTCACCGTGGCGGCGGTTATCCCGATGTTCCCCGGCATTTCGGCCTATACCGCGATGATTTCGGCAGTAAAAATCAGCCACTTCGGCTACAGCGAGCCGCAAATGATCCTGCTGCTGAGCAATTTCCTGAAGGCCTCGTCCATCGTGGGCGCGCTCTCCATCGGCCTTTCCATCCCCGGACTGTGGCTGTACCGCAAGCGTCCGCGCGTTTGAGATTTGTGTTCTCCCGCTGCCGTGGTAATAATCCCTGCATTCCGTTTGGTGATGATAAGGAAGTGCAGTGGCTAACCCTGGCAGCGAATTCCCCGACCACAGTGAAGAGTCCAGCCTGAAGGATAAAATTTTCCAGAGCGCCATCGCGCTGTTTGCCGAATACGGGCTGAACGGCGCGCGCATGGAGCAGATTGCCGAGAAGGCGGGCACCACCAAAAGGATGGTGGTGTACCACTTCAGGAACAAAGAAAACCTGTATCTTCTGGCCCTTGAGTATGTCTACACCCAGATCCGCGCCAGCGAAAAACGGCTGAGCCTGGCGGGAATGCCGCCGGTGGAGGCGCTGGTGCATCTGGTTGAAGCCACCTTTGATTACCACGCCGATCACCCGGACTACATTCGCATCATCTGCATGGAGAACATGCAGCGCGGTCGCTTCATGCAGCAGTCGAGCTACCTGCGCCAGGTCAACCGCAGCGCACTTGAGCTGCTGGAAGAGATCCTCCGGCGCGGCAAAGAAAAGCAGCTGTTCAATGAAACGGTTGACGCGCGCGACCTGCACCGCCTGATCAGCAGCTTTAGCTTCCACTACGTCGCCAACAGCTACACCTTTACCCTGCTGTTTGAAGACGGCGCAGATGAAGAGGCGCAGCGCCAGCACTATCGCAAAATGGCGGTTCAGGTGGCGCTTCGCTATACCTGCCCTTAAAATAGCTTGCAATTAAATCGTGCACTATCTATATTCATCCCATGAACGCAAAAACGAACGACGCCACCGCCGCGCTGCTGCTGGATAACCAGCTCTGTTTTGCCCTTTACTCGGCAAACCTGGCGCTGAACAAGCTGTACCGGCAACTGCTGGCGCCGCTGAACCTGACCTATCCGCAGTATCTGGTGATGCTGGTGCTGTGGGAGCAGGATGGCATCACGGTGTCGGAGATCGGTGAACGTCTGTTTCTGGACTCCGCCACGCTCACGCCGCTGCTGAAACGTCTGGAAAGCGCAGGCCTGATCAACCGCCAGCGCTCCCGTCAGGATGAACGTCAGGTGGTGGTGACCCTGAGCGAAGCCGGGCGCAGCTTGCAACAGCAGGCCGTAGGCATCCCGCAGGCCGTAGGCTGCGCGGCGCAGTGCGATACCGACACGCTGGCTTCGCTGAAGCAGCAGCTCGACCTTTTGCGACAACAGCTCCAGCGCGCGTAGGGCTATACTTTACGCGCCTTTATTTAACTATATATATCGCACGCTATTTAATAGCACACACAAACGTAAGATGAGGAACCTGCCATGTCTTTAGAAAAAGTTGTTTATACCGCCAAAGCAAAAGCAACCGGAGGCCGCGACGGTCGTGCGACCTCTTCCGATGGCGTCCTGGACGTGAAGCTCGGCGTGCCAAAAGAGATGGGCGGCATGGGTGGCGAAGTGACTAACCCGGAACAGCTGTTCGCCGCGGGCTACTCCGCCTGTTTCCTGGGCGCGATGAAGTTTGTTGCCGCCCGCGATAAATTCACCCTGCCGAAAGAGGCCTACATCGAAGGCGAAGTGGGTATCGGCCCGCTGCCAACCGGTTTTGGTATCGAAGCGAAGCTGAACATTCACGTTGAAGGAATGGACGCAGCCGAAGCGAAAAAACTGGTGGATGCGGCGCACATCGTTTGCCCTTACTCCAACGCAACGCGCGGCAACATCGACGTTACGCTGAACATCATCGCCTGATATCCCCGGCGATGGTTGCCCCGGCAAGCCTCCGCGCTGCCGGGGAAATCCCCTCCTTTCCCTCCTCCTCTCTGTGCTACCATAAGGCCATATCACGCCCGTAGTAACCCAGTAGAGAAAGTGTTATGTCCTCCAGAATCCTGACCACCAGCATTGCTGGCATTGATGCCTTTATGCGCGATCCCCGCGGCGTGCTGACCAGCGCCGAAGGCGGCACCGTTGCGGTTTTTGCCGATAACGCGCCGGCGTTTTATGCCATCACGCCTGAACGTCTGGCCCAGCTTTTGGACATCGAAGCGCGGCTCTCGCGCCCGGTCAATGACGTGACGCTGGATAACCAGTTCTTTGACGAGCCCGGCAGCGCGCCGATTGCCGTGCCGATGGGGAAATTCGCCATGTACGCCGGATGGCAGCCTGACGCCGATTTCCAGCGCCAGGCCGCGCTGTGGGGCATTGCCCTCGCGCAGCCCGTCACGCCGGAAGAGCTGGCGGCCTTTACCGCCTACTGGCAGGCAGAAGGCAAAGTGTTCCACCATATTCAATGGCAGCAAAAGCTCGCGCGCAGCATCCAGATCAACCGCGCCAGCAACAATGGCCAGCCCAAACGCGATATCAACGCATTTTCAGAACCGGACAAACAGATCCCCAATGGATTCCGAGGTGCTAAATGAAAAACGTCGGCGACCTGATGAAACGTCTGCAAAAAATGATGCCCGCCAACGTCAAGCCGGCGTTTACCACCGGCGAAGAGCTGCTGGCATGGCAGAAGGAGCAGGGCGAAATCCGCGCTGCCGCCCTCGCCCGGGAAAACCGCGCCATGAAGATGCAGCGCACCTTCAACCGCTCGGGTATTCGTCCGCTGCATCAGAACTGCTCGTTTGATAACTACAAGGTGGAAACCCAGGGGCAGATGAACGCCCTGGCCGCCGCGCGTCAGTACGTGGACGAGTTCGACAATAACATCGCCAGCTTTATCTTTAGCGGCAAGCCGGGCACCGGGAAAAACCACCTCGCGGCGGCCATCTGCAACGAGCTGCTGCTGCGCGGAAAATCGGTGCTGATTATTACCGTGGCCGACATCATGTCCGCGATGAAAGACACCTTCAGCAATCGCGAAACCAGCGAAGAACAGCTCCTGAACGACCTGAGCAACGTTGACCTGCTGGTGATTGACGAGATTGGCGTCCAGACCGAATCCCGCTATGAAAAGGTGATCATCAACCAGATTGTCGATCGCCGCTCCTCCTCCAAGCGCCCGACCGGAATGCTGACCAACCACAACATTGACGAAATGACCCGCCTGCTGGGCGAGCGCGTAATGGATCGCATGAAGCTCGGCAACAGCCTGTACGTCATTTTCGACTGGGACAGCTATCGCAGTCGGGTCACCGGCAAAGAGTATTAGGAAACTTCTACCCGCTGCCAGGCGCGCCAGAGGTATATACTGGTGCCACTTTCAGCCCGATAACGGGCATTGCTTGAGTAGGCTACGATGAAAAAACAGATTATTTTGAGCACACTTCTCGGTGCGCTGCTGGCGTCCGGCGCGGCACAGGCCGCCTCCTGGCAGGATTCCCTCTCCAGCGCGGCAAGCGAACTCACTAAAGAGAGCGGCAGTTCCCAGGGCGGTTTGTCCGCCTCCTCCCTCACCGGCCTGCTGGGAAACAGCTCCCAGAGCCTGAGCGCGGGCACCATGAACAACGCGGCGGGGATTCTGGAGTATTGTGCGAAGCAGAAGCTGGCTTCGGTGACTGACACCCAGAACATCAAAAACCAGGTGCTGGGCAAGCTGGGCTTAGACACCCAGGAGCAGAAACAGGACACCAACTACATGGACGGCATTCAGGGCCTGCTGAACGCGCAAAACGGCCAGCAGCTGAACCTGAGTACCCTGGGCAACTCCTCGCTGGCGAAACAGGTGAAAACCAAAGCCTGCGATCTGGTGCTAAAACAAGGCGTTAATTTCATCTCCTGATCGCCCCCCTTTTTCTGCCACAACACGCCGCGTTTTCCAGGCTAGTCTGGTCGCGCGGCGTCAAACCAGTATTTTTACCCTCAAGCACTGTCCCAGCGTCCGTATACCTGGATGCGACCCCTGTCAAAATTCCGATTTTATAAACCAAATCCTAACAACAGCACATTTTCATGACACTAAAATTGCAGCTACGCGACATCGCAATTACATTGTATGACCCAAAAAATAATCAGTTAGCCAGCGAAGAAACTGGCGTCATGAGGATAGGCTGTTGTCAGAGTTAATGTCCCTCTTCCTTTTCCTGGCCTCTGTCGGCGTTTACGCCTGGAAAGCCGGGCGCAACACCTGGTGGTTTGTCGCCACCCTGGTGGTGCTTGGCCTTTTTATTGTTTTAAACATTACGCTCTATGCCAGCGATTACTTTACCGGCGACGGGATTAACGACGCGGTGCTCTACACGCTCACCAACAGTCTGACCGGCGCGGGCGTGGGGAAATACATCCTTCCGGGCCTTGGAATTGTGGTGGCGCTGGTCGCCATCTTCAGCGCCCTCGCCTGGGTGCTGCGCCGCCGTCGCCATCTGCCGCACCACCACGGCTACAGCCTGCTGGCGCTTTTCCTTGCGCTGGCCTCGGTGGATGCCAGCCCGGCGTTTCACCAGATCACCGAGCTGGTAAAATCCCAGTCCCGCGACGGCGATCCGGATTTTGTCGCCTATTACAAAGAGCCGGCGAAAACCATCGCCAACCCGAAGCTCAACCTCGTCTATATCTATGGCGAAAGCCTGGAGCGCACCTACTTTGATAACGATGCCTTCCCGAACCTGACGCCGGATCTGGGCGCGCTGAAGGACCAAGGGCTCGATTTCAGCCACACCATGCAGCTGCCGGGCACCGATTACACCATCGCCGGGATGGTCGCCTCCCAGTGCGGTATCCCGCTGTTTGCCCCGTTTGAAGGCAACGCCTCGGCGTCGATGTCGAGCTTCTTCCCGCAGAACATCTGCCTTGGGGATATCCTGAAAAACTCCGGCTACGAGAACTACTTCGTGCAGGGGGCCAACCTGCGCTTTGCCGGGAAGGACGTGTTCCTGAAATCCCACGGCTTCGACCATCTCTTCGGCTCGGAAGAGCTGAAAACCACAGTGGCCGACCCCGCCTATCGCAACGACTGGGGCTTCTACGACGATACCGTTCTGGATGAAACCTGGAAAAAATTCGAAGAGCTCTCCCAGTCCGGCAAGCGTTTCTCCCTGTTCGCCCTGACGGTGGACACGCACCATCCGGACGGCTTTGTCTCCCGCACCTGCCAGCGCAAAAACTACGATATCAACGGCAAGAGTAACAAGTCGTTCAGCGCGGTGACCTGCAGCCAGGAGCACATCGCGGCGCTGGTCGCCAAAATCAAAGCCTCGCCGTACTTCAAAAACACGGTGATTGTCGTTTCGTCCGATCATCTGGCGATGAAAAACACCGCCTGGGACGAGCTGAACAAGCTGGATCGCAGCAACCTGTTCTTCGTTCTGCGCGGCGATAAGCCGCAGCAGGAAGTGATTGCCACCAGGCGTAACTCGATGGATAACGGCGCAACGGTGCTGGATATTCTGGGGGGCGATAACTTCATCGGGCTGGGGCGCAGCACCCTTTCCGGGCAGTCGCTGTCGGAAATTTTCCTCAACATGAAGGAAAAAGTGCTCGCGTGGAAGCCGGACATCATCCGTCTGTGGAACTTCCCGAAAGAGATGAAGGACTTCACCATCGACCCGCAGAAAGGGACGATCGCCTTCTCGGGCAGCCATTTCCGCCTGCCGCTGCTGCTGCGCGTGTCCGACAATCGCGTTGAGCCGCTGCCGGAAAGCGAATACTCCGCGCCGCTGCGCTACCAGCTGGCGGAATTCGCCCCGCGGGATAACTTCGTGTGGATTGACCGCTGCTTCAAGATGGGCCAGCTCTGGTCGCAGCCGCTGTCGCTCTCGACCGACTGGTGCGTTTCTCAGGGCCAGCTTGGCGGGGAACAGACCGTCCAGCACGTCGATAAGGATCCGTGGAAAGGCAAAACCGCGTTCAAGGACACGATTATCGATACCGCGCGCTACCAGCGTAACGTCGACATGCTGAAAATCGTCGATAACGATATTCGCTATAAAGCCGACAGCTTTATCTTCAACGTGGCCGGCGCGCCGGAAGAGGTGAAGCAGTTTAGCGGCATCTCCCGCCCCGAGTCCTGGGGACGCTGGTCAAACGCGCAGCTGGGCGACGAGGTGAAAATCGAATACGCCCATCCGCTGCCGGAAAAATTCGACCTGGTGATCACCGCGAAGGCCTTTGGCCCGAATGCGAACCATCCAATCCCGGTGCGCGTGGGCGATAAAGAGCAGACCCTGACGCTCGGCAACGAGGTCTCCACCACCACGCTGCATTTCGACAACCCGTCGCGCAGCAATACGCTGGTGATTGTTCCGCCTGAGCCGCAGTCCACCAACGAGGGCAATATCCTCGGCCACTCGCCGCGCAAGCTCGGCATCGGGATGGTCGAAATTAAAATTGTCAGCAGCGAAGGCTAACGCCACGCAGCGCCCGACATTCTGTCGGGCGCTTAAATCTTAAATTTAAATTCTATATATCTCTTAAAGATTAGCCAAAGACGCTATATCTAAGACAATTTCATTTATAAATATCCAGAGAGCGCGTGACTCCTTACACTGCGTGGCTAATCCATTAGGCCCGGCAACCCGCAGAAGTCAGTCACCATCATGTCACACACTCCAGCAGCTAATTTTCAAATCGTCATTCTGAGCGACAACTACTTTCTGTGGCTTGGCCTGAAAAGCGCTATCTCAACGATGATGGCTCCCCGCCCGGATATTTTCTGGATAAGCGAGGTGAGCCCGGAAAGCATTTTGCGCATGCGCGAGCAGGTGATGAAAAGTTCTGTGCATCACTGGCTGGTCTTCACCGAGGCGTCGCGCATCAACGATATCCAGATCTACCTGCCCTCTGAGCGGGTGAGCGTGATGCCTGACAACCTGACGGTTTCACAGCTTATGCTGCGCCTGAGCAGCGAAGATTTCACCTGCACCCGGGTTCCCGACGCCACGCTGACCCGCTCTGAGCTGCGGGTATGTACGCTTATCAGCAAAGGCATTAGCCTGGTGCGCATCGCCCAGCTGCTGAATAAATCCCCCAAAACTATCTACACCCACAAGCGCAATGCGATGACCAAATTTCACTGCCACAACCTGGCGGAGTTTCATCGCAAAATCTGCCTGCTCGAGCAGCAGTCCCTTTATCTTTAAGAAAGCAGGCGCGGATTCAGGGGCTAAAAATGTTCATTTATTAATCTGAGTAAAAGCCAGTCTGGATCAATGTTATCGGTAACATTTTGGCTAAAATAGCACGCAGACCTAATGAACTGTGCATTCAGACTCACCGTTTGTATCCCAGACTCTCTGCCTGTTAGCCAAAACCTATGAAATTCCTGCTTGCTGATGTCCTTGTCTATAACGACGAAGACGGCTCTTTTTCTCTTATCGATACGCCGGAAGAAGCGCCGCAGATCCTCACCGGCACGGCGAACGCCATCATGAAACTGCTGGTAAATCAGCACGGTAACCTGGTCGATCGCGAAACCTTCCTGCGCGAAGTGTGGGACGAGCGGGGGCTGCAGGGCTCGAACAACTCGCTTAATCAGTACATCAGCATTCTGCGCAAAATTCTGGCGGGGCTTGTTCCGGACGCGCTGTTTATCGTCACCGTGCCCAAGATGGGGTTTATGCTCAGCGCCGATATCCCGGTGATACCGCTTCGCAACGCGGCCCTGGAGAAAAAGCCGGTGAGCGCGCCGCGCCGCGGGCATTACGAGCTGCTGTTTTGCAGCGCCCTGACGCTGGTGGTGGTTGCGCTGTGCCTCTGGTCGGTGGTGTTCAAGCAGCATCAGGGGCAGACAAACGTACACCTGCTCACCCGTATCGGCGCGTGCCCGGTCTACACGTTTTCGCCGGTGGCGGACGTGTTTCGCGACAAGGCGATAGCCCTGGCGAAGTCGTTCGAGCGCGACGGTCATCTCCCCTGCCTGAAGAACTCCATCTTCTACCTGCATGTTCAAAATGCGCTCCTGTACGGTCACGAAGGACGGCTGGTGCTCTCCCAGTGTTCCCTGAGCGAGGGTAAAGCCAGCGCCTGCCGCACGCTTTACCACTACGAGTGGTGATCATGACGCGTAAAAAGACCGGGCTGATTATCGCCTTTAACCTGATCCTCGCGGCGGCGGCTCTGCTTTGGTATAGCTATACGCCGCCGCTCTCTCTGGTGTGCCAGGGGAACCTGAGCTTTGCCAACCAGCGGGGCGCCAGCGCGTTTCACTTTGAAGGGGGCGTGACCATGCGCTTTCACCCCGACGGAAGCGGGTATTTCACCCTCAACGGGGACGTCAGCCGGGACGCGCAGCAGTGGCAGGTTTCCCGTCAGGAAACCTTCCGCTGGAAGCACATGCACGACTCGCTCTACGAGATAACCATTGAGAAAATCGATCGCTACGCCCACGACGAGGTGCCCGCCGGCGTTCTGGAGGAGTACGTGACGGGGATAACGCTGGGCAAAACGCGGCTGCTGACCCTGGAGCGCACGCCTGAAGATGCGGTGGTGATCGGCAACTTTTACGCGCCGCTGCTGTTCTGCGCAGATTAACGCCCGGTCGCGCTATAATTGCCGCCATGAATATACTCCTTCGCCCCACCGCCGTGAACGATGCTGCCGCCCTGCCCGCCGTTGAGCACTCGGCGGGACAGCGATTCCTTGAGCGACCGGATCTGGCCTGGCTTGCCGACGGCCCGGGGATTTCCTCTGCCGAACACAGAACTTACGCTGAACGGGGAATGAGCTGGGTGGCGCTGGCTGACGGGCATCCCGTCGGTTTTGTGCTGGCGCAGGCGCACCCCACGTCGCTGTTTATCGTCGAGCTTTCGGTGCATCTGGCGTGGCAGGGTAAGGGCATTGGTCGACAGCTGATTTCCTGTGTCGCCGATCGGGCCCGCGCAATGGGTCTGGTGTCGCTGACGCTCACCACGTTTCGCGACGTGCCGTGGAATGCGCCCTACTACGCGCGGCTGGGGTTTAGGACGATAACGGCGCTGACGCGGGAGCTGCGGGAAATAAGAGAAGAAGAGGCCGCACACGGGCTAGCGCCGGGATCGCGCTGCGCCATGATGCTGCCTCTTGATGAATTCGCGGTTTCGCCCCTGCAACACGCCGGATGCAGGGGTAAATGCTGGCCGGGTAAGGCGTAGCCGCCCTCCCGGCACACGGGGTCGCTTAGAACGTTTCCCAGTTGTCGCCCGCATCGGCGGTCGCGGGTTTACGCGCCATCACCGGTGCTGCCGCGGTTTTCGCGGCGGCGAACTCGCGGGCCTTCATCTGCTCCTGCTGAATGCGGAACACCGCAACGGCCTGGGTCAGACGGCTCGCCTGCTCTTCCAGCGCCGCGGCCGCGGCGGCGGACTCTTCCACCAGCGAGGCGTTCTGCTGGGTTACGCGATCCATCTCCGCAACCGCCAGGCCAACCTGGTCGATACCGCGGCTCTGCTCGTCGGACGCAGAGGCAATTTCACCCATGATATCGGTCACGCGGGTGACCGCATTGACGATCTCACCCATGGTTTCACCGGCGCTTTCCACCAGCGTTGAGCCGATTTCCACGCGGCCCACGGAGTCTTCGATCAGGCTCTTAATTTCGCGTGCCGCCTGGGCGCTGCGCTGCGCCAGATTGCGCACTTCGCCCGCAACCACCGCAAAACCGCGACCCTGCTCGCCCGCGCGCGCCGCTTCTACCGCCGCGTTGAGCGCCAGGATGTTGGTCTGGAAGGCAATACCGTCGATCACGCTAATAATGTCGGCAATTTTCTGCGAACTGCCGGCGATATCGCGCATGGTTTGCACCACGTTATCCACCACTTTACCGCCCTTCTGCGCGGTTTCGGAGGCGCTCAGCGCCAGGTTGCTCGCCTGACGGGCGTTCTCGGCGTTCTGCTTCACGGTTGCGGTCAGCTGCTCCATACTGGCAGCGGTCTCTTCCAGGGAAGCGGCCTGCTGTTCAGTACGGGACGAGAGATCGTTGTTGCCCATCGAGATTTCGCTCGCGCCGCTGTAGATCGCGTTCGCGCCGTTACGCACGTCGCCGACGGTGCGCACCAGCTCACCCTGCATATGGCGCAGCGTGTCGGCCAGCTCGCCCATTTCGTTGGTGCCTTCCACGTCGATACGCTTCACCAGATCGCCGCTGGCGATATGGCGGATGCTGTCGATCAGGCGGTTCAGCGGCGAAATCAGCGCCTGCTTAATGCCCAGCCAGACGGCAACAATCACCACCAGCACCGCGATCAGCACGCTGATCAGCACCCAGATGGCCTGGGTGTACGAGCTGTTGCTGTCGTCCACCGCCGTTTTATACAGCTGGTCGTTCTGCTGCAGGTAGTTAACGTACTGCTTCTCAAAACCGTCCTGATAGCTCTGGGTCGGCTGGTCGAAGAAGGCGTTGATTTTGCCTGCGCCCAGCAGCTGGATCAGCTCAGCCAGCGCGCCGTGATAGATATCGTAGTTACGTTTGATCTCCATCGCGGCGGCGTCGCTCTGGCGCGGGTCGCGCGGCAGGGCTTCGTAATCCGCCCAGTTTTTTTCCGCCTGCTTCAGGGAAGCAGAGGCAATCTGCATCAGATCGTTAACGGTCGCGCCGCTGCCGATATTGTTCTGATCCATCATGTAGCGAATGCCCGCGCGGTTCAGGGTGTTACGGGTTTGCAGCAGCGCCACCCAGCTGCCGTTCAGCGTGGATTGTTGCTGGCGAATGGTTTGCAGGACGGTGAAGTTCTCTTTGTCATGCTTGAGGGCATTGAAGAAAAGACCACCGGAGGTGAGTTGTAAAAGGCCAAAAATAGCTAAAACCAGCAGCAGGCTGGTGACAATCTTGATACGGTTTAACATGTTTTCTCTTTCCATCAGACAGATAACAGAATTTTCGGCCTGGAAAGGGAAAACTTTACGAAAAACGTACTGGTAAGAGGGGTTTATCGCCTCCGCTTATGTTGATGTTTGCGATGATGATCGCACCGTGAAAGATATATCCTTTTTAAGTGAATGGGTTAAGGCGTTCACTCTTCTTCGCGCGACGCGATATGGCGATTTCCCAGCGCGATAAATTCTTCCAGCAGCGCGGTGAGCTGCTGCATCTTTTCCGGCGTGTATTCGGCTTCAATTTGCTGATACGCCTCTTCCACCTGCGCCTGCGCGTGCTGGTACAGCGCGTTGCCCTCTTTGGTGAGCGACACGTACAGCTTGCGCTGGTCGTTCACCGGCTTTAAGCGCAGCACCAGGCCGTCGCGCTCCATGCGGGTGAGGATGCCCGTCAGGCTGGGGCGCAAAATGCAGGTGCGAAACGCCAGATCGTGAAAATCCATCGACGGATGTTCCGCCAGTACGCGCACGATGCGCCACTGCTGCTCGGTCAGATTATGCCGCTTTACGATCGGCCTGAAGTAGGCCATCGCCGCTTCCCGCGCCTGCAAAAGTGCAATCGTTAATGAGTCATGCATCACCGCCTCCAAAAATCATTAATAGGTAAATAATTTTATTTTGATGTTTTTATAAACAACCGGTTTCCTACGAAAAAGTCTAACAGAAATCACGTAAAACAAATAATACATTGATATATATAAACATTATTTTATATGTGTAAATTTATTGTTACTGATATCACAAATTATTCACTTCTGGTTGCGAATCGTTCAGCGAAAGCATAAAAACAGATCATTAACATATTAATGAAATCGAAATCGGACGTTCGGTCTGAGGAGTGAATGCATGAAAGGTACCGTTTTTGCCGTTGCGCTTAACCATCGAAGCCAGCTTGACGCCTGGGGCGAGGCGTTCAATAAAGCCCCCTACCAGACTCCGCCCAAAACGGCGGTCTGGTTCATCAAGCCGGGTAATACCGTTATCCGCGCGGGCGAGCCAATCCCGTATCCGCAGGGAGAAAAGGTGTTAAGCGGCGCAACCGTGGCGCTGGTGGTAGGGAAAAAGGCCAGCCGGGTGTCGGTGGAAGAGGCCGGGGAGTACATCGCCGGATACGCCCTCGCCAACGAGGTGAGCCTGCCGGAAGAGAGCTTCTACCGCCCGGCTATCAAAGCCAAATGCCGGGACGGGTTCTGCCCGCTGGGGGAGATGGTGACCGTCGATAACGTCGATAGCCTGACCATCATCACCGAAATCAACGGCCGCGAAGCCGATAGCTGGAACACCGCCGATTTACAGCGCAGCGCCGCCGAGCTGCTCAGCGCCCTGAGCGAGTTCGCCACCCTCAACCCCGGCGACGCCATTTTGCTGGGCACGCCGCACGAGCGCGTGGCGCTGCGCCCCGGCGACCGGGTGCGCATTCTGGCCGAGGGCTTCCCGGCGCTGGAAAACCCGGTGGTGGACGAGAGCGAGGTGACCTCTTACCGCCGCCCTCACCCGCACGCCACCCTGTTCGCCCTGGGGCTGAACTACGCCGATCACGCCAGCGAGCTTGACTTTACGCCGCCCACCGAGCCGCTGGTGTTTATCAAGGCGCCGAACACCTTCAACGGCGATAACCAGACCTCGGTGCGCCCGAACCACGTCGAGTACATGCACTACGAAGCCGAGCTGGTGGTGGTGATCGGCAAAACCGCGCGCAGGGTCAGCGAAGCCGATGCCATGGACTACGTTGCGGGCTACAGGGTCTGTAACGACTACGCCATCCGCGACTACCTGGAAAACTACTACCGCCCCAACCTGCGGGTGAAAAGCCGCGACGGGCTGACCCCCATTTCCTCCACCCTGGTGGCGAAAGAGGCGATCCCCGATCCGCACAATTTAGCCCTGCGCACCTTCGTTAACGGCGAGCTGCGCCAGGAAGGCACCACCGCGGATCTGATCTTCAGCATCCCGTTCCTGGTTGCGTACCTGAGCGAATTTATGACCCTGCAACCGGGCGACATGATCGCCACCGGCACGCCAAAAGGGCTGTCCGACGTGGTGCCGGGCGACGAAGTGGTGGTGGAAGTGGAAGGCGTGGGCCGCGTGGTGAACCGGATTGTCAGCGAGGAGACTGCAAAATGAAAAAGATTAACCATTGGATCAACGGCAAAAACGTGGCGGGAAGCGAGTACTTCCACACCACCAACCCGGCTTCCGGCGAGGTGCTGGCGGAGGTGGCCTCCGGCGGCGAAGCGGAAGTGAATCAGGCAGTGGCGGCCGCGAAGGAGGCGTTCCCGAAATGGGCCAACCTGCCGATGAAAGAGCGCGCGCGCCTGATGCGCCGCCTGGGCGATCTGATCGACCAGAACGTGCCGGAGATCGCCGCGATGGAAACCGCCGACACCGGGCTGCCGATCCACCAGACCAAAAACGTGCTGATCCCCCGCGCCTCGCACAACTTCGAGTTCTTCGCCGAGGTGTGCCAGCAGATGAACGGCAAGACCTACCCGGTCGACGACAAGATGCTCAACTACACCCTGGTGCAACCGGTCGGCGTTTGCGCCCTGGTGTCGCCGTGGAACGTGCCGTTTATGACCGCCACCTGGAAGGTTGCGCCGTGCCTGGCGCTGGGCAACACCGCGGTGCTGAAAATGTCTGAGCTCTCCCCGCTGACCGCCGATCGTCTGGGCGAGCTGGCGCTGGAGGCGGGCATTCCGGCGGGCGTACTGAACGTGGTGCAGGGCTACGGCGCCACGGCGGGGGATGCGCTGGTGCGTCATCACGACGTGCGCGCGGTTTCGTTCACCGGCGGCACCGCCACCGGGCGCAACATCATGAAAAACGCCGGGCTGAAAAAATACTCGATGGAGCTGGGCGGGAAATCCCCGGTGCTGATTTTTGACGATGCCGACATCGAGCGCGCGCTGGACGCCGCCCTGTTCACCATCTTCTCCATCAACGGCGAACGCTGCACCGCCGGCTCGCGCATTTTCATTCAGCAGAGCATCTACCCCGAGTTCGTGAAGCGCTTCGCCGAGCGCGCGAACCGCCTGCGCGTGGGCGACCCTAACGATCCCAACACCCAGATTGGCGCGCTGATTAGCCAGCAGCACTGGGAAAAAGTCTCCGGCTATATTCGCCTCGGGATTGAGGAAGGCGCCACCCTGCTGGCGGGCGGGCCGGATAAACCTACCGATCTGCCCGCGCATCTGCGGGGCGGTAACTTCCTACGCCCGACCGTGCTGGCAGACGTCGACAACCGGATGCGCGTGGCGCAGGAGGAGATCTTCGGGCCCGTTGCCTGCCTGCTGCCGTTTAAGGACGAAGCGGAGGGCCTGCGCCTGGCCAACGACGTGGAGTATGGCCTGGCGTCCTATATCTGGACGCAGGACGTCAGCAAGGTGCTGCGCCTGGCGCGCGGCATCGAAGCGGGCATGGTGTTTGTGAATACCCAGAACGTGCGCGACCTGCGCCAGCCGTTTGGCGGCGTGAAGGCGTCCGGCACCGGGCGCGAAGGTGGCGAGTACAGCTTCGAGGTGTTCGCCGAGATGAAAAACGTCTGTATCTCAATGGGCGACCACCCAATTCCGAAATGGGGAGTCTGATATGGGAAAGTTAGCGTTAGCGGCAAAAATTACTCACGTTCCGTCGATGTATCTCTCTGAGATACCGGGCAAAAACTTCGGCTGCCGCCAGTCGGCCATCGACGGTCATAAAGAGATCGGCAAGCGCTGTCGCGAGATGGGCGTGGACACCATCATCGTGTTCGACACCCACTGGCTGGTGAACAGCGCCTATCACATCAACTGCGCGGAGCATTTCTCGGGCATCTACACCAGCAACGAGCTGCCGCACTTTATCCGCGATATGCCCTACGACTACGACGGCAATCCGGCGCTCGGGCAGCTGATAGCCGACGAAGCGGTGAAGCTTGGCGTGCGCGCCAAGGCGCACAACATTCCGAGCCTGAAGCTGGAGTACGGCACGCTGGTGCCGATGCGCTACATGAACGCGGATAAGCACTTCAAGGTGGTGTCCATTTCGGCGTTCTGCACCGTTCACGACTTTGCCGACAGCCGCAGGCTGGGCGAGGCCATCGTCAGCGCCATCGAAAAATACGACGGCACCGTGGCGGTGCTCGCCAGCGGATCGCTGTCGCACCGGTTCATCGACGACCAGCGCGCGGAAGAAGGGATGAACAGCTATACCCGCGAGTTCGATCGTCAGATGGACGAGCGCGTGGTGAAGCTGTGGCGCGAGGGTCAGTTTAAGGAGTTTTGCAGCATGCTGCCGGAGTACGCCGACTACTGCTACGGCGAGGGCAATATGCACGACACGGTGATGCTGCTGGGGATGCTGGGCTGGGATAACTACGAGGGCAAGGTGGAGTTTCTCACCGAGCTGTTCGCCAGCTCCGGCACCGGACAGGTTAACGCCGTCTTCCCGCTGCCCGCCGCCTGAGGAGCCACCATGCCGCATTTTATCGCTGAGTGTACCGACAATATCCGCGAGCAGGCCGACCTGCCGGGGCTGTTCGCCAAAGTGAACGAGGCGCTCGCCGCCACGGGCGTTTTCCCGATTGGCGGCATCCGCAGCCGCGCCCACTGGCTCGACACCTGGCAGATGGCCGACGGGAAGCACGATTACGCCTTCGTGCATATGACGCTGAAGATCGGCTCCGGGCGCAGTCTGGAGAGCCGGGAAGCGGTGGGCGAGATGCTGTTCGCGCTAATCAAAACGCACTTCGCGGAGCTGATGGCGGCGCGATATCTGGCGCTGTCGTTTGAGCTCGACGAGCTGCACCCGACGCTCAATTACAAGCAGAACAACGTGCACGCGTTGTTTAAATAGCCCCGACCAGTCCCCTCTCCCCT
>NZ_CAXOFU010000036.1:0-24105 GCF_964208575.1 Enterobacter soli | reverse complement strand
CGCGACTCAGGCCGTGGACGACATGGCATACCTGAGCGACGAGCAGAAGGCCGAAGCGAAGGACGCGATCCAGTCAGCAACGACCGTACCGGACGTGGAGCAGGCTGTTGCCGATGCCGCAGCCCAGAACCTTGACGCTGCCAAAGCGGAAGCGGCTCAGGCCGTGGACGACATGGCATACCTGAGCGACGAGCAGAAGGCCGAGGCGAAGGACGCGATCCAGGCTGCAACGACCGTACCGGGCGTGGAGCAGGCGCTGGCCGATGCCGCTGCCCAGAACCTGGACGCTGCCAAAGCGGAAGCGGCTCAGGCCGTGGACGACATGGCATACCTGAGCGACGAGCAGAAGGCCGAAGCGAAGGACGCTATTCAGGCTGCAACGACCGTACCGGGCGTGGAGCAGGCGCTGGCCGATGCCGCTGCCCAGAACCTGGACGCTGCCAAAGCGGAAGCGACTCAGGCCGTGGACGATATGGCGTACCTGAGCGACGAGCAGAAGACCGAAGCGAAAGAGGCGATCCAGGCTGCGTCAACCGTGCCGGACGTGGAAAAAGCGCTGGCCGATGCGGAAAAAGATAATCTTCAGAGTGCCAAAGACGACGCCAACAAGGCGATCGATGACATGGCGTATCTCAGCGACGAGCAAAAAGATAACGCCCATCAGGCCGTTAACGATGCGACCGATGTTGCGGGCGTGGAACAGGCCGTTGCCGATGCCTCCAGCCTCAATCATGAAGATGAGCCGTCATTCCTCGATTCCCTGTTTAACATGGTCGGGAATTTTGTCGGTGGCATTTGGGATGTGATCATTGCAATTCCTAAAGGGATTCTGGAAGCGCTGAAGTCGGTCATTTCGCTGTTAGGGGATTACCACTTCTCGCTCGAGTCAGGACCTGCAGCCCTGACGGGTGTTGCATTGATTGCCTGGGAAGCGATTGTAGAAGTTATCCATGCGCCATTAAGCTTCCTGTCGAATTTAGTTCAGTGGATCACCGGCTTTACTACGGGTCTTCTGGCAGGGGTTTGGGGACCGTTAGGTTTAATTCCTCACATCCTGAACGGTATTTTAATTATCGTCGACGGTATATTTAATACCGCAAAAATTATCATTGAAAGCATTGGTGTTGGCGTAATTACCATACCTGGGATTATTACCGGGGCCATTGCCTGGGTTATTACCCTTTCAAAAGGGATCGGTGCTGTGCTTAGCGGTGATTCTTCTGCGATGGAAGATTTCATTTCCGCTCTCTCGGAATCGCTTTCAAAGAACCCGCTTATCCCATTAATACTGGGTGATATTTTCGTCGCAATTATGGTTATTCCTAAACTTGCCGTTGAAGGAATCTCCGTAGTGGCTGAGTGGATTCTGGGGATTATTACAGGCTTCTTGCAGGTCATCCCAGGATTAATACCTGTCGCGAGTGTAGTCTCTGACTTCCCACTTGCCATTGACGGTGTTGTTATCGCCATTCATTATGGTTTAAGCAGTGTCGTCAACTTGATCACGAAGCTGGGCATGGCGTTGATCATGGGTATCCCAATTGGTATCAGCACCGGCACATCACTGGTCGCAATTGTGGAATCCTTTGTTAAGGGTCTGCTGGGAATTACCTCAGATGAGGATATTGCCAGTAATCCGGTGAACGATATTATTGATAATATTATCGCCTTCATTGAGTCACCTATTAGCGGCACCGGAGATTTGATCTCCTCAATTTTAGGCAGTATTGGGCAATTCTTCAGTAACCCGATTGGGGCAATTGGAGACTTTATCCAGGGCGCTATCGACCTGATCCTTAGCCCATTCAAGGGTATTATTGATGCGATTGGCTCTGTCTTTGATTTTATTACCAGCCCGCTTGGAGGCATTGGTGATATTTTCAACGGAATCATGGAAGGCATTGGTAACATCCTCGGCAACCCGTTTGGTGCTATCGGTGATATTTTCCAGGGTGTTATCGATCTGATCACGACCCCGTTCAAGGGTATTATTGATGCGGTCGGTTCCGTCTTCGACTTTATTATGAGTCCGTTTGAGACGGTGGGTAATATTATCGGTGGCGTAATGGAAGGCATAGGTAACATCCTTGGCAATCCATTCGGTGCTGTTGGTGATATTTTCCAGGGGATTATCGATCTGATCCTGAGTCCGTTCAAGGGCATTATGGATATCGTTAATTCCGTCATTGGCGTCGTGCTAAATCCGGTGGATGCAATATTAGGCCTGATCGGCGATCCAGTCGGAATGGCGTGGAATTTCATGACTAACCCAGTCGGAACAATTACCGATCTGATTAATAATGTTATTGATACCGTTCTGAGTCCGTTTAAGGGCATCATTGATTTTGTAGGATCGCTTATCTATGATGTGACTCACCCACTGGAAACGATCTCTAATATTTTCAACAATATTATTGGGATGATCTTTGGCGGTTCATCAGGTGAAAGTGCCGAGGAGGTTGTCGAGGCATACAATACCGTTATTGATAACGTTGAAACCGCTGTCGATAATTTTGTAGAAAGCCCGGCGACATTTGTCCTTGGTGAAAATACCGAGAACACCTTGACGATGAAAGACCTGGTTGAAATTTCGGCTACCCTTGATACGTTAGCGGGCAGCGCCGATACCAACGTGGTTTCTCTCACCGCTATGGACGAAGCGCAGCCTTCTCTGGACGCGTCTTTGCCAGCAGTAAATGAAGAGCTTACAGATGGTCAGATCGCTTCTTTACTCGAAGAAAATCAACCTGGTGAAATTGATCTGGATTCTCTCATTGGGGCAGAAACCGATCTTGTCGTAGCCGAAACGAATACCCCTGACGCGCAAAACAGCGTTGAGGATACTGGAGGATATAACGTACTGGATAAAATTATTTCCCAGCTTCAGTTAAGTGAAGATAATTATAACTTAGCTGCTGCATAACATTAAGTAATCCACTTTCCCAACCGCTTAATAGATTGAGCGGTTGGGCTGTCAAGCCACTTGCTTATAGCAATGTGGCTTATTACCAACGCTATAAAGTATCTGTTCGTCATTGGGTACATAAAACATCATCATGGAATGATAACGCGTTATATAAATAATTCAGGGAGATATGCAGTGAATCTTTCTCAGAAAATATTGCTCTATTTATCCGTTAGCATGGGAAATCTTTTAATGATAGCGGACGCAATCTGTGCGTCGGAAATCTTTCCCGTTACCTTTGTCGGTGAAGAAAAAAAACCGGTTACGACAGCAAAGCCAACGCCCAAACAAGAACCGGTGAAAGAGAATAATATTGTTTTCTCTGGCCCCGTTAAAATGCTCCCTGTGGCGCCGAAAACAACACCTGAAGTATCTAAGAAAGTCGTTAAAAAAAGCGTAAACGCTTCAAAAGAAAAATACAATCTACATAGCGCAATGTGGATGGCGGTCAGTTGGCATCCTGAAATAAAACGAGCTAAATCAGAAACTGAACGATTAAAGTCAATGGTGGATGAAGCCAAAGCGTCATATTATCCTAATGTGGAGGTAGGTCTTAATTCTGGACTCGAAAAAGATGATTATTCTGATGAAAACAATCAGACTAATCAGGTAAACGTTTCTATTGAACAGATGATTTATGATTTTGGCAGTACGGCCGACCGGGTTGAACTGTCCGAATTTAACGTCATCGGTGCTAGCTATGAAGTAGAAAAAAAAGTTAACGATATTCTCTATCAAACTATTGGGGCATATTTACAGATCGTTCGCTATTATCAACTCAGTATTGCTGCAAAGGATCGCATTGACGGTTTTACCAGGATTAAAGAGATGACTAAAAAGCGCGTCGCACTGGGTGCGAGTGCTGAATCTGATTACTCCCAGGCGAGCCTGAAAGTGACAGAGTCGCTCTCAAGCTACAATGATTATCTGTCACAGTATAATAAATGGTCGGCAACGCTGGATTATCTTTTAAATAAACCGGTTTCTTCCAGAATAGTCATGGAAATCCCGGCTGAAGTGGAAAACGTTTATAACAACGTGTTGCGTGATAATCCAACGCACATAGATTCACCTGCAATCAGGATTGCACGGGCCAAAATCGATATTGCGAAAAAAGAAATCGATGTGCAGAAAAACGGGCATTATCCAAAAATAACGCTGACCCCATACTATGAACACGATCTTACCGCACAAACAACCAGCAATAGCGTTACCAGAAATCGCGATCGTTATGGGGCATTTATCAATGTAAAAGTCCCGCTTTATCAGGGTGGCTCTGTTTCATCGAAGGTGCAGCAGGCACAAGAAGCACTGTCTACGGCGCAATATAACTTAGATGCCGAAGAAAATAATGCGAAACAGAGGCTAATGGAATTTTCCAGCCAAATGAAAAACACCAAGGTCAGCCTGGAAAACAAACTGGAAAGAGAGCGCAGTGCAATAAGAACCCGGGATCTTTATATGGCACAGTATCTGCAGTTAGGCACTCGCTCCTTCTCGGATCTTACCAGCGCTGAAGCTGAGATCCACCAGACAAGAACAGACATTATTAACGGTAACTATACGGTATCGAATCTTTCACTGGAGAGTCTTTACTATGCCGGAAAACTGACCGATTTACTGAAAACTCAAGGGTAATGTAGTGGAAAACATGGAATTTTTTTCCTATATGGAAACGGACAACGACGCTAAGCAATACTATCTGGAACAATGGAAAAGTGCGCTGGTGAATATTGCGCATCACTATGGATTAAATGTTTCAGAGCAGAATATCCTGATAACGTCCTTATGGCACGATAACGAGTCAAGCCAAAAAGTCATTGAAATCATGAGTCGTCGAGCCGGGCTGTCTTTTAAAGAAAACGCCGTCGAGGGTTATCGGTTTAATTCCTGGCTATTTCCACAGGTGCTGGAGATGAAAGATGGTCGTCTGGCCATTATCAAAAGCATTGATAAGGATAAGAATTTTGTCGTCTCATTTGCAGAAGACGGCGACCTCATTTCATTAGTACAAGAAGAACAGCTGCGGAGTGAAGGGCGTCGAATTTTCACCCTGAGGCCAGCCAAAAACGTACCTGATGCCCGAATCGACGACTACGTTAAGCCCGCTGAGAAGTACTGGGTGTGGAAAATTATTTTTGCCGACATGAAGCCGTACTATCTGGTGATATTGGGTTCTCTGTTTGTCAATATTCTCGGTCTGGCCGGCATTACGTATTCGATGCAAACCTATGACCGTATCATTCCCGCACAGTCGCATCCCACCATGTGGGTGCTTTTTATCGGTGTGATTGTGGCGCTGATTTTTGATTTTACCCTGCGATTAATCCGCTACAGCGTGACTGACATTCTGGGAAAGCGGGCCGATTTGATCATCTCAGACCGCGTTTTTGGACGGGCCCTGAGGATTAAAAATCCCTATCGTCCGAAATCAACGGGGTCGTTTATTTCCCAGCTAAAGGAGCTGGAACAGGTTCGTGAAATGATGACCTCGTCGACCGTTGTCGCGATTACGGATTTACCGTTCTTCTTTATGTTCCTGGTGATTATCTATTTTTTAGGTGGAATTGTTTTCCTCGTTCCTCTGGCGGGGGCAATCCTTATGGTGCTTCCGGGTTTAATGAGCCAAAAGAAGCTCTTTCGCCTGGCCAATACGGCGATGAGAGAATCTAGCCTGCGTAATGCCATGCTGGTCGAAACCGTTCAGGGGCTGGACGACATCAAATTTTTGCAGGCTGAACATCGCTTTCAGCAGCAGTGGCTGCACTATATCAAGACGACATCTGAAAATAGTCTGGAACTCAAGCACCTGACGCATACGTTAACGACGTGGTCTTACCTGGTTCAAAGCGCAGTGTTCGTTTGTCTGGTTTTGGTTGGCACACCGTTTGTGATGTCCGGCGAGCTGTCTACCGGTGCGTTAGTCGCTTCATCCATTCTGAGTTCAAGAATGATGGCGCCCATCGCCCAGATTGCCAATATCATCACTCGCTGGCAGCAGACCAAAGTGGCGATGACCGGCCTGGATTCCATTATGCAGTTGCCCGTTGACCAGCCGGAACACCAGAGGCTGATCCATAAGAAACTGATCGAAGGTCATTATTCGGTGAAGAATGCTGCTTTTATGCATCATGCCGACGGTCAGAAACTTGCGGTGAGCATCGATTCACTGGAGATCAAAGCGGGCGAACGCATCGCCATTCTTGGGCGTAATGGCTCCGGGAAATCGTCGCTGTTAAACGCGCTTGCAGGGATGATGTGTCAGAGGTCCGGTGAGCTGCTGCTGGATGGCATTAACATGAATGATATCGACCCCGCCGACTTGCGCCGCGATATTGGATATCTCAGTCAAAACTCACGACTTTTTTACGGTTCACTGCGTGAGAACATTACGCTGGGCTCTCCGATGGCAAAGGACAGCGATATTATCAACGCGATCAAGATCACCGGTGCGATGAACTTCATCAACCAACTGCCCTCGGGTCTCGATTACATCATTCAGGAAGGCGGCCATGGCCTTTCAGGTGGGCAGCAGCAAACCATACTGCTGGCGAGACTGGTGCTACGTAATCCTCACATCGTGATTATGGATGAGCCAACCTCCGCGCTTGATGATGTGACGGAAGATGAGTTTGTAAAAAACATGAGCCGCTGGATTTCAGGCAAAACCGTTATTATTGCCACCCATCGTAAGAAAATATTGGATCTGGTTAACCGTACCATTGTGGTTTCTGGCGGAAGAATAGTACTGGATAAGGGCAAAAGCGAAATCATCGATAATGTGTAAAGCGGGCGTTATTTACGCCGCATTATCATGATTATGGTCGAATTATTCAGATGGTAACCTTTGATGAACGATATGTCAGAAAAAATAAAAAGAAAATTTCTGCTTGCTGATGAGCGTAGTCGCGAGAAAAAAGGTGTGACGTTTTATATTGTTCTCAGCGTCATCTTTTTTCTAGACATCCTTTTATTATGGGTTTTCATCTTCAGCACAGATGAAATTTATAAAATATTAATAATCTTGCATAAGATGGGTTAGTGATTCGTTATTTTGGCGGGGCGCTGCAACAACATATCCGATCGCATCAGCTGTATCATCTCGGCTGATTCAGTCTGGCTATTTAGGTGATTGATTTTAATGAAAAATATATATAGTAAAATAAAGAAGAAGGTCCTTCTGGCAACAGATTTTTGCAAACACGTGCTTTTTACAGCGGATAAAGATGCTGTCCACCGGGCTCGGGAAACGGATCAGTTCACGCTTGCCGACACCCGAGGAGGGGTAAAAACCAGCAAGGCACTTTATATTCTGCTCAGCGTTATCTTTTTTCTAAGCATTTTTTTGCTCTGGGCGTCTGTATTCAGCATCGATGAAGTTTCTAAAGGGGATGGTCGGGTCATTCCAAGTTCAAAAGAGAAGATCATTCAATCTCTTGATGGTGGGATTCTGGATAAAATCCACGTTACGGAGGGACAGATCGTCCAGGCGGGGGATATTATCGCTAACCTCGATACGATAAGAACCCAGGCGGCGGTGATGGAGTCTGAATCAAAGTATCGTGCGTTATTGGCCAGCAAAATTCGGCTTCAGGCTGAAATAACCGATCGTCCTCTGGTCTTTCCCAGTGAGCTGAGCGATTTTCCGGAGATCACAGAAAGAGAGAGGATCCTCTATCAGTCGCGGAAAAATAACTATATCTCATCAATAAAAGACATTCAGGCATCGAGGGTGTTATTGAGCAATGAGCTGGCGATTAACACGCAGCTTATGGCGCAGGGGGCCTCAAGTAAGGTAGACGTCATCAGGCTGAGAAAACAGCTGGTCGATCTGAACATGAAAGAGTCGGAACTCCACTACAACTATCAGGTGAGATCGGGAGAGGAGCTATCCAAAATTTCTGGCGAAGTGGATTCCCTGTATCAAAAGATCGTTGGCCAACGCGACATGCTGAAAAAGTCCACCATCACTTCTCCGGTAAAAGGGATTGTTAAGAATATCGAAATCAACACGATTGGAGGCGTAATTCCCCCGAATGGGACAATCATGAATATTGTTCCCCTTGACGATCGCTTGCTGATTGAAGCCAAAATTTTGCCACGCGATATCGCCTTTATACATCCAGGGCAGCGAGCCATCGTAAAGATCACCGCGTATGACTACTCTATTTATGGTGGCATGGATGGTGAGGTGGTAACTATTTCACCTGATACTATTTCAGATCCACAGAAACCGGAAGTTGTCTTTTATCGTGTCTATATCCGAACAACGAAAGACCATTTACAGACGCAGGATAGTAAAAAGCATTTTATCTCCCCAGGGATGGTTGCCAGTGTCGATATCAAGACCGGTCAAAAGACAATTCTGCAGTACCTGATTAAGCCATTCAACAAAGTGGGAGAAGCGTTGAGGGAAAGATAATATAAGCAGCCTTATGTGTCCTGGTTCCCTCGCGCTCGGGCATCTGGCTACTCTATTTTAAATCCAGCGGTTGCTTAATTGGCAGTTCCGCCGCCAGATGTGCCTGCAAGCATTCTGAAATGAGATCTTTCAGTTTGAGGATGACCTGATTTTTTTATCCAGGATTGTGAAGAACTCTTAAATAGAGCAATTCCGGCTCGACTTTAGGATATTCTCTTGGGCGATTTTCTTGGCTTTTTATCCTAAAATAAATTTCAGGTATTACCACAGGAGGCGTTTTTGCATAGTATCAAGATGAGCACTACATAATTCTAAAGCTCATTTTCGTTCTTGCTTGCGGATGCAGATTTTGTATTGAAGCTTTATGTTGTTTTTATGGAAGTTATTCTTTTGAAAAGGAATGCAATAGACAGACGGGGGTACAATATGTTGAACATTTTATTGCTGGACACTAACTATTATCGCGCTTTGGGAGTTAAATCTCTTATTTTGTGTAAAATGGAAAACGAACAACTAAATAATACGCGTTTTGCATTATCAACTGATGAAATGAGCAAAGAAAGTGCGAATATCATCTTCTACGATGATCATGTCACGATTAACTTCCTGAATAAACGGAGAATTCGTAGCAGTACCGAGCGGCACAGAGAGAGCAAACCAGCGGACAAGTTAACGCTGCATGTGCCTTTTCTGGCGCGTAGCCAAACGCTGAGTGATGTTTCGATGAAGATTGGCAAAATCCTGGCGATTGCTAATTCGGACCCGCATGTTCATCTCAATACCAAAGATGCTTACTGGAGCTTTGGATTAAAGAAGTACGCCCAGCTTTCCGATGCGGAAAATGATGTCATGATCTTAATTGGTAAAGGGTACAACAGCGGTGATATCTCACGGATCCTAAACCGTTCACAAAAGACAATCAGCACCCACTATCGCAACGCCAGCCGTAAGATGGGGGCCTCAAATCAAGCTGAGTTTTATCGCTACGCCTCGTTTGTTGCCAGATGCCGACGCAACGAGAGAAATACGCTGTGTTTATAAAGGAATGGCAAAAAGGAATGATGATGGATAAGTATCGTCTCAGTAAGGAACTGGGGTATCTTTTACTCTGCACGCTGCTGTTATGTTTTATTGTCAGCAATGACAGGTTTATATCCGAGCGTTACAGCACCGTGACGGCGAGTGGAAAGTCTACTTTCGCGCATCTGGCGCCTGCCCCGTACAACGCTTCTCTTGTGCAGGCACAGCACGGGGTGGTGTTAAGCACCCTGCCACTGTTTATTAGCAGTAAGGCTACGCACCGCGACGGTGCGTGGAGGGAGAGTAGCGTCACCACTTTTGACGATGTTGACATTAATGCCATCGACAATGCCATCGACAGAGTCATTGATCCAGAAAGCAGCGATGAAATGAGCGTGAAGATGGCTAATTTAGCGCAGAACAACATCCGCAGCAGCTCTGAGCCCATAAGCTGACTTTCCGCGGTATAAACAGCAACACTCTGATTCATGGGTAATACCGGCAATAAGCTGGGCCTTTCATCGTTCTGAAAGGCCCGGCCTCAATAACAACGTCGTAAGGCTGTTATTACCCATCGCTTGAATATCGGCCTCTAAGGTCTGCCTGGCACCAGCTCCTAAAGGCTGTGCTATTAGGCAGATCGAGCTCTTTTATGACCTCATTTACGCCGAAGAAGACGTTTAAAAGGATTCAAGCTTCCACTATTCATGGAGAGACAATGAAGATCTTTTCTGAAGATAAATATTTTATTCTGGGTATTAATTCTCTATTAATTAATCTCAATATTTCTGAACCTGAAGGCCTTATTCTTTTTGACACGGGGCATGAGTATATTTATGTGCTTAACGAGGATGAGATAGATCGTCTCATCTGCTGCGACCCTATTTCTGCGTTTATTCTTTGTCGACGTTCATTGATCGACCGGGCGGCGGAGACGCACATTTTCAGTCGATTATTAAGCGGATGGCGCTTTGGCTGCGTAAGGCGACGCAGCTCAACGGAACTGTCCATTAGAGAGGCGCTGATAATAAGAATGATTTGCCTGGGGATTGGCCAAAAGCATGTCGCAACAAAATTGCATATCAGCGAAAAAACGGTCAGCGCCCATAAGCGAAATGCGCTGTATAAACTCAAAATTAAAAATATTGCGGTGTTCTTTACGGAATACGCGGCGTGGTATCCATTATGGATACAGTGCGTTGAGGGCAGGGCGGTAAAGGGGCGCGTCAACGCCATCGGCTACTGAGGAATTCACTACATCAGGCCAGCAGGTCATGCCTTGCATCCGCGAGGCGTGGGCCTACGCGTCTGTGGAGAGACTTCTGGCATACATCCGCCCCTCGGCGGCCAGGGCCCGGAGGCTCGGATCCTGCTCACGGTTGCGGGCAAACACGATGGCGATAAGCTGCTGCATCTGGTACGGCTCCGCCAGCTTTAACAGCTGCACCGAGTTCTCATACACCTTCTTCATCCTGCCCGGCATCAGCGTATACCCCACGCCCGCCTGCACCAGGCTCAGCATCGAGAAAATGTCGTTTACCCGGGTGACAATCTCCGGCTCGAACCCGGCGATGTGAAACGCTTCCTGGAACCCGGCGTAGGTGGCAAAGCCTTCCGCCAGCGCCACAAACTTCTGATGCTTATAGTCGCGCAGATCCGCCGGGCCGGAGGTGTCCAGCGTGGCGGAGGCGGGCGCGGCTAAGAAAATGTCGTCGTGAAACAGCGGCAGCACTTCGAGGCTGTTGCGATCTATATCGCTTTCGGAAATGGAAATCAGGATCGCGTCCAGCGAGCCGTCGTCCAGCATGTGCAGCAGAGTCTCGTTCGAGCCCATCGTCAGATCCATCTCCAGATCCGGCCGACGCAGCTTCATGCCCATAATCAGGCGCGGCACCGTTTCCAGCGTCAGCGAGTAGAGCGTGCCGACGCGCAGCCGTCCCTGACCGATCCCGGCAATTTTGCGCGACTCTTCCAGCCCGCGCTCCATCACCTGCATCACCTCCTGGCAATACTCCAGCAGCGTCCAGGCGGAGGGAAGGGCAATCAGGTTACGCCCTTTGTGGGTGAACAGCGGGCAGCGAACGTTCTCTTCCAGGGTGTGCAACGCCCGGTGAACGCTCACGCCGCTCAGGCCCAGAGTTTCGGCGGTACGCGCGATATTGCCCTTCTCCATAAACGTCATGAAGATGCTGAGCTTACGGAACGTAATTTCGCTCGTGATATCGATACTCATCGGCCCTCCGGTGGTTTAGTCAGCCTGAAGCATCGCTTCCAGCTGCTCCTGCGCGTCCAGCCACGCCATTTCACACTCTTCCAGGCTGGATTTGGTTTTCGCCTGGGTTTGCAGGCAGTCGGTCAGCTCCGCCTTGCGGCTCTGATCGTACAGCCCGCTGTCGCCGAGCTTCTCTTCCACGGCGGCAAGGGTAGCGTTGAGCTTTTCCATCTCTTTTTCCAGACGGGCAATCTCTTTGCGCAGCGGCTGTGTCTGGGTGCGCAGCTCGGCTTCGCGACGCTTCTGATCCTTACGCGACTGCGCGCTGTTGGCGTTGTCCTTCGCCGACTCTTCCGGCTGGTTTTCCTGCTTCTGCACGTCGGTCAGCCACTGCTGATAATCTTCCAGATCGCCGTCGAACGGCTCAACCTTGCCGCCGTGAACCAGGTACAGATCGTCCGTAGTGGAGCGGATCAGGTGACGATCGTGCGACACCACCACCAGCGCGCCTTCGAACTCTATCAGCGCTTCGGTCAGCGCCTGACGCATATCGAGATCCAGGTGGTTGGTCGGTTCATCGAGCAGCAGCAGATTCGGGCGCTGCCAGACGATCAGCGCCAGCACCAGACGCGCTTTTTCGCCCCCGGAGAAGCGCTCGGTGTTTTCGGTCACCTTATCGCCCTGGAAGCCGAAGCCGCCGAGATAATCGCGCAGCTTCTGCTCCATCTCCTGCGGCGCCAGACGCGCCAGGTGCTGAATCGGCGACTCGTCCGCGCGTAAAAATTCCAGCTGATGCTGAGCGAAGTAGCCAAGCTTAATGCCCTTCGCCAGGCCGATATCGCCGCTTATCGGGCTAAGCTCGCCCGCCAGCAGCTTAATTAAGGTGGACTTACCGGCACCGTTGCGCCCGAGCAGGCCAATACGGGAACCCGGCACCAGGTTGAGCTTAATGGAGTCGAGGATCGTGCGCTCGCCGTACCCGGCGCTCACTTTTTCCATTTTCAGCAGCGGATTCGGCAAGCTCTCCGGCGCGCGGAAGCTGAAGTGGAACGGGTTATCCACGTGCGCCGGGGCGATCATCTCCATGCGCTCCAGCATCTTGATGCGGCTCTGGGCCTGCTTGGCCTTTGAGGCCTTCGCTTTGAAGCGGTCAACGAAGCTTTGCAGGTGCGCCACGCGCTGCTGCTGGCTTTCGTACATCGACTGCTGCTGGGCAAGACGGGTTGCGCGCTGGCGCTCGAAGGAGCTGTAGTTGCCGGTGTACTCGAACATGGTTTGCTGTTCGATATGAATGATTTTATCCACCACCGGATCGAGGAAGTCGCGGTCGTGGGAAATCAGAATCAGAGTGCCCTGATAGCTCTTGAGCCACTTTTCCAGCCAGATAACCGCATCGAGATCCAGGTGGTTGGTCGGTTCATCGAGCAGCAGCAGGTCGGAGCGGCAGATCAGCGCCTGCGCCAGGTTAAGGCGCATACGCCAGCCGCCGGAGAAGTCGCTGACCGGGCGTTCAAGCTGCTCGTTGCTAAACCCCAGACCGTGCAGCAGGCTGGAGGCGCGGGAGCGAATGGTCCAGGCGTCGATGGCGTCCAACTTGCCGTGAACGGTGGCAATGGCGTGACCGTCGTTACGCTCGTTCGCGTCGTGCAGTTCACGCTCCAGCTTGCGGTATTCACGGTCGCCGTCAATCACATAGTCGAGTGCGGGCTCGCTCAGCGCGGGCGTTTCCTGGTTCACCCAGGCGAGCTGCCAGTTGCCCGGGAAGGTAAAGTTGCCGCCATCGGCGCTTATCTCGTTTTTCAACAGCGACAGCAGGGTGGACTTGCCGCAGCCATTTTTGCCCACCAGACCGACCTTCTGGCCTGGGTTAATGGTGGCCGTTGCGTTGTCCAGCAGGACGCGCACGCCGCGACGAATTTGTAACGAGGAGAAAACAATCATAGAAGCGCCGTATGTTCCGACTATGTTAATTTGTCATTATGATAATGTAAGGTGCGGGCCGTTTTCCGTACCGGGCCGCCATGGTAGCCCAAAACCTCGACCAGACACAAAAACAGAAACATGACCGGGAGGGAATTGATGTCTCAGACAGCAAAAGTGCTGCTGCTGTATGCCCATCCGGAATCTCAGGACTCGGTGGCGAACCGGGTGCTGCTTAAGCCGGCAACACAGCTCAGCAACGTGACGGTGCACGATCTCTACGCGCACTATCCTGATTTCTTTATCGATATTCCCTACGAGCAGGAACTGCTGCGCCAGCATGACGTGATTGTGTTCCAGCATCCGCTCTATACCTATAGCTGTCCGGCGCTGCTCAAAGAGTGGCTGGATCGCGTCCTGAGCCGGGGGTTCTCCAGCGGGATTGGGGGGAACCAGCTGGCGGGAAAGTACTGGCGTAGCGTCATTACCACCGGCGAGCCGGAGAGCGCGTACCGTCACGACGGCCTTAACCGCTACCCGATGAGCGATATTCTGCGACCCTTCGAACTCACGGCCGCCATGTGCCGCATGCACTGGATGAGCCCGATCATTGTCTACTGGGCGCGTCGCCAGGAGCCTCAGGCGCTGGCGAGTCACGCCCGGGCCTACGGCGAGTGGCTGGCGTCGCCGATCCCGGCGGGAGGGCGCTGATGGAAGGATCGAATTTACTGCTGGCGGGCGTGCTCTTTTTATTCTCCGCGGTGGTGGCGGTGCCGCTGGCCGCCCGGATCGGAATTGGCGCGGTGCTTGGCTATCTGCTCGCGGGGATCGCCATCGGCCCGTGGGGCTTAGGCTTTATCAGCGACGTGGACGAAATCCTCCACTTCTCCGAGCTGGGCGTGGTGTTCCTGATGTTCATCATCGGCCTTGAGCTGAACCCGTCCAAGCTGTGGCAGCTTCGCCGCTCGATATTTGGCGTGGGAACGGCGCAGGTGCTGTTCAGCGCCGCCATTCTCGGCGGGCTGCTGATGCTCACCGATTTTTCCTGGCAGGCGGCGGTGGTTGGCGGCATTGGCCTGGCGATGTCCTCCACGGCGATGGCGCTCCAGCTGATGCGCGATAAGGGCATGAACCGCAGCGAAGCGGGGCAGCTGGGCTTTTCGGTGCTGCTGTTCCAGGATTTAGCGGTGATCCCCGCCCTGGCGCTGGTGCCGCTGCTGGCCGGATCCGGTGACGACCACTTCGACTGGGTGAAGGTTTCCATGAAGGTGCTGGCCTTCGCGGGAATGCTCATCGGCGGACGCTTCCTGCTGCGCCCGGTGTTCCGCTTTATCGCCGCCTCCGGGGTGCGCGAAGTCTTTACCGCCGCCACGCTGCTGCTGGTGCTCGGCTCGGCGCTGTTTATGGATGCGCTGGGGCTGTCGATGGCGCTCGGCACCTTTATCGCCGGCGTGCTGCTTGCGGAGAGCGAATACCGTCACGAGCTGGAAACGGCGATCGACCCGTTTAAAGGGCTGCTGTTGGGGCTGTTCTTTATTTCGGTCGGAATGGCGCTGAACCTGGGCGTGCTGTATACCCACCTGCTGTGGGTTATCGCAAGCGTCGCGGTGCTGGTGTCGGTCAAAACGCTGGTGCTGTACGCGCTGGCGCGGATTTACGGGCTGCGCAGCTCGGAGCGTATGCAGTTTGCCAGCGTGCTAAGCCAGGGGGGCGAGTTCGCGTTTGTGCTCTTCTCCACGGCATCGTCGCAGAAATTGTTTAAAGATGACCAGATGGCGCTGCTGCTGGTAACGGTCACCCTGTCGATGATGACCACGCCGCTGCTGATGAAGCTCGTGGATAAAGTCTTGTCCCGGCGCCTGAACCCGGCTGACGATGAAGACGAAGCGCCGTGGGTCGAGGACGATAAGCCGCAGGTGATCGTGGTGGGATTCGGACGTTTCGGGCAGGTGATTGGCCGCCTGCTGATGGCGAACAAAATGCGCATTACGGTGCTGGAGCGGGATATCAGCGCGGTGAACCTGATGCGCAAATACGGCTATAAGGTTTACTACGGCGATGCGACCCAGCTTGAACTGCTGCGCTCCGCCGGCGCGGAAGCCGCCGAGTCCATTATCATCACCTGTAACGAGCCGGAAGACACCATGAAGCTGGTTGAGCTGTGCCAGCAGCACTTCCCGCATTTACACATTCTGGCGCGCGCCCGCGGGCGTGTGGAAGCGCACGAGCTGCTGCAGGCGGGGGTCAAACACTTCTCCCGTGAGACGTTCTCTTCCGCGCTTGAGCTGGGGCGTAAGGCGCTTATCTCATTGGGGATGCATCCGCACCAGGCGCATCGCGCCCAGATGCACTTCCGCAGGCTGGATATGCGCATGCTGCGCGAACTCATGCCTGTGCATACCGATACGGTACAGATCTCCCGCGTGCGGGAAGCGCGACGCGAGCTGGAAGAGATCTTCCAGAGAGAGATGCAGCAGGAAAGACGCCAGCTCGACGGCTGGGACGAATTTGAATAAAGGGTAACTAACTATGGCGGTACGTAAACGCTTTATCGCAGGCGCAAAATGCCCGACCTGTCAGGCGCAAGATACGCTGGCAATGTGGCGCGAGAATAATGTTGATGTTGTTGAGTGCGTTAAGTGCGGTCACCAGATGCGCGAGGCGGATAAAGAAGCCCGCGAGCATGTTCGCAAAGAAGAGCAAGTGATCGGCATTTTTCATCCGGACTAGCGATATGCCCTGAGTTTTTTTAAGCTAAAGGGTACACGGGTGCAGATTTCCGCTACAATCTGCGCCAGCAATTTTCCCACGCTCAGGAGATATCATGAAAGTAGCAAAAGACCTGGTGGTCAGCCTGGCCTATCAGGTACGTACAGAAGACGGTGTGTTGGTTGATGAGTCTCCGGTGAGTGCGCCGCTGGACTACCTGCATGGTCACGGTTCCCTGATCTCTGGCCTGGAAACTGCGCTGGAAGGTCACGATGTTGGCGATAAATTCGACGTTGCTGTTGGCGCGAACGACGCTTACGGTCAGTACGACGACAACCTGGTGCAGCGCGTTCCTAAAGACGTGTTCATGGGCGTTGACGAACTGCAGGTGGGAATGCGCTTCCTGGCTGAAACTGACCAGGGCCCGGTTCCGGTTGAAATCACTGAAGTTGAAGACGACCACGTTGTGGTTGACGGCAACCACATGCTGGCTGGCCAGAACCTGAAGTTCAACGTAGAAGTTGTTGCTATCCGCGAAGCGACCGAAGAAGAGCTGGCTCACGGCCACGTTCACGGTGCGCACGGTCACGATCACGATCACGATCATGGCCATGACGGCTGCTGCGGTGGTCACGGCCACGATCACGACCATGGTCATGACCACGGTAAAGGTGGTTGCGGCGGTAACGGCGGCTGCGGTTGCCACTGATTCCGTTTTGCGGAAAATAAAAAAGCGGGATAATCCCGCTTTTTTTACGCCTCAATAGTGGGGCGGTGGTGTCTCTTCAGACTGAGAGGCAATGTTCGACGGCTGGGTTGCTTTTAGCTTTTCGGTCAACAGACGCATGTGATCCCGCAGTTTCGCCATTTCTAGCTCGTGGGCAGTCACGGTCTGGTTAAGCTCTTCGATGGTGATGTCCTGAAAGGCCAGGCGGCTTTCCAGCTCTGCCAGTCTTGCTTCAATCGTTGTGTCCTTCATGATCCACCTCGTTTCTTTCTCGTTCGCCACCGCGGGCGTGGGCGGCGAATTCTAACCGAGTTTATGCCTGAGTGCAGTATCCATCCCCTTGGTAAGAAACTTATTTAAACAAAAATAGTCTGAAAAGTAGCGACAATAGGGGGAGTCTGGCTGTAGATTTCTTCCGCAACGATTTATAGTACGCTACTCATTTACGTTTAACGCTGGGGTGAGAGTCCCCAGGCCCTGGAGATATGGATGAAATCACTGTTTAAAGCAACGCTGCTGGCAACCACAATGGCGGTTGCGCTGCACGCACCGCTGACTTTCGCTGCTGATACCGCTGCGAAACCTGCTGCTGCGGCAGACAGCAAAGCGGCGTTCAAAAATGACGACCAGAAATCCGCCTACGCACTTGGCGCATCTCTGGGCCGTTACATGGAAAACTCTCTGAAAGAGCAAGAGAAACTGGGCATTAAACTGGACAAAGCTCAGCTGATCGCGGGTGTTCAGGATGCGTTTGCTGACAAGAGCAAACTGTCTGACCAGGAAATCGAGCAGACTCTGCAGGCCTTCGAAGCCCGCGTGAAAGGCGCAGCGCAGACCAAAATGGAAGCTGACGCAAAAGACAACGAAGCGAAAGGCAAAGCCTTCCGCGATAAGTTCGCTAAAGAGAAAGGCGTGAAAACCTCTTCTACTGGCCTGGTCTATAAAGTCGAGAAAGAAGGTACCGGTGACGCGCCAAAAGACAGCGACACCGTTGTGGTTAACTACAAAGGTACGCTGATCGACGGTAAAGAGTTCGACAACTCCTACACCCGCGGTGAGCCTCTCTCCTTCCGTCTGGACGGCGTGATCCCGGGCTGGACCGAAGGTCTGAAGAACATCAAGAAAGGCGGTAAAATCCAGCTGGTCATCCCACCAGATCTGGCTTACGGCAAAACTGGCGTTCCAGGTATCCCTGCGAACTCTACGCTGGTCTTCGACGTAGAGCTGCTGGATATCAAACCAGCACCGAAAGCGGATGCGAAACCGGAAGCCCCGGCAGACGCGAAAGCTGCGGCAGACGCCAAGAAGTAATGTTGTGAAAACCGCCGCCTTTAAGGCGGCGGTTTTTTTTATTGTGGGGCAGATATAATTAACACTGGAAAGCGTTATACACGCTGTATTAATTTAGTTGTCCGTGTAGATAATGAGCCTGCCCTGAAAACCTAACGACAGGCTCCTGAAAAGGAGTGTTTTTTTCATGTCCAGGTCGCTTTTAACCAACGAAACCAGTGAGCTTGATTTACTGGATCAACGTCCTTTCGATCAGACCGACTTCGATATTCTGAAATCCTACGAAGCGGTGGTGGACGGGTTAGCGATGCTCATTGGGTCCCACTGCGAAATCGTTTTGCACTCCTTGCAAGATCTCAAGTGTTCCGCCATCCGCATTGCCAATGGAGAACATACCGGCCGTAAAATTGGCTCACCCATTACCGATCTTGCATTGCGTATGCTGCACGACATGACCGGCGCGGACAGCAGCGTGTCCAAATGCTATTTCACCCGTGCCAAAAGTGGCGTGCTGATGAAATCAGAAACCATTGCCATCCGTAACCGCGAGCACCGTGTGATTGGGCTGCTGTGCATCAACATGAACCTTGATGTGCCGTTCTCACAAATTATGAGCACCTTTATTCCGCCTGAAACGCCGGACGTTGGCTCTTCCGTAAACTTTGCTTCTTCCGTCGAAGATCTGGTGACGCAAACCCTTGAGTTCACGATCGAAGAGGTGAATGCCGATCGCAACGTATCTAACAACGCCAAGAATCGCCAGATTGTGCTGAACCTCTACGAGAAAGGGATTTTTGATATCAAAGATGCCATCAACCAGGTGGCCGACCGTCTGAATATCTCCAAACATACGGTTTACCTCTATATCCGTCAGTTCAAGAGCGGTGATTTCCTGGGGCAAGAGAAGTAATGCGTTTTGCCTTAATGGTGACAGGCCCGGCCTACGGCACCCAGCAGGCCAGCAGCGCGCTGCAGTTTGCCCATGCGCTGCTTGAGGCCGGACACGAACTGGCGAGCGTCTTCTTTTATCGGGAAGGGGTCTATAACGCCAACCAGCTTACCTCCCCGGCGTCGGACGAGTTCGACCTGGTGCGCGCCTGGCAGGCGTTGAATGAAAAGCAGGGCGTTGAGCTGCACATCTGCGTGGCGGCGGCGCTGCGTCGGGGAATTGCAGACGCAACCGAAGCCGCCCGTCTTGGCCTGCCTGCGGCGAACCTTCAGGCAGGTTTCTCTCTCAGCGGTTTAGGCGCTCTGGCTCAGGCCGCGCTGACCTGCGATCGCATGGTACAGTTCTGATGAATCGTGTGGCTTTCGTCTTTGCTTCTGCTCCCCACGGAAGCACGTCTGGCCGGGAAGGGCTGGATGCGCTGCTGGCGACGTCGGCATTAACCGAAGATATCGGCGTGTTCTTTATTGGGGATGGCGTGTTCCAGCTGCTTGCCGGGCAAAACCCTCAGGCGGTGCTTGCGCGTGACTATATTGCGACGTTCAAAGTGCTGCCGCTGTACGATATCGTCACGTTCTATGTCTGCGCCGACTCTCTGGCCGCGCGCGGGTTAACCGAAACGTCCGAGTTTGTGCTCGACGTAACGGTACTTGCGGCAGACGCCGTGCGCGAACAACTCTCACACTACGACACCATTCTGACTTTCTGAGGCTGTCATGCTCCATACATTGAGCCACTCGCCGTGGCAGTGCGACATCGAAGCGTTACTCAGGATGCTGCGGGAAGGCGATGACCTGTTGCTTATTCAGGATGGGGTACTTGCCGCCATCGAAGGCAGTCGCTTCGTTGAAATTCTCACCAATGCCCCCATCTCTGTGTCTGCGCTGAAAGAGGATCTCGACGCGAGAGGGCTGATTGGTCAAATTTCAGCCAAAATTGACGTGGTTGGCTATAATGATTTCGTCAATCTTACGGTGTCCCATGCCAGTCAAATGAACTGGTGATTTGAGATCGCTGTATATTTCTTGACACCTTTTCGACGTAGCCCTAAAATTTCGCGTCCTCATATTGTATGAGGTCGTTTTATTACGTGTTTACGAAGCAAAAGCTAAAACCAGGAGCTATTTAATGGCAACAGTTAACCAGCTGGTACGCAAACCACGCGCTCGCAAAGTTGCAAAAAGCAACGTGCCTGCGCTGGAAGCCTGCCCGCAGAAACGTGGCGTATGTACTCGTGTATATACCACCACTCCTAAGAAACCAAACTCCGCACTGCGTAAAGTATGCCGTGTGCGTTTGACTAACGGTTTTGAAGTGACTTCCTACATCGGTGGTGAAGGTCACAACCTGCAGGAGCACTCCGTGATCCTGATCCGTGGCGGTCGTGTTAAAGACCTTCCGGGTGTTCGTTACCACACCGTTCGTGGTGCGCTCGACTGCTCCGGCGTTAAAGACCGTAAGCAGGCTCGCTCCAAGTACGGCGTGAAGCGTCCTAAGGCTTAATGGTTCTCCGTTAAGTAAGGCCAAACTGATTTATCTTAATGTCACACTAAACTCTTTGAGTTTTGGACAATCCTGAATTAACAACGGAGTATTCCCATGCCACGTCGTCGCGTCATTGGTCAGCGTAAAATTCTTCCAGATCCGAAATTCGGATCAGAACTGCTGGCAAAATTTGTAAATATCCTGATGGTAGATGGTAAAAAATCTACTGCAGAAGCAATCGTATACAGCGCGCTTGAGACCCTGGCTCAGCGTTCTGGTAAAAATGAACTGGAAGCTTTCGAAGTCGCTCTCGACAACGTTCGCCCAACTGTAGAAGTTAAGTCCCGCCGCGTTGGTGGTTCTACTTATCAGGTTCCAGTTGAAGTTCGTCCGGTTCGTCGTAATGCCCTGGCAATGCGTTGGATCGTTGAAGCTGCTCGTAAACGCGGTGATAAATCCATGGCTCTGCGTCTGGCGAACGAACTTTCTGACGCTGCGGACAACAAAGGTACCGCAGTTAAGAAACGTGAAGACGTTCACCGTATGGCAGAAGCCAACAAGGCGTTCGCACACTACCGTTGGTAATCCCTTCGGAGTCATAGTCACCAGGCGGGCGCTTCAGAGAAGCCGCCCGCTCTGGGTCACTTAACTGAACGCCAAAGAAACAAACGAGGAATCAAATGGCTCGTACAACACCCATCGCACGCTACCGTAACATCGGTATCAGTGCGCACATCGACGCCGGTAAAACCACTACTACCGAACGTATTCTGTTCTACACCGGTGTAAACCACAAAATCGGTGAAGTTCATGACGGCGCAGCCACCATGGACTGGATGGAACAGGAGCAGGAGCGTGGTATTACTATCACCTCCGCAGCGACTACTGCATTCTGGTCAGGTATGGCTAAGCAGTACGAACCGCATCGCGTAAACATCATCGACACCCCGGGCCACGTTGACTTCACCATCGAAGTAGAACGTTCCATGCGTGTTCTTGACGGCGCGGTAATGGTTTATTGCGCAGTTGGTGGTGTTCAGCCACAGTCTGAAACCGTATGGCGTCAGGCGAACAAATATAAAGTTCCACGCATCGCGTTCGTTAACAAAATGGACCGTATGGGTGCTAACTTCCTGAAAGTTGTTGGTCAGATCAAATCCCGTCTGGGCGCGAACCCTGTTCCGCTGCAGCTGGCAATTGGTGCTGAAGAAGGCTTCACCGGCGTTATCGACCTGGTGAAAATGAAAGCCATCAACTGGAACGATGCTGACCAGGGCGTTACCTTCGAATACGAAGATATCCCGGCAGACATGCAGGACCTGGCTGACGAATGGCACCAGAACCTGATCGAATCCGCAGCTGAAGCTTCTGAAGAGCTGATGGAAAAATACCTGGGTGGTGAAGAACTGACTGAAGAAGAGATCAAAAAAGCTCTGCGTCAGCGCGTTCTGAACAACGAAATCATCCTGGTAACCTGTGGTTCTGCGTTCAAGAACAAAGGTGTTCAGGCAATGCTGGATGCGGTAGTTGACTACCTGCCATCCCCAGTTGACGTTCCTGCGATCAACGGCATCCTGGACGACGGTAAAGACACTCCGGCTGAGCGTCACGCAAGTGATGACGAGCCGTTTGCGTCCCTGGCGTTCAAAATCGCTACCGACCCATTCGTGGGTAACCTGACCTTCTTCCGCGTGTACTCTGGTGTGGTTAACTCCGGTGACACCATCCTGAACTCCGTGAAATCAGCACGTGAACGTTTCGGTCGTATCGTACAGATGCACGCGAACAAACGTGAAGAGATCAAAGAAGTTCGTGCGGGCGATATCGCAGCAGCTATCGGTCTGAAAGACGTGACCACTGGTGACACCCTGTGTGACCCGGATCACCCTATCATTCTGGAGCGTATGGAATTCCCAGAGCCGGTAATCTCCATCGCTGTTGAACCAAAAACCAAAGCTGACCAGGAAAAAATGGGTCTGGCTCTGGGCCGTCTGGCTAAAGAAGACCCATCATTCCGCGTATGGACTGATGAAGAATCTAACCAGACCATCATCGCTGGTATGGGTGAACTGCACCTCGACATCATCGTTGACCGTATGAAGCGTGAATTCAACGTTGAAGCTAACGTTGGTAAACCTCAGGTTGCTTACCGTGAAGCGATTCGCGCGAAAGTTACCGATGTTGAAGGTAAACACGCTAAGCAGTCTGGTGGTCGCGGTCAGTACGGTCACGTTGTGATCGACATGTACCCACTGGAGCCGGGCTCTAACCCTAAAGGTTACGAGTTCATCAACGACATCAAAGGTGGTGTAATTCCTGGCGAATACATCCCTGCCGTTGATAAAGGCATCCAGGAGCAGCTGAAGTCCGGTCCTCTGGCTGGCTACCCGGTTGTTGACATGGGTATCCGTCTGCACTTCGGTTCTTACCATGACGTTGACTCCTCTGAGCTGGCGTTTAAACTGGCAGCTTCTATCGCCTTTAAAGAAGGCTTTAAGAAAGCTAAACCAGTTCTGCTTGAGCCAATCATGAAGGTTGAAGTAGAAACTCCTGAAGAGAACACCGGTGACGTTATCGGTGACTTGAGCCGTCGTCGCGGTATGCTGCGTGGTCAGGAATCTGAAGTAACTGGCGTTAAGATCCACGCTGAAGTTCCGCTGTCTGAAATGTTCGGATATGCAACTCAGCTGCGTTCTCTGACCAAAGGTCGTGCATCATACACTATGGAATTCCTGAAGTATGATGATGCGCCGAACAACGTTGCTCAGGCCGTTATTGAAGCCCGTGGTAAGTAATCCACAGGATTAAAACCTAAGTCCCGTGCTCTCTCCGAAGGGGAGAGCACTATAGTAAGGAATATAGCCGTGTCTAAAGAAAAATTTGAACGTACAAAACCGCACGTCAACGTTGGTACTATCGGCCACGTTGACCATGGTAAAACTACCCTGACCGCTGCAATCACTACCGTTCTGGCTAAAACCTACGGTGGTTCTGCTCGTGCATTCGACCAGATCGATAACGCGCCAGAAGAAAAAGCTCGTGGTATCACCATCAACACTTCCCACGTTGAATATGACACCCCGACTCGCCACTACGCACACGTAGACTGCCCAGGCCACGCCGACTATGTTAAAAACATGATCACCGGTGCTGCGCAGATGGACGGCGCGATCCTGGTTGTTGCTGCGACTGACGGCCCAATGCCTCAGACCCGTGAGCACATCCTGCTGGGTCGTCAGGTAGGCGTTCCTTTCATCATCGTGTTCCTGAACAAATGCGACATGGTTGATGACGAAGAGCTGCTGGAACTGGTAGAGATGGAAGTTCGTGAACTGCTGTCTCAGTACGATTTCCCAGGCGACGATACCCCAATAGTTCGTGGTTCTGCTCTGAAAGCGCTGGAAGGCGA
>NZ_CAXOFU010000035.1:0-24278 GCF_964208575.1 Enterobacter soli | reverse complement strand
GAGGGGACCGCGAAGCGGCGATTTTCATGGCCGGGAGCGGGGATTGATAAGGGGGCCGCGGTGGCCCCCTTATCTCGTTCACAAGCTCTGAACGTCTTATTTTCTGATGGCTTAAGGTGAACGAAACAATTCCACAGTCATTTCAGAGATATAACAACCCCATCACCCCACCTCCGGCAATCCCCCCGCCGCAATCAAAACCTGCACCAGAATAATCGCCACGCCGCAGGCAAACACCAGGCACAGCAGCGGTTTACCGCCTGCCACACGGTATCCCTGTCCGGGATGACGCTGGCGGCTCTTCCATGCCAGCAGGGAAGGCAGCAGCAGCGCCAGCACCGACAGCGCCACGCCCGCATAGCCCAGCGCCATCACAAATCCGCGCGGATAGAACAGCGCGAAGGCCAGCGGCGGCAGGAAGGTAATCATCCCGGTCTGCAAACGTCCGGCGGCGGTGTTGCGGCGCTGGAACAGGTCGGCAAGATAATCGAACAGCCCCAGCGCCACGCCGAGGAACGAGGTCGCCAGCGCGAGGTCGGCAAACAGATGCACTGCCAGCTCAACGTGGGAGGAGGTCACCACGTCACGCAGCGCGACCAGGAATCCATTCAGGCCCGAATGTTCCGCCATCAGGCCGATAAAGGTCGAAGAATCGATGCTGCCCAGCGTCACCAGCTGCCAGAAAATATAGGCAATCAGCGGGATGGCGCTACCGATCATAAAGACGCGGCGCAGCTTGCGGATATCGCCGTTCATATAGCTGACGATGCTCGGCACGCTGCCGTGGAAGCCGAACGAGGTGAAAATCACCGGGATAGCGGACAGCGCCAGCCCTTTCTCAAGCGGCAGGCTCAGCAGGTTGACCTGGTGAACGTGGGGGGCCAGCAGAACCAGCATCACCACCAGGAACAGGATCTTGGCGCTGAACAGGAAGCGGTTGAACAGATCGACCAGCGAGGTTCCCACGCACACCACGCCGCCGCCGATCAGGGCAAAGCCTATCGCGCCCGTGGCAGGGGAAACCGACGTTCCAAACCAGTCGTTGACGCTGGACGCGATAAGCTCTCCGGCGCCGCTGATATAGGCCGCGGTCAGAGCATACATCAGGAACATCATGCTAAAGCCGGTTATCCACTGGCCGTAGCGGCCCAGATAGCGTGCGGCGAGCGAACCCAGTCCCGTATCGGCAGGCACGTGCTGATACACCTCAAGCAGCAGCAGCGCGGTGTAGCACATCAGCGCCCACAGGCCGACCAGCAGCGCCAGCGTTACGCTGAATCCGACACCGGCGGCCGCCAGCGGCATTGCCAGCATTCCTGCGCCAATCGTGGTGCCCGCGACGATAAAAATACTTCCCAGGGTTCTGTTTTTCACGCTTTCCTCTACAGCCGTTCCACTTCGCGACAAAATCTGCGGCGCAGAGTAAGGGAAAAGCGCGAACTCGTCAAATGACCGTTACAAGCAGTGTAATGATTTATTTACGGGTTTTGCGGGGGAGGTATAAAGGGGGGAGATAAAAAAAAGGCGCTGAGCAGTCAGCGCCGGAGAAGCATTAATTTTGCGTATCGAGAGTCGCAAGCTCTTTATCAATGAAGTAGAGGCCTTCGCCGGATTTACCCGCCAGAGACAATTTATCCAGCACGGATTTAAACAGCTTCTCTTCTTCGTGCTGTTCGGCAACGTACCACTGCAGGAAATTAAAGGTTGGATAATCCTGGCCCATCATGGCCGCGTGAACCAGTTCGTTAATTTTCTGGGTGATCAGCTGCTCGTGCTCGTAGGTGGCGCGGAACAGATCGTCGAGAGAGGCATATTCCGCAACGGGGGAAGCCACCGGCTCGATGCGCGGCAGGCTGCCGGTATCGGTCAGATAGTCAAACAGGCGCTGCATGTGGGTCATCTCTTCCTGCGCGTGGCGGCGCAGAAACGCCGCGGCACCTTCAAAGCTGTGATAGCTGCACCACGCGCTCATCTGCTGATAAAGCAGAGAGGAATAGAGTTCAAGGTTCATTTGCGCATTAAGCTTGTCGATCATTTCAGTTTTAAGCATGGTGCAGCTCCGGTTTATTATTTTGGGTTCACAATGAGCGCCACTATAATTTGTTATTTAATTATTTGCAAAAAGTAAAATAAATATCTTATTTATTAAAAATACGAATGGGAATAACACGCATTTAATTACGCTTTATATATTAATGAGAATTGTTTTTGTTCTTAATTAAATAAACTGCCAGCAAATACTGGCAGTGAGGATTAATACCAGGGATTCGCGGTATTGGGATTAACGGCGTAGCCCATGCATTTGTACTGAATGGTAACGCTCTCGTTCAGGCACAGTGAACCGCTGATAACGGTGCAGGTTTTGATGGGCTGACCGTACGCCGAGGCGGTGGCGTAACCCATGCTTTGGCAGGCTTTTGTCGCGGTGCCGTTCGTCACATAGTCATCGTAACGGGCGTTCTGGAACATGGCCTGACCGTAGTCGAGTCGGACTATCCCGTTTGGTGCGTCCAGGCTGCTCACCTGCGCCTGGCGGGTGACGCTACAGCCCGCCAGAAACAGCATCGCAGCGGCAACGAATACTCTTTTCATAGTTCGCTCTGAATAAAATGAGAGACACTATCCTAACCTCTGCCGCCCGGCGCAATGGCTTGAATAGCCGGGCTTTCTGGCCTTTCTCTTTGCAACGGGGCGGCTAGTCCGAAAGGCTGTCAAAAATCATCCTGAACTTTAAATGGTGCTGGCGAAACAGGGCGATGAGCTGCGGATCGAAATGCTTGCCCGCGCCTTTGAAGATAATTTCGCAGGCCTCCTCGTGGCTGAAGCCCGGCTTATAAACCCGCTTTTGCCGCAGGGCGTCATACACGTCGGCAATCGCCAGAATGCGCGCCTCAAGCGGGATTTGCTCGCCGCGCAGCCCCTCCGGATAGCCGCTGCCGTCCCATTTTTCGTGGTGAAAGTGAATAATGTTTTCCGCCACGGCCCCTAATGAAAGCCCCTGAATAATGCGCCAGCCCTTGATGGTGTGCAGCTTCATCTCGCTGAACTCCTCCACCGTCAGCGAGCCCTGCTTGCGCAAAATGCGTTCCGGTACCGCAATTTTGCCGACGTCGTGCAGGGAGGCGAAATGCTCGATATCGCGGATCATGCTGCGCGACAGCCCAAGCTCCCGCCCCATTAATCCGCAGTATTTCGACACCCGCTGAATATGGCTTCCGGTTTCGTCGTCGTGGGCGCGGTTAACCTTTTCCAGCGCCTGCACAATATTGCGGTTAACAATGCGGTTCTGGCGAATGTGGCGGCGCATCATAAATAACATGCCGATGCTGAACAGCGCGGCGATAAGCAAAATAACGCTGATAATTTTGAGCGTGTTTTTGGTTAATTCCGGGAAGACGCTGCGCTCCGGCGGGCGCTCAAGCTGCGTGCGGAATTCCGACAGGCGGTGGATCTGGGTCAGCAGGTGAAATAACGGATGGTCCGGCTGAACCCAGGGGCCAATAATAAACTCGGAGCGGGTGATACCCGCTACCTTCAGCACGCCGCGAAACAGCTCATTGCCGCGCAGGGTGGACTCCAGCGAGCTGAGATCGCCGAGGATAAAGTCAATCTTGTTGTCCTCAATGGCGTTAATAAGCCCCTCAACGCTGGGGCGGGTCACAATAATCACGTCATTTCCGAACCGCCGTTGAAGATAGCCGGCGGAAAACGAACCCTCCAGCACGCCCACGCGCTGGCTGCGAATGCTCTCTTCGTCCCACAAAAAGGGTTTGCCGATGCGGTTGTAATAGACGTTATGCCAGGCGATATCCGGGCCGATGCGTCCGTCCGCATGCGCCGCGTCGCTGCGCTCAACGATATCCACCAGGCGCACGGGCCAGCGCCGGGTCGGAAGCATGGCGGCATAGTTATCCACGAAGCTCACGTTCACGCGCATGCCCAGTAAATCGCGCATGTCGTTCACCATGTCTATGGCCGTGCCGTGATAGCCCTGACCGTCCTTCCAGATAAGCGGCGCGAAGTTTTCATTTTTCGGCAGCGTGACCTGCAGCGTGTTGTTCGCGATCCACTCGCGCTCGGTGCCTGTAAGCACGATGCGGCTCAGGAGATAGTCCCGGCGGCTGTTCTCAAGAGCTTTGTTCATTTCGCCGCTGCGGTACCACTCGCCGATAAAGGCGTTGATCTTGTCCCGCAGCGGGAGAAGATCGGGGCTGAAGGCTAAAACCACCGGAATGCGCAGCTCGGGAAAAGGGCGCGAGATCAGGTAATAGCGCTGCGTGTTCTCCATCTCCGAGGCGTCGTTGATGTAAAAGTCTGCCTGGTGTTCGCTCAGCAGCCGGAAGGCGTCGTCGCTGGTGGCAACAAGGCGCAGTGAGCGGAATTTAAGCTCGGGATAGCGCTGCTGGACGCTCTCAAGGGTGGCGTCATCTTTGCGAAAGATCACCCGCGCGTGGCTTAGCTGGTCGACGTTGGTGGCCGTCATCGACAGGCTGGCGGCCACCACTTCGTTATCAAACAGGCGCGCGGAGAGGATTTTGCTGCGGGCGCGTTTTTCGGTACGCAGCACGCCGGCGTAAACGCCGTGGCTGTCGCTGGCGAAGCGCTGCCCGATTTCGCTGCCGGAAAGGGGTCTCATCTCCAGACGGGTGCCATATTTTTGGTTAATGGCGGCAACCAGAGTGGGGTAAAAGCCGCGCAGCTCTCCCTGCGGCGTGCGCCAGACTTCAAAGTTATTGGCATTGTAAAACCAGACGGGAACCGGCTCCTCGGCGCGTGACGCAAACGAAAATCCCCACAGCAGGGCGATAAAGGCGAAAAATAAAACGATGCGTGGCTTCCGGCGTCGCAGATTCACAGGGGATCCCCAGATTTTTATCTTCTTTTAATGCAGTCTAGCTAACTGGCTGAACGGGGAGTAGTGATTTCTCCACTTTGCCGCCCGCTGCGCCGTTTCGCTGATTCATCGTGAATTTGTGAGCCTGCTTTTGTTTTTTAAAACAAGTTTTCACTTAATTTGAAAGCATGTTTGTTTGATAGTAAGGTGAAGAGGATCAGATATCCCGGCGGGCTTCGCCGCAACGCATTCAGGAGAGTAAAGATGAAAATTGCACTGATGATGGAAAACAGCCAGGCAGGTAAAAATCCCATCATCCTTAATGAGTTGAAAGCGGTTGCCGATGAAAAAGGCTTCCCGGTATACAACGTCGGGATGAGCGACGAGAACGACCATCACCTGACCTATATTCATCTGGGCATTATGGCGAGCATTCTGCTGAACTCGAAAGCGGTGGATTTCGTGGTCACCGGCTGCGGCACCGGGCAGGGCGCGCTGATGTCCCTGAACATCCATCCGGGCGTGATCTGCGGTTATTGCATCGATCCGGCAGACGCGTTCCTGTTTGCGCAGATCAACAACGGCAACGCGCTGTCCCTGCCGTTTGCGAAAGGCTTTGGCTGGGGCGCAGAGCTGAACGTGCGCTTTATCTTCGAGAAAGCCTTCACGGGCCGCAACGGGGAAGGCTATCCGCCAGAGCGTAAAGAGCCGCAGGTGCGCAACGCCGGTATTCTGAATCAGGTGAAAGCGGCGGTGGTGAAAGAGAACTACCTCGATACGCTGCGCGCTATCGACCCTGAGCTGGTGAAAACCGCCGTGTCCGGCCAGCGTTTCCAGCAGTGCTTCTTTGAAAACTGCCAGGACAAAGAGATCGAAGCCTTCGTTCGCGGTATCGTCGGCTGATGACCTCCACGCCGGGCGGCGAACCGCTCGCCCGGCCTGTTTTATTTCTTCACCGACACCGCGCTGCCCGCATCTTTTGCCAGGCGCAGGGTATCAAACATCCCCACCAGACAAACTAGCCCGATAATCACAAACGCCAGCCGGAAGCTCATGCCCGGTATCGCGCCTGTTCCGGCGATCTCGCTGACTTTCTCCCCGATACGAATGCCGATTGCCCCGAGGGTGATCCCAAGCCCTACCGCCAGCTGCGTGGCGGTGGAGAACAGCGTATTGGCATAGCTCATCTGCTCTGAAGGCACGTCGGCAAAGGCCAGGGTGCTTACGGCGGTAAACTGAATGGAGCGGAACACCCCGCCCAGATAGAGGATCAGCATAATCAGCCAGACCGGGGTTTGCGGCGTCAGAAGCGCGCAGGCCAGCAGGGCCAGCACGTTGAGCGCGCCGTTGATCAGCAGCAGCTTTTTAAAGCCTAAACGGCGTATGAGCGGGGTGGTGGCAGGCTTAATGGTCAGGTTGCCGACGAACACCGCCAGCACCAGCAGGCCCGAATGAAACGCGTCCATCCCGAACCCGACCTGAAACATCAGCGGCAGCAGGAAAGGCACCGCGCTGATGGAGGCGCGAAAAAGCGAGCCGCCGTACATCGTCACGCGAAAGGTGGGCACCTGCATCGCGTCGAGGCGGATCATGGGCCACCGCGCGCGCCTGAAGTGGCGCAGGGCATACGCCAGTGCCGCAGAGCCGACGATCAGCAGCGTGAGGGTTAGCCCCGCCTGCATATGCTGCCCGCCCATCATCTCCATCGCGGTGACCAGGCTCACCATCGCAACGGTGGTAGCGATAAAGCCCGGCAGGTCGAAGGGGCGACGGGTATCTTCATGCAGGTCCGGGATAATACGCAGCGCCAGGATAATCGCGACGAGGCCCAGCGGAACGTTAATAAAGAAGATCCAGCGCCAGTCGGCGTAGCTGGTGATAAACCCGCCCAGCGGCGGGCCGATAATGGGGGCGACCAGCGCGGGCCAGGTGAGGGTGGCAATCGCGGCGATCAGCTGATGTTTTGGCGTGGTGCGCAATACCGCCAGGCGGCCCACGGGCACCATCAGCGCGCCGCCCATCCCCTGCAGCACGCGCATGGCGACGAACTGGTCGACCGTAGTGGAAAGGCCGCAAAAAACCGAGGCCAGAGTGAAAATGGCCAGCGCGAGGGCGAAGACCCTGCGCGCGCCGAAGCGGTCGGCAATCCAGCCGCTGGCGGGGATCAGCACCGCAAGGGTGATCAGGTAGGCGCTGATGCCGATGTTCAAATCGACCGCCCGCACGCCAAAGCTTTTCGCCATATCCGGCAGCGCCGTGGCGATCACCGTCCCGTCCAGAAACTCCATAAAGAACGCGCCGGCAACCAGCAGCGCCGCGGGCGACAGGCCGCGACGCTCTTTGCCGGAGAGATTTTCACTCATTTTCTTCCTGCCATATCAAAAAAATTTATAAAAATTTACTGGAATTTATAGGGTCGTAACCTGTGGATTTATCTTGTGTTTTTTAACAAATGCTTAGCACTAATGATTTTATAACCGTGATTTGAGTCACATAAACATTGATTTTTGTGATGGCGGTCATATTATAAGCGCATTGACAATAACACCTGCATAACAAAACAAATTACCGGAGCATTCCAGATGAAACTGCGCAAAATCCTGAAAAGCATGTGGGCTAACTACTGCAACACATTTAAAGACGTACCACCGGGTGCTATGTTCTGATGAAAAAACCTGCTTCGGCAGGTTTTTTTATGCCTGTAAACGACGAGAGGGAAGATGAAAGGGCTGACGTTTTGCTACTATGGCGGCCTTTGAATAAGGAGAAAGCCTATGTCTCAAAACCTGAGCGCCGATCAGGAACTGGTGTCTGACGTCGTTGCCTGTCAGCTGGTCATTAAACAAATCCTTGACGTGCTGGACGTGATTGCGCCTGTTGAAGTGCGCGAAAAAATGTCCAGCCAGCTGAAAAATATCGATTTCACCAGTCATCCTGCTGCGGCCGATCCGGTGACGCTCCGCGCTATCCAGAAGGCTATCGCGCTGATTGAGCTGAGATTTACACCGCAGGGTGAGTCTCACTAAAATAAACCGATGTTTTGAATTTAGAAACTGTTTTCTGAAAAAACGTCGAAGGGCGACAGAACTGTCGCCCCGAAAGCCTTTAAAAGAACGTCTGCACCAGCAAATAGCTCGCCACGCACGCGCAGCTCACGCCAATCAGTCCCGGCAAAATAAAGCTGTGGTTAATGATAAAACGCCCGATCCGCGTCGTTCCTGAACGGTCAAAGCCGATGCAGGCCAGATCGCTTGGATAGGTCGGCAGCACGAAATAACCGTAAGAAGCCGGGAAGAAGGCGATCAGCATTTTAGGATCGATGCCGAGCATCAGCCCCATCGGCGCCACCGCGGTCAGCGCTGCCGCCTGGCTGTTTACGAGCTTTGAGACCAGGAACAGCACGATGGCGTAGGTCCAGGGATGGCTTTTCACCACCCCTTCAAGCGCCATTTTCAGCTCGTCCAGGTGCGCCTGGAAAAAGGTATCGCTCATCCACGCCACGCCAAACACCGAGAAAATCGCCACCATCCCGGCCTTGAATACCGCGCCGTTGGAAATGGCGGAGGCGTTGACCTTGCAGGCCATCAGCATCACGGCCCCGGCAATCAGCATCATCATCTGAATCACCAGGTTCATCGACAGCGCCGTCATTTTGCCTTTGATTTCAAAGGCCGGGCGCAGCTCCGGCAGGGCGCCGAGCAGCACCACTACCGCAATCCCGGCAAAGAAGATCCACGTTGACCAGTACGCCTGTTTTGGAAAGCGCTGATCCATCAGGGTTTCGGTGCTGCCGTAGATAAACTCCCGCTGCTTCGGATCGTTGAGCTTTTCCTGGAACTCGGCGTCGTCCGCCAGATCTTTCCCCCGGCGCAGGCTCCAGAGGGCGGCAATCGCCACGCCGAACAGCGACGCGGGCACCGACACCGCCAGAATTTCCAGAATCCCCCACGCGTGCCCGATCCCGTGCTGCGCCCCGAGGATCGAGACCAGCGAGACAACCGCAACGGACACCGGAGAGGCGGTGATCGCCATCTGCGAGGCAACCGACGCCACGGCCATCGGGCGTTCAGGGCGAATGCCTTTTTTCAGCGCGATATCGGCAATGATGGGAAACATGGTGTAGACCACATGCCCGGTGCCGCATAAAAAGGTCAGCATCCAGGTGGTGAAAGGGGCGAGCAGCGTAATGTGCTGCGGGTGTTTACGCAGCAGGCGCTCGGCGAACTGCATCATCACGTTCAGACCGCCGGCGGTTTGTAAGGTGGCGGCACAGCCAATGACCGCGAGGATCGTCAGCATGACGTCCACGGGCGGCTTGCCGGGCTGGAGCCCAAAGACAAAGCTCAAAATGAACAGGCCGATACCGCTTATCAGGCCAAGCCCCATTCCTCCGAAGCGCGTACCGACCAGCAGGCAGAGAATAATGACAATAAACTCGATGGTAATCATGAAGCTCCCTCGTCAATGATAAAGAAATTGCCTAAATCATTACACGATGTAGGGATATTCATTGGGAGCGAGATCTGATTTGTTAAATGTCAGCAAAAGCAGGGAGTTGGTTCGAGAAGAGGCGGCCTGCACCCCGGTAAGCGGGTGCAGGCGTAAAGATCAATGGTGCTTGTCGGTCACGATTTCGAGGACGTGGCGGTCGGTCTGCTCCGGGCACAGTCCGGCGCGTTTCGCATTCACGATCTCGGCGGCGAGGATCTTAAGCAGTTCGCCGTCCTGCTGTTGCTCTTTACCCATGTCTTCCAGGAAATGAAGCGTGGTGCTGTCTTTCTGCGCTTTGGCTTCATCCGCCAGGCTGTTCAGCGTGACGCAGCGCTGCTCGAACTCCGCCAGCGTTTTCTGAAACAAATCCTCCAGACAGGAGTAATCGTCTTCCATCATATCGATGGCTTTAACGATAGGGTTCGCCCCGACGTGTTTCATAAATTCGAAGACGCGCATCATATGGGTGACGTTGCTTTGCGCCTGGGTGCGAAAGAAGGTGGCGGTACCGTTGAGGCTGTTCTCAGAACACCAGTCGCTCAAATACAAATGCAGATTAGAGGCGTAAAACTCGAGATTCATCTGCGCATTCAGTTTTTGAATCATCGCTTGAGTAGCCATACTAATATCCTTATTTATGGGGACTAAAATGTCCGCTGCTTAACCTGACTCGGCAGGTCGTATACGCTTATCGCACACGTGAACAACATGCGATAAAGAAGGGCAGAATAGAGATATTCTGTGTTCCGGAATGTTTTCGAATAATCACGTCATGTGTTCGATACAAATAAGCATACCCCCTAAAGGGGTATAAGAAAACTCTTAGAGACGCGACTTTTACGGAACATTACAACTTTTAATATAGTTTAAATGCCCAAACAGGCTTACACATTTTGACGCGTTTTAACTCGTTGAAATAAAAATATTTTGATATTGCCGGTAGCGTTAGGTGCGATTATTAAATGCGTTTCAGAAGGATCTAACGCCATTCTCATTAACGTGATTAAAAACAATATTTCTATTTGCGGATATATCCTGTAGCCGCCAAAATTGCGTCAGATCATTTTTTGCCGCCATCCGTGATTCTGTGATCGCTATGCAGGTTTGCGCTGCTTCACTCTGTAAAATGAAACAATGTTTTAAGTTGTTTTGAATACGAGGGTTAACATGGCTACAGTTGCGGTGCTGCTGGCACCAGGGTTTGAGGAAGCGGAAGCAATTATCACCATCGATATTTTGCGCCGTATGAATATTGAGGTTGAAACGCTCGCCTGCGCGGCGTCTCGCGCGGTGGTGAGCTATCACGATATCCCGATGGTGGCAGACAGCACCCTGGCGGAACGCATCGACATGCTGTATGACGCGGTGGTGCTGCCGGGCGGGCCGCAGGGCAGCGCCAGCCTGGCGGCCAGCCGGGACGTGGTGCGCTTTGTTGCGGCCCACGACGAGAGCGGGAAGCTTATCTGTCCTCTCTGCTCTGCCGCCGCCCGCGTTCTGGGCGGAAACGGTCTGCTGAAGGGGCGTCGCTACGTCTGTTCCGGTGATTTATGGCAAACCATCACCGACGGGGAATATGTCGATGCGCCGGTGGTTGAGGATAAAAACCTGATCAGCGGTAAAGGTCTCGGCCACGCCTTTGATTTTGCCCTGACCCTGTCCGCGCGTTTATTGGGTGACGAGATTCCGGTTCGCGATCACGCGGAACACATTTATTACGCCTGGTAATTTTTCCCCCGGGCGCTATGTCGCCCGGTCAACAGGGACGTCTTGGCTGGTCTTATGGATAATCCTGCTTAACCCACTTCTATTTGTCCGACAATACTCGCCTTTTTTATGTCATTTTTCGCTGAATTTATGTACGCAATTACTGTAATTCTGCGGTGTGATGGCGCTCTCTTATGGATGATTAATTTCCCGCTAAAACTATCTCCAGCACTAACGCTTATTTAGAGGTAAGCGCTAATGTCTTGTTTTACGTCTGATTAAATAAGAAATACGCCAATATTCCCTACAGAAAAGATTGCTAAAGCTGGAGTTTACCATGCACAAATTTACTAAAGCGCTGGCGGCCATCGGTCTGGCTGCCGTTATGTCACAATCCGCTATCGCAGAAAATTTAAAACTCGGTTTTTTAGTAAAACAGCCGGAAGAACCCTGGTTCCAGACGGAATGGAAATTCGCCGATAAAGCCGGGAAAGATTTAGGTTTCGACGTCATTAAAATCGCCGTGCCTGACGGTGAGAAAACCCTTAACGCCATTGATAGCCTGGCGGCCAGCGGCGCGAAAGGATTTGTTATTTGTACCCCGGATCCAAAGCTGGGCTCCGCCATTGCGGCGAAAGCGCGCGGCTACGACATGAAGGTCATCGCCGTGGATGACCAGTTCGTTAACGCCAAAGGCAAACCGATGGACAGCGTGCCGCTGGTGATGATGGCCGCGACCAAAATCGGCGAGCGTCAGGGGCAGGAGCTGTACAAAGAGATGCAAAAACGCGGCTGGGACGTGAAAGAGACCGGCGTGATGGCGATCACCGCAGACGAGCTGGACACCGCGCGTCGCCGCACCACCGGCTCAATGGACGCGCTGAAGGCGGCGGGCTTCCCGGAAAAACAGATCTACAAAGTGCCGACCAAATCTAACGACATCCCGGGTGCGTTTGACGCCGCGAACTCCATGCTGGTACAGCATCCGGAAGTGAAGCACTGGCTGGTGGTCGGCATGAACGACAACACCGTGCTGGGCGGCGTGCGCGCAACGGAAGGCCAGGGCTTCAAGGCGCCTGACGTGATCGGTATCGGCATCAACGGCGTTGACGCCGTGAGTGAACTCTCGAAAGCGCAGGCGACGGGCTTCTACGGCTCTCTGCTGCCAAGCCCGGACGTGCACGGCTACAAGTCCAGTGAAATGCTCTACAACTGGGTCACCAAAGGGGCAGAGCCGCCGAAATTCACCGAAGTGACCGACGTGGTGCTGATCACCCGCGACAACTTCAAAGAGGAGCTGGCGAAAAAAGGATTGGGCGGTAAGTAATTCGCTGTGATTGCGCCCCTCGCGGCGACGCGAGGGGCCAGACGTACACACTACAGGAATCACGGAGTCGTTATGCAACAGTCCTTACCGTATCTCTCTTTTCGCGGCATCGGTAAAACCTTCCCCGGGGTAAACGCGCTGACCGATATCAGCTTCGACTGCTATGCCGGCCAGGTTCACGCGCTGATGGGGGAGAACGGCGCGGGGAAATCCACGCTGTTGAAAATCCTCAGCGGCAACTACACGCCCACCACCGGCACGCTGGCCATTCGCGGTGAAGAGGTGGCGTTTGCCGATACCACCGCCGCGCTGAACGCCGGCGTGGCCATTATCTATCAGGAACTGCACTTAATTCCTGAAATGACGGTGGCGGAAAACATCTATTTAGGCCAACTCCCGCACAAAAGCGGCGTGGTGAATCGCTCGCTGCTCAACTACGAAGCGGGGCTGCAGCTCAAACATCTGGGGCTGGACGTCGATCCGCAGACCCCGCTCAAGTATCTCTCCATTGGCCAGTGGCAGATGGTCGAAATCGCCAAGGCGCTGGCGCGCAACGCCAAAATTATCGCCTTCGACGAGCCAACCAGCTCGCTCTCCGCGCGTGAAATCGACAACCTGTTCCGCGTGATCCGCGAGCTGCGTAAAGAAGGCCGCGTGATTTTGTACGTTTCGCACCGTATGGAAGAAATTTTTGCCCTCAGCGACGCCATTACCGTCTTCAAAGACGGGCGCTACGTCCGCACCTTCAGCGATATGCAGCAGGTCAATCACGACCAGCTGGTGCAGGCGATGGTGGGCCGCGAGCTGGGGGATATCTACCACTGGCAGCCCAGAGAGTACGGTCCGGAGCGCCTGCGTCTGGACAGCGTCAAAGCCCCGGGCGTGCGCACCCCGATTTCATTATCCGTGCGCAGCGGCGAGATCGTCGGGCTGTTCGGCCTGGTCGGTGCCGGGCGCAGCGAGCTGATGAAAGGGCTGTTTGGCGGGACGCGTATCACTGAAGGGCAGGTCTCCATTGACGGCGAGGCGGTGGATATTCAGAAACCCGCTCACGCGATTCGCGCCGGGATGATGCTCTGCCCGGAAGATCGCAAAGCGGAGGGGATTATTCCGGTTCACTCCGTGCGCGACAACATCAACATCTCGGCAAGACGGAAGTTCATCCGCGCGGGCTGCCTGATTAACGACGGCTGGGAGTCGAGCAACGCCGACCACCACATTCGCTCGTTGAACATCAAAACGCCGGGCGCGGAGCAGCTGATCATGAACCTCTCGGGGGGTAACCAGCAGAAGGCAATCCTGGGCCGCTGGCTGTCCGAGGACATGAAGGTCATTTTGCTCGATGAGCCGACCCGCGGGATCGACGTGGGGGCGAAACACGAAATCTATAACGTGATTTACGCGCTGGCAAAGCGCGGCGTGGCGGTGCTGTTCGCCTCAAGCGATCTGCCCGAGGTGCTGGGGGTTGCCGACCGCATTGTCGTGATGCGTGAAGGTGAAATTGCCGGTGAATTGCTTCATGAACAGGCGAATGAACAGCAGGCGTTGAGCCTCGCCATGCCTAAAGTTAGCCAGGCTGTCGCCTGAGTAAGGAGTCAATGATGTCTTCTGTTACTACATCCGGAGCGCCGAAATCGGCTTTCAGTTTTGGCCGCATCTGGGATCAGTACGGCATGCTGGTGGTGTTCGCCGCGCTGTTCCTCGCCTGCGCCATCTTCGTCCCGAACTTTGCCACCTTCATTAATATGAAAGGGCTGGGGCTCGCGATCTCCATGTCCGGCATGGTGGCCTGTGGGATGCTCTTCTGCCTGGCCTCGGGGGATTTTGACCTCTCCGTGGCGTCGGTGATTGCCTGCGCGGGCGTCACCACCGCGGTAGTGATCAACATGACCGAAAGCCTGTGGATTGGCGTTTTCGCCGGACTGATGCTCGGCGTGCTGAGCGGCCTGGTGAACGGCTTCGTGATTGCGCGCCTCAAGATAAACGCGCTGATCACCACCCTTGCCACGATGCAGATCGTGCGCGGTCTGGCCTACATCATCTCGGACGGCAAGGCGGTGGGGATTGAAGACGAGCGCTTCTTCACCCTCGGCTACGCCAACTGGTTAGGCCTGCCCGCGCCCATCTGGCTGACGGTAGCGTGCCTGATTGTCTTTGGCTTCCTGCTTAATCGCACCACCTTTGGCCGAAACACCCTGGCGATTGGCGGTAACGAAGAGGCGGCGCGTCTGGCCGGTGTGCCGGTGGTGCGCACCAAGATCATCATCTTTGTGCTCTCCGGGCTGGTATCGGCGGCGGCGGGGATTATTCTGGCCTCGCGCATGACCAGCGGGCAGCCGATGACCTCTATCGGCTATGAGCTGATTGTCATCTCAGCCTGCGTTTTGGGCGGCGTTTCCCTCAAGGGCGGCATCGGAAAAATCTCATATGTGGTGGCCGGTATCCTGATTTTAGGCACGGTGGAGAACGCCATGAACCTGCTGAACATTTCTCCGTTCTCGCAGTACGTGGTACGCGGCCTGATCCTGCTGGCGGCGGTGATCTTCGACCGTTACAAGCAAAAAGCGAAGCGCACCCTGTAGCCGCTTTCCTGCCTTTACATTGCTCAACTAATAACCTTAGTTGACCCCTTAACCGCCTCGCCAGTTTTGCTGGCGGGGCGGTTGTCAAATGGCGAGCGACGTCACACTGTCTATACTTACATGACTAATGAGGAGGTAAGGCTTTTACCTCTCACCAACCGTAAGGAGGAATAGGGTGGCTGACCTGTTAACTGCACCGCCTGCATTGCCTGGACAATTTGCGTTCTTTTTCGATCTCGACGGCACGCTCGCCGAGATAAAGCCTCATCCCGACCAGGTGTCTATCCCCGAGTCGGTTCTGAAGACGGTTTACGCGCTCTCGCAAATGAATGAGGGAGCACTGGCATTGATATCAGGGCGCTCAATGGCCGAGCTGGATAAGCTCGCCAGGCCTTACCGCTTTCCGCTGGCCGGCGTCCACGGAGCGGAGCGCCGCGACATCCATGACAACACGCATATCGTTTCACTCCCCGATGAACTGATTCAGACGCTGCACGCGCAGCTTGCTGCTGCCCTTGAGCATCTGCCGGGCACGGAGCTTGAAGCGAAAGGCATGGCCTTTGCGCTGCACTATCGCCAGGCGCCGCAGTACGAAGAGGCGGTGCTGAGGCTGGCAAGAAACGTGGCCGATGAACATCCGCAGCTGGCGCTGCAGCCGGGGAAATGCGTGGTGGAGATCAAGCCGAAGGGGATTAACAAAGGGGAGGCCATCGCCGCGTTTATGGCGTCGGCGCCGTTTAGCGGCAGAACGCCGGTATTTATTGGCGATGACCTCACCGATGAAGCAGGGTTTTCCGTGGTCAACCAGGCCGGAGGGATATCGGTAAAGGTTGGACCGGGTGAAACAAAAGCCGGATGGCGCCTCGGCAGCGTGGCCGCCGTCTGGCAATGGATAACAGATATCGCTAACCAGCAACAACTACAAATAGCGCAACATAATGGGGGAAATCAGTATGAGTCGCTTAGTCGTCATCTCTAACCGTATCGCACCGCCTGACGATAAAAAGGCGAGCGCCGGAGGCCTCGCGGTAGGGGTGTTAGGTGCCTTAAAAGCTACTGGCGGGCTGTGGTTTGGCTGGGGCGGAGACATCAGTAATGAAGAGAAGCCGCTGAAAAAAGTCACCCGCGGCAACATTACGTGGGCCTCATTCGATCTTAATGAGAAAGACTACGACGAATATTATTCAGAGTTCTCGAACGCCGTCCTGTGGCCCGCGTTCCACTATCGTCTGGACCTGGTAAAATTCCAGCGCGACGCCTTCGAAGGCTACATGCGCGTGAATGCCCTGCTGGCGGATAAACTGCTGCCGCTGATTGAAGAAGACGATATTTTATGGGTTCACGATTATCACCTGCTGCCATTCGCCAAAGAGCTGCGCAAACGCGGCGTGAATAACCGCATCGGCTTCTTCCTGCACATTCCGTTCCCGACGCCGGAGATCTTCAACGCGCTGCCGCCGCACGAGGAGCTGCTCGAAGCGCTGTGCGATTACGATCTGCTGGGCTTCCAGACGGAAAACGACCGCGTGGCGTTTCTCGACAGCGTGTCGGGCAAAACCCGCCTGGTGTCCGGCAGCGACAGGTCGCACACCGCCTACGGCAAAACCTTCCATACCGAGGTTTACCCTATCGGTATTGAGCCGGACGAGATTGCCGAGCAGGCATCGGGCCCGCTGCCGCCAAAGCTTGCCCAACTGAAGAACGAGCTCAAGAACGTCAAAAATATCTTCTCGGTGGAGCGTCTGGACTACTCCAAAGGCCTGCCGGAGCGTTTCCTGGCCTATGAAGCGCTGCTGGATAAATACCCGCAGCACCACGGCAAAATCCGCTATACGCAGATTGCGCCAACGTCGCGCGGGGAAGTGCAGGCCTATCAGGACATCCGCCACCAGCTTGAAACCGAAGCGGGGCGCATTAACGGCCGCTACGGGCAGCTCGGCTGGACGCCGCTGTATTACTTAAATCAGCATTTTGAGCGCAAAATCTTGATGAAGGTGTTCCGCTACGCCGACGTCGGGCTGGTTACGCCCCTGCGTGACGGGATGAACCTGGTGGCAAAAGAGTATGTCGCAGCACAAGATCCTGCCGACCCTGGCGTGCTGGTGCTGTCGCAGTTTGCGGGTGCCGCGAACGAACTGACCTCTGCGCTTATCGTGAACCCTTACGATCGCGATGAAGTGGCTCAGGCTCTCGACCGCGCGCTGAACATGCCGCTGGCGGAGCGTATTTCACGCCATGCGGAGATGATGGAAACGATCCGTAAAAATGATATCGACCACTGGCAGGCGCAGTTTATTCGCGATTTGCGCGGTATCGCGCCGCAGAATTCGGAGACGCATCTGCAAAAAAAGATCGCCACCTTCCCTAAGCTGGCGTAACGCCTTCCCGGGGGAAATTATTTTCCCCCGAGAGGAACCAGCAGCACGTCCACCTTGCTCGATGCGACAATGGATTTCGCCGAGCACGCCGCGCGGGAAAAGAAACTTTGGTTATGATTCCCGCAAATAACAAGGTCAATATTCTGCTTCCGGCACATGTCCAGAATATGTTCGTTTAATTCGCCCGTGGCTATTACGGTCTGATGAACAGGATATTGCGCCTTCTCAACCAGCTCCCGCAGAAATTGCTGAGTTTCCTCCTGCAGTACGTCACGAATATCTTCAAGCATCGGTGCAGCCAGTTGATTATACATCTCGGGTTCAGCGGCGAGAGTGATCAGGCTAATGCGGGCATGGGTGGGTTTTGCGATGGAAACCGCGCGGGCGACAAGCTGGTGGCTTTCCGGTGAAACAGCAACAGAAACAAGAAGATGGGTGTAGCTCATCACGCACTCCTTTGGTGTCTGAAACTCAACGTAACATCAGCATTACCGCGATTTTACAGCTTGTGCAAGAGGGCAATAGGTCATTAGTGTGAACCCTATCATAATTATTCATTAATTATTCTTATCAGAGGAATAATGGGAAATTGTGTCTGGATGATAAAAATTAGCAACTTAACATAAATAAAACACACATCCTGTTGTACTGCTAAATCGTTTTAACCGGTTATAAACGCAAATGAGATGATAACGCAGCGCAATTTATGCAAAGCAGTTTATCTGTAAGTCTCTGTTTTAAATGGTGTATGGAAAAGCGTATCTAAGATAGAGATGTTAACATCTTCATCACTCACGTCCCGTTCGCGCTAAAGCAATTGTCATACCCAACCCCTTCATACTTCTGCATGAGTATTCGATCATTAAGAATATAAAATAGTCCTGATTGGTCAACAAATGACCAAATTACAAATCATACTGATGGATTTGTGGGTCATATTCGCTTAAATTATGTGACGCAGATCACATTTTTTTTAAATTTTCACCGAGGCCGCATTGTATGTCTAAGAACTGACGAGTAGAGTTTGCGTCGAATTAGGAAAAATCTTAGTTATTTGTAAGAAATGATAAAGCGCGTAAGACACCGCACCAGCGTGTTGAACTGTTGCGCGTTTCAGTGCGTACAAACCTTAATTCAACTATGCATTTAGCCTTTTCTTTTTTTTTATACCGGGTGATTTCCCGGCGACATCACGGGGTGCGGTCTTTCCGCATAAAAATAATAGTTGGTTATTCGGGATGGGAAAAATGCATACATCCGAGTTGCTAAAACATATCTATGACATCAACTTGTCATATTTACTGCTCGCGCAGCGTTTGATTAGTCAGGACAAGGCGTCCGCGATGTTTCGTTTAGGTGTTAACGAAGAAATGGCAACCATGCTGGGTGGTTTAACCCTTCCACAGATGGTCAAGCTCGCGGAAACTAATCAACTGGTCTGTCAGTTCCGTTTTGACAATCCACAGACTATCACTCGTTTGACTCAAGAATCTCGTGTGGACGATCTGCAACAGATCCATACCGGTATTTTACTTTCAACCCGCCTGCTCAACGAAATCAGCCAGCCTGATGACGTAGCCCGGAAGAAAAGGGCTTAATAATGAGCGAAAAAAGCATTGTTCAGGAAGCGCGTGACATACAGCTGGCAATGGAACTGATTACGCTGGGTGCTCGTCTGCAAATGCTGGAAAGCGAAACGCAGCTGAGCCGTGGTCGCCTTATCAAACTGTATAAAGAGTTACGCGGCAGTCCGCCGCCGAAAGGCATGCTGCCGTTCTCAACGGACTGGTTTATGACCTGGGAACAGAACATCCACGCCTCAATGTTCTGCAACGCCTGGCAGTACCTGCTGAAAACCGGTCTGTGCAGCGGCGTTGACGCCGTGATCAAAGCCTACAAGCTATACCTGGAGCAATGCCCTCAGCAGGAAGATGGCCCCCTGCTGGCGCTGACCCGCGCATGGACGCTGGTGCGTTTTGTCGAAAGCGGAATGCTGGAATTGTCGCGCTGCAACTGCTGCGACGGCAATTTTATCACCCATGCTCATCAGCCCGCTGGCAGCTTTGCCTGCAGTTTATGCCAGCCTCCATCCCGCGCCGTAAAAAGACGTAAACTTTCCCGGGATGCTGCCGATATTATTCCACAACTGCTGGATGAACAGATCGAACAGGCTGTTTAACCCGAACGTGTGGGACCTATTCCAGCAGCGGTAAGAGATTACCGCTGCTTTTTTTTACCCCGCCTTCCGGTCACGCTGTCGAAATGAACGTCCTGCCTTAGTCACTAGCGGAAGGATGATGTCGTGCTTATCTTATTAGGTTACCTGGTAGTTCTCGGTACAGTTTTCGGCGGTTACATGATGACCGGCGGGCACCTTGGAGCACTCTATCAACCGGCCGAACTTATTATCATCGGCGGCGCAGGGGTAGGGGCTTTTATCGTTGGCAACAACGGTAAATCGATCAAGGGGACGCTGAAAGCTATTCCACTGCTGTTCCGTCGCTCGAAATACACCAAAAGCATGTATATGGATCTGCTGGCGCTGCTCTATCGCCTGATGGCGAAGTCGCGCCAGCAGGGGATGTTCTCGCTGGAGCGTGACATCGAAAACCCGAAAGAGAGCGAAATCTTTGCCAGCTATCCGCGCATTCTGGCCGACGCCATGATGCTGGATTTCATCGTCGATTATCTGCGCCTGATCATCAGCGGCAACATGAACACCTTCGAAATTGAAGCGCTGATGGACGAAGAGATCGAAACCCACGAAAGCGAATCCGAAGTGCCGGCCAACAGCCTTGCGCTGGTGGGCGACTCGCTTCCGGCGTTCGGTATCGTGGCGGCGGTGATGGGGGTGGTTCACGCCCTGGCCTCTGCGGATCGTCCGGCGGCGGAGCTGGGCGCGCTGATTGCCCACGCGATGGTGGGCACCTTCCTCGGCATTTTGCTGGCCTATGGTTTCATCTCCCCGCTGGCCAGCGTTCTGCGCCAGAAGAGCGCCGAAACCACCAAAATGATGCAGTGCGTGAAGATCACGCTGCTGTCAAACCTCAACGGCTACGCGCCGCCGATCGCCGTGGAATTCGGGCGTAAAACGCTGTACTCCAGCGAGCGTCCGTCGTTTATCGAGCTGGAAGAACACGTGCGCGCGGTGAAAAACCCAAACCAACAGACGACAACTGAGGACGCATGAAAAACCAGTCCCATCCGATCGTCATCGTAAAAAAGCGCAAGCACAAAGGGGGCGGGCACGGTTCGCATGGCTCCTGGAAAATCGCCTACGCCGACTTTATGACCGCCATGATGGCCTTCTTTCTGGTGATGTGGCTGATTTCAATCTCCAGCCCGAAAGAGCTTATCCAGATTGCCGAGTATTTCAGAACGCCGCTGGCCACGGCGGTCACGGGCGGACAGCGTATCTCTAACAGCGACAGCCCGATCCCCGGCGGCGGCGATGACTACACCCAGCAGAAGGGTGAGGTGAAAAAAGAGCCGAACATCGACGAGCTGAAAAAACGCATGGAGCAGGCGCGCCTGAAAAAACTGCGCGGCGACCTGGATCAGCTGATTGAGGCCGATCCGAAGCTGCGCGCGCTGCGTCCGCACCTGAAGATTGACCTGGTGCAGGAAGGGCTACGTATCCAGATTATCGATAGCCAGAACCGCCCGATGTTCAAAACCGGCAGCGCCGAAGTGGAACCCTACATGCGCGATATCCTGCGCGCGATTGCCCCCGTTCTGAACGGCATTCCTAACCGAATCAGCCTGTCAGGACACACGGATGATTTCCCGTACGCCAGCGGAGAGAAGGGATACAGCAACTGGGAGCTTTCTGCCGACCGCGCCAACGCCTCGCGACGCGAGCTGGTGGCGGGTGGGCTTGATGATGGCAAGGTACTGCGCGTGGTCGGCATGGCGGCAACCATGCGCGTCACCGACCGCGGGCCGGATGACGCCATCAACCGTCGTATCAGTCTTTTAGTGCTGAACCAGCAGGCGGAGCAGGCCATCCTGCACGAAAACGCCGAAAGTCAGAATGAGTCACTGGACGATTTAAAACAGCCTGGGGCCGTACCTTCGGCTGCCGTTCCAACATCGCCACCAGCCAATCCGAGGTGATAGCGTGAGCATGGATATTAGCGATTTTTATCAGACATTCTTTGATGAAGCCGACGAACTGTTGGCGGATATGGAGCAACACCTGCTGGATCTGGTGCCCGAAGCACCGGACTCAGAGCAGCTTAATGCCATCTTCCGCGCGGCGCACTCCATTAAGGGCGGTGCCGGAACCTTTGGTTTTACCATCCTCCAGGAAACAACCCATTTAATGGAAAACCTGCTGGATGACGCACGACGCGGTGAGATGCAGCTCAATACCGACATTATTAACCTGTTTTTGGAAACCAAAGATATTATGCAGGAACAGCTCGACGCCTATAAAAGCTCGGCAGAGCCTGATGCCGCCAGCTTTGAATACATCTGCAACGCGCTGCGCCAGCTGGCGCTGGAAGCCAAAGGTGAAGCTGCCGCGCCCGCGGTGAGCCCGGCAAACCTGAGCGTGGTGGACGCGGTGGCAACGCCGGAAGCCGCTCCGGCCGCGGCGGCAGGCAAACTGCGCGTGGTGTTGTCCCGCCTGAAAGAGAGCGAGGTGAACCTGCTGGAAGAAGAGCTGGGCAACCTCGCCACCCTCAGCAACGTGGTGAAGGGCAAAGACAGCCTGGCGGCGACCCTCGACGACGGCATTGGTCAGGACGATATCGTGGCGGTGCTGTGCTTTGTTATCGAAGCCGATCAGATTGCGTTTGAAACCGAATCCGCGCCAGCGCCTGCCCAGGCTGAAGACGTGGCGGTGGTTGAACCCGCTGCGGCACCTGCGGTGGTTGCTCCGGCGCCTGCGCTTAAGGCCGTGCCGAAAGAGCCAGCCGCTGCGCCGGGCCGCGGTGAAAAACCGGCGGCGCGCGCCAGTGAATCCACCAGCATCCGCGTGGCGGTTGAGAAGGTCGACCAGCTGATCAACCTGGTTGGCGAACTGGTGATCACCCAGTCGATGCTGGCCCAGCGCTCTAACGAACTCGACCCGGTGACCCACGGGGATCTCATCACCAGCATGGGTCAGTTACAACGTAACGCCCGCGATTTGCAGGAATCGGTGATGTCCATCCGTATGATGCCGATGGAATACGTCTTCAGCCGCTTCCCGCGCCTGGTGCGCGATCTCGCCAGCAAGCTCAACAAGCAAATCGAACTGACGCTGATGGGCAGCTCCACTGAGCTGGATAAGAGCCTGATCGAGCGCATCATCGACCCGTTAACGCACCTGGTGCGTAACAGCCTCGACCACGGTATTGAGCTGCCGGAAAATCGCGTTGCGGCGGGCAAATCCCCGGTCGGGAACCTGATTTTGTCGGCGGAGCACCAGGGCGGCAACATCTGCATTGAAGTCACCGACGACGGCGCGGGCCTGAACCGCGAGCGTATCCTGGCGAAAGCGATTTCTCAGGGCATGGCGGTGAGCGAAAACATGACCGACGAAGAGGTGGGGATGCTGATTTTCGCCCCTGGCTTCTCGACCGCCGAGCAGGTGACGGACGTGTCGGGCCGCGGCGTGGGCATGGACGTGGTGAAGCGTAACATCCAGGAGATGGGCGGCCACGTTGAGATCAAGTCTAAGCAAGGCTCCGGCACCACCATTCGCATCCTGCTGCCGCTGACGCTGGCGATCCTCGACGGCATGTCGGTGAAAGTGGCTGACGAAGTGTTCATTCTGCCGCTGAACGCGGTGATGGAATCGCTGCAGCCGCGCGAGGAAGATCTGCATCCGCTGGCGGGCGGCGAGCGCGTGCTGGAAGTGCGCGGCGAATACCTGCCGCTGGTCGAGCTGTGGAAAGTCTTCGAAGTGGACGGAGCAAAAACCGAGGCCACGCAAGGCATTGTGGTTATCCTGCAAAGCGCGGGTCGTCGCTACGCGCTGCTGGTTGATCAGCTGATTGGCCAGCATCAGGTCGTGGTGAAGAACCTCGAAAGCAACTACCGCAAAGTGCCGGGGATTTCTGCCGCCACCATCCTGGGCGATGGTAGCGTCGCGCTGATCGTTGATGTGTCAGCGCTTCAGGGATTAAATCGTGAACAACGTGTGGCATACACAGCCGCCTGATTAAGAAAAAGGTAATGACATGACCGGTATGAGTAATGTAACGAAACTGGCGGGCGAGCCATCTGGACAGGAGTTTCTGGTTTTCACCTTAGGCGATGAAGAGTACGGCATCGACATCCTCAAGGTGCAGGAAATCCGCGGCTACGACCAGGTTACCCGTATTGCGAATACGCCCGCGTTTATCAAAGGCGTGACCAACCTTCGCGGTGTGATTGTGCCTATCGTTGACCTGCGCGTGAAGTTCAGCCAGGGCGATGTGGAATATAACGACAACACCGTGGTGATTGTTCTGAACCTCGGCCAGCGCGTGGTGGGGATCGTGGTAGACGGCGTGTCCGACGTGCTGTCGCTGACCTCCGATCAGATCCGTCCTGCGCCGGAATTTGCGGTGACGCTGTCCACCGAATACCTGACCGGCCTGGGTGCGCTGGGCGAGCGTATGTTGATTCTGGTGAATATCGAGAAGCTGCTGAACAGCGATGAGATGGCGCTGCTGGATATTGCGGCGAATCACGTCGCATAAGGGAAGGGTAAAACGGCGACTGATGTCGCCGTTTTCATTTTTGCTCCCTCTCCCTGTGGGAGAGGGTTGGGGTGAGGGCATCAGACGGTATGTTACGTTTTAAGTGTTGAATTTTGGTGGAATGGTTTCGTTCACTAAGGCATCTCTGCTACCCGATCTCCCCGCTGCGGTGAACGAGTTAAGGGGGCTATCGCGCCCCCTTAACAATCCCGTCTCCCGGCCATGAAAATCGCCGCTTCGCGGTGCCCTCAGCTTATTCTCCTCCGCTTCGGGTCGGGGACGATGTCA
>NZ_CAXOFU010000034.1:0-26283 GCF_964208575.1 Enterobacter soli | reverse complement strand
CAGGCTCAATCAAGCCACACACCAAGTTCGAATCTGAAGTGTACATTCTGTCCAAAGACGAAGGCGGCCGTCATACTCCGTTCTTCAAAGGCTACCGTCCACAGTTCTACTTCCGTACAACTGACGTGACCGGTACCATCGAACTGCCAGAAGGCGTAGAGATGGTAATGCCAGGCGACAACATCAAGATGGTTGTGACTCTGATCCACCCAATCGCGATGGACGACGGTCTGCGTTTCGCAATCCGTGAAGGCGGCCGTACCGTTGGCGCGGGCGTTGTTGCTAAAGTTCTGGGCTAATTAATTATCCCTGAATTAAAAAAGGACGCTTTGGCGTCCTTTTTTGTTGTCTTGAATTTCCCTGTCATAAATTTTCGCATTTTTTGTTTGCTCCCGTCCCGTATCTCCACGTTTGTGCTATTGTAATCATAACCATTCTCACTTACACTTTGCGCATATTTTGAACGGGAGTTTTTATGTACGTTTGTTTATGTAATGGTGTGAGTGACAAAAAAATTCGTCAGGCCGTTCGCCAGTTCCACCCTCAATCGTTCCAGCAGCTTCGTAAATTTGTTCCGGTTGGAAATCAATGCGGTAAGTGTGTACGCGCTGCTCGTGAAATCATGCAGGATGAGTTGATGCAGATCCCGGAGTATAAAGAGATCGCCTAAGCTCTTATCTTTTTTTTTGACATCCCGGTTGCCCCATCTACGCTTCAATTAGTGGAAGCGGAGGGACTATATAATGAAAGGTGATGTTAAAATCATAAGTTATCTCAATAAATTATTGGGAAATGAGCTTGTCGCAATCAACCAGTATTTTCTTCATGCGCGTATGTTCAAAAATTGGGGACTGAAGCGCCTCAACGACGTTGAATATCACGAATCCATTGATGAAATGAAACACGCCGATAAGTACATCGAGCGTATTCTTTTCCTTGAAGGCATTCCTAACTTGCAGGATCTCGGCAAACTGGGCATCGGTGAAGATGTCGAAGAGATGCTGCGTTCCGACCTCAGGCTTGAGCTTGAAGGCGCGAAAGATCTGCGCGAAGCCATCGCCTATGCGGACAGTGTCCATGACTACGTTAGCCGAGACATGATGATTCAAATCCTGGCTGACGAAGAGGGACACATCGACTGGCTCGAAACCGAACTCGATCTGATCGATAAAATCGGTTTGCAGAACTATCTTCAGTCACAGATTAAAGTGGAAGACTGATAGCCGTCTGCCAGCCTGCACATAAACCCGCTGCTGCCAGAAATGGCCCGAACGGCAGTGGGTTTTTAAACGCATTCTTGTCCCGAAGAAGCACTAAGCGAGTAATCAGAAACAGCATTGCGGTCAGTGCCGCAGTCAATGCCAGTACCGGCAAGATACACGCGCCATGCCAGGCACCCAGCGCCGCGAAATATTTCACATCGCCATATCCCATCCCTTCACGCTTGAATACCAGACGATATCCCCAGTAGATAGCTGCAAATGCAAGATAGCCCGCCATCGCACCAGTGACTGCGCTGGGGAGGAAATCAGGGCGAATACATAAATGAAAGAGCAGGCCTGACCATAGCAGCGGGCAGAGAAACTTGTCGGGCAGAAGCCCGTAACGCACATCGTAACGAACCAGCAGTATGGTCAGGACAGCGTAGATAAGCAGAAAGGGGAGGGCGGTTAGCATGTTTCGTCTCTCAAAAAGGATTTTCGGCCATCCTCCGCGCAACGCGAATTGATGACAAACCCCAAAAACAGAGGTTGCGTGGCTCTTTCAGAGAAAAGCGCGTGCCGGATTACATTTCCCAATTTCTTGCGAGCCGCTACGCAATGCGACCTCTCTCCGCTTAATATCTAAACTAAGCTTGCGTCTGCCTCAGATTTACGTATAATGCGCGGGCTTGTCGTAATTGACGGCTGGTTCAATCTGAACCTGGGTAACAAATTTTCGTTGCCCGACAATGCTCCCAATTGGGGAGCTACGTAAGAACGGTTACACTCTCCCATCAATCGTAATGGGTTTGAGGAGTAATCATTTTCGTTTATAAAATAATTGGAGCTCTGGTCTCATGCAGAACCAAAGAATCCGTATCCGCCTGAAAGCGTTTGATCATCGTCTGATCGATCAATCAACCGCGGAAATCGTCGAGACTGCTAAGCGCACTGGTGCGCAAGTCCGTGGTCCGATCCCGCTGCCGACCCGCAAAGAGCGCTTTACCGTTCTGATCTCTCCGCACGTTAACAAAGACGCGCGTGATCAGTACGAGATCCGCACTCACAAGCGTCTGGTTGACATCGTTGAGCCAACTGAGAAAACCGTTGATGCTCTGATGCGTCTGGATCTGGCTGCCGGTGTAGACGTGCAGATCAGCCTGGGTTAATCAGGTCATCGAGCGATTGAGAGGTTGAAACAATGATTGGTTTAGTCGGTAAAAAAGTGGGAATGACCCGCATCTTCACTGAAGATGGCGTATCTATCCCAGTAACCGTAATCGAAGTTGAAGCAAACCGTGTTACTCAGGTTAAAGACCTGGCTAACGATGGCTACCGTGCTATCCAGGTTACTACCGGTGCTAAAAAAGCTAACCGTGTAACCAAGCCGGAAGCTGGTCACTTCGCTAAAGCTGGCGTTGAAGCTGGCCGTGGTCTGTGGGAATTCCGTCTTGCTGAAGGCGAAGAGTTCACCGTAGGTCAGGACATTAGCGTTGAACTGTTTGCTGAAGTTAAAAAAGTTGACGTAACCGGTACCTCTAAAGGTAAAGGTTTTGCTGGTACCGTTAAGCGCTGGAACTTCCGTACCCAGGACGCTACTCACGGTAACTCCTTGTCTCACCGCGTTCCGGGTTCTATCGGTCAGAACCAGACTCCGGGCAAAGTGTTCAAAGGCAAGAAAATGGCAGGTCAGCTGGGTAACGAACGTGTAACTGTTCAGAGCCTGGACGTAGTACGTGTTGACGCTGAGCGCAACCTGCTGCTGGTTAAAGGTGCGGTCCCGGGTGCAACCGGTAGCGACCTGATCGTTAAACCAGCTGTGAAGGCGTAAGGGGATAGCAATGGAATTAGTATTGAAAGACGCGCAGAGCGCGCTGACTGTTTCCGAAACTACCTTCGGTCGTGATTTCAACGAAGCGCTGGTTCACCAGGTTGTTGTTGCTTATGCAGCTGGTGCTCGTCAGGGTACTCGTGCTCAGAAGACTCGTGCTGAAGTAACTGGTTCCGGCAAAAAGCCGTGGCGCCAGAAAGGTACCGGCCGTGCGCGTTCAGGTTCTATCAAGAGCCCGATCTGGCGTTCAGGTGGCGTGACCTTCGCTGCTCGCCCGCAGGACCACAGTCAAAAAGTAAACAAAAAGATGTACCGCGGCGCGCTGAAAAGCATTCTGTCCGAACTGGTACGTCAGGATCGTCTGATCGTTGTCGAATCATTCTCTGTTGAAGCGCCTAAAACTAAGCTGCTGGCACAGAAACTGAAAGACATGGCTCTGGAAGATGTGCTGATCATCACCGGTGAGCTGGACGAAAACCTGTTCCTGGCTGCGCGCAACCTGCACAAGGTTGACGTACGCGATGCAACTGGTATCGACCCGGTTAGCCTGATCGCCTTCGACAAAGTCGTAATGACTGCTGATGCTGTTAAGCAAGTTGAGGAGATGCTGGCATGATTCGTGAAGAACGTCTGCTGAAGGTGCTGCGTGCACCGCACGTTTCTGAAAAAGCGTCTACTGCGATGGAAAAAACTAACACCATCGTTCTCAAAGTTGCTAAAGACGCGACCAAAGCAGAGATCAAAGCTGCTGTGCAGAAACTGTTTGAAGTCGAAGTCGAAGTCGTTAACACCCTGGTAGTTAAAGGGAAAGTTAAACGTCACGGACAGCGTATCGGTCGTCGTAGCGACTGGAAAAAAGCTTACGTCACCCTGAAAGAAGGCCAGAACCTGGACTTCGTTGGCGGCGCTGAGTAAGTCGGAGGAGTAATACAATGGCAGTTGTTAAATGTAAACCGACATCTCCGGGTCGTCGCCACGTAGTTAAAGTGGTTAACCCTGAGCTGCACAAGGGCAAACCTTTTGCTCCGTTGCTGGAAAAAAACAGCAAATCCGGTGGTCGTAACAACAATGGCCGTATCACCACTCGTCACATCGGTGGTGGCCACAAGCAGGCTTATCGTATTGTTGACTTCAAACGCAACAAAGACGGTATCCCAGCAGTTGTTGAACGTCTTGAGTACGATCCGAACCGTTCCGCGAACATCGCGCTGGTTCTGTACAAAGACGGCGAACGCCGTTACATCCTGGCCCCTAAAGGCCTGAAAGCTGGCGACCAGATTCAGTCTGGCGTTGATGCTGCAATCAAAGCAGGTAACACCCTGCCGATGCGCAATATCCCGGTTGGTTCTACCGTTCATAACGTAGAAATGAAACCAGGTAAAGGCGGTCAGCTGGCACGTTCCGCTGGTACTTACGTTCAGATCGTTGCTCGTGACGGTGCTTATGTCACCCTGCGTCTGCGTTCTGGTGAAATGCGTAAAGTCGAAGCAGACTGCCGCGCTACACTGGGCGAAGTTGGCAATGCTGAGCATATGCTGCGCGTTCTGGGTAAAGCAGGTGCTGCACGCTGGCGTGGTGTTCGTCCTACCGTTCGCGGTACTGCGATGAACCCAGTAGACCACCCACATGGTGGTGGTGAAGGTCGTAACTTTGGTAAGCACCCGGTAACTCCGTGGGGCGTTCAGACCAAAGGTAAGAAGACCCGCAGCAACAAGCGTACTGATAAATTTATCGTACGTCGCCGTAGCAAATAATTTTAGAGGATAAGCCATGCCACGTTCTCTCAAGAAAGGTCCTTTTATTGACCTGCACTTGCTGAAGAAGGTAGAGAAAGCGGTGGAAAGCGGAGACAAGAAGCCCCTGCGCACTTGGTCCCGTCGTTCAACGATCTTTCCTAACATGATCGGTTTGACCATCGCTGTCCATAATGGTCGTCAGCACGTTCCAGTCTTTGTTTCCGACGAAATGGTTGGTCACAAACTGGGTGAATTCGCACCGACTCGTACTTATCGCGGCCACGCTGCTGATAAAAAAGCGAAGAAGAAATAAGGTAGGAGGAAGAGATGGAAACTTTAGCTCAACATCGCCATGCTCGTTCTTCTGCTCAGAAGGTTCGCCTTGTTGCTGACCTGATTCGCGGTAAGAAAGTGTCGCAGGCCCTGGACATCCTGACCTATACCAACAAGAAAGCTGCGGTATTGGTCAAGAAAGTACTGGAATCTGCCATTGCTAACGCTGAACACAACGATGGCGCTGACATCGACGATCTGAAAGTTGCGAAAATTTTCGTAGACGAAGGCCCAAGCATGAAGCGCATTATGCCGCGTGCGAAAGGTCGTGCAGATCGCATCCTGAAGCGCACCAGCCACATTACTGTGGTTGTGTCCGATCGCTGAGACTCTGGAGACTAGCAATGGGTCAGAAAGTACATCCTAATGGTATTCGCCTGGGTATTGTAAAACCATGGAACTCTACCTGGTTTGCGAACACCAAAGAATTCGCTGACAACCTGGACAGCGATTTTAAAGTACGTCAGTACCTGACTAAGGAACTGGCTAAAGCGTCTGTATCTCGTATCGTTATCGAGCGTCCAGCTAAGAGCATTCGTGTGACCATTCACACCGCTCGTCCTGGCATCGTGATCGGTAAGAAAGGCGAAGACGTAGAAAAACTGCGCAAGGTCGTAGCGGATATCGCTGGCGTTCCTGCACAGATCAATATCGCAGAAGTTCGTAAGCCTGAACTGGACGCTAAATTGGTTGCTGACAGCATCACTTCTCAGCTGGAACGTCGTGTTATGTTCCGTCGTGCTATGAAGCGTGCTGTACAGAACGCAATGCGTCTGGGCGCTAAAGGTATCAAAGTTGAAGTTAGCGGCCGTCTGGGCGGCGCGGAAATCGCACGTACCGAATGGTACCGTGAAGGTCGCGTACCGCTGCACACTCTGCGTGCTGACATTGACTACAACACCTCTGAAGCGCACACCACTTACGGTGTAATCGGCGTTAAGGTATGGATCTTCAAAGGTGAGATCCTGGGTGGTATGGCTGCTGTTGAACAACCGGAAAAACCGGCTGCGCAACCTAAAAAGCAGCAGCGTAAAGGCCGTAAATAAGGAGCGTCGCTGATGTTACAACCAAAGCGTACAAAATTCCGTAAAGTGCACAAAGGCCGCAACCGTGGTCTGGCGCAGGGTACGGATGTTAGCTTCGGCACTTTCGGTCTGAAAGCTGTTGGCCGTGGTCGTCTGACTGCACGTCAGATCGAAGCAGCACGTCGTGCAATGACCCGTGCAGTTAAGCGTCAAGGTAAAATTTGGATCCGTGTATTCCCGGACAAACCAATTACCGAGAAGCCGCTGGAAGTTCGTATGGGTAAAGGTAAAGGTAACGTGGAGTACTGGGTTGCCTTGATCCAACCGGGCAAAGTCCTTTATGAAATGGACGGTGTTCCGGAAGAGCTGGCCCGTGAAGCCTTCGGCCTGGCAGCAGCGAAACTGCCTATCAAAACCACCTTTGTAACTAAGACGGTGATGTAATGAAAGCAAAAGAGCTGCGTGAAAAAAGCGTTGAAGAGCTGAACGCTGAGCTGCTGAACCTGCTGCGTGAGCAGTTCAACCTGCGTATGCAGGCTGCAAGTGGCCAGCTGCAACAGACTCACCTGCTGAAGCAAGTGCGTCGCAATGTTGCACGCGTTAAGACTTTACTGACTCAGAAGGCGGGTGCGTAATGACCGATAAAATCCGTACTCTGCAAGGTCGTGTTGTTAGCGACAAAATGGAGAAATCCATTGTTGTAGCTATCGAACGTATTGTGAAACACCCGATCTACGGTAAATTCATCAAACGTACGACCAAACTGCACGTACATGACGAGAACAACGAATGTGGTATCGGCGACAAGGTTGAAATCCGTGAATGCCGTCCACTGTCCAAGACTAAGTCCTGGACGCTGGTTCGCGTTGTAGAGAAAGCGGTTCTGTAATAGAGTACGCATTCTCAATACGAATAAACGGCTCAGCGATGAGCCGTTTATTTTTTCTACCCATATTGCAGAAGCGGTGTTATAATGCCGCGCCCTCGATATGGGGCTTTTTAATGGCTCTGAATTTAGAGTCTCAGGTAGTAGTTGACATTAGCGGAGCACTAAAATGATCCAAGAACAGACTATGCTGAACGTCGCCGACAACTCCGGTGCACGTCGCGTAATGTGTATCAAGGTTCTGGGTGGCTCGCACCGTCGCTACGCAGGCGTAGGCGACATCATCAAGATCACCATCAAAGAAGCAATTCCGCGTGGTAAGGTCAAAAAAGGTGATGTGCTGAAGGCGGTAGTGGTGCGCACCAAGAAGGGTGTTCGTCGCCCTGACGGTTCTGTCATTCGCTTCGATGGTAATGCATGCGTTATTCTGAACAATAACAGCGAGCAGCCTATCGGCACGCGTATCTTTGGGCCGGTAACTCGTGAACTTCGTACTGAGAAGTTCATGAAAATTATCTCTCTGGCACCAGAAGTACTCTAAGGAGCGAATCATGGCAGCGAAAATCCGTCGTGATGACGAAGTTATCGTGTTAACCGGTAAAGATAAAGGTAAACGCGGTAAAGTAAAAAATGTCCTGTCTTCCGGCAAGGTCATTGTTGAAGGTATCAACCTGGTTAAGAAACATCAGAAGCCAGTCCCGGCTCTGAACCAACCAGGCGGCATCGTTGAAAAAGAAGCGGCTATTCAGGTTTCTAACGTTGCAATCTTCAATGCGGCAACCGGCAAGGCTGACCGTGTAGGCTTTAGATTCGAAGACGGCAAAAAAGTCCGTTTCTTCAAGTCTAACAGCGAAACTATCAAGTAATTTGGAGTAGTACGATGGCGAAACTGCATGATTACTACAAAGACGAAGTAGTTAAAAAACTCATGACTGAGTTTAACTACAATTCTGTCATGCAAGTCCCTCGGGTCGAGAAGATCACCCTGAACATGGGTGTTGGTGAAGCGATCGCTGACAAGAAACTGCTGGATAACGCAGCAGCTGACCTGACAGCAATCTCCGGTCAAAAACCGCTGATCACCAAAGCACGCAAATCTGTTGCAGGCTTCAAAATCCGTCAGGGCTATCCGATCGGCTGTAAAGTAACTCTGCGTGGCGAACGCATGTGGGAGTTCTTTGAGCGCCTGATCACTATTGCTGTACCTCGTATCCGTGACTTCCGTGGCTTGTCCGCTAAGTCTTTTGACGGTCGTGGTAACTACAGCATGGGTGTCCGTGAGCAGATCATCTTCCCAGAGATCGACTACGATAAAGTCGACCGCGTGCGTGGTTTGGATATTACCATTACCACTACTGCGAAATCTGATGAAGAAGGCCGTGCTCTGCTGGCTGCCTTTGACTTCCCGTTCCGCAAGTAAGGTAGGGTTACTGAATGGCTAAGCAATCAATGAAAGCACGCGAAGTAAAGCGCGTAGCTTTAGCTGATAAATTCTTCGCTAAACGCGCTGAACTGAAAGCGATCATCTCTGATGTGAACGCTTCCGACGAAGATCGTTGGAACGCAGTTCTCAAGCTGCAAACTCTGCCGCGTGATTCCAGCCCGTCTCGTCAGCGTAACCGCTGCCGTCAAACAGGTCGTCCACATGGTTATGTGGGCAAGTTCGGGTTGAGCCGTATCAAGCTGCGTGAAGCCGCCATGCGCGGTGAAGTGCCAGGCTTGAAAAAGGCTAGCTGGTAATTGTCACCAATTGAATCACGGGAGTAAAGACAGATGAGCATGCAAGATCCGATCGCGGATATGCTGACCCGTATCCGTAACGGTCAGGCCGCGAATAAAGCTGCGGTCACCATGCCTTCCTCCAAGCTGAAAGTGGCAATCGCCAATGTGCTGAAGGACGAAGGTTTTATTGAAGATTTTAAAGTTGAAGGCGACACCAAGCCGGAACTGGAAGTGACTCTTAAGTACTTCCAGGGTAAAGCTGTTGTAGAAAGCATTCAGCGTGTCAGCCGCCCAGGTCTGCGCATCTATAAGAAAAAAGATGAGCTGCCAAAAGTTATGGCCGGTCTGGGTATCGCAGTTGTTTCTACCTCTAAAGGTGTTATGACTGATCGTGCAGCGCGCCAAGCTGGTCTTGGTGGCGAAATTATCTGCTACGTAGCCTAATCGGAGGAAAAAATGTCTCGTGTTGCTAAAGCACCGGTCGTTGTTCCTGCCGGCGTTGATGTAAAAATCAACGGTCAGGTTATTACGATCAAAGGTAAAAACGGCGAGCTGACTCGTACTCTCAACGATGCTGTTGAAGTTAAACATGCAGATAATGCTCTGACCTTCGGTCCGCGTGATGGTTACGTGGATGGATGGGCTCAGGCTGGTACCGCGCGTGCCCTGCTGAACTCAATGGTTATCGGTGTTACCGAAGGCTTCACTAAGAAGCTGCAGCTGGTTGGTGTAGGTTATCGTGCGGCGATCAAAGGGAATGCAGTAGGCCTGTCTCTGGGCTTCTCTCACCCTGTTGAGCATCAGCTGCCTGCCGGTATCACTGCAGAATGCCCGACTCAGACTGAAATCGTGCTGAAAGGCGCTGATAAACAGCTGATCGGTCAGGTTGCAGCAGATCTGCGCGCCTACCGTCGTCCTGAGCCTTATAAAGGCAAGGGTGTTCGTTACGCCGACGAAGTCGTGCGTACCAAAGAGGCTAAGAAGAAGTAAGGTAACACTATGGATAAGAAATCTGCTCGTATCCGTCGTGCGACCCGCGCACGCCGCAAGCTCAAAGAGCTGGGTGCAACTCGCCTGGTGGTACATCGTACCCCGCGTCATATTTACGCACAGGTAATTGCACCGAACGGTTCTGAAGTTCTGGTAGCTGCTTCTACTGTAGAAAAAGCTATCGCTGAACAATTGAAGTACACCGGTAACAAAGACGCCGCTGCAGCTGTAGGTAAAGCTGTTGCTGAACGCGCTCTGGAAAAAGGCATCAGCAATGTTTCCTTTGACCGTTCCGGGTTCCAATATCATGGTCGTGTCCAGGCACTGGCAGATGCTGCCCGTGAAGCTGGCCTTCAGTTCTAAGGTAGAGGTGTAAGATGGCTCACATCGAAAAACAAGCTGGCGAACTGCAGGAAAAGCTGATCGCGGTAAACCGCGTATCTAAAACCGTAAAAGGTGGTCGTATTTTCTCCTTCACAGCTTTGACTGTAGTTGGCGATGGTAACGGTCGCGTTGGTTTTGGTTACGGTAAAGCGCGTGAAGTTCCAGCAGCGATCCAGAAAGCGATGGAAAAAGCCCGTCGCAATATGATTAACGTCGCGCTGAACCACGGCACCCTGCAGCACCCAGTTAAAGGTGTTCACACGGGTTCTCGTGTATTCATGCAGCCAGCTTCCGAAGGTACCGGTATCATCGCCGGTGGTGCAATGCGCGCCGTTCTGGAAGTTGCTGGGGTTCATAACGTTCTGGCCAAAGCATATGGTTCCACCAACCCGATCAACGTGGTTCGTGCAACTATTGATGGCCTGGAAAATATGAATTCTCCAGAAATGGTCGCTGCCAAGCGTGGTAAATCCGTTGAAGAAATTCTGGGGTAATTGACCATGGCAAAGACTATTAAAATCACTCAAACCCGCAGTGCAATCGGTCGTCTGCCGAAACACAAGGCAACGCTGCTTGGCCTGGGTCTGCGTCGTATTGGTCATACCGTTGAGCGCGAGGATACTCCTGCTGTTCGCGGTATGGTCAACGCGGTTTACTTCATGGTTAAAGTTGAGGAGTAAGAGATGCGTTTAAATACTCTGTCTCCGGCCGAAGGCTCTAAAAAGGCGGGTAAACGCCTGGGTCGTGGTATCGGTTCTGGCCTCGGTAAAACCGGTGGTCGTGGTCACAAAGGTCAGAACTCTCGTTCTGGCGGTGGCGTACGTCGCGGTTTCGAGGGTGGTCAGATGCCACTGTACCGTCGTCTGCCGAAATTCGGCTTCACCTCTCGCAAAGCAGCGATCACAGCGGAAATCCGTCTGTCTGACCTGGCGAAAGTTGAAGGCGGCGTTGTAGACCTGAACACGCTGAAAGCAGCAAACATTATCGGTATCCAGATCGAGTTCGCGAAAGTGATCCTGGCTGGTGAAGTTTCTACTCCGGTAACTGTTCGTGGCCTGCGTGTGACTAAAGGTGCTCGTGCTGCTATCGAAGCTGCTGGCGGTAAAATTGAGGAATAAGTAGCAGATGGCTAAGCAACCGGGATTAGATTTTCAAAGTGCCAAGGGTGGATTTGGCGAGCTGAAACGCAGACTGCTGTTTGTTATCGGCGCGCTGATCGTGTTCCGTATTGGTTCTTTTATTCCGATCCCTGGTATCGATGCCGCTGTACTTGCCAAACTGCTTGAGCAACAGCGAGGCACCATCATTGAAATGTTCAACATGTTCTCTGGTGGTGCTCTCAGCCGTGCTTCTATCTTCGCGCTGGGTATTATGCCGTACATTTCGGCATCCATTATTATCCAGCTGCTTACGGTCGTTCATCCGGCCTTAGCAGAGTTGAAGAAAGAAGGGGAGTCTGGACGTCGTAAGATTAGTCAGTACACCCGCTACGGCACTCTGGTGCTGGCAATATTCCAGTCGATCGGTATTGCTACCGGTTTACCGAATATGCCTGGTATGCAGGGCCTGGTTATTAACCCAGGCTTTGCATTCTACTTCACCGCTGTTGTAAGTCTGGTCACAGGAACCATGTTCCTGATGTGGCTCGGCGAACAGATTACTGAGCGTGGTATCGGAAACGGTATCTCAATCATCATCTTCGCTGGTATCGTTGCGGGACTCCCGCCAGCCATTGCCCACACTATCGAGCAAGCGCGTCAAGGCGACCTGCACTTCCTCCTGTTGCTGTTGGTTGCAGTATTAGTATTTGCAGTGACGTTCTTTGTTGTCTTCGTTGAACGTGGTCAACGCCGCATAGTGGTGAACTACGCTAAACGTCAGCAGGGTCGTCGTGTCTATGCTGCACAGAGCACACATTTACCGCTGAAAGTGAATATGGCGGGGGTAATCCCGGCAATCTTCGCTTCCAGTATTATTCTGTTCCCGGCGACCATCGCGTCATGGTTCGGGGGCGGTACTGGTTGGAACTGGCTGACAACAATTTCGCTGTATTTGCAGCCTGGGCAACCACTTTATGTGTTACTCTATGCGTCTGCGATCATCTTCTTCTGTTTCTTCTACACGGCGTTGGTCTTCAACCCGCGTGAAACAGCAGATAACCTGAAGAAGTCCGGTGCATTTGTACCAGGAATTCGTCCGGGAGAGCAAACGGCGAAGTATATCGATAAAGTAATGACTCGCCTGACTTTGGTTGGTGCGCTTTATATTACTTTTATCTGCCTGATCCCGGAGTTCATGCGTGATGCAATGAAAGTTCCGTTCTACTTCGGTGGTACGTCGTTACTTATCGTTGTTGTCGTGATTATGGACTTTATGGCTCAAGTGCAAACTCTGATGATGTCCAGTCAGTATGAGTCTGCATTGAAGAAGGCGAACCTGAAAGGCTACGGCCGCTAATTGGTCGCCTGAGAAGTTACGGAGAGTAAAAATGAAAGTTCGTGCTTCCGTCAAGAAATTATGCCGTAACTGCAAAATCGTTAAGCGTGATGGTGTCATCCGTGTGATTTGCAGTGCCGAGCCGAAGCATAAACAGCGCCAAGGCTGATTATTTCGCATATTTTTCTTGCAAAGTTGGGTTGAGCTGGCTAGATTAGCCAGCCAATCTTTTGTATGTCTGTACGTTTCCATTTGAGTATCCTGAAAACGGGCTTTTCAGCATGGTGCGTACATATTAAATAGTAGGAGTGCATAGTGGCCCGTATAGCAGGCATTAACATTCCTGATCAGAAACATGCTGTGATCGCATTAACTTCGATCTATGGCGTCGGCAAGACCCGTTCTAAAGCCATTCTGGCTGCAGCGGGTATCGCTGAAGATGTTAAGATCAGTGAGCTGTCTGAAGAACAAATCGACACGCTGCGTGACGAAGTTGCCAAATTTGTCGTTGAAGGTGATCTGCGCCGTGAAGTTAGCATGAGCATCAAGCGCCTTATGGATCTTGGTTGCTATCGCGGTTTGCGTCATCGTCGTGGTCTCCCGGTTCGCGGTCAGCGTACCAAGACCAACGCACGTACCCGTAAGGGTCCGCGCAAACCGATCAAGAAATAATCGGGGTGATTGAATAATGGCAAAGGCACCAATTCGTGCACGTAAACGTGTAAGAAAACAAGTCTCTGACGGCGTGGCTCATATCCATGCTTCTTTCAACAACACCATCGTTACTATCACTGATCGTCAGGGTAACGCATTGGGTTGGGCAACAGCCGGTGGTTCCGGTTTCCGTGGTTCACGCAAATCAACTCCGTTCGCAGCTCAGGTTGCAGCAGAGCGTTGCGCTGAAGCCGTAAAAGAATACGGCATCAAGAATCTGGAAGTTATGGTTAAAGGTCCGGGTCCAGGCCGCGAATCTACTGTTCGTGCTCTGAACGCCGCTGGTTTCCGCATCACTAATATTACTGATGTGACTCCGATCCCTCATAACGGTTGTCGTCCGCCGAAAAAACGTCGCGTATAACGCACTCGTTTTTTAGGTTAGTTGGAGATAGAAAATGGCAAGATATTTGGGTCCTAAGCTCAAGCTGAGCCGTCGTGAGGGCACCGACTTATTCCTTAAGTCTGGCGTTCGCGCGATCGATACCAAGTGTAAAATTGAACAAGCTCCTGGCCAGCACGGTGCGCGTAAACCGCGTCTGTCTGACTATGGTGTGCAGTTGCGTGAAAAGCAAAAAGTTCGCCGTATCTACGGTGTGCTGGAGCGTCAGTTCCGTAACTACTATAAAGAAGCAGCACGTCTGAAAGGCAACACCGGTGAAAACCTGTTGGCTCTGCTGGAAGGTCGTCTGGACAACGTTGTATACCGTATGGGCTTCGGCGCGACTCGTGCTGAATCACGCCAGTTGGTTAGCCACAAAGCAATCATGGTAAACGGTCGTGTTGTTAACATCGCTTCTTATCAGGTTAAAGCGAATGACGTTGTTAGCATTCGTGAGAAAGCGAAAAAGCAATCTCGCGTGAAAGCCGCTCTGGAGCTGGCTGAGCAGCGTGAAAAGCCAACCTGGCTGGAAGTTGATGCTGGCAAGATGGAAGGTACGTTCAAGCGTCAGCCAGAACGTTCTGATCTGTCTGCGGACATTAACGAACACCTGATCGTCGAGCTTTACTCCAAGTAAAGCTTAGTACCAAAGAGAGGACACAATGCAGGGTTCTGTGACAGAGTTTCTAAAACCGCGCCTGGTAGATATCGAGCAAGTGAGTTCGACGCACGCCAAGGTGACCCTTGAGCCTTTAGAGCGTGGCTTTGGCCATACTCTGGGTAACGCACTGCGCCGTATTCTGCTCTCATCGATGCCGGGTTGCGCGGTGACCGAGGTTGAGATTGATGGTGTACTTCATGAGTACAGCACCAAAGAAGGCGTTCAGGAAGATATCCTTGAAATCCTGCTCAACCTGAAAGGGCTGGCGGTGAGAGTTCAGGGTAAAGATGAAGTTATTCTTACTCTGAATAAATCTGGCATTGGCCCTGTGACTGCAGCCGATATCACCCACGACGGTGATGTCGAAATCGTCAAGCCGCAGCACGTGATCTGCCACCTGACCGATGAGAACGCAGCTATTAGTATGCGTATCAAAGTTCAGCGCGGTCGTGGTTATGTGCCGGCTTCTGCCCGAATTCATTCGGAAGAAGATGAGCGCCCAATCGGCCGTCTGCTGGTCGACGCATGCTACAGCCCTGTAGAGCGTATTGCCTACAATGTTGAAGCAGCGCGTGTAGAACAGCGTACCGACCTGGACAAGCTGGTCATCGAAATGGAAACCAACGGCACAATCGATCCTGAAGAGGCGATTCGTCGTGCGGCAACCATCCTGGCAGAACAACTGGAAGCTTTCGTTGACTTACGTGATGTACGTCAGCCGGAAGTGAAAGAAGAGAAACCAGAATTCGATCCGATCCTGCTGCGCCCTGTTGACGATCTGGAATTGACTGTCCGCTCTGCTAACTGCCTCAAGGCAGAAGCTATCCACTATATCGGTGATCTGGTACAGCGTACCGAGGTTGAGTTGCTGAAAACGCCGAACCTGGGTAAAAAATCTCTTACTGAGATTAAAGACGTGCTGGCCTCACGTGGTCTGTCTCTGGGCATGCGCCTGGAAAACTGGCCACCGGCAAGCATTGCTGACGAGTAACCGGATCACAGGTTAAGGTTTTACTGAGAAGGATAAGGTCATGCGCCATCGTAAGAGTGGTCGTCAACTGAACCGCAACAGCAGCCATCGCCAGGCTATGTTCCGCAACATGGCAGGTTCACTGGTTCGTCATGAAATCATCAAGACGACCCTGCCTAAAGCGAAAGAGCTGCGTCGCGTAGTTGAGCCGCTGATTACTCTTGCCAAGACTGACAGCGTTGCTAATCGTCGTCTGGCATTCGCCCGTACTCGTGATAACGAGATCGTGGCAAAACTGTTTAACGAACTGGGTCCGCGTTTCGCGAGCCGTGCAGGTGGTTACACTCGTATTCTGAAGTGTGGCTTCCGTGCAGGCGACAACGCTCCGATGGCTTACATCGAGCTGGTTGATCGTTCTGAATCGAAAGCAGAAGCTGCTGCAGAGTAATCTGTAGTAACGTAAAAAAACCCGCCTCGGCGGGTTTTTTTATATCCGCTGAATCCCCACTTATCTACAATAGCTGTATCTTTTCTGTTCATTCCCTGGAGTTCATTATGTGGTTGCTCGATCAATGGGCGGAACGCCATATTAACGATGCCCAAAGAAAAGGTGAATTCGATAATCTTCCGGGTGCCGGTACTCCGATACATCTTGATGATGATTCGCATGTGGCTAAGGAATTACGGGCTGGCTATCGCCTGTTGAAAAATGCAGGTTGTTTGCCCCCCGAACTTGAACAACGTAAAGAAGCCGTTGAGCTTGCCGATCTGTTAAAGGAGATCCGCAAGGACGATCCTCGCCACAAAGAGTTCAGCCGTCGCCTGGCTTTGCTCGAACTTAAGCTGCGCCAGGCGGGAATGAATGTTGATTTCCTGCATGGGGAATACTGCGAAAGGCTGACGCAGAAAATGAATGAGGACTAGAGATGTATCGCATCGGTGAACTTGCAAAGCTTGCTAACGTAACTCCCGACACCATCCGCTATTACGAAAAACAGCAGATGATTGATCATGAGGTTCGTACTGAAGGTGGATTCCGTCTTTATACCGATAATGACCTGCAGCGGCTCCGGTTTATCCGTTATGCCAGGCAGCTTGGCTTTACGCTCGATTCGATCCGCGAGCTTCTGTCGATCCGCGTCGATCCCGAGCACCACACCTGTCAGGAGTCGAAAAGTATTGTTCAGGCCAGATTAAGCGAAGTGGAGGAACGTATTCAGGAACTCCAGACAATGCAGCGCTCGCTGCAGCGGCTGAATGATGCCTGTTGCGGTACTGCCCACAGCAGCATCTATTGTTCTATCCTTGAAGCTCTGGAGCAGGGCGCCAGCGGAGAAACTCAGGGCTGTTGATTTTTAATACACCCGGGTCTACACTGCAGCCGACTTAAATCACACTCAGGAGAAATAATGAGTCGCTATCAGCATACAAAGGGGCAAATCAAGGACAATGCCATTGAAGCCCTGTTACACGACCCGCTTTTCAGGCAGCGCGTAGAGAAGAATAAAAAAGGGAAGGGAAGTTATCTGCGTAAAGGTAAACACGGCAATCGGGGTAACTGGGAGGCCAGTGGCAAGAGAGTAAATTGCTTTCTTACCACTGGCCTTCCTGCTTTTAGCTTCTGATTAAGAACGGTTGTTCTGTTCTTTTAACAGGTCGCGAATTTCACTCAGCAATACTTCTTCTTTTGTTGGTGCTGGTGCTGCAGCCGGCTCTTCTTTTTTACGGTTCAGCTTGTTGATTAATTTGATTGCCATAAAGATGGCGAACGCGACGATCACGAAATCAAATACGTTCTGAATAAAGACACCGTAGTGCATTACAACCGCAGGGACATCGCCCTGTGCGTCACGGAGCGTTACGGCGAACTGTTTGAAATCAATGCCCCCAATTAATAAACCCAGCGGTGGCATAATAATGTCGGCAACCAGTGATGAAACGATCTTACCGAACGCCGCACCAATAATGACACCCACAGCTAAATCCACCACATTCCCGCGCATCGCAAATTCGCGAAATTCTTTAATAATGCTCATTTTATTCTCCATGTGCCAGCTGACGGTTATAAGTTTAACAAATGATTAGCCAATTTCCATTGGGGATAAATAATCGTTATGAAAATTAAAAGGCGTATAAATGGGATGGTTAATTTTGGGGTGCTCTAAAAGAGCACCCCGATCGTTACAGGAAGAAAGGACTTGGCTGGAATAAACGTTCTACGTCGGTAATAAATTTTTTGTCGGTCAGGAACATAATGACGTGATCACCCTGCTCGATCCGCAAATTGTCATTTGCGATCATGACGTCGTTTCCGCGAACGACTGCCCCGATTATGGTACCCGGCGGTAATTTAATCTCGTCGATAGATCTGCCGACCACGCGGGACGTTGTCTCATCGCCATGCGCCACTGCTTCGATTGCTTCCGCAACGCCGCGACGAAGCGAGGAAACGCCCACAATATCGGCCTTGCGCACATGGCTAAGGAGCGCAGAAATAGTGGCCTGCTGCGGTGAAATCGCGATATCAATAACGCTTCCCTGAACCAGGTCGACGTAGGCGCGGCGCTGAATAAGCACCATCACCTTTTTCGCCCCCATTCGCTTGGCAAGCATGGCCGACATAATATTGGCTTCATCGTCGTTGGTGACCGCGATAAAGAGATCAACCTGATCGATATGCTCCTCTGCGAGCAATTCCTGATCCGACGCATCGCCATAAAACACGATCGTATTTTGGAGCTTTTCTGCCAGCTCGGATGCGCGCTGCTGATCGCGTTCGATCAGCTTCACGCTGTAATCTTTTTCAAGACGACGCGCGAGACCCGCGCCGATATTACCGCCGCCGACCAACATGATGCGCTTATAGGGTTTCTCGAGGCGCTGAAGTTCGCTCATCACGGCGCGAATATGCTGAGAGGCCGCAATAAAGAACACCTCATCGCCCGCTTCAACAATCGTCGAGCCTTGCGGACGAATAGGGCGGTCGTGACGGAAAATCGCCGCCACACGCGTGTCGATATGCGGCATGTGCTCGCGCATGGTAGAGAGCGCATTGCCGATAAGCGGCCCGCCGTAATAGGCTTTCACCACGGCAAGACTCACTTTACCTTCGGCAAAGTTCACTACCTGGAGCGCGCCCGGGTATTCGATCAGGCGATAGATGTTGTCGATAACCAGTTGTTCCGGCGCGATAAGGTGGTCGATGGGCACCGCTTCCGAGTTAAACAGCTTCTCTGCATCACGCACGTAATCCGGCGAGCGAATACGGGCGATTCTGTTCGGCGTGTTGAAAAGTGAGTAGGCAACCTGACACGCAACCATATTGGTTTCATCTGAGCTGGTCACTGCAACCAGCATATCTGCGTCGTCTGCACCGGCTTCGCGAAGCACCCGCGGGTGTGAGCCGTGGCCCTGCACAACGCGGAGGTCAAATTTGTCCTGCAAAACGCGCAGCCGATCGCCATTGGTATCGACAATAGTGATGTCGTTGTTTTCACCAACAAGGTTTTCAGCCAGCGTACCGCCAACCTGTCCTGCACCCAGAATGATTATCTTCATATCTTGTGGCCTGTTCTCACATCACTCTTTGATTAGCTTAGCGTAAAAGAAGCCGTCGCCTTCTTCTGCTCCCGGCAGGTTTTGCAGCCCAGGACGTTCCGGCGTACCGGTGTCGCGCAGGGCAGCATCCGGGGTGCGCTTCAGGAAAGCGGCAATTTGCTGGGTATTCTCTTCCGGAAGCACGGAGCAGGTTGCATAGACCAGCGTTCCGCCCGGCTTCAGATGAGGCCAGATAGCGTCAAGAATTTCGGATTGCAGCTGCGCAAGTTCAGCAATATCGCGATCGCGACGCAGCCACTTGATGTCCGGGTGGCGACGAACCACGCCCGTCGCCGAGCAAGGGGCATCCAGCAAAATACGATCGAACTGCGTTTCACCGCACCATTCGGCCGGTTTGCGACCATCGCCTTGTTTAACCTGGGCTTTCATTCCTAAGCGTTTCAGGTTGTCGTAGACGCGCGACAGGCGCTGCTCGTCGACATCAACCGCCATCACGCTCGCCTGCGGCGCGACTTCAAGAATATGCGTCGTCTTTCCGCCCGGCGCGGCGCACAGATCGAGGATCTGCTCACCATTTTGCGGCTGAAGCCAGGTCATACAGCCTTGAGCGGAGGCGTCTTGCACCGTCACCCAGCCTTCTTCAAACCCTGGCAGAGCATGCACTGGCGCCGGGGAGGCTAAACGCACCGCATCGGGATAGCTGTCATGGGTGAAGCCACTCATTCCTGACTCCTCCAGCAGGGCGATCCACGCATCGCGGGAATGATGATTACGATTCACGCGCAGCCACATCGGCGGACGCTGATTATTGGCTTCAGCAATATTTTGCCATTGCTGAGGATAGGCTTTTTTCAGACGGTTAAGCAGCCAGGCCGGATGAAGGAAACGGTTTTCGGTTTTCGCAAACTCAGCCAGCAGCTCATCCTGCTGCCGCTGGAACTGGCGTAATACCCCGTTAATCAGCCCCTTCAGCTGCGGGCGCTTGATCGCCACGGCGCCTTCTACCGTTTCGGCGAGCGCCGCATGGGGAGGAATGCGGGTATGAAGCAGCTGGTAGAAACCAACCATAATCAGATAATGCACGGTACGCTGCTTGCCCGTCATCGGGCGCGACATCAGCTTTGATATCAGCCACTCGAGCTGTGAAAGGGTACGCAACACGCCAAAGCACAGCTCCTGGAGCAGCGCTTTGTCTTTATCAGACACCTTTTGCTGGAGCGGCGGCAGGACATTGCTCAATGACTGCCCTTGCTCGACCACCTGTTCGACGGCCTGAGCCGCCATACTGCGTAGATTTTGTTTTTTCATAGCCGTAAAAATGAAAATGCCCGGAAACTCCGGGCTTTAATGATGAAATTGCTCAGGCAAGACGATTGCCAGGGATGAACCACTCGCGACGGGAATTTAGCAGATCCTGAGCACTCATCGCTTTTTTAGCCGCGGGCTGCAGAGACTCAAGGTTCAAAATACCGTCTGCCGTGGCGACCTGAATACCCTGCTTGTTAGCATCGAGGATCGTGCCGGGTTCCGCGCTGGCGTGTCCTTCAATAACGGATGCTTTCCAGACTTTCACCGGCTGCTCATCGATTGTCATCCAGCTCATCGGCCAGGGATTAAACGCGCGGATGCAGCGTTCAAGCTGTGCTGCAGAAAGTGACCAGTCAATCTGCGCCTCTTCCTTGCTCAGTTTTTCGGCATAGGTGACCAGGCTTTCGTCCTGAACCTCAGGCTGCGCGGTGTTATCGGCAAGCTGCTGTAAGGTCTCAATGAGTCCCTGCGGGCCAAGATCGGCAAGCTTGTCGTAAAGGGTCGCGCTGGTATCTTCCGCAGTAATCTGGCACGAGAGTTTGTAGAGCATGTCGCCCGTGTCCAGGCCTACGTCCATTTTCATGATGGTCACGCCCGTTTCCGCATCACCAGCCCATAATGAGCGCTGGATAGGCGCCGCGCCGCGCCAGCGAGGCAGCAGCGAGCCGTGAACGTTCACGCAGCCCAGACGAGGCATATCGAGTACCGCTTTCGGCAGAATTAAGCCGTAGGCGACAACGACCATGACGTCAGCATTCAGGTCGGCGACCAGCTGCTGATTTTCCTGAGGACGTAACGATACAGGCTGAAAAACAGGTAAACCATGCTCTTCTGCCAGCACTTTTACCGGGCTCGGCATCAATTTTTTACCGCGACCCGCAGGACGGTCAGGCTGAGTAAACACGCCGACAACCTGGTGACCAGAAGTTAACAGCGCGTCCAGATGACGCGCTGCAAAGTCAGGGGTTCCTGCGAAGATAATACGAAGCGATGTAGACACGTTATTCCTTGTATCCCGGGATGTTATGCACGAGAGCGCATACGATCCAGTTTCTCTACCTTCTGGCGAATACGCTGCTGTTTCAGTGGCGAGAGGTAATCGATAAAGAGTTTACCGACCAGGTGGTCCATCTCATGCTGAATACAGATCGCCAGCAGTTCGTCAGCTTCGAGCTCGAACGGCTTACCGTCGCGATCGAGCGCGCGAATTTTCACTTTTTCAGCGCGAGGCACTAAGGCGCGCTGTTCAGGAATGGACAGACAGCCTTCCTCAATACCCGTTTCGCCGCTCTTTTCGAGCAGCTCAGGGTTGATCAGCACCAGACGGTCATCGCGATTTTCAGAAACGTCGATCACGATGATGCGCTTGTGAATGTCCACCTGCGTCGCCGCCAGGCCGATGCCTTCTTCGGCGTACATGGTATCGAACATATCATCGACGATACGCTGAATTTCTGCATTCACTTCTTTTACCGGTTCAGCGACGATGCGAAGGCGCTCGTCCGGAATATGTAACACTTGCAAAACTGCCATAAATTTCCAGAGTCGTGTTCAGGAGTTGATAAGTTTATTACCTCTATTCTAGACAAATCCCCCATTGATTGACAGCATCACTGACCAATCGCAAAGATTGCGGAGGCTGCTTATGGCAGGGAAATGGATGACGCCCACAGAGATATGGTTAAGGCTGATTAATACAGGGACTTTATGCGGCGATTTAATGCTGCGAGCTGCCGAAAATCTTCAGCGCCAGACGCACATTGACGGCGCTGTCGCCAAAGATGCCGGGCTGTCGGCCAGGCAGACTGAACGGTTTTTTGCCCTCAGCGACGCGGAGCTTGAACGTAGCCTGCTCTGGCTTGAACAACCCGACTGTTATCTGCTTCCTGCTGACGATCCGCGGTTCCCCTCTTTGCTGCGAACGATACCCGATTACCCCGGCGCGCTATTCGTGAGAGGCAGCGTTGAAGCGCTTAACACGATCCAACTCGGCGTGGTAGGGAGCCGCTCGCCGTCCTGGTACGGTGAGCGGTGGGGGAAAATCTTCTGCGAGCAGCTGGCGCAATGCGGGTTCACGATAACCAGCGGGCTGGCCTGCGGGATTGATGGCGTTGCCCACAGGGCTGCTCTTTCGGTAAAAGGCTGCAGCGTTGCCGTTCTGGGCAATGGCCTTTTTAGCATCTATCCGCGTCGCCACATTTCCCTTGCCGATGGCATTGTCGCAGCGGGCGGCGCTGTTATTTCTGAGTTCTCTTTATTAACCACGCCCTGGCCCGCCAATTTTCCGCGCAGAAATCGCATTATTAGCGGCTTGAGTCAGGGGGTTTTTGTCGTTGAGGCGGCATTGCGTAGCGGTTCGCTTGTCACGGCAAGATGTGCTCTTGAACAAGGCCGGGAAGTGTTTGCGCTCCCCGGCCCGGTAGGCAATCCGGGTTGTGAAGGGCCTCACTGGCTTATCAAGCAGGGCGCCACGCCCGTTACCAGCACGGACGACATTCTTGAAAATTTGCGATATGGCCTGCATTGGTTAACGGATGAAGCCGAAAAGCGACAATATTCCTCAGATCAGGCGGAGGTGGCATTGCCATTTCCCAAGCTCCTGGCTAACGTAGGAGATGAGGTAACACCTGTTGACGTTGTCGCTGAACGTGCCGGCCAACCTGTGCCAGTAACGGTAGCACAGCTACTCGAACTGGAGTTAGCAGGGTGGATCGCAGCTGTACCCGGCGGCTATGTCCGATTAAGGAGGGCAAGCCATGTTCGACGTACTGATGTATTTGTTTGAGACTTACATCCATAACGAAGCAGAAATGCGAGTGGATCAGGACAAATTGACACGGGATCTTACCGATGCGGGATTCGAGCGGGAAGATATTTACAATGCGTTGATGTGGCTCGAGAAACTGGCTGATTATCAGGAAGGCCTCGCCGAACCGATGCAGCTTGCTTCCGATCCATTATCTGTACGCATCTATACAGCTGAAGAGTGTGAAAGGCTGGATGCCAGCTGCCGGGGATTTGTACTTTTCCTTGAGCAGATTCAGGTGCTAAACCTCGAAACGCGAGAAATGGTGATAGAGCGCGTCATGGCGCTGGATACGGCAGAATTTGAACTGGAAGACCTCAAGTGGGTGATTCTGATGGTTCTGTTTAATATCCCGGGCTGTGAAAATGCCTATCAACAAATGGAAGAATTACTCTTTGAAGTGAATGAAGGTATGCTGCACTGATTCTAATGTGCAGCACCAAGAGTTGTTATGGCCAAATCAGCACTATTCACGGTGCATAAAAACGAGCCCTGCCCACAGTGTGGGGCTGAACTTGTCATTCGGTCCGGGAAACACGGTCCGTTTCTCGGTTGTTCCCACTATCCGGAATGTGATTATGTCCGTCCTCTGAAAAGCCAGGCGGACGGGCATATCGTTAAGATTCTGGAGGGACAGCTTTGTCCTCTCTGCGGCTGTGTATTGGTGCTGCGGCAGGGGCGCTTCGGTATGTTTATCGGATGCAGTAACTACCCGGAATGTGGACATACGGAACAAATTGATAAGCCTGATGAAACGGCAATCACCTGTCCGCAGTGCCAGCGCGGCCAGCTGGTGCAGCGCCGTTCACGTTTTGGTAAGACCTTCCATTCCTGCGATCGCTATCCTGAATGCCAGTTCGTTATCAATTTTAAACCGGTAGCGGGAGTCTGCCCTCATTGCGACTATCCGTTACTCATAGAGAAGAAAACGGCGCAAGGTTTAAAACGCTTCTGTGCCAATAAACAATGTGGAAAGCCGGTCTCGGCGGATCAAACCAGTGAATAATAACCTGCCATCAGGCTCCATTGCTCACGCTGTGGAAGTACTGAATAAAGAAGAAGTCATCGCTTATCCAACCGAAGCTGTTTTTGGAGTCGGCTGCGATCCTGACAGCGAAACGGCCGTGGGTCGTTTGCTCGCATTGAAACAAAGGCCTGTCGAAAAAGGGCTGATACTGATCGCGGCAAACTACGAGCAGCTCAAACCTTATATTGATGATTCCATGCTGACGCCAGAACAGCGGGATGCCATTTTCTCTGCCTGGCCTGGCCCCGTGACGTTTGTCTTTCCGGCCCGGGCAACCACGCCGCGCTGGTTAACCGGCCGTTTCGACTCGCTTGCCGTGCGCGTCACCGATCATCCGCTGGTGATAGATCTGTGTCTGGCATTCGGCAAACCGCTGGTGTCGACCAGCGCTAACCTGACGGGCCTGCCGCCTTGCCGGACGACGGAAGAAGTCCTGGCACAGTTCGGCGATGATTTCCCGGTCGCCGTGGGCGATACGGGCGGACGTCTGAATCCGTCGGAAATCCGCGATGCCTTAACCGGCGAACGTTTTCGCCAGGGGTAATTTAATGGAAACTTATGCAGTTTTTGGTAATCCCATTGCCCACAGTAAATCGCCCCTGATCCACAGGCAGTTTGCTGAGCAGCTTCAGATTGATCATCCATATGGTCGCGTGCTGGCTCCGGTCGATGGGTTCGTTCCTGCGCTGAATGCCTTTTTCGAGGCTGGTGGTAAAGGGGCGAACGTCACGGTGCCTTTCAAAGAAGAGGCTTTCGAGCGTGCGGATGAACTGACCGAGCGCGCTTCTCTTGCGGGCGCGGTGAACACCCTTAAACGGCTTGAGGACGGGCGCCTGCTGGGTGATAACACGGACGGAATCGGGCTGTTGAGCGATCTGGAAAGGCTGTCATTTATAAAGCCAGGCTTCAGGGTATTGCTGATTGGCGCGGGTGGGGCATCGCGTGGCGTATTGCTGCCGCTGCTGTCCCTGGATTGTGCCGTTACCATCACTAACCGTACTTTTTCGAGAGCGGAGGAGCTGGCGGTATTATTCGCTCATACCGGCAGCGTGAATGCAGTGGCGCTTGACGATCTGGAAGGCCATGAGTTCGATCTGGTGATTAATGCAACCTCCAGCGGGATCGGCGGCGAAGTACCTGCTATTCCGGCATCCGTAGTGAACGCTCATGTGTTTTGCTATGACATGTTTTATCAGAAAGGAAAAACGCCTTTCCTGAGCTGGTGTGAACAACATGGCGCGAAACACCTCGCTGACGGCCTGGGCATGCTGGTGGGGCAAGCGGCTCATGCCGTACTGCTCTGGCATGGCGTATTGCCTGCCGTCGAACCCGTCATTGAAAAGCTCAAACAGGAGCTGTCCGCGTGAATCAGGCTATTCACTTCCCGGACAGGGAAACCTGGGATGACGAAAAACAGGCCGTCTGTTTTCCGGTGCTGGTGCATGGAATGCAGCTGACCTGTGCAATCCACAAAGACACGCTGTTGAGTCGCTTTGGCGGTACGCAGCCTCTTGAGGTGTTTTGCGAAAACCGCTGGGATCTTGAAGAAGAAGCCAGCGATTTAATTCGCGATCAGCAGGAAGACGATCGGGGTTGGATCTGGCTTTCCTGATCTAAATACTCATCCTTCCATTTTACGTAGTTGTTCGCAGAATATTTCAAACCTTCAATTTCCGCTTCTGTTAAGGGGCGGATCTGTTTCACCGGGCTTCCTAAATAGAGATAGCCGCTCGCGAGCCGCTTGTTTTGCGGAACGAGGCTCCCGGCGCCAATCATCACGTCATCTTCTACAATAACGCCATCCAGCAATATCGAGCCCATTCCCACCAGAACCCGGTTGCCTATCGTGCAGCCGTGCAACATGACTTTATGGCCGACGGTCACGTCTTCGCCAATAAGCAGCGGATGACCGTCCGGGTTATAAGACGATTTGTGCGTAACATGCAGGACGCTGCCGTCCTGGATATTGGTACGTGCACCAATCGCAACATAGTTAACGTCCCCCCGGATCGCAACGAGTGGCCAGATGCTCACATCATCAGCCATTCGGACATCGCCAATGACAACGCTGCTGGTATCGATCATCACGCGATCGCCTTTTTTCGGGAACAGATCTTTATAAGGGCGTAGTACTACAGACATATCTACCTCGGCTGGTGGGCGCTATACAGAAGACTTTGATCGTATTTTGGGATCGAGGCAAGGGCAAAATACGTCAATATTTAAGCAAATCGGATGGGATTTCAGCGAAAAGAGTGGAAAAGCAGCAGTCAGAAAAAAAGATCTAAAAAACGCTTGTGCTAAAAACTGGG
>NZ_CAXOFU010000033.1:0-26675 GCF_964208575.1 Enterobacter soli | reverse complement strand
CAGGAAGAACCCCGTACCGTAAGGTGCGGGGTTTTTTGCTTTGCGCGCAAGAAAACATGCCGGATGGCGGCTTCTTCTCGCCCGGCCTGCAAACCTGCAGATCCAGCACGCACCGAGCGCTACCAGCACGACACATCTCCTTGAAACTTTCTCACCTTCTGCTTGCAGGCTCGACATTCAGGTCAATTCTGGGTATCGTTAGCTGTCTGGATGTCTAAACGTTTATACGTATGTTGTGAGGATTTAAGGTTATGCCGATTCGGGTGCAGGACGAGCTACCAGCCGTCAATTTCTTACGTGAAGAAAACGTCTTCGTTATGACGGCTTCGCGTGCTACAGGTCAGGAAATTCGCCCGCTGAAGGTGCTTATTCTCAATCTGATGCCGAAAAAGATCGAAACGGAGAATCAGTTTCTGCGTCTGCTGTCGAACTCCCCACTTCAGGTTGATATCCAGCTGCTGCGCATTGACGCCCGCGAGTCGCGCAACACGCCTTCTGAGCATCTCAATAACTTCTACTGTAACTTCGAAGACATCCGAAACGAGAACTTCGATGGACTGATCGTCACCGGTGCGCCGCTGGGCCTTGTGGAATTTAATGACGTGGCCTACTGGCCGCAGATCCAGCAGGTGCTGGAGTGGGCAAAAGATCACGTTACCTCTACGCTGTTTGTCTGTTGGGCGGTACAGGCCGCGCTGAATATCCTTTATGGCATCCCCAAGCAAACCCGCACCGAAAAGCTCTCTGGCGTCTATGAACACCACATTCTTCATCCTCATGCCCTGCTGACCCGCGGGTTTGATGATTCTTTCCTGGCTCCGCACTCCCGCTATGCCGATTTCCCGGCGCAGCTTATTCGTGATTACACCGATCTGGAGATCCTGGCGGAAACGGAGGATGGCGACGCCTATCTGTTTGCCAGCAAAGACAAGCGCATCGCCTTTGTAACCGGGCATCCGGAATACGATCCCCACACTCTGGCGTCAGAGTTTTTCCGCGACGTTGAGGCCGGGCTCAATCCGGACGTTCCGTACAACTATTTCCCGAAAAACGATCCCAACAACAAGCCGAGAGCCACCTGGCGCAGCCACGGAAATCTGCTGTTTACCAACTGGCTTAACTATTACGTCTACCAGATCACGCCATACGATCTGCGTCACATGAATCCGACGCTGGAGTAATCGTCTGCGTTAAAGGATCCTAAAGCGTTTCAGCATCTCATCACGGGCACCTTCGGGTGCCTTTTTTATTTCCGAAATCAAACTCAACAATGAATAAAACTTTAAATGCATTGTAATCAATATGTTATTTCTATTTTTAAATTAAAATGGAAATTGTTTTTGATTTTAGAAAATTTATAGATAGTCTTAATTCTGCTGAACGAAAACTACACAACGATCTTTCGTTCGCATCGGGGAGCGTGTTTTTGGATCTTTGATGAGGAGCAGAATAATGACTGAACAGGCAACCACGGCCGATGAACTGGCCTTTAATCAGCCGTATGGCGAGCAAGAGCAGCAAATCTTGACCGCAGAGGCGGTCGAATTCCTGACCGAGCTGGTGATTCGCTTTACGCCAAAGCGCAACAAGCTGCTGAGCGCGCGTATTCATCAACAGCAGGAAATTGATAACGGAAACTTGCCTGGCTTTATTTCGGAAACCGCTTCCATAAGAAATGGCGACTGGAAAATCCGCGGTATTCCTGAAGATTTGCAGGATCGCCGCGTGGAGATCACCGGCCCGGTAGAGCGCAAGATGGTCATTAACGCCATGAACGCTAACGTCAAAGTCTTTATGGCGGACTTTGAGGATTCTCTCGCGCCGGACTGGCGCAAAGTCATCGACGGGCAAATTAACCTGCGCGATGCCGTGAACGGCACCATCAGCTATACCAACGACGCCGGAAAAATCTACCAGCTGAAGCCCGACCCGGCCGTACTGATTTGCCGCGTCCGCGGTCTGCATCTGCCTGAAAAGCACGTGACCTGGCGCGGGGACGTGATTCCGGGCAGCCTGTTCGACTTCGCCCTGTACTTCTTCCACAACCACAAAACCCTGCTGGCGAAAGGCAGCGGCCCGTATTTCTATCTGCCGAAAACCCAGTCCTGGCAGGAGGCGGCATGGTGGAGTGAAGTGTTCAGCTACGCAGAAGATCGCTTCAGCCTGCCGCGCGGCACCATCAAGGCCACGCTGCTGATTGAAACGCTGCCGGCGGTATTCCAGATGCACGAAATTCTCCACGCCCTGCGCGACCACATCGTTGGCCTGAACTGCGGGCGCTGGGATTACATCTTCAGCTATATCAAAACCCTGAAAAATCATCCCGACCGCGTGCTGCCGGATCGTCAGGTTGTCACCATGGACAAGCCGTTCCTCAGCGCCTACTCGCGCCTCCTGATCAAGACCTGCCACAAGCGCGGTGCCTTCGCGATGGGCGGTATGGCGGCGTTTATCCCAAGCAAAGACGCCGAGCGCAACAACCAGGTGCTCAACAAAGTGAAAGCGGACAAAGAGCTGGAAGCGCGTAACGGTCACGACGGGACGTGGATTGCGCACCCGGGGCTGGCGGATACGGCGATGGAAGTCTTCAACCGCGTGCTGGGCGATAACAAAAATCAGCTGTTTGTGACCCGTGAAGAGGATTCCCCTACGGCGGCAGAGCAGCTGCTGGCACCCTGCGAGGGCGAGCGTACCGAAGAGGGGATGCGTGCCAATATCCGCGTCGCCGTGCAGTACATCGAAGCCTGGATCTCCGGTAACGGCTGCGTGCCTATCTACGGCCTGATGGAAGACGCCGCCACCGCGGAGATCTCCCGTACCTCTATCTGGCAGTGGATCCACCATCAGAAAAAACTCAGCAACGGCAAAGAGGTGACCAAATCACTGTTCCGCCAGATGCTGGCCGAAGAGATGCGGGTGATCCAGGACGAGCTGGGCGAACACCGCTTCAGCAGCGGCCGCTTTGACGATGCCGCGCGCCTGATGGAGCAGATCACAACGTCAGACGAATTAATCGACTTCCTCACCCTGCCGGGCTACCGCCTGCTGGCGTAATCCACCACATAACAATATGGAGCATCTGCACATGAAAACCCGTACCCAACAAATCGAAGAATTACAAAAAGAGTGGACTCAACCGCGCTGGGAAGGCATCCGCCGCCCGTACAGCGCAGAGGAAGTGGTTAAATTACGCGGCTCGGTGAACCCGGAATGCACGCTCGCGCAGAACGGCGCGGCGAAGATGTGGCGTCTGCTGCACGGTGAGTCGAAAAAAGGCTACATCAACAGCCTCGGGGCGCTGACCGGCGGCCAGGCGCTGCAGCAGGCGAAAGCTGGTATCGAGGCCATTTATTTATCGGGCTGGCAGGTGGCGGCGGACGCGAACCTGGCGTCAAGCATGTACCCGGACCAGTCGCTCTATCCGGCAAACTCCGTGCCGTCGGTGGTGGATCGGATCAACAACACCTTCCGCCGCGCCGATCAGATCCAGTGGTCTGCGGGTATCGAACCGGGCGATCCGCGCTTTGTGGATTATTTCCTGCCGATCGTCGCGGATGCCGAAGCCGGTTTTGGCGGCGTGCTGAACGCGTTCGAGCTGATGAAATCGATGATTGAGGCCGGTGCAGCGGCGGTTCACTTCGAAGATCAGCTGGCGTCGGTGAAAAAATGCGGACACATGGGCGGCAAGGTGCTGGTGCCGACTCAGGAAGCGATTCAGAAGCTGGTTGCCGCGCGTCTGGCCGCTGACGTGCTCGGCGTGCCAACCCTGGTGATTGCCCGTACCGATGCCGACGCGGCTGACCTGATCACTTCGGACTGCGATCCGTACGACAGCGAGTTCATCACCGGCGAGCGCACCAGCGAAGGGTTCTACCGTACCCATGCGGGTATTGAACAGGCGATCAGCCGCGGCCTGGCGTATGCGCCTTATGCCGACCTGGTGTGGTGTGAAACCTCGACGCCGGACCTGGCGCTGGCGAAACGCTTTGCCGATGCGATCCACGCGAAATACCCGGGCAAGCTGCTGGCCTATAACTGTTCGCCGTCCTTCAACTGGCAGAAGAATCTGGACGATAAAACCATCGCCAGCTTCCAGCAGCAGCTGTCGGACATGGGCTACAAGTACCAGTTCATCACCCTGGCGGGGATCCACAGCATGTGGTTCAACATGTTCGACCTGGCGCACGCTTACGCGCAGGGTGAGGGCATGAAGCACTACGTTGAGAAGGTGCAACAGCCGGAGTTTGAAGCCGGTAAAGAGGGCTATACCTTCGTTTCTCACCAGCAGGAAGTGGGGACTGGCTACTTCGACAAAGTGACCACCATTATTCAGGGCGGCGCTTCCTCGGTTACCGCGTTGACGGGGTCAACCGAAGAAGCACAGTTCTGATTTTTTCCCCCTCACCCTAACCCTCTCCCCGAAAGGGAGAGGGGACGGTCTGGTGCGGATCTGTAATCTCCCTCTCCCCTGCGGGGAGAGGGCCGGGGTGAGGGTTGGGGGATGCCTATGACGCGTGGTCTGGAATTACTGATTGCACAAACCATTCTGCAAGGGTTTGACGCCCAGTATGGTCGTTTTCTGGAAGTCACCTCCGGTGCCCAGCAGCGCTTTGAGCACGCGGACTGGCACGCCGTTCAGCAGGCCATGAAGCAGCGTATCCACCTCTACGATCACCACGTCGGTCTGGTGGTGGAGCAGCTGCGCTGTATCACCGACGGCAAAAGCCCTGACGCCGCGTTTCTGCTGCGCGTGAAGGAGCACTACACCCGTTTATTACCCGATTACCCTCGCTTCGAGATTGCGGAGAGCTTCTTCAACTCCGTCTATTGCCGGTTATTTGACCACCGCTCGCTATCTCCCGAGCGGTTATTTATCTTCAGCTCTCAGCCCGAGCGCCGCTTTCGCACCATCCCGCGCCCGCTGGCGAAAGATTTTTACCCCGACAGCGGCTGGGAACCCTTGCTGCATCGGGTGCTAACCGATTTGCCGCTGCGCCTGCCCTGGCAGAATAAATCCCGGGATATTGGCTACATCATTGCCCATCTCACCGAAACCTTCGGCGAAGAGACGCTCAGGCACAGCCATTTGCAGGTGGCTAACGAGCTGTTTTATCGCAATAAAGCGGCGTGGCTGGTAGGCAAACTGATCGCGCCAGGGGCCATCGTGCCCTTCCTGCTACCCGTTCACCGCACCGATGAGGGCGAGCTGTTTGTTGATACCTGCCTGACGACCGGCGCCGAGGCCAGCATCGTGTTTGGCTTCGCCCGCTCCTACTTCATGGTTTACGCGCCGCTGCCTGCGGCTCTGGTTGAGTGGCTGCGCGAGATCCTGCCGGGCAAAACCACCGCCGAGCTGTACATGGCGATTGGCTGTCAAAAGCACGCCAAAACGGAAAGCTATCGCGAGTATCTGCACTACATCGCCAGCGCGGACGAGCAGTTTATCGAAGCGCCCGGCATTCGCGGCATGGTGATGCTGGTCTTCACGCTGCCGGGTTTTGACCGGGTGTTTAAGGTCATCAAGGATAAATTCGCGCCGCAGAAAGAGATGACCGCCGCCCACGTCCGCGCCTGCTATCAGCTGGTTAAGGAGCACGATCGCGTCGGGCGCATGGCGGATACCCAGGAGTTTGAAAACTTCGTGCTGGAGAAGCAGCAGATCGACCCGGCGCTGATGGCGCTACTCATGCAGGAAGCGCCGGGGAAAATCACCGATCTTGGGGATAAAATCGCGATTAGCCACCTGTATATCGAACGCCGGATGGTGCCGCTGAATATCTGGCTGGAGCAGTCCGACGGTCAGGCGCTGCGCGATGCCATCGAGGAGTACGGTAATGCCATCCGCCAGCTTGCCGCGGCCAATATCTTCCCCGGCGATATGCTGTTTAAGAACTTCGGCGTTACCCGCCACGGTCGGGTGGTGTTCTACGATTACGATGAGATTTGCTACATGACCGAGGTGAATTTCCGCGACATACCGCCGCCGCGCTACCCGGAAGACGAGCTGTCCGGCGAGCCGTGGTACAGCGTGTCGCCGGGAGATGTGTTCCCGGAGGAGTTTCGCCACTGGCTGTGCGCCGACCCGCGCATCGGGCCGCTGTTTGAAGAGATGCATGACGATCTGTTCCGCGCGAGCTACTGGCGCGGCCTGCAAACGCGGATTAAAAACGGGCACGTGGAGGATGTGTATGCTTACCGGCGCAAGCAGCGGTTTTGTATCAGATTTGCGGTTTAACGCCCGGTGGCGCTGCGCTTACCGGGCCTACGGTCCGAATGTAGGCCGGGTAAGGCGTAGCCGCCACCCGGCAAACCCAGCTTAACGAATCCCACCGTACGCCAGCGTCACCTCTTTCGCCGCCTTGATCACCAGCGCCCCCAGCTCGGTTACGCGATCGTCCGTCATGCGCGAAATCGGCCCGGAGATAGAAATCGCGGCAAACGGCTCGCGGTGCTCGTCAAAGATACAGGCCGCCAGGCAGCGCAGGCCCAGGGCGTGTTCTTCATCATCAAACGAATAGCCGCGCTTACGGGTCAGCGCCAGGTCTTCTTTCAGATGGACAGGGGAAACCAGCGTGGCGTGGGTGTAGGCGTGCAGCCCCTTGCGGTGCAGCAGGCCGGTCACCTGCTCCTCGCTCAGCTGCGACAGAAACGCTTTGCCCGCCCCGGAGGCGTGCATTGGCAGCTTGCCGCCGATGGGCGCGGACATACGCATCAGCTGCGTACACTGCACCTGGTCGATGATGATGGCCTGATGGTCGCTTTGGTCCAGCACCGCCAGGTTGACGGTCTCGCCGGAATCTTCCATCAGCTTGCGCAGAATAGGATGCACAATTGCCAGCAGGTTGCGGCTTTGCAGAAAGCTGCTGCCGACGATGAACGCGTGCGCGCCCACCGCCCAGTGTCCCAGCTCGCCCACCTGACGCACAAAGCCCAGCTGCTGCATGGTGGTTAACAGGCGATGGGTGGTGGAGTTCGGCAGGCCGGCCTGCTGGGCCAGCTCCGTCAGGGCCACGCTGCTGTGCGACTCGGCTATCCATTCCAGCAGCTTCAGGCCGCGGGTCAGCGACTGAACCTGTCCACCCTGCGGTGCGGCTGTGGTTGCAGCAGGTTTTCTGCCGCGTTTAGCGGGAACGGTTGCGACCATGACGAACTCCTTTTTCTGTATCGTGGAAATCATTTTCGTTTTATTTGGTGAATTTGCAACCGCTTTGCTGACTGATCGGAGGAGTGATAGTGAACATGTCTCATGTTACCGCCGTGTCACTTTTCCACCCAGCGAGATTATGCCAGTATGGAACGCAGCCTTTTTGGCCATGTTGAGCGTTGTCGGGAGCAAGTGTGAGCAGCAAAGTAGAGCAACTGCGTGCGCAGTTAAATGAACGAATTCTGGTGCTGGACGGCGGCATGGGCACCATGATCCAGGGCTATCGTCTGAGTGAAGACGATTTCCGCGGCGAGCGTTTCGCCGACTGGCCGTGCGATCTGAAAGGCAACAACGACCTGCTGGTGCTCAGCAAGCCGTCCGTGATTAAGGATATCCACAACGCCTACTTCGAAGCGGGCGCGGATATCGTTGAAACCAACACCTTTAACTCGACAACCATCGCCATGGCGGATTACCAGATGGAATCCCTGTCGGCGGAGATCAACTTTGAAGCGGCGAAGCTCGCCCGCGCCTGCGCCGACGAATGGACGGCCCGCACGCCGGACAAACCGCGCTACGTTGCCGGGGTGCTTGGCCCGACCAACCGCACCGCGTCCATCTCACCGGACGTGAACGACCCCGCGTTTCGCAACATTACCTTCGATCAGCTGGTGGCCGCCTACCGTGAATCCACCAAAGCGCTGGTGGAAGGCGGTTCCGACCTGATCCTGATTGAAACCGTGTTCGACACCCTCAACGCCAAAGCCGCCATTTACGCGGTGAAAGAGGAGTTCGAGGCGCTGGGCGTCGATCTGCCGATCATGATTTCCGGCACCATCACCGACGCCTCGGGTCGTACCCTCTCCGGCCAGACTACCGAAGCGTTTTACAACTCCCTGCGCCACGCCGACGCGCTCTCCTTCGGCCTGAACTGTGCCCTGGGGCCGGACGAGCTGCGCCAGTACGTTCAGGAGCTGTCGCGCATTGCCGAGTGCTACGTCACCGCCCACCCGAACGCCGGTCTGCCGAACGCCTTCGGGGAATACGATCTGGATGCCGACACCATGGCGGCGCAAATCCGCGAGTGGGCCGAGTCCGGCTTCCTGAACATCGTTGGCGGCTGCTGCGGCACCACGCCGGAGCATATCGCCGCGATGAGCCATGCCGTTGCCGGCCTGCCGCCGCGTAAATTGCCCGATCTTCCTGTGGCCTGTCGCCTGTCCGGCCTTGAGCCGCTGACCATCGGCGACGACAGCCTGTTTGTGAACGTGGGTGAACGTACCAACGTTACCGGTTCCGCAAAGTTCAAGCGCCTGATCAAAGAAGAGAAGTACAGCGAAGCGCTGGACGTGGCGCGTCAGCAGGTGGAAAGCGGCGCGCAGATTATCGATATCAACATGGACGAGGGGATGCTCGACGCCGAAGCGGCGATGGTGCGTTTCCTCAACCTGATTGCCGGCGAGCCGGATATTGCCCGCGTGCCAATCATGATCGACTCCTCCAAGTGGGAGGTTATCGAAAAAGGGCTGAAGTGCATTCAGGGTAAAGGCATCGTTAACTCCATCTCGATGAAAGAGGGCGTTGATATCTTTATCCACCACGCGAAGCGGGTCCGCCGTTACGGCGCGGCGGTGGTGGTGATGGCCTTTGACGAAGTGGGCCAGGCCGATACCCGCGAGCGCAAAATTGAGATTTGCCGCCGGGCGTACAAAATTCTGACCGAAGAGGTCGGCTTCCCGCCGGAAGATATCATTTTCGACCCGAATATCTTCGCGGTGGCGACCGGGATTGAAGAGCACAACAACTACGCCCAGGACTTTATCGGCGCCTGCGAAGACATTAAGCGCGAGCTGCCGCACGCGCTGATCTCCGGCGGCGTGTCGAACGTGTCGTTCTCGTTCCGCGGTAACGACCCGGTACGCGAAGCGATTCACGCCGTGTTCCTCTACTACGCCATCCGCAACGGCATGGACATGGGGATTGTCAACGCCGGGCAGCTGGCGATTTACGACGACCTGCCTGCGGAGCTGCGCGACGCGGTGGAAGACGTCATTCTTAACCGTCGCGATGATGCCACCGAGCGGATGCTGGATCTGGCGGAAAAATACCGCGGCAGCAAGTCGGACGAGGCGGCAAACGTGCAGCAGGCCGAGTGGCGTTCGTGGGACGTGAAAAAGCGTCTGGAATATTCGCTGGTCAAAGGCATCACCGAATTTATTGAACTCGACACCGAAGAGGCGCGCCAGCAGGCCTCCCGCCCAATTGAAGTGATTGAAGGCCCGCTGATGGACGGCATGAACGTGGTGGGCGACCTGTTCGGCGAGGGCAAAATGTTCCTGCCGCAGGTGGTGAAGTCCGCGCGCGTGATGAAGCAGGCGGTGGCCTACCTTGAGCCGTTTATTGAAGCCAGCAAAGAGAAGGGCTCCAGCAACGGCAAAATGGTGATTGCCACCGTGAAGGGCGACGTCCACGACATCGGCAAGAACATCGTCGGCGTGGTGCTGCAGTGCAATAACTACGAAATTATCGACCTTGGCGTGATGGTGCCTGCGGATAAAATCCTCAAAACCGCGCGCGAAGTGAATGCCGACCTGATTGGCCTTTCCGGGCTGATTACCCCGTCGCTGGACGAGATGGTCAACGTGGCCAAAGAGATGGAGCGTCAGGGCTTTACCATTCCGCTGCTGATTGGCGGCGCGACGACCTCGAAAGCGCACACGGCGGTGAAAATCGAGCAGAACTACAGCGGCCCGACGGTGTACGTGCAGAACGCCTCGCGCACCGTCGGCGTGGTTTCCGCGCTGCTCTCCGACACCCAGCGCGACGACTTTGTGGCGCGTACCCGTAAAGAGTACGAAACCGTGCGCATTCAGCACGCCCGCAAGAAGCCGCGCACCCCGCCGGTGACGCTCCAGGCGGCGCGTGATAACGATCTGGCGTTTGACTGGTCGAGCTATACGCCGCCGGTGGCGCACCGTCTGGGCGTGCAGGACGTGACGGCCAGCATCGAAACGCTGCGTAATTACATCGACTGGACGCCGTTCTTTATGACCTGGTCGCTGGCGGGTAAATATCCGCGCATCCTTGAAGATGAGGTGGTAGGCGAAGAGGCGAAGCGCCTGTTCAAAGACGCCAACGATATGCTCGACAGGCTGAGCGCCGAGAAAACCCTGAACCCACGCGGCGTGGTGGGGCTGTTCCCGGCGAACCGCGTGGGGGACGACATCGAAATCTATCGCGATGAAACCCGCACCCACGTGCTGGCGGTGAGCCGCCACCTGCGCCAGCAAACCGAAAAAGTGGGCTTTGCCAACTACTGTCTGGCCGATTTCGTTGCGCCGAAGCTCAGCGGCAAAGCGGACTACCTTGGCGCATTTGCCGTAACGGGCGGTCTGGAAGAGGACGCGCTGGCGGACGCCTTCGAAGCGCAGCACGATGACTACAACAAGATCATGGTGAAAGCCATCGCCGACCGTCTGGCGGAAGCTTTTGCGGAGTATCTGCACGAGCGCGTGCGCAAGGTGCACTGGGGCTACGCGGCGAACGAAAACCTCAGCAACGAGGATCTGATCCGCGAGAACTACCAGGGCATCCGTCCGGCGCCGGGGTATCCGGCGTGTCCGGAACATACCGAGAAGGGCACCATCTGGGAACTTCTGGATGTCGAAGCGCATACCGGCATGAAGCTGACCGAGTCCTTCGCCATGTGGCCGGGGGCGTCCGTTTCCGGCTGGTACTTCAGCCATCCGGACAGCAAGTACTTCGCCGTGGCGCAGCTGCAGCGGGATCAGATTGAGGATTACGCCCTGCGTAAAGGCATGAGCGTGTCGGAAGTGGAGCGCTGGCTGGCGCCGAATCTGGGCTACGACGCGGATTAACGTCAACTTTACTAAAACAAACAGGGCGCTCATTGAGCGCCCTGTCTCTTTATTACGTTTAAACCTTTATACTGAATCATAAAACGAATAACGATAAGGAGAACCCACTTCCGTGCTGACGTTGTTGCATCTGCTTTCTGCCGTGGCGCTGCTGGTCTGGGGCACACACATTGTCCGAACGGGCGTCATGCGCGTTTACGGCGCACGCCTGCGCGCCGTATTGAGCCGTAGCGTGGAGAAAAAACCGCTCGCCTTCTGCGCGGGCATCGGCGTAACCGCGCTGGTGCAAAGCAGTAACGCCACCACCATGCTGGTCACCTCGTTTGTGGCGCAGGATCTGGTGGCGCTGACGCCTGCGCTGGTGATTGTGCTCGGTGCCGACGTGGGGACCGCGCTGATGGCGCGAGTCCTGACCTTCGATCTCTCCTGGCTGTCGCCGCTGCTGATTTTTATCGGCGTGATTTTCTTCCTCGGCCGCAAGCAGACCCGCGCCGGGCAGCTCGGACGCGTGGGAATTGGCCTCGGCCTGATTCTGCTGGCGCTGGAGCTGATCGTGCAGGCGGTGACGCCGATTACCCAGGCGAACGGCGTGCAGGTGATTTTCGCCTCGCTGACGGGCGATATCATGCTGGACGCGCTGATCGGCGCGGTCTTCGCCATTATCAGCTACTCCAGCCTGGCCGCGGTGCTGTTAACCGCCACGCTCGCCAGCGCGGGCGCGATCTCCTTCCCGGTGGCGCTGTGCCTGGTGATTGGTGCTAACCTCGGCTCCGGCCTGCTGGCGATGCTCAACAACAGCGCCGCCAACGCCGCCGCGCGCCGGGTGGCGCTGGGCAGCCTGCTGTTCAAGCTGGTGGGTAGCCTGATTATCCTGCCGTTCGTTCATCTGCTGGCCGATGTCATGCACAAGCTGCCGCTGTCGGACGCCGAGCTGGTGATCTATTTCCACGTCTTCTACAACCTGATCCGCTGTCTGGCAATGGTGCCTTTCGCCGGGCCGATGGCCCGTTTCTGCGAGCGCCTGATCCGCGACGAGCCCGAGCTGGACGCGCGGCTGAAGCCGAAGCATCTGGACACCTCCGCGCTGGACACGCCCGCGCTGGCGCTCGCCAACGCGGCTCGCGAGACGCTGCGCATGGGCGACGCGATGGAAACCATGCTGGAAGGCCTGCAAAAGGTGATGCACGGCGAGCCGCGCGAAGAGAAAGAGCTGCGCAGGCTGGCGGATGATATCAACGTGCTGTATACCGCCATCAAGCTGTATCTGGCGCGGATGCCGCAGGATGAGCTGGCGGAAGAGGAGTCCCGGCGCTGGGCGGAAATCATCGAGATGTCCCTGAACCTCGAGCAGGCCTCCGATATCGTGGAGCGCATGGGCAGCGAGATCGCCGATAAATCGCTGGCCGCGCGTCGGGCCTTCTCCGGCGAAGGGCTGAAAGAGCTGGAAGCGCTGCACGAGCAGCTGGTGAGCAACCTCAAGCTGGCGATGTCCGTGTTCTTCTCCAGCGACGTGCCGAGCGCCCGACGCTTGCGCCGCAACAAGCATCGCTTCCGTATTCTTAACCGCCGCTACTCGCACGCGCACGTTGAGCGCCTGCACCAGCAAAACGTGCAAAGCATTGAGACCAGCTCCCTGCACCTGGGGCTGCTGGGGGACATGAAACGCCTTAACTCGCTGTTCTGCTCCGTGGCGTACAGCGTGATGGAGCAGCCGGATGAAGATGACGAGCGGGATGATTATTAATCTCTGAAAGCGCCTCGCAAAACAGCTTTGCGAGGCGTGCTCCCTTTTGAAAAGCGGATTAGGCTTAAGGCCTTACTTTTTAGAGGGAATAGATCATGCTTGTTTATTACGCTACACTTCGCCAATTCATGCGCATTCCAATGGGGGTTGTCATGCGCGCTGCTAAAGGCGTTAAAAAGTCGGTCAATGTCTCGCTAGATCCTGCGATCCTCGAAGAAGCCCGCAGGCTCAAAATCAATCTTTCAGCAGTATTAACGGAAGCGTTGCAGGAGAAGTTTCGTGAATATCAGCGTGCCGCCTGGCTGGAAGAAAATAAGTCGGCGATAGAGGCTGTTAATCAGTGGGTAGATGAAAACGGTTCGTTCAGCGATTTTCAGAGGTCGTTTTGATGGAACAATTTTGTGCCTACGAAAATGCAGGAGCAGGGAAGAAAGTCTATCCCTGGCTCATTAACATGCAGCATCCTGTGGCAAATGTTCTAAAGCATGTGCTGGTGGCGCCTGTCATCGAGCTGGAAAAACTGGCTGGCAGCCATCCACCCGCAAAGGTCTGCCCTGTTGTGCAAATTGCAGGGAAACCCTGCGTGGTGATGATGCATATGATGTCCGGCATTTCTGCAAAAGAAATCGGCGAGCGCGTTGCCGATCTCACCGATAAAAGGGCATCTTTACGGGATGCGCTCGATTTTCTTATCAATGGCTACTAAGGCTTTTTCGTCAGCTGCAAGGTAAGGTATATTTTCGCCTTCACAGGAGAAACTATGCTGCCAACTCAATCAACCCGATTAAACAAATACATTAGCGAGAGCGGGATTTGCTCACGTCGCGAGGCTGACCGTTACATTGAACAAGGTAACGTGTTTCTTAACGGCAAACGCGCCACCATCGGCGACCAGGTTGTGCCTGGCGATGTGGTGAAGGTCAATGGTCAGGTCATCGAACCGCGTGATGCTGAAGACCTGGTGTTTATCGCGTTGAACAAACCGGTTGGTATCGTAAGCACCACGGAAGATGGCGAGCGCGACAACATCGTGGATTTCGTTAACCACAGCAGCCGCATCTTCCCGATTGGTCGCCTGGATAAAGACTCTCAGGGGCTGATTTTCCTCACCAACCACGGCGACCTGGTGAACAAGATCCTGCGTGCCGGGAACGACCACGAGAAAGAGTACGTGGTGACGGTCAACAAGCCGGTCACGGATGAGTTTATCCGCGGAATGGGCGCGGGCGTGCCGATTCTGGGCACCGTCACGAAGAAGTGTAAGGTGAAGAAAGAGGCGCCGTTTGCGTTCCGCATTACGCTGGTGCAGGGGCTTAACCGTCAGATCCGCCGCATGTGCGAACACTTCGGCTATGAGGTGACGAAGCTGGAACGTACCCGCATCATGAACGTCAGCCTGTCCGGTATTCCGCTGGGGGAATGGCGTGATTTAACGGATGACGAACTGATCGAGCTGTTCAAGCTCATCGAAAACTCGTCCTCCGAGGCGAAGCCAAAAGCCAAAGCAAAGCCGAAAACCCAGGCGATTAAGCGTCCGGTGGTGAAAGCGCCGGCAACCGAAGACAAAGGTCGCGGCAAGCCGGGAAACGGCAAGCGCTTTACCCAGCCGGGCCGCAAAAAGAAAGGGCGCTGATTAGCGCCTTCCACGGGTAGAGGTATTTGCCGACCAGGAAAAGGTCGACTCTGCATCGGGTTTATAAGCCTGCTCTTTTTTCAGCTTGCGGGCTTTCTTCGCCGCCGCGTCGCGCTGCGCCATCAGCTTATCGATGTACTCTTTTTTAACCTGATTGGTTTCGGCGTTGGTCAGCGTGCGGCCGTGTGCGATGCGGGCGCGGTCGAGAAGCGTTTTCAGTTCGCGCTGCTCGGCTTCCGTCATATCTTTCTGGGTCAATCGTGGTGTAGCCATCACTGAAGCCTCCTCTGGAAGAGGCTCCAGTGTAAAGCAAGTGCCGCCAATTAACCCTGCTTCACCGCATCTTTTTTCGCTTGTTCTTCAATAGGTTTACCGGACCAGTAGCCCGCCAGCAGCGAGCCGGACAGGTTATGCCAGACGGAGAACAGCGCCCCCGGCAGCGCGGCCAGCGGTGAGAAGTAGATTTTACCCAGCGCTGCCGCCAGGCCGGAGTTCTGCATTCCCACTTCAATGGCCAGCGTGCGGCAGGTGGATTCATCAAAGCCGAACAGCTTCCCGCCCCAGTAGCCGCCCAGCAGACCAATGGTGTTGTGCAGCACCACCGCGATAATCACCACAAAGCCCACGGACGCAATGTGCGACGCGGAGCCCGCGACCACGGCGCTGATGATGGCCAGAATGCAGACCATCGAAAAGGCGGGCAGGTAGGGCTCAATTGCCTTCACCACGCGCGGGAACAGGTGGTGAATCACCAGCCCCAGCGCAATCGGGATCACCACGATTTGCAGAATGCTCAGCAGCATGCCCATCACGTCGACCTGAATATGGGCGTCCACGTACAGGCGGGTGAGCAGCGGCGTGGCCACCACGCCCACCAGCGTGGAGACGGAAGAGATGGTCACTGAAAGCGCCACGTCGCCTTTCGCCAGATAGATCATCACGTTGGACGCCGTGCCGCTGGCGACGCTGCCGACCAGCACCATCCCGGCGGAGAGATCCGGCGGCATCTTAAACGCCATCGCCAGCAGCCAGGCGGCGAGCGGCATCACCAGATAGTGCAGGAAAATGCCGGCCGCCACCGGCGCGGGGCGCGACAGCACGCGTTTGAAGTCGTCAATTTTCAGGTGTACGCCCATGCCGAGCATAATCAGCATCAGCAGCGTGGTGACCCAGGGGCCGATGCCCGTGAAGTGGGAGGGGGTGTAATACGCGAGTACGGAGAGCAGCAGCGCCCATAACGGGAACAGCCGCGTGATAGAGGATAACATAATGATTTCCTTGCAGTATTGTCGTGTTGTTTAGTTATAAAAAAGCCGGGTCTGTGCCCGGCTTATCGATATTGTTTAACGTGCTAACGAATTTTATTCAAACAAATTCTGATGAAGTTTCTGCACCACCTGCTCCGCCTGTTCGGCAGGGACCAGGAAGCAGAGGTTATAGCTGGACGCACCGTAGCAAATCATGCGGATATTGAACGGGTCGAGCACGCCGAAGACCTCTTTGCCGACGCCGCAGGCGCGCGACAGCTTGTTGCCGATGATAGCCACCAGCGCCAGATCCTCTTCCACTTCCACGCGGCACAGCTCGGAGAGCTCAATCAGCAGCGACTGGGTCAGCAGGGTATCGCCGGTAGAGGTGGAGCCGGTGGTATCCAGCGTCAGGGCGATACTCACTTCAGAGGTAGTGATCAGATCCACGGAGATGTTGTGGCGCGCCAGAATGCCAAACACTTCCGCCAGGAAACCGCGGGAGTGCAGCATGTTGTGGCTGTGCAGCGTAACCAGCGTCTGACGACGGCGCAGGGCCAGCGCGCGGAACAGCGGCGGGTTTTCGGTTTTCTTGCACACCAGCGTGCCGCCCGCTTTAGGATCTTTGCTGGAGCCTACGAAGACCGGAATATCGCTGCGCACCGCAGGCAGCAGGGTTGCCGGATGCAGCACTTTCGCGCCGAAGGTCGCCATTTCTGCCGCTTCTTCGAAGGCAATCACGTCAATGCGTTTTGCCGCAGACACCACGCGCGGGTCGGTGGTGTAGATGCCCGGCACGTCGGTCCAGATGTCCACGCGGGTGGCGTGCAGCGCTTCGCCCAGCAGCGCCGCGGTGTAATCGCTGCCGCCACGGCCCAGCGTCGTGGTGCGGCCTTTGGCCTCGCTGCCGATAAAGCCCTGGGTAATCACAATGCCTTCTTCCAGGCGCGGGGCCAGCTGCTGGCCGGTCAGTTCCGCCAGCGCCTCGATGTCCGGCTCGGCACGGCCGAAGCGGTCGCTGGTGCGCATGATTTTGCGCACGTCAAACCACTGCGCCTGAACGCTACGTTCGCGCAGGATCTCAACAAACAGCAGGGTAGACATCAGTTCGCCGTGGCTGACCAGTTCATCGGTCAGGGCGGTCGAGGTCGCCAGAGACGCGGCTTCTGCCAACGTGGTGATATTTTCGAGCAGACGCTCGACTTCCTCGCGGATCACATTCGGGTTCTGCATGCGTTCGAGGATGTCGAACTGAATTTTGCGCAGCGCATCCAGCTTCACGAAACGTTCTGTCGCTTCCAGTCCTTCAGACAGAGAAACCAGCAGGTTCGTCACGCCAGCCGATGCAGACAGCACCACCAGGCGGGTATTCGGATCGGCCAGCACCACATCGGCGCTGCGGTTCATGGCATCGTAATCAGCCACACTGGTGCCGCCAAATTTAGCGACCACAAAACTCGTCATAACAACCTCGTGTCAGGGAATGAATAAAGCGACCATGGCACAAGAATGAAACGAAAACAGGTGCAGGCGCAAAATACGGCCCTATAAATAAAATGCGGGGGAGGTCCTGTCAATGCTGGGATTATGCGGATTTTTCATGGGGGTGCCCCCCTCAGTAACAGTACTTATAACAAGCCATTATTTTATGCTGCAGATCAGGACATTCTGAACGACATTCATCCCCTTCGGGGACGGGGTTTAGCAACTATACTTTTTGGGTCTTTTTACCCGCGATTGATGCAGGCCAGGGCAATGGCATAAAAACCATCACAATTTTTGTTCGCAGGCGCTACAATCGACCGCAGTCACAATTCTCAAATCAGAAGAGTATTGCTAATGAAAAACATCAACCCAACGCAGACTGCTGCCTGGCAGGCACTCCAGAAACACTACGATGAAATGAAAGACGTCACTATCGCGGATCTGTTCGCGAAAGATGGCGATCGTTTCAACAAATTCTCCGCGACCTTCGACGACCTGATGCTGGTGGATTTCTCCAAAAACCGCATTACCGAAGAGACGCTGGCGAAACTGCAGGATCTGGCGAAAGAGACCGAGCTGGCCGACGCGATTAAGTCCATGTTCTCGGGCGAGAAGATCAACCGCACCGAAGACCGTGCCGTGCTGCACGTGGCCCTGCGTAACCGTAGCAATACTCCAATCATCGTTGACGGCAAAGACGTGATGCCGGAAGTGAACGCGGTGCTGGAAAAGATGAAAGCCTTCTCCGAAGCGATCATCTCCGGGAGCTGGAAAGGCTACACCGGCAAAGCCATCACTGACGTGGTGAACATCGGTATCGGCGGTTCTGACCTCGGCCCGTTCATGGTGACCGAAGCGCTGCGCCCGTACAAAAACCACCTCAACATGCACTTTGTTTCTAACGTTGATGGCACCCACATCGCCGAAGTGCTGAAGAACGTGAACCCGGAAACCACCCTGTTCCTGGTGGCGTCTAAAACCTTCACCACTCAGGAAACCATGACCAACGCCCACAGCGCGCGCGACTGGTTCCTGAAAACCGCGGGCGATAACAAGCACGTGGCGAAACACTTCGCGGCGCTGTCCACCAACGGTAAAGCGGTTGGCGAGTTCGGCATCGACACGGCGAACATGTTCGAGTTCTGGGACTGGGTTGGCGGTCGTTACTCGCTGTGGTCGGCGATTGGCCTGTCCATTATTCTCTCCGTGGGCTTCGACAACTTCGTTGAGCTGCTCTCCGGCGCGCACGCGATGGATAAACACTTCTCCACCACCGCGCCTGAGAAAAACCTGCCGGTGCTGCTGGCGCTGATTGGTATCTGGTACAACAACTTCTTCGGCGCTGAAACCGAAGCGATCCTGCCGTACGACCAGTACATGCACCGTTTCGCGGCGTACTTCCAGCAGGGCAACATGGAATCCAACGGTAAATACGTTGACCGTAACGGCAACGCGGTGGATTACCAGACCGGCCCAATCATCTGGGGCGAGCCGGGCACCAACGGTCAGCACGCGTTCTATCAGCTGATCCACCAGGGCACCAAAATGGTTCCGTGCGATTTCATCGCGCCAGCCATTACCCACAACCCGCTCTCCGATCACCATCCGAAGCTGCTGTCCAACTTCTTCGCCCAGACCGAAGCGCTGGCGTTTGGTAAGTCCCGCGAGGTGGTTGAGCAGGAATACCGTGACCAGGGCAAAGATCCGGCGACGCTGGACCACGTTGTGCCGTTCAAAGTGTTCGAAGGTAACCGTCCAACCAACTCCATCCTGCTGCGCGAAATCACGCCGTTCAGCCTGGGTGCGCTGATTGCCCTGTACGAGCATAAAATCTTCACCCAGGGCGCAATCCTGAACATCTTTACCTTTGACCAGTGGGGCGTTGAGCTGGGCAAACAGCTGGCAAACCGCATTCTGCCTGAGCTGGGTGACGACAAAGCGATTAATAGCCACGACAGCTCGACCAACGGTTTGATTAACCGTTATAAAGCCTGGCGCGGATAATTAATATGTGATGAAAAATGCCGGCTAAATGCCGGCATTTTTTTATCGGATAATTCCTGATGTCTGTTATTTAACTCAAATTCTTGTTCTGAGTTTAATCTGAAAAACCGGATTAACCCGCTAATTGCTGCGGTTTATTTTAGGATTATACGGAGATTGAATAATTCAGATTATATTATAAGGGACTGAATTTAGAGTATTTTATATTAGTTAAATTATTCTTATATTTCATTAATATCCATTTATCCGAAAACCCTTCCTCTATTTAGCCACACGGCAATCCCTCTGCTTTAGTTGTGTATACTCGATTTCGCTCGAATTTCTTTTCGGGCAAACCTCCATTCATTCAATGAAGGGAAATTGTTATGAAGAAAATACTGTGTGGCATTTTTGCCATATCTGCGCTTGCGGCGACATCTGTCTATGCGGCTCCGGTTCAGGTCGGGGAAGCAGCAGGGTCGGCAGCGACGTCTGCGTCTGCGGGGAGTTCTACCGCAGCCAGCACCAGCACCGTAAGTTCAGCAGTGGGTGTCGCGCTGGCGGCAACCGGTGGCGGTGATGGCTCCAATACCGGAACCACGACCACCACAACGACCAGCACCCAGTAATACCGGGTGTTTTAAACATAACCACACTTCGGTGTGGTTATTCTGGATTTTCAGGATCCTGCGGGACCTGTAGGCCGGATAAGCGAAACCTGTCCCGGCAATATGCGGAGAAGAGTCGTGAAGCGACCTGGAATCATTCTGATTTGCCTGCTTCTGCAGGCCTGTTCAGCCACCATCAAAGGGCTGGGCCATTCATTGTGGGACAGCATGTTCGGTACGCCAGGCGTCCACCTGACCGATGACGATATCCAGAATATGCCGTATGCCAGCCAGTACATGCAGCTAAACGATGGCCCGCAGCTGTTTGTGGTGCTCGCTTTCGATGAAAACGGGCAGCAGAAATGGGTGACGCAGGATCAGGCCACCCTCGTGACGCAGCACGGTCGCCTCGTCAAAACCTTGCTCGGCGGCGACAACCTGCTTGAGGTGAACAATCTCGCGGCAGACCCGCTGATTAAACCGAATCAAATCACCGACGGCGCAAGCTGGACGCGCACTATGGGCTGGACGGAGCACAAGCAGGTGCGTTACGCCACCGCCCGTTCCGTCTTCCGCTGGGACGGCACCGACAGCGTCAGCGTGGGCAGCGACAGTACGCAGGTTCGCGTGCTGGATGAAGAAGTTACCACCGAGCAGGCGACCTGGCACAACCGCTTCTGGGTGGATGATGAAGGGCAAATCCGTCAGTCGCTTCAGTACCTTGGCGCGGGTTTCTTCCCGGTGAAAACCACCCTGATCAAGGCGGCGAAACAATGAAAACTCTCCTCCGTATCGCGTTGATCGCCAGCCTGACGTCGCCCCTGGCGTGGTCGGCAGGGACGGTAAAGGTCTATATGCCGGGCGAAGCTAAGCCGAAAACCCTCACCAACGCCGAACATCTGCTCGATCTGGTCGGCCAGCCCCGGCTGGCAAACAGCTGGTGGCCGGGCGCGGTGATCAGCGAGCGTCAGGCCACGGTGGCGGCAGAACAACAGCAGCGCGCGCTGCTCGCCCGCCTGACCGGTCTGGCAGAGCAGGAAGACGGCGACGACGCCGCGGCGATCAACAGCGTTCGCCAGCAGCTGCAGGGGCTGAAGGTGACCGGGCGGCAGAAGGTAAACCTCGATCCGGACAAGGTGCGGGTCGCGGAAAACGGCAACCCGACGCTCCAAGGGGAATACAGCCTCTGGCTTCCCACCCAGCCGACAACCGTCACCGTGATGGGGCTTATCAGCAGCCCGGGCGATAAGCCGTTCACGTCGGGACGCGACGTGGCGAGCTATCTCGACGAGCAAAGCCTGCTCAGCGGCGCGGACAACAGCTACGCCTGGGTGCTCTACCCGGACGGCCGCACGCAAAAAGCGCCGGTGGCCTACTGGAACAAACGCCACGTAGAACCCATGCCCGGCAGCGTGATTTTTGTCGGTTTTGCCGACCACTTCTGGACGAAGGCTTATGACGGACTCAACGCCGATATCCTTCATACCCTGATGCAGCGGATACCGGATTAATGAAAAGAACCTATCTTTACAGCATGTTGGCACTGTGCGTCAGCGCCGCGTGCCATGCAGAAACCTATCCGGCGCCCATCGGCCCGTCGCAATCAGACTTTGGCGGCGTCGGTTTACTGCAAACCCCAACCGCCCGCATGGCGCGCGAGGGGGAGCTGAGCCTCAACTACCGCGATAACGACCAGTACCGCTACTATTCCGCATCCGTGCAGCTTTTCCCGTGGCTCGAAACCACCCTGCGCTACACCGACGTGCGTACCAAAAAATACAGCAGCGTGGAGGCCTTCTCCGGCGACCAGACCTACAAAGATAAAGCCTTCGACGTGAAGCTGCGCCTGTGGGAGGAGAGCTACTGGATGCCGCAGGTGTCCGTTGGCGCGCGCGATATCGGCGGTACGGGGCTGTTTGATGCCGAATACCTGGTGGCCAGCAAGGCCTGGGGGCCGTTCGACTTCTCGCTGGGCCTCGGCTGGGGATATCTCGGCACCAGCGGCAACGTCAAAAACCCGTTCTGTTCCTACAGCGACAAATACTGCTATCGCGACAACAGCTACCAGAAAGCCGGCTCCATTAACGGCGACCAGATGTTCCACGGCCCGGCCTCGCTGTTCGGCGGCGTCGAGTACCAGACTCCGTGGCAGCCGCTGCGCCTGAAGCTGGAGTACGAAGGGAACAACTACAGCGAAGACTTCGCGGGCAAGATTGAGCAGAAGAGCAAGTTTAACGTCGGCGCCATTTACCGCGTCACCGATTGGGCCGACGTTAACCTCAGCTACGAGCGCGGTAACACCGTGATGTTTGGCGTGACGCTGCGCACCAACTTCAACGACATGCGTCCGCACTATAACGACAACGCGCCGCCAAAATACCAGCCGGAGCCGCAGGATGCGATCATCCAGCACTCCGTGGTGGCGAACCAGCTGACGCTGCTGAAATACAACGCGGGTCTGGCGGATCCGAAGATCCAGACCAAAGGCGATACCCTGTACGTGACCGGAGAGCAGGTGAAATACCGCGATTCCCGCGAGGGGATCGATCGCGCGAACCGGATAATCATGAACGATCTTCCGGAGGGGATACGCACGATCCGCATCACCGAAAACCGCCTTAACCTGCCGCAGGTGACAACCGAAACGGACGTGGCGAGCTTGAAGCGCCATCTGGAAGGGGAGCCGCTGGGACACGAAACCGAGCTGTTGCAGAAACGCGTGGAGCCGGTAGTGCCCGAGAGCACCGAGCAGGGCTGGTATATCGATAAATCGAGCTTTGACTTCCATATCGATCCGGTGCTGAACCAGTCCGTCGGCGGGCCGGAAAACTTCTACATGTATCAGCTTGGCGTGATGGCGACCGCCGACTGGTGGGTTACCGACCACCTGCTGACCACCGGCAGCCTGTTCGGCAACATCGCCAATAACTACGACAAGTTCAACTACACCAATCCGCCGAACGACTCGAAGCTGCCGCGCGTGCGTACCCGCGTGCGTGAATACGTGCAGAACAACGCCTACGTGAACAACCTGCAGGCCAACTACTTCCAGTACTTCGGCAACGGTTTTTACGGCCAGGTTTACGGCGGGTATCTGGAAACCATGTACGGCGGCGCGGGCGCGGAAGTGCTCTACCGTCCGGTCGACAGTAACTGGGCGTTTGGCGTGGATGCCAACTACGTGAAGCAGCGCGACTGGCGCAGCGCGCAGGACATGATGAAGTTTACCGACTACAGCGTCAAAACCGGTCACCTGACCGCCTACTGGACGCCGTCGTTTGCGCCGGACGTGCTGGTGAAAGCCAGCGTCGGACAATATCTGGCGGGGGATAAGGGCGGCACGCTGGATATCTCTAAACACTTCGACAGCGGCGTCGTGGTGGGCGGTTACGCGACTATTACCAACGTGTCGCCGGACGAATACGGGGAAGGGGACTTCACCAAAGGCGTGTACGTGTCGATTCCGCTGGATCTGTTCTCGTCCGGGGCGACCCGCAGCCGCGCGGCGATTGGCTGGACGCCGCTCACCCGCGACGGCGGTCAGCAGCTTGGGCGTAAGTTCCAGCTGTATGACATGACGAGTGATAAGAACGTGAACTTCCGCTGATGCTGTCCCCCCTCACCCTAACCCTCTCCCCAAAGGGGAGAGGGGATCGCTCGGCGCTGTCTTTTCCCCCTCGCCCCTTTGGGGAGAGGGCCGGGGAGAGGGGCCATCCACTCTCTTGCTCAAAACATAAACAAAAAATATAGATCTACGTCACATTTTTGCGTTATACAGGAACCTCGCCCTGGAGAATGAGGTGCTGTATGACATCCCTGACTCGTCCGCGCGTTGAGTTCATCTCAACTATCCTCCAGACCGTGCTGAACCTCGGTCTGTTGAGCCTTGGCCTGATCCTGATTGTCTTCCTCGGCAAAGAAACGGTGCATCTGGCGGATGTGCTGTTTGCCCCGGAGCAAACCAGTAAATATGAGCTGGTGGAAGGGCTGGTGGTCTACTTTCTCTACTTCGAATTTATCGCCCTGATAGTGAAGTACTTTCAGTCCGGTTTTCACTTCCCGCTGCGCTATTTTGTCTACATCGGGATCACCGCGATTGTGCGGCTGATCATCGTCGATCATAAATCCCCCCTCGACGTGCTGATCTACTCGGCGGCAATCCTGCTTCTGGTGATTACGCTCTGGCTGTGCAACTCGAAGCGGCTGAAACGCGAATAAAAAAAGGGCGGCCCGAAGGCCGCCAAATAACAGTCACAAGATGGTTCAATACAATACGTCAAAGTTGAGGGTTGCAGTGGCATAACACGTTGAAACTTAACCTTTAACACCGCCTGCCGTCAGGCCGTTAACCAGCCAGCGCTGGGCCAGCAGGAATACCACGGTAATCGGGATGGCGGAAAGCACGGCCGCCGCGGCAAAGTCGCCCCACAGGTAGTTTTGCGGGTTGAGGTATTGCTGCATCCCGACCGCCAGGGTGTAGCTGTTCACGTCGCGAAGCAGCAGCGAGGCGACCGGCACTTCGGTGATGGCGGCGATAAACGACAGGATAAAGACCACCGCCAGGATAGGCACGGACAGCGGCAGCAGCACCAGGCGGAACGCCTGCCACGGGGTTGCGCCATCCAGCGCCGCCGCTTCTTCCAGCGAGCCGTCGATGGTTTCGAAATAGCCCTTGATGGTCCACACGTGCAGCGCGATACCGCCAAGATAGGCGAAGATCACCCCGCCGTGGGTGTTCAGGCCGATGAACGGAACATACTGGCCCAGACGATCAAACAGAGCGTACAGCGCCACCAGGGACAGCACCGCCGGGAACATCTGGAAAATCAGCATCCCTTTCAGCAGCGCCGCTTTGCCCGGGAAACGCATACGGGCAAAGGCATAGGCGCAGGTGGTGGAGAGCGTCACGATCCCAATCGCGGTGATCCCGGCGATTTTCACCGAGTTCCACAGCCATAGCAGCACCGGGAACGGCGGCGGGGTGACACGGCCATCGGCGTGTTCCACGCTGAAGCCCAGCGCCAGCTTCCAGTGTTCCCAGGAGATTTCATCCGGGATCAGGCTCCCGGTCGCAAAGTTACCCGAACGCAGGGAGATGGCGATAACCATCAGCAGCGGGAACATGATTGCCGCGATAAAAATCAGCAGACCTAAGTGCGTCGCCAGGAGGCGTAGCTTCTGAGATTTGGGTTGTACCATAGCCATAATATTCTTTACTCCTTAACGCCGCTCCAGGCTATTTTGCTTGCCATTTTGAACGCTGGCAGTGCTCAGAATCCTCACGTACTTCGTGTACGTTCCGGTTCTTGCGCGCTGGCAGCGTCCAAACTGGCTGCGCCAATGACGCCTGGTGATTCCAGTTAGTCAAATTTCATACGCGTGGCTTTCAGGTTCACAATCGCCAGGGCGCCCACCAGCAGGAAGATCAGGGTGGCAATCGCTGCCGCCAGACCGAAGTCCTGACCGCCGCCGCCTTCGAAGGCGATGCGGTAGGTGTAGCTCACGAGCAGGTCGGTATAGCCTGCCGGCGTGGTGGTGCCAAGACGGTCAGGGCCGCCGTTGGTCAACAGCTGAATCAGCACGAAGTTGTTAAAGTTAAAGGCGAAGCTGGCAATCATCAGCGGCGTCAGCGGCTTAATGAGCAGCGGCAGCGTAATCTTGAAGAAGTTCTGGAACGGGCCTGCGCCGTCCATCGCCGAGGCTTCGTACAGATCGTCCGGAATCGCCTTCAGCAGGCCCATGCACAGGATCATCATGTACGGATAGCCCAGCCAGGTGTTGACGATAATGATCATCGAACGGGCGGTTGTCGGGTCGCTGAACCAGGCCGGCTTGATGCCGAACAGCGCGCTCAGCATCATGTTGATTTCACCGAAGCTCTGGTTAAACAGCCCTTTGAAAATCAGAATCGAGATAAACGACGGTACGGCATACGGCAGAATCAGCAGCACGCGGTAAATCGCTTTGCCCTTCAGGGACTCCCACTGCACGAGACAGGCCAGCACCATGCCCACGGCAACGGTCAGGATCACGGTCAGCACCGAGAAGACCACCGTCCAGACGAAGATGGCGAAGAACGGCTTCTGGATGCCTTCGTCGGTGAAGACGCGGGTAAAGTTGTCCCAGCCGATGGTAACGGTATAGCCCGGGCTGAGCTTCTCATCACCCCATTTGCCGTCGGCGGTGATGGACTGATAGAACCCGATGTCGTTGTTCGGACGATACTTCACGCCGCTCTGGTTGTTGGTCAGCGTGCCGTCGTCCGCCAGCGCGTACAGCGGCTGGGTGCCGGAGAACTGGCGCAGCGAGCTCATGGTCACTTTGCTTTCATCAGGCAGCACCGCGGTGAGCTGGGTCAGCGCCTGACGGTTTTGGGTAATCACGCGCAGGTTAGCGCGTTCGCCTTCCGGCAGGGCTGCCGCCTCTTTTAAGGCCAGCTTCTGCTCGCCGCCAAACTTGAAGGCATCGGAGATAAAGACCTTGCCGCTCTCTCCGTCAGTGAGTGCTAACTTCCACTCGTCACCCGCCGGATAGAGGCCAAAGTTAAAGGTTTTGCCCGCCTGATAAGAGCGATCCATCAGCACCTGAGTCGCACGTTCCTGCGCAAGCTGGTTAGTGCTGCTGTAGTTGGTGAAGGCGATAGCAATCGTACAAATCAGCGGGAAGAGGACGAATAACCCCATCCCGGCCACGCCCGGATAGACATAGCGCCAGGCATAGGCTTTACGGTTGGCGAAAATATACAGGCCAGCAGAGCTTAAAATCAGCGTCATGATGGCGAACAGGTACTCCCCCTGTACGTACATTAAAACAACAAGGTAACCCACCAGCAGGCACAAAAGACCGATCGCTGACCACTTCAGCGCGTCGCTTTGCCACCAGCGTTTCTTTTTAATGACATCCATGGGGTTCTTCCTCTACAACGTATTCTGTTCTCCCTCTCCCCTCAGGGG
>NZ_CAXOFU010000032.1:0-27498 GCF_964208575.1 Enterobacter soli | reverse complement strand
GCGGGAGTGGCAGCCGTCGCACTTGGTCATGTGGCCTTTCGCGGCGTTGTACTGCGGCGCGCCGTACGGGCAGGCCATATGGCAGTAGCGGCAGCCGATGCAGACGTCTTCGTTTACCACCACAAACCCGTCGTCGCGCTTGTGCATCGCACCGCTCGGGCAGACCTTGGTGCAGGCCGGGTCTTCGCAGTGGTTGCAGGCAATCGACAGGTAATAGGCGAAGACGTTCTGATGCCAGACGCCGTTGTCCTCCTGCCAGTCGCCGCCCGCGTATTCGTAGATACGGCGGAAGCTGACGTCCGGGGTTAAGTCCTTATAGTCCTTGCAGGCCAGTTCGCAGGTTTTGCAACCGGTGCAGCGGCTGGAATCAATAAAAAATCCATACTGGGTTGTCATGTGTTATTCCTCATGCCTTCTCGATCTGCACCAGGTTGGTGTGCTGCGGGTTACCTTTCGCCAGCGGAGAAGGACGATGGGTGGTCAGCGTGTTGATGCAGGAGCCGTGGTCAACGCGATCGCCGCTCATGTTGGCGTCGTGCCACGCGCCCTGGCCCATCGCGCTCACGCCCGGCATGATGCGCGGCGTCACTTTCGCCGGAATGCGCACCTCGCCGCGGTCGTTGAAGACGCGCACCATGTCGCCGTTTTTAATGCCACGCTGCGCGGCGTCGACCGGGTTCAGCCAGACTTCCTGACGGCAGGCCGCCTTCAGCACGTCAACGTTGCCGTAGCTGGAGTGGGTGCGCGCTTTATAGTGGAAGCCGAACATCTGTAATGGCCAGGTCTTGCGTTCCGGCGCATCCCAACCGTCAAAGGTAGAGGCGTAAACCGGCAGGGCGGTGATGGTTTCGTCTTTTTCCAGCTCCCACTTGCTGGCGATCTCCGCGAGCCGGCTCGAGTAGATCTCAATCTTACCCGACGGGGTTTTAAGCGGGTTGGCCTCCGGGTCGTCGCGGAATTTTTTATAGGCCACGAAATGCCCGTTCGGATCTTTGCGCTTGTAGATGCCCATCTTTTTCAGCGCGTCGTAGGACGGCAGCTGCGGATCTTTTTCCAGCATTTTGGCGTACAGATACTGCAGCCACTGCTCCTGGGTGCGCCCCTCGGTAAACTGCTGATACACGTCCGGGCCGAGGCGCTTCGCCACTTCGCTCATGATCCAGTAAATCGGCTTACGCTCGAACTTCGGCGCGGTAACGGGCTGGAGGAAAATCAGGTAGCCCATGTTGCCCGCGTAGTCGTTAGGAATGATGTCTTCCTGCTCAACGGTCATCAGATCCGGCAGGACGATATCGGCATACTTCGCCGACGAGGTCATGAAGTTGTCGATAACCACGATCGTTTCGCACTTGCTCTCGTCCTGCAAAATATCGTGGGTTTTGTTGATATCGGAATGCTGGTTGGTGATGGTGTTTCCGGCGTAGTTCCAGATAAATTTGATCGGCACGTCGAGCTTATCTTTCCCGCGCACGCCGTCGCGCAGCGCGGTCATCTCCGGGCCGCGCACGATGGCGTCCGTCCAGCTAAAGCAGGAAATCTGGGTTTTGACCGGGTTTTCCGGCAGCGGCATACGTTCGATGGTGATGGTGTAGGTGGATTCACGCGCGCCGCTGTTGCCGCCGTTGATGCCGACGTTGCCCGTCAGGATCGGCAGCATGGCGATGGCGCGGGACGTCTGCTCCCCGTTGGCCTGACGCTGCGGGCCCCAGCCCTGGCAAATGTACGCGGGCTTCGCCGAGCCAATTTCGCGCGCCAGTTTGATGATGCGATCGGCGGGAATGCCGGTGATGCGCGACGCCCACTCCGGCGTTTTGGCCGTGGCGTCCTCCCCCTGACCGAGGATGTACGCTTTGTAGTGTCCGTTGGCGGGCGCGCCTTCCGGCAGCGTTTTCTCATCGTAGCCGACGCAGTATTTATCGAGGAACGCCTGGTCAACCATGTTCTCGTCGATCAACACCCACGCAATCCCGGCGACCAGAGCGGCATCGGTGCCCGGGCGAATCGGGATCCACTCGTCTTCACGCCCGGCGGCGGTGTCGGTGTAGCGAGGATCGATAACGATCATCCGCGCATTAGAACGTTCACGCGCCTGTTCGAGGAAGTAGGTGATCCCGCCGCCGCTCATGCGCGTTTCGGCCGGGTTATTGCCGAACATGACCACCAGCTTTGTGTTCTCAATGTCCGAGGTGCTGTTGCCGTCGTTGGAGCCGTAGGTGTACGGCATAGCGCAGCTGATTTGCGCCGTGCTGTAGGTGCCGTAATGGCTGAGGAACCCGCCGTAGCAGTTCATCAGGCGCGCCACCAGCGAAGCGTAAGGGGAGGAGCGGGTGATGTTGCCGCCGACAATTCCGGAGGAGTAATTGATGTAAACTGCTTCGTTACCGTACTTTTCCACCACGCTTTTCAGGCTGGTGGCGATGGTATCCAGCGCTTCGTCCCAGGTGATGCGCTCGAACTTGCCTTCACCGCGCTTGCCGACGCGTTTCATCGGATAGTTCAGGCGGTCCGGATGATTGATACGACGGCGTATGGAGCGCCCGCGCAGGCAGGCGCGGACCTGGTGGTTACCGTAAATATCATCGCCGGTGTTGTCGGTTTCTACCCAGTACACTTCGTCATCGCGAACGTGCAGGCGCAGGGCGCAGCGGCTGCCGCAGTTAACCGAGCAGGCTCCCCACACCACTTTATCGTCAGCGGGCTGCACGGCGCTCTGCACCGCTGCGGCGGCACGTTTTAAACCGAAAGGTAAGGAAAGCCCACCGGCGGCAAGCGCCAGTGAGCCTATTGCGGTAGATTTGACCAGCGTTCGACGGCTTATCCCGCCGTGATTGTCTGCCTCGGACATAGCTCACCCCATCATTGTCAGTAAGAGTTATTGACGCCCGTGATTACAACCGGGCTAATGATGGGTGAGTTTTACTTATTTAAGGGTAGTGAATATTAATCCTTATCAATTCAATGGGTATTGAACGGACGATCGGGCATAAAAATCACTGCGGTTCGGCTTGTGCATTGTCCTGTGCGCCCGATGCCGCGCCGCTACCCGTGCGGGTGTACAAAATTTTAAAGGTGTCATTGGCACAATGCCCAACCACTTGGGCGTCCGGCCTGTCGGCCTGATCGTTCGGCACGATGTTCAGCGTAAAGCCGCTCTCAGGGACGCCGTTGTTAATAATCTTCTGCTGTATGTCGCTTTTCACGCGCTCGCAGGAGTCCGGGGCAGCCAGCACGGCCGGGGCAGCACTCATCAACACCAGGGCGGTAATCCAGGGTAACCTTTTCATCTGTCGCTCCTTCTTCTCTTTTCTCTGGGTGTAGATTAATTCTAGCAGGGTTCGTATAAACATCTGTATTTGCTAATATGATTGGGAATTATCTCCCTGTATCGGACAATAATGTGAAGAAATACGCAGTGATAACGCTCCTGGCAACGACGCTGGTAGGGTGCGACAACGGCTCTGCGCCGCTCTCTTTTTCGCCGGAGATGGCGAGCTTCTCAAATGAATTTGATTTTGATCCTCTGCGCGGGCCGGTCAAAGACTTTACCCAGACGTTGCTCAACGAGAAGGGCGAAGTGACCAAGCGGGTGGTTGGCACAGTGTCCACCGAAGGGTGTTTCGATACTCTGGAGTTACACGATCTGGAATCCAATACCGGCGTGGCGCTGGTGCTGGACGCCAATTACTACCTCGATGCGGAAACGCAGCAGCGCAAGGTGAAATTACAGGGCAAGTGCCAGCTTGCGGAGCTGCCTGCGGCGGGCGTGACCTGGGACACCGACGACAATGGGTTTGTTGTCGCGGCGCACGGCAAAGAGATGGAAGTGAAGTATCGCTACGATGCAGAAGGGTATCCGCTGGGGAAAACCACGATCTCCGGCGACCAGCAGCTCTCTGTCCAGTCTACGCCGTCAAAAGATCAGCGTAAAAAGCTCGACTACACGGCGGTGAGCATGCTCAACGACAAGCCTCTGGGACACGTCCGGCAGAGCTGTGATTACGACCGGCACAACAATCCGGTGGCCTGCGATCTGCTGATTATTGACGACAGCGTAAAACCCGCCGTCGAGCGCAAGTACACCATCAAAAACAGCATTGATTATTATTGATGCGATAAATGAAAACCGCGCAGGTTACTGCGCGGTGGGTTTCAGCAGGCTGGCTGAAGAGGCTTTGTGTCCGGCCAGATGTTGATGCTGGAAGATACACATGCGGATGGTGTTGCGGTACTCGCCGTTGATAAAGAACTCGTGAATCAGCTCGCCTTCCACCATAAAGCCCAGCTTGCGGTAGATGTGGATCGCTTTTTCGTTCTCTTTATCAACAATCAGGTAGAGCTTGTACAGGTTCAGAACGTTGAATCCGTAATCCATCGCCAGCTTTGCCGCCCGCGAAGCAAGGCCTTTGCCCTGATGCTCCGGGGAGATAATGATCTGGAACTCGGCCCGGCGGTGAACGTGGTTGATCTCAACCAGCTCCACCAGCCCGGCCTTTTCACCCTCACACTCCACCACAAAACGGCGTTCGCTCTGATCGTGAATGTGTTTGTCGTACAGATCGGACAGCTCAACAAAGGCTTCGTACGGCTCTTCGAACCAGTAGCGCATCACGCTCGCGTTGTTGTCGAGCTGGTGAACGAAGCGCAGATCCTCGCGCTCCAGCGGTCGAAGTTTAATATCGTCCATGTTCATCCCGGCAGTTTAGGGTGCAACCGTGCGGCCAGTGCGGCGGTCCAGGCAGCGCAGGGTGTTGGGCTCCCAGTAGGCGTTCACGTTGGCGCTTTGCTGACATTTGTCGCGCGCGTCAAAGGCGACGTCTTCTTTGTCCCACTCTTTCTCAGCACGCTTGTTCACCTTCTGGCGAAGGTTGCGGGTGTCATTCCATTGTTCTTTGTCCATCGCGGCGTTCTGACGGCTTTGCGCGCTATCGCCAGACTCAATAATGAGCTTGCTGGTTTCGGCAGATGCCGTAGCGGAAAAAGCGAACGTTGACAGCGCGAAGAGGGCTGTCAGACAAAGGCGTTTGCTTAATGTAGTCATAGCGTTTCCTTTTAACGGGTGCAGATAATCGGTTTACCCAGGTTGGATTCTACACCAATCCAAAAGCGCAGAATACCCGCGCGGCAGGTATGTAAAAGTACAGCCGATTATCGCGTATCATGTCTCAACCAACCCTCAAAAAATGTTCATTATGATCAAAACGACGCTGCTTTTTTTTGCCACCGCACTGTGTGAAATCATCGGCTGCTTCTTGCCCTGGCTCTGGCTGAAGAAGGGGGCATCGGTTCTGCTGCTGGTTCCTGCCGGGGTCGCGCTGGCGCTGTTTGTCTGGCTGCTAACGCTGCATCCTGCCGCCAGCGGGCGGGTGTATGCGGCCTACGGCGGCGTGTATGTCTGTACGGCGCTGCTGTGGCTGCGGGTGGTGGACGGCGTGAAATTAAGCCTCTACGACTGGGCGGGCGCGCTCGTTGCGCTGTGCGGCATGTTGATTATCGTGGCCGGATGGGGGCGCGCGTAGGCGCCCATAATTTGTGATCGAACGCTGATTTCACGATCGTTATACTTGTATGGTAGTAGTGTAGTTGAGTAGATTTCCTGCATCACAACAGGCGATGTAAGGAAATAGATTATGAAGATTGTTGGGGCTGAAGTATTTGTGACCTGCCCGGGGCGCAACTTTGTCACCCTTAAGATCACCACCGACGAAGGGATCGTTGGCTATGGTGACGCCACCCTTAACGGACGCGAGCTGTCCGTTGCCTCCTACCTGAAAGATCATCTTTGCCCGCAGCTGATTGGCCGCGACGCGCACCGCATCGAAGATATCTGGCAGTTCTTCTATAAAGGCGCCTACTGGCGTCGAGGCCCGGTAACCATGTCGGCGATCTCCGCTGTGGATATGGCGCTGTGGGATATCAAAGCCAAAGCCGCCAATATGCCGCTGTACCAGCTGCTCGGCGGCGCGTCCCGCGAAGGGGTAATGGTCTACTGCCATACCACCGGCCACACCATCGACGATGTGCTGGAAGATTACGCGCGTCATAAAGAGATGGGCTTCAAAGCCATTCGCGTTCAGTGCGGCGTGCCGGGCATGAAAACCACCTACGGCATGTCTAAGGGGAAAGGGCTGGCCTATGAGCCTGCGACCAAAGGCAACTGGCCGGAAGAGCAGCTGTGGTCAACCGAAAAATACCTCGATTTTACCCCGAAATTATTTGACGCGGTGCGCAGCAAGTATGGCTTTAATGAGCATCTGCTGCACGACATGCACCACCGTCTGACGCCAATCGAAGCAGCGCGTTTCGGCAAGAGCATCGAAGAGTTCCGCATGTTCTGGATGGAAGATCCTACTCCAGCGGAAAACCAGGAGTGCTTCCGCCTGATCCGCCAGCACACCGTAACGCCAATCGCGGTAGGGGAAGTGTTCAACAGCATCTGGGACTGCAAACAGCTGATTGAAGAACAGCTCATCGACTACATCCGTACCACCATCACCCATGCGGGCGGTATCACGGGGATGCGTCGTATCGCTGACTTTGCTTCGCTGTACCAGGTGCGTACCGGCTCACACGGCCCGTCCGACCTGTCGCCAATTTGCCACGCTGCCGCGCTGCACTTCGACCTGTGGGTGCCGAACTTCGGCGTTCAGGAATATATGGGCTACTCCGAGCAGATGCTGGAAGTGTTCCACCATAACTGGACCTTCGATAACGGCTATATGCACCCGGGCGACAAGCCGGGTCTGGGCATCGACTTCGACGAAAAACTGGCGGCGAAATACCCGTACGACCCTGCCTATCTGCCGGTTGCCCGTCTTGAAGATGGCACGCTGTGGAACTGGTAAAAGAGGAGCGAACAATGAAAAGCGTAGTCATTCAACAGCCGAATGCGCTGGTGCTTGAAGAACGATCCGTTCCGGCGCCCGCCGCGGGTGAAGTCCGCGTTAAAGTGAAGTTTGCCGGGATTTGCGGTTCCGACAGCCACATCTACCGGGGGCACAACCCGTTCGCCAAATATCCGCGCGTGATCGGCCATGAGTTCTTCGGCGTGATTGATGCGGTGGGCGAGGGCGTTGATCCCTCCCGTATCGGGCAGCGTGTCTCCGTCGACCCGGTGATCAGCTGCGGCCACTGCTACCAGTGCTCGGTGGGCAAACCGAACGTCTGCGCCTCGCTGGTGGTGCTGGGCGTACACCGCGACGGCGGCTTCAGCGAATACGCCGCGGTGCCGGCGAAAAACGCGTGGGTGATCCCCGATGCGATTTCCGATAAACACGCCGTCATGGTTGAGCCGTTCACCATCGCGGCGAACGTGACCGGGCAAGCCAAACCGACCGAACAGGATATCGCGCTGGTCTACGGCGCGGGCCCGATGGGTCTGGTGACCGTGCAGGCGCTGAAAGGCGTTTACAACGTGAAGCAGGTCATCGTGGTAGACCGAATCGATGAACGTCTGGCAATGGCAGAGCGCAGCGGCGCGGATTGGGTATTCAACAACGCCGGGCAGTCCGTTCAGTCGGTGCTGGATGAAAAAGGCGTGAAGCCCACGCTGATTATCGATGCCGCCTGCCACCCTTCAATTTTGCAGGAAGCAATTACCCTGGCTGCACCGGCCGCCCGCATTGTGCTGATGGGCTTCTCCAGTGAACCAAGCCAGATAATCCAGCAGGGAATTACGGGCAAAGAGCTGTCGATTTTCTCGTCGCGCCTCAATGCGAACAAATTCCCGGTTGTGATCGAGTGGTTGGAAAAAGGACTTATCGACCCGGATAAACTGGTTACTCATACCTTTGACTACCACCACGTAACAGACGCTCTCGAACTGTTTGAAAAAGACCAGCGCCAGTGCTGCAAGGTCTTGCTGACGTTCGACTAATAAAAACTAACGCGGTTAAGAGCCTGCAAAGACAGGCTCTAAGTGGTACGCATCTTACCTTTCAGAGATAGCCATTATGACTCAGACACAACCTCAAAGAACGACCTCAGATCTGGTGAAAGCCGCCGTGTCAGGCTGGCTTGGCACTGCGCTCGAATTTATGGATTTCCAGCTCTACTCCCTGGGGGCCGCGCTGGTCTTCCATGAGATCTTCTTCCCGGAGCAATCCGCCGCGATGGCGCTGATTCTGGCGATGGGAACCTACGGCGCAGGCTACATCGCCCGTATCGTCGGGGCCTTTATTTTTGGCCGCATGGGCGACAGCATTGGCCGTAAAAAAGTGCTGTTTATCACCATAACCATGATGGGGATCTGTACCACGCTGATTGGCGTGTTGCCGACCTACGCGCAGATTGGCATTTTCGCACCGGTGCTGCTGGTGACCCTGCGTATCATCCAGGGCCTGGGGGCCGGGGCGGAAATCTCCGGTGCGGGAACCATGCTGGCGGAGTACGCGCCGAAAGGGAAACGCGGCATTATCTCCTCGCTGGTGGCGATGGGCACCAACTGCGGCACCCTGAGCGCAACGGCTATCTGGGCGGTGATGTTCTTCGTGCTCGATCGTGAACAGCTGATTGCCTGGGGCTGGCGTATTCCGTTCCTCGCAAGCGTGGTGGTGATGATCTTCGCTATCTGGCTGCGAATGAACCTGAAAGAGAGCCCTGTCTTCGAAAAAGTGAGCGATGAAGAGACCGTCGCCCCGGCCGTCGCGCAGGAATCCACGCTGGGCGCAATGTTCAAGAGCAAGTCGTTCTGGCTGGCGACCGGTCTGCGCTTCGGTCAGGCGGGTAACTCAGGTCTGATCCAGACGTTCCTGGCGGGCTACCTCGTCCAGACGCTGATGTTCAACAAGAGCATTCCCACGGATGCGCTGATGATCAGCTCCATCCTCGGCTTTATCTCCATTCCGCTGCTGGGCTGGCTGTCGGACAAAATTGGCCGTCGTCTGCCTTACATTGTGCTGAACATCTCCGCCATTCTGCTGGCGTACCCGATGCTGTCGATCATCGTCGACAACAGCTACAGCCCGGGCGTGATCATGATGTCCATCATCATCATTCACAACTTCGCGGTGCTCGGCCTGTTTGCGCTGGAAAACATCACGATGGCCGAAATGTTTGGCTCGCGTAACCGCTTTACCCGTATGGCGATTTCGAAAGAGGCGGGCGGCCTGGTGGCAGTTGGTTTTGGTCCGGTTCTGGCGGGTATCTTCTGCAACATGACCGGTTCCTGGTGGCCGATTGTCGTCATGATGATTGTCTACTCCCTGATTGGCCTGGTCTCCGCGATATTCATGCCGGAAGTGTGCGACCGCGACCTGAGCGAAGCTGAAGATGCCGCAGAAGCGAAAGCCTTAAAAGCGAAAGCGCATCGCTACGGAATGCAGTCATGAGTTTTATTAACGATCGCTTTATGATCGGCAATGAAAGAGGCGTGAAGCTTTATCAGGACTATGCGAAAGACCTGCCTGTTATCGACTATCACTGCCATCTTGATGCCAAAGAGATTTTCGAAAACCAAAACGCAGCAAACATCTCCCAGCTTTGGCTGGGGGGTGACCACTACAAATGGCGCGCGATGCGCGCCAACGGTATCGACGAAAAGTTTATTACCGGCGATGCGTCACCCGAAGAGAAGTTTGCCGCATGGGCTGAAACCGTGGAGTCCAGCTTTGGTAATCCGCTTTATCACTGGACGCACCTGGAGCTGAATAAATACTTTTCCTGCGACGAACCGCTTGGCAGCCATAACTGGCGCGAAATTATGGAGCACTGCAACCGCTTATTGCAGCAGCCCGACTTCGCGCCGCGGGAATTAATTAAACGCTCAAACGTCGAAGTGATTTGCACCACCGATTCGCCATTGGACTCTTTACGCTATCATCAGCTATTGCGTGACGACGCTTCGTTTAACGTAAAGGTTCTGCCAACGTTTCGTCCCGACGATGTATTTGCCGAAGACGCGCTGGTATTTTCTGCCTTTATTACGCGCCTGGCGGAAATAACGCAGGTCGACATTGCCTCATTTAATGATTTCACCGCGGCAATGGGAAACCGAATTGATTATTTCCACGAAACGGGATGCCGTATTTCCGATCACGGCCCGGTTGAGATCCGCTATCAGGCCGCAAATGAAGAGGACATTAACCGCCTGTTCAACCGCAAGCGCAAAGGCGAGGCGTTAAACCCGCAGGAAACTGCGAGGCTGGAAAGCGCGATATTTGTGATGCTGGCGCGTCACTATAAACAGCGCAAATGGGCAATGCAGATTCATTTTGGCGCGATCCGTAATAACAATACTCGTATGTATCGGGCGCTGGGCGTCAACACCGGCTTTGACTCCTTGACCGACCAGAACCATCTGGCCGCCAACCTGAACCGCCTGCTGGACGCGATGGCGCAGGCGGACGCGCTGCCGAAAACCATTCTGTATAACCTGAACGCCAGCTACAACGACGTGGTCGCGACAACCATCGCTAACTTCCAGTCTGCGGAGCACGGCGTGAAATCGCCGATCCAGTTTGGCTCCGGCTGGTGGTTTAACGACACGCGACGCGGCATGGAAAATCAGCTTAATAGCCTGGCCGATCAGGGGCTATTAATGAACTTCGTCGGCATGCTTACCGATTCCCGCAGCCTCGTATCCTATACGCGCCATGATTATTTCCGCCGCATCCTGTGTAATTTAATTGGGGGATGGGTAGAGAAGGGGGAAGTGCCCGACAATAACGACATTCTTTCTCGAATGATCGTCAATATTTGCCACGATAACGCCAGGAATTATTTCGATTTTTAATGCTCTTCATCTAGAGAGGATGGATCATGTCTCGGAAAAACAAAAAAATAACCATTCCGGTTAGTATTGGCTATGGCTTGACCGATATTATGGGCGGCGGCGCGTTTACCGTTATTGGCGCCTGGCTTCTTTTTTTCTACACCACGTTTGTTGGCCTGTCGCCGGTAGAGGCGGCATCGATTGTCGCCATTGCGCGTATTGTCGACGCCATCGTCAGTCTTTTTATGGGCAGTTTTACCGACCACTTTTATAAAAATTATTTTGGTAAGAAATTTGGCCGCCGTCGCTTTTTCCTGCTGATCGGCGCACCGCTAATGCTGGTATATGCGCTGCTCTGGCTTGATGGTATGGGCTATGGATTTTATCTTGCGGTCTATTTAGCGTTCGAGATTATTGCGGCAATGGTGCTTATTCCGTGGGAAACCCTGCCTTCAGAAATGACCAAAGACTTTAATTCCCGAACCAAGCTGTCAACCTGCCGTATGTTTTTATCGGCGTCGGGCACGTTCCTGGCAACCTTTATTCCCGGCCTGCTCATCGGCTACTTCGGGGAAAATAGCGCCCATGCGTACCTGATTAACGGGGTTATTTTTGCGGTGCTGTTTATGGTCTGCGTGTTCATTTCCTGGAAAGTCACCTGGGAACGCGAGCTGACGCCGGAGATGAAGGCCGACATCGAGACCCGCGCGCCGCGTAAAACCGGACTGGAAAAGCTGGCGGCCTTTTTCCAGCTGTTTAAAGACTACGGCTCAACCCTTAAGGTCCGCGCGTTCAGAAAGCATCTGGCTATCTACCTGCTGTCGTTCACCGGCAAAGACGTTTACAACACCGTATTCGTGTTCTTCTGCGTTTACTGTCTGAATGTCTCTTCGTCGCTGGCGGGAACTCTGCTGTCGATGAGCATTGTCGGCCTGCCCGTCACGCTCGTGGCCGGTATTGGGATCATCAAGTATGGCCCGTCTAAGCTCTATATCTTTGCTTATTCGCTGATGATGCTGTGCCTGGGGGGCTTCTTTGCCGTGTACCAAATCCCGGCGCTCAACACCGTGGCCACGCTGGTCATTCTGGCAGGGCTGTACCAGGTGGGGCGTTCGGTTCTGGAATTTACCCCGTGGAACGTGTTCCCGTTTATTCCGGATATCGATGAAATGGTCAGCCACCAGCGCCGTGAAGGACTCTTTGCCGCCGTGATGACCTTTGCCCGCAAAACCACCGTGGCCATCGCGACCTTTATTGTCGGCCTGCTGCTGCAAAGCGGGGGCTTCGTGAAGGGAAGTCAGACCCAGCCGCCGGAGGCCATCCATACCATCGCCATGATGTTATTCATTGGCACTGCCGGGCTGCTGATTCTGGCGCTGTGGCAGGCGCTGACGTTCCACCTCAACAAACGCACGCACAAGATTTTTGTTGATGAACTGGATCGCCTGAAAGCCAACGGCTCTCCGCAGCTGGCCACGCCGGAAGCGCGTCGGGTGGTGGAAGATCTCACCGGGTACGCCTACGACACGCTGTGTCAGGGCAAAAACGCCTTCCCGGCAAGTGTTTCCCCAAGGGTAACAGCGGCGGGCTAGAGTGGTTTATATCTTTTGCTCTAGATGTCACACAACTTGATTTTTATATCACACCAATTAGACGAAAGTTAATGTAAATCAATATTCGGCGCGGCACATTCAGTATGGTTATGGCTCATCCATTTTCATACGTACTGCCATTCTAGTTGGTGTAGTCAGCAGATCCGCAGCGGCGAGGGTGTTGTCGCTGCGGGGTTACATTTTACATTACGACAACGAGTCTTAATCATGGAAAACCAGTTATTAAAGGCGAAAGCCACGCTTCCTCAGTACGATCGCGAAAACCTGAAAACGCGAATTGTTCATCTAGGGTTTGGCGCTTTCCATCGTGCGCACCAGGCGGTGTATACCGACATTCTGGCCGCTGAACACGGTAGCGACTGGGGTTACTGCGAAGTGAACCTGATTGGCGGCGAGCAGCAAATTGCCGATCTTAAGGCTCAGGACAATCTCTATACCGTCGCTGAAATGTCTGCCGATGCCTGGACATCGCGGGTGGTGGGCGTGGTGAAGAAAGCGCTGCACGTTCAGGTTGATGGCCTGGAAACCGTGCTGAACGCCATGTGCGAACCACAGATTGCGATTGTCTCGCTCACGATTACCGAGAAGGGCTACTGCCACTCTCCGGCGACCGGGCAATTGATGCTCGATCACCCCTTCATCGTGGCGGACCTGAAAAACCCGCATCAGCCAACGTCTGCGCTGGGCGTGATCGTTGAAGCCCTGGCGCGTCGTAAAGCGGCGGGCCTGCCGGCCTTCACCGTGATGTCCTGCGATAATATGCCAGAAAACGGCCACGTTATGCGCAACGTCACCTGCGCCTATGCCCGCGCGGTGAACGCCGAGCTGGCGGATTGGATCGAAGCCAATGTGACCTTCCCGTCCACGATGGTCGACCGTATCGTTCCGGCAGTAACGGCTGAAACCCTGGATAAAATCGAACAGCTGACCGGCGTGCGCGATCCGGCAGGCGTAGCCTGCGAGCCGTTCCGCCAGTGGGTTATCGAAGATAACTTCGTCGCTGGTCGCCCGGCGTGGGAAAAAGCGGGGGCAGAGCTGGTGGCCGACGTGATCCCGTTCGAAGAGATGAAGCTGCGTATGCTGAACGGGAGCCACTCGTTCCTCGCGTACCTCGGCTATCTGGCTGGCTATCAGCACATTAACGACTGCATGGAAGATGAAAACTATCGCCGCGCCGCCCACGCGCTGATGCTGAAAGAGCAGGCGCCGACCCTGAAGGTGAAAGGCGTTGACCTTGCGCATTACGCCGATCTGCTGATCGCGCGCTACAGCAACCCGGCGCTGCGCCACCGCACCTGGCAAATCGCGATGGACGGTAGCCAGAAGCTGCCTCAGCGTATGCTGGACTCCGTGCGCTGGCATCTGGTGCACCAGAAGAGCTTCCCGCTGCTGGCGTTGGGCGTGGCCGGCTGGATGCGCTACGTTGGCGGCGTGGATGAGCAGGGCAATCCAATCGACGTCAGCGACCCGCAGCTCGCGGCGATCCAGGCGGCGGTTAACGGCAGTGCCGAAGGCGAAAGCCGCGTGCACGCGCTGCTCGGCATTGAGGCTATTTTCGGCAATGAGCTGCCGAAAGAGGCGGTATTTGTCGATGCGGTAATGAACGCGTATCAAACATTATTGCAGAAGGGCGCGAAAGCGGCCGTCGCGCAATTCGCTGCACAGCTGTAAATACTTCCCGTGCCGCCGTTTCCGGCGGCACAAATTTATGTGCTGACATATCTCAACGTCTATTTACAATCCGGACAATTGTTTGCCTTTATTGATGATAACAGCAGGCAACGGTTTAGGGTTTGTTTACCGTGATAATGCAATTCTATCTACAGAAAATAACTCTTTCACAGGAATAAGGAGCCAGGTATGTACAAAAATATTTTGATGCCTGTTGATGTATTTGAAATGGATTTGAGTGATAAAGCGGTTCGTCATGCAGCGAACCTCGCGAAGGCAGAAGGGGCGTCCATCACGCTGGTGAACATCCTGCCGAACAGCAGCCGCTCGCTGCTGCGCGGGTTCAACGCGGATATCAAAAAGTTCGAAGAGTACATGACCACGGAGTCAGAAAAGAAAATGAACGCCTTAAAGCGTTTATTTGATATCGCTCCGGAGAATATTCACTGTAAGGTTCGTTTTGGGAACGTGCGTGATGAAATTATTGCCCTGAGTAAAGAAGGGGAATTTGACGTCATTGTTATCGGGTCTAAAAACCCAAGTATTACCACGCACCTCCTCGGCTCGAACGCGGAATCTATTTTACGCTACGCGCGAATTCCGGTATTAGTTGTTCGCTAATATAACCGCCGCGTCCCCAGAAATATCGGGATGCGGCAGCCATTAATCTTCGCTAAACCAGTCGCTATTTTCCTGCCGAATTAACTGCACCGATTCGCTAATTTCCTGCAAATGCATGGTCATTGCGTTTTCCACGCCGTCGAGATCGCGTTTTTCCAGCGCGCTGAAAATATCATGATGCTGGCGAAGCAGCATTTCCGGCGGAGAGACATGATCCAGGCTCATGTAGCGCACGCGGTCGATGGTGGCTTTGATGTTCTCGATGGTGTCCCATGCCAGCTGGCAGTCTGCGATTTGCGCCAGCTTCTGGTGAAACTCATCGTCGAGCTGGAAGAAGTCATTCAGCTGCTTGCGGTCAATCGCGATGCGCTGCTGGTTCAGGTTTTGTTCCAGCAGATAACACTGGTTATCGTTAATCAGCGATGCCGCACGGCGCGCCACCGCGCGCTCAATCGCCTGGCGAACGAAGCAGCCGTTACGCACCTGCGAGAGCGAAATTTTGTTCACGTAGCTGCCGCGCTGCGGGCGGATCTGGATCAGGCCGTTTTCCGCGAGCTTAATAAAGGCTTCACGCACCGGCTGGCGAGAAACGTCGAAGCGAACCGACACTTCTTTTTCGGAAAGAGGCGTTCCCGGCGGGATCAGGCAATGAACGATGTCACGTCGCAATATGCGATAGATTTGCTGATTAACAGGCTGGGTGGGATTGAGTTGCGATTCAGCGGCCATTGGTTGTGATTTCTCAGAGAGTTAACCTGAACATACTACCATTCTTTTGACTGGCATCACAGACCCGGCCCGCAGGCCGGGGAGGGCAAATTAGCCGCGATGGACGCTCAGTCCGGCAAAGCTCTGGCTGACCGGCATCATTTCAACGGTGTTAATGTTGACGTGTTTCGGCAGCGTCGCCACCCACCAGACCGCTTCGGTCACATCTTCTGGCGTCAGCGCGTTGGCGTTTTCGTAGGTTTTACCCGCTTTCGCATCGTCGCCTTTGAAGCGCACGTTGGAGAACTCGGTGCCGCCCACCAGGCCCGGCTCGATATCGGTCACGCGGACCGCAGTGCCGTGCAGGTCGGTGCGCAGGTTGAGGCTGAACTGGCGAACGAAGGCTTTGGTGGCGCCATACACGTTACCGCCCGCGTAAGGCCAGCTTCCGGCGGTCGAGCCGATGTTGATCACGTGGCCGCGATTGCGCTCAACCATGCCAGGCAGCACCGCGCGGGTCATGTACACCAGGCCTTTGTTGTTGGTGTCGATCATGTTTTCCCAGTCTTCTACGCTGGCACGGTGCGCAGGCTCCAAGCCCAGCGCCAGACCGGCGTTGTTAACCAGCACGTCGATGGCCTGCCATTCAGAAGGCAGATTAGCAATCATCTCTTCAATGGCAGCGCGGTTACGCACGTCCAGCTGGGCGGTCAGGATGCTGTCGCCCAGCTCGTCCTTCAGCTCCTGCAAACGTTCCTGACGACGACCGGTTGCAATCACTTTATGCCCGTTAGCGACGAAGCGGCGCGTGATGCTTTCACCAAAACCTGCCGTTGCCCCGGTAACTAAAATAATCATCTCACTGTTCCTCAACGCTTTTTATGTTGTATTACCATAGCACGCTCTCAGGGCGTGCGTTAAGGCAACATTTGTATGACGCCATTGCAGGCCGGAGCGGCCTGGCCTACTCTGGGGAGATAACCCGTTTCCAGGAGTAAACGATGTCGGACACCAATCCATTCTTTGAAATCAGCCTGTTGCCCTATCAGGCACCCCGTTTTGACGTGATTAACGATAGCCACTATCGCCCGGCATTTGATGAAGCCCTGCGCCAGAAGCGTGCCGACATTGATGCCATTATCGCCCAGACCGCCGCGCCGGACTTCAACAACACCGTGCTGGCGCTGGAAAAAAGCGGCGCGATGCTGTCCCGCGTGACCAGCGTCTTTTTTGCCATGACCTCGGCGCACACCAATGACTATTTGCAGGAGCTGGACGAGGCTTTCTCCACCGAGCTGGCCGGGCTGGCGAACGATATCTGGCTGAACGAAACGCTGTTTGCCCGCGTGGAGGCCGTTCGCGAGCAGCGCGCGGCGCTCGATCCCGAGTCGCGCCGTCTGGTTGACGAAACCTATCAGCGCTTTGTGCTGGCCGGGGCGAGGCTGAGTGCCGACGAAAAAGCGGAGCTGAAAGCGCTCAATACCGAATCCGCGTCGCTCACCAGCCAGTTTAACCAGCGCCTGCTGGCGGCGGATAAATCCGGCGGGCTGGTGGTGGATGACGTCCGTCAGCTTGACGGGCTCAGCGCGGACGACATCGCCACGGCGGCGCAGGCGGCGGCTGAAAAAGGGCTCAACGATCGCTGGCTGATCCCGCTGCTGAATACCACCCAGCAGCCGGCGCTCTCGGCGCTTACCCAGCGCCAGGCGCGTGAGGCGCTGTTTAAGGCGGGCTGGACGCGCACCCAGAAGGGCGATGAAAACGATACCCGCGAGATTATCCGCCGCCTGGTCACGCTGCGCGCGCGTCAGGCGCAGCTGCTTGGGTTCGACAGCTACGCCAGCTGGAGCACGGCCGACCAGATGGCGAAAACGCCGGAGGCGGCGCTGCAGTTTATGCGCGGTATTGTCCCGGCGGCGCGTGCGCGCGCAGAGCGCGAGCTGGCCGATATTCAAAAGGTGATTGATGACCGGCAGGGCGGGTTTACCGCGCAGGCATGGGACTGGGCGTTTTACGCCGAGCGCGTGCGTTCAGCTCGCTACGCGCTGGATGAATCGCAGATCAAACCCTATTTTGCCCTCGATAAAGTGCTGCACGACGGCGTGTTCTGGGCCGCCAGCCAGCTCTTTGGCATCCGCTTTGTCGAGCGTTTTGACATCCCGGTGTATCACCCTGACGTCCGCGTATGGGAAATTTTCGACCACACGGGCGAGGGCATGGCGCTGTTCTACGGCGATTTCTTCGCCCGAGACTCCAAAGGCGGCGGCGCCTGGATGGGCAACTTTGTTGAGCAGTCTTATGAGTTCGCGGCGCATCCGGTGATTTACAACGTCTGCAATTACCAAAAACCGGCTAACGGACAGACGGCGCTGATCTCCTGGGACGATGTGGTGACCCTGTTCCACGAGTTTGGTCATACATTGCATGGCCTGTTTGCCACCCAGCGCTACGCCACGCTCTCCGGCACCAACACGCCGCGTGATTTCGTCGAATTCCCGTCGCAAATTAACGAGCACTGGGCCAGCCATCCGCAGGTGTTCGCCCACTATGCCCGTCACTACCAGACCGGCGAGCCGATGCCGGAGGCGCTGCGCGACAAGATGCTTAACGCCACGCAGTTCAACAAAGGTTATGACATGACCGAACTGCTGAGCGCCGCGCTGCTCGACATGAACTGGCATGCCGTTAGCGCGCAGGACAGCGTGGATGACGTTGAGGCCTTCGAAGCGCAGGCGCTGAAAAAAGAGGGGCTGGATCTGCCCGCGGTGCCGCCGCGCTATCGCAGCAGCTATTTCGCCCATATCTTCGGCGGCGGCTATGCGGCGGGGTATTACGCCTACCTGTGGACGCAGATGCTGGCGGACGACGGCTACCAGTGGTTTGTGGAGCAGGGCGGCTTAACGCGGGAGAACGGACAGAAATTCCGCGAGGCGATTTTGTCGCGCGGCAACAGCAGCGATCTGGAAGCATTGTACCGGGACTGGCGCGGGCACGATCCTGAGATTGAGCCGATGCTTAAGAACCGTGGGTTAAAAGAGTAGGGTGTATTTTGCTGAAAACAGAACCGGGCGTGACGCCCGGTTTTTTGTCCGATTTTTTCTTTCACAAAACTCCTCCGCAGCCGCCACCATGATTTAGGTTCGCATGTTAAAAAAGGATAATAATAATGATTTATGGTCTTACCACCTACTATATCAACAGCAAGACTGATGCAAACTTAATGCGTTACGACGTAATTAATTTTGACTCCGACACTTATCTCATGAAAGTGTTCGACAATAAGCAGCAAGGGATTTCAACACCAGATTTTATTTCTCAAGTTGCAGAGCTCAAAATAACTCGCGCTGACTACAATGCAAGATATCAGGTGGGGAATAACGCGATTGTGAAAATGAATTTGGACCCAGGTTTTTGAAAACACCATTAAAGACCGACTTCATGAACATCGAGACAGTCTATAGTAACTGTAACCGCCTCCGGGCGGCTTTTTATTGTTTTTGCGTTGCCTCAGTCGCAACCTTCCTGAAGAAAGGCGCTGCACCCCAGTTGATAATGCAAGCCACTGCAACGCTTATCACCCATGGTATACGTGATCCATTAAAATAAAATTCACCAATGTGGTATCCCAAGTTAAAGCAGGTAAAGACCGTAGCACCAGCGTACCAGGACTTAATAAACCACAGTTTACTGAACATTCTCATTATCCCTAAAAAAATAAGTGTCAGGTCAATATCACCTTTGCGTAGCAAAAAATCAACGCCATCACCATGCACAGACCCATCGTAATAGCCTTAATTTATAGAAGTTGAGCGTTCACAGCGGCTTTGACCAACTCGTCCATGAAATGATTTTCGAGGTTGTCAGCATAATCAAAAGAGATTGATTGTGACTCAGGTCTGTTTGGGATGGGACTGGTGCGGACACGATCCGCTGATTGAGCCGATGCTGAAAAATCGCGGGCTGAATTAACGCAACGCCCGGTAGCGTTATGCTTACCGGGCGTAAAATTTTGCGAGCCGGGTGAGGCAAAGTCGCCGCCCGGCCCCCTGGATCAAGCTATTGCATTCGGGCAATCTTCACCCTTATCCAGCTGCTGCAAATTCCCCAGCGTGGTTTCTGAAATGCTGATCAGCGCTTCGGCGGTCAGGAACGCCTGGTGACCGGTGAACAGCACGTTGTGGCAGGCGGACAGGCGACGGAACACGTCATCCTGAATCACGTCGTTAGACTTGTCTTCGAAGAACAGATCCCGTTCGTTCTCGTAGACGTCCATGCCCAGCGCGCCAATCTTCTGGGTTTTCAGCGCTTCAATTGCCGCCTGGGAGTCAATCAAACCGCCGCGGCTGGTGTTGACGATCATCACCCCGTCTTTCATCTGGTCGAACGCCGTCTGGTTCAGCAAATGATAGTTTTCCGGCGTCAGCGGGCAGTGCAGGGAGATCACGTCGGACTGCGAGAACAGCGTGTTCAGATCGACGTATTCCACGCCCAGCTCCAGCGCCGCGGCGCTTGGATACGGATCGAACGCCAGCAGGCGCATCCCGAAACCTTTCAGAATACGCAGGGCTGCAACGCCGATTTTACCGGTGCCGATCACGCCCGCGGTTTTGCCGTACATGGTAAAGCCGGTTAAGCCTTCCAGCGAGAAGTTGGCGTCGCGGGTGCGCTGATAGGCACGGTGAATGCGACGGTTCAGGGACATCATCATGCCGATGGCGTGTTCAGCCACCGCTTCCGGCGAGTAGGCCGGGACGCGAACCACCTTCAGCCCCAGCTCTTTGGCGGCATCCAGATCCACGTTGTTAAAGCCCGCGCAGCGCAGGGCGATGTACTTAACGCCGTGCTTTTTCAACTCTTCCAGAACCGGACGGCTACCGTCATCGTTAACGAAAATACAGACCGCTTCGCAGCCGTGCGCTGTTTTCGCCGTTTTCTCAGTCAGCAGAAAGTCGAAAAATTCAAGTTCGAATCCATAAGTCTCGTTAACATGTTGCAGATACTTTTTGTCGTACTGCTTTGTGCTATAAACCGCGAGTTTCATAAGACTTTCTCCAGTGATTTTGCATTCACGTTAGCATGATTAAAATAATCTTACAATTCATAAAATATTATTGAATTCAATAAGTTCTATCAATCATTCTAGAGCATTTAAGGCGGTTAACTCTATGAAATTCCAACGACATAGCGCTCTTATATGGGCAGTATTTGCGCATTCAACCATTCGGGTGGAGAAAGCATGGCGTAACCGGGGATGACAGGGGAACGAAACGTTCAGTCAGGCAGGGGGAAAATCATCTGCAAGGATTACTGCCGATGCTCTCGCGATGCGTCATCCCACACGGCCGTTTGTCCCCGGCGGTAAAAAAGCTGAGCAATCATGGGAACGGGAAACCGCAGGCGGGCGATTGCTGGGAAATCAACGCGCAGATGTTCCGCAAGGACAACATCCGCGTTGCAGTCGGTCAGACCGTTTTCTCTGAGCGCGTCAGCAGGGCTAACACTCTTTGGGTCAGCTTCTCCTCGTATTCCTCTTGCTCAGGATGATTGAACTTAACCAGCGGCGCGGAGCTCTTTTCCTGTTCATCCGGATTTAGCGCCTGGGCGGGATCGTCAATCTGCTTGTCGATCATTTTGTACAAAATGGTGATGGCTAACCTTGAAGCGTGAACCTCGAGCTGCAGTTCATCAATTGTCTTTTCAAGGTGTTCAACGCGTTCATTAATGTCAGTCATATATGCTCCCGGGCGGCTCTGGGGCCTTCATGCAGAACGAAGGCGTCAATAAAGGTTTAAGCTTAGTCCAATAAGAACGAAGTTGAGCGCGCGAAGCCAGACCATCTATCCTTAAAACTGGCATTTGCTTCAACTGACGGGCTAAACATGCGACAATACGCGGCTCTGTCGGCTTATTTCTTTCGATAAATCAGGATATTAACTGCCCATGAAGGGTAAATACAAAGCCGCGATTGCGCTATTACTGCTATTGATACTGCTGCCGCTGACGCTGCTGATAACGCTTGCGCAGTGGGTGCCGACGCTCGCCGGGATCTGGCTTCCCGTCGGTACGCGCATCGCCTTCGAAACCAGCCCCCGCTTTACGCGGCACGCGCTGATTATCCCGGATTTGCGCTATCTGGTTGAGGACTGCGAGATCGCGAAAATCGAAAACGCGACGCTCTCGCACCCCAGCCGCTGGAAGCTGGACATCGCCTCGCTCGATCTCAATACGGCCTGTCTGAGCAAGCTCCCCGAGACCGCACCCTCTACGGCGGCACCCAAAACCCTGGCGCAGTGGCAGTCGCTGCTGCCCAATACCTGGCTTACCGTTCACCGCCTGACGCTCTCGCCCTGGCAGCAGTGGGAAGGGGAGCTAAAGGTTTCCCTGACGCCCGCGATTCAGGAAGTGAGCTATCAGGGCGAGCAGGTCACTTTTCAGGGCAAGCTGCGCGGACGGGCGCTGACCGTCAGCAAGCTTGAAGCCCGTCTGCCCGACCACCCGCAGCCCGTAACGCTGGTGGGAGAGTTCACGATGCCGCTGGTGCCGGACGGCGTGCCGGTGAAAGGCCACGCGCTCGCCACCTTTAACGTGCCGCAGCTCTCTTCGCTGGTGGATGCTGACCTCGACTGGGAAGAGAATCAGGGCCAGCTGGTGGTGATGGCGCGGGACAATCCCGATCCGCTGCTCGACCTGCCGTGGCAGATTACCCGGCAGCAGTTCACCATCAGCGACGGACGCTGGAACTGGCTGCTCTCCGGGATGCCGCTGAGTGGACGCGTGGGGCTGAAGGTCGATAACTGGCAGCAGGGGCTGGAGAACGCCACCCTGACCGGACGCCTGAACGTGCTGACCCAGGGTGACGCGGGCAAAGGCAACGCCGTGCTGAATATCGGGCCGGGCAGGCTGAACATGGAAAACAGCGATATGCCGCTGTACCTGAACGGCGAGGCCAAGCAAAACGACCTCATCCTCTACGCCAAATTACCTGCGAAACTCACCGGCAGCCTGAGCGATCCGCAGCTGACCTTTGAGCCCGGCGCGCTCCTGCGCTCGCGGGGTAGAATCATCAACTCACTGAATATCGACGAGATCCGCTGGCCGCTTGCGGGGGTGAAGCTTACACAGAAGGGCGTCGACGGTCGCTTACAGGCGATTTTACGCGCGCATGAAAACGAGATGGGCGATTTTGAGCTGCATCTGGACGGGCAGGCGAGCGACTTTTTACCCGACAACGGCCTGTGGGAGTGGCGTTACTGGGGCAAAGGCAACTTCACGCCGATGAACGCGCGCTGGGACGTGGCCGGAAAGGGCGAATGGCGCGACAACGTCATTGAGCTGACGGATCTCTCCACCGGGTTCGACAAGCTCCAGTACGGCACCATGCTGGTAAGCAAGCCGCGTCTGGTGCTGGATAAACCGGTGCGCTGGCGGCGCGACCCCGCCGACCCGCACTTTAGCGGCGCGCTGGCGCTGAACGCCGGACAAACCAGCTTCTCCGGCGGCAGCGTGCTACCGCCGTCGGTGCTGATGTTCAGCGTGGAGGGCAGCGACCCGACGGTCTTCCAGTTTAAGGGCGATCTGCACGCCGAGGCCATCGGCCCGGTGCAGGTGAACGGCCGCTGGGACGGGGAGCGCCTGCGCGGTCAGGCGTGGTGGCCGAAACAGTCTCTCACCGTGTTTCAGCCGCTGATTCCGCCCGACTGGAAAATGAGCCTGCGCGACGGCGATCTCTACGCGCAGGTGGCCTTCTCCGCCGCCGCCGGGCAGGGCTTTGAAGCCGGCGGCCACGGCGTGTTGAAATCCGGCAGCGCCTGGATGCCCGATAACCAGATCAACGGCGTTGATTTCGTGCTGCCGTTCCGCTTTAGCGACGGCACCTGGTCCCTCGGCACGCGCGGCCCGGTCACCCTGCGCATTGGCGAAGTGGTGAACCTGGTCACCGCGCGCAATATCACCGCCGATTTGCAGGGGGATTACCCCTGGAGCGACGACCATCCGCTGCTGTTAACCAACGTCAGCGTGGACGCCCTCGGCGGGAAAATCACCATGCAGCAGCTGCGAATGCCCCAGCACGATCCGGCCCTGCTGCGGGTGAACAATATCTCGTCGAGCGAGCTTATCAGCGCCGTGAATCCCAAGCAGTTCACGATGTCTGGTCCGGTGAGCGGGGCGCTGCCGTTCTGGCTCGACAACGAGAAATGGATCATCAAAGACGGCTGGCTAACCAACCCCGGCCCGATGACGCTGCGCATCGATAAAGACACCGCCGATGCCATCGTGAAGGATAATATGGTCGCCGGGGCGGCAATTAACTGGCTCCGCTATATGGAAATTTCGCGTTCGTGGACGAAAATCAATTTAGATAATCTGGGTGAATTAACCATGCAGGCGACCATCAAGGGAACCAGCCGGGTGGACGGCAAAAGCAGCTCCGTCAACCTGAACTACACCCACGACGAAAATGTCTTTACCCTCTGGCGCAGCCTGCGCTTCGGGGACAATCTGCAAACCTGGTTAGAGCAACACGCGGCGTTACCGAATACGACCCGCAGTTCGACAAGCAAGGAAAGTGAGGAACAACAATGAAAAAGCTGGCTGGTGTACTCACCGTGGCCGTTGTCGCGTTGCTGACAGGCTGTACGCCGCGCATTGAAGTGGCGGCACCCAAGGAGCCGATTACCATCAATATGAACGTGAAAATTGAGCACGAAATCCACATCAAGGTGGATAAAGATGTCGAAACCCTGCTGAAATCGCGCAGCGATCTGTTCTGAGGACGCCATGAAACGAACGTTAGCACTCATTTTACTGGCGCTTGGCATGAACGCGCAGGCTGCAACGCTCACCCTGAGCGAGGCGCGCGCCCAGGGGCGCGTGGGGGAAACCCTGAGCGGCTATATTGCCCCGGTGCGCCAGGACGCAGAAACCCTGGCGCTGGTGAACCAAATCAATGCGGCGCGAACCGAAAGCTACCAGAAACTGGCGGACAGCAATAATCTGCCGGTGGACGACGTGGCGAAAATGGCGGGGCAGAAGCTGGTTTCCCGCGCCCAGCCCGGAGAATACGTGAAGGGGATTAACGGCAAGTGGCTGAAAAAGTAGCTAACGAAAGCGCTTGCGGTACTCGCCAGGGGAGACGCCGAAACGCTGCTTGAAGGCGGTCGAGAAGTGGCTGTGATCGGCAAATCCCCAGCTGTAGCCAATCCCCGCCAGCTTTTCGTCATCGCTCGCGGCGCGCAGCACCTGCGCGCACAGGTCGAGCCGACGGTTCTTGATGTACTGCGCCACCACCAGCCCCTTTTCGGCAAACATGCGGTACAGGCTGCGCACCGACATCCCGCTTTCCGTGGCGATCCACTCCGGGCGCAGCGCCTCCGACTGGATATGGTCGTCGATGAGCGCCAGCACGCTCTGGAACTGGCGCTCTTTGCGCGGCTGCACCGCTTCGCGCTGCTGAAACGCCGGGCGCAGCAGGCAGACCATCGCTTCCAGCGCAGCTTCACTCTCCCTGTCGCTGAGCGCCGCGTTTCCCATACTTTCCTGTAACAGCCTGTGGCTCAGCTGCACCGTCGGCAGGCTGCGCGGCAGGGTCAGCGCGCAGCTGATCTCCTGAAAGCGGCACTGCTGTTCGACGATCTGGCGCGGTACGAGCAGGGAGATCTGGCGGGATTTTTCCTGCCAGTAGATAGAGCAGGGACGCGAGGCGTCGATCAGGGTGATATCCCCGGTTTTCAGCACCGAGCGGCGGTCGTCCTGTTCGAGCTGGGCGCTGCCCTCAAGCTGGAAGACCGTGTAGAACCAGGCGTCGTTGCCGTTTTTGATCTCCTGACGCGTGCGAAACAGGTTCACGCCCCCGGCGGTGACGGTGCTCAGCTTCAGGCTGCGGGCGTAGCTGGTTTCCAGCTCGCCGATAAACTCGCCCTCTAAAGGACGCGCGTTAAAGCGCCCGCAAACCTGGTTAATTTGCGCCAGCCACTGCTGATACTTTTCCTGTTCGCTTGCACACGCCATTGTTGTTCTCGCTGCGCTTTCAATGTTTTCGCATTGTTGCATTTGTGTTGCAATTTGTCCGGCCTACGAGGCTGACTATAGGAAAGAACACTCACCGGGAATAGTGCTATAAGCGGGAATTATCATGTTTTGCGGAGCCTGTCACAGGTGGCAAAGCGAATGTCACAGAGACAAAAGCGGGAATGCGAAACCCCTCTTAGACTGCATTGAGACCCTGCGAAGAATAACGAAGGAGTACCCTATGTCTGAATCACAGACCGCAGTCCTGCCCGTCGTGCAGCAGTTTTTAGACCGCCATCATGGACTGTGGATCGAGGGCCGTCAGGCCGCGTCCGACAGCGAAAAACGTCTGAACGTATTTAACCCGGCGACGGGCGAAGTGATTGCCTCCACCGCCGATGCCAGCGTGGACGATGTGGATCGCGCGGTGATGTCCGGCTGGCGCGCCTTTGTCGCCCGCAGCTGGGCGGGAAAACTGCCTGCCGAGCGCGAGCGCATTTTGCTGCGCTTCGCCGATCTGGTTGAGCAGCACGGCGAAGAGCTGGCGCAGCTTGAAACCCTGGAGCAGGGGAAATCCATCAACATCTCCCGCGCCTTTGAAGTGGGCTGCACCCTGAACTGGATGCGCTACACCGCCGGGCTGACCACCAAAATCGCGGGCAAGACCCTGGATCTCTCCATCCCGCTGCCGCAGGGGGCGCGCTATCAGGCCTGGACGCGCAAAGAGCCGGTTGGCGTGGTCGCCGGGATTGTGCCGTGGAACTTCCCGCTGATGATCGGCATGTGGAAGGTCATGCCCGCGCTGGCGGCGGGGTGCTCGATTGTCATTAAGCCGTCTGAAACCACGCCGCTGACCATGCTGCGCGTGGCGGAGCTGGCGAGCGAAGCGGGCATTCCAGAGGGCGTGTTTAACGTGGTGACGGGAAGCGGCGCGGTATGCGGCGCGGCGCTGACCTCGCACCCGCACATTGCCAAGGTGAGCTTCACCGGCTCCACGGCGACGGGCAAGCAGATTGCGCGGGCGGCGGCCGATACCCTGACCGGCGTAACGCTGGAGCTGGGCGGCAAAAATCCGGCCATCGTGCTGAAGGATGCCGATCCTGCGTGGGTGATCGAAGGGCTGATGACCGGCAGCTTCCTCAATCAGGGGCAGGTGTGCGCGGCCAGCTCGCGTATCTATATTGAAGCGCCGCTGTTCGACACCCTGGTGAGCGGCTTCGAGCAGGCGGTGAAGTCCCTGAGCGTCGGGCCGGGGATGTCTCCGCAGGCGTTTATCAACCCGCTGGTGTCTCGCGCCCACTGCGACAAGGTGCAGACCTTCCTCGACGAAGCGAAGTCGCGCAGCGCGGAGCTGATCTCCGGCAACCGCGGCCCGGACGGCAAGGGCTATTACGTGTCGCCAACGCTGGTGGTTAACCCCGACGCCAGCCTGCGCCTGACCCGCGAAGAGGTATTCGGCCCGGTAGTGAACCTGGTGCGCGTGGCGGACGGCGAAGAGGCGCTGCAGCTGGCCAACGACACCGAGTACGGCCTGACCGCCAGCGTCTGGACGCAGAACATGAGCAAAGCGCTGGAGTATACCGACAGGCTGCAGGCCGGGACGGTGTGGGTCAACAGCCATACGCTGATTGACGCCAACCTGCCGTTTGGCGGCATGAAGCAGTCGGGAACAGGCCGCGATTTCGGCCCGGACTGGCTGGACGGATGGTGTGAGACCAAGTCGGTTTGTGTGCGGTATTGATTGGGGATTTTGTGGTGGGGTTAGGGGAATATGCGGGTCGGGTAGTGATTCCGTTCACTTCACGTTTTCTGCTTCTCTGTGACCACAATACGTGTGAACGTGTCAGGGCGGCTCAGTCGCCGCCGCCCTGACAACCCGGGCTCCCGTAAACGCTTCGGCGATTTTCAGCCGGAACAGGGAGTAGCGTTAAGATTTTTATCTACGCAGGCAATTAAATCGCTGTAGTAATTCATCGCTCGATCGGTTCCCTCTCCCCGTGGGAGAGGGTTAGGGTGAGGGCACCAGCCCGCACAAATCTGACAATGAAAGCGTGGGGTGAGGGGAACATGCGGATCGGGTAGTGATTCCGTTCACTTCACGTTTTCTGCTTCTCTGTCACCACAATACGTGTGAACGTGTCAGGGCGGCTCAGTCGCCGCCGCCCTGAC
>NZ_CAXOFU010000031.1:0-29366 GCF_964208575.1 Enterobacter soli | reverse complement strand
CTGGCGAAGCCAGGCTCAATCAAGCCACACACTAAGTTCGAATCTGAAGTGTACATCCTGTCCAAAGACGAAGGCGGCCGTCATACTCCGTTCTTCAAAGGCTACCGTCCACAGTTCTACTTCCGTACAACTGACGTGACCGGTACCATCGAACTGCCAGAAGGCGTAGAGATGGTAATGCCAGGCGACAACATCAAGATGGTTGTGACTCTGATCCACCCAATCGCGATGGACGACGGTCTGCGTTTCGCAATCCGTGAAGGCGGCCGTACCGTTGGCGCGGGCGTTGTTGCTAAAGTTCTCGGCTAATTGCTGATAACATTTGACGCAATGCGCATGAAAAGGGCATCATTTGATGCCCTTTTTGCACGCTTTCACATCAGAACCTGGCTCATCAGTGATTATTTTTGTCATAATCATTGCTGAGACAGGCTCTGCAGAGAGCGTATAATTCGAAAAGCGAATTAGCATTTCGATTTGGTTTGCCTCGCGATCGCGGGGTGAAAATGTTTGTAGAATACTTCTGACAGGTTGGTTTATGAGTGCGAATACCGAAGCTCAAGGGAGCGGGCGCGGCCTGGAAGCGATGAAATGGGTAGTTGTAGCCGTGCTGCTGATTGTAGCGATCGTTGGCAACTATCTTTATCGTGACATGATGCTGCCGCTACGCGCGCTTGCAGTGGTAATTCTGATTGCTGCAGCGGGTGGTGTCGCGCTGTTGACGACGAAAGGCAAAGCGACAGTCGCTTTTGCTCGTGAAGCGCGTACCGAAGTCCGCAAAGTAATTTGGCCGACTCGCCAGGAAACATTGCACACCACGCTGATCGTAGCGGCGGTAACCGCTGTAATGTCACTGATCCTGTGGGGACTGGATGGTATTCTGGTTCGCCTGGTATCCTTTATCACTGGCCTGAGGTTCTAAGATGTCTGAAGCCCCTAAAAAGCGCTGGTACGTCGTTCAGGCGTTTTCCGGTTTTGAAGGCCGCGTAGCTACATCGCTGCGTGAGCACATCAAATTACACAACATGGAAGAGTTGTTTGGTGAAGTTATGGTTCCAACCGAAGAAGTGGTTGAGATCCGTGGCGGCCAGCGTCGCAAAAGCGAGCGCAAATTCTTCCCGGGTTACGTACTGGTTCAGATGGTTATGAACGACGCGAGCTGGCACCTGGTGCGCAGCGTACCGCGTGTGATGGGCTTTATCGGCGGCACGTCTGACCGTCCGGCGCCAATCAGCGACAAAGAAGTTGATGCGATTATGAACCGCCTGCAGCAGGTTGGTGATAAGCCGCGTCCGAAAACGCTGTTTGAACCGGGTGAAATGGTTCGTGTTAATGACGGTCCGTTCGCTGACTTTAATGGCGTGGTTGAAGAAGTGGACTACGAGAAGTCCCGCCTGAAAGTTTCTGTTTCTATCTTCGGTCGTGCGACCCCGGTAGAGCTGGACTTTGCCCAGGTAGAAAAAGCCTAAAGAGCGATCAAAAAAGCGGCGATTTAGTCGTTGCACAAGGCGCGAGATTGGAATACAATTTCGCGCCTTTTGTTTTTATGGGCCTCGGCCTGTAAAACGATTTTATTCACGGGGAGCCTCCCTGAGGCGTTATCACCCAATCAGAGGATTTTAGAATGGCTAAGAAAGTACAAGCCTACGTCAAGCTGCAGGTTGCAGCTGGTATGGCAAACCCAAGTCCACCAGTTGGTCCAGCTCTGGGTCAGCAGGGTGTGAACATCATGGAATTCTGTAAAGCGTTCAACGCAAAAACTGAATCCCTGGAAAAAGGTCTGCCAATCCCAGTCGTAATCACTGTTTACGCTGACCGTTCTTTCACTTTCGTTACCAAAACCCCTCCAGCAGCAGTACTGCTGAAGAAAGCGGCTGGTATCAAGTCTGGTTCCGGTAAACCGAACAAAGACAAAGTGGGTAAAATTTCCCGCGCTCAGCTGCAGGAAATCGCGCAGACCAAAGCTGCCGACATGACTGGTGCCGACATTGAAGCGATGACTCGCTCAATCGAAGGTACTGCACGTTCCATGGGCCTGGTAGTGGAGGACTAAGAAATGGCTAAACTGACCAAGCGCATGTCCGTGATCCGTGACAAAGTTGATGCGACCAAACAGTACGACATCAACGAAGCTATCGCTCTGCTGAAAGAACTGGCTACCGCTAAGTTTGTTGAAAGCGTTGACGTTGCAGTAAACTTGGGCATCGATGCTCGTAAATCCGATCAGAACGTTCGTGGCGCGACTGTACTGCCACACGGTACTGGCCGTTCCGTTCGCGTAGCTGTATTTGCTCAGGGTGCAAACGCTGAAGCTGCTAAAGCTGCCGGCGCTGAACTGGTAGGTATGGAAGATCTGGCTGATCAGATCAAGAAAGGCGAAATGAACTTTGACGTTGTTATCGCATCTCCAGATGCAATGCGCGTTGTTGGCCAGTTGGGCCAGGTTCTGGGTCCACGCGGCCTGATGCCAAACCCGAAAGTGGGTACTGTAACCCCTAACGTTGCTGAAGCTGTTAAGAACGCTAAAGCAGGTCAGGTTCGTTACCGTAACGACAAAAACGGCATCATCCACACCACCATCGGTAAAGTGGACTTTGACGCTGACAAACTGAAAGAAAACCTGGAAGCTCTGCTGGTTGCGCTGAAAAAAGCAAAACCAACTCAGGCGAAAGGCGTGTACATCAAGAAAGTTAGCATCTCCACCACCATGGGTGCAGGTGTTGCAGTTGACCAGGCTGGCCTGAGCGCTGCTGCAAACTAATGCCTTTACGTGGGCGGTGATTTTGTCTACAATCTTACCCCCACGTTTGCTAACGAAAGTTAGCGGCTAAAAGATTTGTTCGTTGGAGCCTGGCCTATCCAGGCCTCCGTCGAAGACCGCAGGTGTTTCGCAAGAAACTTAATCCCCTGCGTAGACGGTGACAGAACGCTAAGATTATTTTTGAATACTCTGGCTTGTTTCTGCTCACCGTATTAAGACGCTCTTTCCGTTGGGAAGAGTGAAGTGAGTTCCGGAACATGAGTTCCGGCAAACATCCAGGAGCAAAGCTAATGGCTTTAAATCTTCAAGACAAACAAGCGATTGTTGCTGAAGTCAGCGAAGTAGCCAAAGGCGCGCTGTCTGCAGTAGTTGCGGATTCCCGTGGCGTTACTGTAGATAAAATGACTGAACTGCGTAAAGCAGGTCGTGAAGCTGGCGTTTACATGCGTGTTGTTCGTAACACCCTGCTGCGCCGCGTAGTTGAAGGTACTCAGTTCGAGTGCCTGAAAGACACGTTTGTTGGTCCAACCTTGATTGCATACTCTATGGAACACCCGGGCGCTGCTGCTCGTCTGTTCAAAGAGTTCGCGAAAGCGAATGCAAAATTTGAGGTTAAAGCTGCAGCCTTTGAAGGTGAGTTGATCCCGGCATCGCAAATCGATCGCCTGGCAACCCTGCCGACCTACGAAGAAGCAATTGCACGCCTGATGGCAACCATGAAAGAAGCTTCGGCTGGCAAACTGGTTCGCACTCTGGCTGCTGTTCGCGATGCGAAAGAAGCTGCTTAATAGCAGTTATCTTTATAAAGCATTTGCTTACGTATAAACTTATTCTGATTTTCAGGAACAATTTAAATGTCTATCACTAAAGATCAAATCATTGAAGCAGTTGCAGCTATGTCCGTAATGGACGTTGTAGAACTGATCTCTGCAATGGAAGAAAAATTCGGTGTTTCCGCTGCTGCTGCTGTAGCTGTAGCTGCTGGCCCGGCTGAAGCTGCTGAAGAAAAAACTGAATTCGACGTAATTCTGAAAGCTGCTGGCGCTAACAAAGTTGCTGTTATCAAAGCAGTACGTGGTGCAACTGGCCTGGGTCTGAAAGAAGCTAAAGACCTGGTAGAATCTGCTCCAGCTGCGCTGAAAGAAGGCGTGAGCAAAGACGACGCAGAAGCACTGAAAAAATCTCTGGAAGAAGCTGGCGCTGAAGTTGAAGTTAAATAAGCCAACCCTTCTGGTTGCAGCCTAAGTCATTAGGCTGACGGCTGGTGACTTTTTAGTCACCAGCCTTTTTGCGCTGTAAGGCATCAGTAGCATTTCACACTGTTTGACTGCTGATTGTCCTGACAATGCTTGTTTCTATCGACGACTTAATATACTGCGACAGGGTGCTCGCTCTGTGTAAATCGCAACGAAATGATTTAAGCGTGATAGCAACAGGTATTGCGGAAAGTATTCAATTTTCCGGTCCACAAAATGGTGTTGCACAAACTGTCCCTTCGTCGGACAGATGGGTCGACTTGTCAGCGAGCTGAGGAACCCTATGGTTTACTCCTATACCGAGAAAAAACGTATTCGTAAGGATTTTGGTAAACGTCCACAAGTGTTGGATGTCCCATATCTCCTTTCTATCCAGCTTGACTCGTTCCAGAAGTTTATCGAGCAAGATCCTGAAGGGCAGTACGGTCTGGAAGCAGCATTCCGCTCCGTGTTCCCGATTCAGAGCTACAGCGGTAACTCCGAGCTGCAGTACGTCAGCTACCGCCTTGGCGAACCGGTGTTTGACGTTCAGGAATGTCAGATCCGTGGCGTGACCTATTCCGCACCGCTGCGCGTAAAACTGCGTCTGGTGATCTACGAGCGCGAAGCGCCGGAAGGCACCGTTAAAGACATTAAAGAACAAGAAGTCTACATGGGTGAAATTCCACTCATGACAGACAACGGTACTTTCGTAATCAACGGTACTGAGCGTGTTATCGTTTCCCAGCTGCATCGTAGCCCGGGCGTCTTCTTCGACAGCGATAAAGGTAAAACGCACTCATCCGGTAAAGTACTGTATAACGCACGTATTATTCCTTACCGTGGTTCATGGCTGGACTTCGAGTTCGATCCTAAAGACAACCTGTTTGTCCGTATCGACCGTCGTCGTAAACTGCCTGCAACCATCATCCTGCGTGCGCTGCAATATACCACTGAGCAGATCCTTGACCTGTTCTTTGAGAAAGTGATCTTTGAAATCCGCGACAACAAGCTGCAAATGGAGCTGGTGCCGGAACGTCTGCGTGGTGAGACCGCGTCGTTCGACATCGAAGCCGACGGCAAAGTGTATGTGGAGAAAGGTCGCCGTATTACTGCGCGCCATATTCGTCAGCTGGAAAAAGATGATATCAAACACATCGAAGTACCGGTTGAATACATTGCAGGAAAAGTATCCGCGAAAGATTACGTTGATGAATCAACTGGCGAGCTGATCTGCCCAGCGAACATGGAGCTGAGCCTGGATCTGCTGGCTAAGCTGAGCCAGTCTGGCCACAAACGTATCGAAACGCTGTTCACCAACGATCTGGACCACGGTCCTTATATCTCTGAGACTATCCGCGTCGACCCAACGACCGATCGTCTGAGTGCGCTGGTTGAAATCTACCGCATGATGCGTCCTGGTGAACCACCAACTCGCGAAGCGGCTGAAAGCCTGTTCGAGAACCTGTTCTTCTCTGAAGACCGCTACGATCTGTCTGCGGTTGGTCGTATGAAGTTCAACCGTTCTCTGCTGCGCGACGAAATCGAAGGTTCCGGTATCCTGAGCAAAGACGACATCATCGAAGTGATGAAGAAGCTCATCGATATCCGTAACGGCAAAGGCGAAGTGGATGATATCGACCACCTCGGCAACCGTCGTATCCGTTCCGTAGGCGAAATGGCGGAAAACCAATTCCGTGTTGGCCTGGTGCGTGTTGAGCGTGCGGTTAAAGAGCGTCTGTCTCTGGGCGATCTGGATACCCTGATGCCTCAGGATATGATCAACGCCAAGCCGATTTCTGCAGCAGTGAAAGAGTTCTTCGGTTCCAGCCAGTTGTCTCAGTTTATGGACCAGAACAACCCGCTGTCTGAGATTACGCACAAGCGTCGTATCTCTGCCCTCGGCCCAGGCGGTCTGACCCGTGAACGTGCAGGCTTTGAAGTTCGAGACGTACACCCGACTCACTACGGTCGCGTATGTCCAATCGAAACGCCTGAAGGTCCAAACATCGGTCTGATCAACTCCCTGTCCGTGTACGCACAGACGAACGAATACGGCTTCCTCGAGACGCCGTACCGTAAAGTGACTGACGGTGTTGTAACCGACGAAATTCATTACCTGTCTGCTATCGAAGAAGGCAACTACGTTATCGCTCAGGCGAACTCCAACCTGGATGACGAAGGCCACTTTGTAGAAGATCTGGTTACCTGCCGTAGCAAAGGCGAATCGAGCTTGTTCAGCCGCGACCAGGTTGACTACATGGACGTTTCCACCCAGCAGGTGGTTTCCGTCGGTGCGTCCCTGATCCCGTTCCTGGAACACGATGACGCCAACCGTGCATTGATGGGTGCGAACATGCAACGTCAGGCCGTTCCAACTCTGCGCGCTGATAAGCCGCTGGTTGGTACCGGTATGGAACGTGCTGTTGCCGTTGACTCCGGTGTTACTGCGGTTGCTAAACGTGGCGGTACTGTTCAGTACGTGGATGCTTCCCGTATCGTTATCAAAGTTAACGAAGACGAGATGTACCCGGGTGAAGCAGGTATCGACATCTATAACCTGACCAAATACACCCGTTCTAACCAGAACACCTGTATCAACCAGATGCCGTGTGTGTCCCTGGGTGAGCCAATCGAGCGCGGCGACGTGCTGGCTGATGGCCCATCTACCGACCTCGGTGAACTGGCGCTCGGTCAGAACATGCGCGTAGCGTTCATGCCGTGGAACGGTTACAACTTCGAAGACTCCATCCTCGTTTCCGAGCGTGTTGTTCAGGAAGACCGTTTCACCACGATCCACATTCAGGAACTGGCATGTGTGTCCCGTGACACCAAGCTGGGGCCTGAAGAGATCACCGCTGACATCCCTAACGTGGGTGAAGCTGCGCTCTCCAAACTGGATGAATCCGGTATCGTTTACATTGGTGCAGAAGTGACCGGTGGTGACATTCTGGTTGGTAAGGTTACGCCGAAAGGTGAAACCCAGCTGACGCCAGAAGAGAAGCTGCTGCGTGCTATCTTCGGTGAGAAAGCGTCTGACGTTAAAGACTCTTCTCTGCGCGTACCAAACGGTGTTTCCGGTACGGTTATCGACGTTCAGGTCTTCACCCGTGACGGCGTTGAGAAAGATAAACGTGCGCTGGAAATCGAAGAGATGCAGCTCAAACAGGCTAAGAAAGACCTGTCTGAAGAACTGCAAATCCTCGAAGCGGGTCTGTTCAGCCGTATTTATGCGGTGCTGGTTGCCGGTGGCGTTGAAGCTGAGAAGCTCGACAAACTGCCACGCGATCGCTGGCTGGAACTGGGCCTGACCGACGAAGAGAAACAAAATCAGCTGGAACAGCTGGCTGAGCAGTACGACGAACTGAAACACGAATTCGAGAAAAAACTCGAAGCGAAGCGCCGTAAAATCACTCAGGGCGACGATCTGGCACCAGGCGTGCTGAAGATTGTTAAGGTTTATCTGGCTGTTAAACGTCAGATCCAGCCTGGTGATAAGATGGCAGGTCGTCACGGTAACAAGGGTGTTATCTCCAAGATCAACCCGATCGAAGATATGCCACACGATGCTAACGGTACGCCGGTAGATATCGTACTGAACCCGCTGGGCGTACCATCGCGTATGAACATCGGTCAGATCCTTGAAACCCACCTGGGTATGGCTGCGAAAGGCATCGGCGAGAAGATCAACGCCATGCTGAAACAGCAGCAAGAAGTCGCGAAACTGCGCGAATTCATCCAGCGTGCTTACGATCTGGGTACCGACGTTCGTCAGAAAGTTGACCTGAACACCTTCAGCGATGATGAAGTTCTGCGTCTGGCTGAGAACCTGCGTAAAGGTATGCCTATCGCAACGCCAGTATTCGACGGTGCGAAAGAGTCTGAAATCAAGGAACTGTTACAGCTGGGTGGCCTGCCGACTTCCGGTCAGATCACACTGTTCGACGGTCGTACCGGTGAGCAATTCGAGCGCCAGGTTACCGTTGGCTACATGTACATGCTGAAACTGAACCACCTGGTTGATGACAAGATGCACGCGCGTTCTACCGGTTCTTACAGCCTGGTTACTCAGCAGCCGCTGGGTGGTAAGGCTCAGTTCGGTGGTCAGCGCTTCGGTGAGATGGAAGTGTGGGCGCTTGAAGCATACGGCGCAGCATACACCCTTCAGGAAATGCTTACCGTTAAGTCTGATGACGTGAATGGCCGTACGAAGATGTATAAAAACATCGTCGACGGTAACCATCAGATGGAACCAGGTATGCCGGAATCCTTCAACGTACTGTTGAAAGAAATCCGTTCTCTGGGTATCAACATCGAGCTGGAAGACGAGTAACTCTCGCTCAAACAGGTCACTGGTACCGGGTTAATCCCCGGTACCAGATTGTGCTAACTCCGACGGGAGCAAATCCGTGAAAGACTTATTAAAGTTTCTGAAAGCGCAAACTAAAACCGAAGAGTTTGATGCGATCAAAATTGCTCTGGCTTCGCCAGACATGATCCGTTCATGGTCTTTCGGTGAAGTTAAAAAGCCGGAAACCATCAACTACCGTACGTTCAAACCTGAGCGTGACGGCCTTTTCTGTGCGCGTATTTTCGGGCCAGTAAAAGACTACGAGTGCCTGTGCGGTAAGTACAAGCGCCTGAAACACCGTGGTGTGATCTGTGAGAAGTGCGGCGTTGAAGTGACCCAGACTAAAGTGCGTCGTGAGCGCATGGGCCACATCGAGCTGGCGTCTCCGACTGCGCACATCTGGTTCCTGAAATCTCTGCCGTCCCGTATCGGTCTGCTGCTGGATATGCCGCTGCGCGATATCGAACGTGTTCTGTACTTCGAATCTTATGTGGTTATCGAAGGCGGGATGACGAATCTGGAACGTAACCAGATTCTGACCGAAGAACAGTATCTGGACGCGCTGGAAGAGTTCGGTGACGAATTCGACGCGAAGATGGGTGCGGAAGCTATTCAGGCCCTGCTGAAGAGCATGGATCTGGAGCAAGAGTGCGAGCAGCTGCGTGAAGAGCTGAACGAAACCAACTCCGAAACCAAGCGTAAGAAGCTGACCAAGCGCATTAAGCTGCTGGAAGCGTTCGTTCAGTCTGGTAACAAACCAGAGTGGATGATCCTGACCGTTCTGCCGGTTCTGCCGCCAGATCTGCGTCCGCTGGTTCCGCTGGATGGTGGTCGTTTCGCAACGTCTGACCTGAACGATCTGTATCGTCGCGTAATCAACCGTAACAACCGTCTGAAGCGCCTGCTGGATCTGGCTGCGCCAGACATCATCGTACGCAACGAAAAACGTATGCTGCAGGAAGCGGTAGATGCCCTGCTGGATAACGGTCGTCGCGGTCGTGCGATCACCGGTTCTAACAAACGTCCTCTGAAATCTTTGGCCGACATGATCAAAGGTAAACAGGGTCGTTTCCGTCAGAACCTGCTCGGTAAGCGTGTTGACTACTCCGGTCGTTCTGTAATCACCGTAGGTCCATACCTGCGTCTGCATCAGTGCGGTCTGCCGAAGAAAATGGCACTGGAGCTGTTCAAACCGTTCATCTACGGCAAGCTGGAACTGCGTGGCCTGGCCACCACCATCAAAGCCGCTAAGAAAATGGTTGAGCGTGAAGAAGCTGTCGTTTGGGATATCCTGGACGAAGTTATCCGCGAACACCCGGTACTGCTGAACCGTGCACCAACACTGCACCGTCTGGGTATCCAGGCATTTGAGCCAGTACTGATCGAAGGTAAAGCCATCCAGCTGCACCCGCTGGTTTGTGCGGCCTATAACGCCGACTTCGATGGTGACCAGATGGCTGTTCACGTACCGCTGACGCTGGAAGCCCAGCTCGAAGCGCGTGCGCTGATGATGTCTACCAACAACATCCTGTCTCCAGCGAACGGTGAGCCAATCATCGTTCCTTCTCAGGACGTTGTATTGGGTCTGTACTACATGACCCGTGACTGTGTTAACGCCAAAGGCGAAGGCATGGTGCTGACTGGCCCTAAAGAAGCTGAGCGTATTTATCGCGCTGGCCTGGCCTCTCTGCATGCGCGCGTTAAAGTGCGTATCACCGAATACGAAAAAGATGAAAACGGCGAATTCGTTGCGAAAACCAGCCTGAAAGACACGACCGTTGGCCGTGCGATTCTGTGGATGATCGTACCGAAAGGTCTGCCTTTCTCCATCGTCAACCAGGCGCTGGGCAAGAAAGCGATCTCCAAAATGCTGAACACCTGTTACCGCATTCTGGGTCTGAAGCCGACCGTTATCTTCGCTGACCAAACCATGTACACCGGCTTTGCTTATGCAGCGCGTTCAGGTGCATCTGTTGGTATTGATGACATGGTCATCCCAGAGAAGAAACACGAGATCATCTCTGAAGCGGAAGCTGAAGTTGCTGAGATCCAGGAGCAGTTCCAGTCTGGTCTGGTAACCGCAGGCGAACGCTATAACAAAGTTATCGATATCTGGGCAGCGGCGAACGATCGTGTATCCAAAGCGATGATGGACAACCTGCAGACCGAAACCGTGATTAACCGTGACGGCGTAGAAGAGCAGCAGGTTTCCTTCAACAGCATCTACATGATGGCCGACTCCGGTGCGCGTGGTTCCGCAGCACAGATTCGTCAGCTGGCAGGTATGCGTGGTCTGATGGCGAAGCCAGATGGCTCCATCATCGAAACGCCAATCACCGCGAACTTCCGTGAAGGTCTGAACGTACTCCAGTACTTCATCTCCACGCACGGTGCGCGTAAAGGTCTGGCGGATACCGCACTGAAAACAGCGAACTCCGGTTATCTGACGCGTCGTCTGGTTGACGTTGCGCAGGATCTGGTTGTGACCGAAGACGATTGTGGCACCCTCGAAGGTATCACCATGACCCCGGTTATCGAGGGTGGTGATGTTAAAGAGCCACTGCGCGATCGCGTACTGGGTCGTGTGACCGCGGAAGACATTCTGAAGCCGGGTACCGCAGACATTCTGGTTCCACGCAACACGCTGCTGCACGAGCACTGGTGTGACCTGCTGGAAGCGAACTCTGTTGACTCCGTGAAAGTGCGTTCCGTTGTATCTTGTGACACCGACTTTGGTGTATGTGCGCACTGCTACGGTCGTGACCTGGCGCGTGGCCACATCATCAACAAAGGTGAAGCAATCGGCGTTATCGCGGCACAGTCAATCGGTGAGCCAGGTACACAGCTGACGATGCGTACGTTCCACATCGGTGGTGCGGCATCTCGTGCGGCTGCTGAATCCAGCATCCAGGTGAAAAACAAAGGTAGCATCAAGCTTAGCAACGCGAAGTCTGTTGTTAACTCCGCTGGCAAGCTGGTTGTGACCTCTCGTAACACCGAGCTGAAACTGATCGACGAATTCGGTCGTACCAAAGAGAGCTATAAAGTGCCTTACGGTGCGGTTATGGCGAAAGGTGATGGCGAGCAGGTTGCCGGCGGTGAAACCGTTGCAAACTGGGATCCACACACCATGCCGGTTATCACCGAAGTAAGTGGTTTCATCCGCTTCACTGACATGATTGACGGCCAGACCATTACTCGTCAGACCGACGAGCTGACCGGTCTGTCTTCTCTGGTGGTTCTGGATTCTGCTGAACGTACTACCGGTGGTAAAGATCTGCGTCCTGCACTGAAAATCGTTGATGCTCAGGGTAACGACGTTCTGATCCCTGGTACCGACATGCCTGCGCAGTACTTCCTGCCGGGTAAAGCGATTGTTCAGCTGGAAGATGGTATCCAGATCGGTGCAGGTGATGCGCTGGCGCGTATTCCGCAGGAATCCAGTGGTACTAAAGATATCACCGGTGGTCTGCCACGCGTTGCGGACCTGTTCGAAGCACGTCGTCCGAAAGAGCCTGCTATCCTGGCAGAAATCAGCGGTATCATTTCCTTCGGTAAAGAAACCAAAGGTAAACGCCGTCTGGTTATCACCCCAGTAGATGGTAGCGAGCCGTACGAAGAGATGATTCCTAAGTGGCGTCAGCTCAACGTGTTCGAAGGTGAACGTGTAGAACGTGGTGACGTTGTTTCCGATGGTCCAGAAGCACCGCACGACATTCTGCGTCTTCGTGGCGTACACGCGGTAACGCGTTACATCACCAACGAAGTACAGGACGTTTACCGTCTGCAAGGCGTTAAGATTAACGATAAACACATCGAAGTTATCGTTCGTCAGATGCTGCGTAAAGCAACCATCGAAAACGCGGGCAGCTCCGACTTCCTGGAAGGCGAGCAGGTTGAATACTCACGCGTCAAGATCGCTAACCGCGAGCTGGAAGCGAACGGCAAAGTCGGTGCGACCTACGCACGTGACCTGCTGGGTATCACCAAAGCCTCTCTGGCAACCGAGTCCTTCATCTCCGCAGCATCGTTCCAGGAGACCACGCGTGTCCTGACCGAAGCGGCTGTTGCGGGTAAACGTGATGAACTGCGCGGTCTGAAAGAGAACGTCATCGTGGGTCGTCTGATCCCAGCGGGTACCGGTTACGCGTACCACCAGGATCGTATGCGTCGTCGCGCAGCAGGCGAACTGCCAGCTGCACCGCAGGTGACTGCGGAAGATGCATCCGCGAGCCTGGCAGAACTGCTGAACGCAGGTCTGGGTGGTTCCGACAACGAGTAATCGTTGATTGCCCGGTGGTGAACATCACCGGGCATACGCATCCCAGGTCGGGCAGGTATTGCACCTCCCGACAACAAAAAACCCGCTTCGGCGGGTTTTTTTACATCTGATGTTTTCAGTTAACCAGAGGAATTCGGCGATAAAGCTCGATCATATCTCCGGCCAGATCCTGAATGACCATCGCATTCATCAGGTGATCCTGAGAGTGAACGGTGATCAGGTTCACCGGCAGTTTCCCGGTGCCTTCATCAAGACCGATCAGCTGCGTCTGGATGGTGTGCGCATGTTTAACATACTCGCGCGACTCTTCCATCGCTTTTTCGGCTTCGTCAAAATCGCCTTTACGCGCCATCTGCAACGCGGTCAGGGCTGCGCTGCGCGCTGCGCCCGCATTGACCAGCAGTTCCATAATCGTTGTTTCTAAATCTTCCACGGCTCACTCCAGCAATTTGAGGGCTTTTTCCAGTACGGCATCACCTTTCATCATGCCGTAATCCATCATGTCGATTACCGACACTTTCTTGCCCAGCGGCTCTGCCTGAGCCTGAAGTTTTGCCAGCTCGTATTTCACCTGTGGCCCCAGTAATACGATGTCAGCAGTGGCAATATTGTCTTTAAATTCCGCGACCGGGACGGCTTTGATCGTTACTTCCACCCCTTTTTTCTGCGCGGCATCTTTCATTCGTTGAACCAGCATACTGGTCGACATTCCCGCTGCACAGCATAAAACGATGTTCTTCATAGTCAGCCTCGATGTACATGTGTTTATTGATAATTATCCCGTGCAGACGGCTTCAACAACCGGTTTACCGCGATTGTGTGTCAGGCATCACAAAGAAAACGGCATTTTTCTGAAACCGGTTACAATTTTGCGGATGAATAGAATACGCCCGTCGAAACGGGCGTAAAAAAGGGGAGGGAATTAGCTGTTAGCGCTCAGCAGAATGCGGTTTTTACCCTGCTGTTTGGCGGTATAGAGTGCGGCATCGACGCTGGCAACGAACTGCTCCAGCGGCTCAAAATGCCACTCGCCCAGACCCGCGCTGAAGGTGACGTGCAGGTTTTCTTCCCGCCAGGTGCGCTGCTCCACGGCAAGCCGCCATCTTTCCAGCAGCTCGAGCGCAGAGTCGAACAGCTCCGCCGGGAAGACCACCGCAAACTCTTCTCCACCGTAGCGATAAACGGACACGTTCTCAGGCTGCATCACCTGCAACCCTTCACGCGCGACGCTGCGCAGCACGATATCTCCGCTCAAGTGGCCCCAGGTGTCGTTGATGGACTTGAAGTTATCAATGTCCACAAGCGCCAGCATGAACGGCTGATGGTTATCGAGTAACGCTTTGACGTCACTGTCGAAGGCGCGGCGGTTTTTACAGCCGGTCAGGGCATCGTGAGTGGCCTGGCGAACGTAGGCCTGCTCCCGCTCTTTGTTGGTCTGGATGGTGTGGGTGAGCATCGCCTCAAGACGCGGCGCTTGGCTGACGTCCCCGGTTTTGATGGCGTTAATGATGTTCATCAGCACGGTGCGCGAGGCGTGGCGTAGGTATAACCCAAACAGGATGATAATCAGCGTCGCGAGCGCGAACCCCCAGCCGACGATGGTGGTTTCATGGCGGGTGATATCGCTAAGCGTGGCCCCGGACACGCGGTAGATAACAAACCAGTCCGGATTGGTGAAGGAGTAGTAGTAATACCAGAATTTGCTTTTTTTATCGTAGAGGTAGCCTTCGCCGCTGGTCATTTTTTCCATCAGCGCTTCGCTGACGTACTTTTTAAACAGAGCGCCGGTATCCGGGTGCAAAACCACGGCTCCGTCGCGCTCCACGATGAAAAATTCGCCCTGAACCGGAGCCACCATCTGACGCAGCGTGTATCCCATTGAGGTCAGGTCGAGGTGAAACGCGAGCGTGCCTTTGAGCCGCCCCTCCGGGGAGATGACCGGCTTATAAATTGTTACCGTCGGGTGCCCGGTGAAATAGTCCATATAGGGGGGCGTGTAGTGGCTGAAGGTGCTGGCTTCCGCCTGCCCGACAAACCACGGGCGCGTGCGGGGATCGAAGGTTTTACTCTTCTGCGTTTGCAGCACTTCCGGGGCGCGCAGATAGCGCCCCTGGGTATCCGCCAGAGAGATAGACGACACGGAAGGCATCAGGTTTTGCAGGTGCATCAGCGCTTCCAGACCCTCTTCCGGCTCGGTATTGACCGTTTTGTCCAGCCTGTTGTCCCGCGCGAAAAACGTCGCGGCCCGCCCGAGAATATAGTCATTTTCACGGAGGATAGATTCGGTATAGTTCACCGCAAGGTTATGGGTGAAATTGCCGTTAATTTTATGATAATCCTCAAGAAAGGCATTGCTTTGAGACACCATGATAAACGCAGCAATCACCCCGAAACTGAATAAAATCCCCGCAAAGCTGGCAATGATGGGCCTGGTAAAAGAGAGTTTTGAGCTATGTAGTGCCATGAGTCTTGCATCTGTCCCGATGAGGTTGCGAAAAAGTGCAACGGATGTCCCTTCAGCATAGTCGTTAGCACCACACTGATAGCTGATTATACAATTTGTTGCCTCCCGCAGCCTGACTTAGCTTAATTAAATTTGAAATATTAAAATTTATTTGGAAATGGACGAGAGGCAGGGCGAAACGAGGAAGGTGCTTTTCGCCCTGGTCAGCGTCCGTTGCTGACGAATGCAGAGTAAAAAACCGGGCGCAGTCCGACAACTCCCCGGTTTTAACGCTACGAGCCGCCTCGTAACTTATCTCACCGTTTGCACAATCTTTCAGCGCATTTGCGAGGCTCTTCCCAGCCAGCTGTCCCAGTCTTTCCACACCGGCTGTAGCCCTTGCGCCGCCAGCGCAGCGGCGACGGCTTCAGGGCGTCGGCCATCGTGCGGGGCAAACTGCTCCAGCTCGGGATGGTCGTCGGCGTAGCCGCCCGGCTGCGTTTTGGAGAAAGCGCTCACGTTATTGATGGCAAGCGGGATTACCCTGTCGCGAAATGCCGGGGATTCCCGGGTGGAGAGCGACAGTTCGACCTCCGGCGCGAGCAGGCGAAACGCGCAGATGGTTTGCACCAGCTGGCGTTCATCCATCAGCGAGGCGGGTTCGATGCCGCCCGCACAGGGGCGCAGGCGCGGGAAGGAGATCGAGTAGCGGCTTTGCCAGTAGTGCTGCTGCAGCCACAGCAGGTGCTCGGCCACCATATAGCAATCCACCCGCCAGCTGTCAGACAGGCCAATTAGCGCCCCGAGGCCGATTTTGTCGATCCCCGCGCGGCCCAGCCTGTCCGGCGTTTCCAGCCGGAAGAAGAAGTCCTGCTTTTTGCCTTTAAGATGATGCTGCGCGTACATCGCCTCGTGGTAGGTCTCCTGATAGACCATCACCCCGTCCAGCCCGAGGGTTTTAAGCTCGGCGTACTCGTCCTGAGACAGCGGCTGCACCTCCATTTGCAACGACGAAAAGGCGCGGCGAATGGCGGGCAGGTGCTGGCGGAAATAGTCCATTCCCACCTTCCCCTGATGCTCGCCGGTGACCAGCAGCAGATGCTCAAATCCCATCTCCCGGATGGCGGCGCACTCCCGGGCAATTTCCTGCTCATCCAGGGTTTTGCGCCTGATGCGGTTGCTCATAGAGAAGCCGCAGTAGGTACAGTCGTTGGCGCACAGGTTGGAGAGGTAAAGCGGCACGTAGAAGCTCACCGTGTTGCCAAAACGCTGGCGGGTGAGGCGCTGCGCCCGCTGTGCCATCGGCTCCAGATACGCGCTGGCCGCAGGTGAGAGCAGGGCCATCATGTCCTCGCGGGTGGGATGGCGGGCCGTTAGCGCCCGTTCCACGTCGGCTGCGGTTTTGCTGTTAATTCGCAGGCGAATGTCGTCCCAGTCGATCTGCCGCCAGCGATCGGTAAAGGTCTTCATCAGAATGCCTCCAGAAAACCGGTTAGCGGGCTGGTGGCCTGAGCCTGTAGGCTGCGCGATCCCGGCCCGGACCGGCGCGCCAGCACGCCGGCCTCGACCGCCAGACGAAACGCGCGCGCCATCGTCACCGGATCGTCCGCCACCGCAATGGCGGTGTTGACCAGCACCGCGTCGGCGCCCATCTCCAGCGCCTGCGCGGCATGGCTCGGCACGCCGATCCCGGCATCCACCACCACCGGCACGGTCGCCTGTTCGATGATAATCTCCAGCATTGCGCGGGTTTCCAGCCCCTGATTGGAGCCAATCGGCGCCCCGAGCGGCATCACGGCGGCGCAGCCAACCGCTTCCAGCCGCCTGCACAGCACCGGATCCGCTCCGCAGTAAGGCAGCACGGTAAAGCCCATCTGCACCAGCTTTTCTGCCGCCTTCAGGGTTTCGACAGGATCGGGCAGCAGCCAGCGGGCGTCCGGGTGAATTTCCAGCTTCAGCCAGTGGGTGCCCAGCGCCTCCCGCGCCAGCTGGGCGGCGAAGATCGCCTCTTCGGCGGTTTTCGCCCCGGAGGTGTTCGGCAGTAGCGTAACGCCCGCCTCCAGCAGCGGGGCGAGGATCGCATCGCTGTGGCCGCGCAGGTCAACGCGCTTCATCGCCAGCGTTACCAGCTGGCTGCCGCTTTCGCGCAGGGCATCCACCATCAGCTGCGGCGAGGCGAACTTCCCGGTTCCGGTAAAGAGGTGTGAATCAAAGGTTTTATCGGCAATGCGTAACATCTCAGCCCCCTGCAATGACCTGAAAAAGCAGGATGCTGTCGCCTTCGCTCACCTGCTGATGTTCCCACCGCTCGCGCGGCAGGATCTGTTGATTGAGCGCCAGCGCGGTTCCCGGCTTTAGCTGGCGCAGCTGGTCGAGGAGCATCGATACGGTCAGCCCCTCGTCGCATGTTATCGGCTCGTCGTTAAGCAGTATGCGCATCGCGACCTCCGCAAACGGTGCAGCGGCTGGCCCGGTTGAGGGCCAGATGCCGCCAGCCGCCGGAGCGGGCGTCGAACAGGCGCAGCGTATTGCGCGGCGCGTCGATGCCGCTGAGGAGCTTGATGGCTTCCAGCGCCTGCAGGGTTCCCATTACGCCCACCACCGGGCCCAGCACGCCCGCCGTGCGGCAGTTGCGTGCCGGCTCGGCATCGTCCGGCCACAGGCAGCGATAGCACCCCTGCGTCCACGGCGGCGTGAGCACCATCAGCTGTCCGCCGAACCCTACCGCGCTGGCGGTAATGAGCGGCGTATTTTCCGCCACGCAGGCGGCGTTGATGGCCTGGCGGGTCGCCATGTTGTCGGTGCAATCCAGCACCGCGTCGGCAAGCGCCACTTCTCTTTGTAGCGTCTCTCCCGCCAGCCGCTCGCGCAGGGCAATCAGCTCGATATCCGGATTGAGCTGGCCCAGCCGATGCCGGGCAATCTTCGCCTTGGGCTGGTTAATGTCCTCGGTGGTAAAGAGGATTTGGCGCTGCAGGTTGCTCAGGTGAACGTCATCGTCGTCCGCCAGCACCAGCGTGCCCACGCCGGCGCCCGCCAGGTACAGCGCCGCCGGGGCGCCTAAACCGCCCAGCCCGACAATCAGCACCCGGCTGGCGAGCAGCGTTTGCTGCCCGTCGATGGCGATATCCTCCAGCAGCAGCTGGCGGCTGTAGCGCATAAAATCGCGGTCATTCATCGCCTGCTCCTGCCAGCCCTAGCAGCTGCGCGGTGGCGGCCTGCCAGTCGGCTGCCTGGGTGATGGCGCTCACCACGGCGATACTGCCTACGCCGGTGTCCATCACCGCAGGGGCGCGCTCAAGGCTAATGCCGCCGATGGCAACCGTCGGGTACGCTTTGAGGCGCTGAACGTGGCCTGCCAGCTGCGCCAGCCCCTGCGGAGCCGAAGGCATCTGTTTGGTCTGCGTCGGGAAAACGTGGCCGAGGGCGATATAGGACGGGCGCGCCGCCAGCGCCACGTCGATCTCCATATCGTCGTGCGTCGACACGCCAAGGCGCAGCCCCGCGTCGCGAATGGCGCTAAGATCGGTCGTTTCCAGATCCTCCTGACCGAGATGCACGCCGTAGGCGCGGTGCTTAATCGCCAGCCGCCAGTAGTCGTTGATAAACAGGCGGGCGTTATAGCGACGCCCCAGGGCGATGGCGGCAGCCACGTCCGCTTCGACTTCTTCATCGCGCTTATCTTTGATGCGCAGCTGAAGGGTGCGAACGCCTGCCCCCAGCAGACGCTCAATCCACTCCACGCTGTCCACCACCGGGTAAAGCCCTAAACGAAAAGGCACCGCCGGAAAATCGGGCTGATACATTACGCCTCCTCTTTTTTGAGGTAGATTTCGCCGCCCCGGGTGCGGAAGGTATCGGACATGTCCGCCATCCCCACTTCGATAGCCTGCGCCGCGGCGTAGTCCCGCACCTCCTGGCTGATTTTCATCGAGCAGAATTTCGGGCCGCACATGGAGCAGAAGTGCGCCACCTTGCCGGACTCCTGGGGCAGGGTTTCGTCGTGATAGGCGCGGGCGGTGAACGGGTCGAGCGCCAGGTTGAACTGATCTTCCCAGCGGAATTCAAAGCGCGCCTTCGACATAGCGTTATCGCGGATTTGCGCCCCCGGATGGCCTTTCGCCAGGTCGGCGGCGTGGGCGGCAATCTTGTAGGTAATCAGCCCCTGCTTCACGTCCTCTTTGTTCGGCAGGCCGAGGTGCTCTTTGGGCGTCACGTAGCAGAGCATGGCGCAGCCAAACCAGCCGATCATCGCCGCGCCGATCCCGGAGGTGAAATGGTCGTAGCCCGGCGCAATGTCCGTGGTCAGCGGCCCGAGGGTGTAGAACGGCGCTTCGTGGCAGTGCTCCAGCTCTTCGGTCATGTTGCGGCGGATCATCTGCATCGGCACGTGTCCCGGGCCTTCAATCATCACCTGCACGTCGTACTCCCAGGCGATTTTGGTCAGCTCGCCTAAGGTATGCAGCTCGGCAAACTGCGCTTCGTCGTTGGCGTCGCGGATTGATCCCGGGCGCAGGCCGTCGCCCAGCGACAGAGAGACATCGTATGCGGCGCAAATTTCGCAAATCTCGCGGAAGTGTTCGTACAGGAAGTTTTCCTGATGGTGCGACAGGCACCACTTCGCCATGATCGAGCCGCCGCGGGAAACAATCCCGGTCAGGCGTTTGGCGGTCATCGGCACGTAGCGCAGCAGCACGCCCGCGTGAATGGTGAAGTAATCCACCCCCTGTTCGGCCTGCTCCAGCAGCGTATCGCGGAACGCTTCCCAGGTGAGGTTCTCAGCGATGCCGTTCACTTTTTCCAGCGCCTGATAAATCGGGACGGTGCCAATCGGCACCGGGCTGTTACGCAAAATCCACTCGCGGGTTTCGTGGATGTAGCGCCCGGTGGAGAGATCCATCACCGTGTCTGCGCCCCAGCGCGTCGACCAGACCAGCTTCTCTACCTCTTCTTCAATGGAGGAAGTGACCGCGGAGTTACCGATGTTGGCGTTGACCTTCACGAGGAAGTTACGCCCGATAATCATCGGCTCGGATTCCGGATGGTTGATGTTGGCAGGAATAATGGCGCGGCCGGCAGCCACTTCGTCACGCACGAACTCCGGCGTGATGTTCTCCGGCAGGCGCGCGCCGAAGCCTTCGCCCGGATGCTGGTGGCGCAGCACCTCGCCGCGAATGCGCTCGCGCCCCATGTTTTCGCGAATGGCGATGAACTCCATCTCCGGCGTGACGATCCCCTGACGCGCGTAGTGCAGCTGGGTGACGCACTTGCCCGCTCTGGCGCGCTTCGGCGTCAGCAGACCGGTGAAGCGCAGCTCGTCCAGGCCGTCGTCGGCCAGGCGTGCTTTGGTGTAGGCCGAGCTTTGTTCGCTGAGCGCTTCGCAGTCGCGGCGGGCGTCGATCCACGGCTGGCGCAGCTTCGCCAGACCCTGCTGGACGTTAATCGACACCTCGGTATCGCCGTAAGGCCCGGAGGTGTCGTACACCGGGATCGCTTCGTTCTCTTCGAACTGCGGGTTCTCTTTGCTGCCACCGATAAGGGTCGGGCTAAGCTGGATTTCACGCATCGGCACGCGAATATCCGCCCGGGAGCCGGTGATGTAGATACGTTTCGAGTTGGGGAAAGCGGTGCCTTCCAGGGTGTCGATGAAGTGTTGTGCCTGTGCGCGCTGTTCGCGGCGGGTCAGTTTTGTGGCAGACATAGCTCATTCCAGTAGTGAAGGACATGGCTTGTCAGACGACGGATGAAGCAAGAGAGGATCGCCCGGGGGCGATTCAACAGCAGATAGACTCTTGTTCCCTTCGCAGGTATTAGCCTGATCAGGTTCCGCGGATCCCGAATTAACGGTCTCAGCCCGTGCTTTCACACTGGGCACTCCGACAAGAAAAATCCCCCTCCGAAGAGGGGCGAATGTTTGTAAACTACTCGTTAACGATTAAGAACTCAAGCGGGGCGCGTCAGGTTCTCTTCGTTGCAAAGCTTGAGGTTGTTATCCAGCGCCAGGCCGATCAGCTTGTCTTCCAGCGTGAATCGCTCCTCCAGCGCCTCACCCAGATCGGACAGCGCCTGCTGGAACTCAAGATAGTTATCGTGATCGATAGCGTTCTCAAGCGTCGAATCGTAATAATCCATAATCCGCTGGGTGTTGGCCTCGAGCAGCGGATAAAGTTTGCTCGCGGTTAAATACGGGCCAGAGCCTTCCATTTCGCGGATAATGCGTTCATAAATATTGAAATGTCCGTCGGACAGGTAGTCGACCAGACTCTGACAAAAATCATCCAGCGCTTTTTCATTCAGGCGCATCCAGGATTCTTTGCCAGGCTTAAGACCGACGAGATTGTAATACGCCACGAGCAGATGCTTGCGTACATGTAGCCAGCGATCCACCAGTTTGTTACTTCCTCCAACGCGCTCTGTCAGGCTTTCTAGCTGGTTTAACATGTTCGACTCCACGAGGTTTAGAATTAAATCTGTGTACCCAAAATGTAATCATAATGCTAACAACATGTCAGTGAAGCGAAGGTAGTGCAATAGATATGGATCGTATTATTGAAAAATCAGATCGCGGTTGGTGGTTAGTCTGTCACGAACAAAAATTATGGTTGCCCGCGGGGGAATTACCCTATGGCGCAGCGGGAAATTTCGATCTTGTGGGGCAGCTCGCACTCAGGATCGGCGAGTGGCAGGGCGAACCCGTGTGGCTGATCCAGCAGGCTCGCCGCCAGGATATGGGATCGGTGCGCCAGGTGCTCGATCTGGACGTCGGGCTGTTCCAGCTCGCGGGCCGGGGCGTGCAGCTGGCCGAGTTCTACCGCTCGCATAAATACTGCGGCTACTGCGGGCACACTATGCACCCGAGCAAAACCGAGTGGGCGATGCTGTGCAGCCACTGCCGTGAACGCTACTACCCGCAAATCGCCCCCTGCATTATCGTCGCCATCCGGCGCGATGATTCCATTCTGCTGGCGCAGCACACGCGCCATCGCAACGGCGTACACACCGTGCTGGCCGGCTTCGTCGAGGTGGGCGAAACCCTGGAGCAGGCGGTCGCGCGCGAAGTGATGGAGGAGAGCGGAATTAAGGTCAAAAATCTGCGCTACGTGACCTCCCAGCCGTGGCCGTTCCCGCAGTCGCTGATGACGGCCTTTATGGCGGAATACGACAGCGGCGAGATTGTTATCGACCAAAAAGAGCTGCTGGCGGCCGACTGGTATCGCTACGACGATTTACCGCTGTTGCCCCCGCCGGGAACCGTGGCGCGTCGCCTGATTGAAGATACCGTGGCAATGTGTCGGGCCGAGTATGAGTAGTGTTACACTGGCGGAATGACGCAACAAGGAACTGCAAAAATGACCGAACTGAAGAACGATCGTTATCTGCGCGCGCTGCTACGCCAGCCCGTTGATATCACCCCGGTGTGGATGATGCGCCAGGCAGGACGCTATCTGCCAGAGTACAAAGCCACGCGCGCGCAGGCGGGCGATTTTATGTCGCTGTGCAAAAACGCCGAGCTGGCCTGCGAAGTCACGCTCCAGCCGCTGCGCCGTTTTCCGCTGGACGCCGCGATCCTCTTCTCGGACATTCTGACCATTCCCGATGCGATGGGGCTTGGGCTGTATTTCGAAACGGGCGAAGGCCCGCGCTTCACCTCTCCGATTAAAAGCAAAGCCGACGTTGATAAGCTGCCGATCCCCGACCCGGAAGGCGAGCTGGGCTACGTGATGAACGCCGTGCGCACCATTCGCCGCGAACTCAAAGGCGAAGTGCCGCTGATCGGTTTCTCCGGCAGCCCGTGGACGCTGGCGACCTACATGGTGGAAGGCGGCAGCAGCAAAGCCTTCACCGTCATCAAAAAGATGATGTACGCCGAGCCGCTGGCGCTGCACGCGCTGCTCGACAAGCTGGCGAAAAGCGTCACCCTCTACCTCAACGCGCAAATCAAAGCGGGCGCGCAGTCCGTCATGATCTTCGACACCTGGGGCGGCGTGCTGACCGGGCGTGATTATCAGCAGTTCTCGCTCTACTACATGCACAAAATCGTCGATGGCCTGCTGCGTGAAAACGAAGGCCGCCGCGTGCCGGTCACGCTGTTCACCAAAGGTGGCGGTCAGTGGCTGGAAGCTATGGCCGCAACGGGCTGCGATGCGCTGGGCCTCGACTGGACGACCGATATTGCCGACGCGCGCCGTCGCGTGGGCGACAAAGTGGCGCTCCAGGGCAACATGGACCCGTCTATGCTTTACGCTCAGCCTGCCCGTATTGAAGAAGAGGTGGCAACCATTCTGGCTGGCTTCGGTCAGGGAGAAGGCCACGTCTTTAACCTCGGTCACGGTATTCATCAGGATGTGCCGCCAGAACACGCTGGCGCCTTTGTGGAGGCGGTGCACCGACTTTCTGCGCAGTACCACAAGTAAGGAGTCGTTATGGATCTCGCGTCGTTACGCGCTCAGCAAATCGAACTGGCCTCATCGGTTATCCGTGAAGATCGTCTGGATACCGACCCACCGCAGTACATTGGCGGCGCGGACGTGGGGTTTGAGCAAGGGGGTGAGGTGACGCGAGCGGCAATGGTGCTGCTGAAATACCCCTCCCTTGAGCTGGTGGAGTACAAAGTGGCGCGTATCCCTACCACCATGCCGTACATTCCCGGCTTTCTCTCCTTCCGTGAATATCCCGCGCTGCTGGCAGCGTGGGAGCAACTCTCGCAAAAACCCGACCTGCTGTTTGTCGATGGACACGGTATCTCGCATCCGCGGCGCTTAGGCGTTGCCAGCCACTTTGGCCTGCTGGTAGATGTGCCGACCATCGGCGTGGCGAAAAAACGCCTGTGCGGGGCGTTTGAGCCGCTCTCCGCCGAGCCGGGCGCGCTGGCGCCGCTGGTGCACAAAGGCGAGCAACTGGCCTGGGTGTGGCGCAGCAAAGCGCGCTGTAATCCGCTGTTTATCGCCACCGGGCATCGCGTCAGCATGGACACCGCGCTGGCGTGGGTACAGCGCTGCACGAAGGGCTACCGTTTACCCGAGCCTACGCGCTGGGCAGACGCGGTAGCCTCCGGGCGTCCGGCGTTTGTTCGTTGGCAGGAAATTCAGCGATGATTCAGGTAAACTGCGGCTAATTTTCGATTCGAGACATCATCATGTTACAAAACCCGATTCATCTGCGCCTTGAGAAGCTGGAAAGCTGGCAGCACGTCACCTTTATGGCTTGCCTGTGCGAGCGCATGTACCCGAACTACGCCGCGTTCTGCAAGCAGACGGGGTTTGGTGACGGCCATATCTACCGTCGTATCCTGGACCTGATCTGGGAAACGCTGACGGTAAAAGACGCGAAGGTAAACTTCGACTCTCAGCTTGAGAAGCTGGAGGAAGCTATTCCTGTGGCGGATGATTTCGACCTGTACGGTGTCTATCCGGCTATTGATGCCTGCGTTGCACTGAGTGAGTTGATTCACTCCCGCCTGAGCGGTGAAACCCTGGAGCATGCCATCGAAGTCAGTAAGGCATCCATTACTACCGTCGCTATGCTGGAAATGACCCAGGAAGGTCGTGAAATGACCGACGAAGAGCTGCGCGCGAACCCGGCGGTGGAGCAAGAATGGGACATTCAGTGGGAAATATTCCGACTTCTTGCCGAGTGCGAAGAACGCGATATCGAGCTGATAAAAGGGCTCCGCGCGGACTTACGTGAGGCCGGTGAGAGCAATATTGGTATAATTTTTAACCAATGAGACAATAAAACGTGATTTAACGCCTGTTTTGTCACTCCTCGACTCTTCCCTTTCGCCCCCTGACTGGTCTACATTTGGGGGGCGAAAAAAAGTGGCTATCGGTGCGTGTATGCAGGAGAGTGCTTTTTTGGCATTTTCGTCGCACTCGATGCTTAGCAAGCGATAAACACATTGAAAGGATAACTTATGAACAAGACTCAACTGATTGATGTAATTGCGGACAAGGCTGATCTGTCTAAAGTGCAGGCTAAAGCTGCTCTGGAATCTACCCTGGCTGCTATTACTGAGTCTCTGAAAGAAGGCGATGCTGTACAACTGGTTGGTTTCGGTACCTTCAAAGTGAACCACCGCGCTGAGCGTACTGGCCGCAACCCGCAGACCGGTAAAGAAATCAAAATCGCCGCAGCTAACGTGCCGGCATTTGTTTCTGGTAAAGCACTGAAAGACGCTGTTAAGTAAGACGCGTGGCAGTGAACAGTTTTAACGAAGGGGCAGCAATGCCCCTTTTGTCTGTCTGGCGTGGCGTACTCGCGCTGGCAGGCGTGCTGTTGCTCTCTGCCTGCAGCCACGACTCCTCCCTGCCACCCTTTACCGCCAGCGGCTACGCTGACAACCCGGGCGCAGTCAGGATCTGGCGCAAAGACTCCGGCGATGACGTCCATCTCCTTTCTGCATTCAGCCCGTGGCATAGCGGCAGCACCTCAACGTCCGAGTACCGCTGGCAAGGCGACAGCCTTACGCTTATCGAGCTGAATATCTACAGCAAGACCCCCGAACATGTGAAAGTGCGTTTTGACGATCGCGGCGAGCTGAGCTTTATGCAGCGCGAAGTCAGCGGACAAAAACAGCAGCTCTCCAGCGACCAAATCGCGCTCTACAAATACCGTGCCGAACAGATCCGCCAGACCAGCGACGCGCTGCGTCAGGGCCGCGTGGTGCTGCGCCAGGGGCGCTGGCATAACGATGGAACGGTAACGACCTGCGAAGGGCAGACCGTGAAGCCCGATCTCGAATCATGGGCGCTGGAACACATTCAGCGTCGCCAGCGTCATTCATCGCTGGAAGTGAGCGTGGCGTGGCTTGAAGCGCCGGAAGGCTCTCAGCTGCTGCTGGTGGCGAACGAAGATTTCTGCACCTGGCAGCCGACAGAGAAGAGTTTCTGAATTCTGAGGATTAAGCCGGATGGCGCTAATGCTTATCCGGCCTGTGAACGATCCCCTCTCCCTTAGGGAGAGGGTTAGGGTGAGGGGTGAAATTACTTCCCTTGCTCACGCGCAATCGCGCGATAGCCGATATCCTGACGGCTAAAGCTACCGTTCCAGTGAATATCCGCCATCAGCGCATAGGCGCGCTTCTGCGCTTCCGCCACGGTATTGCCCAGCGCGGTGGCGCACAATACGCGTCCGCCGTTGGTCAGCACGCGATCGTCATCAGACAGCGTCGTTCCCGCGTGGAACACCTTAGCGCCTTCACGCTCTTCCAGCGGCAGGCCGTGGATCTCGTCCCCGGTGCTGTAGCTGCCCGGATACCCGCCCGCAGCAATCACCACGCCCAGTGAAGCGCGATCGTCCCACTCTGAGGTTTTCTCGTCCAGCTTGCCGTCGCAGGCCGCCAGGCACAGATCCACCAGATCGGACTTCATGCGCAGCATGATCGGCTGCGTTTCCGGATCGCCAAAGCGGCAGTTGAACTCGATCACCTTCGGATTACCCTGCTTGTCGATCATCAGCCCGGCATACAGGAAACCGGTGTAGGTATTCCCTTCTGCGGCCATGCCCTTAACGGTGGGCCAGATGATGCGATCCATGGTGCGCTGATGCACTTCGTCGGTCACCACCGGGGCAGGGGAGTACGCGCCCATACCGCCCGTGTTCGGGCCGGTATCGCCATTGCCAACGCGCTTGTGATCCTGGCTGGTCGCCATTGGCAGCACGTGCTCGCCGTCGACCATTACGATAAAGCTCGCCTCTTCCCCGTCGAGGAACTCTTCGATCACGATGCGGTGCCCCGCGTCGCCGAAGGCGTTGCCCGCCAGCATGTCCTGAACGGCGGCTTCGGCTTCGGCGAGGGTCATCGCCACGATAACGCCTTTCCCGGCTGCCAGGCCGTCGGCCTTAATAACAATCGGGGCGCCTTTCTCACGCAGGTAAGCCAGCGCGGGCTCCACTTCGGTGAAGTTCTGATACTCCGCAGTCGGGATGTTGTGGCGCGCGAGGAAATCTTTGGTGAAGGCTTTAGAGCCCTCGAGCTGCGCTGCGCCTTCCGTTGGGCCGAAGATTTTCAGCCCCGCCGCGCGGAACGCATCCACTACGCCAATCACCAGCGGCGCTTCCGGGCCAACGATGGTCAGATCGATCTTCTCGTTCTGGGCAAAGCTCAGCAGAGCCGGGATATCGGTCACGCCGATAGCCACGTTCTGTAAAGCGGGCTCCAGCGCGGTTCCGGCGTTACCCGGTGCGACAAACACGGTCTTAACCTGCGGCGACTGCGCCGCTTTCCACGCCAGGGCGTGCTCGCGGCCGCCGTTACCAATCACTAATACTTTCATTCTCTGCTCCGTGGATTAATGGCGGAAGTGACGCATGTCGGTGAAGATCATCGCGATGCCGTGTTCATCGGCAGCGGCAATCACTTCGTCATCGCGAATAGAACCGCCAGGCTGGATCACGCAGGTAATACCAACGGTGGCGGCAGCGTCAATCCCATCGCGGAACGGGAAGAAGGCGTCAGACGCCATCGCGGAGCCTTTCACTTCCAGACCTTCATCGCCCGCTTTAATACCGGCAATCTTCGCGGAGTAGACGCGGCTCATCTGGCCTGCACCTATCCCGATGGTCATATTCTCTTTGGCATAAACAATGGCGTTGGATTTCACGAACTTCGCCACTTTCCAGCAGAACAGCGCATCGCGCAGCTCCTGCTCGGTTGGCTGGCGTTTGGTTACCACGCGCAGATCGGCGGCAGTGACCATTCCCAGGTCGCGATCCTGAACCAGCAGGCCGCCGTTAACGCGTTTAAAGTCAAGGCCCGGCACGCGCGCTTCCCACTGGCCGCAGACCAGCACGCGCACGTTCTGTTTCGCGGCGGTGATTTTCAGCGCGTCGTCAGTTGCGGACGGGGCGATGATCACTTCTACAAACTGGCGGGAGATAATCGCCTGCGCGGTTTCGGCATCCAGCTCGCGGTTGAAAGCGATAATGCCGCCAAACGCAGAGGTCGGGTCGGTTTTATAGGCGCGATCGTAGGCATCAAGAATAGAGGTGCTGACCGCCACGCCGCACGGGTTAGCATGTTTGACGATAACGCAGGCGGGCTCGCTGAACTCTTTCACGCACTCCAGCGCCGCGTCGGTGTCTGCAATGTTGTTATAGGAGAGCGCTTTGCCCTGAACCTGCTGCGCGGTCGCAACAGACGCTTCTTTTACCTCTTCTTCTATATAGAAGGCAGCCTGCTGGTGGCTGTTCTCGCCGTAGCGCATATCCTGCTTCTTAATGAAGTTCAGATTAAGGGTGCGCGGGAAGCGGCCGGAAGGATCTTTGCTTTCGCCATGATAGGCCGGCACCAGGCTACCGAAGTAGTTAGCAATCATGCTGTCGTAAGCGGCGGTATGTTCGAAGGCTTTGATCGCGAGGTCGAAACGGGTTTCAAGGTTCAGGGAACCTTCATTTGCATCCATCTCTTTAATAATGGCGTCGTAGTCGCTGCTCTTAACAACAATCGCGACATCTTTATGGTTCTTGGCCGCGGAGCGCACCATGGTCGGGCCGCCGATATCGATATTCTCTACGGCATCTTCCAGAGAGCAACCTTCGCGGGCAACGGTCTGGGCGAACGGATAAAGGTTAACAACAACCATATCGATCGGCGCGATCCCGTGCTGATCCATAATGCCGTCGTCCTGACCGCGACGACCCAGAATGCCGCCATGCACTTTTGGGTGCAGGGTTTTGACGCGTCCATCCATCATTTCCGGGAAACCGGTGTAATCGGACACTTCGGTCACCGGCAGGCCTTTATCTGCTAACAGGCGAGCGGTGCCGCCAGTAGAAAGCAGCTCTACACCACGTGCAGAAAGTGCCTGAGCGAATTCGACGATACCGGCTTTATCAGAAACACTGAGCAGCGCGCGGCGGATTGGACGACGTTGTTGCATGGTAAATCCCCTGGATTTCACGATTACAGAGAGCGTTAGATGAATTTTCCCCAAAAAAACTCAGCTAACACCCCTAACGGGACATCCTTGTCAGGCGCGAGCATTTTAACGAAAACGTTTGCGCACCGCTCGTGATTTTTCACTTTTTCGCAGCATTGTGGATAACTCTGTGTGTAAAAAGGTATAAGGCGGGGTTTTGCTGTGGAATGCAGCAGTCAGTCATTTTTCTGTCATTTTTCTATTGCGGGCTCCGGAGAACTCCCTATAATGCGCCTCCATCGACACGGCGGATGTGAATCACTTCACACAAACAGCCGGTTCGGTTGAAGAGAAAAATCCTGAAATTCAGGGTTGACTCTGAAAGAGGAAAGCGTAATATACGCCACCTCGCGACAGAGCGCTGAAGCGCGTCGC
>NZ_CAXOFU010000030.1:0-30194 GCF_964208575.1 Enterobacter soli | reverse complement strand
AGGGAGGCGGCGGTGAGCCTCCCTGACACGTTCACAAGTATTGTGGTGACAGAGAAGCAGGGAACGTAAGGTGAACGGAACAACCGCCAGAGCCGTATGTTCCCCTCACCCCAACCCTCTCCCGAAGGGAGAGGGATCAGTTTCGAACTGGAGCCCCACTCGCCACATAATACGCCGCCGTACTTTTCGCCAGCGGCTCGCGTCCGCGGATCGCGTCGGCGATCTTCTCGCCAATCATGATGGTGGTGGCGTTCAGGTTGCCGGTGATGATCTGCGGCATAATCGACGCATCCACCACGCGCAGCCCTTCCAGTCCGTGAACGCGGCCCTCGCCATCGACCACCGCCATCTCGTCAAAGCCCATTTTACAGGTGCCGCACGGGTGGAAGGCGGTTTCGGCGTGGTTACGCACGAACTCGTCCAGCTGCTCGTCGGTCTGGCAGTCGATGCCCGGGCTTATCTCGCGACCGCGATATTTGTCCAGCGCCGGCTGATGCATGATCTCGCGGGTGATGCGGATCGCGTCGCGGAACTCCTGCCAGTCCTGTTCGTGAGACATATAGTTAAACAGGATCGCCGGATGCTGGTGCGGATCGCGGGACTTGATGCGCACGTGTCCGCGGCTCGGGGAACGCATGGAGCCGACGTGGCACTGGAAGCCGTGCTCTTTCACCGCGTTCGAGCCGTTGTAGTTAATCGCCACCGGCAGGAAGTGGTACTGAATGTTCGGCCACTCGAACTCCTCGCGGCTGCGGATAAACCCGCCCGCTTCGAAGTGGTTGCTCGCGCCCACGCCGGTGCCGCCAAACAGCCACTCGGCGCCAATCTTCGGCTGGTTCCACCACTGCAGGGCAGGGTAGAGGGAGACCGGCTCTTTGCATTCGTACTGGAGGTACATCTCCAGGTGATCCTGCAGGTTTTCGCCCACGCCGGGCAGGTCGTGTACCAGAGGAATATCAAACTGCTTCAGCAGCTGCGCGTTGCCCACGCCGGAGCGCTGCAGGATCTGCGGGGAGGCAATTGCGCCTGCGCACAGCAGCACCTCTTTCTTCGCCGTTGCTGTTGATGGGATTGTGCTTTCGCCTTCCAGCCACTCGACGCCCACCGCGCGTTTGCCGTCAAAGATAATACGATCGGTCATGGCGTGGGTGCGGATGGTCAGGTTCGGGCGGGATTTCGCCTGGTCCAGATAGCCGCGCGCGGTGCTGGCGCGTCGGCCCTGCGGCGTGACCGTCCTGTCCATCGGGCCGAAGCCCTCCTGCTGATAGCCGTTAAGATCGTCGGTGCGCGGATACCCCGCCTGCACGCCCGCTTCCACCATCGCCTCAAACAGCGGGTTCACCCCCGGTTTGGAGGTGGTGACGCTCACCGGGCCGTTGCTGCCGTGGTAGTCGTTTGCGCCGATATCGCGGGTTTCCGCCTTGCGGTAGTAGGGCAGGCAGTTGAGATAGCTCCAGTGCTCAAGGCCGGACGCTTTCGCCCAGTTGTCCAGATCCAACGCGTTGCCGCGGATGTAGCACATGCCGTTGATCAGCGACGAGCCGCCCAGCCCTTTGCCGCGTCCGCACTCCATGCGGCGGTTGTTCATGTGCGGCTCCGGCTCGGTTTCATACGCCCAGTTGTAGCGCTTGCCCTGCAACGGGAACGCCAGCGCCGCGGGCATCTGGGTGCGGAAGTCAAAGCGGTAATCCGGCCCGCCCGCCTCGAGCAGCAGCACGCTGGTGTTGGGATCTTCGGTCAGTCGCGTTGCCAGTACGTTGCCGGCAGAGCCGGCGCCAATAATGATGTAGTCAAATTGCAAATAAACCTCCCGGTCAGAATATGGACTGGAATTTACCCATCTCAACCTGGATGGACTTCACCTGGGTGTAACTCTGGAGCGTCATCACGCCGTTCTCGCGGCCGATGCCGGAGTGTTTGTAGCCGCCAACCGGCATCTCTGCGGCGGATTCACCCCAGGTGTTGATCCAGCAGATGCCCGCTTCAAGCTGATGAATGGCGCCGTGGGCGCGGTTCAGATCGGCGGTGACGATGCCCGCGGCCAGACCGTAGTCGGTCGCGTTGGCGCGGCGAATCGCTTCCTCATCGGTGTCGTAGGTGAGGATGGACATCACCGGGCCGAAGATCTCTTCGCGCACGATGGTCATCTCGTCGGTGCAGTCGGTGAACACGGTCGGCGCCACCCACGCGCCGCTATCAAAGCCTTCGCCCTTCAGCACGTCGCCGCCGCAGAGCACGCGCGCGCCTTCCGCTTTGCCTTTGGCGATGTAGCGCAGCACGCTGTCGCGGTGCGGGAAGCTGACCATCGGGCCGAAGTTGGTGTTTTCATCGAACAGATCCCCCGCGCGAATGCGGCCCACGCGCTCGACGATTTTCTGCTCAAACGCGGCCTTGAACTTAGCCGGAACGAACACGCGGGTGCCGTTTGTGCACACCTGGCCGGAGCTGAAGAAGTTCGCCATCATGGCGATGTCCGCCGCGAGATCGAGGTCGGCATCGTCAAAAACAATCAGCGGAGATTTGCCGCCCAGCTCCATCGTCACCTCTTTAAGGGACGAGGCCGCCGAGTTCGCCATCACCTTTTTGCCGCTGGCGACGCCGCCGGTGAAGGAGACTTTCGCGATGCCCGGATGCTCGGTCAGGTACTGGCCGGTCTCCGCGCCCACGCCCGGCAGGACGTTAAACACGCCGTCCGGCAGGCCCGCTTCGGTGTAGATCTCCGCAAGCTTCAGGGCGGTGAGCGGGGTCACTTCGCTCGGCTTGAAGATCATGGCGTTGCCCGCCGCCAGCGCTGGAGCGGATTTCCACAGGGCGATCTGGATCGGGTAGTTCCACGCGCCGATGCCCGCCACCACGCCCAGCGGCTCGCGGCGGGTGTAGACGAATGAGGTGTCGCGCAGCGGGATCTGGCTGCCTTCCAGCGCCGGGATCAGCCCCGCGTAATACTCCAGCACGTCCGCGCCGGTAACGATGTCGACGGTGGAGGTTTCGGAATACGCTTTACCGGTGTCGAGGGTTTCCAGCTTTGCCAGCTCGTCGTTACGCTCGCGCAGAATATCGACCGCGCGACGCAGGATGCGCGAGCGCTCCATGGCGGTCATCGCCGCCCAGATTTTTTGCCCGCGCGTGGCGCTCTCTACGGCGCGATCGACATCCTCGCGCCCGGCGGCCTGCACGCTCGCCAGAACTTCGCCGTTGGCCGGGTTGATGGTCTCGAAGGTGCGACCGCTGGTGGCCGATGTATAACCACCATTGATATAAAGCTGCTGTTCTGCCATTCGGGACATAAATTCTCCTCGGTTATTCGGTCGGTAAATGCTGGCTAATAAAGTGGCTGGTGAGCGACTGGGCAAGGTTCTTGTCCAGCGGTTTTCCGCTCAGCGCGGCGCGCAGCCAGAGCCCGTCAATCAGCGCCGCGAGCCCGTAGCCCGCCTCCTGTGCCTGCTCGCGCGGCAGCTCGCGGCGGAATTCATATACCAGGTTCGACAGCAGGCGGCGGCTGCTCACCTGCTGCAAACGATAGAGCATCGGCTGGTGCATGCTGCTCGCCCAGAAGGCCAGCCAGGCCTTCATCGCCGCGCTGCTTACCTGGGTTTCATCGAAGTTGCCGCCGACGATAGCCTGCAAACGCTGTTCGGCGCTGCCCTTCGGCAGGGCGTGTAAGCGGCTCAGCACCGCATCGCGCAGCTGGCCGGTGATATCGCGCATGGTGGCTTCCAGCAGGCCGTTTTTATCTTTGAAGTAGTGGCTGATGATCCCCGTAGACACCCCGGCCCGACGGGCGATCTGCGCGATGGTCGCATCGTGCATTCCCACTTCATTAATTGCTTCCAGCGTGGCGTCGATTAGCTGCCTGCGCCGGATCGGCTGCATCCCCACTTTGGGCATTTTTGCCACTCCATTCATCAGCGTTGGTTATACATTAAAGCGGTTTTTGATTGGACGTTCAATATAAAATGTGTCTTAATTGTTGCGGATTTGGATTTCAATAGTTACAAAAACAGTGGGGATACTGGATGACAGACCTTTCACAAGACAGAGAAAAAGACAAAATCAATCCGGTGGTTTTTTACACGGCCGCCGGGCTGATTTTGTTGTTTTCCCTGACGACGATCTTCTTTCGCGATTTTTCGGCCGAGTGGATTGGGCGCACCCTGGACTGGGTGTCGAAGACCTTCGGCTGGTACTACCTGCTGGCGGCGACGCTCTACATCGTCTTTGTCGTCTGCATTGCCTGCTCGCGCTTTGGCTCGGTAAAGCTCGGGCCCGAGCAGTCAAAACCCGAATTCAGCCTGCTGAGCTGGGCGGCGATGCTGTTTGCCGCCGGGATCGGCATCGACCTGATGTTCTTCTCCGTGGCTGAGCCGGTCACGCAGTATATGCAGCCTCCGGAAGGGGCGGGGCAGACGATGGAGGCCGCGCGTCAGGCGATGGTCTGGACGCTGTTCCACTACGGCTTAACCGGCTGGTCGATGTACGCCCTGATGGGCATGGCCCTCGGATACTTTAGCTATCGTTATAATTTGCCCCTCACGATCCGCTCCGCGCTGTACCCGATTTTCGGCAAAAAGATCAACGGGCCGATTGGCCACAGCGTGGATATCGCGGCGGTGATTGGCACCATCTTCGGGATTGCCACCACGCTCGGGATTGGCGTGGTGCAGCTTAACTACGGCCTGAGCGTGCTGTTTGATATTCCGGATTCGATGGCGGCGAAAGCGGCGCTGATTGCGCTGTCGGTGATTATCGCCACCATTTCGGTGACCTCCGGCGTGGATAAGGGCATCCGCGTGCTTTCCGAGCTGAACGTGGCGCTGGCGCTGGGGCTGATCCTGTTCGTGCTGTTCATGGGCGACACCTCGTTCCTGCTCAACGCCTTAGTGCTGAACGTGGGCGATTACGTGAACCGCTTTATGGGCATGACGCTCAACAGCTTCGCCTTCGACCGTCCTGTGGAGTGGATGAATAGCTGGACGCTGTTCTTCTGGGCGTGGTGGGTGGCGTGGTCGCCGTTTGTCGGCCTGTTCCTGGCGCGTATTTCCCGCGGGCGCACCATCCGCCAGTTTGTGCTGGGCACGCTGATTATTCCGTTCACCTTTACCCTGCTGTGGCTGTCGATTTTCGGCAACAGCGCGCTGCACGAGATCATCCACGGCAACGCGACTTTCGCCCAGGAGGCGATGGCGCACCCGGAGCGCGGCTTCTACAGCCTGCTGGCGCAGTATCCGGCGTTTACCTTTAGTGCGTCCGTGGCGACTATTACCGGCCTGCTGTTCTACGTTACCTCGGCGGATTCCGGCGCGCTGGTGCTGGGTAACTTCACCTCGAAGCTGAAGGACATCAACAGCGACGCGCCCAACTGGCTGCGCATCTTCTGGTCCGTCGCCATCGGCCTGCTGACGCTCGGTATGCTGATGACCAACGGTATTTCCGCCCTGCAAAACACCACGGTGATCATGGGTCTGCCGTTCAGCTTTGTGATCTTCTTCGTGATGGCGGGGCTGTATAAATCGCTCAAGGTCGAAGACTACCGCCGCGAAAGTGCCAGCCGCGACACCGCGCCGCGACCGCTGGGCGCGCAGGACAGGCTGAGCTGGAAAAAACGCCTGTCGCGCCTGATGAACTACCCCGGCACGCGCTACACCAAACAGATGATGGAAACGGTCTGCTTCCCCGCCATGGAAGAGGTGGCGCAAGAGCTTAAGCTGCGCGGCGCCTACGTGGAGCTGAAAAACCTGCCGCCGGACGAGGGCGATAGTCTGGGGCACCTTGATCTGCTGGTGCACATGGGCGATGAGCAGAACTTCGTCTACCAGATCTGGCCGCAGCAGTACTCGGTGCCCGGGTTTACCTACCGCGCCCGAAGCGGGAAGTCGACCTACTATCGTCTGGAAACCTTCCTGCTGGAGGGAAGCCAGGGCAACGATCTGATGGATTACAGCAAGGAGCAGGTGATCACCGATATTCTCGACCAGTATGAGCGGCACCTGAACTTCATCCATCTGCACAGGGAAGCGCCGGGAAATAGCGTGATGTTTCCCGATGTTTGAGGGCTGAAAGCGGTTTTGCCGCCTTGTGCCGGTTGAGGGTTTGCGTTACCCGGCCTGCAAAACGCGTCGCAGGGTGAAGCCGGTCGGTCTGTTATGTGTAGGTTACAGCGAAGCGTGCGGCTAATCGGCGGAGATCGCGATTTCAATGAGGTTGGTCTTCCCTGACTGGAGCCCCTGGGTCACCGCGGCGGCGATATCCGCCGCCTGCGTCACCCGGGTGCAGCGAACGCCCATCGCGGTGGCCAGCGCCTGGAAATCGATATGCGGGTTAATCAGATCCATGCCGATAAAGCGTCCCAGCTTTGTCGAACTGTAGTGCGATTGCCCCTTCATAAAGTTTTTCAGGATGTTGTATTCGCAGTTATTCATCACGATAAAGGTGACGGGCAGATCCTCGTGCGCCGCCGTCCACAGCGCCTGCGGAGAGTAGAGGGACGCGCCGTCGCCAATCAGGCACACCACCGGCTCGCGACCGATCCCCAGCGAATGCCCTACCGCCGCCGGCATACCCCAGCCCAACCCGCCGCCGCGCATAAAGTAGTAGCGCGGGTGCTGCCTGTCGGAGATAAACCTGCGCACGTGCCGCGCCGTGGCGATCGCCTCATCGACGATGGTCGTACCCGGCGGAATGGCCCTGATGACCTCGTAAGCCGCCACCATCGGTGAAATTTCCGGGCTCAGGCGCTCCGCTGCCAGACGCGCTTCCTGCTCCTGCCACTCTTTTTCCCGCTCGCTGAGCGCCTCGGTCAGCAACCGCTGGCGGCGCACGTGGTTCGCCACCAGGCGTTGTTCCAGCTGCGGCACCAGCGCGTTCAGGGAGAGTTTAATATCGCCCATCACCGAGAGCCGCGTGGCGTAGGTGCGCCCCAGCTCGTTCATGTCGGCAGAGAGCTGGTACACCGCGCAGGTGTCCGGAATGGCTTCCCCTTCGCTGTACAAAATGGTGATTAAGCTTCTGCCGCCAATGATAAACACCGCGTCATAGGCGTTAACAATGCCAGCGATTTCATTCGCGGTGGTGGGCATGTTGCCGCGCCAGAGCGCATGCTGGGTGGGGAAGGGGAGGTTCAGCGGCCAGGACGAGCCGTAAACGTGCGCGCCCAGCGTCTCCGCCAGCCGGACGATCTCCTGCGTCGAGCCGCTGGAGTGAACCTCATCCCCGGCGACAATCATTACCCGGCCCGGCTCCACCTGGCTCAGGGCTTGAGCCAGTTCGTCCAGCGAGCCCGCAACGGAGTGATAGTCCACACGGGACGGCGTATGGATCCCCGCGTCGCTGATTTCCTCCATTACGTTCATCGGCAGCGAAAGCAGAACCGGTCCGGCGGGCGGGTAGCTGGCGGCGTGAAAGGCGCGGCGCACCAGCACCGGCAGCTGATCGGCACTGGTCACCTCCTGCGCCCATTTCACCACCGGCGCACCGATGGACACGATGTCGTCATACAGCAGCGGATCGCGCACGTAGTGGCGGGTGTCCTGCTGCCCGACGGTGACGACCAGCGGGGTTTTCATAATTCGCGAGTTGATTAAGTTGCCCATACCGTGGCCGAGACCGCTGGCGGTGTGCAAATTAATAAAGCCGGTTTTGCCGGACGCTTTTGCATAGCCGTCCGCAATGGCCACGACGCTACTTTCCTGAAGCGCCAGAATATAGTGAATATCTTCGTGCCGGAGCAGGGCATCAATAAGCGGGAGTTCAGTGGTGCCGGGATTGCCAAATATATATTCCACGCCTTCGCTTTCGAGTACCTCAAGAAGAATATCGGCCCCGGAACGCATATTTAAATCTGATAAGGACGTTAATGATTTAATCATAACCACACCTCATTCAGCGTTAATTAAGTCCTGCTAAAATTCTTCCTGCGTTGGACGAACAACAATTTCATTTACATCCACATCGCCAGGCTGTTCGATAGCAAAGAGTACGGCGCGGGCAATGGCGTCCGCCGGAATGGCCTGCTTATAAAATTCATGCAAAAAAGTTTTGCTCGGCTCGTCCGAGCTGCCGAACTGAAGCTCGCTTTCAACCGCCCCCGGGGAGATGAGCGTGGTGCGGATGGTCTTGCCCGCCTCCACGCGTAGCCCCTCGCTCAGGGCGCGAACGGCGAATTTGGTCGCGCTGTAAACCACCCCGCCGGGGGCCAGAACCTTGATGCCCGCCACGGACGCCACGTTGATAAAATGGCCGCTGCCCTGGCGCTTAAACACCGGCAATGCCGCCGCCACGCCGTACAGCACGCCCTTGAGGTTGGTATCGATCATGCGATCCCACTCGTCGGTTTTGAGCTCGCTAAGGGGGGCAATCGCCATAAATCCGGCGTTGTTAATCAGCACATCCACGCGCTGATACTCGGCCACGGCGGCATCCACTGCGTGCTGCACCTCGTCCTGGCGGGTGACGTCGGCCTTAACGGCAATGGCCCGTCCACCTTCCTGAATGATCCGATCCACCAGGGCGTTAATCCGCTCGAGGCGGCGCGCAACCAGCACCAGCGAATAGGATTTTTTTGCTAAATACAGGGCAATGGCTTCACCGATACCGCTGCTGGCGCCGGTGATAACGACAACGGGGTTTGCAATATTATTCATGATGTTATCTCACGGTTGTGTAACTCAAAAATAAAATGCGCGGAAGAATTAAAGAATAATGACAGATTCTTTAATTCTCGGTTTAAATATATTGTATATTTCGAATGGAATGACATTCAGTTAAAACTTACGGGATAGGTTGAGGAACTGTCAATAGAGGTGCAATTAATTAAATTAATTGCGGTGCTAATATTTAATTCTTATATGTAAAAGTTAATATTAGCGTAGTGATATATCACTATTAAATGGCTCTTTTTTGGAAAGGACGCTATCGCGCGCGTGATTCCGCTATCTAAATGAAATCTGAAAAACTGCTTTTAACTGGTTTTATATACAGGTAGGTGGCGAGATAATGTTCAGGAGTGAGTAAAATAGCCGCGGAAGCCAGATGCGAAGGCATTCAGGCTATTGCTTCTATTAGGGAAGGAACCATGAATGAGTCATGCGATAGAGTTTATCGAAACGTCAAATTTCACACGACAAATTAAAAGCATTGCTACGGATGATGAATTAAAGGAATTGCAAAGAGAACTTATTGCGTGGCCGGATAAAGGAGACTTAATCCGGCATACGGGCGGCGTGCGAAAAATCAGAATGGCTGTGGGCTCAAAAGGAAAGAGAGGCGGAGCCAGAGTGATCTACTTTCTTGCCACCGCTGAGACGATCTACTTCCTCATGGCTTACCCTAAAAACAGTAAAGATAACCTGACTGAGGCGGAAAAAGCGGAGCTTAAACAGCTCACGGCAATTCTCACCAATGCCGCTTCCAATCGTACAAATGAAAGGTGTACTATGTACTCCATTAGTGAGAAGGAGGTGGATCATGAGCATCTTTAATGAACTGAAATCTTCCCTCGAAGAGGCGGTGGAGATTCAGAGCGGGAAACGAGCGCCTTCAAGGGTGACGCGCTATGACGTCGCAGACGTCAGGGCGATAAGGGAACAGCTTAATGTTACGCAAAGTGAAATGGCAAAGGCGCTGGGCACAAGCGTTGACACGATCAAAAGCTGGGAATCAAAACGGCGCAACCCAACGGGACTGGCGGCCAAAGTACTGAATGCGATTCGCGAAAACCCGGCGTTTTACCGTGCGCTGGCGGGGCAATGAACAGCCGAACTGATGCTATTGCAGGAAAGATAAGCGAACCGCTGCCTGGTGTGTTCGCAATATCATTAATTATTCTTTGGTTATATTTTCAAATATTACCCGTTTCTCGTAATTATTATTTCAATTAAAAGCTAAGAGAGCTTCCCCCTGAATTATCGCCAAATTTTAATTCAGGGTAACTGCTGGTACGTAAGCAAATCGCCTAACCCGCGCGTTATGCCACAATCAGCGTACAAACGCGCCCGTCAACCCTCTGCCAGTCGAGGGTAAAACACGTCCCCTCGTCAAACTCGCCAAAGGACTGCGTCAGGGCCAGCGTCAGGCGGTGTTCCTCAATATGCGTCACGCGCGCGGCATCAAACCCCATATAGGTTTTTACCTGCGGGAAGAGGGCTTTAAACAGGCTCTCTTTGGCGCTGAACGCCAGCGTCAGGGCCAGGGCGAACGGGTAGCCTGACCGGGTAAGCAGGGGCTCTTCCAGGGCATCAATCACGCCATCTTTGATTTCCCGGGCTTCTTCTGCGGGCAGTATGGCTTCGCAGTCGATACCGATGAGGGCATCACGGCGAGCAACGGCAATGGCCATCGCCAGCGTGCCGCTGTGGGTGATGCTGCCGGAAACGCCCGCTGGCCACAGCGGTTCACCACTCGGGCCGATGCCGGGAACGGCGCGGACGTCCAGAGCGTTAAGCGCGTGCGCCGCGGCGATGCGCCCGGCAAGATGGTCGGCTTTACGCTTGCGTCCGGCGTGAGCAAGCTCCGCGTGGTGGGGGAGCCACAGGAGATCGGCGTCGGTAAAGCCTGAGGGATCGAAGGCGATGCAATGAACGGCGTGGCGGGCAAGAAGGCGCGTGGAGTAGGTTATGTGCATGATTTTCCTTTAAGAAATTGTGCGGCCTGGCGCCTTCACTTCGGTCCTCTCCTGCAGGGCTGAGGGATCCCCCGTAATTTCCATCTCATGATGCGATGAGAATTTATCATAATAATACTGGTTACAGCGGCACCCTGTTCCGGCTGAAAATCGCTGAAGCGTTTATGGAAGGCCGGGGCGATGTGCGGCGAGGTGCTTTATAGCGATGCTGCTGGGGAGGCGTGCGGTCTGATGCCCTCACCCTAGCCCTCTCCCACGGGGAGAGGGAATCGACCGAGCGAAGCGTTATTAATGCGATTCCATTGCCTGCATAGAAGATAATCTTAAAGCGACGCCCCGTCCGGCTGAAAATCGCCGAAGCGTTTACGGAAGGCCGGGGCGACGCGCATGGATGCGCGGCGAGGGCGGGTTTACAGGGACGTTACCTCCGCCCGTCCCCGATAAGCCTGGAGCAAACGCTAAGGGCACCGCGAAGCGGCGATTTTCTTGCCGGGAGCCCGGGTGGTCAGGGCGGTGGCGACTGAGCCGCCCTGACACGTTCACACGTATTGTGGTGAAAGAGAAGCAGGGAACGTGAGGTGAACGGAACGCCCACCAGAGCCGTATATTCCCCTCACCCTAACCAAAAACATGCTTCACCTTAGAAGTGCGTATTCACGCTCATGAACCAGGTGCGACCCGGCTCATTATACGTATAGGCTCCGGCACCGTACATATAAGCACCAGTCGTGGCGTTACCGGTGGTCTGGGCATTGCCCGCGCGCCACTGGCGTTTGTCGAAGACGTTATCCACGCCGCCGGTCAGGCTGACGTTTTTCGTCACGTCCCAGGTCGCGCTCAGGCCAACGATGCTGTACGGGCTAACTTCGTCTTTCTCAGACCCGCTAACCGGCTGACCCTTGTAGTTATACTTCTTCGGCTGCTGCTTGCCGTACCAGGTGAAGGTCGATTGCAGCGACACATCCTGCTGTACCTGCCAGCTCAGGGTTGAGTTCAGCGTGTACTCAGGAATGATCGACAGACGATCGCCGGTCTCCTTGTTCTTGCTTTGCAGCATATAGGTGATGTTGTTGGTCCAGTTGATGCTGTCGCTTACCGGAACGTTCAGCGTTCCTTCAAGACCTTCCACCACCGCTTTTGGCACGTTCTCCCACTGGTAAATATCGGTCTGCACTTTACCGGTAGAGGTATGGCCGACCGGCGCATAGCCCGCTTCAATTTTGTCGCGGTAGTCGTTACGGAACCAGGTCACGCCCGCCAGCCAGCCGTCGTGTTTCCACTCCAGGCCAATCTCTTTATTGATGCTGGTTTCGGCTTTCAGATCGTCGTTACCCAGCATGTAACAGCCCACGCCGTCGCTGCTGGCGTAGCAGCCCTGGCCTTTGCTGTACAGCAGGTAGTTCGGGTTGGTCTGATACAGGCTCGGTGCTTTGTACGCCCGCGCGATGCCCATTTTCAGGGTGAAATCATCTCCCAGACCCTGGGACAGGTTCAGGGACGGGCTCCAGTTGTTGCCGACAATCGTGTGATGGTCGAAGCGCAGCGCCGGGGTCAGCATGGTGCTGTCGGTCAGCTCCATGTTGTTCTCGGCAAACAGCGAGAAAATCTCAGCCTGAGAGTAAGGGCTGCGGTCGTCGCTCATGCCCGGAATGGCGCCGCCCTGCTGGGTCTGGGTGTAGGAGGTGGAATCCTTCATGCGCTGCTGGTTCCACTCGGTGCCCAGCGTCAGGTTCTGGTTGACGAGGAAATCGATCGGCAGGTTGATTTCACTGTGCAGCATCACGTCTGCCAGGTCGGTGTCGGTGAATTTGTTGCTGTTGAACAACCCTTCCAGACCGCCCGCCAGGCCTTCGCCCAGGCGCGAGTTGCGCGTGTGTTCGTATTGCGCCCAGTTGCTGGTGGTGATGCCGTTATCCCAGCCGCCGTTCCAGGTTACGGCGAAGTTCTGACGGTAGATGCGGTTCGTCTCTTTACCGTAATTCTTCTTCACCAGCGCGTTGTCGTTGTTGGTGTTCTGCGTATCGCCCGCGTAGAGGTTGTTCTGGCGGCTGTAGCCCGCCTCAAACTCCAGGGACTGCATCGGCGCAAAGTCCCAGCGCACCACGCCGTTGATGTCTTTGTTTTCCACGCCTTCGCGACCGGACGGCAGGGTGTTCGCATAGGCACCGGTACGTTCAGACTGATGTCCCTGGTTGATGTCCCACGCATCGGCCTGGGTTTTATCGAGGTTGCCGTACATGCGGAAGCTGAAATCGCCCCCCAGCGGGCCGCTCAGGCTAAAGTTGGTGCGCTTGGTGGAACCCTCGTCCTTGTGCTCTGGCGCATTCAGGTACGTGTTCCAGGAACCATGCCACTGGTCGTCGAATTTCTTGGTGATGATGTTCACCACGCCGCCCGCCGCACCGTTACCGTAGCGCGCGGCCGCCGGGCCGCGGATCACTTCGATGCGCTCGATCATCTCGGGTGGCACCCAGCCGGTATCGCCGCGGGTATCGCGCTCGCCGCGCCAGCCCAGACGGATGGAGTTACGGCTGGTGACGGGCTTGCCGTCAATCAGGATCAGGGTGTTTTCCGGGCCCATGCCGCGAATGTCAATCTGACGGTTGTTTCCGCGCTGGCCGCTGGTGGAGTTACCGGTCAGGTTAACCCCCGGCATGGTACGGATGATTTCAGCCACGTCGCGGGCGGGAGGATTTTTACGGATTTCATCGGCGGTAATGGTCGATACGCCGGGCGCCTGTAAGTTCTGCTGGGCAGCAGTGATCACCATTGTATCTTCATGCTGCGCCGTCGTTCCGGCGGTGTTGTCGTCTGCCAGGGCAGGCAGCGCGACGCCGTAAATCCCTAAGTTGACCAGCAAGGCCAGGGAGTGAATCTTCTTATTCATTGTACGTCCTGCTTTTCATGCCGCATCCTCCTGGCTCCATTCCCGAAAGGGAGAGGAGGCGGCTTGTTGTCACCCGCAATTGCGTAAGCAGCCCTGTCCTCGAGCGCACACAATACGTGGCATGGTTATTTTATGAGCGCGCTTCCCACAGCGCGGGCACTACGCTATTGCAAATGCAAATAGTTATCAATAATATTATCAATAAATTTTACCGTGTAACCAAAAAAGACACGATAAACATGAGGTTATAAGCGTGACGGCGTTAGCAACGGGAAGTGAAGCCTGGTGGCAGTCAGTAAAAGGCCCTGAGCGGGTGCGCGAGGGGGAGCACTATCGCGTTACCTTCCGGTGGCGCGATCCGGCAGGAAATGAGGGCGCGTCGGCGATAAAACGCGTCTGGCTGTACATCACCGGCGTGACCGACCATCACCAGAACGCCCGCCCGCAGTCCCTCGAACGCGTTCCCGGCACCGACGTCTGGCAATGGCAGGGCGAGTTCAGCCCCGGGTGGCGGGGCAGCTACTGCTTTATTCCCTCTGAGAACGAACAGGATTTTGCCGAAGCGGTGTTTCACGGCGAACGGCCCGACCGCATGGCGCTGCGCGAAGGCTGGCGCAAACTGCTGCCGCACGCGATTTCCGACCCGCTCAACGCCCACAGCTGGCGTGGCGGGCGCGGGCACGCCGTGTCGGCGCTGGAAATGCCCGACGCCCCGGTTCAGCCCGGCTGGAACGCGCAGGCTCAGCTCGCCGAGCCGCCGCGCGCCGTTACCTGGCAAAGCCGCAGATTAGGCAATACCCGCCGCGTGTGGATCTTCACCACCGGTCAGAACGCGGCCGATCGCCCGCTGGCGGTGCTGCTTGACGGGCAGTTCTGGGCCGAAAGTATGCCCGTATGGCCCGCGCTGACGGCGCTCACCGAGGAAGGCAAACTGCCCCCCGCCGTTTACGTGCTGATCGACGTTATCGACACCGCGCACCGCAGCCGCGAGCTGCCCTGCAACCCCGATTTCTGGCTGGCGGTGCAGGATGAGCTTCTCCCGCTTGTTCACGCCGCCGCGCCGTTCAGCCCTCGCGCCGACAAAACGGTGGTCGCGGGCCAAAGCTTCGGCGGGCTCTCTGCGCTGTATGCCGGCCTTAACTGGCCGCAGCGTTTTGGCTGCGTGCTCAGCCAGTCCGGCTCTTACTGGTGGCCGCATCGCGGCGCGCAGCAGGACGGGCTGCTTATCGAACAACTCAAAGCGGGTGAAAAAACCGCACGCGGGCTGCGCATTGTCCTTGAGGCCGGGCGCAACGAGCCGCTGATTTTCCGCGCGAATCAGGCGATTTTCGCCGAACTTCAACGCACACAGCAGCAGGTTATCTGGCGTCAGGTTGACGGCGGACACGATGCGCTTTGCTGGCGCGGTGGGCTGACGCAGGGGCTGATGACCCTCTGGCAGCCGCTTACTCAATAACGGAGTCTGTATGGAATTCAGTAATCCTTTCGATAATCCGCAGGGACAGTTCGCGATTTTGTGCAATGACCAGGCGCAGTACAGCCTGTGGCCGCAGCAGTGCGAACTGCCCGCCGGCTGGCGCGTGGTCTGCGAACCCCAGTCTCAGGAGGCGTGCCAGCAGTGGCTGGCGGCCCACTGGCAAACCCTTGTCCCGTCCCATTTTGCGGGGGAGAGCGCATGAACCGTCTTCCTCTCGTTGCCGCCCAGCCGGGTATCTGGATGGCGGAACAGCTTTCCGACCTGCCGAACGCCTGGAGCGTGGCGCACTACACCGAACTGAAAGGCGACATCGACGCGCCGCTGCTGGCGAAAGCCATTGCCGCAGGCATGATGCAGGCCGACACGCTGCGCACGCGCTTTGCGGAAGATAACGGCGACGTGTGGCAGTGGGTGGACGACGCCGCAACGCTGCCCGAACCCGCTATCGTAAAGGCCGATTCTCACGCTGCGGCGCTGGCGCTGATGGACGCGGATCTTAGCCAAAACCTGCGCGTGGACAGCGGGCAGCCGCTGGCGTTTCACCTGCTGATTCAGGTGGGCGAGCGCAGCTGGTACTGGTATCAGCGCTATCACCATCTGGTGGTGGATGGCTTCAGCTTCCCGGCTATTACCCGCCAGATCGGCGCAATTTACCGGGCGTGGAAAAAGGGCGATGCCGCGCCGGACTCCCCGTTCACGCCGTTTGCCGAGGTGGTGGAAGAGTATCAGCGCTATCGCGACAGCGAGGCGTACCAGCGCGACGGCGCGTTCTGGGCGGAGCAGCGCAAACGGCTCCCGCCGCCGGTGTCGCTCTCTTCCGCGCCGCTGCCGGGAAGGGCGGCCACCACCGACATTCTGCGCCTGAAGGTTTCCGCAGACAGCCGCGCTTTTCAGGTGCTTTCTCAGGCGGCAGGGCAGGCGCAGCGCACCGATCTGGCCCTCGCGCTGGTGGCGCTGTGGCTCGGTCGCCTGACCGGACGGCTGGACTACGCCGCCGGGTTTATCTTTATGCGTCGGATGGGATCGGCGGCGCTTACCGCCACCGGGCCGGTGCTGAACGTGCTGCCGATGGCGGTGAACATCGTCCCGCAGGAGAGCCTGCCGGAGCTGGCGCTGCGTCTGGCGAGCCAGCTTAAGAAAATGCGCCGGCATCAGCGCTACGACGCCGAACAGATTGTCCGCGACAGCGGACGCGCGGCGGGGGACGAAGCCCTGTTTGGCCCGGTGCTTAACGTGAAGGTCTTTGACTATCAGCTGGACATCGACGGCGTGGAGGCCGTAACCCACACGCTTGCCACCGGCCCGGTTAACGATCTGGAGCTGGCGCTGTTCCCGGACGAGCAGGGCGGCCTGAGCATTGAGATCCTCGCCAACAAGCAGCGTTACGACGAAGCGACCCTCACGCGCCACGCTGCGCGCCTGAACGCAATGCTGCGCCAGTTTGCGGCGAACCCTGACCTGCGCTGCGGCGAGGTCGAAACCGTATCTCACGACGAATATCAGCAGCTGGCGGCGATTAACGCGACGGACAAAACCCTGCCCGCGACCACCCTCGCCGGGCTGGTGGCGGAGCAGGCGCGCAAAACCCCGGACGCCCCCGCATTGGTGGACGCGCACCACCAGCTGAGCTATCGCCAGATGCGCGAGCAGGTGGTGGCGCTGGCAAACCTGCTGCGCGAACGCGGCGTGAAGCCGGGCGACAGCGTGGCGGTGGCGCTCCCGCGCTCGGTGTTCCTGACCCTGGCCCTGCACGGCATTGTGGAGGCGGGCGCCGCGTGGCTGCCGCTGGACACCGGCTACCCGGACGATCGTCTGCACATGATGCTGGAAGATGCCCGCCCGTCCCTGCTGATCACGACCGACGAGCAGCTTCCGCGCTTTCGCGATCTGCCGATAGCCGCGATGAGCTACAGCGCACTTTTACCCGCGGCGGGCAGCGAGCCGCTGAACCTGGCAACGCCGGAGCAGACCGCCTATATCATCTTTACCTCCGGCTCGACCGGGCGTCCGAAGGGGGTCATGGTCGGGCATACCGCCATCGTCAACCGCCTGATGTGGATGCAGGATCATTACCCGCTGACCGCCGACGACGTGGTGGCGCAAAAAACGCCGTGCAGCTTTGACGTGTCGGTGTGGGAGTTCTGGTGGCCGTTTATCGCCGGGGCGAAGCTGGTGATGGCCGAGCCGGACGCGCACCGCGATCCGCAGGCGATGCAGAATTTCTTCGCGCACTACGGCGTGACCACCACCCACTTTGTGCCGTCGATGCTGGCGGCCTTTGTCGCCTCGCTGACTCCGGAAACGGCGAACTGCTGCAAGACCCTCAAGCAGGTGTTTTGCAGCGGCGAAGCTCTGCCGACCGAATTGTGCCGCGAGTGGGAAGCCTTGACCCACGCCCCGCTGCACAACCTCTACGGCCCAACGGAAGCGGCGGTGGACGTCAGCTGGTATCCGGCCTGTGGCCCTGAGCTGGCGGCGGTGGAGGGCAACAGCGTGCCGATTGGCTTCCCGGTGTGGAACACGGGGCTGCGCATTCTGGATGCGATGATGCGCCCGGTGCCGTTTGGCGTGGCCGGGGATCTTTATCTCACCGGCATTCAGCTGGCGCAGGGGTATCTGGGACGCCCGGATCTGACCGCCAGCCGCTTTATCGCCGATCCGTTTGCGCCGGGCGAGCGCATGTATCGCACCGGGGACGTCGCCCGCTGGCTGGATAACGGCGCGGTGGAGTATCTCGGCCGCAGCGACGATCAGCTGAAAATTCGCGGCCAGCGTATTGAGCTCGGCGAAATCGACCGCGCGATGCTGTCGCTGCCCGACGTGGCGCAGGCCGTGGCGCACGCGTGCGTGTTCAATCAGGCGGCGGCGACCGGCGGCGATGCCCGCCAGCTGGTGGGCTACGTGGTGTCGGAATCCGGTTTACCGCTGGATCGCGATGCGCTGCTGGCCTCGCTGAAAGCGCAGCTACCGCCGCACATGGTGCCGGTGGTGCTGCTGCAAATCAGCGCGCTGCCGCTCAGCGCCAACGGCAAGCTTGACCGCAAGGCGCTGCCGCTGCCGGAACTGACCGGTAAAACCGCCGGTCGCGCGCCGGAAAGCGCGACGGAAATCACCGTGGCGCAGGCCTTCGCGGCGCTGCTCGGCTGCGAGATCAACGACATCGACGCCGACTTCTTTGCCCTCGGCGGCCATTCGCTGCTGGCGATGCGCCTGGCGGCCCAGCTCAGCCGCGCCTTCGGCTGCCGGGTCACGCCGGGGCAGATTATGGTCGCCTCGACGGTGAGCAAACTCAGCGCGCTGCTTGACGCGCCGCTCAGCGACGAGCAGGCGCAGCGTCTGGGGTACGAGAGCCTGTTACCGCTGCGGGAAAGCGACGGCCCGACGCTGTTCTGCTTCCATCCGGCGTCCGGGTTTGCGTGGCAGTTCAGCGTGCTGGCGCGCTATCTCAGCCCGCGCTGGTCGATTACCGGCATTCAGTCGCCGCGCCCGGACGGGCCGATGCAGACCTGCGCGGATCTCGACGGCGTGATTGAGCATCACCTTGTCACGCTGCGCGCGCAGCAGCCCCGCGGCCCTTACTACCTGTTCGGCTATTCCCTCGGCGGCACGCTGGCGCAGGGCATTGCGGCGCGACTGCGCGAGCAGGGTGAGGCGGTGGCGTTCCTCGGCCTGCTGGATACCTGGCCGCCGGAAACGCAAAACTGGTCGGAGAAAGAGGCCAACGGCCTCGATCCCGAGGTGCTGGCCGAAATCGAGCGCGAGCGCCAGGCGTTTATCGCGGCGCAGCAGGGGCAGGGCTCCAGCGAGCTGTTTACCGCCATCGAAGGGAACTACGCCGATGCGGTGCGGTTATTAACCTCGGCGCACAGTTCACGGTTCGACGGCAAAGCGACGCTGTTCGTCGCCGAGCGTACGCGCACGATGGATCCGCAGGTCGCCTGGGCGCCGTGGATCGGCGAGCTTGAGGTGTATCATCAGGATTGCGCCCACGTGGATATTATTTCGCCGCAGGCGTTCAAGGCGATAGGGCCGGTGTTAAGGGAGATATTGGGATAGTGTTTCTCTTTCCCGGGGGGAGGGGAATATATGGCTGCGGTGGACGTTCCGTTCACCTCACGTTTACTGCTTCTCTTCCACCACAATACTTGTGAACGTGTCAGGGAGGCTCGCCGCCGCCTCCCTTACCACCCTGGCTCCCGGCAAGAAAATCGCCGCTTCGCGGTGCCCTCAGCTTATTCCTTCAGGCTTTCGGGTCGGGCACCAGCCTGCATCCATGCAGGCTATGCCCTCTCGGCGCGTCCCTGCGCCTCGCCCCGGCCTTACGGAAACGCTTCGGCGATTTTCGGCCGGACAGGGTGTCGCTTTAAGATTATCTTTTATGCAGGCAATGGGATCGCGTTAATAACGCTTCGCTCGGTCGGTTCCCTCTCCCTGTGGGAGAGGGCCAGGGTGAGGGCATCAGACCGCACGTCTCCCCAGCGGCACCACCAGCGGCGTACCCGCCACCGGATCCTCAATAATCATGCAGCGCATCCCGTAGATCCGCTCGATAAGCGCGGGCGTCACAATCTCTTTCGGCGCGCCCTGGGCCACAATCTCCCCGTCGCGCAGGGCAATCAGGTGCGTCGCATAACGGCACGCCTGATTCAGGTCGTGCAGTACCGCCGCGAGGGTGTAGCCCTGCGTGCGGTTCAGCTCGCTTAGCAGCTCCAGCAGGTCGATCTGATGGCTAATATCCAGCCACGTCGTCGGCTCGTCCAGCAGCATGATCGACGTTTCCTGCGCCAGCACCATCGCTATCCACGCGCGCTGGCGCTGTCCGCCGGAAAGGGTATCAACGCTTTGAGCCGCCAGGTCGACAATGCCGGTGGCCTGCATCGCGCGGCTCACCGCGTCGTCGTCCTCTTTGCGCCAGCGGGTGAACAGCGGCTGGTGCGGATAACGCCCGCGCGCCACCAGCTCCTGCACCGTGATATCCCCCGGCGTGGTGGCGTTCTGCGCCAGCAGCCCGATACGTCGCGCCACCTCCTTGCTGGCGTAGCGCTGGATCTGCTCGCCGTCGAGGTACACGCTGCCCTCCGCGGGCGTCATCAGGCGGCTCAGGGTGCGCAGCAGGGTCGATTTACCGCAGCCGTTGGGGCCGATAATCGCTGTGAAATGCCCGTCGGGGATCGCCACGCTCAGGTCGCGGGCGATGATTTTTTTGCCGTAGCCGAGGGTTAACTTTTCGCCGCGCAAGCGGGTAGCCGTGTCTGTCATTTCTTGCGTGACTCCTGAACGAGCAAAACGATGAGGTAGATCCCGCCGAGGCTGACGGTCACCACGCCCACCGGAAGTTGATAAGGCAAAAACATCTGCTGGGCGCAGAGATCGGCAGCCAGCAGCAGGAGCGATCCGCACAGCGCCGCCTGGGTTAAGCCCCAGCGCGCCGTGCCGCTGATGCGCCGGGCGATATGCGGGGCCACCAGCGCGATAAACGAAATCGGCCCGGCGATGGCGGTGGCCGCCGCCGTCAGCAGCACCGCCACCAGCATCAGCAGCAGGCGCGAGCGCTCAACGCTCACCCCGAGCGCGCAGGCGCTGTCGTCGCCCATCTCCAGCAGGCGCATCCGCCGCACCAGCAGCAGCGCGCCGATAAACATCAGCAGGATGAGCGGCGCGGCAGGCCAGGTTTTGCCCCACGTCAGGCCGTTTAGCGAGCCGGCGTACCACAGGCCTGCGGACAGCGCCGTTTCCAGCGAGGCCTGCAGCAGCAGCCAGGTATTGAACGCCATCAGCATCGCGCGGATGCCGATACCGATAATGATCAGGCGGAAGGTGTCGATGCCGTTGCGCCAGGCCAGCGCCCAGATGAGCAGCGAGGTTAAAATCCCGCCCGCCATCGCCGTAAAGGTTATGGCGGTCAGGTGCTGGCCGAAGATCACCATCGCCACCAGCACGCCGCTCCAGGCGCCCGTGTTAAGGCCCATCACGTCCGGGCTGCCGAGCGGGTTACGCATCAGCGACTGGAAGATCGCCCCGCTGACGCCGAGCGCGGCGCCGACCAGAATCGCCATCGCCACGCGCGGCAGGCGCCATTCGGTGACCACCATAGCGATGTTGCGCGGCGCGCTGCCGAAGAGGGCGTTGAAGACCTGCGTGAAATCGAGGGTCACCGCGCCGCTGCGCAGGCTCCAGACCGCCAGCACGACAATCGCCGTCACCAGCAGCAGCAGGCTAATAAGTAAGCGCCGGGACGGAGCCATCATGCGCCACCTCCGCGCTTACGGCGCACGAGGAAAATCAGCACCGGCGCGCCAATAAAGGCGCTCACCACCGACACGCGAAGCTCGCCGGGAACCAAAAGACGACCTATAACGTCCGCGAACAGTAAAAGAGCCGGGGTCGCCAGCAGCGTGACGGGCAGCGACGAGCGATGATCCGCCCCCACCAGCCAGCGCGCCATGTGGGGCATCATCAGGCCAATAAAGGCAATCGGCCCGACCACCGCCGTTGCGCTGCCGCACAGGACGGTTATCGCCAGAAGGCCGATTAGCTGGGTGCGCGCCACGCGGTTGCCCAGCGCGGTGGCGGTATCGCTCCCCAGGCTCAGGCTGTTCAGCGCCCGGCTCAAAAACAGCGCCACGGCGGCGGCGAGGGTGACCGGAACAATCACCGCCTTTAAGGTCGAGAGGGTGCGGATATCCAGCGATCCGGCCTGCCAGAAGCGCAGCTGGTCGTAGACGTCCGGGTTGAGCAGGGCGATGCCGTTGGTTAACCCTTCAAGCACCGCGGCGAGCGCCACGCCCGCCAGGGTCAGGCGCACCGGGCTGAGCTGTCCGCCGCCCTGACTGCCGGTAAACGCCACCACCAGCGAGGCCGCCAGCGCGCCGCAAAAGGCCATCACCAGCTGTTCGGACGGCGAGGTAAAGCCAAACAGCGCCGCGCCGAGGACAATGGCGAAGCTTGCGCCGCTGTTAACGCCCAGAATGCCGGGGTCGGCGAGGGGATTGCGGGTGAGGGTTTGCATCAGCGCCCCGGCAAGACCGAGCGCGCCGCCCGCCAGTAGTCCGGCAAGGGTGCGGGGCAGGCGGGCATCGAGCACGATGGTGCAGTCGGCGCTCGAACAGCTGCCGGAAAGCGCATCGACGATGACGGACGCGGGCAGCGGTTTCGCGCCAACCAGCAGACTGAGCGCCATCGCGAGGATCAACAGCAGCAATAAAACGGGCACGGCAAGGGCGCGTACCGCAGAAGAGGAAAACGACATAGCAACGTCCATGACTTGATAATGATATTAATTATCGTTATCTATCTTATTTAGCTATGTTAGCATGTGCGACCATGGAATTGGTAGCTCGTTAGACCTCAAGGCCTTGTCATGAATCAAAAATCCTGGCTGCTCAACCTCAGCCTGCTGAAGACCCATCCGGCGTTTCGCGCGGTCTTTATCGCACGTTTTATCTCCATTTTATCCCTCGGCCTGCTCGGCGTGGCCGTGCCGGTGCAAATCCAGACCATGACCCACTCCAGCTGGCTGGTGGGGTTGTCCGTCACCTTAACCGGCGGGGCGATGTTCATCGGCCTGATGGTGGGCGGCGTGCTGGCGGATCGGTATGAACGTAAAAAGCTGATCCTAATTGCGCGCGGCACCTGCGGGGTAGGCTTCGTCGGGCTGTGCCTGAACGCCATGCTGCCGGAGCCGTCGTTGATAGCGATTTATGCCCTGGGGCTGTGGGACGGCTTTTTTGCCTCGATTGGCGTGACGGCGCTGCTGGCGGCGACGCCCGCGCTGGTGGGGCGCGAGAATCTGATGCAGGCGGGGGCGATAACTATGCTCACCGTGCGTCTTGGCTCGGTGATCTCCCCGATGGTCGGCGGCCTGCTGCTGGCGACCGGCAACGTGGCGTGGAACTACGGTCTGGCGGCGGCGGGGACGTTTATCACCACCCTGACCCTGCTGCGCCTGCCGCTTTTGCCGCCTCCGCCGCAGCCGCGTGAACATCCGCTGAAATCCTTAATGGCGGCGATCCGTTTTCTGTTCAGCAATCCGCTGATTGGCGGCATCGCCCTGCTCGGCGCGCTGTTGACGATGGCGAGCGCGGTGCGCGTGCTGTACCCGGCGCTGGCGGGGGAGTGGCGGATGAGCGCCTCGGAGATTGGCGTGCTGTACGCCGCCATTCCGCTCGGCGCCGCGTGCGGCGCGCTCACCAGCGGCAACCTGGCGCAGAGCGGACGTCCGGGGCTGATTATGCTGCTGGCCACGCTGGCGTCGTTTATCGCCATCGCCTTCTTCAGCCTGATGCCGGTCTGGGCGCTGGGCGTGCTTTGTCTGGTGATTTTTGGCTGGCTGAGCGCCATCAGCTCGCTGCTGCAGTACACCCTGATCCAAACGCAAACCCCGGAAGGGATGCTCGGTCGCATCAACGGCCTGTGGACGGCGCAGAACGTCACCGGGGATGCGATTGGCGCGGCGATTCTGGGCGGCCTGGGGGCGATAATGACCCCGGTGGCGTCGGCAAGCAGCAGCGGGCTTGTGCTGGCGATCCTCGGCGCGATTTTGCTGGTGACGCTGGCGGAGCTGAGAAGGTTCCGGCAGGAGGTGGTGTTGAACGACAGTGCGGCGTGACCTGTTCTCCAAAGGTGCTGGTGCATCTCCAGAAATTGTAATGTCACAAAGCGATGAAATTGTTCATAAAAGTAAATGAATTACAGCGACACCCTGTTCCGGCCGAAAATCGCCGAAGCGTTTCCGTAAGGCCGGGGCGAGGCGCAGGGACGCGCCGAGAGGGCATAGCCTGCAGGGATGCAGGCTGGTGCCCGACCCGAAAGCCTGAAGGAATAAGCTGAGGGCATCGCGAAGCGACGATTTTCTTGCCGGGAGCCAGGGTGGTCAGGGAGGCGGCGGCGAGCCTCCCTGACACGTTCACAGGTAGTGTGGTGACAGAGAAGCAGGGAACGTAAGGTGAACGGAATGACCGCCTGAGCCGTATGTTCCCCTCACCCTGACCCTCTCCCCGGAGGGGCGAGGGGATGGTTCTGTGCGAACCTCAATCTGAAGGGATCGGGGGTTGCAACCTACTTAAACAATGCCTTCAGCCTGTCCAGCACCCGCATCGCACTGTAATAATCCAGCCGGAACGTTTCCGTTCCCAGCGCCCATACGCGCTTGTTCTGCACCGCGGGCAGGTGGGCCAGCAGCGGATTCGCGTAAATCGCATCCACGTCTTTCTGATCGCCCGCAAACAGGAACAGCCCTTCACCGTTCAGGCCCGTTGCCAGATTCTCACCGCCCAGCTGAATAATGTCATGACGCTTGCCCTGGCTTTGGGAGGTGTGCAGCCCGGCGGGCAGATCGGCCAGGGTAAAGCCCAGCTGGTGCAGCAGCTTGCCCTGCGCGGACTCGGCGGTCCACAGGTTCGCGCTGTGTGCCGCGGCGGTATAGACGATGGCATTCACCGGCTGCGGCGGCAGCTTCATCTGCTGTTTCACCTGGGCGAGCTGCTTGTCAAATTCGGCAATCCGCGCGCTGGCCTGCTTTTCCTGCCCGGTGATTGTGCCCAGCTGCGTTAACAGCGCCTGCCAGCTTTGGTCGTCGTAGTTAATCACCAGCGTCGGGGCGATGGCCGAAAGCTGCTCATAAAGCGCCAGCGCGGAGTCCCCGCCCGTGGCGCTAATCAGAATCAGATCCGGCATCTGGGCGGCAACCGCTTCGGCGCTCGGCTCGCCAATGTAGAGGCGCGCCAGCTTGCGCTGTTTTGCTACCTCTCCCCACTGGCGCAAAAAGCCCTGCGCGTCCGCCACGCGGTTGTTTGGCGTGGTCGCGCCGCTGGCAATCACCGGGGCGTCAATCGCCAGCAGGGAGCCGGTTAAGGTCACGCTGGTGGAGACAATGCGCGTGGGCTTGCTCTCAAGCGTGTGAACGCCGCGGCTGTCGGTGACCTGGCGCGGCCAGTCGGCGGCGTGGGCTGAGGTAAGTCCTAAAACAAAAAGTCCTGTTAAAAGCAGGGTGTTACGGCAAAAAGCGGGGAGTTTCACAAAGCGGCATCCTGTTTTTGTTGAAGTTAATGCTTCTCATTTTCATGATTGCGCAGGAGGGATGCAAGCGTTAGTCGAATAAGTTATTCGCCCGGCGGTTGACACCGCGGCGCTGTGCGATTAGGTTAGCCATCGAAAATATAAATGATAATCATTATTACTGCTTTTATCATTTTGAGGAGGATGATATGGATACGTCATTGGCTGAGGACATCCAGCACACCGCGACCACGCTGCAATCAGACAGCTTTTTCTTTATGTCGCCTTACCGCAGTTTTACCACGTCAGGCTGTTTTGCCCGCTTCTCTGAATCCGCCGCTGGCGGCGACGATCCGGCAGGGCAGTTCCAGCAAAAGCTTGCTCAGGCATTCCAGAACGCAAAAGCCAGCGGCATCGCGCACCCGATTATGGTCGGGGCTATTCCGTTCGACACCCGCCAGCCCTCGTCGCTCTTTATTCCGCAAAGCTGGCAAACCTTCTCGCGCCCGGCACGTCAGCAGTCTGCGCGCTACCATGCGAACGCGCAGAAGCTGACCGTGCAGAGCCGCACGGAAATCCCGCACCAGCCCGTTTTTGAGCAGATGGTGGCGCGCGCGGCGCAGCTGACCGCCACGCCGCAGGTGAACAAGGTGGTGCTGTCGCGTCTGATTGAGATTGCCACCGAAGAGAAGATTGACAGCAGCGCCCTGCTGGAGCGTCTGATCGCTCAGAACCCGGCAAGCTTTAACTTCCACGTGCCGCTGGAGGACGGCGGCGTGCTGCTCGGCGCAAGCCCGGAGCTGCTGCTGCGTAAAGACGGCGCCCACTTTAGCTCGCTGCCGCTGGCCGGCTCCGCGCGCCGTCAGCCGGATGACGTGCTGGACAGAGAGGCGGGCAACAAGCTGCTGGCCTCGGAAAAGGATCGCCACGAGCACGACCTCGTCACCCAGGCAATGAAAGCCATTCTTGAACCCCGCAGCCATCGTCTGAGTATGCCGGCCTCGCCGCAGCTCATTACGACGCCAACGCTCTGGCATCTGGCGACCCCGGTAGAAGGGGAGGCGCGTGAAAACGAAAACGCCCTGACGCTCGCCTGCCTGCTGCACCCGACGCCCGCCCTGAGCGGTTTCCCACATCAGGCGGCGAAGCAGCTGATCGCCGAGCTGGAGCCGTTCGACCGCGAACTGTTTGGCGGCATCGTCGGCTGGTGCGACAGCGAAGGCAACGGCGAGTGGGTGGTCACCATCCGCTGCGCGCGGGTGCAGGAAAAGCACGTCCGTCTGTTTGCCGGCGCGGGCATCGTCCCGGCCTCTTCCCCGGTGGGGGAGTGGCGTGAAACGGGCGTGAAGCTCTCCACCATGCTGAACGTTTTTGGCCTGCACTGAGGAATTATTATGACCGTTCCCTTTACCCGCTGGCCGGACGATTTTGCCCGCCGCTATCGTGAAAAAGGCTACTGGCTGGATCGCCCCCTGACCGACATTCTCACCCGCCACGCGAACAGCGACGCGGTGGCGATTATTGACGGTGAGCGCCGGTTTACCTATCGCCAGTTTAATCAGGCCGTGAATAATCTCGCCTCTTCTTTGCAGTTGCAGGGGCTGAAGCGCGGCGACACGGCGCTGGTGCAGCTTGGCAACGTCGCCGAGTTTTACATCACCTTTTTCGCGCTTTTGCAGGCGGGAATTGCCCCCGTCAACGCGCTGTTCAGCCATCAGCGCAGCGAGCTGACCGCCTACGCCGCGCAGATCAAACCCGCGCTGCTGATTGCCGATCGCGAGCACGCGCTCTTTGCGAACGATGAATTTCTCACAGGCTTTGTGAACGAGCACCGTTCAGCCGTGCTGCTGCGTGGCGATGGCGGCGAACGCGCGCTGGAGGCGGCGATTGGCCGCCCGGCGGATAACTTTATTCCGTCCCCAACCCCTGCCGACGAAGTGGCGTTTTTCCAGCTCTCCGGCGGCAGCACCGGGACGCCGAAGCTCATTCCGCGCACGCACAATGACTACGACTACAGCATTCGCCGCAGCAACGAAATTTGCGGGATTACCGCCAATACCCGCTACCTGAACGCGCTGCCTGCCGCCCATAACTACGCCATGAGTTCCCCCGGCTCGCTGGGCATCTTCACGGCGGGCGGCTGCGTGGTGCTGGCGCACGATCCGAGCGCCACGCTCTGCTTCCCGCTGATCGAAAAGCACCAGATTAACGTGACGTCGCTGGTGCCGCCTGCGGTCAGCCTGTGGCTGCAGGCGATTGCCGACGGGGCGGACAGCGGGCAGCTTGCCTCGCTCAGGCTGCTTCAGGTGGGCGGCGCGCGCCTGTCTGCCACCCTTGCGGCGCGCATTCCGGCGGAGATGGGCTGCCAGCTTCAGCAGGTGTTCGGCATGGCGGAAGGGCTGGTGAACTACACCGCCCTCGACGACGCGCCGGAGCGCATCATCAATACACAGGGCCGTCCGATGTGTCCGGATGACGAGGTGTGGGTGGCGGATGAAAACGGTAACCCGCTGCCGCGCGGGGAGGTCGGGCGCCTGATGACCCGCGGGCCGTACACCTTCCGCGGCTATTTCAACAGCCCGGAGCACAACGCCAGCGCCTTTGACGCCAGCGGCTTTTACTGCTCCGGCGATCTGATCGCCATCGACGAGCAGGGCTACATCACCGTGCAGGGGCGCGAGAAAGATCAGATCAACCGCGGCGGCGAGAAGATTGCCGCAGAGGAGATCGAAAACCTGCTGCTGCGCCACCCGTCGGTGATCCACGTCGCCCTCGTGAGCATGGAAGACAGCCTGCTTGGCGAGAAAAGCTGCGCGTATCTGGTGGTGAAGCAGCCGCTGCGCGCGGTTGAGGTGCGCCGCTTTCTGCGCGAGCAGGGCGTTGCGGAATTCAAACTGCCGGACCGCGTCGAGAGCGTTGATGCCCTTCCGCTGACCCCGGTCGGCAAAGTCGATAAAAAACAGTTGCGCCTGTGGCTGGCTGAACGCGCCCAGGGCTGAGGAACACGAAGATGGCTATTCCAAAATTAACCGCTTACGCGCTGCCAACCGCGGCAGAGCTGCCGAACAACAAAGTGAACTGGGCGTTCGAGCCGGAGCGCGCGGCGCTGCTTATTCATGACATGCAGGAGTACTTCCTGAACTTCTGGGGCGACAACAGCCCGATGATGCAGCAGGTGGTGGCGAACATCGCGGCGCTGCGCGACTACTGCAAAAAGCACAACATTCCGGTCTACTACACCGCGCAGCCTAAAGAGCAGAGCGATGAAGACCGCGCTTTGCTCAACGACATGTGGGGGCCGGGCCTGACCCGCTCGCCGGAGCAGCAGCGCATCGTCTCTGAACTGACGCCGGACGAAGCCGATACCGTGCTGGTGAAGTGGCGCTACAGCGCATTCCACCGTTCGCCGCTGGAGCAGATGCTGAAAGAAACGGGCCGCAACCAGCTTTTGATCACCGGGGTGTATGCCCATATCGGCTGCATGACCACCGCCACCGACGCCTTCATGCGCGACATCAAACCCTTCTTTATTGCCGACGCGCTGGCGGATTTCACCCGCGACGAGCACCTGATGTCCCTCAGCTACGTGGCGGGGCGCTCCGGCCGCGTGGTGATGACCGACGAACTGCTGCCGTCCGTTCCGGCGTCAAAAGAGGCCCTGCGCGCCCTCGTGCTGCCGCTGCTGGACGAGTCCGACGAGCCGATGGATGACGAGAACCTGATCGACTACGGCCTGGATTCGGTGCGCATGATGGCGCTGGCCGCCCGCTGGCGCAAAGTCCACGGCGATATTGATTTCGTGATGCTGGCGAAAAACCCGACCCTCGACGCCTGGTGGGCGCTGCTCTCCCGCGAGGTGAAGTGATGGCCGGATTCGATTTTACCGGCAAAACCGTCTGGGTGACCGGGGCGGGCAAGGGCATTGGCTACGCCACCGCGCTGGCCTTTGCTGAGGCGGGCGCCACGGTGACCGGGTTCGACCTGGCCTTCCCGCACGCGGCGTACCCGTTTGCCACCGAAACCCTCAACGTGGCGGACGCCGCGCAGGTAGAGGCGGTCTGTGGGCGATTGCTGGCGAAGCTTGAGCGTCTGGACGTGCTGGTGAACGCCGCCGGGATTTTGCGCATGGGGGCGACGGACAGCCTCTCGCTGGAGGACTGGCAGCAGACCTTTGCCGTTAACGTGGGCGGGGCGTTTAACCTGTTCCAGCAGACGATGGCGCAGTTCCGCCGTCAGCAGGGCGGGGCGATGGTGACGGTGGCCTCTGACGCCGCCCATACCCCGCGCATCGGCATGAGCGCCTACGGGGCGTCGAAGGCCGCGCTGAAAAGCCTGGCGCTGACCGTCGGGCTGGAGCTGGCGGGCAGCGGCGTGCGCTGTAACCTGGTATCACCCGGCTCCACCGATACCGACATGCAGCGAACCCTGTGGACAAGCGACGATGCGGAACAGCAGCGCATTCGCGGCTTTGGCGAGCAGTTTAAGCTCGGCATTCCGCTGGGCAAAATCGCCCGTCCGCAGGAGATCGCCAGCACGATTTTGTTCCTCGCCTCGGACGCCGCAAGCCATATCACATTGCAGGATATCGTGGTGGACGGCGGCTCCACGCTGGGGGCGTAGATGATCTGGAAACGTCATTTATCCCTTGAGGAGCTTAACGCCACCAGCCTGAACACGATGGTGGCGCATCTGGGCATCGTCTACACCCGCCTCGGCGACGACACGCTCGAAGCGGAGATGCCGGTCGACACGCGCACCCATCAGCCGTTTGGCCTGCTGCACGGCGGGGCATCGGCGGCGCTGGCGGAAACGCTGGGATCGATGGCCGGGTACCTGATGACCCGCGACGGGCAGAACGTGGTGGGAACGGAGCTTAACGCCACCCATCACCGCGCGGTGTCCCAGGGTAAGGTGCGCGGCGTGTGCCAGCCGCTGCATCTGGGGCGCTCGAGCCAGAGCTGGGAGATTGTGGTGTATGACGAGCAGGGGCGGCGGTGCTGCACCTGCCGGTTGAGTACGATGGTGTTGGGATAGACCTGGTGGTTATTTCTTCCTGGCGGCTATGGGATCTCCATTGATAATGTCCCCGCTGAACCCCTCCCTCGCCCCTCTGGGGAGAGGGCCAGGGTGAGGGGAACATACGGCTTCTGTGGTCGTTCCGTTCACCTCTCGTTCCATGCTTCTCTGTCACCACAACACTTGTGAACGTGTCAGGG
>NZ_CAXOFU010000029.1:0-42310 GCF_964208575.1 Enterobacter soli | reverse complement strand
TTGTGATACCAGAGAAGCAGGGAACATGAAGTGAACGGAACAACTACCAGAGCCGTATGTGCCTCTCACCCGCCGGGAAGGAATGGTCAATCCTCCCCCCGCTTACTCTCCCGGTGCTTCAGCCACAGCCTCACCGCGATCACCCCCACAACCACCAGAATCAGCCACGCCCAGTGCTTAACGTGCTGATCAAAATTGTGCAGCCACGGCCCAATCACCTCGCCGCCGACGTAGCCCAGCGTGGTAAAAATCAGCGCCCAGGCGATCGCGCCAAGAATATTCAGCGGCAGGAAAATTTTTGGCGGCAGGCGGCTCGCGCCAATCAGGATCGGCCCGATAATGCGAAAGCCGTACATAAAGCGCGTCCCAATCACGAACAGATAGGGATGGCGCTGGATGAGCTTCTGGGCGCGGTTGATCTTTTTGCGATGCTTAGAGAAGCGTTTGAGTAGGGTCGGCCCGAATCGCAGCCCCAGGAAGTAGAGCAGCTGGTCGCCAATCATGCCGCCCAGCGCAACGGCGGCCACCACCAGCGGAAAACGCAGCAGCCCCTGATGCGCCGCGACGCCGCCCAGCAGGGTAATGGTTTCCCCCTCCGCCACGCTGCCAACCACCAGCGCCGCGTATCCGTATTGTTCAATCAGACCGTTGATATCCATAAAGTAAGCGTAGTCTCCCTGCGAATGCCTGTACTAATCATATACCCCATGAATAAACATCGCGGCAATCAACGGAAATTTCCCACTGTACAGAAAATAATCTAAAGCCTGCATTATACTTAAGACATCGCTGACGGGCCGACAACAAGGGGGCGCTATGAACCATGTCTGGGGACTTTTCTCCCATCCCGATCGGGAAATGCACGTAATCAGAAGCGAGAACGAAACGGTCGCGCATCACTACACTCACCACGTGCTGCTCATGGCGGCGGTGCCGGTGATTTGCGCATTTATTGGCACAACGCAAATTGGCTGGAACTTCGGTGATGGCACCGTCGTAAAACTCTCCTGGTTTACCGGGCTGTATCTGGCCATCCTGTTCTACGGCGTCATGCTGGCAGGGGGGGCGGTGATGGGGCGCGTTATTCACTGGATGGCGCGTAACTACCCGCAGCGTCCGTCGCTGGCGCACTGTATGGTCTTCGCCGGATACGTCGCGACCCCGCTGTTCTTAAGCGGTATTGTCGCGCTCTATCCCCTGGTCTGGCTGTGCGCGCTGATCGGTACCGTGGCGCTCTTTTACACCGGCTATCTGCTGTATCTGGGCGTCCCGACCTTCCTCAATATCAACAAAGAAGAGGGCCTGAGCTTCTCCAGCTCTACGCTCGCGATCGGCGTGCTGGTGCTGGAGGCGCTACTGGCGCTGACAGTCATTCTTTGGGGTTATGGATATCGCCTCTTTTAAGTTCATTGCATTGCTGGCGTAAATGCCAGCAATGCAGCATCTGTTCACTATTCTTCGCTGGCGACAACGCATTGAGGCGGCTATGATGCCGAAGCCAGCCTGCGTTTACACCTTCCCGCAGGCGGTGTACGTCATTACGTGCGTGAATAATTACCAGAAGCCTCACCATGCTGAAATTCCGAGTTTCTTTACTTAGCCTTGCGCTGATCCTGGGGGCAAACGTTGCCGCGCCAGCGATCGCAAAAACGCCCGCTGCGACCACCGCCGCACAGCCGCAAATTGCCTCCGGCAGTGCGATGATTGTTGATCTGAATACCAACAAGGTGATCTACGCCAGCCACCCGGATCTGGTTCGCCCGATAGCCTCTATTACCAAATTAATGACCGCGATGGTGGTGCTTGACGCGCGACTGCCGCTGGATGAAAAACTGAAGGTCGACATTAGCCATACGCCAGAAATGAAGGGCATTTATTCTCGCGTGCGCCTGAACAGCGAGATCAGCCGTAAAGACATGCTGCTGCTGGCGCTGATGTCCTCAGAGAACCGCGCGGCGGCGAGCCTGGCCCACCACTATCCCGGCGGTTATGACGCGTTTATCCGTGCGATGAACGCGAAGGCCAAATCCCTCGGTATGACCAACACCCGCTACGTCGAGCCAACCGGCCTGTCGATCCATAACGTGTCTACCGCCCGCGACTTGTCGAAGATGCTGATTGCCACTAAGCAGTATCCGCTGATCGGCCAGCTGAGCACCACGCGAGAAGAGATGGCGACCTTCGCGAACCCGGCGTATACCCTGCCGTTTCGCAATACCAACCATCTGGTCTATCGCGAGAACTGGAACATCCAGTTAACCAAGACCGGTTTTACCAACGCGGCGGGTCATTGTCTGGTGATGCGTACCGTGTTCAACGGCAAGCCGGTGGCGCTGGTGGTGATGGATGCCTTCGGCAAATACACCCACTTCGCGGACGCGAGCCGTCTGCGGACCTGGATTGAAACCGGGAAAGTGCAGCCCGTTCCGGCTGCCGCGCTGAGCTATAAAAAGCAGAAAGCCGAGCAGATGGCGACGGCGCAGAACGACTGAGCCGCCTGTTTGTGCCGGGTGGCGGCGTAGCCTTACCCGGCCTACAAATAAAAAAACGGTAACATAAGTTACCGTTTTTTTATTTTCTCCCTCTCCCCGTGGGAGAGGGGCGGGGTGAGGGCACCAGACCGCACAGAACTTATTCCGGCAGCGTCCAGTCACCGTCATTCAGCGGTCGCTGCATAATCAGCGTATCCCGCCAGTCGCCTTTCTTGTATCCCACGCTGCGAAGCTGCCCGACAATCTCGAAGCCGTGCTTTTTATGCAGGCGCAGGGAGCCCGAGTTGTTATGCCCGTCGCCGACCACGGCGATCATCTGTCGCCACTGGCCCTCTTCGCAGCGGGCAATCAGCGCGTTCATTAGCGCCGAGCCAAAGCCGCGCCCGGTGGTGCTGGCATCGACATAGATAGACTCTTCAATGGTGTAGCGATAGGCAGGGCGGGGGCGATAGGGCGTTGCATAGCAATAGCCGACCACGATCCCGCGATACAGCGCAACCAGCCACGGCAACCCCTTGTCCACGACATTTTTCATTCGCTGACGCATCTCGTCAACGGTAGGGGGAACTTCCTCGAAGGAGGCGCGACCGTGCAGCACATGCCAGGCATAGATTGCCGCGATAGCATGCACATCGTCGGGCACGGCATCGCGCACTTCAACTTCGGTTTCGGATAACGTATCAACAGCCGACATGATGTGCTGGCTCCTCGTCTAAAAAAGCCGGAGAAACGTTTCTCCGGCGACAGGCAGTTACTCTAGTACGATTGAGGAGCGCTTAACAATCTCTTAAATATGGCTGTAGGGTTCAATCAGAGGCTTGCATATCCCGCTGCTCGGTCTGCTCGCTCTCTTTCCAGTATTTATGCCGCGTAGTCTTGCCAATTCCGGGATTCATACTGTTTGTAGGGTCATTTTCGCGATAAAAACGCTTAAGCGTTTCCGGGGCTTTATACAGATGCCCGACGTTGTGTTCCGCCGGATATTGTGCACCGCGCGCGTGCAGCAGCTCGAGCATCTGCTCCTTCAGCGCGTGGGCATCCACCCCTTTTTTAACGATGTAATCCTGGTGGAAGACGTAGCACATGAAATGCCCGTAGTAGAGCTTATGCACCAGCTTGCTGTCGATCTCCGGCGGCAGGTGTTCAAACCACTCGGTGTCGTTCCGGCGCAGGGCGATATCCAGCGCCAGAATATCTTCCACCTCATCCGCATGAACCGCCTGGTAACGGATCGCCGCGCCCGCCGCCGCAAAGCGGTGCAGAAAGGCTTTGCTGCCTTCTTCAGGCGTACAGGCAAAGAAATCGCCCTCGGCGGTTTTGAAGAACTCGGTCAGCCAGGCCTGCGCTTCGTCGATGCCGTCCCCGGCCATTTTCAGCAGCAGGTGATGCTCATACTTGTCGCGCCAGGTTTTCATTCGCTCCGGTAAGTGCGCCGGGAAGACGTTGCCCAGCTTCTGCATAAAGCGGTCGGTGAAGTGCGGCTTAAACAGCGGCACCTTTTCCAGCATCGCGTCGGTACGCCCCTTCACGGTAAAGAAGAACGGCATTTTGTCGGTGCCGAGCTTGTCGATCATGAGGAAAGTGTCTTTGCCGTAGCGCTCGGCGATGTCGTAGATATCCCGGTGCATATACTCGCCCGCCACCGGCAGGTGCGTGAACTCGCCGAGGATATGGCGACGAATTTCGGTCAACACCTCCGGCTGATTGGTGCCGATATAAAACACCTGCTGCTTCTTCTCTGCCGGGAAGGTGTCCAGGCGCACCGCGAAGACCGCCAGCTTGCCCGCGCAGCCGGAGGATTCGAACAGGCGATCCGGGTCGGCGTTGTAGCGCGCCGGGGTATCGGCCTCGATGTCGCGCACGCGGGTGATGTAGTCGTGATCGTGGGCGTGGCGGCCGTCGTGCTGAACGTCCGCGTCATTCACGCGGTCATCGTCCAGCTTGCTTAAAATCTGTTCCGGCGTTACGCCGAGGTCAATTCCCAGATGGTTTACCAGCGTCAGCTTGCCGTTTTCATCGATGCGGGCGAAAAGGGACATCTCGGTATAGGCCGGGCCGCGCTGCACCAGCGAGCCGCCGGAGTTATTGCAAATCCCCCCGATGACCGAGGCGCCAATGCAGGAGGAGCCAATGACCGAATGCGGCTCGCGGCCCAGCGGCTTAAGGGCTTTTTCCAGCGAATAGAGCGTGGTGCCGGGGAAGGCGAGAACCTGTTCGCCTTTATCCAGAAGGTGCAGCTTGTCGAGGCGCAGGGTGCTGATAATCACGATGTCACGATCGTAATCGTTGCCGTTCGGCGTGGAGCCCTCGGTCAGGCCGGTATTGGCGGCCTGCATCAGAATAATTTTGTCGGCGGCGACGCAGGCGCTCAGCACGCGCCACAGCTCCAGCAGCGTGCCGGGAAACACCACCGCCAGCGCATCCCCCTGGCCGGAACGAAAGCCCTTGCGGTAGCGGGCGGTTTTCGCCGGGTCGGTAAGCAGGTGAGAGGAGCCAACCAGGCGCGACAGTTCGTGAATAAAAGTATTGTTATCGTCAGTTCGAACAGAAGACATCTTCCACTCCTTGTGGTGGGGCAAATTTCTCGCTGTAAAGCATAGCGCGATTAGCCGTTAAGCGGTCGGGTATTCATCAGAAAAATCAGAGAATAACCCTGCAACGAAAGGAGGGTTTGTGGCACACTGCGCTTTTCGCACGGTCTGGCCGAGATCTTCCGACGGTTATTGATGAGAGAGTAAAAAACATGAAATGGCTTTGTTCTGTGGGTGTCGCCGTCAGCCTGGCGTTACAACCTGCACTGGCAGATGATTTGTTTGGCAATCACCCGCTAACGCCTGAGGCTCGCGACGCGTTCGTCACCGAATTACTCAAAAAGATGACGGTCGATGAGAAGATCGGCCAGCTTCGTCTTATCAGCGTCGGCCCGGATAACCCGAAAGAGGCGATCCGCGAGATGATCAAAGACGGGCAGGTGGGCGCGATCTTTAACACCGTCACCCGCCAGGATATCCGCAAAATGCAGGATCAGGTGATGGAACTGAGCCGCCTGAAAATTCCGCTGTTCTTTGCCTACGACGTGCTGCACGGTCAGCGCACCGTCTTCCCGATTAGCCTCGGCTTAGCCTCCTCCTTTAACCTCGACGCGGTGAAAACCGTCGGGCGCGTGTCTGCCTATGAAGCGGCTGACGACGGCCTGAACATGACCTGGGCGCCGATGGTCGACGTGTCCCGCGACCCGCGCTGGGGCCGCGCCTCGGAAGGCTTCGGTGAAGATACCTACCTCACGTCTACGATGGGTAAAACCATGGTTGAAGCGATGCAGGGCAAAAGCCCGGCGGATCGCTATTCGGTCATGACCAGCGTAAAACACTTCGCGGCCTACGGCGCGGTGGAAGGCGGTAAAGAGTACAACACCGTCGACATGAGCCCGCAGCGCCTGTTCAACGACTACATGCCGCCGTACAAAGCGGGCCTGGATGCGGGCAGCGGCGCGGTAATGGTGGCGCTGAACTCCCTCAACGGCACGCCGGCCACCTCGGATGCCTGGCTGCTGAAAGACGTGCTGCGCGACCAGTGGGGCTTTAAGGGCATCACCGTGTCCGATCACGGCGCTATCAAAGAGCTGATTAAACACGGCACGGCCTCCGACCCGGAAGACGCGGTGCGCGTGGCGCTCAAGTCCGGCATCAACATGAGCATGAGCGACGAGTACTACAGCAAATACCTGCCGGGGCTGGTGAAAAGCGGCAAGGTGACGATGGCGGAGCTGGACGACGCCACCCGCCACGTGCTGAACGTGAAATACGACATGGGCCTGTTCAACGATCCGTACAGCCATCTGGGGCCGAAGGACTCTGACCCGGCGGACACCAACGCCGAAAGCCGCCTGCACCGTAAAGAAGCGCGTGAAGTGGCGCGCGAGAGCCTCGTGCTGCTGAAAAACCGCCTCGACACGCTGCCGCTGAAAAAATCCGCCAGCATTGCCGTGGTCGGCCCGCTGGCGGACAGCAAGCGCGACGTGATGGGAAGCTGGTCGGCGGCGGGCGTGGCGGATCAGTCCGTCACCGTGCTGACCGGGATTAAAAACGCGGTGGGCGAAAATGGCAAAGTGGTGTACGCCAAAGGCGCCAACGTCACCGACGATAAAGACATTGTTACCTTCCTGAACCAGTACGAAGAGGCGGTGAAGGTCGATCCGCGTCCGGCAAAAGAGATGATTGACGAAGCCGTCAGCGCCGCGAAGCAGGCCGACGTGGTGGTGGCCGTGGTCGGCGAAGCGCAGGGCATGGCGCACGAAGCCTCCAGCCGTACCGATATCACTATCCCGCAAAGCCAGCGCGACCTGATTGCCGCGCTGAAAGCCACCGGCAAGCCGCTGGTGCTGGTGCTGATGAACGGCCGTCCGCTGGCGCTGGTGAAAGAAGATCAGCAGGCTGACGCGATTCTGGAAACCTGGTTCGCCGGGACCGAAGGCGGGAACGCCATCGCCGACGTGCTGTTTGGCGACTACAACCCGTCCGGCAAGCTGCCGATGTCCTTCCCGCGCTCTGTCGGGCAGATCCCGGTGTACTACAGCCACCTGAACACCGGTCGTCCGTATAACGCCGACAAGCCGAACAAGTACACCTCGCGCTACTTCGACGAAGCCAACGGCCCGCTGTATCCGTTCGGTTACGGCCTGAGCTACACCACCTTTAAGGTGTCCGACGTGAAAATGTCCGCGCCGACTATGAAGCGTGACGGCAAGGTGACCGCCAGCGTGGACGTCACCAACACCGGCAAGCGCGAAGGGGCGACCGTTATGCAGATGTACGTGCAGGACGTGACAGCCTCGATGAGCCGTCCGGTGAAACAGCTGCGCGGCTTCGAGAAAGTGACCCTCAAGCCGGGTGAAACCAAAACCGTCAGCTTCCCGATTGATATCGATGCGCTGAAGTTCTGGAACCAGCAGATGAAATACGATGCCGAGCCGGGCAAGTTCAACGTGTTTATCGGCGTGGATTCCGCCCGCGTGAATAAAGCAGAGTTCGAACTGCAGTAATCGTCCCACCTCACCATCCCCCGCCAGCCGGGGGATGCGTCTTACCTTATGCTAAAAAGGCATTTTGCCGGGTAAACCCGCTGTTTTAAGCTACGCTTTTGTCTCAAGCCTCTGAAAAAGGCGATAAAAAAATGAGGATAGCGGAATGACGATTAAAACGGGGATAGGGGTTTCTGCGGCGTTGCTGGCGGCGCTGAGCCTGCCGCTTCAGGCCGCGGAGCCGGTCAAAGTGGGATCCAAAATTGATACCGAAGGGGCGCTGCTCGGCAACATTATTTTGCAGGTGCTGGAAAGCCACGGCGTTAAAACAGTCAATAAAGTTCAGCTTGGCACCACGCCCGTGGTGCGCGGGGCAATAACCTCCGGCGAGCTGGATATCTACCCGGAATACACCGGCAACGGTGCGTTCTTCTTCAAAGATGAAAACGATCCGGCCTGGAAAAACGCCAAAGCCGGATACGAGAAGGTCAAAAAGCTCGATGCTGATCAAAACAAGCTGATCTGGCTTACGCCTGCGCCCGCCAACAACACCTGGACCATCGCGGTTCGCAAAGACATTGCCGAAAAGGGCAAGCTGACCTCCCTTGAGGATCTCAGCCGCTATCTGAAAGAGAAGGGTGAATTCAAGCTGGCGGCCTCCGCCGAGTTTATCGAGCGTACCGACGCGCTGCCTGCGTTTGAAAAAGCCTACGACTTCAAGCTCGACCAGAGCCAGCTGCTCTCTCTGGCCGGGGGCGATACCGCGGTGACCATCAAGGCCGCCGCTCAGCAAACGTCCGGCGTGAATGCGGCGATGGCCTACGGAACCGACGGCCCGGTGGCGGCGCTCGGTCTGCAAACCCTGACCGATCCGAAAGGCGTACAGCCGATTTACGCCCCAACCCCGGTGGTGCGGGAAGCGACCCTGAAGGCGTATCCGGAACTCGACGCGTGGCTCAAGCCGGTCTTTGAAAAGCTGGATGAGAAAACGCTGCAGCAGCTTAACGCCAGTATTGCGGTTGAAGGGCTGGATGCCAAAAAAGTGGCAGCCGACTTCCTTAAGCAACAAGGGCTTGTGAAGTAACAGGACAGGATGTGCCGATAAAATGTCATAACCGCGTGCTCCTGCTGCTGGCGATTATCGCCGCGGCAGCCGCTGCGCTGCCGTTTGTTAACGTTGCGCCCAACCGCCTGGTCTCCGGGGAAGGGCGCACGCTCTGGCAGCTCTGGTCATTTACCCCCGCGCTGCTGGCGGGGGTGTTCTTCGCGCTGGTGCTGCTTGCCTTTCGGCAGGGCCAGCTCTCGCGCTGGCTGACGCTCATTCTCTTTGAAGGGCTGTTTATTGCGCTGTTCTGGAGCGCGGGGCTGGCGGCAACGAAAATGGTGTCTGTCGAAAGCCCGCTGGCGCGCACGTCCGTCGGCAGCGGTTTGTGGCTGTGGCTCGCCCTGTGCCTGCTGGCCAGCAGCGACGCCATTCGCCGCCTGACGCAAAATGCCGTCTGGCGCTGGGTGCTGAACGCGCAAATCTGGTGCGTTCCGCTGTTTCTGCTGTTCAGCGGCGAGCTGAACGCGCTTTCGCTGCTAAAAGAGTACGCCAACCGCCAGGAGATTTTTGACAGCGCGCTGGCGCAGCATCTGACGATCCTGTTCGGCACCCTCGTACCGGCGCTGCTCCTCGGCGTGCCGCTGGGGATCTGGTGCTATCGCCATCCCGCCCGGCAGGGGAGCGTTTTCGCCCTGCTGAACGTCATTCAGACCATCCCGTCCGTGGCGCTGTTCGGCCTGCTGATTGCCCCGCTGGCGGGGCTGGTTAAGTCGTTTCCGTTTCTCTCCACGCTCGGCATTGCCGGCACGGGGCTAACCCCCGCGCTCATCGCGCTGGTGCTCTACGCGCTGCTGCCGCTGGTGCGCGGCATGGTGGCGGGGCTGGGGCAGGTTTCCGCAGACGTGCTGGAGAGCGCAAAGGCGATGGGCATGAGCGCCCGGCAGTGCTTCTGGAAGGTGCAGCTGCCCCTTGCGCTTCCCCTGCTGCTGCGAAGCCTTCGGGTTGTGGCGGTACAAACCGTGGGCATGGCGGTGATTGCGGCGCTGATTGGCGCGGGCGGGTTCGGTGCGCTGGTGTTCCAGGGATTGCTCAGCAGCGCCCTTGATTTAGTGCTGTTAGGCGTGGTGCCTGCCATTGCGCTGGCGGTGGTGGTGGATGCGCTGTTTGCCCTGTGGCTCGCGCTGCTCGGGAGAGAAGGACAATGATTGAATTTCACGATGTGAGTAAAAACTTTGCCGGGCTCCCGGCGGTCAGCAACCTGAATCTGCACTTCGAGGAGGGCGAATTCGCCGTGCTGATCGGCACCTCGGGGTCGGGCAAATCCACCACGCTTAAAATGATCAACCGGCTGGTGGAGCACGACAGCGGCCTGATCCGCTTTGCCGGAGAGGAGATCCGCAGCCTTCCGGTGCTGGAGCTGCGCCGCCGGATGGGATACGCCATCCAGTCCATCGGCCTGTTTCCGCACTGGACGGTGGCGCAGAATATCGCCACGGTGCCGCAGCTGGAGAAATGGTCGCGACAAAAAACGAACGCCCGCGTGGACGAACTCATGGCGCTGCTGGGGCTCGATCCCGCCCTGCGCGAGCGCTACCCGCACCAGCTTTCCGGCGGGCAGCAGCAGCGCGTCGGCGTGGCGCGCGCGCTGGCGGCGAATCCGCAGGTGCTGCTTATGGACGAGCCGTTCGGGGCGCTGGATCCGGTGACGCGCAGCGCGCTCCAGGCGGAGATGACGCGCATCCACCGCATCCTCGGGCGCACTATTGTTCTGGTCACCCACGATATTGACGAGGCGCTGCGGCTTGCGGACAGGCTGGTGCTGATGGACAACGGCGAGGTGGTGCAGCAGGGCACGCCGCTGGAGATCCTTACCCGCCCGGCGAACGATTTCGTGCGCGAGTTTTTCGGCCGCAGCGAGCTGGGCGTGCGTTTGCTGTCCCTGCGCACCGTCGGGGACTATATGCGCCGGGAAGGGGCTGCGCTACACGGCGAGCCGCTGCGGGAGCAGATGAATCTGCGCGATGCGCTGTCGGCGTTTGTGGCGCGCCAGTGCGAGGCGCTGCCGGTGGCGGACGCCCAGGGCGCGCCCTGCGGCACGCTCTATTTCCGCGATCTGCTGGCCGGGGAGGTGACGCGTGAAGTGGATGCGTGATCCGCTGCTCTGGCTGGTGCTGCTGTTTATTGCGCTGCTGTTCCTGATGCCCTACAGCGGCGGGCTGTTCAGCTCGCTCTTTCCGGGGCTGCCGCGCCCGGTCTATCAGCAGGAAAGCTTTATTAACCTCACTCTGGCGCACCTCTGGCTGGTGGCCGTGTCCAGCGCCTTCGCCATCGTGCTGGGCGTCGGGGCAGGGATTGCGGTGACGCGTCCGTCCGGGCGGGAGTTTCGTCCGCTGATCGAAACCATCGCCGCCGTCGGCCAGACGTTTCCGCCCGTGGCGGTGCTGGCGATTGCGGTGCCGGTCATCGGTTTTGGTCAGCAGCCTGCGATTATTGCGCTGATTTTGTACGGCGTGCTGCCCATCCTGCAGGGCACGCTGGCCGGAATATCGGCCGTCCCCGCGTCGGTGACGAGCGTGGCGGAAGGGATGGGGATGAGCGCCTGGCAGCGGCTGCGCAACGTGGAGCTGCCGTTGGCCGCACCGGTGATTATCGCGGGGATCCGCACGTCGGTGATTATCAACATCGGTACAGCGACCATCGCGTCGACGGTTGGCGCCAGCACGCTGGGAACGCCGATCATTATCGGCCTAAGCGGATTTAATACGGCCTATATCGTTCAGGGGGCGATTCTGGTGGCGCTGGCCGCTATCGTGGTTGACCGCGGGTTTGAGCGCCTGATGCGCTTGCTCAGCCGACACCGCCGCGAACAATAAACGAGTAGCCTGCCAGCATCACGCCGCCGATCCCGCTGACGGCCATCAGAACAAAAAGGGTAATTACGGCCAGTTTCGTTGCCTTCATCATGTGCTCCTGTTGTTAACGGAACAATTATACGGTGAAGCGCAGCTGTTAATGAACCATTAAATGCCGTTACGGCGCATTCGGGCCAAGGGGATAAACCGGGTAGCCGTGCTCGCGCCATTCCGTGAGCAGCTGCTGCTGCGAGGCCGACGGCACTTCGCCGCACCACACCAGCAGCGTCTGGCCGTCAAAAAATTCCGGGCGCAGCTGGGCAAGCGAGTGCGCCAGCACGTCCACGCGCCAGCCTTTCTGGGTGGCAATCCACGCTTCCAGCCACAGGCGGGTGGTGTCGTGAACGTTCCAGCCCACCACCAGCGCATCTTTGACGTTCTTGTTCCTCGCCGAGGCAAGGCAGACGGAAATGTAGTTGATCAGCACCCCGTCGAGCATGCTCAGCAGCGCCTGCAGGGTGGACTGCTGGCACTGCAGACGGCGGCGTAAGGGAATAAAAAGATGGGTGATCAGGGTTTGCGCAGGGTGATCGCGCCCTTGCTCTTTGATCCACCCGCGCAGGCGCTGCAGGTTACCCGCCTGCAATAGCCGCAGCAGAGTCTCCTGCTGTTCGCGCCAGGCGTGCTGCGTTTCAGGATCGTCCTGGCTCAGCAGCGATTTCACCTTCCCGACCTGAACGCCGTTGTCGATCCAGCTCTTAATCTCGCGGATCCGGTCGATATCCGCTTCGTTGAACAGGCGGTGACCCCCGTCCGTCCTCTGCGGTTTAAGTAATCCGTACCGTCGCTGCCACGCCCGTAGGGTAACGGGATTGATATCACAAAGGAGTGCCACTTCACCGATTGTGTAAAGCGCCATATTCGCCCCCTGGCTTACGCGTCCCCAGCTTAACTGTAGACGGACTTTGTCGAACCAGGAAATATTGGCGACTTTTTGCACAAATTATGCGAAGCATGGGTTATGTTCGGCAAAAGGTGTGATTGCGGACACGAATTACACCTTTTTTGGTGCGCTTCAAAGAAAGTTTAACCGCTTCAGTGTATGTTACGCGTTTTTAGATTGTGCGGTTTATGTATGTACGAGTTTAACCTGGTGTTACTGCTTCTCCAGCAGATGTGCGTGTTCCTGGTCATCGCCTGGTTGATGAGTAAAACCCGCCTGTTTATTCCGCTGATGCAGGTCACCGTCCGGCTGCCGCACAAGCTGCTTTGCTACGTCACCTTCTCCATTTTCTGCATTCTCGGCACCTATCTTGGTCTGCATATCGAAGATTCCATCGCCAACACGCGCGCCATTGGCGCGGTGATGGGCGGGCTGCTCGGCGGCCCGGTGGTCGGCGGGCTTGTCGGGTTAACCGGCGGGTTGCACCGCTACTCGATGGGCGGCATGACGGCGCTCAGCTGCATGATCTCAACCATCGTTGAAGGGCTGCTCGGCGGGCTGGTGCACAGCTACATGATTAAGCGCGGGCGCACCGATAAGGTCTTTAGCCCGCTGACGGCGGGGGCGATCACCTTCGTGGCGGAGCTGGTGCAGATGATGATCATCCTGCTGATCGCCCGCCCGTTCGAGGACGCGCTGCATCTGGTCGGCAGCATTGCCGCGCCGATGATGGTCACCAACACCGTGGGCGCGGCGCTGTTTATGCGCATCCTGCTCGACAAGCGCGCGATGTTTGAAAAATACACCTCGGCGTTTTCCGCCACCGCGCTGAAGGTGGCGGCCTCTACGGAAGGCATTTTGCGCCAGGGGTTCAACGAAGAGAACAGCATGAAGGTCGCCCAGGTGCTGTATCAGGAGCTGGATATCGGCGCGGTGGCGATAACCGATCGCGAGAAATTGCTGGCGTTTACCGGCACCGGGGACGATCACCATCTGCCCGGCAGACCGATTTCGTCCGCCTATACGCTACGCGCCATCGAAACGGGTGAGGTCGTCTACGCCGACGGAAACGAAGTGCCGTACCGCTGCTCGCTGCATCCGCAGTGCAAGCTGGGCTCGACGCTGGTTATCCCCCTGCGCGGTGAAAACCAGCACGTGATGGGCACCATCAAGCTGTACGAAGCGAAAAACCGCCTGTTCAGCTCCATCAACCGCACGCTGGGGGAGGGGATTGCGCAGCTGCTGTCGGCGCAGATTCTGGCCGGGCAATACGAGCGGCAAAAGGCGCTGCTCACCCAGTCGGAGATCAAGCTGCTGCACGCTCAGGTGAACCCGCACTTCCTGTTTAACGCGCTGAATACGCTCAAGGCGGTGATCCGCCGCGACAGCGACCAGGCGGCGCAGCTGGTGCAGTTTTTATCGACGTTCTTTCGCAAGAACCTCAAGCGCCCGTCGGAAATTGTCACCCTGGCCGATGAGGTGGAGCACGTGAACGCCTATCTGCAAATCGAGCAGGCGCGTTTTCAGTCGCGTTTGCAGGTGTCGCTGTCGGTGCCGGACGAGCTGGCGTTCCAGCATCTTCCGGCATTTACCCTACAGCCGATTGTGGAGAACGCCATCAAGCACGGCACGTCGCAGCTGCTGGGAACCGGGGAGATCACCATTTCGGCCAGCCGCTTTAATCACCATCTGGTGCTGGATATTGAAGACAACGCCGGGCTGTATCAGCCGACCGCCTCGGGCGGGTTAGGCATGAGCCTGGTGGATAAACGCCTTCGCGCCCACTTCGGCGACGACTGCGGCATTACCGTGGCCTGCGAGCCGGACAGATTTACCCGCATTACTTTACGATTACCGCTGGAGGAGAACGCATGTTGAAAGTGCTGATTGTTGACGACGAGCCGTTAGCACGGGAAAACCTGCGCATTCTGTTGCAGGAGCAGAGCGACATTGAGGTGGTGGGCGAGTGCGCGAACGCCATTGAAGCCATTGGCGCGGTGCACAAGCTGCGCCCGGACGTGCTGTTCCTCGACATCCAGATGCCGCGCATCAGCGGCCTGGAGATGGTGGGAATGCTCGACCCGGAGCATCGTCCGTACATCGTGTTTCTCACCGCCTTTGACGAGTACGCGGTGAAAGCCTTTGAGGAGAACGCCTTCGATTATCTGCTCAAGCCAATCGAAGAGCAGCGGCTGGAAAAGACGCTCGCCCGCCTGCGCCAGGAGCGCACGGTGCAGGACGTGACCCTGCTGCCGGAAAACCAGCAGCCGCTGAAATTTATTCCCTGCACCGGACACAGCCGCATTTATCTGCTGCAAATGGACGACGTGGCCTTCGTCAGCAGTCGCCTCAGCGGGGTGTTCGTTACCAGCGCGGAGGGCAACGAAGGCTTTACCGAGCTGACGCTGCGCACCCTGGAGAGCCGAACGCCGCTGATCCGCTGTCACCGCCAGTACCTGGTGAACATGGCGCACCTGAAAGAGATCCGCCTGGAGGATAACGGCCAGGCCGAGCTGGTGCTGCGCGCCGGGCAAACCGTCCCGGTCAGCCGTCGCTATCTGAAAAGTTTGAAAGAGGCGATTGGCCTGTAAAACTGGTACACTGCGCGCCATTGCATCACCGACAGTTGAAGGCTCTATGCTTAGTAACGATATTCTCCGTAGCCTGCGCTACACCCTGAAAGCAAACAATAACGACATGGTGCGCATTCTGGCGCTCTCCGACATGGAGTCCACGTCTGCCGGGTTCGATACCTGGATGACGAAAGAGGACGAAGAGGGGTTTGTTCGCTGCCCGGACATTATCCTGTCCGGCTTTTTGAACGGCCTTATCTACCACAAGCGCGGCAAAGACGAGTCTGCGCCCGAGCTGGCTCTGGAGCGTCGGGTGAACAACAACACGGTGCTGAAAAAGCTGCGCATCGCGTTTTCGCTGAAAACCGACGATATTCTGGCAATCATGACCGAGCAGAAATTCCGCGTGTCGATGCCGGAAATCACCGCCATGATGCGCGCGCCGGATCATAAAAATTACCGCGAGTGCGGCGACCAGTTTCTGCGTAATTTTCTGCGCGGGCTGACCCACCGGGTGCATAACCCGAAGGCATAAAGGCGGTAAGGTGCGGCCTGATGCCCTCACCCCGACCCTCTCCCACGGGGAGAGGGAGAAAATAAAATGCCATAAAAAAAGCCGGAGATAATCTCCGGCTTTTTTGTTATTTCACCTGCTGGCCAGGCTTCGCGCCTTCGTCAGGGCTTAACAGGAAGATATCCTTCCCGCCAGGGCCTGCCGCCATCACCATGCCTTCGGAAATGCCGAAGCGCATTTTGCGCGGCGCGAGGTTAGCCACCATCACCGTCTGGCGGCCGATCAGCACCTGCGGATCGGGATACGCGGAACGGATGCCGGAGAAGACGTTGCGCTTCTCACCGCCCAGATCCAGCGTCAGGCGCAGCAGCTTGTCGGAGCCTTCCACGAATTCAGCGTTTTCGATCAGCGCCACGCGCAGGTCAACTTTCGCGAAGTCATCAAAGGTGATGGTTTCCTGAATCGGATCGTCCGCCAGCGGGCCCGTGACCGGCGCCGCCGCCGCTTTCACCTCTTCTTTAGAGGCTTCAACCAGCGCGTCAACCTGCTTCATCTCGATACGGTTGTAGAGCGCCTTGAAGGTGTTCACCTTATGGCCGAGCAGCGGCTGGGAAATGGCGTCCCAGGTCAGTTCGGTATTCAGGAAAGCTTCAGCACGCTCTGCAAGCTGCGGCAGAACCGGCTTCAGGTAGGTCATCAGCACGCGGAATAGGTTAATGCCCATAGAGCAGATAGCCTGCAGATCGGCATCGCGGCCTTCCTGCTTCGCCACCACCCACGGAGCCTGTTCGTCAACGTAGCGGTTTGCCAGGTCGGCCAGCGCCATGATTTCACGCACCGCTTTACCGAATTCGCGCGCTTCCCACGCTTCGCCGATGGTGGCTGCCGCGTCGGTGAAGGTTTTGTACAGCGCCGGGTCAGCCAGCTCGTCTGTCATCACGCCGTCAAAACGTTTGGCGATAAAGCCCGCGTTACGGGACGCCAGGTTCACCACCTTGTTCACGATGTCGGCGTTCACGCGCTGCACGAAATCTTCCAGGTTCAGGTCGATATCGTCGATGCGGGAAGAGAGCTTCGCGGTGTAATAGTAGCGCAGGCTGTCCGCGTCGAAGTGGTTCAGCCAGGTGCTCGCTTTGATGAAAGTACCGCGAGATTTGGACATCTTCGCGCCGTTCACTGTCACGTAGCCGTGAACGAACAGGTTGGTCGGCTTGCGGAAGTTACTGCCTTCCAGCATCGCAGGCCAGAACAGGCTGTGGAAGTAAACGATGTCTTTACCGATGAAGTGATACAGCTCGGCGTCAGAATCTTTTTTCCAGTATTCATCGAAGCTGGTGGTGTCGCCGCGCTTGTCGCACAGGTTCTTGAACGAGCCCATGTAGCCGATTGGCGCATCCAGCCAGACGTAGAAATATTTGCCCGGCGCGTTCGGGATTTCGAAGCCGAAGTACGGCGCATCGCGGGAGATATCCCACTGCTGCAGGCCCGATTCAAACCACTCCTGCATTTTGTTCGCAACCTGCTCCTGCAGCGCGCCGCTGCGGGTCCACGCCTGCAGCATTTCGCTGAAGGACGGCAGGTCGAAGAAGAAGTGCTCGGAGTCGCGCATCACAGGCGTTGCGCCAGACACCACGGATTTAGGGTCGATAAGCTCGGTTGGGCTGTAGGTCGCGCCGCACACTTCGCAGTTATCGCCGTACTGATCCGGCGATTTACATTTCGGGCAGGTGCCTTTAACGAAGCGGTCTGGCAGGAACATGCCTTTTTCCGGATCGTACAGCTGAGAGATGGTGCGGTTTTTAATAAAACCGTTCTCTTTCAGACGGGTGTAGATAAGCTCCGACAGCTCGCGGTTTTCGTCGCTATGCGTGGAGTGATAGTTGTCGTAGCTGATGTCAAAGCCAGCAAAATCCGTCTGATGCTCCTGACTCATTTCGGCAATCATCTGCTCAGGCGAAACGCCCAGCTGCTGGGCTTTCAGCATAATCGGCGTGCCGTGGGCATCGTCCGCGCAGATGAAATTGACCTCGTGGCCGCGCATTCGCTGGTAACGGACCCAGACATCAGCCTGGATATGCTCCAGCATGTGGCCGAGGTGGATTGAGCCGTTGGCGTACGGCAGTGCGCACGTTACCAGAATTTTTTTCGCGACTTGAGTCATAGTAGGCATTACTTCTTTTAACTGTGAAAAGGGTTTTCGATGTTACCCGAAAGGGAATAACTACGCCAAGTGATAAGGGCATTAATCCGTAAATGAATAATTGTCATCTCTGGGGTAAACTTGGTGATTACACGTCTTTCCAGAACAACGACAAAGGAGTCGGGATGAGTTCGCAATCCCAGGCCAAATCACCGGAAGCCTTACGCGCAATGGTCGCCGGAACGCTGGCTAATTTTCAGCATCCAACCCTGAAACACAATCTCACCACGCTGAAAGCGCTGCACCACGTGGCCTGGCTGGACGACACGCTGCACATCGAGCTGCAGATTCCGTTTGTCTGGACAAGCGCCTTCGACGCGCTGAAAGAGCAGACCAGCTCTGAGCTGCTGCGCATCACCGGGGCGAAAGCCATCGACTGGAAGCTCAGCCACAGCATCGCCACGCTGAAGCGCGTGAAGAATCAGCCCGGCGTGAACGGCGTGAAAAATATCATTGCCGTCAGCTCTGGCAAGGGCGGGGTGGGGAAATCCTCTACCGCGGTCAACCTGGCGCTGGCGCTGGCCGCCGAAGGGGCGAAGGTCGGTATTCTTGATGCCGATATCTACGGCCCGTCTATCCCGAATATGCTGGGTGCCGAAAACCAGCGTCCAACCTCGCCGGACGGCACGCACATGGCGCCGATTATGGCTCACGGTCTGGCGACCAACTCCATTGGCTATCTGGTGACGGACGATAACGCCATGGTCTGGCGCGGCCCGATGGCCAGCAAAGCGCTGATGCAGATGCTGCAGGAGACCATGTGGCCGGATCTCGATTATCTGGTGCTGGATATGCCGCCGGGCACCGGTGACATTCAGTTGACCCTGGCGCAAAACATCCCGGTAACGGGTGCGGTCGTGGTCACTACCCCGCAGGACATCGCGCTGATCGACGCCAAAAAAGGCATCGTGATGTTCGAGAAAGTGGAAGTGCCGGTGCTCGGCATCGTCGAAAACATGAGCATGCATATTTGCAGCAACTGCGGTCACCACGAGCCGATCTTCGGCACCGGCGGCGCGGAGAAGCTGGCGGCGCAGTATCGCACTCAGCTGCTCGGCCAGATGCCGCTGCACATCACGCTGCGTGAAGACCTGGACAGCGGCAGGCCAACCGTGGTGAGCCGTCCGGAGAGTGAATTTGCCCAGATGTACCGCCAGCTGGCAGGGCGCGTTGCGGCGCAGCTCTACTGGGAAGGTGAAGTGATCCCGAGCGAAATCGCGTTCCGCGCGGTCTGATTCTCAGCGTGACATTGCCGGGCGGCGGTTTCGCCCGGCAACAGTCAGCACTGTCGCGCAGGTCGGGTGCGTAGACGCCGCCAGGCGTTAGCGCAGTCGATAGTGCATCAAATAGTAATCGCCGTCCGGCGAGCTTCCCGTCGCTTCTATATGCCAGCCGTTGCGCTTATAGAACGCCACTGCACGTTCATTCCTGATCAAACACTTCAGCGCCCCGGTGCTGGTAAACGTTCTGTGAACCTGCTCCAGCAGGGCGTGGCCGACGCCCGCGCTCTGATACTGCGGGTCGACAAACAGATTGTGCAGGAAATTATCATTGGCCCAGACGGAGGCAAACCCCACGCGGTGCCCGTTCTGAACGGCGACCCAGATCTGCTCATCAAGGGTCGCGGCGTCAAAATCCTCGAGCTGCCACTGGGCGCTATCGAGCCAGGGCCAGGCGTCGCGTCGGGCGTGCAGGAACAGCGTGCGCAGGAAAGGGCGATCGCTTTCCTGCCACGGACGAACGGTAATGGGATTAGCGGTGATAGAAGATATCCCCGTTGTAGGCTTTATAAATTTTGCCGTCGGCATCGCCAATCAGGACGTAGTTCTCGCCCATGTAGGTCCAGTGCGTGCCCGCGTCAGGCGCCGGAAGGTTACGCAGCTGATACTGCTTGATGGTGTATTCCGGGGTCTGGTACAGCGCGGGCGCCGTGTCGCCAATCTTGAACTTAGTGAAATCGGCAATGAATTCCTGTTCAGCGTAAGCCTGGATACCTGAAGGTGCCGCTGTCGGCTGAGGCGCGGCAGCCGCGACTCCCGCAACGGACATCAGTGCGCCCAGAATCAGTAATTTACCTTTAGTCATTGTTTCTCCGATTTTTTTTGTTGAGTATCAGGCTGGCCTTCGGTTCCGCGACCAGCAAAAAACAGTCTATCTTATGACTGGCGGTCTGGCCTGGTTAAGAAAAAATGTAACAAATTTTTGTATTTCGTCTTATTCCTGGAGTGTGAAGTGAAGGAGTGGCCTGCAAAGCCATGATGAATTCATCTTTCTTTTTTGTTGTTAAATGATTTTCAGAAATATTGTGTGAAGTGAACTTTTTATTATGGGTTGTGCGCAAGGCGCTTCCCGTGCGGATGATTTCCTTAATTCTTAATGCTTTTATTATTTTGAATGTGTACTGAAATACATCATAAATAAGGGCTGATATCATCTTTACTCAATTTTTTGTTTTGTCGGGTAAAACCCTTGAGGTAACGTGCCTTCTCGCATAGGATGCGGCTTTTACAGGCCGTCAGGTCGCTGTATTTATTTCCTGAGCGGTCGGGCGAATAACCGATGGCTATTACCAATATAAAAATGAAATTAATAAGAATTGCTCTGCTTATGTCAGCCGTATTTATTACGGGCTGCCAAATGGCTCCCGGCCAGCATTTAACGACGGCAGGAAAAAATAAACCGCCGGTGGCTGACGATAAATTCGATCTGAATAAAATGGTCGACATATTTCCCCTTACGCCTTCGGTTATTGAAAGCCTCCGCGCCGCGCCGGTAAAGTCCCAGGCTAACCCCGGCCTGGATGAACAGATAAGGCGCTGGCAATACCGTATCGGGCCCGGGGATGTGCTGATGATTACGGTCTGGGATCACCCGGAACTCACCACGCCCGCGGGCCAGTACCGCAGCGCCAGCGATACCGGGAACTGGGTGGGGTCGGACGGCTCGCTGTTTTATCCCTACGTGGGGAAAATGTTCGTGGCGGGTAAAACCCTGGAGGAGGTGCGCGACATCATCACCGGGCGGCTGGACAAGGTCATCGAAAGCCCGCAGGTGGACGTCAGCATCGCCGCCTTTCGATCCCAAAAAACCTACGTCACCGGGGAAGTGATGAAGTCCGGGCAGCAGCCCATCACCAACATTCCGCTGACGGTCATGGACGCGGTCAACGCGGCGGGCGGGCTTTCTGCCGACGCCGACTGGCGCAACGTGGTGCTAACCCACGAGGGCAAGGATTCACGCTTGTCCCTGTACGCGCTGATGCAGCACGGGGATTTAACGCAGAATCGCCTGCTGTGGCCGGGCGATATCCTGTTTATTCCGCGCAACGACGCCCTGAAGGTGTTTGTGATGGGGGAGGTGATCAAGCAAAGCACCCTCAAAATGGATCGCAGCGGCATGACCCTCGCCGAAGCGCTGGGCCATGCTGGCGGCCTGAATCAGAACATGGCGGACGCCAGCGGGATATTCGTGATCCGCCCGGCACCCCGCGCCAGCGGCAAACGGAAGCTGGCCTCGGTGTACCAGCTCAACGCCCGGGACGCCTCTGCGATGGTGTTGAGCACCGAGTTCCAGCTTGAACCTTACGACATCGTCTATGTCACCACCGCGCCGCTGTCGCGCTGGAACCGCGTGGTAAGCCAGCTGGTGCCGACCATCAGCGGTATTCACGATCTGACCGAAATCGTTCGCTATATCAGGGCATGGCCGCAATGATGATTCAGTCGATACTCGTCGTCTGCACGGGCAACATCTGCCGCTCCCCGATGGGGGCGCGGCTGCTGCAGGCCTGTGTGCCTGCAATCCGGGTCGAATCCGCAGGCATTTGCGGGATCGACGGGCACGCCGCCGACGCGCGCGCCCTTGAGATTTGCCTCCAGCACGGCGTGTCGCTTAAAGGGCACGCGGCGCGCAGGCTGACCCTCTCGATGATGCGCCAGTCCGACCTGATCCTCGCAATGGAAACGGAGCAGCTCAACCGCATCTCCGCAATGGCACCCGAGGTGCGCGGCAAAAGCCTGCTGTTCGGGCGCTGGCTGGACGTGCAGGAAATCCCCGATCCTTACTGTAAAAGTCAGGAAGCTTTTGAATATGTTTTTAGCCTGCTGGTTGGGGCGAGTCAGGAGTGGGCCAGACGGCTCAACAGGTAAAGGATTAACCTATGTTGTCAAAAAATGATTACGCCTATGGCGAATCAACCGAACTCAGGCAGGTGGATCTGGTGCGCATCGCGGCGGAGCTTTTTGACCACCGCCTGTGCATTATGTTCGTCACCCTCTGCTTTGCCTCATTCGGGGTGATGTTTGCGCTCTTCTCAACGCCGCTCTACGTTGCCGATGCCCTGATCCAAATCGAGGATAAGCAGCAAAACAGCCTGCTGAAATCCCTCAACCAGCTTACGCCGGGCTATACGCCAGACTCGGCGGCGGAAATTCAGCTGCTGAAATCACGCATGATCCTCGGAAAAACCATCGAAGACCTCGGGCTGCGCTATCAGGTGACCCAGTCCCGCTTTCCGGTGCTGGGTAACGGCTGGGCGCGGCTGACGGGCGAGGCGCCCGGCATTCTCAGGCTGGACAGGCTCTCATTCTCCTCCGCGTCCACGGGCGACAAAGCCCTGCGCATCGTCGCGGAGGGCAAAGACCGTTTTCGCGTTGAAGGGGAGGGGATAGCGGCTTCCGGCGCCGTCGGGCAGCTGCTGCGAGCGTCGGGCGTCACGCTGCGGGTTAAAGCACTCAGCGCGCCTGCGGGGACGCGCTTTACGGTCAGGCTGCTCTCCCTGCCGCACGCCATCAATGAGCTGAACAAGCGCCTCACCGTCAAGGAGATGGGCAAAGAGAGCGGGATCCTGAGCCTCGCCCTGACCGGGGCAGATCCTGAGCGGATAGCCCACACCCTGGCAAGCATTGCCGACAACTATCTCAAGCAGAATATCGCCCGCCAGGCGGCGCAGGATTCTCAAAGCCTGGCGTTTTTGCAGCGGCAGCTGCCGGGCGTGCGTAGCGATCTGGACGAGGCGGAAAAACGCCTCAACCGCTACCGCAAGCAGCAGGACTCGGTGGATCTGAGCCTTGAGGCAAAGTCGGTGCTGGAGCAAATCGTTAACGTCGATAATCAAATCAACGAGCTGACCTTCCGCGAGGCGGAAATCTCGCAGCACTTTAAAAAAGATCACCCGACCTATCGCGCTCTGAGGGAGAAGCGCCAGACGCTGGAGGGCGAGCGCGGCAGGCTCAACCGGCGGGTGTCCGACATGCCCGCCGTCCAGCAGGAGATCCTGCGCCTGAGCCGCGACGTGGACTCCGGGCGCGCCATTTATCAGCAGCTGCTGACGCGCCAGCAGGAGCTGAACATTTCCCGCTCCAGCACGATCGGCAATGTGCGCATTATCGATGAGGCGCTGACCAGCCCGGACCCCGTTCAGCCGCGGAAGCTGTTGATCGTCGTACTCGCCACGCTGTTCGGGGCGATCGTCTCCGCCGGAAGCGTAATGCTCAGGGCGGGGTTCAGGAAGGGGATTGACTCCCCTGAACAGCTGGAGGCGCAGGGGATGAACGTCTACGCCACGCTGCCCCGCTCGTCCTGGCTGCGGGATAAAACCCGGCTGGCGAAACGGCATTTTTTCAGGAGAACGGAAAAGCACAGAACCACCAACGTGCCGTTCCTGCCCGTCGACCGCCCGCTGGATATTTTTGTGGAGGCCGTGCGCGGGCTGCGAACCAGCCTGCACTTTGCGATGATGGATGCGGAAAACAACATTCTCATGCTCAGCGGGCCGGCGCAAAACTGCGGCAAAACCCTGGTCAGCACCACGCTGGCGGCGCTGGTGGCGCAGGTCGGCGAGCGGGTGCTGCTGGTGGATGCCGACATGCGCAAGGGCTATGTCCATAACATCTTTTCGCTTGGCAACAAGGCGGGCTTGTCGGATGTGCTGTCCGGGAAAGCGTCGTTCCGGGAGGCCATTCAGACCTACGCGGCGGGGCATTTCGACGTCGTGACCTGCGGCCAGGCGCCGCCCAACCCGTCAGAGCTCCTGATGCACGATCGCTTTAAAAAGTTCATGCAGTGGGCAAGCGAGCGCTACGACATGGTGATTATCGACACGCCGCCGATTCTGGCGGTAACCGACGCCGCGCTGGTGGGAAGCCTGGCGGCCTCGACGCTGCTGGTGGCGCGCTACAACGTGACCAGCGTGAAGGAGATGCTGGTCTGCTCGCGACGGCTGCAAAAAATGAACGTCAACATTAAGGGCGTGGTGGTGAATGACGTGGTGAAATCCGCGGTGAACTACTACCGCTCGGGCTACAGCCTGCAGGGTTACGGCGAGAACGCGGCAGAGGGCAAAAAGCGCAGAATTGGAGAAAGGTAATTTGAGTGAGAAACGGGTGCGGGCAGAGGCCCACACCCGTGAGGGCGATTACTTCGCCAGAACTTCCTGTGCGGTACGCTCAACCAGCGACAGCAGGACTTTGATGTCCTCCAGCGTTACGGTTGGGTTCAGCAGCGTCAGCTTCAGGCAGGTAATGCCGTTGTGCTCGGTCACGCCGACGTTAGCGCGACCGGACTCCAGCAGGGCATCGCCAATTTTCTGGTTCAGCAGCGCAACGCCTGCATCATCCATTGGTGACTGTGGACGGAAGCGGAACAGCACGCTTGCCAGCTGCGGCTGCATGACCAGCTCAAGAGCAGACTGCTCTTTCACGTAGGCCGCAACCTGCTGTGCCAGGGTCACACCGTGATCGATGATCGCCGCGTATTGCTCCTGACCCAGTGCTTCCAGGCTCATCCACAGCTTCAGCGCGTCGAAACGGCGCGTGGTTTGCAGAGACTTGGACACCAGGTTCGGCACGCCAGCTTCTTCGTCGAACTCGGAGTTCAGGTAAGCCGCCTGATAGCGCATCAGCTCGTAGTGACGCGCTTCTTTCAGCAGGAACGCGCCGCAGCTGATGGTCTGGAAGAACTGCTTGTGGAAGTCCAGGGTAACGGAATCCACCAGCTCAATGCCGTCCAGATAGTGACGATACTGCTCGGACATCAGCAGCGCGCCGCCCCAGGCCGCGTCCACGTGAACCCAGATGTTCTGCTTCGCCGCCAGTTCAGCAATGGTGCGCAGCGGATCGATAGCGCCTGCGTCAGTGGTGCCCGCAGTGGCAACGATAGCCAGGATCTGCTCACCGTTGGCGTTGCACTGGTCGATTTTCGCGGCCAGATCGTTGACATCCATGCGCGAGAATTCGTCCGTTTTCACCTGCACTACGGACTGGTAGCCCAGACCCATCAGCGCCATGTTTTTCTGCACGGAGAAGTGCGCATTTTCGGAGCACAGCACGCGAATTTTACGCAGATCGCCGACCAGACCGTCCTGCTGAACGGAGTGGCCCTGACGCGCGAAGAACGCGTCACGCGCCAGCATCAGCCCCATCAGGTTGCTCTGGGTTCCGCCGCTGGTGAAGACACCTGCATCGCCAGCCTGATAACCCACGCGGGTACGCAGCCACTCGATCAGTTTGATCTCGATGATGGTTGCGGACGGGCTCTGATCCCAGGAGTCCATACTCTGGTTAGTGGCGTTGATCAGCACTTCCGCCGCCTGGCTGACAACCAGGCTTGGGCAGTGCAGGTGCGCCACACACTGAGGGTGGTGAACGGACAAGCTGTCTTTCAGGAAGAACTCAACGGCGCGTTCAATCGCCGCTTCGTTGCCCAGCCCTTTCGGGTTGAAGTCCAGCTTGATACGGTCGCGCAGCTCTGCGACCGTTTTGCCCTGGTACATCTCAGGCTGTTTCAGCCACTGCATCACCGCCTGAGTGCTTTGCTCAATCGCCTGCTGATAAGCTTCAATGCTCTGCGCAGAGGAGAACAAAATTGGGTTTGAATCAGACATCGTAATCAACCACTCCGGTTACGCCGGGCGAACGCCCGCAGCAAGCAGCGCCTGCTCGAATTTATCCAGGAACACTTTCAGCTCATCGTCGCTGATCAGCAGTGAAGGCAGCAGGCGCAGCACGATACCGTTACGGCCACCGCGTTCCAGAATCAGACCATTTTCGAAGCACTTCTTCTGGATCAGCGCAGACAGTTCGCCGTCGCCCGGGAAGCAGCCCATGTGGTCAGCCGCTTCGTTAGGCTTGACGATCTCAATACCGATCATCATGCCCAGACCGCGAACGTGGCCGATGACAGGATAGCGTTTTGCCATCTCTTTCAGCTGGCCTTTCAGCCATTCGCCCTGCGCGGCAACTTTGCCGGCGATGTTCTGATCTTTCAGGATTTTCAGCGTGGTCAGGCCGGTCGCCATGGCGAGCTGGTTGCCGCGGAAGGTACCGGTGTGGTGGCCTGGCGCCCATGCGTCGAACTGCTTTTTGATACCGAGCACGGCCAGCGGCAGACCGCCACCGACAGCTTTGGACATCACGATGATGTCTGGCTCAATACCCGCGTGTTCGAAGGCGAAGAATTTACCGGTACGGGCAAAGCCAGCCTGAACTTCGTCGAGGATCAGCAGAATGCCGTGTTCCTGAGTCACTTTACGGATGCGCTGCAGCCACTCGGCCGGAGCCGGGTTCACGCCGCCTTCACCCTGAACCGCTTCGAGGATCACGGCTGCCGGTTTGCGCACGCCGCTTTCTACGTCGTTGATCAGGTTGTCGAAGTAGTAGGTCAGCGCTTTCACGCCCGCTTCGCCGCCGATACCCAGCGGGCAGCGGTACTCGTGCGGGTAAGGCATGAACTGAACTTCTGGCATCATGCCGTCAACCGCTTCTTTCGGAGAGAGGTTGCCGGTCACGGACAGTGCGCCGTGGGTCATACCGTGGTAACCACCAGAGAAGCTGATGATACCGCTACGACCGGTCACTTTTTTCGCCAGCTTCAGCGCTGCTTCTACGGCATCAGCACCGGATGGACCGGTAAACTGCAGGCAGTACTCTTTGCCCTGACCAGGCAGCAGAGACAGCAGATATTCGGAGAACGCGTCTTTCAACGGCGTAGTCAGATCCAATGTATGTAACGGCAAGCCGCTGGTAATGACATTTTGGATGCTTTTCAGCACATCAGGATGATTATGTCCAAGCGCGAGGGTGCCTGCGCCTGCTAAACAGTCAAGGTATTCTTTATTATCTGCATCGGTTATCCACACGCCTTCTGCTTTAGTGATCGCTAAAGGCAGCTTGCGCGGATAACTCCTGACGTTAGATTCAAACTCGGCCTGACGGGCCAGATAGGTTTCGTTGCTTTTGTGGGCATCTACGGTGTCAATACGGACTTTATCCGTCATCATATCACTCCTACAACCGCGGCTTCGTTATGCGCCACGATTGAATAAAAAGTTAAAAAACAGATGGGGCCTGGAAAAAACGCCGCCAATATAGAGCCTTTTGCCACGGGGCTCAATGGTTAATTTGTTTACTGTTTTGTTACGCGGCACAGAGGGGAGGGCCTATCCTGAATCCCGGCATAAAGAATGGGGTTTTCGCCCTTTTAAAACAGGCGGTTGCAGCACCTCCGACCTGTCTGTAAATGTGCTCATAAGAGTGTTACAAATCGTGCCTTTTTTTGATCGAAAAGGAGGCATGACGCCCCCTTAAGATGATTATTTCTGCGTAACCTGCAAAATACCGTTGTCGCGACCTTTTGTTTTATTCCAGGAGGCGCCGGTAATACCGTTTTCATCAAGGCTAATTGATATAACAAATCCATTACCGCGGATTTCATAAAAATTAGCATTAATGCGTTTTACGGTTGCCTTCTTGCCATTGACGGTGGCGCTAAAGAAGCCGTTAGAAAGCGTGGCGTTCACCACGTTGGACGAGAAAGACGCTTCCCGCATCGGGTCGTGGACTTTCACTGCCTGCGCGTGCTGCACGGCATTTGCGGCATTTTCTAACGCCTGTTTTTCCGCCGCCGCGTTAATCGCCGAGGTGCGGTTTTGGTCGGCGAGGTAGCAAGCATCGCGGCTGACGCCCTGCGCTTCACACTTCGCCAGACGATCCGCCTGCGTGGTACACCCTGCCAGCGTGGAAAGGGCCATTGCTATCATCATTAACTTTTTCATTGTATGACCTTTAATTTGCAAAACGAGATTAAGAGCCAGGTTATTTACCTGCGGTCAGGAGCATTGATTTATCAGGGTGAAATAAATCACGCCCATAAATATGCCCGTCGCCACCAGGCAAACAGAAACAATTGCGCTATACAGGATTAATTTCATCGAATTAATTTCATTATTACGTTAAAGGAGCGACGTAGGCGCTACGCATTATCCTAAAACAGTTTGCTATCTTGGTTTCTTTAATAGCGACAATGGTAACGGGAGACAACTATCCAGTATTGCGATAGTTGGTATGTTGACTTAGATCACATTTGACAGGGAAAGTAAATGTTGACATTTATTTTTTAAATACTTGATATTTAATGTATTTTTATTGGTTTCGATAAGCGGGTTTTGCTTTAATTCTTCTGAATCAATGATATTAAATGTCAGCATTTAAATAGACGTTGGGAGATGGCTTTGCTGAGAGTTGAACGGTATCACACGGGCAGCTAAACGCTCGGACTTGCTATTACCCGCGGCTTATCTTAGGCTGCCTGCGTTACATCATTTGTGTAATTTGACTCGGGGTGCCCTTCATCAAAGAAGGCTGAGAAATACCCGTATTACCTGATCTGGATAATGCCAGCGTAGGGAAGTCAGATGCCTTCCCGGTCATCGCTTCTTCACGCAAGGCAGGAGCGAAACCATGCAGCCTGACCTGCTCGATTTACACGTTTTACATCAATTCCGCACCCGTTCTCCGCTCACGCACTGCATGACCAACGATGTGGTGCAGACCTTTACCGCCAACGTTTTGCTGGCGCTGGGAGCTTCTCCGGCGATGGTGATTGAGCCCGAAGAGGCCGAGCAATTCGCCGCGCTCGCCGATGCGCTGTTAATCAACGTTGGCACCCTTACCGCGCCGCGGGCGCAGTCGATGCGCCGGGCGATTGAAAGCGCGGTGGCGGCCGGCAAGCCCTGGACGCTCGATCCGGTTGCGGTGGGGGCGCTGGCGTTTCGTATCCGTTTTTGTCATCAGATCCTCGCTCTTAAGCCTGCCGCCGTTCGGGGGAACGCCTCGGAAATTCTCGCGCTGGCGGGGATGAGCGCGGGCGGGCGGGGCGTGGATACGACCGACACCGCCGCCAGCGCGCTGCCTGCCGCGCAGGCATTGGCGCGACAGACCAATGCCATCGTGGTGGTTACCGGCGAGGTGGATTACGTCACCGACGGGCAGCGAACCCGTTCTGTAGCGGGCGGCGATCCGCTGATGACCCGCGTGGTGGGGACGGGATGCGCGCTGTCGGCGGTGGTGGCAGCCAGCTGTTCGCTGCCCGGCGACAGGCTCGACAACGTGGCGGCCGCCTGCGGTTTTATGAAGCGCGCCGGTTCGGCGGCGGTGGCTGAATCGCGCGGGCCGGGCAGCTTTGCCAGCGCCTTCCTCGATGCGCTCTATGCCCTGGAGGCGCACGCATGAAAAGAATCAACGCATTGACCATTGCCGGCACCGATCCCAGCGGCGGGGCGGGCATCCAGGCCGACCTAAAAACCTTCTCGGCGCTCGGCGCATACGGCTGTTCGGTGATTACCGCGCTGGTGGCGCAAAACACCCGCGGCGTGCAGTCGGTGTACCGCATTGAGCCAGACTTTGTTGCCGCCCAGCTCGATTCGGTGTTCAGCGACGTGCGTATCGACACCACGAAGATCGGCATGCTGGCGGAAACGGATATCGTCGAGGCGGTGGCGGAGCGGCTTAGCCGCTATCAGGTGCAGAACGTGGTGCTTGATACCGTGATGCTGGCGAAAAGCGGCGATCCGCTGCTCTCATCGTCTGCGGTGGAGACCCTGCGCAAAAAGCTGCTGCCGCAGGTGGCGCTGATCACGCCGAACCTGCCCGAAGCCGCCGCGCTTCTCGATGCACCCCACGCGCAAAGCGAACGCGAAATGAAAGCGCAGGGCCAGGCGCTGCTGGCAATGGGCTGCGGGGCGGTGCTGATGAAGGGCGGTCATCTGGACGATGCCGAAAGCCCGGACTGGCTCTTCACCCGCGACGGCGAGCGGCGTTTTACCGCGCCGCGCGTGCAGACCAAAAATACCCACGGCACGGGCTGTACGCTCTCCGCGGCGCTAGCGGCCCTGCGTCCGCGCCACGCAAGTTGGGCAGATACCGTCCAGGAGGCCAAAATCTGGCTCTCCCGGGCGCTGGCGAAAGCCGATTCTCTCGAAGTGGGTCACGGTATTGGGCCGGTTCATCATTTTCATGAATGGTGGTAGGCCGTATACTGGCTGTAAACATCAGGCCCGAGAAAAACAGAGATGGAACAAGCGCATACCCGGTTAGTTGAGCAGCTAAACGAACGGATTTCCGCGCCGGACAACACGCCGCTGTACCTTAAGTTTGCCGAAACGGTCAAAAACGCCGTGCGCAGCGGCGTGCTGGAGCATGGCAATATTTTGCCCGGCGAGCGGGATCTGAGTCAGTTAACCGGGGTGTCGCGCATTACCGTGCGTAAAGCGATGCAGGCGCTGGAGGAGGAGGGCGTGGTTACCCGCGCCCGGGGCTACGGCACGCAAATCAATAACATCTTTGAATATTCCCTTAAAGAAGCGCGCGGGTTTTCTCAGCAGGTGGTGCTGCGCGGCAAAACGCCGAACACGCTGTGGGTGAACAAGCGGGTGGTGAAATGCCCGGAAGAGGTGGCTAACCACCTGTCGATCTCGCCGGACAGCGACGTCTTCCTGCTGAAGCGCATTCGCTACGTGGACGATGACGCGGTTTCGATTGAGGAGTCCTGGGTGCCGGTGGGGTTAATCCACGACCCGGACGCGATTGGGATTTCCCTTTACGACTACTTCCGCAGCCAGAATATCTTCCCGCAGCGCACCCGCTCCCGCGTCAGCGCCAGGATGCCGGACAGCGAGTTTCAGGCGCATATTAAAATGGACGATAAAATACCGGTGCTGGTGATCAAGCAGGTCGCGCTTGACCAGCAGCACCGGCCCATTGAGTACAGCATCAGCTACTGCCGCAGCGATCTATACGTCTTTGTGTGCGAGGAGTAGCTCCTCGCGCCGCGGCGCACAGTCGCCGCCCCGGTGGCTCACCACCCAGGCGGCCACCGCATTCCCCAGCCTGACCGACTCCGCCAGACTCCAGCCCGCCGCCAGCCCGGCAAGGGTGCCGCCCGCATGGCTATCGCCCGCGCCGATGGTATCCACCACCGTGGCGGGAAACGCCGGAACGGTGCCCGACGCGTCACCGTCGTACCAGGCCGCGCCGTCTTTGTCGTGGCGCACAATCAGGGCTGAGCCAAAGCGCTGCTGCCACTGCGTACCCAGCGAATCAACCGCCACGCCAAGCCTGTCGGCGGCAATCTGCGCCTCCTGGCGATTCAGCGACACCACGGGCTTACAGGCCATGATCCGCGCCATCAGATCGTCGGGGATATCCGCGATGCGCGGGCCGAAATCGATAAACCCCGTCACGTTGCGAAGACCCTCCAGCCAGCCGGTCAGCAGTGCGCCGCACGGGGACGCCAGCTGATAGCCCGACAGATAGACCAGGCTCTCTGGCGGCACGTCCAGCCCGTCCAGCCAGGATGGCTGCCACTGATTCTCGACGCCGCTGAACGACATAAACGTCCGCTCGCCGTCAGGCTCCACCAGCGCCAGGCACCACCCGTTATCGCCGGTTTCAGCCTCCACGGCGCTGTGCAGATCCTGCTTTGCCATGGCGTTGCGAATAATATCGGCCCACACGCCGTGCCCAACGGGCAGCGCGTTTTGCGCCTCAATACCGAGGCGCTTCAGGGCGATGGCGATATTCAGCGCGCAGCCGCCAATGTTGACGCCCTGCTGCTTAAGTTCGATATCACACCCGCGCCAGGGCAGGGCGTAGGCGTCGGCGATCACGTCAATGACCGCCGCGCCCAGTACCGTGACCGGACGCGTGGCGTGCAGCGTTTCAAGGCGTTGAGCCAAAGAAGTCATAAGCCCTCCCGTTGCTCCCGATAGTGCATCAGCTTCTCACAATAGTGGCCGAAGTCGAGCCGGTTGACGGCGTCAAGATCGGCTTTCAGCCCCGCGTCGATGGCCTGCACGCCGTGCAGCGCGCCGCAGATGGCGGTTGCCATCGCGCCGATGGTGTCCGTGTCACCGCCCAGGTTGGCGCACAGTATCGCGCAGCGGTTCGGATCGGTGCCCGCCAGCTCCACCATCGCAATCGCCGCCGGAACGGACTCAACGGTGCTGGTGCCTGCCCCGACGAGCTGATACACCTGCTCGCTGGCGGACTCCGTGCCGTTGGCCTCGCGCACGGTTTTCAGCGCCAGCTCGATTCGCGCCGCCAGCGACGCGCTAAAGGTGGTGGTCTTCGCCTCCTGCGCGTAGCGGGCAATGCCCGGCAGCGCGTCGACGATGTTCCGCCAGCTTTCGCCGTCGATGGCGCGGGAAATCGCCCAGGCAATCACCACCGCCCCGGCAATGGCGAGGTCGGACTTATGGGTCGGGCTGGAGGCCAGCGCCACCTGCTCAACAAAGTGTTCCAGGCGGGTGGCGGGCAGCAGACAGCCCAGCGGCGAGGCGCGCATCGCCGCGCCGTTGGTCACGCCGTTGTTTTCCAGCTCGCTCACCGGCTTGCCGTCGCGAATGGCGTTCAGCGCGATTTTCGAGGTCGGGCCGAGCACGTTCTTGTTAAAGGCGTCGAAATCCTCCGCCCAGCGCAGAATATGCCGGCCGATGACGTCGGCGTTAATCTCCCCGTCGCATTCGATAAGCGCATCCGCCAGGCAGAGCGCCATTGAGGTGTCATCGGTAAATTCCGCGCGGTTAAAATAGCAGGCGGCATTATTCTCCGCAGGCCCCGGCAGAAAACGGTCAATCCAGCCGAAGTGCGCCTTCACGCGCTTTCTCGGCCACAGCTCCGACGGCATACCCATCGCATCCCCTAACGCCTGCCCGTAAAGAGCACCGAGAATACGTTCTTGTTTCATTTAACTTCCCCTTGTGTCAGCGCGGCATCGCCATCAACCACCTCAATTGCGGTGATCTCTTTATCCGATTCGCGGAAAAACAGCATGAACAGCACGGCAATCACGGCAATCATGATCCCCCCAAATGCCCACATTCCGGCCCAGTTGAAGGTCAGCCCATTCACCGGCTCTTTATATGCGAACATTTTTTCCATCATTACGCCGCCCAGACGGTAGCCCAGCAGGCTGCCAAAGCCCTGACAGCACAGCGTAATCAAGCCCTGCGCGGCGGTACGCATATGCACCGGCGCCTTTTTGTCCACGTAGATGTACGCGGTCACGTAATAGAAGTCATAGCTCACGCCGTGCAGCAAAATGCCGAGGAACAGCAGGGCGTAGGTGAAGTACTGCTCCGCGCCGCCGTAAACGAAGAAACCGTAGCGGATTGCGGCGGTGATCAGACCCAGCAGTAAGACCTTCTTAATACCAAAGCGTTTGGTGAAGAACGGCAGCGCCAGCATAAAGAAGATTTCGGAGAACTGGCCGAGGGTCATCCAGCCGGTGGCGTTTTTCATTCCCACTTCGGTGAGATAGCCGTTGGCAAAGATGTAGTAGAAGGCCAGCGGCATCGCGAACAGGAACGAGCAGAAGAAGAACACGAGGAAGTTTTTGTCGCGCAGCAGGATCAGCGCGTCCAGCCCCAGCATAACCTTGAAATCCAGCTTGCCGGTGCTTTTCGGCGGAGTGTTCGGCAGGAACAGGGCGAACACGCCCAGCAGCGCGGAGCTGGCGGCGGTCATCAGCAGGGGAATGTTGGTATCGGAGATATCGCTGTAACCCATCATCTGCGGCAGGAAGCCGCACGCCAGGCCGGAGGCGATCCAGCCGATGGTACCCATCACGCGAATGCGCGGGAAGTCTGCTTCGACGTCATCCACGTTGGCGAAGGCAATGCTGTTGGTCAGCGCGATAGTCGGCATATAGGTCAGGGAGTAGACCAGCAGCAGCGGGAAGAAGGTGCTGAACTGGGTTTGCTGGGCGGCGAAGTACATCAAAATCGCACCCGCGAACATCAGCACCGCCAGCACCTTTTGCGCGGCAAAGAAGCGGTCGGTCAGCGAGCCTACCAGGATTGGCGAGAGAATGGCGGCGATAGCGGTACAGGCGTAAGACCAGCCGATCTCCCCGGCGGTAAAGCCGCTTTTGCTGAGCCAGAGCCAGAGCGGCACAAACCAGGCGCCCCAGATAAACCATTCAACAAACATCATGAATGACAGTTGGACTTTCGTTTTCATAGTTTAATCCTGCATGTCAGAGAGGGTACGCCTTTAACATACCATTCAATAATACCTTTTAAATACCTTTGGTGTGAATGTTTGATCCCTGTAACATTTCTGTTGTAAATGAATCGAGCCAGCAGATTGTGCTTAAAAAAGTTGCAGACGGTGGAAAATCTGTTAAGTCGGTACCAGGCTTAGTCTGCTCACAAAAATGTGGGTTTGGATAACGCTCCGACATGATGTCGGACATACGGGAGCATCGCTATGACTGATATTGCGCAATTGCTTGGCAAAGACGCCGACAGCCTTTTACAGCATCGCTGTATGACCATTCCAGCCGACCAGCTTTACCTGCCCGGCCACGACTACGTTGACCGCGTAATGATTGATAACAACCGCCCGCCTGCGGTGCTGCGAAACATGCAGACGCTTTACAACACCGGGCGACTGGGCGGCACCGGGTATCTCTCTATTCTGCCGGTGGACCAGGGCGTTGAGCACTCTGCGGGCGCCTCGTTTGCGGCGAATCCGCTCTATTTCGATCCAAAGAATATCGTCGAGCTGGCGATTGAAGCCGGCTGTAACTGCGTGGCCTCAACCTACGGCGTGCTGGCCTCCGTGTCCCGCCGCTACGCGCACCGCATTCCGTTCCTCGTCAAGCTTAACCACAACGAAACCCTAAGCTACCCGACCGAATACGACCAGACGCTGTACGCCAGCGTCGAGCAGGCGTTCAACATGGGCGCGGTGGCGGTGGGGGCGACCATCTATTTCGGCTCCGAACAGTCTCGCCGCCAGATCGAAGAGATCTCCGCCGCCTTCGAGCGCGCGCACGAGCTGGGCATGGTGACGGTGCTGTGGGCTTACCTGCGTAACGAAGCCTTCAAAAAAGACGGCGTGGATTACCACGTCTCCGCCGATTTAACCGGGCAGGCAAACCACCTGGCAGCCACCATTGGCGCGGATATCGTGAAGCAGAAAATGGCCGAAAACAACGGCGGCTATAAGGCGGTGAACTTCGGCTACACCGACGACCGCGTGTACAGCAAGCTCACCAGCGATAACCCTATCGACCTGGTGCGCTACCAGCTGGCGAACTGCTACATGGGCCGCGCGGGGCTCATCAACTCCGGCGGCGCGGCGGGCGGTGATACCGACCTGTCCGACGCGGTGCGCACGGCGGTGATCAACAAACGTGCGGGCGGCATGGGGCTGATCCTTGGCCGCAAGGCGTTTAAAAAATCGATGGCCGACGGCGTGAAGCTGATTAATGCGGTTCAGGATGTGTATCTGGATAGCAAGGTGACGATTGCATAGTCCTGGTTGCTTCCCTCTTCCTTTGGGAGAGGGATCCTCTGTCTTTTTTCGAAGCGACAGATTTTTGTCATGAAAGTAAAAAGGCTACAGCAACACCCTGTTCCGGCCGAAAATCGCCGAAGCGTTTCCGGAAGGCCGGGGCGAGGCGCAGGGACGCGCCGAGAGGGCATAGCCTGCAGGGATGCAGGCTGGTGCCCGACCCGAAAGCCTGAAGGAATAAGCTGAGGGCACCGCGAAGCGGCGATTTTCTTGCCGGGAGCCAGGGTGGTCAGGGAGGCGGCGGCGAGCCTCCCTGACACGTTCACAAGTATTGTGGTAACAGAGAAGCAGGGAACGTAAGGTGAACGGAACCACCTCCAAAGCCGTATGTTCCCCTCACCCTAACCCTCTCCCCAAAGGGGCGAGGGAATTACTGCGTGCGAACGTTATTTCTGAGGATCACCTCACCTGTGGATGAGGGCATCAAGCCCAAAACCCATTTCGAAACTCAATTTCATTTCATCCGAACATCCGTCCCGATCCACCTCACACTTCCGCTTCCTTTTGTGAAAACTGTCACTCCTTGCCGTGCATATGCACAAAAAATCACCGATGCTTAGCGGAATTTGTCTAAGGCAGCGGACGAATTTTGCGCTTAAAGTTAGTTTCGAAACGCCTTTTCAAATTATAAATCGCGCTGACCCTCTGCAGCGTAAGGACTGATAATGAAAATAGAATCTGTAAACGTCACCGTCTTCCAGTACCCGACGCGCCGCGTGTCCGACAGTGCCGGGCATTCGCATCCGGGGCCGGAGAGCATGGCAAAAATGGCGATGCTGACCATTACGGCAGAAGACGGCACCAAAGGGTATTCCTTTGCACCGCCGGAAGTGGTGCGTCCCTTTGTGGTGAATACCTTCTTTCGTAAGGTGCTGGTCGGCCAGGACGCGTTCAACCGCGAACGTATCTGGCAGGATCTGGCGCACTGGCAGCGCGGCAGCGCCCATCAGCTGACCGAGCGGGCGCTGGGCTTTGTGGAACAAGCGCTGTGGGATCTCATTGGCCGCAGGCTCAACCTGCCGGTGTGGAAACTGCTCGGCGGCTACCGCGACAAGGTTCCGGCCTACGGCAGCACCATGTGCGGCGATGACCTGCCGGGCGGGCTCTCCACCCCGGAGGAGTACGCCAGCTTTGCCGAAACGCTGGTGGCGCGGGGCTATAAGGCCATCAAGCTGCACACCTGGATGCCGCCCGTCTCCTTCGCGCCGAACCCGAAAATGGACGTTAAAGCCTGCGCCGCGGTGCGCGAAGCGGTCGGGCCGGATATCGACCTGATGATCGACGGCTATCACTGGTACAGCCGCACCGAGGCGCTGTGGATCGGCAAAGAGCTTGAAAAACTCAACTTCGCCTGGTTCGAAGAGCCGATGGAAGAAGAGAGCATGGCCTCTTACGCCTGGCTTGCGGAAAACCTGTCCATTCCGATTATCGGGCCGGAGAGCCTCGGCGGAAAACACCACAGCCGCGCGGACTGGGTGAAGGCCGGAGCCTGCGACATTCTGCGCGCGGGCGCGAACGGCGTGGGCGGCATTTCACCGACCCTGAAGGTGGCGAACCTGGCGGAGTCGTTCGGGATGGACTGCGAAGTCCACGGCAACGGCGCGGCGAGCCTTGCGGTTATCGGCGCCATCAAAAACTGCCGCTGGTACGAGCGCGGCCTGCTGCACCCGTTCCTCGACTACGACCAGCCGGCGGCGTACCTCAACAGCCTTATCGATCCGATGGATGAACACGGCATGGTCAGCCTGCCGACCCGCCCGGGACTGGGCGAAGACATTAATTTTGCATATATCGAAGCCAATACCGTCAGCCACGACTGACAGATAAAAACGTACCCTACAGGCGATATATCCATGAAACGAACTCCCGTGACGGGAGCGTGCCTGCTCGCGCTCTCGCTGATGATGGGGAGCGGCGCGGCGCTGGCAAAAACGCCGCCCGATCAGCTCATCATCGGCATGAATATGAACAACCTCCTGACCCTCGATCCGGCGGCGATGACCGGCAACGAGGTGGTCGGCATTGTGGTCAATCTCTACGATTCGCTGGTGGAGCTTGATCCGAACAACCTCACCAACGTGCGGCCCGCGCTGGCGACGTCCTGGGACATCGCCCCGGACGGCAAAACCCTGACGTTTCACCTGCGCGACGACGTGACGTTCCACTCCGGCAACCCGATGACCGCAGAGGACGTGGTCTGGTCGATGCGCCGCCTGCTGCACCTGAACCTTGCCCAGGCGTCGGTGTGGAAATCCTACGGATTTTCAAAGAGCAATATCGATAGGCAGGTCAGCGCCCCGGACGCTTACACCGTGCAAATCGTTCTGCCTAAGCCTAACGATCCGCAGCTGGTGATTTACTCCCTGGGCGCGCTGGGCAACCTCGGGGTGCTCGACAGCAAAACGGTGCAACAGCACGCGGTCAGCGGCGACTGGGGCAACCGCTGGCTCACCACGAACGAAGCCGGATCGGGGCCGTTTATGCTCGACACCTGGCAGGCCAAAGACGTGCTGCGAATGCAGCGCAACCCGCACTACTGGCGCGAAGAGGCGAAGATGAGCCGCGTGGTGCTGCGTCATTTTCAGGAGTCGCAAACCCTGCGCCTGATGATTGAAAAGGGCGATCTTGATATCGCCAACAGTATGGCGGTGGCGGACATTAACGCCCTGCGCAAAGATCCGCAGCTCACCGTGGAGGCCGTGCAAAAAGGCACGGTCTACTACGTGGCGATGAGCATGAAAGAGGCCCACTTCGCCAACCCGAAGGTGCGCGAGGCGGTGCGTTATCTGATTGACTATCAGGGCATCAATAAAGCGCTGATGCCGGGCTACGGCGTGCTGCACCAGCGGCCCATTAAAGCCGGTATGCCGTCCACGCTCCCGGATCCGGGCTACAGGCTGGATATCCCGCGCGCCAAAAAGCTGCTGGCGGAGGCGGGCTACCCGGACGGATTTGATACCACGCTGCGGGTGCTGGCGGATCAGCCTTTCCTCAATATCGCCATTGCCGTGCAGTCGACGCTGATGCAGGCGGGGATCAACGCCAAAATCATCACCGGCACCGGGAACCAGATTTACGGCGCGATGCGCGAGCGTAAGTTCGACATGCTGGTGGGGCGCGGCGGAAGCGGGGTAGAGCCGCACCCGCACTCCAGCCTGCGCGCGCTGGTCTATAACCCGGACAACAGCGACGGCGCGCGGCTGACCAACTTCCAGGGCTGGCGCACCAGCTTCTACGACAGGCCGCTCAACGAGATGATCGATAAAGCCCTGCTGGAGCGCGATCCGCAAAAGCAGATCGCCGACTACCAGCAGATCCAGGTGCGCTACGATGCGCTGATCCCGGCGATGATCCCGCTCTCGCAGATGGTGGATTCGGTGGTGGTGCGTAACGAGGTCAAAAACTTCCAGTCGCACCCGTCGGCAACCACCTTCCTGCGCGACGTCTATAAAACCGGAGGTGAACAATGAGCGTGGCAATCCTCGCGCCCGGCTCCCGCGCCCGGCGCTTCTCAACGCGGCTCACGCAGGTGGCGATCACGCTGTTTGGCCTGCTGCTGTTGACCTTTTTCATTGGCCGCGTGATGCCGGTTGACCCGGTGCTGGCGATTGTCGGTCCGGATGCCGATCACAGCACCTATCAGCAGGTTTATCACCAGCTGGGCTTCGACCAGTCTCTGCTGACCCAGTTCGGTATTTACCTCAGCAACCTGCTGCACGGCGACCTGGGCAACGCGCTGCTGACCGGCAAGCCGGTGACCGCCGATATCCTGCGCGTCTTCCCGGCGACGCTGGAACTGGCGACGATGGCGATTATCGTCGGCGCCGGTCTGGGCATTCCGCTGGGGGTTCTGGCGGCGGCGCGGCGCAACAGCCTGTCCGATTACGCGGTGCGCATTATCAGCCTCGCGGGCTACTCCACGCCGATCTTCTGGGTCGGGATGATGGGGCTACTGCTGTTCTACGCCTGGCTCGGCTGGGTGGGCGGCGCGGGGCGGCTGGATCTGGGGCTGGAGGGATTAGTGCCGCGCCGTACCGGGCTGATGACCGTCGATGCGCTGCTGGCGGGCAATGGGGCGGTGTTCTGGAACGCCATCAACCATCTGGTGCTGCCCGCGTCGCTGCTCGGCTTTCACTCGCTGGCCTACATCAGCCGCATGACCCGCAGCTTTATGCTGGCGCAGCTCTCCCAGGAGTTCATCATCACCGCGCGGGTCAAGGGCCTGACCGAGCGGCAGGTCATCTGGAACCACGCGTTTCGCAACATCCTCGTGCAGCTCCTGACGGTCGTCGCGCTGGCGTACGGTTCGCTGCTGGAAGGGGCGGTGCTGATTGAAACCGTCTTCTCCTGGCCGGGCTTTGGCTCGTATCTCACCGGCAGCCTGCTGCTGGGGGACATGAACGCGGTCATGGGCTGCGTGCTGCTGGTCGGGATCATCTTTGTGATGCTCAACCTGCTCTCCGACATGCTGTATCAACTCTTTGATCCGAGGACAAAATCATGACCGTTTCTCTGGATTCGCCGCTGGGGGCGGGGCAGTCCGACAGCCGCCAGCGTATCAAACGCACGCTGGGACGCGCCGCCGGGTTTGTCGGCAAAATGGCGCGCAACCCGCTCACCGCGATTGGCGGCGGGATTATCCTGCTGCTGTTAATTGTCGCCGCGTTTGCGCCGCTGATAGCGCCCTACAGCCCGCTGGTGCAGGACCTGAACAACGCTCTGGCGGCGCCGAACGCGCAGCACTGGTTCGGCACCGACGAGTTTGGCCGCGATATCTTCAGCCGCCTGGTGTACGGCTCGCGGATCACGCTTTACATCGTGCTGCTGGTGTCGGTCACCGTGGGCCCGCTGGGGCTGCTGCTGGGCGTGACCGCAGGCTATTTTGGCGGCAGGGTGGATGCGGTGCTGATGCGCGTCACCGATATCTTTATCTCCTTCCCGAGCCTGGTGCTGGCGCTGGCGTTCGTGGCGGCGCTCGGGCCGGGGCTGGAGCACGTGGTGATTGCCATCACGCTCACCGCCTGGCCGCCGATTGCCCGCCTGGCGCGCGCCGAAACCCTCTCGCTGCGCCAGGCGGATTTTATCTCTGCCGTGCGTTTGCAGGGGGCTTCTCCCGCCCGCGTGTTGTGGCGCCACATCGTGCCGCTGTGCCTGCCGTCGGTGATTATCCGCATCACCATGAACATGGCGGGGATCATTCTGACCGCCGCCGGGCTGGGCTTCCTCGGCCTCGGCGCGCAGCCGCCGGAGCCGGAGTGGGGGGCGATGATCTCCAGCGGCCGCACCTACATGATGGAGTGCTGGTGGGTGGTGACTATTCCGGGGCTGGCGATATTGATCAACAGCCTGGCGTTCAACTTCTTAGGAGATGGCCTACGTGACATCCTCGATCCCCGCAGCGAATAACCCCCTGCTCGACGTGCGCGATCTCCACGTCGATTTTATCAACGGCGGCGCGGTGACCCACGCCGTGCGCGGCGTCTCTTTCCAGCTCGGACACGAGAAGCTGGCGATCGTCGGCGAATCCGGCTCGGGGAAATCCACCGTCGGGCGGGCGCTGCTGCGCCTGCACCCGGCGAAAGCGCAAATCAGCGCCGCGCGAATGCAGTTTGGCGACGTGGATTTGCAAAACGTCAGCGAGGCGCAGATGCGCGCCATCCGCGGCAAGCGCATCTCGATGATTATGCAGGACCCGAAATACTCGCTGAACCCGGTGGTGTGCGTGGGCGACCAGATTGCCGAAGCCTGGCTGACGCACCATCCCGGACGTAAGGCCGAGGCGAAAACCAAAGTGCTGGAGATGCTCGACGTGGTGCGCATTCGCCAGCCGGAGCGCGTGTATCACCTCTATCCGCACGAGATTTCCGGCGGGCAGGGGCAGCGCATCATGATTGCCATGATGCTGATAACCGACCCGGAGCTGGTGATTGCCGATGAACCCACCTCGGCGCTGGACGTGTCGGTGCGTTTGCAGGTGCTGGGGCTGCTGGACGATTTAGTGCAGTCCCGCGGGCTGGGGCTGATTTTCATCAGCCACGACATCAACCTGGTGCGCAGCTTCTGCGACCGGGTGCTGGTGATGTACGCCGGGCGCGTGGTGGAGTCTATCGCCGCGAGGGATCTGCACAACGCGCAGCACCCCTACACGCAGGGCTTGATCAGCGCGCTGCCGGAAATCAACCGTCGCCGTCCGACGCTGCCGGTGCTGCAGCGCCAGGCCAGCTGGCTTACCCAGTAAGGAGCAGAGATGATCGAGATTAACCACCTCAACCTGGCGTTTGGCGAAGGCGAGAAGCGCAATCAGGTGCTGCACGACGTGAACATCAGCGTGAAGGCCGGGGAGATTTACGGGCTGGTGGGGGAGTCCGGCTCGGGTAAAACCACGGTGCTGAAGTGTCTGGCCGGGCTGTTCACCCACTGGGAGGGCGAGCTGGCGATTGACGGCCAGCCGCTGGAAAAGCGCCTCAGCCGGGAACGCTGCCGTCGGGTGCAGATGGTCTTTCAGGACCCCTACGGCTCGCTTCATCCGCGCCACACCGTCGGCGATATTCTGGAGGAGCCGCTGCACATTCACGGCATTAAAGACCGGGATCGGCGTGTCCATGCCCTGCTCGATAAGGTGGGGCTCAGCCGGGCGTTTCGCGATCGCTACCCGCACCAGCTTTCGGGCGGGCAGCGCCAGCGCGTGGCGATTGCCCGGGCGCTGATCCTGGCGCCGCAGGTGCTGCTGCTGGACGAACCCACCTCGGCGCTGGACGTGTCGGTGCAGGCGGAGATCCTCAACCTGCTGGCAGAGCTGCAGCGCGAGTCGAACCTCACCTACCTGATGGTGACCCACGACTTAGGCGTGATTGCGCACCTGTGCCAGAAGGTGGCGGTGATGCAGTACGGCAAAATCCTCGAAAGCCTGACCGTGGACGAGCTGGTCGCCGGGCAGGCCAAAATGGACTATACGCAGATGCTGGTTAACGCCAGCCAGCAGTATTCCCGCGAGATGGCGCGGGAAGTGGCGGCGTATTAGGGTTGTGCGGTTTT
>NZ_CAXOFU010000028.1:0-50761 GCF_964208575.1 Enterobacter soli | reverse complement strand
GTGAGGGCATCAGGCTTTCAGGACTCAGAAACCGGCGCTCTTGCGCTCGCCGTTTCGCGGCTATCGATAAAATGCTTCACCACAAACATGCCGCCCATCATCAGATACGCCGTCACGAACGTCAGCGAACTGCCTTCGGCGAAGCCCACCACCGGGGCGTGGATCACGCCGAACAGCGCCAGCACGGCACCGCCAGCGGCTGCCACCGCACCGCGCAGGGGTTTGTTGATGATGGCGAAGATCGCGATACAGCCCCAGAGCATGCTGGCGAGCGGCGCGCCGTTACCCAGATGCACAAGCCCCTCGTAGTAGATGCCTTTGCCGTGCAGCACGTCGGTGCCGATCTTCGCCGCGCTGGTGCCCGCCGCCCCCATCACGCTGTTCATCATGGTCAGCGCCCAGTTGGCGATCCACGGGAACAGACAGATGAAAATGACGGGCACCTCCACTTTGGGCGTTTCCCTCACCACCTGGTTGGCGGTGACCACGCCGATAAACACCAGGATCGGCACGATGGCGGTCATCGGAATGATGGCGAGCATAAACGCCCCCAGGCCGAACAGCGGCACGATGAACATGGTCACGCCGGAGGCCAGCGTGTAGCCGATGCTCGCCCCCATCGCTTTCCAGCCCGCGTGGCCGACGTAGACCGTCACCGGGAACGGGTTGCCCATCAGGCAGCCGAGCATCGACGCCAGACCGTTCGCCAGCATCACCTTGCGGGTCGGGTATTCATCCCCCGCCGCGTGGGCGCTTTCGATGTTCTCCAGGTCAAAGATGTAGTTCGCCAGCCCCAGCGGCACGGCGGAGGCCAGATACGGCAGGGCGTGCGGCAGCCCCTGCATAAAGCTGTCGATATGCACCCCAGGCGGGTTAAAGCCGAACGACGACATCGAAGCCCTGATCGCCTCCGGGCTTTGCAGGCCGGAGATCCACGCCAGCGCCGTTCCCGCAATCAGCAGCAGCAGGCCGGTCGGGATGCGGGCGAAGATCGGCTTTTTGCCAAACCAGTTGATGAAGATCAGCAGCAGCACGATGAACGACACGGTCGGCGCTTCGAACGCCTGGAGCATCGGGTTCATCGCCAGCAGCAGCAGGCCGAGGCCGGACAGGCACGACAGCAGCACGGTGCGCGGGATCATCTTGCGGATGGTTTCCCCGAGGAATGACCCGCCCGCGAGGATCATCGCCTCCACGAAGCACCACACCAGGCCAATCTGGATGGCGAAGTCAGCGTCGCCCGTCTGCTGATAGACCGGCATCAGCACCAGAAAGGTGACGGTGAAAATCGACGGCGCGCTCGGGCCGGACGGCAGCGCGGTGACGTCCGTTCGCCCGGTCGCGCGGGCCATTTGCAGGCCAAACCACGCGTAGCACACGCTCGCCACCAGTACCGCCAGCCCGAAGGCCGGCGCGATGCGTCCATAAACAATCTCCTTCGGGATGCCGACGACAAAAATGAGCAGCCCCATCATGGTCAGCAAATTGGTCAGGTTGTTGGTCATCAACCCGAAATATGCCGCCCAGTCACCTCTTTTCCACTCCAGTTTCATGCTTTTCATGGATGCTTACCTTATAGGAAGTAGCGATCGCGGAAGGTCAACAGCGCCTTTTCAAAACAGCTAAACGGCGGGTGAACGATGCCCGCCCCAATCATGCCGATGCCCGCGTCTTTGTGGGCAATGGCGGTGTTGATCACCGGCAGAATGCCGCTGCCCGCGACTTTGGTGATGTCGATAGCGGTCGGGATACCCATAAACGAGAGCAGCGGAATGGTGACGTTCGGATTTTCACCGAGGGTGATTTCGCGCATCTGGCGGGAGAAGTCGATGGCTTCCTCCACCGTGCCGCCCACCAGCGCCACAATCGCCGGCGCCGTCGCCATCGCAAACCCGCCGATGCCGTAGGTTTCGGTGATGGCGCTGTCGCCGATATCCAGCCCGGAGTCTTCCGGCTTATAGCCCGCGAACATCGGGCCAATCACCTGCTGCGCCGGGCCGGTGAACCACTGCCCCGGCAGGCCGGAGATGCGCAGGCCGAACTCGTAGCCGTTGCGCGCCATCGTCGTGACCACGGTGCTGTACTCGATGCCGTGGGCGGCATCCAGCGCGGCTTTGCACATCGCCATCCACGTCGGGCCGGAGAAGTAGTCGCTGCTGGCGACAAACTCAAACACCTCGCGCTGCTGCTCCACCGGGTAACCCGCCTGGATCAGGCCCGGCGTTAACGCCTGAATAAGCAGCGTGGTGCCCGCGTTGTTGCGGTTGTGGCACTCGTCGCCCATGTGCAGCGCCTGGGCCAGCATCAGGCGCAGGTCGATTTCGCCGATAATTTTCATCGCGTCGCGCAGCATCGGGCCGAGCACGTCGCGCATCCAGTTCAGACGGTCGATCACGCTCTGGTCGTTGGCGCCCATGCGCAGGATCTTCGCCATCTGCTCGCTGAGGTTGGTGAACGCGCGGTTGCCGTAGGTTTTGTTCTCCACGATGTGCATAAACATCGACGCGGAGGTGACGCCCGCCATTGATCCCACGCAGTCGTGCTCGTGGCACGGCGAGAAGGTGATGTCGCCTGAGGCCGCCAGACGCGCCGCGTCGTCCAGGTCTTTCGCGAGCCCTTCAAACACCAGCGCCCCGGTCACCGCCCCCTTCATTGCCCCGCACATGTTTTCCCACGCGACGGGCGGGCCCGCGTGCAGAATGGTGGTGCGGGTCATGCCCGGCACGACGTTGATGGCCTGCTCGAAGCCCACCAGCACCGGATGGGACTGGATAATGCGCTCAAGGGCAATCTGGTTGGCGGCAGCGATTTTCTCCGCCAGCGGTTTTTCCGCCAGCTGGTCGAGGGCGTCGACCACCTGCATATTGCCCTGCCCCGGCGGCGTCCAGTCGAGCTGGGTCACGGGAACATGCTGTTTTTTCAGGTCGTAACTGAACATGGCAATGCCGACGTTGATGACGTTCAGCGGCTGGTTAAATAACGTCGTCATTATGCTTTCTCCCCTTTGCAGACAAATTCGCGCGCCAGTAAACCGGTATTGGTACTGCTGCTGGCCCAAATCACGCCGGCATCCGTCAGCAGCTGGCACTGCTGAGAGAGCGACGGCGCATCCTGGTCGGTGCCGAGCACGTAGCCGAGGATCGCCAGCGGGCGGTTGTCGGCTTTAGCAATGGCCTGCGCCTCCCTGATGGCGTCGATCATCACGCCTACCGGATCCTCGTGCGCGCCGAAGCCGAGCACGAAGTCCATCACAATCACCCCCACTTCCGGATCGCGCGCTTCCTGCAGCAGGCGGCTGATGCGGTTGGTCGGGTCGATCATCGGATGCGGCCTGCCGTTGGTGAAATCGTCATCGCCAAAATCAAGGAAGGTGTGGGCCCGGCTGACGTTGATATCCGCCAGACGCCTGGCGGGATCCGGCTGGATGTTGCTGTAAACGTCGTCGAACTTTTCCAGCGCGGCGAACATCGCTTCGTCGCACAGGGTGCCGCCGCAGAACAGGCCGCGAATGTACTTCTGCTGCGGGGTCAGGAAGGCGCGCACCTCTTCGATCAGCGGCCAGTTGAGCGGGTGAAGGTCGAGGGACTCTTTTTTGATCCCGGTGAGCAGCACCGACTTCAGCGCCGCCTCTTTGGTGCCCCGGGCAAACTGCAGACCGTCTTCGTCGGCGGGCGGCTGGTTGCGACCGAGGAAGCAGGCGATAACCGGTTTACGGCAGGCGCGGGCGCGGGCCAGCACCTTTTCGGCCACCGCCGGCGCCGGGGGCTTGGAGATAAGGGCAATCACCTGCGTGGCGTCGTCCGCTTCCAGCATGTCGATGGCGTCGAGCATCATCAGGCCGCCGATCTTCTCGCTGAGATCGCGCCCGCCGGTGCCGATCAGCTGCGACACGCCGCCGCCGAACTCGTGAATGCGCACGCTCAGCTCCTGGCTGCCGGTGCCGGACGCCCCGACAATGCCAATCGACCCGCGACGCACCGCGTTGGCAAAGCACAGCCCCGCCCCGTTGATGATGGCGGTGCCGCAGTCCGGCCCCATCATCAGCAGCCCTTTTTCGTGCGCCAGCTGCTTCAGCGCCAGCTCGTCGTCCAGCGACACGTTGTCGGAAAAGAGCATCACGTTGAGATCGTTTTCCAGCGCCTGACGCGCTTCCCGGGCGGCGAAGGTGCCGTTCACCGAAATGACGGCCAGGTTGGCGTCCGGGCGATGGGTTTTGGCGCTGGCGAGGGTCGCGTAGCGCGCTTCATGGGAGCCTGCGCTCTCTTTACGCGTGAACAACGCTTCAATCGCCGCCAGGGTTTCGTCATTCGCCGCCTCGCCCTTAATGACGATCATCAGGTCGCCGTTTTTGGCGTCCTCTAATTCTGGCGTCAGCAGTCCGAGGTTTTTCAGTACGCCTTTATTCATTTCGGTCGCCATCGCCACAACGGCCTGCTCAACGCCCGGCAGTTTATTGGCTTTGGTGGACACCGACATTAGCGAAACCGAATCAAAATAGGTGTTCTTTTTTATGACGATTTTGGTGGGCATTATTTTCTCCTGAAAGCGGATAAAAGGGGGCCGCCACCGTGCAAAAGGCACGACGGTAAAAGGGTGTTGTGAATAACGACCAGCCCGGTCAGGCTGGCCGGTTTAATTACGCGCCCGCGGCCAGCAGCAGGTCAGCAATTTCGTGGAAGCCTTTTTCCCGCGCCAGTTCGAGAGGCGATTTACCGTATTTATCGGTCATGTGCGGGTTGGCACCGTTATCCAGCAGCAGCCTGACGATCGCCTGCTGCTTCGCGCCGCCGTCGTTTAATACGATGGCCTCCAGCAGCGGCGTCCAGCCGACAAAGTTGGTGTGGTTAACGTTGATATCGGTTTTTTCCAGCAGCTCACGCACGATCTCCACGTGCCCTTTTTCACTCGCAGGGGTAATCCCCACGCCGCCGAAGCGCGTCAGGCGGTCGAGATCGGGATTCGCCGGCAGCACCAGGCGCAGCAGGGTTAAATCGTTGGTCAGGCAGCTAATCAGGAAAGGGTTAAAACAGGTCTGATCCTGCTTATCAATATCCGCCCCGGCGGAAATTAAAAACTCAACGCAGGAATAGTGTTTATTCAGGCTGGCAATAGTAATGGCGGTTCTTTTCTGGCGGTTGGTGGCGTTAATATCCACCCCCTTTTCAAGGCAGGCCTTTAGCGCGCCGATATTCCCCTGCTCTGCCGCCAGCAGAAATTCAGTAACGAGTTCATTTGCAGACATATTCAGACTCCCGACGTTTCCATTTCTGATGACCTGAGAATAGCAACAGCCTGGTCATAAAAGAATCCGCTTAAAAATGATTCATCGACAGTCAATTCATTGTTGAGTTAAATTCAACAGTTCCGCTAAAACGTGCGTCCGTGCAACCTTTTTCTTATGTTTCACCGCGTTTTCGCCGTTTACGCTGCATTATGCTTATGTCTGGAGAAGCCTTGCCGGGCGCGGTTTTCAGCAAATATGCAGAACTGTGATCGGCTTCAAATGGGTTGTAACGGCGCTGTTAAAATATGTTCAAAACTGATGACCGCCAGGAGCCGTAATATGAATTCCATCTTTACCGAAGAGAATCTTCTGGCCTTCACCACCGCAGCGCGTTTCGGCAGCTTCAGCAAGGCCGCCAGCGAGCTCGGGGTGACGACCTCTGCCATCAGCTACACCATCAAACGCATGGAGACCGGGCTGGACGTGGTGCTGTTCGTGCGTAATACCCGCAGCATTGAGCTGACCGAGTCCGGCTTTTACTTTTACCGCAAAGCCACCGACCTGCTGAACGACTTTCACGCCATCAAGCGCGGGATTGATACCATCTCGCAGGGCATTGAGGCGCGGGTGCGTATCTGCATCAACCAGCTGTTATATACGCCGCGCCATACCGCCAGGCTGCTGCAGGTGCTGAAAAAGCAGTTTCCCACCTGCCAGATAACCGTCACCACCGAAGTGTATAACGGCGTGTGGGATTCCATCATCAACAACCAGGCCAATATCGCCATCGGTGCGCCGGACACGCTGCTCGACGGGGGCGGGATTGATTACACCGAGATCGGCGCGATCCGCTGGGTGTTCGCGATTGCGCCAGAGCACCCGCTGGCCTTTGCCCCGGAGCCGATTGCCGAAAGCCAGCTGCGCCTGTACCCGAACATCATGGTGGAAGACACCGCGCACACCATCAACAAGAAGGTCGGCTGGCTGCTGCACGGGCAGGAGGCGATTCTGGTGCCGGACTTTAACACCAAGTGCCAATGTCAGATCCTCGGCGAGGGGATTGGTTTTTTACCGGAATATATGGCGCGGGAGGCGGTGGAAGATGGCCTGCTGGTGACGCGGCGCATTAATAATCCGCGTCAGGATTCCCGCATGCTGCTTGCCACACAGCATGCGGCCACCGGTCAGGTCACGCGCTGGATCAAACAGCAGTTTGGCCCACAGGGCGTGCTGACCGGGATTTATAGCGATTTACTCTGGCGGGGCTAGCTTTTGGTCTGCACCCAGAAGGCGTGGATAAGACCGGGGATGTAGCCCAGTAAGGTGAGCAGGATGTTAAGAATGAACGCCCAGCCAAAACCTTTGCCAAGCAATACGCCAAGCGGCGGAAGAATGATCGTAAAGACGATTCGCCAAAAACCCATAAAGACTCCATGCTTGCTAAACAATTGAAAACAAAAAAGAGACTATCTCTAAGCGTAGCCAGTTTATCCGCCTTCGCCAGGGCGCGGCTGCGCTTTTACCTGCCTTTACCCTCTTTACACTGGCTTAAGGGCATGACGTACCTCAAAAGCAATAACGGATGAAATAGACTGTACCCTTTGCCGGGCGTGGTCTAAGGTGAAGAACACTACAATGACGAGGAGGTAATATGTTTTCTGTCGGCGATTTTGTGCAACCGCGTGCGGGCGGCCCAAAACTGAAAGTGCTTGAAGTGAATGGTGAGAGCATTGTGGCGGTACAGGCCAGCAATGAGCAGGGCGAGAAATACACGCTGAACGCGGCGGACGTCACCCTTTATAAAGAAGACGGCGATTTCGGCGTCTGCTAATAAAGTGCAGCCGGGTGAGTGATTTCGCCCGGCACACTGATTAGATCAGGAAATCATCCAGTGATTTGCCGTTTGCCAGCGCGCTGGCAATTGGCTTCGGCGTGCGGCCCTGGCCGGTCCAGGTTTTCTCTTCGCCGTTAACGTCAATGAAGCGATATTTTGCTTCACGCGCTTTACGTTTTTTCGCAGGTTGCCCCGCGCTGCCCGCTTCAGAGCCCAGCAGATCGGCAGGAGAAATACCGTCGGCTTTCATTCGTTCCAGCAGAGCATTAATTTTATCCTGCTGTTCAGCACGTTGCTGCTCGAATTCAGCCAGTTCGTTACGCTTTTCTTCGGTAACAATTTTGACTTTTTCCAGCATTTCTTCCAGAACGTCCAGAGAGAATTCACGGGCCATTGCGCGGAGTGTACGGATATTATTAAGATTCTGTAACGTCAAAGACATAATAATTGAAAACCTTTTCTTTGTGATTAATCGAAAAATCGAAGGACAGAATAATTCATTTCCCCTTCAATAGCCACCCATCGAAACTTAAAAGTAATATTGTAAACATTTTAAAATATTTAATTTAAATATCCTTTCGATTCCCATGGACGCGTGTGATGTATTTCACAGGGATTATTAATGCCTATGTACCGCGACAAGGATTTATATCGGTCGCGGCGCATGAAATGGGAATGCATAGATATGCACTCAAAGAGAATAAAACAAATCTTGCAGATGCAGAGCTTTTCACTACTATAGCGAAGTAATGAGAACAATCGTCACGAACAGGTTGTTTTTTACACACCTCTAAGGATGCTGTGCTGAACCGCGCTTTTAAGCATTATTCACTCTTATACAAACCAAATTTAAGACACTGATTTTTAATCAATTTAACGTCACCAGGAGAGAAAATAGCGAAGCGGATAACAAATATACAATTTTAGAGAATTTTGTGGACAAAACGCCTTTAAATAAAAATTAATCACTAATTGTTAGCTTCAAAGCAGAGATATACGCTATACACGTCAAATAAACCAACCTAAAGCACTAAAAGCCGAAGGTAAAGCGCCACTATTGTGTTTCTCTCAAGGAGTTCAGACATGTTCTCACCGCAGTCTCGCCTGCGCCATGCGGTAGCGGATACTTTCGCGATGGTTGTTTACTGTTCCGTGGTAAACATGCTGATCGAAATATTCCTCTCCGGAATGTCCTTCGAGCAATCACTTTCTTCTCGTCTGGTGGCTATCCCGGTAAACATCATTATTGCATGGCCGTACGGAATGTATCGCGATGTGGTGATGCGCTATGCCCGCCGCATTAGTCCGGCAGGCTGGGTGAAGAATCTGGCGGACGTGCTGGCCTACGTGACCTTCCAGTCACCGGTGTACGTTGCGATTTTGCTGACCGTGGGCGCAGACTGGCATCAGATTGCCGCTGCGGTAAGTTCGAATATCGTGGTGTCGATGCTGATGGGTGCGGTGTACGGCTATTTCCTCGACTACTGCCGTCGCCTGTTTAAGGTCAGCCAGTACAATCAGGCTAAAGCGTAACGACGCTTCGCGACTGGCACGCTGCCAGTCGCTCGTTTACTGCTGTTCGCCAAACAATCCCTTCAGAAAACGCTCCAGCGCCATGCGAGAGCTGAAACCGTGCGGAATACCATAATGCTCATGCGATTCACCGCCTAAATAGAGCGGGAATTGCTGGTAGTGATCGCAGGTTTTAATATCCGAGGCAGGCTCAGCAAATGACTGGCTTCTGTCTTTCAGCGTCGGGTGAATAATGAGAGCGGTACGCCCCATTCTCGCTTCACGGTTGACGTAAACATAATTCTCGCCGCGGCGATATCCATAGGCTTTAGTGGTCACAGCATCCATGGTAAATCCCGCTTTCTCAAGAACGCGTGCCACCTCATCGGGTCGTAAATACATATTTAATCCTCGTTATCTTTACCTGCCGGGCAACCTTACAGTATTCAGCATTAGCAGCGCTTTCAGAATATTCCATAAACGGCCGGATAAGTCGTGACTCGCTTCAGATAATAAAATCCTGGGCTAAACTTAACGGGAACGCAAAATTATGGAGGATCGTATGTTTAACAGACCGAACCGAAACGATATTAACGACGACGCTCAGGATATTCGCAATGATGTCAGCCAATTAGCGGACACGCTGGAAGAGGTGCTGAAATCCTGGGGCTCAGATGCAAAGGATGAAGCAGATGCCGCGAAACGTAAGGCTCAGTCTCTGCTGCGTGAAACCCGCGCGAGAATGAACGGGCGCAGCCGCACCACCCAGGCGGCGTGCGACGCCGTGAGCTGTGCGACAACCTTCGTTCGCGAGAAGCCGGTGTGCGCGCTGGGTACGGTGGCCGCCGTCGGTATTTTCGTCGGCGCGCTGCTTAGCCTGCGTAAGTAACCCCCGCGCGCGCAGACCCCGGTTGCCCCTGGCGCCGGGGTTTTTCTTTGCCTGACGCCTGAAAAGCCCGTACAGCCTGCCCTGCCCCGGTGCGTTCATCATCGCGGCAATATCAATCTGAATTTCCCATATCTTGTATGGTTGAAACTTATCGCAACTACATCTAGTATTCCTTTCAGCAAGACACACACAACCCGACGCGTTCCAACGCGCCGCAATCTCATTTTAAATGGAAATACGAATCATGAGCATTATTATTTACACTCGTAACGATTGTGTTCAGTGCCACGCCACCAAACGCGCAATGGAGAGCCGCGGCGTCGCGTTCGAGATGGTGAATATCGACCAGGAGCCCGATGCCGCCGACACGCTGCGCGCCCAGGGATTTCGTCAACTTCCGGTCGTTATCGCCGGGGAAACCAGCTGGTCCGGCTTTCGCCCGGACATGATTAACCGCATCGCCGCCATGGCCGCCAGTGCATGAGTGGTCTGGTCTACTTCTCCAGCAGCTCGGAAAACACGCTCCGCTTTATCGAGCGCCTCGGGCTGCCCGCGATACGTATTCCGCTCAACGAGCGGGAGCGTATTCAGGTAGACGAACCTTACATTCTGGTGGTTCCAAGCTATGGCGGCGGCGGAACGGCGGGCGCTGTGCCCCGCCAGGTGATCCGCTTTCTCAACGATCCCCATAACCGGCAGCTGATTCGCGGTGTGATCGCCGCAGGCAATCGCAATTTTGGCGATGCGTTTGGCCGGGCCGGGGATGTTATCTCTCAAAAATGCGCCGTGCCGTATCTCTATCGCTTTGAGCTGATGGGGACACAGCAGGACGTAGAGAACGTGCGTAAAGGAGTGAACGAATTTTGGCAACGACAACCGCAGAACGGGTAATGCAGGCCGCCCCCGACTATCACGCACTGAATGCGATGCTTAATCTCTATGACCGTGACGGGCATATTCAGTTTGGCAAAGACAGCGAGGCGGTAGACGCCTTTTTTACTGCCCACGTGCGACCAAACAGCGTGACCTTCGCCAGCCAGGACGCGCGTCTGGACTATCTGGTCAGTGAAGGCTACTACGAAGAGCGCGTGCTCACCCGCTACCATCGCCCCTTCGTGGTGGCGCTGTTCGAACGCGCCCACGCCAGCGGTTTTCGTTTCCAGACCTTCCTCGGCGCGTGGAAGTTCTACACCAGCTATACCCTGAAAACCTTCGACGGCAAGCGTTACCTCGAAGGCTTTGAAGATCGCGCCGTCATGGTGGCGCTGACCCTCGCCCAGGGCGACGAAGCGCTGGCGGAGCGGTTGACCGACGAGATCCTCTCCGGCCGCTTCCAGCCCGCCACGCCGACCTTCCTCAACTGCGGTAAAGCCCAGCGCGGCGAGCTGGTGTCCTGTTTTCTGCTGCGCATTGAAGACAATATGGAGTCGATTGGCCGGGCGGTGAACTCCGCGCTCCAGCTGTCAAAACGCGGCGGCGGCGTGGCGTTTCTGCTCTCCAACCTGCGCGAAGCGGGCGCGCCCATCAAGCGCATCGAGAACCAGTCTTCCGGGGTGATCCCGGTGATGAAAATGCTGGAAGATGCCTTCTCCTACGCCAACCAGCTCGGAGCGCGTCAGGGGGCGGGGGCGGTGTATCTGCACGCCCATCATCCGGATATCCTGCGCTTCCTCGATACCAAACGCGAAAACGCCGACGAAAAAATCCGCATCAAAACCCTGTCCCTCGGGGTAGTTATCCCGGACGTCACTTTCCAGCTGGCGAAAGAGAACGCCGAAATGGCGCTGTTCTCGCCCTACGACGTGGAGCGCCTCTACGGCAAAGCCTTTGGCGATATCGCCATCAGCGACAATTACGCGGCGCTGGTCGCCGACGATCGCATTCGCAAGACGTACATTAACGCCCGCGACTTCTTCCAGACCCTTGCCGAGATCCAGTTTGAGTCCGGCTATCCCTACATCATGTATGAAGACACGGTGAACCGCGCGAACCCGATTGCCGGGCGCATTAACATGAGCAACCTCTGCTCGGAGATTTTGCAGGTCAACAGCCCGTCAGCCTATGACGAAAACCTGGACTACGCGGACATCGGCAAAGATATCTCCTGCAACCTCGGCTCGCTGAACATCGCCCACACCATGGACTCACCGGACTTTGGCCGCACGGTGGAAACCGCCATTCGCGGCCTGACGGCGGTGTCGGACATGAGCCACATCCGCAGCGTGCCGTCCATAGAAGCGGGCAACGCCGCCTCCCACGCCATCGGCCTGGGGCAGATGAACCTGCATGGCTATCTGGCGCGCGAGGGGATCGCCTACGGCAGTCCGGAGGGGCTGGACTTCACCAACCTCTATTTCTACACCATCACCTGGCACGCGCTGAATACGTCGATGATGCTGGCCCGGGAGCGCAACCAGCGTTTCGCGGGCTTTGAGCAGTCGCGCTATGCCAGCGGTGAATATTTTAATCAGTATCTGGAAGGCGACTGGCAGCCGAAAACAGAAAGGGTGCGGGCGCTGTTTGCCCGGGCGGGCGTCGCCCTGCCCACCCGCGAGATGTGGCAGCAGTTGCGCAGCGATGTGATGCGCTACGGCATCTATAACCAGAATTTGCAGGCGGTGCCGCCGACCGGGTCGATCTCCTATATCAACCACGCCACGTCGAGCATTCACCCGATCGTGTCGAAAATTGAGATCCGCAAAGAGGGCAAGACCGGACGCGTTTACTACCCTGCCCCGTTTATGACCAACGACAACCTGGCGCTGTATCAGGACGCCTACGAAATCGGCCCGGAGAAGATCATCGATACCTACGCCGAGGCGACTAAGCATGTGGATCAGGGGCTGTCCCTGACGCTGTTCTTCCCGGATACCGCCACCACGCGCGATATCAATAAGGCGCAGATTTACGCCTGGAAGAAAGGCATCAAAACGCTGTACTACATTCGCCTGCGCCAGCTTGCGCTGGAAGGCACCGAAATCGAAGGCTGCGTGTCCTGCGCGCTGTAAGGAGAAAGGATGAAACTGTCACGCGTGAGCGCCGTTAACTGGAACAAAATCCAGGACGATAAAGACCTTGAGGTGTGGAACCGCCTGACCAGCAACTTCTGGCTGCCGGAAAAAGTGCCGCTCTCAAACGATATTCCCGCGTGGCAGAGCCTCAGCCACGCCGAGCAGCGGCTGACCATCCGCGTGTTTACCGGCCTGACGCTGCTGGACACCATTCAGAATACCGTGGGCGCTCCGGCGCTCATGGCCGATGCGCTGACGCCGCACGAAGAGGCGGTGATGTCGAACATCAGCTTTATGGAGGCGGTTCACGCCCGCTCCTACAGCTCGATTTTCTCGACGCTGTGCCAGACCAAAGATGTGGACGCGGCCTATAGCTGGAGCGAAGAGAGCGAATCCCTGCAGCGCAAGGCCGCTCTGGTGCTGGCCTATTACCAGGCCGACGAGCCGCTGAAAAAGAAAATCGCCAGCGTGTTTCTGGAATCGTTCCTGTTCTATTCCGGCTTCTGGCTGCCGATGTACTGGTCGAGCCGCGGCAAGCTGACCAACACCGCCGATCTGATCCGCCTGATCATTCGCGACGAAGCGGTGCACGGCTATTACATTGGCTATAAGTATCAGAAGGGGCTGGAGAAGGTCAGCGAGGCGAAGCGCGAGGAGCTGAAAGGCTTTGCCCTCGATTTGCTGATGGATCTCTATGACAACGAGCTGAGCTACACCGAAGAACTTTACGCCGGAACCGGCTGGGAAGAGGACGTGAAGGCGTTCCTCTGCTACAACGCCAACAAAGCGCTGATGAACCTCGGCTACGAGGCGCTGTTCCCGCCGGAAATGGCGGAGGTGAACCCGGCGATCCTGGCGGCGCTTTCCCCTAATGCCGATGAAAACCACGATTTCTTCTCCGGGTCCGGCTCGTCCTACGTGATGGGAAAAGCGGTAGAGACCGAAGATGAGGACTGGGATTTTTAATGTTTCCCCTCACCCCGCCCTCTCCCCAAAGGGGCGAGGGAGAAAAGACGACGCCGAACGATCCCCTCTCCCCTTTGGGCCGAGGGATTAAAGACGGCGCCGAACGATCCCCTCTCCCCTCTGGGGAGAGGGTTAGGGTGAGGGGAAATAACGTTCATTAATTTAATATAAACCCCATAATTCCCGCCCTAATATTTCCACACCCGCTACACTGTAATTTCCACGTCATATTCACCTGAATCACGCCGATTCAGGTGAAATTCCCCGATGCAGCAGCAAAAAAATCATAAAAATTCAGATCGCCCTCAGCCCTTTACTCATGGGAAATTCAGCCGTTTCGCCTGTGGCAAAATTCATGCCATAAGCAAACCCAGGGTTGTCTCAGATTCTCAGTATGTTAGGGTAATGCCAGTTAACTATTTACCATGGTAATCATATCGACATAAACAAATAACAGGACACTCTCTATTGCATGGCAATTAAATTAGAAGTGAAAAATCTTTATAAAGTATTTGGCGAGCATCCACAGCGCGCATTCAAATATATTGAGAAGGGACTTTCGAAAGAGCAAATTCTGGAAAAAACCGGGCTTTCGCTTGGCGTCAAAGACGCCAGTCTGGCCATTGAAGAAGGCGAGATTTTTGTCATCATGGGGTTATCCGGTTCGGGTAAATCCACTATGGTTCGCCTTCTCAATCGCCTGATTGAACCCACCCGCGGGCAGGTGCTGATTGACGGTGTAGATATTGCCAAAATATCCGATGCCGAGCTTCGCGAGGTGCGCAGAAAAAAGATTGCGATGGTGTTTCAGTCGTTCGCATTAATGCCGCACATGACGGTATTAGATAATACCGCTTTTGGCATGGAATTAGCCGGCACTCCAGCAGACGTTCGTATTGAAAAAGCCCTGGACGCATTACGTCAGGTGGGGCTTGAAAATTATGCGCACAGTTATCCGGATGAATTGTCTGGCGGGATGCGTCAGCGCGTTGGATTAGCCCGCGCATTAGCCATTAATCCCGACATATTATTAATGGACGAAGCCTTCTCGGCGCTCGATCCTTTAATTCGTACCGAGATGCAGGATGAGCTGGTAAAACTTCAGGCAAAACATCAGCGCACCATCGTATTTATTTCCCACGATCTGGATGAAGCGATGCGTATTGGCGACCGAATTGCCATTATGCAAAACGGTGAAGTGGTGCAGGTCGGCACGCCGGATGAAATTCTGAATAATCCGGCCAACGACTATGTCCGCACCTTCTTCCGCGGCGTGGATATTAGCCAGGTCTTTAGCGCCAAAGATATTGCCCGCCGTACCCCGAACGGCATTATCCGTAAAACGCCAGGCTTCGGCCCGCGCTCGGCGCTTAAGCTGCTTCAGGACGAAGACCGTGAATACGGCTATCTCATTGAACGCGGTAATAAATTTGTTGGCATTGTCTCCATCGATTCCCTGAAGCACGCCCTGAGCGAAAACCTGGGTATTGATGCGGCGCTTATCGCCTCTCCGCTTGCCGTAGACGCCGAAACGCCGCTCAGCGAGTTGCTCTCTCACGTAGGCCAGGCGCCGTGCGCAGTGCCGGTGGTGGGTGAAGAACAACAGTATGTCGGCATCATCTCCAAAGGGATGTTGCTCAAGGCTTTAGATCGCGAGGGGGCAAACAATGGCTGATCAATCTAATCCGTGGGGAACCACAGAGGCCGCCGACAGCGCGGCACAATCCGCCGATGCGTGGGGTTCATCCACGCCTGCACCAGACGCTGGCGGCACGGCAGACTGGCTCAACAGCGCGCCCGCACCGGCGCCTGAACACTTCAACATTATGGATCCGTTCCATAAGACGCTGATCCCGCTGGATAGCTGGGTGACGGAGGGAATTGACTGGGTGGTCACCCACTTCCGCCCGGTGTTCCAGGGGATCCGCGTCCCGGTGGATTACATCCTGAACGGCTTCCAGCAGCTGCTGCTGGGGATGCCGGCCCCGGTTGCCATCCTCGTCTTTGCGCTGATCGCCTGGCAGTTCGGGAGCGCAGGCATGGGGATCGCCACGCTGGTGTCGCTGATTGCCATTGGCGCAATCGGCGCCTGGTCGCAGGCGATGATTACCCTGGCGCTGGTGCTCACCGCCCTGCTCTTCTGCGTGGTGATTGGCCTGCCGATGGGGATCTGGCTGGCGCGCAGCCCGAAGGCGGCGAAAATCATCCGTCCGCTGCTCGATGCGATGCAGACCACGCCGGCCTTCGTCTATCTGGTGCCTATCGTGATGCTGTTCGGTATCGGCAACGTGCCGGGCGTGGTGGTGACGATTATTTTCGCCCTGCCGCCAATCGTGCGCCTGACCATTCTGGGCATCAACCAGGTGCCGGCCGACCTTATCGAAGCGTCGCGCTCGTTCGGCGCCAGCCCGCGCCAGATGCTGTTTAAAGTGCAGCTCCCGCTGGCGATGCCCACCATTATGGCGGGCGTTAACCAGACGCTGATGCTGGCGCTGTCGATGGTGGTTATCGCCTCGATGATCGCCGTGGGCGGCCTGGGCCAGATGGTGCTGCGCGGCATTGGCCGTCTTGATATGGGCCTTGCCACCGTGGGCGGCGTGGGGATCGTGATCCTCGCCATTATTCTCGACCGCCTGACGCAGGCCGTCGGCCGCGATTCACGCAGCCGCGGAAACCGCCGCTGGTACACCACCGGCCCTGTCGGTTTAGTCACCCGCCCATTCATTAAAGCTAAATAAGGAACAACGATGCGACATCACGTACTTTTTGCCACAGCGTTTGCGACCCTTGTCTCCACCAGCGCGTTTGCTGCCGATCTGCCGGGCAAAGGCATTACCGTCCAGCCGGTTCAGAGCACCATTTCGGAAGAGTCCTTCCAGACGCAGATTGTGAGCCGCGCCCTCGAGAAGCTGGGCTATACGGTGAATACCGCCAGCGAAGTGGATTACAACGTGGGCTACACCTCGATTGCCTCCGGCGATGCCACCTTTACCGCCGTGAACTGGCAGCCGCTGCACGACGACATGTATGCCGCCGCCGGCGGTGACAAGAAATTCTACCGCGAAGGCACCTTCGTGACCGGGGCAGCGCAGGGTTATCTGATCGATAAGAAAACCGCCGACCAGTACCACATCACCAACATCGAGCAGCTTAAGGATCCGAAGATCGCCAAACTGTTTGATACCAACGGTGACGGCAAAGCCGACATGATGGGCTGCTCCCCGGGCTGGGGCTGCGAAGCGGTGATTAACCACCAGAACAAAGCCTTCGACCTGGCGAAGACGGTTGACGTGAGCCACGGCAACTACTCCGCGATGATGGCCGATACCATTGCGCGCTTTAAAGAAGGCAAGCCGGTGATCTACTACACCTGGACCCCGTACTGGGTGAGCGACGTGCTGAAGCCGGGTAGAGACGTGGTATGGCTGCAGGTGCCGTTCTCCTCCCTGCCGGGCGAGCAGAAGGATATCGACACCAAGCTGCCAAACGGCATGAACTACGGTTTCCCGGTGAACACGATGCATATCGTGGCTAATAAGGCCTGGGCGGAGAAAAACCCGGCGGCGGCGAAGCTGTTCTCGGTGATCAAGCTGCCGCTGGCGGACATCAACGCGCAGAACGCCATGATGCACAACGGCAAATCGTCTGAAGCGGATATTAAAGGCCACGTTGACGGCTGGATCAAAGCCCACCAGCAGCAGTTCGATGGCTGGGTGAAAGAAGCGCTGGCCGCGCAGAAGTAGCCGTATACCCTCTCCCTTAGGAGAGGGTTACCAGTAGTTTTGATCTTTTGAAGCGACAGATTGTTGTCATAAAAGCAGAGAAGCTACAGCGACATTCCGTCCGGCCGAAAATCGCCGAAGCGTTTCCGGAAGGCCGGGGCGAGGCGCAGGGACGCGCCGAGAGGGCATAGCCTGCAGGGATGCAGGCTGGTGCCCGACCCGAAAGCCTGAAGGAATAAGCTGAGGGTCACCGCGAAGCGGCGATTTTCTTGCCGGGAGCCCGGGTGGTCAGGGCGGCGGCGACTGAGCCGCCCTGACACGTTCACAAGTTCCGTGGTAAACAGAGAAGCAGGGAACGTGAGGTGAACGGAATAACCACCGTAGCCGTATGTTCCCCTCACCCTGGCCCTCTCCCCACAGGGGCGAGGGAAATACCGTGCGCAAATAATCCTAAATGGAGATCTCCCGGCTCCAGGGGAGAGGATCGGGGCACAGCCCCCACCCCAAACCGCACAAACCCACACACAACATTCCCCCCACGGTCACAATCATTGGTTATTATTGGTTCCCGGAAAAATAATCACTTAACTAATGATTCCTGAACCAATGACCAAAACAACTCACGGGCTTAGCCCGGCACTGATCCTGCTCATGTCCGTCGCCACGGGCCTTGCCGTCGCCAGCAACTATTACGCGCAGCCGCTGCTCGACACCATCGCACGCGCCTTTAACCTCTCCGCCAGCTCCGCGGGCTTTATCGTCACCGCGGCGCAGCTCGGCTACGCCGCAGGCCTGCTGTTCCTGGTGCCGCTCGGAGATATGTTCGAGCGCCGGATGCTGATCGTCTCGATGACCCTGCTCTCCGCAGGCGGGATGTTGATCACCGCCAGCAGCCAGTCGCTCACGATGATGATTATCGGCACCGCGCTGACCGGGCTGTTCTCCGTTGTCGCGCAGATCCTCGTGCCGCTGGCCGCCACGCTCGCCTCCCCGGAAAAACGCGGCAAAGTGGTGGGCACCATCATGAGCGGCCTGCTGCTCGGGATTTTGCTGGCGCGTACCGTCGCCGGGCTGCTAGCAAGCCTCGGCGGATGGCGCACCGTCTACTGGGTCGCCAGCGTGCTGATGGTCATTATGGCCCTCGCCCTGTGGCGCGGCCTGCCGAAGGTAAAGCAGGAAAATCACCTCAACTACCCGCAGCTTCTCGGCTCGGTGTTCAGCCTGTTTACGCAAGATAAACTGCTGCGAACCCGCGCTCTGCTTGGTTGTTTCACCTTCGCTAACTTCAGCATTCTGTGGACGTCGATGGCGTTTCTGCTGGCGTCGCCGCCGTTTAACTATTCCGAAGGGGTGATTGGCCTGTTTGGTCTGGCGGGTGCCGCCGGTGCGCTGGGCGCGCGTCCCGCCGGCGGCCTGGCGGATAAAGGCAAGGCCCATCTGACCACCACCACCGGCCTGATTTTACTGCTGCTGTCGTGGGCGGCGATCTGGTTCGGACACGCGTCGGTGCTGGCGCTGATTGTCGGCATTCTGGTGCTCGACCTTACGGTGCAGGGGGTGCACATCACCAACCAGACCGTGATTTACCGCGTGAAGCCGGACGCGCGTAACCGTCTGACCGCAGGCTACATGACCAGCTACTTCATCGGCGGTGCCGCCGGATCGTTGATTTCAGCGTCCGCATGGCAACACGCTGGCTGGGCAGGCGTGTGCAGCATCGGGGCAATTGTTGCCGCGCTTAATCTGGTGGTGTGGTGGCGCGGTTATCACCGTCTGGAGGCAGATTCTTAAGCTTTACATGGCAATGGGGATACTGAGGGTGTTAAGGCGTCCCCATGTCTGTTAAGGTTAGCGTAATCATTTATCCCAGAAATTTTAATGTGGGTGACATATTAAAAAGCAGCATGAATAACTCATACCTGTTAGTTGATTCCGGTCCTCACATCCCGTCTTCAGTGGGCGTAAGCCCATCCCTTTCTGTGCTCACCGGGGCAGGGATTTACCCGGCGCTTTCTGATAGTGACATGTATTTGGCGGATATAACCGCACAAATAATTCATTTACATTATTTGTCACTATCGTTACTATATCGGCTGTAATTAATGAGGTTATGCCCAAATGGATAGTTCGTTTACGCCCATTGAACAAATGCTTAAGTTCCGCGCCAGTCGTCACGAGGAGTTCCCATATCAGGAAATCCTGCTGACCCGCCTGTGCATGCACATGCAGGGTAAGCTGCTGGAAAATCGTAATAAGATGCTGAAAGCTCAAGGGATTAACGAGACATTGTTTATGGCGTTGATCACGCTGGAGTCTCAGGAAAATCACAGCATTCAGCCTTCTGAACTGAGCTGCGCACTGGGTTCTTCCCGTACTAACGCAACCCGTATCGCTGATGAGCTGGAAAAACGCGGCTGGATTGAACGCCGTGAAAGCGACAACGACCGCCGTTGCCTGCATCTGCAGCTGACCGAAAAAGGTCACGAATTCCTGCGCGAGGTGCTTCCACCTCAGCACAACTGTCTGCACAAACTCTGGTCTGCCCTCAGCACCGCCGAGCGCGACCAGCTGGAGCACATCACTCGCAAGCTGCTCACCCGTCTGGATCAGATGGATGAAGACGGCGCCATTCTTGAGGCGCTGCGCTAACGCGACGACACGCTCGAACATCCAGATTTATAAGAAAACCGACAGGCCAGCACGTCACACTGCTGGCCTTTCTGACAACAGGTCGGCTCAGCCGATGTGAAAATAAGAAGATCGTGGAGAACAACAATGAGCGCAAATGCGGAGAACACTACCCCGCAGCAACCGGTCAATAAGAAAGGCAAACGTAAAGGCGCCCTTCTTCTGCTGACCTTGCTCTTTATTATTATTGCCGTGGCATATGGGATCTATTGGTTTTTAGTATTGCGTCACGTTGAAGAAACAGACGATGCATACGTGGCAGGGAACCAGGTACAAATTATGGCGCAGGTGTCGGGCAGCGTGACGAAAGTCTGGGCTGACAATACCGACTTTGTGCAAAAAGGGGATGTGCTGGTCACGCTCGATCCGACCGACGCCCAGCAGGCGTTTGAAAAAGCGCAGACGCAGCTCGCCTCCAGCGTGCGTCAAACCCGCCAGCAGATGATCAACAGCAAGCAGCTTCAGGCCAGCATCGACGTGCAGAAAACCGCACTGGCGCAGGCGCAGAGCGACTTCAATCGCCGCGTTCCGCTCGGCACCGCCAACCTGATTGGCCGTGAAGAGCTGCAGCACGCCCGCGATGCCGTTGCCAGCGCGCAGGCGCAGCTTGACGTTGCCATTCAACAGTACAACGCGAATCAGGCGATGATTCTGGGCACCAGCCTGGAAAACCAGCCTGCGGTAAAACAGGCCGCGACCGAAGTGCGTAACGCCTGGCTTGCCCTGCAGCGTACAAAAATCGTCAGCCCGATGACCGGCTATGTTTCCCGCCGCTCCGTCCAGCCTGGCGCGCAGATTAGCACCACCACGCCGCTGATGGCCGTTGTCCCGGCGAACAACCTGTGGGTGGATGCGAACTTCAAAGAGACTCAGCTTGCGCATATGCGCATTGGCCAGACCGCAACCGTGGTCAGCGACATTTACGGCGACGACGTGAAGTACACCGGTAAAGTGGTCGGCCTGGATATGGGAACGGGCAGCGCCTTCTCCCTGCTGCCTGCGCAGAACGCCACCGGTAACTGGATCAAAGTGGTTCAGCGTCTGCCGGTGCGTATCGAGCTGGATCCGAAACAGCTGGCTGACCATCCGCTGCGTATCGGCCTCTCCACGCTGGTGACCGTCGATACCGCAAACCGCGACGGGCAGATCCTGGCAAGCCAGGTGCGCAATACGCCGGCCTACGAAAGTAACGCCCGTGAAATTAGCCTCGATCCGGTCAACAAGCTGATCGATGAAATCGTGAAAGCGAACGCCGGTTAATCCGAGGTGAGCGTTATGCAACAGCAAAAGCCGCAAAAACCGCTGGAAGGCGCGCAGCTGGTCATCATGACCATTGCGCTCTCTCTGGCGACCTTCATGCAGGTGCTGGACTCCACCATCGCGAACGTGGCCATCCCGACGATCGCCGGGAACCTTGGCTCGTCACTTAGCCAGGGGACGTGGGTCATTACGTCGTTCGGGGTGGCAAACGCCATCTCGATTCCGATCACGGGCTGGCTGGCAAAGCGCGTCGGCGAAGTGAAGCTGTTTCTCTGGTCAACGGTGCTGTTCGTTCTCGCCTCCTGGGCGTGCGGCATGTCCACCAGCCTGACCATGCTGATTTTCTTCCGCGTTATTCAGGGGATTGTGGCCGGGCCGCTGATTCCACTGTCGCAAAGTTTGCTGCTGAACAACTATCCGCCCGCTAAACGCTCTATTGCGCTGGCGCTGTGGTCGATGACGGTGATTGTCGCGCCGATTTGCGGGCCGATTCTCGGCGGCTATATCAGCGATAACTATCACTGGGGCTGGATCTTCTTCATCAACGTGCCCATTGGCGCCGTCGTGGTGATGATGACGCTGCAGTCGCTGCGCGGCCGGGAAACGCGAACGGAACAGCGGCGTATCGACGCCATTGGTCTGGCGCTGCTGGTTATCGGTATCGGTAGCCTCCAGGTGATGCTCGATCAGGGTAAAGAGCTGGACTGGTTCAACTCCCGGGAGATCATCATCCTGACGATTGTCGCGGTGGTGTCGCTAAGCTTCCTGATTGTCTGGGAGCTCACCGACGATAACCCGATAGTCGACCTGTCGCTGTTTAAGTCGCGAAACTTCACCATCGGCTGTCTGTGTATCAGTCTCGCCTACATGCTCTACTTCGGCGCCATTGTTCTGCTGCCGCAGCTATTGCAGGAGGTATACGGCTACACCGCGACCTGGGCAGGCCTGGCCTCCGCGCCGGTGGGGTTGATTCCGGTACTGCTGTCGCCGATTATTGGCCGCTTCGCCCACAAGCTCGACATGCGCCGGCTGGTGACGTTCAGCTTCATTATGTACGCCGTGTGCTTCTACTGGCGCGCGTATACGTTCGAACCGGGAATGGACTTTGGCGCCTCCGCGTGGCCGCAGTTCATCCAGGGCTTTGCCGTGGCGTGCTTCTTTATGCCGCTCACCACCATCACGCTCTCTGGCCTGCCGCCTGAGCGCATGGCGGCGGCGTCGAGCCTGTCGAACTTCACCCGAACGCTGGCGGGCTCCATTGGTACGTCGATCACCACCACCCTGTGGACTAACCGTGAATCGATGCACCATGCCCAGCTGACCGAAGCGGTGAACCCGTTCAACCCGAACTCCCGGGAGATGTACACCCAGCTTCAGGGAATGGGCATGACGGAACAGCAGGCGTCCGGCTGGATAGCCCAGCAGATCACCAACCAGGGCCTGATTATCTCTGCGAACGAGATTTTCTGGATATCGGCGGGGATCTTTATCGTCCTGCTGGGGCTGGTATGGTTCGCCCGACCGCCGTTCGGTGCCGGTAGCGGCGGCGGTGGGGCGCACTAGTCCTCTGCGCGGGTTGCCCGGTGGCGCTACGCTTACCGGGCCTACTCGTAGGCCGGATAAGGCGCAGCCGCCATCCGGCAACCGCCCCCCACCGTTGTCCAAAACGCGACAGCGATTGTCAGTTCCGATAAAGCAGCGCTTCTGAAATCACTTCACGATAGTGAAAAGACAACAGGAGCGCATCATGCTGAACACCCCCGCAGACAAATACCAACCCTATCCCGCCCTCTCCCTGCCCGACCGCCGCTGGCCGGAGCAACGCATCACCCGCGCACCGCGCTGGCTCTCGACCGATTTACGTGACGGCAACCAAGCGCTCGCCGAGCCGATGGACAGCGCCCGCAAGCTGCAGTTCTGGGATCTGCTCCTCGATTGCGGGTTCAAAGAGATTGAAGTCGCCTTCCCGTCAGCCTCGCAGACGGACTTCAGCTTCGTCCGCCAGCTGATTGAGGAGAACCGCATTCCCGATGACGTCACCATTCAGGTATTAACCCAGGCGCGGGAAGACCTGATCCTGCGCACCTTTGACGCCCTGAAAGGGGCGAAGCAGGCCACCGTTCATCTCTATAACGCCACCGCCCCGCTGTTCCGCCGCCTGGTGTTCGGCATGGAGAAAGCGCAAATCGTCGCGCTGGCGACCCGCGCCACGCGCCTGATCCGCCAGCGTTGCGAAGAGAACCCCGACACCCGCTGGCAGTACGAATACTCCCCGGAAACCTTCTGCTTTACCGAGCCGGAGTTTGCGCTGGAAATCTGCGAGGCGGTGGCGGAGATCTGGCAGCCGTGCGCGGCGCGCCCGATGGTGATCAACCTGCCGGCCACCGTCGAAGTGAGCACCCCGAACGTTTACGCCGATCAGATTGAGTATTTTTGCCGCCACTTTAGCCGCCGCAGCGACGTCTGCATCAGCGTTCACCCGCATAACGATCGCGGAACGGGCGTGGCCAGCGCCGAGCTGGCGGTCATGGCGGGCGCAGACCGCGTGGAGGGCTGCCTGTTCGGCAACGGGGAGCGCACGGGCAACGTCTGCCTGGTGACGCTGGCGATGAACCTGTACAGCCAGGGCATCAGCCCTGACCTTGACTTCAGCGACATGAACCGGGTGGTGGAGGTTGTGGAAAGCTGCAACCAGCTGCCCGTGCATCCGCGCCATCCGTGGGCGGGCAGGCTGGCCTATACCGCGTTTTCCGGCTCCCATCAGGATGCGATCAAAAAAGGTTTTGACGCCCGCAGGCCGGGCGAGCGCTGGGAAATGCCGTACCTGCCCGTCGATCCTCAGGATATCGGCTGCACCTACGAAGCGGTGATCCGAGTGAACAGTCAGTCGGGGAAAAGCGGCAGCGCCTGGCTTATCGAGCAGAATCACGGCCTGAAACTGCCCCGCGCGTTACAGCAGGATTTCAGCCAGCACGTGCAGCAGGAAACCGACGCGCACGGCAAAGAGATGACGCAAAACGCGCTGTGGCAGCTGTTCCGCACCCGCTACGGGCTGGTCGCCACGCCGCGCTTTGCCCTGCTGCGCTACAGCAGCGACAGCCAGCAGGACGGCCAGCTGCGCCTGACGGCAACGGTAGCAACCGCGGGCGGGTCGCGCCAGCTTGAGGGTCAGGGCAACGGGCTGCTGTCTGCCGCCGCGAACGGGCTTAACCGCTGGTTAAACACGCCGTTTGTGATTAAGGATTATCACGAACATACCCTGGGTGAGCGCAGCGACAGCCGGTCGGTGGCGTACATCCGCTGCCTGTTCCAGGACGGCAGCAGCCGCTGGGGCGTGGGCATCGACAGCGACGTGGCGCGCGCCTCGATTCAGGCGCTCTTTAACGCGGTGGGCTAGTCGTTTTTGAAGTAATCGCTGGGAGAGATCCCCATCACCCGGCGAAACATCGCCGTAAATGCGCTGTGGCTGCCGTAGCCCAGATCCAGCGCCACCCTCAGCACCGGCTGGCCCTGCGCCAGCCGCACCAGCGCCTCCAGCAATCTCGCCCTTCTCACCCAGTCGCTGTAGCTCAGGCCCGTCTGCTGCTGGAAGCGGCGGTTCAGGGTGCGCTCGCTCATGCCGGTCAGGCTCGCGGCCTGGGCGCTGCTCCAGCTTTCGCCGGCCGCCTGGCGGATCTGCTGACAAAGGCCGCGCAGCATTTCGCTTTCCGGCTCCGGCAGATGAAACGGCAGTACGGGCATCGTGCGGATTTCGTCGAGGATCAGCTCGTACACCCGCTCGTCGCGGCTGCCGGGCAGATAGGATTCGGGAAGCGTCAGCGAGGCGAGGATCAGCTCACGCAGCAGGGGGGAGATCTGCACGATCTGGCAGGTCGCAGGCAGATCGGCGCGCGCCAGCGGATCGATAAAAAGCGTGCGAGCGGCCACGTTGCCGGTGATACGCAAAGAATGCGGCGTTCCCGCAGGCAGCCAGACGCCGCGTCCGGGCGGGACAACCCAGCAGCCGGAAGCCGTATCGACCCGCACCACGCCGCTCAGGCTGTGCAGCAGCTGGGCGCAGTTGTGCTGGTGCCAGGGCTCGCTGTCGCCGTGCACGTAATCGTGGGCAAATGGAAACAGGGAGCGATGGGTAAAGGAAAAGGTTAAGGCTGTGGTCATGGCCTCACCCTACCCTCTCCCTGAGGGAGAGGGAAAAGGTGCACTAGATGTGCAGTTCCTGCAGTTTTTCTTTCGGCAGGGCCAGCTCTTCGTTGCTGTTCACGCGAACGTCACGCTCGATGATGTGACGGGCGATCTCCTGCGCTTCTTCCAGAGAGTGCATCTGGTAAGTCCCGCACTGATAGACGTTCAGCTCAGGGATCTGGTTCTGCTCTTTCACCTTCAGCACGTCTTCCATCGCCGCTTTCCAGGCGTCGGCCACGCGTTTCTCGTCAGGCACGCCAATCAGGCTCATATAGAAACCGGTACGGCAGCCCATCGGGGAGATATCGATAATCTCAACGCCGTTGCCGTTCAGGTGGTCGCGCATGAATCCTGCGAACAGGTGCTCCAGCGTGTGAATGCCTTTTTCCGGCATCACTTCTTTATTCGGCACGCAGAAACGCAGATCGAATACGGTGATCGTGTCGCCGTGCGGGGTGTGCATGGTCTTCGCCACGCGTACAGCAGGTGCTTCCATACGGGTATGGTCGACGGTAAAGCTATCTAATAACGGCATACGTCACCTCCGATAGTGATTTTTTTTAAAATAAACTGAACTCTTCTACAAAATGGGCGTCTGAGTATATGAAAGACGCGCATTTGTTATCATCATCCCTGAATTCAGAGATGTATATTTTGGCCACATTACTGTGGCCTTTTTCTTTTCTGTCAGGCGTTCTTCGCCAGAAACGCGTCAAACGACTCGGTATCCGCCGCTTCCACTTCCTTCTGACGCACCAGTGATGCTTCACGCTCGGCAACAAAATCCGCTTCGCTCAGAATCTCTAACGGCTCCTGCTGCAGCATGTCGCGGTACTCCGCCGCCAGCGAGCGCCCTGTTCCGCCAATGCCCCGATCAATCATAGAACGCAGAATACGCGCGGAGAAGGTCAGTTCAGGGTTATCAAAGCACGCAACCAGCTCGTCGCACACTTTTTGATACGCATCGCCGCCGTAAACGCTGTCCATGGTCTGCGCCACGCGCTTCAGGTCGCGGAACAGATCTTTACCCACTTTCGGCAGCGGGAACTGCGCCGTTTCACAGCCAATGCCCAGCGTCAGGCCCGGCTTGCGCCCTTCCAGAATCACGCGATTCCAGTTGGTGCGGGTGCAGAGCAGTTCGTCTGCGCTCATTTCCGGCGCATCGGCCAGCACGCACCAGACCATAAACAGATCAAGGAAGCGAACCTGCTGCTCGTCCACGCCAATCGGCGAGAACGGGTTAATGTCCAGCGAACGCACTTCGATGTACTCGATGCCGCCACGCTGCAGCGCATCGGACGGCGTTTCGCCGCTGCGCGTGACGCGCTTAGGACGAATCGGCGCGTACAGTTCGTTCTCAATCTGCAACACGTTGGTGTTGATCTGCAGGCGCTTACCGTCTTTTTCGAGGCCGATTTTCTCGTACTCTTCCGACGGCGTTTTGATCGCCCGCTTCAATCCTGCCACATACTCGTGCAATTCGTTAAACGTAATACCGAGATTGCTTTGCGATTTATTGGTATAACCAAGATCGCTCAGGCGCAGCGAGGTCGCATAGGGTAAGTAGTACATCCCGCATTCGGTCTTTTCGAACGGCAACGTGGTCGGTTTTCCCTGCAGGAACGACGAGCAAATTGCCGGCGATGCGCCGAACAGGTAAGGAATCACCCAGCCGAAACGGTAATAGTTACGGATCAGACGGAAATAGCCCGCCGAAATCGCCTCTTTATCCGTTTCGCCACATTTCGCCTGCCAGAATGCCATCGGCAGCGAGAAGTTGTAATGCACGCCTGAGATGGTCTGCATCAACGCGCCGTAGCGGTTTTTCAGGCCTTCACGGTACAGCGTTTTCATTCGACCGATGTTCGACGTGCCGTATTGCGCCAGCTCAATCTCCTGCCCCTGCTCGATATAGCAGGGCATACTGAGTGGCCACATACGTTCATCGCCCAGATTACGGGCGGTATAGCGATGAACATCGCGTAAAATCGCCAGCATATGATCAACATCACCGTCTACCGGAGTAATAAACTCCAGCAGCGCTTCAGCGAAATCAGTTGTGATCCATTTATGTGTCAGCGCCGAGCCTAACGCCTGAGGGTGGCCCGTTGTCGCTAAGCTGCCATCCGCGTTAACGCGCAGCGTTTCGCGCTCAAGACCACGCTGAATACCCTTCAGAGCCTGAGGGTGGTTTTCCAGCCAGGCCAGCGCCTGTGATACGTCCGGGATCAAATTGACCTCCCGCCTGTCAAAGTAATGTTACTCAGCATAATTGTAATGGTTGACGATTGAAGGTCGCGTTTATATTCCACCAATTAGTGCCACCACGTCATACCCTGTAGTGTTACCCATGCCACGAGAACATAGCGCAACGCCTTTCCAAGGCACAAAAAAAAGAGCACCGGCCCCCAGGAGATGCGCATCCATCCCGCCAGCAGGCACAGCAAATCACCTATTACAGGCATCCAGCTTAATAACAGCGTGGCAGCGCCATAGCGTTTTAGCCAGCTAACTGCCTTTTCCTGCCAGCGCGATTTTTCGCGCAGCGGAAAGAAACGCCCAAGAATAACGTTAGTCAGCCCCCCAAGGCTATTACCCATTGTTGCTATTAATACCAGCAACCACGGCTGACTCACGCCGGACAACAGCATCGCCACCAGCACCACTTCCGAATTACCCGGTAAGAGTGTAGCGCTTAAAAAACTGCTGGCGAATAATGAGGCGAGTGACAGCGCATCACTCACAGTAAGCGAACGTCCACTGCATCCATTCCGGCATCACGCGCGGCCTGAATACCGAAATCAGCATCTTCAAACACTACGCACTTCGCGGCGGGTACACCCATTAATTCTGCGCAGAGCAGGAAGGTGTCCGGTGCGGGCTTGTGATTTTTAACATGATCGGCTGCCACCACGGCAGAAAAATAGTGGCGCAGCCCCAGATGGGCGAGCAACGCTTCTGCAATCGCGCTTTCGCTGCCCGTTCCCACCGACATAGGACGACGCCCGTGCCACTCTTTGACCACATCAATTAACGGCAAAGGACGCACGGTATCTAAAAGCATGGCTTTTACCGCGTCGGTTTTTTCACGAGCAAGAAGATGGGGATCGAGATCGGCGTGATTGAGTTCAATGACGGCCTGCGCAATACGCCAGGTCGGTGAGCCGTTAAGCGCCACCATCGCGTCCAGGTCGAAGCGCATTCCATAGCGACCAAGAACGTCGTTCCAGGCTTTACGATGAGTTGGCTCGGTATCAAGGATGGTGCCATCCATATCGAAGATCAAACCGTCATACTGTGCGTACATCGTGCTCTCGCCATATGTTTAACAAAGCATTACTTTATCGTAAACAATGGTTTTTGTCGCTGATTGCGAAGCAATAACAAAGAGAGTGAGTAAGAATTGAACTTGCGGAAAAGTAAGGAGAAGAGATGGTGCATCCGGGAGGATTCGAACCTCCGACCGCTCGGTTCGTAGCCGAGTACTCTATCCAGCTGAGCTACGGATGCATCAGGGTAATGCTTTAAGAAACAGTAAATGGTGCATCCGGGAGGATTACTCGGCTGCGCCTCGCCCTTCGGGTCGTTGCTAAAGCAACGTTATCCTCCCTGGTGCTTGCGGCTAATCCGCAGACCTTGAAACAACAGCTTTGCTATTATCTCGGAGAATATGGTGCATCCGGGAGGATTCGAACCTCCGACCGCTCGGTTCGTAGCCGAGTACTCTATCCAGCTGAGCTACGGATGCATCAGGGTACTGCTTTCAGAAATAGTAAATGGTGCATCCGGGAGGATTCGAACCTCCGACCGCTCGGTTCGTAGCCGAGTACTCTATCCAGCTGAGCTACGGATGCATCGGGATTTACTACTGTACTGCTCGATATTCATATCACTTCGAAAGCAATATGAAGTAATAGATGGTGCATCCGGGAGGATTCGAACCTCCGACCGCTCGGTTCGTAGCCGAGTACTCTATCCAGCTGAGCTACGGATGCAAAAATGGCGGTGAGGCGGGGATTCGAACCCCGGATGCAGCTTTTGACCGCATACTCCCTTAGCAGGGGAGCGCCTTCAGCCTCTCGGCCACCTCACCACACAACGCCTCTTTCGAGTGCTTCGAGTAACTTGTTGAAAGCTTCTCGTCGCTGCGTGGCGCATATATTACTTTCTGGGACTTATAAGTCAAACAATTTTCCACGACCTTTTATCGTTTGCACAAATCGCAGGCAATTCGCATGTAAAAGCCGCAAAGAGGGTGTTTTATAAGCGGATTTTGCAGGGTTCTGCGCATAAATAATTGGGCGGAACGCGGTTAAAGCGACGAGATAAGTCAAAGAGAGTGACGAAAAAGCGAGCGATTGAAATCGAATGGTAACTTTAAGCAGGAAGAATGTCTGGAGGGTTGCGTCTCGCGAAGCGCGAGACGCGATAATATCAGTAACTGGACTGCTGGGATTTTTCAGCCTGGATACGCTGGTAGATCTCTTCACGGTGGACAGATACTTCTTTAGGGGCGTTTACGCCGATGCGTACCTGGTTGCCCTTCACCCCTAAAACTGTCACGGTGACCTCATCCCCAATCATGAGGGTCTCACCAACTCGACGAGTCAGAATCAGCATTCTTTGCTCCTTGAAAGATTAAAAGAGTCGGGTCTCTTGTATCCCGGCATTATCCATCATATAACGCCAAAAAGTAAGCGATGACAAACACGTAAAGTGTAAGCAGTCACGGCATCACATTCTGTTAAACGTAAGTTTAGCCGATATACACAAACTCAACCTGACTTTATCGTTATCGATAACGCAGTGAACAAAACGCCATAACGTTACCGCTATGGCGCCTGGTTGTGTTTTTTAGTTATTACAGTTTCGCACTTACCCAGCTTTCAACGCTGGCTAATGCTGCAGGAAGCGCCGCCGCATCCGTACCACCGGCTTGCGCCATGTCAGGACGGCCACCACCTTTGCCACCCACCTGCTGGGCGACCATACCAATCAGTTCCCCTGCTTTTACGCGATCGGTCACATCCTTAGAGACCCCCGCAATCAGAGAAACCTTACCTTCTGCCACTGTCGCCAGAACGATAACCGTTGAACCAAGCTGGTTCTTCAGATCGTCGACCATAGTGCGAAGCATTTTAGGCTCAACGCCAGCCAGATCGCTGACCAGCAGTTTAACGCCTTTAATCTCAACCGCTTTGCTGGAGAGGTTTGCGCTCTCCTGCGCGGCGGCTTGTTCTTTCAGCTGCTGCAGCTCTTTTTCCAGTACGCGGGTACGATCCAGCGCGATACGCACTTTTTCGCCCAGGTTCTGGCTATCGCCTTTCAGCAGCTGCGCGATGTCGTGCAGCTGATCGCTTTGTGCATGAAGGCTGGCAATCGCACCTTCGCCGGTCACGGCTTCGATACGACGCACGCCTGCCGCAGTACCGGATTCAGACACAATGCGGAACAGACCGATGTCACCGGTGCGCGATGCGTGCGTACCGCCGCACAGTTCGGTAGAGAAATCGCCCATGCTCAGAACGCGAACGCGGTCGTCATATTTCTCGCCGAACAGCGCCATTGCGCCTTTCTTCTTCGCCGCTTCGAGATCCATGATATGGGTTTCGATTGGCAGGTTACGACGGATCTGCGCGTTCACCAGGTCTTCAACCGCGCGGATTTCAGACGGCTTCATCGCTTCAAAATGAGAGAAGTCGAAACGCAGCACTTTGTCATTAACCAGAGAACCTTTCTGCGCAACGTGCGTACCCAGAACTTCACGCAGTGCAGCGTGCATCAGGTGCGTTGCGGAGTGGTTCAGACGAATACGCGCGCGGCGTGCTTCATCAACGTTGGCCTGAACGCCCTCGCCCACTTTCAGAGAGCCGGATGCCAGTTTACCGAGATGACCAATCGCCTGACCGTATTTCTGAGTGTCGGTCACGCTGAAGCTGAAACCGTTGCCCTTCAGTTCGCCTTTATCGCCAACCTGGCCGCCGGATTCGGCATAGAACGGGGTTTTGTCCAGAATCACAACCGCATCCTGGCCCGCGCTGATGCTGTCTACGGATTTACCGTCAACAAACAGGGCGGTCACTTTGCCAGTCAGTTCCAGCGCTTCATAGCCTTTGAATTCAGATGCGCTATCAACGCGGATCATCGCGTTGTAGTCTGCGCCGAAACCGCTGGACTCACGTGCGCGGCGGCGCTGTTCTTCCATCGCCGCTTCGAAGCCTGCTTCATCCACTTTGATGTTGCGCTCGCGGCAAACGTCAGCCGTCAGGTCAACCGGGAAGCCGTAGGTGTCGTACAGGCGGAAAGCGGTTTCGCCGTCCAGCGTGTCGCCCTTGAGTTTACCCAGCTCTTCGTCCAGCAGCGCCAGACCGCGCTCCAGAGTACGTGCAAACTGCTCTTCTTCGGTTTTCAGAACTTGCTCAACCTGAGCCTGCTGGCGTTTCAGTTCGTCACCCGCAGCGCCCATCACGCCGACCAGAGGACCCACAAGCTTGTAGAAGAAGGTGTCCTTCGCGCCCAGCATGTTGCCGTGACGGATTGCGCGACGAATGATACGACGCAGCACGTAGCCACGGTTTTCATTCGACGGGATAACACCGTCGGCAATCAGGAACGCACAGGAACGGATGTGGTCCGCGATTACGCGCAGAGATTTGTTGCTGAGATCAGTCGCGCCGGTCACTTCTGCTACGGACGCGATCAGCGTGCGGAACAGGTCGATGTCGTAGTTGGAGTTAACGTGTTGCAGAACAGCGGCAATACGCTCCAGACCCATGCCGGTATCAACAGACGGTTTTGGCAGAGGCTCCATTGTGCCATCGGCCTGACGGTTGAACTGCATGAAGACGATGTTCCAGATCTCAATGTAGCGATCGCCATCTTCTTCCGCGCTGCCCGGAGGGCCGCCCCAGATGTGGTCGCCGTGATCGTAGAAGATTTCGGTGCATGGGCCGCAAGGACCGGTGTCGCCCATCTGCCAGAAGTTGTCAGATGCGTAAGGTGCGCCTTTGTTATCGCCGATGCGAATAATACGCTCGCGCGGGATACCCACCTCTTTTTCCCAGATGTCGAACGCTTCGTCATCGGTTTCATAGACGGTGACCCACAGACGCTCTTTCGGCAGGTTGAACCAGTTTTCACCGGTCAGCAGTTCCCACGCGTATTGAATGGCGTCGTGTTTGAAGTAGTCGCCGAAGCTGAAGTTACCCAGCATTTCGAAGAAAGTGTGGTGGCGCGCGGTGTAACCGACGTTTTCCAGGTCGTTATGTTTACCGCCCGCACGTACGCAACGCTGTGACGTCGTTGCGCGGGAATAATTACGCTTGTCGAGACCAAGGAAAACATCCTTGAACTGGTTCATCCCGGCGTTGGTAAACAGTAAAGTCGGGTCGTTGTTTGGTACCAGGGAGCTGCTGGCAACAACCTGGTGTCCCTTACTATGGAAAAAATCGAGAAACGCCTGACGGATCTCAGCGGTGCTCTTGCTCATAATTATCCTGAAATCAAGCTAACGAAATGTCGCAGCCAGCCTGTACCTGTAAACCGTTGGACAGACCAGCTACTGGAAAAAGTGGGAATAAGATAAGTTTTCTTGCGGGGGAAGTAAAATCCCGGATGCGTTCAATCGGCAAAATTACGCCAGATATCCTGAATATCTTCCATCAGGTACCCGCGATAGAGCAAAAAGCGCTGGATTTTAATTTTTTCTGAAAATTCACGCGGCAAGGGCTCGCCGTACTTCCGCACCGCCTGGTCTTTCGCGCGTTCGCACCAGTCGATATCGCATTCACGCATCGCTTTTTCAGTCGATTCCCGGGCGATCCCTTTCTGGTTTAGCTCCTGGCGAATGCGTGCCGGGCCGTAGCCTTTCCGGCTGCGGCTGGCGATAAACCGCGAAACAAAGCGGTCATCGTCCAGATAGTGATGTTCATAGCACCAGGCCACCACGCGATCGTAGTCCTCCGCCGTGGCGTCTATCTCTTCCGGGCCATTTTTACTCATGACCGGCGCGGCGAGCTTGCGCCGCAACTCCTGTTCGCTGTGATCGCGCACCGCCAGAATGCGCACCGCGCGATCCAGTAAGCGTGCGTATGCGGGGCGACGAGATGTAGGTTCGGACATAAAAAACCTGCTGGTTCAGAAATGCAAAAAGGGCCGCATTCGCAGCCCTTCATTTTTAAACGAAAGAATTAAAAGTCTTCGTTGGTTTCTTCAGCATCAGCGGCGTCAACCACGAAATCCGGTTTGGAGTCCTGATTGTTCAGCAGAAGCTCACGCACTTTTTTCTCGATCTCTTTCGCCGCAGCCGGGTTATCTTTCAGCCAGGAGATAGCATTCGCTTTACCCTGACCAATCTTGTCACCGTTGTAGCTGTACCATGCGCCCGCTTTTTCGATCAGTTTCTCTTTCACGCCCAGGTCAACCAGCTCGCCGAAGAAGTTGATACCTTCGCCGTAGAGGATCTGGAATTCAGCCTGTTTAAACGGTGCAGCGATTTTGTTCTTCACCACTTTGACGCGGGTTTCGCTACCGATGACGTTATCGCCCTCTTTCACCGCACCGATACGGCGGATATCAAGACGAACAGAGGCGTAGAATTTCAGCGCGTTACCGCCGGTGGTGGTTTCCGGGTTACCGAACATCACGCCAATTTTCATACGGATCTGGTTGATGAAGATCAGCAGCGTGTTGGACTGCTTCAGGTTACCTGCCAGCTTACGCATCGCCTGGCTCATCATACGTGCCGCGAGGCCCATGTGAGAGTCACCGATTTCGCCTTCGATTTCCGCTTTTGGCGTCAGGGCCGCAACGGAGTCGACAACGATAACGTCAACCGCACCAGAGCGTGCCAGCGCGTCACAGATTTCCAGCGCCTGTTCACCGGTGTCCGGCTGAGAACACAGCAGGTTGTCGATATCAACGCCCAGCTTGCGTGCATAAATTGGGTCGAGCGCGTGTTCGGCATCGATAAACGCACAGGTTTTGCCTTCACGCTGAGCTGCGGCGATAACCTGCAGCGTCAGGGTTGTTTTACCGGAAGATTCCGGGCCGTAGATTTCTACGACGCGACCCATTGGCAGGCCGCCCGCACCCAGTGCGATATCCAGAGAAAGCGAACCGGTGGAGATAGTTTCCACGTCCATGGAACGGTCTTCACCCAGGCGCATGATGGAGCCTTTACCGAATTGCTTTTCGATTTGGCCCAGTGCTGCCGCCAGCGCTTTCTGTTTGTTCTCGTCGATAGCCATTATTACTCCTGTCATACGGTAAATACGTTTACGTACTTACTGGGGTGAATTCTGTTCTGTTGGTGCAATTATACTGTATGGTCATACAGTATCAAGTGTTTTGTAGAAATTGTTGCCAGAGCGTTTTTAACGCATATTCCGTTGCCTGACGGCGCACGCTTTCGCGATCGCCGCTAAAGCACTCCCGGCGGGTGATGCCCTCACCTTTTGAGGTCGCAAAGCCAAACCAGACGGTGCCAACGGGCTTCACGTCGCTGCCGCCGTCCGGCCCCGCGATGCCGCTTATCGAGATGGCGTAATCTGCGCGCGCCGCTTTGAGTGCGCCAATCGCCATTTCAATCACCACCGGCTCACTGACCGCACCGTGCTGCTCAAGCGTGGATTCGTGAACGCCGATCATCTGCGCTTTTGCTTCATTACTGTAGGTGACAAAGCTGCGTTCAAACCAGGCGGAACTGCCCGCAATATCCGTTATCACTTTGGCAACCCAGCCACCCGTACAGGACTCGGCGGTGGTCAGGGTCGCGCCGCGCTGCTTCAACGCCAGCCCTACCACTTCGCTAAGCTGCATCAATTCATGGTCAGTCATTTTTGCTCCCGGCTTCGGAAAAACGTGCTGCACAAGATAGCACTTTCTCGTGGGATATGGGGATGAGCTTCAGGTTTTACGAGGGCGCTTCAGAAAAAAGCCGACGCGGGCGCATCGGCCTGAATACAGCGGTTATTTCATGCTGTCCGCGAGGGTATCGACGTTATGACGGAAGGCCTTAACGTAGGTATCCGCCGCGCCGCCTTTTGCGGATAAGGCTTCAGGATAAAGCTCGCCTCCCGGCTGCGCTCCGGTGGCGCTGGCAATCTGCTTAACCAGACGCGGGTCGAGCTGGTTTTCCATAAACCAGGTCTTCACGCCGTCGGCTTTAATCTGGTTGATGATGTCCGCCACCTGCGCCGCGCTCGCTTCGCTCTCGGAGGACAGCCCCTGCGGCGCCATAAAGGTTACGCCGTAGGCGCGGCTGAAGTAGCCGAACGCGTCATGGCTGGTCAGCACTTTGCGTTTCTCCACGGGGATCTGGCTAAAGCGCGTTTTCGCCCAGCCGTCCAGTTGGGTGAGCTGCGCGATGTACGGCTTGCCCGACGCCTCCAGCGCGGCCTTGTCCTGCGGGTCGGCCTTCACCAGCCCGTTGAGAATGTTTTGGGCATACAGCGCGCCGTTTGCCGCGCTGTTCCACGCGTGCGGGTCGGTGACGGTTTTCCCGTCCTCCTCCAGCGTGTGCGTTTTCACCCCATCAGAGGCCACCACCAGCTGGCCTTTAAAACCGGAGGCTTTCACCAGCCGATCAAGCCAGCCTTCCAGCCCCAGACCGTTGACCACCACCACGTCGGCCCTGCTCAGCGCCGCGCTGTCCTTCGGTGAAGGCTCAAACGTGTGCGGGTCGCCGTCCGGCCCCACCAGCGTTGTCACCTTCACGCGATCGCCGCCAACTTCCTGGGTGATATCCCCCAGGATCGAAAAGCTGGTCACCACGTTGAGCGTTTTTGCCATGACGCCGTGCGACATCATCCCGAGCGCGAGCGCAACCATTAACCCTGTACGTTTCATTGTTTCCCCTTGCGTTAAAAAAGCGCCCGCAGGCTGCCAGCCAGCCTGCTGCGCGTGCCAAATAAAACGGAAATAAAGAACAGCGCGCTGGCGGTCAGCACGATGGACGGCCCCGCGGGCAGGCTTACCGCCCAGGAGAGGCTCAGCCCCAGCCACGCGCAGAAAATGCCGCTGATACCGGCCATCAGGAGCAGCCCCGGCAGGGTGCGAACCCAGCAGCGCGCCGCGACGGCCGGGAGCATCATCAGCCCGACGGCCATCAGCGTGCCGAGCACCTGGAAACCGGCCACCAGGTTAAGCACCAGCAGCGCGAGAAACAGCCCGTGCAGGAGGCCCGGCAGCCAGCGGGCGTTCACCTGCAGCCACGCGGTATCGAAGGCCTCGGTGACCAGTCCGCGATAGAACATCGCCAGCATGACTAACGTGAAGATGCAGACGCCCGCCACAAACAGCGCCGCGTCGTTGTCCACCGCGAGGATGGAGCCAAAAAGCAGGTGCAGCAGATCGACATTCGAGCCGCGCAGCGACACCAGCGTGACGCCCAGGGCCAGCGACCCGAGATAGAACCCGGCGAAGCTGGCGTCCTCTTTCAGCGGCGTGCGGCGGCTCACCAGCCCCGCCACCAGCGCCACGACAATCCCGGCAATGAATCCGCCGACGCTCATCGCCAGCAGCGACATGCCGCTCAAGAGATAGCCCACCGCCACGCCGGGTAAAATGGCGTGCGAGAGGGCATCGCCCATCAGGCTCATTCGCCGCAGCTGGAGGAAAACGCCCAGCGCGGTGGTGCTGACGGAAAGCGCCAGGCAGACCACCAGCGCGCGGCGCATAAAGCCGTAGTCGATAAACGGCTGGAAAAAGAGATGCCAGATCATGCCACCCTCACCCGGTCGGTTTTCCAGTGCGGGATGTCGCCGTCCAGCCGCAGCGTTTGCGGGAAGTGGCGCGCCACGCGCTCGCTGTCGTGCAGTACCGCCAGCAGCGTTTGGCCCTGCATATACATCTCCAGCATCAAATCCATCAGCACGCTGCAGGTGGATTCATCGACGCCGGTAAAGGGCTCATCGAGCATCACCAGCGGCGCCTGCTGCACCAGTACGCGGGCGAACAGCATCCGCTGAAACTGGCCGCCGGAGAGCTCATCGATGGTGGATTGCGCCAGCGTTTCCAGCCCGACGCGTTCGAGGGCGCTGGCGATGCGCAGGCGCGATTCGCGGCGAAATCCGGCAAAAAGCGAAACGCCCGGCCAGCAGCCCATGCTCACCACGTCCTGCACGGTGAGCGGGAATTGCGCTTCGAGAGCGTGTCGCTGCGCCAGCCAGCCGATGGTCGGGCGCTTGCCCTGCCAGCGAAAAGAGCCGCTGACCGGCGGGATAAACCCGGCGAGGGTTTTCAGCAGCGTGGATTTGCCGCAGCCGTTCGCGCCGATAATGGCGGTCATGCTTCCACGCTCGATAACGCCGCTAATGGTGCGCGTGACGGGATGGCGATCGTAGCCCGCGACCAGCTGATTCATCACAATCATGGCAGCGCCACCGCCCAGCGCACGGCCAGCCCGAGAAAGAAAACAAGCACCAGCGCCAGCAACAGGCGGATCGGCGCGGAAAGCGAGAAAAGGGACGTTGACATCATAGCACCATGCAAAATGTTATAACATAACAATAACCAGGCGCGATGAGGATGTAAATGGCGCGATTGAAAAGGGAGTGTGGCGAAATGTTTCTGAAAAAACCAGGATAGGCGCGGGGTGCCCTCACCCTGTGGGAGAGGGCTGAATAAGACGGCTTACTGACTAAACGGTGACGCCGCCGGGACGCGCGCCTGCGAAACCGCCAGCCCAAGCTGCCACACGGCCATCGCGTAGTGGGTGCTGTGGTTGTAGCGGGTAATAGTGTAGAAGTTCGGCATTCCGTACCAGTACTGGTAACCCGTACCGACATCCAGACGCAGCAGGCTGACCTGGTCGGCATTCCCCAGCGGCTGGGTCGGAGTCAAGCCCGCCGCCGTGAGCTGCGCCACGCTGTATTTGGTTTTGAAGCCGTTCTCCAGGCCAAATGCGTCGCCGTTGGCCTGCACCGCCACCTGTCCGCCCGGCACCCAGCCGTGGGCTTTGAAGTAGTTCGCCACGCTGCCGATAGCATCGACCGGATCCCACAGGTTGATGTGCCCGTCACCGTTAAAATCGACGGCGTACTGCTTGTAGGAGGACGGCATAAACTGGCCGTAGCCCATCGCCCCGGCAAACGAACCTTTCAGTTCGAGCGGGTCGTCCTGTTCGTTACGCGCCATCAGCAGGAAGGTTTCCAGCTCGGAAGAGAAGTACTCGGCGCGGCGCGGATAGTTAAAGGAGAGGGTCGCCAGCGCGTCCAGAATGCGGGTTTTGCCCATCACGCGGCCCCAGCGGGTTTCGACGCCGATGATCCCAACAATGATTTCCGGCGGCACGCCGTACACCTGCCACGCGCGGTTCAGGGCGTCTTCATACTGATTCCAGAACGCCACGCCGTTTTGCACGTTGTCCGGGGTAATAAACTGTTTGCGATAGCGCAGCCATGCGCCGTTTGGCCCGGTCGGCACCTGCGCGGTCGGCGCCTGCCTGTCCATCAGACGCAGCACGTAGTCCAGACGCTTCGCCTGCGAGAGGATCTCGTGAAGCTGCTGTCTGTCAAAACCGTGCTTGCTCACCATGTTATCGATGAACTTTTCCGCCGCCGGGTTGTTCGCGAAGTCGCCGCCCATCTGCATCATATTGTGCTGAGGCTCCAGCAAGAATCCCCCTGAAGGCGCGCCAGCAGTGGGCTGAGCGGGTTCAGTTTTAGGTTTGCTACTACAGGCAGAAAGCAGAATAAGCGCAGGTAACAGCGCTTTGTAACGACGCTTGAACATGGGACATCCATTTAACGAGTTCGACAAGAACCCAGTATGGTAAAGCATCCTCAACTCCTCAAGGAAGCGGTACTCGCTCCCCAACGCAAATCTGCCCTTTTTTCAGGCGAATCGATCTCCCCTCGCCAATAAACTTTCAAAATAATCCATTTTTCTTTCATTGTGAGATCTAACTAACACTTTAAAACCTTTCAAAGTGATTATTATTAGCCGCAGTTATACAAAAACAATAAGCCCCAAGAGGAGAGAAGAATGATAGAAACCATCACCCACGGCGCCGAGTGGTTCATCGGGCTGTTTCAGAAAGGCGGAGAGGTCTTTACCGACATGGTGACCGGGATCCTGCCGCTGCTGATCAGCCTGCTGGTTATCATGAACGCGCTGATCAACTTTATCGGCCAGCAGCGCATCGAGCGCTTCGCCCAGCGCTGCGCCGGAAATCCGCTGTCCCGCTACCTTGTCCTGCCCTTCATCGGGACGTTCGTTTTCTGTAACCCGATGACCTTAAGCCTCGGGCGCTTTATGCCCGAGAAGTACAAGCCGAGCTACTACGCCGCCGCCTCCTACAGCTGCCACTCGATGAACGGCCTGTTTCCGCACATCAACCCCGGCGAGCTGTTTGTTTACCTCGGGATCGCCAGCGGCCTGACCACCCTCGGCCTGCCGCTCGGCCCGCTGGCGGTGAGCTATCTGCTGGTCGGCCTGGTCACTAACTTCTTCCGCGGCTGGGTAACCGACCTCACCACCGCCATCTTCGAGAAAAAAATGGGCATTCAGCTTGAACAAAAAGTCCATCTTTCAGGAGCCACAGCATGAGCCGCATTCGTATTGAAAAAGGGACCGGAGGCTGGGGTGGCCCGCTGGAGCTGGACGCCACCGAAGGCAAAAAGATTGTCTACATCACCGCAGGCACCCGCCCGGCGATTGTCGACAGGCTGCGCGAACTCACCGGCTGGGAGGCGGTGGACGGCTTTAAAGAGGGCGAGCCGCCGGAAGCGGAAATCGGCGTCGCGGTGATCGACTGCGGCGGCACCCTGCGCTGCGGCATTTATCCCAAACGCCGTATCCCGACGGTAAACATTCACGCCACCGGCAAATCCGGCCCGCTGGCGCAGTACATCCTGGAAGACATTTACGTTTCGGGCGTCAAGGAGGAGAACATCACGCGGGTTGAGGGTACGTCCGCGCCGCAAAAGGCCGCCCCGCGTGATTACGACACCAGCAAGAAGATCACCGAGCAGAGCGACGGCCTGCTGGCGAAGGTCGGCATGGGAATGGGGTCAGCCGTTGCGGTGCTGTTCCAGTCCGGCCGCGACACCATCGACACGGTGCTGAAAACCATCCTGCCGTTTATGGCGTTCGTGTCGGCGCTGATCGGCATCATCATGGCGTCCGGCCTGGGCGACTGGATTGCCCACGGCCTCGCCCCGCTCGCCAGCCATCCGCTCGGGCTGGTGACGCTGGCGCTGATCTGCTCCTTCCCGCTGCTCTCGCCGTTCCTCGGCCCCGGCGCGGTGATTGCCCAGGTGATCGGCGTGCTGATTGGGGTGCAAATCGGCCTGGGGAATATTCCCCCGCACCTGGCCCTGCCCGCCCTGTTTGCCATTAACGCCCAGGCGGCGTGCGACTTTATCCCGGTCGGGCTGTCCCTTGCCGAAGCGCGTCAGGACACCGTGCGCGTGGGCGTGCCGTCCGTGCTGGTGAGCCGCTTCCTGACCGGCGCGCCGACGGTGCTGATTGCCTGGTTTGTCTCCGGCTTTATCTATCAATAAGAGGTTCCTGCGATGAACGTGATTTATCAGACCACCATTACCCGCATCGGCGAGAGCGCGGCGGAAGCGCTCGGCGACCAGATGCTGATCACCTTCCGCGAAGGCGCCCCGGCGGATATCGAAGAGTTTTGTTTCATTCACTGCCACGGCGAGCTGCACGGTGAGCTGAAGGCGGGCAGCCAGCTTGAGCTGGGCGAAGCGCGCTACGCGGTGACCGCCGTGGGCGATGTCGCCGAGCAGAACCTGCGCGAGCTGGGGCATATCACCCTGCGCTTCGACGGTCAGCCGCAGGCGGAATATCCCGGCACGGTTCACGTGGCGGGCCCGGTTCCGCAGGCAGTAGCCCCGGGCTGCACATTAAAATTTGTTGCGTAATTAAGGAGAATCACATGAGTCAGGTTGCCGTTGTCATTGGTGGGGGACAGACCTTAGGCGAGTTCCTCTGCCGTGGGCTTGCCGCAGAGGGTTACCGCGTGGCGGTTGTGGACATTCAGAGCGAAAAGGCCGCCCGCGTGGCGGATACCATCAACACCGAGTTTGGCGAAGGCATGGCGTATGGCTTTGGTGCCGACGCCACCAGCGAGCAGAGCGTGATGGCGCTGGCCCGCGGGGTGGATGAGATTTTTGGGCGCACCGATCTGCTGGTCTACAGCGCGGGCATTGCGAAAGCGGCGTTTATCAGCGACTTCGCGCTGGGGGATTTTGACCGCTCGCTGCAGGTGAATCTGGTGGGCTATTTCCTCTGCGCGCGGGAGTTTTCGCGCCTGATGATCCGCGACGGCGTTCAGGGGCGCATCATTCAGATCAACTCGAAGTCCGGCAAGGTGGGCAGCAAGCACAACTCCGGCTACAGCGCGGCGAAGTTCGGCGGCGTGGGGCTAACGCAGTCTCTGGCGCTGGATCTGGCCGAGTATGGCATTACCGTGCATTCGCTGATGCTGGGCAACCTGCTGAAATCACCGATGTTCCAGTCGCTGCTGCCGCAGTACGCCACCAAGCTTGGGATTAAGGCCGACGAGGTGGAGCAGTATTACATCGACAAAGTGCCGCTCAAGCGCGGGTGCGATTATCAGGACGTGCTGAACATGCTGCTGTTCTACGCCAGCCCGAAAGCCTCTTACTGCACCGGGCAGTCGATCAATGTGACCGGCGGGCAGGTGATGTTCTAATCGCGCGGTATGTTCCCCCTCACCCTAACCCTCTCCCCGGAGGGGAGAGGGAACTAGTCGGTGCAGTCTTTCCCCCTCGCCCCTTTGGGGAGAGGGCCGGGGTGAGGGGAAACATTAAAGGAGCCAACATGGTCACCGCATTAATCACCGTCGCCGCCATCGCCTGGATCTGCCAGATAGCCTTTGGCGGCTGGCAAATCCACCGCTTTAACCGCGCGTTTGACGCCCTGTGCCAGAAAGGCCGCGTGGGCGTCGGGCGCTCCGGCGGACGCTTCAAACCGCGGGTCGTCATCGCCGTTGCGCTGGATGAAAACAATAACGTCTGCGATTCCCTCCTCATGCGCGGGATAACCGTGTTCGCCCGCCCGGCGAAAATCCAGGCAATCAACGGCCTCTCCCTTAAGGAATTGCAGCCCGATGTGATCTTTCCCCATGATCCGCTCTGTCAGAATGCACTATCATTAGCGCTTAATCTGAAACATGGATAATTTCGTTGTGAACGCTATAAGCTTGCGAAATTATCATTTTGCAACCTAAGGAACAGAGCGCCTATGAAACCACGTCAGCGGCAGGCGGCCATTCTGGAGCATCTGCAAAAGCAGGGTAAATGCTCGGTCGAGGAACTGGCGCACTACTTTGACACCACCGGTACGACGATACGCAAGGACCTGGTATTGCTCGAAAACTCTGGCGCAGTCATCCGCACCTACGGCGGCGTGGTGCTTAACAAGGACGAAGCAGACCCGCCCATCGACCACAAAACGCTGATCAACACCCACCAGAAAGCGCTCATCGCCGAGGCCGCCGTGAAGTTTATCCACGACGGCGACTCCATTATCCTCGACGCGGGCAGCACGGTTTTGCAGATGATCCCGATGCTCAGCCGCTTCAATAACATCACGGTGATGACCAACAGCCTGCACATCGTCAACGCGCTGTCTGAATTTGACAGCGAGCAGACCATCCTGATGCCCGGCGGCACCTTCCGCAAAAAATCGGCCTCGTTCCACGGCCAGCTGGCGGAAAACGCCTTCGACCATTTCAGCTTCGACAAGCTGTTTATGGGCACCGACGGCATCGATCTGAACGCGGGCGTGACCACCTTCAACGAGGTGTTCAGCGTCAGTAAAGCCATGTGTAACGCCGCCCGGGAGGTGATCCTGATGGCGGACTCGTCGAAGTTTGGCCGCAAAAGCCCCAACATTGTCTGTAGCCTGGAAAGCGTCGATAAGCTGATTACCGACGCAGGCATCGATCCGGCGTTCAAAAAGGCGCTGGAAGAGAAAGGCATCGACGTTATCGTAACCGGAGAAAAAGATGAGTGATTTTCTGTTAAACGCGGGCCGCCAGACCCTGATGCTTGAGCTCCAGGAAGCCAGCCGCCTGCCGGATCGTCTGGGCGACGATTTCGTCCGCGCGGCAAACACCATTATCCAGTGCGAAGGCAAAGTGATTGTGGCGGGTATCGGGAAGTCCGGCCATATCGGCAAGAAAATTGCCGCGACGCTCGCCAGCACCGGCACCCCTGCCTTCTTTGTTCACCCGGCGGAAGCGCTGCACGGCGACCTGGGGATGATTGAAAGCCGCGACGTGATGCTGTTTATCTCCTACTCCGGCTCGGCGAAAGAGCTGGATCTGATCATCCCGCGGCTGCAGGAAAAGTCCGTCGCCCTGCTGGCGATGACCGGGAAATCCCGCTCGCCGCTGGCGCTGGCCGCCAAAGCAACGCTGGATATTTCCGTTGAGCGCGAAGCCTGCCCGATGCACCTGGCCCCGACCTCCAGCACCGTCAACACCCTGATGATGGGCGACGCGCTGGCGATGGCGGTGATGCAGGCGCGCGGCTTTAACGAAGAAGATTTTGCCCGTTCGCATCCGGCGGGCGCGCTGGGCGCACGCCTGCTCAACAAAGTGCATCACCTGATGCGCACCGACGACGCGATCCCGCAGGTCAGGCTCGACACCAGCGTGATGGACGCGATGCTGGAGCTGAGCCGCACCGGGCTGGGCCTGGTGGCGGTGTGCAACGACGGCGGGCGGGTGAAAGGCGTCTTCACCGACGGCGACCTGCGCCGCTGGCTGGTGGGTGGCGGCAGGCTGGAATCTCAGGTTGCCGATGCGATGACCCTGGGCGGGCTGACGCTGAACGCCGACAGCCGCGCCGTTGAGGCCAAAGAGGTGCTGATGAAGAGCAAAATCACCGCCGCCCCGGTGGTGGACGAAAGCGGCAAACTCTGCGGCGCCATCAACCTGCAGGACTTCTACCAGGCGGGGATTATTTAAGCCCCAGACGCTTCGCCAGCCGGTGCAGGTTGGCGACGTCGATCTCCAGCGCCCGGGCGCACGCCGCCCAGCTACGGTTGTTTTGCTCCAGCGCGCGAACGATCGTCTGCCGCTGAAACGCATCCGTGGCCTCGCGCAGGTTTTCTTTCGCGATTTCCGGCGCGCCCTGCACCACCGCGGGCGCGGATTCATCGTGCAGGGCAAAATGGCCCGCGTGGATCACCACTTCGTCCCCCGACCGCGCGGCCCGCGCCAGCACCACCGCCCGATGAATGGCGTGCTCCAGCTCGCGCACGTTGCCCGGCCAGCCGTAGCTCAGCAGGTGGGTTCTCGCCCCTGGGCTGAGCACCACGCGGGACAGCCCCATTTTCAGCCGACACTGCTCGCAGAAATAGCCCGCCAGCAGCACCACGTCGTCCCCACGCTCGCGCAGCGGCGGCACGGAGAGCGGAAACACGCTCAGGCGATGGAACAGGTCGGCGCGGAAATTCCCCGCCAGCACCTCTTCGCGCAGGTCGCGGTTGGTGGCCGCCAGCACGCGCACGTCCACACGCAGGCTGCGGTCGTCCCCCACGCGCTGAATGTCGCCATACTGCAAAACGCGCAGCAGCTTGGCCTGCAAAGAGAGCGACAGCTCGCCGATTTCATCGAGGAACAGCGTGCCGTTATCCGCCATCTCAAACTTGCCGCTGCGGTTGCTGATGGCCCCGGTAAACGCCCCTTTGACGTGGCCGAACAGCTCGCTTTCCGCCACGCTCTCCGGCAGCGCGGCGCAGTTGAGGTACACCAGCGGGTTCACCGCGCGGGGCGAAGCTTCGTGAATGGCCTTCGCCACCAGTTCCTTCCCGGTGCCGGTTTCGCCGAAAATCAGCACGTTTAAATCGGACGCGGCAACGATATCGATCTCTTTTTTGAGCTGCTCCATGCCCGGCGACAGGCCGATCATCTCGGTGTGCGTCACCGGCTCAAACGCCGCGGGGCTGCCCGGGAGAATGTTCTGGCTCTCAAGCTGCTCAATCAGCAGCGCATTGTTGAGCGCCCCGGCGGCCAGCGCCGCAATCAGGCGCAGCTCCTCGTCGCTGAAGGTGTCGAACTGATCCGGCGACATGCCGTCGAGGGTTAAGGCGCCAATCAGGTTTTGTCCGGCAAACAGCGGCAGGCCGATGCAGGCGTGCACTTTCAGGCTCTCCTGGCCGGGGATCAGGCCGTCGTAGGGATCGGGCAAATCGCTGTCCGCCGGGAAGCGCACCACGTCGCCCGCCCGGGCGATGGTTTCCAGGCGCGGATGGCCCTCCAGGGTAAAGCGCCGCCCTAGCACGTCCTGCGCCAGTCCGTCGATCGCCAGCGGAATAAACTGCCGACCTTCGTAGCGCAGCAGCGCCGAGGCGTCGCAGTCAAGCACGTGGCGCAGCGTGGAGATCAGCCGCTGAAAGCGGTCCTGATGCCCGATACCGGTTTGCAGTTCAATGGCGATTTTCGCCAGCACGTCTACGGAAAAGCTCATGTTCGCCTCGCTGTCATTTTGACAATGCATATTGTCATATTGACAGTTATTAAGATAGTCATAATGACTACCCATTAGGGGTGATAATTTTTAAAAACCTTTATTATCAACAAATTAAAAAGTTGGCACGCAACTTGATATAGCTAACGCATCTGATTTAAAAACATCGTTTAAGCTGAGGTTGCTATGTCTATTCTGGTTAAAAATAACATTCATTGGGTGGGTCAACGTGACTGGGAAGTGCGTGATTTCCACGGGACGGAATACAAAACGCTGCGCGGCAGCAGCTACAACAGCTATCTCATCCGCGAAGGAAAAAACGTGCTGATCGATACCGTCGATCACAAGTTCAGCCGCGAGTTCGTGCAGAACCTGCGCAGCGAAATCGACCTGGACACCATCGACTACATCATTATTAACCACGCGGAGGAAGACCACGCCGGCGCGCTGACCGAGCTGATGTCTTATATTCCGAACACCCCGATCTACTGCACCACCAACGCCATCGACTCAATCAACGGCCACCACCACCATCCGGAGTGGAACTTCCACACCGTCAAAACCGGTGATTCGCTGGATATCGGCAACGGCAAACAGCTGATCTTCGTTGAAACGCCGATGCTGCACTGGCCGGACAGCATGATGACCTACATGACCGGCGACGCGGTGCTGTTCAGCAACGACGCCTTCGGCCAGCACTACTGCGACGAGCGCCTGTTTAACGACGAAGTGGATCAGACCGAGCTGTTCGAACAGTGCCAGCGCTACTACGCCAACATCCTGACCCCGTTCAGCCGCCTGGTCACGCCGAAAATCACCGAGATCCTCAGCTTCAACCTGCCGGTAGACATGATTGCCACCTCTCACGGCGTGGTGTGGCGTGAAAACCCAACCCAGATCGTCGAGCTGTACCTGAAGTGGGCGGCGGACTATCAGGAAGATCGCATCACGATCTTCTACGACACCATGTCCAACAACACCCGCATGATGGCGGACGCCATCGCCCAGGGCATCAACGAAGTTGACCCGAACGTGGCGGTGAAAATCTTCAACGTGGCGCGCAGCGATAAAAACGAGATCCTGACTAACGTGTTCCGCTCGAAGGGCGTGCTGGTAGGCACCTCCACCATGAACAATGTGATGATGCCGAAAATCGCCGGGCTGGTGGAGGAGATGACCGGCCTGCGTTTTCGCAACAAGCGCGCCAGCGCCTTTGGCTCCCACGGCTGGAGCGGCGGCGCGGTTGACCGTCTGTCCACCCGTTTGCAGGACGCCGGGTTTGAGATGTCCATGAGCCTGAAGGCCAAGTGGCGCCCGGACATCGATGCGCTGGAGATTTGCCGCCAGCACGGTCGCGACATTGCCCGTCAGTGGGCGCTTGCTCCACTGCCTGACGCCACAGTAAAAACCACCGAACAGCAGGAAGCCTGCGCCTGTGCGGCCGCTGCTGCCGCCAGCCTCGGCCCACGCATGCAGTGCAGCGTGTGCCAGTGGATTTACGACCCGGAACTGGGCGAGCCGCTGCAGGATGTCGCCCCGGGCACACCGTGGAGCGACGTGCCGGACAACTTCCTGTGCCCGGAATGCTCGCTCGGTAAAGACGTGTTCGACGAACTGGCATCGGAGGCAAAATGAGCCACGGCATTGTGATTATCGGCTCGGGCTTCGCCGCCCGCCAGCTGGTCAAAAATATCCGCAAACAGGACGCGAACGTGCCGCTGACGCTTATCGCCGCCGACAGCATGGACGAGTACAACAAGCCGGATTTGAGCCACGTCGTCAGCCAGAATCAGCGCGCCGACGACCTTACCCGCCAGACGGCGGGGGCGTTCGCCGAGCAGTTTAACCTGCGGCTGTTTCCCTGGACCTGGGTGACCGACATCGACGCCGACGCCCGCGTGGTGAAGGCCAAAGACAAAAGCTGGCAATATGACAAGCTGGTGCTGGCGACGGGCGCCGCGGCGTTTGTGCCGCCGGTGGAGGGCCGCGAGCTGATGGTGACCCTGAACAGCCAGCAGGAGTATCAGGCCAGTGAAACGCTGCTGCGCGACGCGCAGCGGGTGACGATCGTCGGCGGCGGGCTGATTGGCACCGAGCTGGCGATGGACTTCAGCCGCGCGGGTAAGGCGGTGACGCTGGTTGACCATGCGGCGAGCATCCTTTCCGCATTGATGCCCGCTGAAGTAAGCAGCCGCTTACAGCATCGCCTGACCGATATGGGCGTGCATCTGCTGCTGAAATCGCAGCTGCAAAGCCTGAGCAAAACCGGGAGCGGTATCCGCGCCACGCTTGACGGGGATCGCAGCATAGAGGCTGACGTGGTGATTGCCGCCACCGGCCTGCGCCCGGAAATCGCCCTTGCCCAGCGTGCGGGGGCCGAAACAAACCGCGGCGTGAAGGTCGACAGCTATCTGCAAACCACGCGGCCGGACATTTACGCCCTGGGCGATTGCGCGGAGATCAACGGGCAGGTGCTGCCCTTCCTGCAGCCTATCCAGCTAAGCGCCCTGTATCTGGCTAAAAACCTGCTCGGCACCCGGGCGCCGCTGAAGCTGCCCGCGATGCTGGTGAAGGTGAAAACGCCGGAACTGCCGCTGCACCTGGCGGGTGAAACCCAGCGTCAGGATTTGCGCTGGCAGCTGGCGATTGAGCCGCAGGGGATGGTAGCGCGCGGCTCGGATGAGAGCGGCCAGCTACGCGCCTTTGTGGTCAGCGAAGATCGGATGAAGGAGGCCTTCGCGCTGCTGAAATCCCTGCCCGCTTAATCGTGCGCCTCTTACCACGCTTACTTAACCTTTGGATTTTATTATCCGCCGCCCCGATGTCCCGGGGCTTTTTTTTACGCATTTTATTCATAATATAAATACATAAAAGATAAATCATCGCTAACATTTCTTTGTTAATTCACTTCATCAATATTTAAATACGGAACAGCGCAAAAACCGCGCCCTGTTTTATTCCCCGTTCCCGGCCTACCCTGATGATGTATTCATTAGCCGGAGATATTCCATGACCCCTTTCAGCAAAGAACTTAACGATCTTTACGCCTGGTTCAGGCAGGTTAATAAACATGAGCGCGTTTTATTTCGCTGGCTCTACCTTAGCCCGGAAGCCCGCATGGAGCGGCTGCGCGAGCTGATGATGCCGATAAGCAACGTGAAGAAATGACGCCGGGAAACGCGGTGCTGACCCGGCCAAAAAGCGGCCTACGCGCCGTTTTTTATTACGCGAAAAGCGGAACAATTTATTTATCATTTCATTGTTTATTTAAACAATGATTCGGTTGCCGAATATAATTCAAATTTATTTATTGCGCATCACATTTTTATTCTTCGCTCGTTTACAGCCCTGGAAAAGCTGTTATTTTTCGCCGTGAATTAAGTCATACCGGAAACCAAAACTATGAACGCATTTAGCTATTTACAGCGTCTGGGTAAAGCCCTGATGCTGCCTATCGCGACGCTACCGGTCGCGGCCATATTATTGCGTCTGGGCCAGCCCGACGTGTTTAATATTCCGTTTATCGCCAGCGCGGGCGGCGGCATTTTTGACAGCCTGCCGCTGCTGTTTGCGCTGGGCATCGCCATTGGCCTGGCAAAAGACAACGCGGGCGCGGCGGCACTGGCCGGAGCGGTGGGCTTCCTGGTGCTGACCAAAGCCACGGCGGTGATCAACGCGTCGATTAACATGTCGTTTTTCGCCGGGATCATCGCAGGCGTCGTGGCGGGCCACTGCTACAACCGCTTCTCGAACACGAAGCTGCCTGACTTCCTCGCCTTCTTTGCCGGCAAGCGCCTGGTGCCGATCGTGACCGGGCTTATCTGCCTGTTCATCGCCTGGATTTGCGGCTACGTGTGGCCGTCCGTGCAGCACGGTATTGATACCTTCAGCCTGTTTGTCTCTCGCAGCGGCGAGCCGGGCTGGTTTATCTACGGCGTGCTCAACCGCGCGCTGATCCCGTTTGGCCTGCACTACATTCTGCACTCCGTCTTCTGGTTCAGCCTGGGCGACTGCCTGAAGGTAACCTACGACGCCGCCAGCGCGGTGCATAACATCTGCCTCGCGCCGGACGTGGTGAAGGGGCTGGCGGTGGGCGGCGCGGTGCCGGGCATTGACGGCTCGAGCATTACCCAGATTGCCACCGACCTGACCCGCGGCGACCTGAACCGCTTCTTCGCCGGCGATCCGCACGCGGGCGTGTACATGGCATGGGCGTATCCTATCTTCATGGGCGGCCTGCCGGGCGCGGCGCTGGCGATGTACTTCGCGGCCCCCAAAGCGCGTCGCTCCGCCGTGGGCGGGATGCTGCTCTCGGTTGCCCTGACCGCGTTCCTGACCGGGATCACCGAGCCTATCGAGTTCTCCTTCCTGTTCCTCGCCCCTGCCCTGTACGCCCTTCATGCGGTGCTGGCGGGCGTGAGCATGGTGATTGCCAACAGCCTGGGCGTGCTGCACGGTTTTGGTTTCTCCGCCGGACTGATCGACTTCGTGCTGAACTGGGGGCTGGCAACCAAACCGTGGATTCTGATCCCGCTGATTGCCCTGTTCTTCGTGATTTACTTCGCGGTGTTTACCTTCGCCATCCGCGTCTTCAAGCTGAAAACGCCGGGGCGTGAAGATGACGAAACGCTTTCCGGCGAGTCTGACGACCAGAGCGAAGCCATTGCCCGGTACATCGCCGCGCTCGGCGGGAAAGATAACCTGAAGATGGTGGATGCCTGCATCACGCGCCTGCGCTTAACGCTCGCGGATAACAGCGTGCTGGATGAGCCCGCGCTGAAGGCGCTGGGGGCCAAAGGGGTTCTGAAAATGGGCACTCAAAATGCGCAGGTGATCCTGGGGCCGCAGGCGGAGAGTATTGCGCTGAAGATCCGGGCACGGATCGATGCCTGAGGCGGAATAATGGAATGAGAGTCAGGGAGAACATACGGCTCTGGAGGTCGTTCCGTTCACCTCACGTTCCCTGCTTCTCTGTTTACCACGGTACTTGTGAACGTGTCAGGGCGGCTCA
>NZ_CAXOFU010000027.1:0-54990 GCF_964208575.1 Enterobacter soli | reverse complement strand
CAGAATTTGCCTGGCGGCTTTAGCGCGGTGGTCCCACCTGACCCCATGCCGAACTCAGAAGTGAAACGCCGTAGCGCCGATGGTAGTGTGGGGTCTCCCCATGTGAGAGTAGGGAACTGCCAGGCATCAATCAAGAAAAACCCCGTACCGGAAGGTGCGGGGTTTTTTGCATTTATGGCTTTTATCTTAATCCCTTATCCTGCTAATTAAATCTGTGATCTTGCTCTCAATGTTAAATATAACAAAAATATAACATTTCATTTACGAAGCAATTTGGGCGATACGTGCCCGATACGCCAGCGTTTATGGCAGGAGCATTATTAAAATGACAGAAAGCATCACAACACACGGGACGCTGGCTAACAGTGATACCCGCCGTAGGGTATGGGCCATCGTTAGCGCCTCGTCAGGGAATCTTGTTGAATGGTTTGACTTCTATGTCTATTCCTTCTGTTCTCTCTATTTCGCACACATCTTTTTTCCAACGGGAAATACAACCACTCAGCTACTGCAGACGGCAGGGGTATTCGCCGCAGGTTTCCTGATGCGGCCTATTGGCGGCTGGCTGTTTGGCCGCATCGCGGATCGTCGCGGACGCAAAACGTCAATGCTGATTTCAGTGTGCATGATGTGCTTCGGATCGTTAGTGATCGCCTGCCTGCCGGGCTATGAAACTATCGGCACGTGGGCACCCGCGCTACTGTTGCTGGCCAGGCTGTTCCAGGGTCTGTCGGTCGGGGGCGAATACGGAACAAGCGCCACCTACATGAGTGAAGTTGCTCTGGAAGGGAAGAAGGGTTTTTACGCCTCTTTCCAGTACGTCACGCTCATCGGCGGTCAGCTTCTGGCTATCCTTGTCGTCGTCATTCTTCAACAGATCCTGACGGATGAACAGCTTCACAGCTGGGGCTGGCGCATTCCATTTGCGATGGGGGCTGTGCTGGCAATCGTCGCGCTTTGGCTGCGTCGCCAACTGGATGAAACCTCGCAAAAAGAAGTCCGGGCATTAAAAGAGGCTGGCTCGTTAAAAGGATTGTGGCGTAACCGTAAAGCCTTCCTGATGGTTCTGGGGTTCACTGCCGGCGGCTCGCTGAGCTTCTATACCTTCACCACCTATATGCAAAAGTATCTGGTGAATACGACGGGGATGCACGCAAACGTCGCCAGCGTGGTGATGACCGTTGCCCTGTTCGTCTTTATGCTCATTCAGCCGCTTATCGGGGCGCTCTCCGATAAAATTGGTCGACGCACGTCGATGCTGATTTTTGGCGGCCTGTCCGCCGTCTGTACCGTACCCATTTTGTCCGCGCTTCAGCATGTCTCTTCCCCGTATGCGGCATTTGCGCTGGTCATGCTGGCGATGGTTATTGTGAGCTTTTACACCTCAATTAGCGGGATCCTGAAAGCCGAGATGTTCCCGGCACAGGTTCGCGCTCTTGGGGTTGGGCTGTCTTATGCCGTGGCTAACGCGCTGTTTGGCGGATCCGCCGAGTACGTCGCGCTCTCGTTGAAATCACTGGGCAGTGAGACAGCCTTCTTCTGGTATGTGACCGTAATGGGGGCGCTGGCATTTATTGTTTCGCTGATGCTGCACCGCAAAGGGAAGGGGATTCGACTTTAGTAATGCGCCAGCTGCCACACGGCATAGCCGGTGGTTGCTCCGGCGACATCCCACGCAAAGTCTTTCCAGCTCCAGCCGCTGCCTGCCGGGCGGCTGTCCCAAAGCTCTTTGGATGCGCCGAGGCTAACAGAGAACATAAAGCCGATTGCCGCACTGCGATCCCGGCTGTATCCCTGATGCTGTGCGTACTCGTTGCCTGCGGCAGACAGCATGGCTGAGGCGAGAAAATGCTGAGCCTTGTCCTGACCATACCAGCTATCGTTAGCCATATGGCTACATCCGGTGAGGCACAGGGTGGTCAGAAGAAGTGGAATACGCACGGTTTACTCCATAAAAAAAGCCCTGTCACTGACAGGGCTTGATCTTAAAGGATACGGCTAATCAGACGGTCGATGCGGATCCGGCGTAAACGGCGAATCAGCTTGCGAACCTTCACCGGGTAATCGGCAATGCTCTGCAGATCGCGATAATGTTTCACTACGGTGGTATGCGTGCGGATCAGATCCAGTTCGCGCTCGCGCTTCGCCGCCAGCTCGTGCTGCGGGTCGTGGATCAGAATGGCGTTTTCCAGGTCCAGACGCCAGGCGCGAGGGTTCAGGTTATTCCCGGTCAGCAGCATCCACTCGTCGTCTACCCACATCCCTTTGAGATGATAGGTATTGTCCTCATCTTTCCACAGGCGAACAACCAGCTGGTCGGTGTTCACGTAATACTGCAGGCGACTCAGGAAGCGACGGAGGTTGATTTCATAGAGATATGGCAGCGCGCCGATGATCTTGAAAGGCTGATCTTCCGGGATGTAGAAGTCGTTCGCCGTTTTATCGCCCACGATGATTTCCACTTTCTTCCCGTCGCGCAGCAGCTGGATGATATTACGCACCAGCACCGCAGGCAGGTTGAAGTAAGGGGTGCAGATCGTCAGCTTCTCATCGGCACACGGCATCAGGTGGAAGATGGTTTTATTCAGCAGGCTCGATTTACCCAGCCCAACCAGCGGCGTCACGGAGAGCTGATCGTTACTGGCATCGCCCTGGAAATGATAAACCGCGTCGCGCAGCTCCTGGCGGAAAAGGCGCACGTCGTTTTTAATCTCAGGGCTTTTCGGGCGGTGCGGATCGTCCAGACGGTTGACCCCGCGACCATGCACCAGGTTTTTATCCACCCAGTTGAACATGATGTCGGCCATCTGCGGATTGCGGATCAGGTGGTAGCGATCGTAGCGGTATTTATCGAGCTGATGCAGATAAACATCATTCAGGCTGGCGCCGCTGTACAGGACGCTGTCATCGATGATGAAACCTTTGAAATGGAGCACGCCGAGCGCTTCACGCGTATTCACGGGGACGCCGTAAACCGGGATATCAACGCCCGGGTTTTCCTGGGCCGTACGGCAGTACCAGTCAGCATTGGTGTTGGACGCCGCTGCGCCAATACGTCCACGTTGCGCGCGGTGCCAGTCAACCAGCACGCGTACATCAAGCTCTGGACGAAGACGTTTCGCTTCATAGAGCGCGTTCAGGATCCCGCGTCCGCCTTCATCTTGTTCAAGATAAAGCGCCACGATGCAGATGCGTCGCGTGGCGCTGGCAATCTTTTCCAGAAGCGTCTCCCGAAAATGAGCGGGAGCGTAAAAGAACTCTACATCATCAACTGACTGAGAAATCTTCGGTAGTTGAGCAAGGTGTTGTTGATGTTTATTACGCTTAAATTTTGACAACATCACAGTGCGTTTCTTCTCTGTTTCATTGAAGGGTTGTCTGTACCAGGCAAACAACATAAGCGGACAATGATACCACCAGTGCCGTCCAAAGTGGTTAACATTTCCAGTAGCTTACTCGTGTTTATCCGTTGGGTTCAGGCTGAGCGTCAGGGCAACAATGCCTTCATCCAGCTGGATATCAACGTCAAAACCAAGTTTCCGCGCCAGCGTCACCATGCCGCGATTATTGGGCATAGTAATGCCATTCAAACGTAACAATCCGTGATCGCGCGTATAAGTGATGAGTTTTTCCAGCAGCCGCCGACCCAGACCCAGGCCTTTAAGATCGGAACGAACCAGCACGGCAAACTCAGCGTCCACGTTATCGGGATCCGAAATCGCCCTCGTCACGCCCAGGATCTCTTCATCTGCTTCGGCGCGACGCACGGCAACAAACGCCATTTCACGATCGTAGTCGATCTGGGTCATGTTGGCTAAATCTTCGTGGGTAAATTCGTTGATTTCGCTGAAGTAGCGATAATAGAGATCTTCTTTCGTCACCTGCGAGATAAACACCCGCAGCTGGGGCTCATCCTCCGGCAGGATAGGGCGAAACAGCACTCGTTCACCGTTTTTCATCTCCACCCACTCTTCAAGCTGAAGAGGATAGGGGCGGATCGCCAGCCGGCTTTCGTTGTCACCGTCGAAGGGCGCAATATCCAGCGTAACGTCCAGCGCCGTAAACTCATTCCCGGAGGCCAGCAGCGGATGAATATCCAGCCGCTGGATCTCAGCGCAATCGACAATCAGGTTTGAAACCTGCACTAAAAACTGGCTGAGACCGGCGATATCCAGCGGACGAAGCGCGCTACGCCCGCGGATTTTTTTGCTCTTAATCGCCTGAATAATGAGGTAGCGCGCCAGGTTCATGTTCAGCGGCGGCAGGGCAACGACGGCCTGCTCTTCAGGGCGCCATTCAACGCCGCCTTCTCCGAGCATGATAAGCGGGCCGAATACCGGGTCGTGCTCAACCACCACCCGTAGCTCCTGCGCCCCGGCGCGATTGGCCATGCTCTGAACCAGCAGCCCGTGGATCCTCGCCTGCGGCCAGGCCATTTTCACGCGATCGATAATCGCGTCTGCCGCCTGCTGGACTTCCGCGGCGGTACGCAAATAGAGCATCACCCCTTGAACGTCCGACTTGTGTGGGATATCCGGGGAGCGCAGCTTAAGGGCAACCGGATAGCCAATTTGCTCGGCGATATGCACGGCCTCGGCGCTGTCGCTGGCAATCCAGGTGGGCAAGGTCTGCATCCCGTAGCTGCCGAGTATCGGCTGCACCTCGTGGGTATCCAGGGACGTCGCGCCGTCCTGGATTGCGCGCAGCAGGAGACTACGGACATCCACGGAGTTTGCCGTCTGGCTGACGGCTAAGGCCGGCGTTTCGCGAAGCTGCTTCTGGTTGCGGCGATATTCCACCATGTGCATAAACGCCGTGATGGTGCCTTCCGGCGTGCGGTAGGTTGGAAGCCCCGCCTCGCTGAAAAGCCGCCGGGCCTCCTGCGAGGAAAATTCTCCGCACCAGTTGGTTAACAGGGTGACGTATTTACCGCGCGAATGATTGCGAACCGCGTCAATCAGCGCTCGCGCGCTCTCGCTTCCGGGCGCTGCGGCGCTCGGTGAATGAATAATCATCAGCGCGTCAAAATCCTGGCTGTCCAGCAGCAGGGTGATGGCTTTGATGTACCGCTCAATGCTGGCATCATCGCGCAAATCCAGCGGGTTGCCGGGCGAAACGCTGGGCGGCAGCGCGTCCCGCAGCCGCTGGAGAGTCTCTTCACCGAGCGACGCCAGCTTGCCGTTGCGCAGCCACAGCTCGTCCAGGGCGAGTGCCGCCGGTGCTGCACCGTTGCTGACGATCATCAGTTTCTCGCCGCGCAGCGGGCGCATATGGCTCAGGGTTTCCACCGCGGAGAAAAGCTCATGCGTGTCCTGAACGCGCAGCAGACCCGCACGCTGAATGGCGGCGTCCCAGGCGGGATCCATGCCTGAATGAGAATGCAAAAGGCGCTGCGCCGCCGGGCTGCGGCCACTCTTGATAACCAGAATCGGCTTATTACGCGAAGCGCTACGCGCGGCAGAAACGAAGCGTCGCGCATCGCTTAAATGTTCGAGATAGAGCAGGATTGCGCTGGTTTTACCGTCTCGCGCCAGGAAATCCAGCAGCTCGTCGACATCGATATCCAGGCTGTCGCCGAGCGCAATAAAGTACGAAAAGCCCATCTCGCGCTGCTGCGCCCAGTCGAGAATCGTGTTGGATACTGCGGCCGACTGGGAGATAAAAGCCAGCTTGCCTTTACGGATCGGCACCGGAGAGAAGCTGGCGTTCAGGCCCTGCCAGGGGGCAAGTAAACCGAGGCTGTTAGGGCCGAGAATGCGCATCTGATAGCGGCTGGCGCAGGCAAGAAGGTCGGAATGCTGTTCAGGCGGCGAGGAGAGGATAATGCAGGTTTTACATCCCTTCTGCCCGAGCGACTCAAGCAGCTCCAGATTGCGTTTCGCATGGGTGCAGAGCACGGCGAGATCCGGCACAAAGGGCAGGCTTTGAACATCGGGCCAGGCCAGCACGCCCTGAACGGCTTTCCAGGAGGGCGTGACGGGTAACACGGGGCCGTTGAACCCGCCGGCCAGCAGGTTACGCATCATCAGATAACCTGCGCGATCGGGTTTCATTGACGCGCCGATTACGGCAATGGACTTAGGGCGCAGTAGCGCTTCCAGGCCTCGCTGACTCATGCAGGTCTCCTGTTAATGCGAGTGACCTGATGATTTTAAACGCTTTCTGCTTCGTCTGCTGTGACGCTACCCTTATGAATCGTTTTTCCTGCCAGGTAACGTTCGCGGAAGCAGGAAAAATGGCTGCCCAGCGCGGCGGCGGCAGCGGTATCTTCCGCCAAATCCAGCAGGGCAATAGCGACCTCTGCCGTGCAGTACTGGCCGTCGGCGTGGGCTTCACGCAGGCGGTAGGCCGACACGCGGGAAAGATCGACAGAAATCACCGGGAGCGCATCCAGATAAGGGCTTTTGCGGAACATCTTCCGTGCTTCGGTCCAGGTGCCGTCCAGCATAATAAACAGCGGCGGTTTGCCCGATGGCGGCACGGAAAGCACCTGGCGGCTCTCGCCGGCGTAGGAGGCCGGGAAAACGACCATCGGCTGATACTCATCGCTGGCGACCAGATCGAGCAGCGCCTGCGGCGGCTCGGTGCGCGACCACTGAAATGCGGCGGTATTCGGCAGAATATCGGCAATCAGACGACCGGTATTGCTCGGCTTCATCGGCTCGGTGTCGAACATGACCAGGCAAAAGCGGCTACGCGCGTCGGCGGGAGCCAGCGTTTCGCACAGGCACACCTTCAGCGGCAGCAGGCAGCGCTGGCAGCGGCGAATGCGGTTGCCGCGAGCAAGAAAAGGGCGGGTCGCACGCGCGAGGCGTTCGGCGCGTAATTTAAGTACGGCGTTATCAGTCATGGGCGAAATGCAGGAAAAACGCCATTTTCGCAGAGGGAGGAACGGGGCACAAGATGCGCCCCGTTATTGTTACAGAGATTCGTTGAGCCAGCTTTCGAACGGCGCTTTCGGCACGGCGCCGTTCAGCATGTCTATCACTTCACCATTTTTGAAAATCATAATGGTGGGAATGCTGCGGATGCGGAAACGGGCGCTCAGCTCGCGTTCGGCTTCGGTGTTCACTTTTACAAAACGCATTTTACCGCTGCGCTCTTCGGCGACATCTTCGAAGATGGGCGCAAAGCTACGGCACGGGCCACACCACGGCGCCCAGAAATCAACCACTACCGGCAGATCGTCCTTGAGGAGTTTGTCTAGCGTAGCGTCCGTCGCGTTAATAACGTCGCCGTCGAACAGCTCGTGACCGCAACGTCCGCATTTCGCACCATCATCAATCCGGTCCTCTGGAATGCGGTTAAGAGCCTGACAGTTGGCACATACGGTATTCATAACTAACCTCTGATAGAGCAGTGGGACAGAGCGGCACTATGCCGATTTTGTTTCCAATATGTTACACATTATCAATGAGCCTGTTTGAAACGACAATGCGTTTTATTCAATGAGAACAATAGTCGCAGGCTTTTGTACGAAATAATGGCTATGAGCTTGCACATCGGGTAATCTGCGCGCTTCGCGCAGCGCTGGTGGAGAAAAGCATGAACGACGAATTAAAAAACAAAAGCGGCAAGGTCAAAGTGATGTATGTCCGCAGTGATGAGGATTCCGACAAACGCACCCAAAATCCGCGTACCGGAAAAGGTGGCGGGCGTCCGGCCTCTTCTCGTGCAGACGGTGGCCGTCGCCCCGCCCGCGATGACAGAAATAACCGCGGTGATGACCGCAAACGTGATGACCGTAAGCGTGACGATCGCAAACGCGATGACTTCTCACGCGAGGGTTCATCCCCATGGCGTACCGTGTCCCGCGCGCCGGGCGACGAAACGCCAGAAAAAGCCGATCACGGCGGTATCAGCGGTAAGAGCTTTATCGACCCTGAAGTGCTGCGTCGTCAGCGTGCGGAAGAGACCCGCGTTTACGGTGAGAATGCGTGCCAGGCCCTGTTCCAGAGCCGTCCTGAGTGTATCGTTCGCGCCTGGTTTATTCAGAGCGTCACCCCGCGCTTCAAAGAAGCCCTGCGCTGGATGGCGGCAAACCGCAAAGCCTACCACGTGGTTGATGATGCCGAACTGACCAAAGCGTCCGGCACCGAACACCACGGCGGCGTGTGCTTCCTGATCAAAAAGCGTAACGGAACCACCGTTCAGCAGTGGGTTAGCCAGGCGGACGCCGACGACTGCGTGCTGGCGCTGGAAGACGTCGGTAACCCGCACAACCTCGGCGCGATGATGCGCAGCTGCGCGCACTTCGGCGTGAAAGGCGTGCTGTTGCAGGACGCTGCGCTGCTGGAATCCGGTGCGGCTATCCGTACCGCGGAAGGCGGTGCCGAGCACGTTCAGCCGATCACCGGCGAGAGCGTTCTGGACGCCATCGAGCAGTTCCGCAAAGCGGGCTACTCCATCGTCACCACCTCAAGCCACGCAGGTACGCCGCTGTTTAAAGCGACGCTGCCGCGCAAGATGGTGCTGGTGTTGGGTCAGGAGCGCGACGGTCTGTCTGAGGCAGCGCTGTCGAGCGCCGACCTGAGCGTGTCCATTGACGGGACGGGCAATGTCGAAAGTCTCAACGTTTCCGTTGCAACCGGCGTACTGCTGGCTGAATGGTGGCGTCAGAATAAGGCGTAAGCCTTGAACGGGCCGGGGGGCGCTATCGCCTGACCCGGCCTTTTTTTTACTCACTCTCTGCCGGCAGTACGGGCATCCAGTCAATCGGCGTCTCGCCGCGTTTTTCAAGCCACTCATTCGCCAGAACAAAATGATTACTGCCAAAGAAACCGCGGTGTGCAGACAGCGGGGACGGGTGCGGTGCTTTCAGCACGTGATGACGCTGGCGGTCGATGATCGCCCCTTTCTTCTGCGCGTGAGATCCCCACAGCAGGAACACCACGCCTTCACGGTGCTCGTTGATCAGGCTTATCACTTTATCCGTAAAAGTTTCCCAGCCTAGGCTGGCGTGAGAGTGCGCCTGGCCTGCGCGCACGGTCAGCACGGTGTTCAACAGCAGCACGCCCTGACGCGCCCAGCTTTCAAGGTAGCCGTGGTTTGGACGGGTAAAGCCGGGAACGGTGCCTTCCAGCTCTTTATACATGTTCAACAGAGAGGGCGGGATCGCAACGCCTGGACGCACGGAGAACGCCAGACCGTGCGCCTGACCCGGGCCGTGATAGGGGTCTTGCCCGAGGATAACCACTTTTACGTCATTCAGTTCGGTATAGCGGAAGGCGTTGAACACATCTTTCTGCGGCGGGTAAATCGTCTGGCCTGACTGGCGCTCCATAGCCACGGTGCTAAGCGTATTTACAAAGTAGGGCTGCTGTTTTTCATCGGCCAGCACGTCGTGCCATGTCAAAGGGGTCGTCATCTCGCTCTCCTGCGAATTTTATCTGCGCCTAGCTTACCCGTTTACGCCCGGCGAGCAAAATCCTCGCGGAAAATGTCCCTAAGTCATTAAATTTAATTTGAAAAAATACAAAAATGATTGAGATTCTGACTGGGTTAAATTGATCTAAAACAATAAATTCAAACCACACTCTTTATGTGGTTGGTGTTTTTGTTGATTTAAATCAATGAATGCCGGGTGCCTGACTGATATATATACACACAAGCAACAATGGTTTTACCAATTGGCCGCGTGAGGCCGACACCAGTTAATGTAGCCTAGGGAGGCATCACATGATTACAGGTATCCAGATTACTAAAGCTGCAAACGACGATCTGCTCAACTCTTTCTGGCTGCTGGACAGCGAGAAAGGCGAAGCGCGCTGTGTAGTAGCAAAAGCGGGTTTTGCAGAAGACGAAATCGTTCCGGTCAACAAGCTGGGCGAAATTGAATACCGTGAAATTCCGATGGAAGTTAAACCAGAAGTTCGCGTTGAAGGTGGTCAGCACCTGAACGTAAACGTCCTGCGCCGTGAAACGCTGATGGATGCGGTTGAGCACCCTGAAAAATACCCGCAGCTGACCATTCGTGTGTCTGGCTACGCGGTACGCTTCAACTCTCTGACGCCAGAACAGCAGCGCGACGTTATTGCGCGTACCTTTACTGAAAGCCTGTAAGGCTTTGAGTCACGGGAGCTGAAATAAAAAAGCCGGGTTAAGACCCGGCTTTTTTTTACTCTTCAGTTTGCGACGTTGGCGGCGTTCCGCTTGGCTTACGGCGCTTACCAATGTTCTTGGTATCGCGGTGGCGTTGCTTAACGCGCGGCTTCTCTTTCTCTTCTTTCTTCTTCTCGGCACGTTTCGCGAGCACTTTCTTCGACGGCTTGCCGGTCATTTTTTCGCTTGGCGCACGCGTGGTTGGGCGAAGCTCAGCGATAACGCGCGACTTCAGCGGCTCCTCGATGTAGCGGCCAATTTTCAGCATCAGCAGATGGTCATGCGTTTCGACCAGAGAAATCGCCGTCCCTTTGCGGCCCGCACGACCGGTACGACCGATACGGTGCAGATAGGTATCCCCGCTGCGCGGCATGTCGAAGTTAATCACATGGCTCACGTCCGGAATATCGATGCCGCGCGCCGCAACGTCCGTTGCGACCAGCACGTTGACGCGGCCTTCGGTCAGACGCTTAATGCCTTCGGTACGCTTAATCTGTGCCATCTCGCCTTCGAGGTAGCAGTTGTTGATCCCGGCGTTACGCAGCAGCTCAGCCAGCTCGTGCACGCGCTCGCGCTTTCGCACGAAGACGATGGTACGGGTAGCATCTTCCTGCTTCAGCAGGTGCTTGAGCAGCTCAACTTTGTGCTCGAAGTTATCCGCGCGGTAATACCACTGGTGGATCTTCTTGCGCTCGCGGGTTGACGGGGTGGCAGAAACTTCGACCGGGTCTTCCAGCAGGCGCTCGGCGAAGTCTTTGATTGCGTCCCCTTCCAGCGTGGCGGAGAACAGCATTGTCTGGTTACGCCAGCGCGTTTCGCCCGCAATGTGTTCGATATCCTGCGCGAAGCCCATATCCAGCATACGGTCGGCTTCGTCGAGAATCAGGGTTTCTACCGCACGGCAGTCAAAGTTCTCTTCTTTAATGTATTGCAGCAGACGGCCCGTGGTGGCGACCACGATATCCTGGTTTTCGCTGAACACTTCGGCGTGGTTCATATACGCAACGCCGCCAGTGATTGTGGCGATATCCAGATGGGTATTCGCCGCCAGCTCGCGCGCGTGTTCGGCAACCTGCATCGCCAGCTCGCGCGTTGGCGTTAAGATCAAAATGCGCGGCGGGCCTGATTTTTTACGTGGGAAATCGATCAGATGCTGCAAGACAGGCAGCAAGTAGGCTGCTGTTTTACCGGTGCCGGTTGGCGCAGAACCGAGCACATCGCGGCCCTCAAGCGCAGGCGGAATGGCCGCTGCCTGAATGGCGGTCGGGCGTGTAAAGCCTTTGCTCTCAAGTGCATTGAGCAGGCTTTCATCGAGTTCAAGTTCGGAAAAAGTCGTTACAGTCATGTTCTACCTCTGTGTGGGGCGCTGATTATAGACGTTACGGCTGTAATCTTCATCTGTTTGTATGGATATCGCTTTTCGGCCACTTCGCTTTCCCCTATGCTACTCCAGTTTCATTCAGAAGGTTGCTCCCACATGTCTCAACTCAAAGCGCAGCTGCGCCGCGATGGCTTCACCTTTAAACAATTCTTTGTCGCTCACGACCGCTGCGCCATGAAAGTCGGCACTGACGGCATTTTACTGGGTGCCTGGGCGCCGGTTGCGGGCGTAAAACGCATTCTTGATATCGGCACCGGAAGCGGGCTGCAGGCGCTGATGCTGGCCCAGCGCACCGAGCAGCACGTCACTATTGATGCCGTTGAGCTGGACGCACAGGCGGCGGAGCAGGCTGGTGAAAACGCGGCGGAGTCTCCCTGGGCTGACCGTATTACGGTGCAATGCGCGGACGTGTTGACCTGGGCTGTTGAGCAGACGGCGCGTTACGATCTTATCGTCAGCAACCCTCCCTATTTCGAACCCGGCGTAGAGTGCGGCACGCCCGAGCGCGAACAGGCCCGCTATACCGGGTCGCTCGACCATCGTGCGCTGTTAACCAGCGCGGCAAATTTAATCTCTGAAGAAGGGTTTTTCTGCGTGGTATTGCCTGAAAGCACGGGCAATCGGTTTATCGACATTGCCCGTGAGATTGGCTGGTCGCTGCGTTTGCGTACCGATATCGCGGATACCGAAGGGCGAATGCCCCATCGCGTGCTGCTGGCGCTTTCGCCCAAAGAGGGGGAATGCTTTAACGACCGGATGGTGATCCGCGGGCCAGACCAGCGTTATTCAGACGATTACACTGCCCTGACCCAGGCGTTTTACCTGTTTATGTGAGCCAGCGGAGCGAGCACTGACGGGCCGGACTCGGCCAGCTGCTCCGGGTAATCCAGGGTGTAGTGCAGGCCGCGGCTCTCTTTGCGCATCATCGCGCAGCGCACGATCAGTTCCGCCACCTGCACCAGGTTTCGCAGCTCCAGCAGGTTATTCGACACGCGGAAGTTGGCGTAATACTCGTCGATTTCCTGCTGTAGCATGGTGATGCGGCGCAACGCGCGCTCAAGACGCCGCGTGGTGCGCACAATCCCGACGTAGTCCCACATAAAGAGCCTTAGCTCGTGCCAGTTGTGCTGGATAACGACCAGCTCGTCTGGATTTTCAACGCGGCTCTCGTCCCACGCCGGTAAATGCTCAGCCTCGCGGGCGTACGGCATCCGCTTCGCAATATCCTCTGCCGCTGACCAGCCGTAAACCAGGCACTCGAGCAGCGAGTTCGACGCCATGCGGTTAGCGCCGTGCAGCCCGGTATAGCTCACTTCACCGATGGCATACAGGCCGTCAACGTCGGTGCGCCCGTGATCGTCCACCATTACGCCGCCGCAGGTATAGTGCGCTGCGGGAACAATCGGCACCGGATCGCGGGTTAAATCGATACCCAGACCGAGCAGCTTTTCGTAAATCATCGGGAAGTGCTGGCGAATGAACTCTGCCGGCTTATGGCTGATGTCCAGATACATGCAGTCAACGCCAAGACGCTTCATCTCGTGGTCGATGGCGCGGGCGACGATATCGCGCGGGGCAAGCTCGCCGCGCTCGTCAAAGTCCGGCATAAAGCGCGAGCCGTCCGGGCGCTTGAGATAAGCGCCTTCACCGCGCAGGGCTTCGGTCAATAAGAAGTTGCGCGCCTGCGGGTGGAAGAGGGCGGTTGGATGGAACTGATTGAATTCGAGGTTAGCGACGCGGCAGCCCGCGCGCCAGGCCATCGCAATACCGTCGCCCGAGGCGATGTCCGGGTTGGTGGTGTACTGATACACTTTTGACGCGCCGCCGGTGGCCAGCACAACGGCCTTTGCCCGGCAGGTTTCAACCTTCTCTTTATTGCGATTCCAGACCCAGGCACCCACGACGCGGCGCGTGCCGGGCAGGCCAATTTTGTCGGAAATGATCAAGTCCACCGCGTTGCTGCGTTCGAGCACCTGGATATTCGGGTGGCTAAGGGCCTTACTGACCAGCGTGGTTTCAACCTCTTTCCCCGTCGCATCCGCGGCGTGAAGGATGCGGCGATGGCTGTGCCCGCCTTCGCGGGTCAGGTGATAGCTCTCTTCGCCGTTAGGCTGGATCTGGGTATCAAACAGCACGCCCTGATCGATGAGCCACTGCACGCAATGCCGCGCATTGCTGGCGACGAACTCGGCGGCATGTTTATCCACAATTCCCGCCCCGGCAATCAGCGTATCTTCCACGTGCGAGGCGATGCTGTCAGTTTCATCAAAAACGGCGGCGATACCGCCCTGCGCGTAAAAGGTTGAGCCTTCGCTCATTGGCCCTTTGCTGAGCACGGTAACTTTCTGATTTTCAGCGAGGCGCAGGGCCAGCGATAACCCGGCGGCACCGCTACCGATGATCAGGACGTCGCAATTCAGTTCTGGTGTTGTGTTCATGATGTTTGTTTAATTTACTAAACATTGTTTGGTCAGAATAGCACCCTGATGCGAGATGTCGCACGTTTTTTTTAATTCGTGTTGCAATGACTAAACTTCGTTTGCGGGGTTAAAAGCGGGTAAATCTATGAAAATATTTTGCGAAGCAGATCGTTAGCTTCAGATTTTGTGGTGAAATAAAGCCTGTGTTGCGTTACTCTTCTGACGGTTAAAAAGGCAGATTCTTGTCATAACGTGCGTGCGTATCGTGAACAGACTTATAATGATAGAAAATGACCAGTCTGCGGCGCGATGAACAAAAACAAAGGCGTTACGGAACTTATTGAAGAACAGACGCTCTAACTCGGTGCTTGCTCAAAAGTGCATGGTTGTAGAGTGGCGTTTCGATAACGCGTGGAATTTAGGTTTGGGGAGACATTACCTCGGATGAGCGAGCAGTTAACGGACCAGGTCCTGGTTGAACGGGTCCAGAAGGGAGATCAGAAAGCCTTTAACTTACTGGTGGTGCGCTACCAGCATAAAGTGGCGAGTCTGGTTTCCCGCTATGTACCGTCAGGGGACGTCCCTGATGTAGTACAGGAGTCTTTTATTAAGGCCTATCGTGCGCTGGATTCTTTCCGGGGAGATAGTGCTTTTTATACCTGGCTGTATCGTATTGCAGTGAATACAGCAAAGAATTATCTGGTCGCTCAGGGCCGTCGTCCACCTTCTACTGACGTGGACGCAATCGACGCCGAAAACTTCGAAAGCGGCGGCGCATTGAAAGAAATTTCGAACCCTGAGAACTTAATGTTGTCAGAAGAACTGAGACAAATCGTTTTTCGCACGATCGAGTCGCTCCCGGAAGATTTACGCATGGCAATTACGTTACGGGAGCTTGATGGTCTGAGCTATGAAGAGATAGCCGCTATCATGGATTGTCCGGTCGGCACGGTAAGGTCACGAATCTTCCGTGCGCGAGAAGCTATTGATAATAAAGTTCAACCGCTTATCAGGCGTTGACGATAGCGGGATACTGGAAAAGGTATTAGGCATGCAGAAAGAAAAACTTTCCGCTTTAATGGATGGTGAAACGCTGGATACTGAGCTGCTCAACGAGCTGTCTCAATCTCCCGAAATGCAAGAGACCTGGGAGAGTTATCATCTCATCCGTGACACCCTGCGTGGTGATACCGGAGAGGTTCTCCATTTCGACATCTCAGCGCGCGTAATGGCGGCGATTGAGAATGAGCCTGTTCATCAGACCACTCCGCTGATTCCTGAAGCTCAACCTGCACCGCACCAGTGGCAGAAAATGCCGTTCTGGCAAAAAGTGCGTCCTTGGGCCAGTCAACTTACCCAAATGGGTGTGGCTGCATGTGTATCGCTTGCAGTTATTGTTGGCGTCCAGCACTATAACACTCAGTCTGAAGCCAATCAGCAGCCTGAAGCGCCAGTGTTTAACACACTGCCGATGATGGGTAAAGCCAGCCCGGTTAGCCTGGGCGTACCGGCTGATGCGTCCGCAAGTGGCGGCCAACAGCAGCAGGTGCAGGAGCAGCGCCGTCGCATTAATGCGATGCTGCAGGACTACGAGCTGCAGCGTCGTCTGCACTCCGAACAGCTTCAGTTTGAGCAGGCACAAACCCAGCAAGCCGCTGTGCAGGTGCCAGGAAACCAAACTTTAGGAACGCAATCGCAGTAATGAAGCAACTTTGGTTCGCCATGTCTCTGATGGCGGGTAGCCTGTTCTTCTCTGCCAACGCCTCGGCTGATGTTTCATCCGGGGCGTTGTTGCAGCAAATGAATCTGGCCAGCCAGTCACTCAATTACGAGTTGGCATTTATCAGCATCAATAAGCAGGGCGTAGAGTCATTACGCTATCGCCATGCCCGCCTTGATAATCAGCCGCTTGCCCAGCTTTTACAGATGGATGGCCCGCGCCGGGAAGTGGTTCAGCGTGGCAACGAAATCAGCTATTTCGAGCCTGGTCTTGAGCCTTTCACGCTTAATGGCGACTACATCGTTGATTCCCTTCCGTCGCTTATCTACACAGATTTTAAGCGTCTTGCGCCTTTCTACGATTTTATTTCGGTAGGACGGACGCGCATTGCCGACCGCCTGTGCGAAGTGATCCGCGTCGTGGCGCGCGATGGCACGCGCTACAGCTATATTGTCTGGATCGATGCTGAAACCAAGCTGCCGATGCGCGTTGATCTGCTCGACCGTGACGGCGAAACGCTGGAACAGTTCCGCGTGATCTCCTTCACCGTCAACAATCAGGTCGGTAACAGCATGCAGAATCTGGCGAAAGCCAGCCTGCCGCCGCTCCTGTCCGTGCCCGCGGGTGATTCGGTGAACTTCAACTGGGTGCCTTCCTGGATCCCACAAGGGTTCAGCGAAGTGTCCAGCAGCCGCCGCCAGCTGCCGACGATTGAAACGCCGGTGGAGTCTCGCCTCTATTCCGATGGTCTGTTCAGCTTCTCGGTAAACATCAACCGGGCAACGGCGAACAGCGCGGAGCAAATGCTTCGTACCGGGCGCCGCACGGTGAGTACCACGGTGCGCGATAACGCAGAAATTACCATTGTCGGTGAGTTGCCGCCGCAAACGGCGAAGCGCATTTCCGACAGCATCAAATTCAAGGCTGCACAATGATTAAAGAGTGGGCCACGGTGGTTTCGTGGCAGGATGGCGTCGCGCTGGTGAGCTGCGACGTAAAAGCCTCGTGCAATAGCTGTGCATCCAGAGCCGGCTGCGGCAGCCGCGTGCTGAACAAGCTTGGGCCGCAGACCTCGCACACCATTTCAGTGCCAAGCGATCTGCCGCTGGTGGCGGGGCAGAAGGTCGAGCTGGGGATTACTGAAGGCAGCCTCCTCACTTCCGCCATGCTGGTGTATCTCTCTCCGCTGATGGGTCTGTTTGTGATGGGCGGCGTTTTCCAGATGCTTTTCGGCACCGACCTGGCCGCAATGTGCGGCGCGGCACTCGGTGGCGTGGGGGGCTTTGGGCTGGCGCGCGGGTTTTCCCACAAGCTTGCCGCACGCGAAGAGTGGCAGCCCGTCATTCTCAGCGTGGCGCTCGCGCCAGACCAGCTTCGCGTCGAAACGCTCTCTTCAGAAGCCCGGTGATTTCACCGGGCTTTATCATTATTTACATCTCCAGTAAGAAAACGCCGTTTCTTCACGCTATGCTTGCCTCTAAGTGCATTTCCAGGTTACGGGGATGTAGTGTAGAATGCTGCGTTTTCGCACTGAAAAACGTCAGGCTAAGAACAGCGGCCTCCAGGAATTCGTAAGGCATAATTATTTAACTATATGAAGAACATACGTAACTTTTCGATCATTGCTCACATTGACCACGGTAAGTCGACGCTGTCTGACCGTATTATCCAGATTTGCGGTGGCCTGTCTGATCGTGAAATGGCAGCCCAGGTTCTGGACTCCATGGACCTGGAACGCGAACGCGGTATTACCATCAAAGCCCAGAGCGTGACGCTCGACTATAAAGCCTCCGATGGTGAAACCTACCAACTGAACTTTATCGACACCCCAGGCCACGTTGACTTCTCCTATGAAGTTTCCCGCTCGCTGGCGGCCTGTGAAGGCGCGCTGCTGGTGGTGGATGCCGGGCAGGGCGTAGAAGCCCAGACTCTGGCCAACTGCTATACCGCGATGGAAATGGATCTGGAAGTGGTTCCGGTTCTGAACAAAATCGACCTGCCGGCAGCCGATCCTGAGCGCGTTGCAGAAGAGATTGAAGACATCGTAGGTATCGATGCGACCGACGCCGTGCGCTGCTCGGCGAAGACCGGCGTGGGCGTGCCCGATGTGCTGGAACGCCTGGTGCGTGACATTCCGCCACCGGAAGGTGACCCGGATGCACCGCTGCAGGCGCTGATCATCGACTCCTGGTTTGATAACTACCTGGGCGTAGTCTCGCTGGTGCGTATTAAAAACGGCACCATGCGTAAAGGCGACAAGATTAAGGTGATGAGCACCGGGCAGGTCTACAACGCTGACCGTCTGGGCATCTTCACGCCAAAACAGGTTGACCGTACCGAGCTGAAATGCGGCGAGGTAGGCTGGCTGGTGTGTGCAATCAAAGACATCCTCGGCGCGCCGGTAGGCGATACCCTGACGCTGGCGCGTAACCCGGCGGACAAAGCGCTGCCTGGCTTTAAAAAGGTGAAACCGCAGGTTTACGCGGGTCTGTTCCCGGTCAGCTCTGACGATTACGAGAACTTCCGTGACGCCCTCGGCAAGCTGAGTCTCAACGATGCCTCCCTGTTCTATGAGCCAGAAAGTTCAACGGCGCTGGGCTTCGGCTTCCGCTGTGGTTTCCTCGGCCTGCTGCACATGGAGATCATTCAGGAGCGTCTGGAGCGTGAATACGATCTGGATCTGATCACCACCGCGCCAACGGTAGTGTACGAAGTTGAAACCACCTCGAAAGAAGTTATCTATGTCGATAGCCCGTCCAAGCTGCCGCCGCTGAACAACATCCACGAGCTGCGCGAGCCTATCGCGGAGTGTCACATGCTGCTGCCGCAGGAGTTCCTCGGCAACGTGATCACCCTGTGTATCGAAAAACGCGGCGTGCAGACCAACATGGTTTACCACGGTAACCAGGTTGCGCTGACTTACGAAATCCCGATGGCGGAAGTGGTGCTCGACTTCTTCGACCGTCTGAAGTCAACCTCTCGCGGCTATGCGTCGCTGGATTACAACTTCAAACGCTTCCAGGCTTCCAACATGGTGCGCGTGGACGTGCTGATCAACGGCGAGCGTGTTGATGCGCTGGCGCTGATCACCCACAACGACAACGCGCCGTACCGCGGCCGTGAGCTGGTTGAGAAGATGAAAGAGCTGATCCCGCGTCAGCAGTTCGACATCGCGATTCAGGCGGCTATCGGCAACCACATCATCGCGCGTTCTACCGTAAAACAGCTGCGTAAAAACGTTCTGGCGAAATGCTATGGCGGTGACGTGAGCCGTAAGAAAAAGCTGCTGCAGAAGCAGAAAGAAGGTAAGAAGCGTATGAAGCAGGTCGGTAACGTTGAGCTGCCGCAGGAAGCATTCCTTGCCATTCTTCACGTTGGTAAAGACGGCAAATAACCTTAAGGAGTTGGCATGGCGAACATGTTTGCCCTGATCCTGGTCATCGCTACCCTGGTGACGGGGCTGCTGTGGTGTCTGGATAAGTTTATTTTCGCGCCAAAGCGCCGTGAACGTCAGGCTGCCGCCCAGGCAGCCACGGGCGACGGCATTGATGCGAAGACCCTGAAAAAAGTCGGCCCTAAACCGGGCTGGCTGGAAACGGGCGCATCGGTCTTCCCGGTGCTGGCGATTGTGCTGGTTGTGCGTTCGTTCATTTACGAACCTTTCCAGATCCCGTCAGGTTCAATGATGCCAACGCTGCTGATCGGTGATTTTATTCTGGTCGAGAAGTTTGCCTACGGCATTAAAGATCCGATCTACCAGAAAACGCTGATCGAAACCGGTCATCCGAAACGCGGTGACATTGTGGTCTTTAAATATCCGGAAGATCCGCGCCTTGACTACATCAAGCGCGCTGTCGGTCTGCCGGGTGACAAAGTCACTTACGATCCGGTGGCGAAAGAAGTGACCGTGCAGCCAGGCTGCAGCTCCGGCACGGCGTGTGAAAACGCGCTGCCAATCACTTACTCAAACGTCGAGCCAAGTGATTTTGTGCAGACCTTTGCCCGTCGTAACGGCGGCGAAGCGACCAGCGGTTTCTTCCAGGTGCCGAAAGACGAATCTAAAGATAACGGCATTCGTCTGGTTGAGCGCAAAGAAACGCTGGGTGACGTCACGCACCGCATTCTGACCGTGCCGATTGCGCAGGATCAGGTCGGTATGTACTTCAAACAGCCGGGCCAGCAGCTGGCGAGCTGGATTGTGCCGCCGGGACACTACTTCATGATGGGTGACAACCGCGATAACTCCGCGGACAGCCGTTACTGGGGCTTTGTGCCGGAAGCGAATCTGGTGGGTAAAGCGACCGCAATCTGGATGAGTTTTGAGAAGCAGGAAGGCGAATGGCCGACCGGCGTTCGCCTGAATCGTATTGGCGGAATCCATTAATTCTCATTAAATAGACGCGTAGCCACTTTAATTAGTGGCTACGTGAATTATTTAAGCGATAAATCTCCTCGAACTAACGACATCCCCTGTCGTTGTGTATAGAATATTCCCCCGAAGTTTAAGGTTGGCCCTGCAAGGGTGCCACGGCACACGAAACCGCGTTGGTTTTCTCAGGTCGGTTTCGTGTGCTGCATTTTTGACGCATTCATTTATTGGTATCGCATGAACCCCATCGTAATTAATCGGCTTCAACGGAAGCTGGGCTACACTTTTACTCATCAGGAGTTGTTGCAACAGGCATTAACCCATCGCAGTGCCAGCAGCAAACATAACGAACGTCTTGAATTTCTCGGCGACTCGATTTTAAGTTTCGTGATTGCAAATGCGCTTTACCATCGTTTCCCGCGTGTGGACGAAGGTGATATGAGCCGCATGCGCGCCACGCTGGTTCGGGGTAATACCCTTGCGGAAATCGCGCGCGAATTTGAACTGGGCGAATGTCTGCGTCTTGGGCCGGGCGAACTGAAAAGCGGCGGTTTCCGCCGTGAATCTATTCTTGCCGATACGGTCGAAGCATTAATCGGTGGCGTTTTCCTGGACAGCGATATCCAGACCGTAGAAAAGCTCATCCTGAACTGGTATCAGACGCGTCTGGACGAAATCAGCCCGGGCGATAAGCAAAAAGATCCGAAAACTCGCCTGCAGGAATATTTGCAGGGTCGTCATCTCCCGCTGCCGTCTTATCTGGTGGTGCAGGTGCGTGGCGAAGCACACGATCAGGAATTTACCATTCATTGCCAGGTCAGTGGCCTGAGTGAACCGGTGGTTGGCACAGGTTCTAGCCGTCGCAAGGCGGAACAGGCTGCCGCCGAACAGGCGTTAAAAATACTGGAGCTGGAATGAGCAACGACAAGACATATTGCGGATTTATTGCCATCGTCGGACGTCCGAACGTCGGCAAATCCACCCTGCTGAATAATCTGCTGGGTCAGAAGATTTCGATCACCTCACGCAAGGCGCAGACCACGCGTCACCGCATCGTGGGGATCCATACCGAAGGCGCGTATCAGGCGATTTACGTCGATACCCCGGGCCTGCATATGGAAGAGAAACGCGCCATTAACCGCCTGATGAACAAGGCGGCGAGCAGCTCCATCGGCGACGTTGAGCTGGTGATTTTCGTGGTTGAAGGCACCCGCTGGACGCCGGACGACGAAATGGTGCTGAACAAACTGCGCGACGGCAAAACCCCGGTGATTCTGGCGGTGAACAAAGTCGACAACGTGCAGGAAAAAGCCGACCTGCTGCCGCACCTGCAGTGGCTGGGCAGCCAGATGAATTTCCTCGATATCGTGCCGCTGTCTGCTGAGACCGGCCTGAACGTCGACACCATCGCGGGCATCGTGCGTAAGCATCTGCCGGAAGCGATTCATCACTTCCCGGAAGACTACATCACCGACCGTTCCCAGCGCTTTATGGCCTCAGAAATCATCCGTGAAAAACTGATGCGTTTCCTCGGGGCGGAGCTGCCGTACTCGGTGACCGTTGAGATCGAACGCTTCCAGGCCAACGAGCGCGGCGGTTACGACATCAACGGCCTGATCCTCGTTGAGCGCGAAGGGCAGAAGAAGATGGTTATTGGCAACAAAGGCGCCAAAATCAAAACCATCGGTATTGAAGCCCGTAAAGACATGATCGAGATGTTTGAAGCGCCGGTTCACCTGGAGCTGTGGGTGAAGGTGAAATCTGGCTGGGCCGATGACGAGCGTGCTCTGCGCAGCCTCGGTTACGGCGAAGATCAGTAATTCAAGACGGCGAATATGATGGAAGGTTGGCAGCGCGCCTTCGTTCTTCATAGTCGTCCCTGGAGCGAAACCAGCCTGATGCTGGACGTCTTCACGGAAGAGTCGGGTCGCGTGCGCCTTGTGGCTAAAGGCGCACGTTCCAAACGTTCTAACCTGAAAGGCGCTCTGCAGCCTTTTACGCCTCTGCTGGTACGCTTTGGTGGGCGAGGGGAGGTCAAAACCCTGCGCAGCGCTGAAGCCGTTTCTCTGGCACTTCCCCTTTCCGGCATCACGCTTTACAGCGGTCTTTACGTCAACGAACTTATCTCACGCGTTCTTGAACATGAGACTCGCTTCTCTGAACTTTTCTTCGATTATCTGCACTGTATCCAGGCGCTTGCTGGCGCAACGGGCACGCCGGAACCGGCGCTGCGCCGTTTTGAACTGGCCCTGCTGGGGCATCTGGGATACGGCGTGGATTTTCTGCACTGCGCGGGCAGCGGCGACGAGGTGGACGACACCATGACCTACCGCTACCGGGAAGAAAAAGGCTTTATCGCCAGCGTGGTCATTGATAACAACACCTTTACCGGCCGCCAGCTCAGGGCGCTGTACGAGCGCGAGTTTCCCGATCTGGACACCCTGCGTGCGGCAAAACGCTTTACCCGAATTGCGCTCAAGCCGTATCTTGGCGGTAAGCCCTTAAAGAGCCGCGAATTATTCCGGCAGTTTATGCCGAAACCAAAGAATTAACGCTCTCCCCGGCGGGAGGGTAACGAACCAAAATACCGAGGACTGTCATGGCTGAATTACTGTTAGGCGTCAACATTGATCACATCGCCACCCTGCGCAACGCGCGCGGCACGGCGTATCCCGATCCGGTTCAGGCGGCATTTATCGCCGAGCAGGCTGGCGCCGACGGCATTACCGTTCACCTGCGCGAAGATCGTCGCCACATCACCGATCGCGACGTGCGTATCCTGCGCCAGACGCTGGATACCCGCATGAATCTGGAGATGGCGGTCACCGAAGAGATGCTGACGATTGCCTGCGACACGAAGCCGCACTTCTGCTGCCTGGTGCCGGAAAAGCGTCAGGAAGTGACCACCGAAGGCGGGCTGGACGTGGCCGGTCAGCGCGACAAAATGCGCGATGCCTGCAAGCGTCTTGCCGATGCGGGCATTCTGGTTTCCCTGTTTATTGACGCCGATGCTGAGCAAATCAAAGCTGCGGCGGAAGTGGGCGCGCCTTATATCGAAATTCACACCGGCTGCTACGCTGACGCCGAAGACGAAGCCACTCAGGCCAAAGAGCTGGAGCGTATTGCTAAAGCCGCGACCTACGCCGCCAGCCTGGGGCTGAAAGTGAACGCCGGACACGGTCTGACCTACCACAACGTCAAAGCCATTGCCGCGCTGCCGGAAATGCACGAGCTGAATATCGGCCACGCTATTATTGGCCGTGCGGTGATGAGCGGCCTGAAAGAGGCGGTGTCTGAGATGAAGCGCCTGATGCTGGAAGCGCGTCAGTAATGGCTATTCTGGGCTTAGGCACGGACATCGTTGAAATAGCCCGTATTGAAGCGGTGATCGCCCGCAGCGGCGATCGCCTGGCAAGGCGCGTATTGAGCGACAACGAATGGGCCATCTGGGAAACGCATCAGCAGCCGGTGCGTTTTCTGGCAAAACGCTTTGCGGTAAAAGAGGCGGCAGCCAAGGCCTTTGGCACCGGCATCCGTAACGGTCTGGCGTTTAATCAGTTCGAAGTGTTTAACGATGAGCTGGGCAAACCGCGCCTGCGGTTATGGGGCGAAGCGCAAAAGCTGGCGGAAAAACTCGGCGTGGCGCATATCCACGTCACCATCGCCGACGAGCGCCACTACGCCAGCGCGACGGTGATTATCGAAAGCTAGAGTTTGTCGGCGTGGTGCAGCAGCACAAACTTATCCCACAGCTGCTCTTCGTTTTCAGGATGTGCCGGATCCTTCAGGATGGTATTGGGGATCGGGCACACTTTCTGACAGGTCGGCGTTTCGTAATGGCCGATGCATTCCGTACAGCGGTCGCTGTTAATCTCATAAATGCTGTCACCCATCGAAATCGCCTGGTTCGGGCATTCGGGTTCGCACATATCGCAATTGATGCATTTTTTGGTGATTAACAGCGCCATCGGGAAATTCTCAGAAACAACACAAACAGGGCGGGCATTATACGCTCAATCCCTGCTCAAACCAGCTTTTTTACCAGCTCTTCGCTGTGGCGAATGCGTTCCGGGGCATGTTCCAGATCCTGCTGAACCAGCGCCATAAACAGCAGATCCGTCAGCATCATCTGCGCGCTGGTGGACGAAATCGCCGCGCTGCGGGTGGCCTGCTCCTCTGCGATGGTATACAGGCAGCGCGTCGCGCGCTGCTGCAGCGCATTCGGAGTAAACCCGGTGATGGCGAGGATTTTCCCGCCCACGCGCAGGGCTTCGTCGGTGGCCATGTTGATCTCCCGGCGCTCGCCGGTATAGGAGATAGCCAGCAGCAGATCGTCAGGATCCATCGCCTGCACCGTTGCCAGCAGGGCGTGCATATCCAGCTCGACGATGGCGTTATAGCCGATCTTGGTCAGCTTCCAGCCAAAGTTGCGCGCCACCAGGCCGGACGCGCCGATCCCGGTCAGCACGATGCGCCGCGCGCCGCGCAGCATCGCCACGCTTTCGAGCAGCTTCTCTTCGGTGTTGACGTCGAGGGTGGCGTGCATCGCCGCCACGTTCTCTTTAATCAGCTTCTCGCCGACCAGACGCATCGGGTCATCGCCGCGGATCTGGTTATGCACCGGCATTGACTGGGGATTCGGGTTGCTGACCAGCGCTTCGCTCAGCGCCAGCTTCAGCGCCGGAAAGCCCTTAAAGCCAATCTTCTGGGCAAATTTCACCACGCTCGACTGGCTTACGCCGGCCTCGCTCGCCAGCTGCTGGGAGCTGAGATGGCGGGCACGATCGGGCTGCGACAGCAGAAAATCCGCCAGCTTTTTGTCGCTCTGGGCAAAGCCTGCGTAGCGCTGGCGAATGCGGATCAAACAGTTCATACGTTCTCCTGGCGAAAGTGTGATTGCTGCTGCAAATAAGAGTTTTGCTCGCCTGAATGAATTTTATATTCCATTATAGTGTGATTATTATGAATTAAAAATTCTTGAGGTAAAAAAGATGAATCTTGGTTCCCTGGTTTCTGAAACGCGTAATCCCCAAACGATGGATCTGGACGCGCTATCCACCCTTGAGCTGGTTAGCCGTTTTAATCAACAGGATACGCTGGTCGCGCAGGCAGTGAAAGAGACATTACCGGATGTGGCAAAAGCCGTGGATGCCGCGGCAACCGCGCTGAAAGCCGGCGGTCGCATTATCTATATGGGCGCGGGCACCAGCGGGCGTCTTGGGGTGCTGGACGCATCCGAATGCCCGCCAACCTTCGGCGTGCCGCACGGTCTGGTGATTGGCCTGATTGCCGGCGGCCCGGGCGCGCTGCTGAAAGCCGTCGAGGGGGCGGAAGACAACAAACAGCTCGGTGAAGACGATCTACGGGCGTTGAACCTGACCGCGCAGGATCTGGTGGTTGGGCTGGCGGCATCCGGGCGCACGCCCTACGTGATTGGCGGCCTGGAGTACGCCAACCGTACGGGCTGTACCACTGTTGCGATCTCCTGCAACCCGGGCTCGCCGATTGCGCAGGTGGCGGCAATTGCCATCTCCCCAGTGGTCGGGCCCGAGGCGCTGACCGGCTCCACGCGCCTGAAGTCCGGCACCGCGCAAAAGCTGGTGCTCAACATGATTTCAACCGGCGCGATGGTTAAATTCGGCAAGGTGTACCAGAACCTGATGGTGGACATGCAGGCCACCAACGTCAAGCTGGTGGACCGCGCCTGCCGCATGGTGGTGGAAGCCACGGGTGCCAGCCGCGACGAGGCCGAAAGCGTACTTAAACAGACCGATTACAGCGTAAAACCGGCCATTCTGATGATCTTAAGCGGGCTGGATGCAGCCGCTGCGAAAGCGAAGCTCGATGCGCATCAGGGATTCTTACGGGCGGCATTAGAAAACTAAAACAGAGGCGTCTATGGAAAAAACAGCAGCGCTCGCCAGCGGGATTTTGCAGGGGATCGGCGGGAAGAAGAACATTCAGCGTCTGGAGAATTGCATGACGCGCGTGCGCGTCGAGGTGCATGACGACGACCAGCTCGATCTGGCTCGCCTGAAGCAGCTCCCCGGCGTGAGCGGGTACGTGAAGCAGGGGCAGCAGCACCAGCTGATTGTCGGCCCGGGCAAGGCCGCGCAGGTGGTAGATGCCATGCGCGCGCAGATGGGCGGTGAAGCAGCGGCCACCTTTGACGACGCCGAGCGTACCAAAGCCCAGGCTAAAGCAAAGTACAAGGCTCCGATGAGCGATGCGCTGCGACAGCTGGCCAACGTCTTTATTCCGCTGATCCCGGCGTTTATTGCCTCGGGGCTAATTACCGGAATTATTAATATCCTCAAGCGCCCGGATATCGTCGGGGATTTTGCCACCCAGTATCCGAACATGCTGGGCATTCTCGGGATATTCGGCAGCGCGGTGTTTGCCATCATGAACATTCTGGTGGGGGTCAACGCCGCGAAGGTGTTTGGCGGCTCGCTGGCGATGGGCGGGGTGATGGCGGGGATCCTCTCCAGCCCGCAGCTGGCGCAAATTACGCTGTTTGGCGAGGCGCTCCAGCCGGGCCGCGGCGGCGTTATCGCGGTGCTGCTGGTGGTGATCCTGATGTGCTGGATTGAGAAAAAGCTGCGCACCCTGCTGCCCGGCTCGATTGAGCTTATCCTCAACCCGCTGCTTACCACGCTCATCACCGGCAGCGTGGCGATTGTTGCCCTGCAGCCGCTGGGCGGCTGGATCTCCGAGGCGATTGCCCACGGGGCGTCCCTGGCGATCGATCGCGGCGGGTTGCTGGTGGGGGCGGTGCTGTCGGGCACCTTCCTGCCGCTGGTGCTGACCGGGCTGCATCAGGGGCTGGTGCCGATCCACGTCGAGCTGGTGCAGGCGCACGGCTACAACGCACTGCTGCCGATTTTGTCGATGGCGGGCGTGGGGCAGGTGGGCGCGGCGATTGCGGTTCTGATGAAGACCCGCAACGCGCGGCTGAAAAAGGTCATCAAAGGTGCGCTGCCGGTGGGATTACTCGGCATTGGCGAACCGCTGATTTTCGGCGTGACGCTGCCGCTCGGTAAACCGTTCCTCGCGGCCTGTCTTGGCGGCGCGGTAGGCGGTGCGCTGATCAGCTACTGGAAAGTGGCAACGGTTATTACCTTCGGGATCTCCGGTTTACCGCTGGCATTAACCATCGTGACCGGAAAAGTCATGCTCTATCTGTTAGGCTATTTGGTAGCGGTGATCGCCGGGTTCATGTTTACCTGGCTGTTAGGATTCAACGACCCAGAGGAGTAAGGTTTGGCTAATCACGAGCGTCGCGTTGTCTTTTTCGATCTGGATGGAACGCTGCACCAGCAGGATATGTTCGGAACGTTTATGCGTTACCTGCTGCGGCGACAGCCACTGAATGCGTTGCTCGTACTGCCTCTGTTACCCGCGATTGGCCTGGCGCTGCTGATTAAAGGCCGCGCCGCCCGCTGGCCGATGAGCCTCCTGCTGTGGGGCTGCACCTTCGGACACAGCGAGGCGCGCCTCAAGCAGCTGGAGCAGGATTTTGTGCAGTGGTTTCGCGGTCACGTGACCGCGTTTCCCGTTGTCCAGCAAAGGCTCACCAACTACCTTTCCGAAAACGATGCGGATATCTGGCTCATTACCGGCTCGCCGCAGCCGCTGGTGGAACAGGTCTATTTCGATACGCCCTGGCTGCCGCGGGTTAACCTCATCGCCACTCAGGTCACGCGCGGGTACGGCGGCTGGGTGCTGACGATGCGCTGCCTCGGGCATGAAAAGGTGGTGCAGCTGGAAAAGCGTATCGGCACGCCGCTGCGCCTGTACAGCGGCTACAGCGACAGCAAGCAGGACAACCCGCTGCTCTATTTCTGCCAGCACCGCTGGCGCGTTACTCCCGCAGGGGAACTTCAGCAGCTCGAATAGTCTTATCAGGGGCGGATGTGTATAATGCCGCCCGCTTTTAGACTGGAGTATCAACCCTTGTCCATCCCCGAACTGAATCATGAATACTGGATGCGCCATGCGCTCACGCTGGCTCAACGTGCCTGGGAAGAGGGCGAAGTGCCCGTGGGCGCGGTTCTCGTTCATAACAATCAGGTGATCGGGGAAGGGTGGAACCGCCCGATTGGCCGCCACGATCCTACCGCGCACGCGGAGATCATGGCGCTGCGTCAGGGCGGACTGGTGCTGCAAAACTACCGACTGCTCGACACCACGCTGTACGTCACCCTTGAGCCCTGCGTAATGTGCTCAGGCGCGATGGTGCACAGCCGTATTGGAACATTAGTTTTCGGCGCGCGGGATGAAAAAACCGGCGCGGCGGGGTCGCTGATGGACGTGCTTGGGCATCCTGGAATGAACCACCAGGTGAAGACTATCGGTGGGGTGCTTGCACCAGAGTGTTCGGGGCTATTGAGTGACTTCTTTCGAATGCGCCGGCAGCAGAAAAAGCAACAAAAGGCAGAATTGAAGCAGGCGGGCGATTAAGCTCGTCCGGTGCCACCACCGGATAGCTCTGCGCCAGCTGCTGCGCCTCGGCGGCTTCCTTCTCTTTCTCCAGCAAATACCCCACCAGGCTTATCTGATACTTACGGATATTCTCCACATAGGCATAGGCCTCGTGCCCGCGCGCGTAGCCGTAGGTCAGCTTGTTGTACCAGGGCTTCTGGCTGAGCAGCGGCAGGCGCTGCTTTACGTCTGACCAGCTGTCGGGATTTCCCTTCGTTTTTGCCGTCAGGGCGCGGGCATCCAGCATGTGCGCGTAGCCCATGTTATAGGCCGCCAGCGCAAACCAGATGCGCTCTTCTTCCGGCACCGTGTCCGGTACTTTGGTCATCATGTCCTGTAAATAGCGCGCGCCGCCGCTGATGCTCTGCTCGGCGTCGGTGCGGTCGGTCAGGCCGAGGCTCTGGGCGGTGTTTTTGGTCAGCATCATCAGGCCGCGCACGCCGGTCGGGGAGGTGGCCTGGGTATCCCAGTGGGATTCCTGATACGAGATGGCCGCCAGCAGACGCCAGTCGATCTCCTGGGCGTATTTCTCAAACAGCGGCTGAAGGTCGGGCAGCACGCTGTCCACCGCGCGCAGGAAGCTGCGGGTATCGACATAGTCGAAGTCATCCCCGTGGCCCAGATATTTCTCCTCCAGGCGCGCCAGGGTGCCGTCTTCATTCATGATGTTAAAGAAATCGAGCATCGCGGCTGACAGGGTTTGGTCGTCGTCGAGCTGGCTAAACCAGGTTACGGGCTGCTCGTCGGTCACGTCGAGCGCCACGGCGATTTCCGGGTGAACGCGCTGGAAAAGGCTAATGGCCACAGAGTCCGCGATGGTGTAGGCCAGTTTTTTGTCTTTGACCTGCTCCAGCAGGGCGGTGGTGCCAAGCTTTGGATCAACCTTCCAGCTCAGGTCGGGGTATTTCTTCTCTTTAAGCGCGCTCAGGTCGCCAACCGCTACGCTGCCCGGCGCGATGGTGAGCTGCTGTTCGGTGATATCGGCAAGCGTGCGCGGGCGCAGGCTGCCGACCCGATAGACCAGCTGCTGCGACACCGAGTAGTAGGTCGGCCCCGGCTGGTAGTTTTTGCTGCGCTCGTTGTTATAGACCAGCCCGGCGGCGAGGATATCGGCATCGTCGTTGTCGAGATCGTCGAACAGCTGGCTGATGTTCTGGCGAACGGTGATTTTGAGCTTCACGCCCAGGTAGTCGGCAAACTGCTGGGCCAGCTCGTAGTCCAGGCCAATCACTTTGCCGTTGATATCGCTGTAAATCAGCGGGGAGACCAGGGTACTGACGCGCAGCTCTCCCCGCGCCTGAATGGCGGCGATGCGGTTTTCGGCTTTGCCGAACCAGGGGATAGAAGGCCAGAGGGCCACTGCCAGCAGCAACGTCACTATGCCGATGAGCAGATAATTAATCTTTAATTTTTTCAATTAGTTAATTCTCTGCGACGCCGGTTGCCTCAGTATGCTGTAGCCATGTTAAGAATAGGGTTTGCCATTGAATGTGCGGCATTTTGCGCAAAGTTGCGCCAGTTGGCAACCAATAAGAGAGACAGGTCACATCTATTGATAAACGGCGCCGCAGATTTTATTTCGACGCAAACGGTTTCGTCGGCGCTCAGGATTCTCTATAATGACGCCCGTTTTCCCCCCTTGCGCACACTGTAAGCGCCCCGGCGCTTCGAAGACGAGAGACTTATGATGGAAATTCTGCGTGGTTCGCCTGCACTGTCTGCCTTCCGTATCAACAAACTGCTGGCACGTTTTCAGGCAGCCGACCTTCCGGTAAGCAATATTTACGCTGAGTATGTCCATTTTGCTGACCTGAATGCTCCGCTCAATGCAGAGGAACGCGTCCAGCTTGAACGCCTTCTCAAGTACGGCCCAAGCCTGAGCAGCCATACGGCGACCGGCAAACTGATCCTGGCGACGCCTCGCCCTGGCACCATCTCCCCCTGGTCTTCTAAAGCCACCGACATCGCCCACAACTGCGGCCTGAACCAGATTACCCGTCTGGAGCGCGGCGTGGCGTACTACGTCGAAGCGTCAACGCTGACGGCTGAACAGTGGCAGGCGGTGGCCGCTGAGCTGCACGACCGCATGATGGAGAGCGTGTTCACCTCTCTGGACGACGCGCAGAAGCTCTTCTCCCATCACCAGCCTGCGCCGGTACAGAGCGTGGATCTGCTGGGTGAAGGCCGTCAGGCGCTGATTGACGCCAACCTGCGTCTGGGCCTGGCGCTGGCAGAAGACGAAATCGACTACCTGCAGGACGCGTTCGTTAAGCTGAACCGCAACCCGAACGACATCGAACTCTACATGTTTGCGCAGGCCAACTCCGAGCACTGCCGCCACAAGATTTTCAACGCCGACTGGATTATCGACGGCGAACAGCAGCCGAAGTCGCTGTTCAAAATGATCAAAAACACCATGGAGAAAACCCCTGACCACGTGCTGTCTGCCTATAAAGACAACGCCGCGGTGATGGAAGGTTCCGAGGTGGGCCGCTTCTTCGCCGACCGTGAAGCAGCGCGCTATGACTTCCATCAGGAGCCTGCGCATATCCTGATGAAGGTAGAAACGCACAACCACCCGACGGCGATCTCTCCGTGGCCGGGCGCGGCGACGGGCTCCGGCGGTGAAATCCGCGACGAAGGAGCAACGGGCCGCGGTGCGAAACCAAAAGCCGGGTTGGTGGGCTTCTCCGTGTCTAACCTGCGTATTCCGGGCTTCGAACAGCCGTGGGAAGAAGACTTCGGCAAGCCGGAGCGCATCGTGACCGCGCTGGACATCATGACCGAAGGCCCGCTGGGCGGCGCGGCGTTCAACAACGAATTTGGTCGCCCGGCGCTGAACGGCTACTTCCGTACCTACGAAGAGAAGGTCGACAGCCACAACGGCGAAGAGCTGCGCGGCTACCACAAGCCAATCATGCTGGCGGGCGGGATCGGCAACATCCGTGAAGATCACGTGCAAAAGGGCGAGATCGTCGTAGGCGCGAAGCTGATCGTGCTCGGCGGCCCGGCGATGAACATCGGCCTGGGCGGCGGCGCGGCGTCGTCTATGGCGTCCGGCCAGTCTGATGCCGATCTCGACTTCGCCTCCGTTCAGCGCGACAACCCGGAAATGGAGCGTCGTTGCCAGGAGGTGATCGACCGCTGCTGGCAGCTTGGCGATGCCAACCCAATCCTGTTTATTCACGACGTGGGCGCGGGCGGGCTATCTAACGCCATGCCGGAGCTGGTGAGCGACGGCGGGCGCGGCGGGCGCTTCAACCTGCGCGACATCCTGAGCGATGAGCCGGGCATGAGCCCGCTGGAAATCTGGTGTAACGAATCCCAGGAGCGCTACGTGCTGGCGGTTGCCGCTGACCAGCTGCCGCTGTTTGACGAGCTGTGCCGCCGCGAGCGCGCGCCGTATGCGGTGATCGGTGAAGCCACCGAAGAGCAGCATCTCTCCTTAAGCGACACCCATTTCGACAACCAGCCGATCGATCTGCCGCTGGACGTGCTGCTCGGCAAAACGCCGAAGATGACCCGCGACGTCACCACCCGCAAAGCGGCGGGCAAGGCGCTGGATCGTCAGGACATTACCGTGGCCGACGCGGTTAACCGCGTGCTGCACCTCCCGGCGGTGGCAGAGAAAACCTTCCTCGTGACCATCGGCGACCGTACCGTTACCGGCATGGTGTCGCGCGATCAGATGGTCGGCCCGTGGCAGATCCCGGTGGCAAACTGCGCCGTGACCACCGCCAGCCTCGACAGCTACTACGGCGAAGCGATGGCGCTCGGCGAACGCACCCCGGTGGCGCTGCTGGACTTCGCCGCCTCCGCGCGTCTGGCCGTGGGCGAAGCGCTGACCAACATTGCCGCCACGCAGATTGGCGATATCAAACGCATTAAGCTCTCCGCAAACTGGATGGCCGCTGCCGGTCACCCGGGCGAAGACGCTGGCCTGTACGAAGCCGTGAAGGCGGTAGGGGAAGAGCTGTGTCCTGCGCTCGGCCTGACCATTCCGGTGGGTAAAGACTCTATGTCGATGAAAACCCGCTGGCAGGAAGGTAGCGAGCAGCGCGAGATGACCTCTCCGCTGTCGCTGGTGATCACCGCGTTTGCGCGCGTGGAAGACGTGCGCCACACCGTCACGCCGCAGCTGTCTACCGAAGACAACGCCCTGCTGCTGATTGACCTCGGCAAGGGCCACAACGCGCTGGGGGCGACCGCGCTGGCGCAGGTTTACCGTCAGCTTGGCGACAAGCCTGCCGACGTGCGCGACGTCGCGCAGCTGAAAGGCTTCTACGACGCGATCCAGGCGCTGGTGGCGCAGCGCAAGCTGCTGGCCTACCACGACCGCTCCGACGGCGGCCTGCTGGTGACGCTGGCAGAAATGGCCTTCACCGGCCACTGCGGCGTGGAAGCCAACATTGCCACGCTCGGCGACGACCGCCTGGCGGCGCTGTTCAACGAAGAGCTGGGCGCGGTGATTCAGGTGCGTGCGGCGGATCGTGAGGCGGTGGAAGCGCTGCTGGCGCAGCACGGCCTGGCCGACTGCGTGCACTATCTGGGTAAAGCGGTGCAGGGCGATCGCTTCGTGATTGAAGCGGACGGCCATGCGGTCTTCAGCGAAAGCCGCACCACGCTGCGCATGTGGTGGGCAGAAACCACCTGGCAGATGCAGCGTCTGCGCGATAACCCGGAATGTGCCGACCAGGAGCATAGCGCCAAGGCGAACGACAGCGATCCGGGCCTGAACGTGAAGCTCTCCTTCGACATCAGCGAAGACATCGCCGCGCCGTACATCGCGACCGGCGCCCGTCCGAAGGTGGCGGTTCTGCGCGAGCAGGGCGTGAACTCCCACGTTGAGATGGCGGCTGCCTTCCACCGCGCGGGCTTTGACGCCATCGACGTTCACATGAGCGACCTGCTGGCGGGGCGTACCGGTCTGGAAGATTTCCAGGCGCTGGTGGCCTGCGGCGGCTTCTCTTACGGTGACGTGCTGGGCGCGGGTGAAGGCTGGGCGAAGTCCATCCTGTTCAACAGCCGCGTGCGCGACGAGTTCGAAACCTTCTTCCACCGTCCGCAGACGCTGGCGCTGGGCGTGTGTAACGGCTGCCAGATGATGTCTAACCTGCGCGAGCTGATCCCGGGTAGCGAGGCCTGGCCGCGCTTCGTGCGCAACCAGTCCGACCGCTTCGAGGCTCGCTTCAGCCTGGTGGAAGTGACGCAAAGCCCTTCTCTGCTGCTGCAGGGAATGATGGGCTCGCAGATGCCTATCGCGGTGTCCCACGGTGAAGGCCAGATTGAAGTGCGTAACGCCGCACACCTGGCCGAGCTTGAAAGCAAAGGCCTGGTGGCGCTGCGCTTTGTCGATAACTTCGGTAAGGTCACGCAAACCTATCCGGCGAACCCGAACGGCTCGGCGAACGGTATCACGGCGGTCACCACCGAAAGCGGTCGCGTCACCATCATGATGCCTCACCCGGAGCGCGTGTTCCGCACGGTGAGCAACTCCTGGCACCCGGAAAACTGGGGCGAGGACAGCCCGTGGATGCGCATTTTCCGCAACGCGCGTAAGCAGCTGGGCTAAGGTTCTTACCCCGCGATCCCGGGCCCGGTCAGCGTTCGCGCTGGCCGGGCTTTTTTATGCCTGTCGCAAAAACGCGACAAACGGATAATTGCCCTGTCTCTAAATGGAGACACTTAAGTTATTGATTTGTATAGTAGTGGTTAAGTTGCTTTTAAGGTGTTGCTGATTAGCGACACTTAGGCTGAAAATCGTTCAACCGCTAATTAACGTCATTTACTATAAAAATCATTAAATATCATAAAGATAATTATTTGTTTTCAATTGTGGCACAGCTGTTGCATAATACTGAGCAGTGGCTCATTCACCTTCTTATGTCAGCCCCTTCGGGACGTGCTACATAAACTTCGAATGACGCACAAAAAGGTGCCTGCCGTCCAACTACTGATAAAAGCGTATGCTTATCAGGCCCGGGCGAAACGTCGAGTTAGGCACCGCCTCATTCCATAGCAAAGCCGGGTTTTTACCCGGCTTTGTTGTATCTGAAGGGCAGACTCGTTACGCTCTCCTGAAACCCACATTGAGAGAGTAATGTGTTGAAACGCTGGCCCGTTTTCCCCCGCTCGCTGCGACAGCTCGTTATGATGGCGTTCCTGCTGATCCTGCTCCCGCTGCTGGTGCTGGCGTGGCAGGCGTGGCAAAGCCTGAACGCGCTGAGCGCCCAGGCGGCGCTGACCAACCGCACCACGCTGATTGACGCCAGGCGCAGCGAAGCGATGACCAACGCCGCGCTGGAGATGGAGCGCAGCTATCGCCAGTACTGCGTGCTGGACGACCGCACCCTGGAAAAGGTCTATCAAAATCAGCGCAAGCGCTACAGCGAAATGCTGGATGCGCACGCGGGCGTGCTGCCCGACGACAAGCTCTATCAGGCGCTGCGTCAGGATCTGAACGATCTTGCCCAGCTCCAGTGTAAAAACAGCGGGCCGGATGCCGCCGCCGCCGCGCGTCTTGAGGCCTTCGCCAACGCCAATACCGACATGGTGCAGGCCACGCGCACGGTGGTCTTTTCGCGTGGACAGCAGCTGCAGCAGGAGATTGCCGAACGCGGCCAGTTCTTCGGCTGGCAGGCGCTGGTGCTGTTCCTGGTCAGCCTCGGGCTGGTATTACTCTTCACCCGCATGATCATCGGCCCGGTAAAGGGCATTCAGCGCATGATTAACCGCCTGGGCGAGGGCAAATCCCTCGGCGATACGGTCACCTTCAAAGGCCCGCGCGAGCTGCGCTCGGTGGGGCAGCGCATTATCTGGCTGTCAGAACGCCTTGCCTGGCTGGAATCGCAGCGCCATCAGTTTTTACGCCATATCTCCCACGAGCTGAAAACGCCGCTCGCCAGCATGCGCGAAGGCACGGAGCTTCTGGCGGACGAGGTGGCGGGGCCGCTGTCGGCGGAGCAAAAAGAGATTGTCGAGATCCTCGACGCCAGCAGCCGCAATCTGCAAAAGCTCATTGAGCAGCTGCTGGATTACAACCGCAAGCTGGCGGACGGCGCGGTGGTGCTGGAAAAAGTCGAGATTGCACCGCTGGTGGATATGGTGATCTCCGCCCATAGCCTGCCAGCACGAGCTAAAATGATGCATACCGACGTGGAACTCAGCGAGCCCGCCTGCCTGGCAGAGCCGATGCTGCTGATGAGCGTGCTGGATAATCTTTATTCCAATGCGGTGCACTATGGTACTGAATCCGGTAACATTTATATTCGTAGCTATACCCATGGCTCGCGGGTGTTAATAGATGTAGCGAATACGGGAACCCCGATCCCTGATGAGGAAAAGGCGATGATATTTGAGCCATTTTTCCAGGGGAGTCATCAGCGAAAAGGTGCGGTAAAAGGAAGCGGTCTGGGCCTGAGTATCGCCCGGGACTGCATAAGACGGATGCAGGGCGAGCTTCATATCGCCCGTGACGATCGCTCGGACGTCTGCTTCCGTATCGAACTGCCTCTTGAGCCGGAAAAATCAATGAAATGAATCTATGTCTGGTGAGTATGTCACACGTCTTTTTCCGCGCAGCGCGCGCGGTGTTTTCCAGCAAAAAATTACGCCTCGGTTTGCCCGCTCTGCTGCTGGCAGGCTGTGTTACCCATGCACCCTCGAGTGCAATTAGCGACAAAAAAGAAGCCACGTGGCCTGAGAATCAGCTGGCCGATTTTCTGACCACCCGCTGCGACGATATCTGGAATTTATCGGGACACGACGTTGAATCGAACCCGCTGTTCTGGCTGCGCGGCATGGACTGCTCGAAGCGTCTTTCGCCTGCCACCGCCCGGGCGCAGGCGGCGATGTGGGACGACGAAACCTGGCAGGCTGTTTTCAAGCGGGCGATATTAATGGCTGACGCCAAAATCACCCCCGTTGAGCGCCGGAACAACACGTCGCGCCTGGACGCGCTTGCCGCGAGCATCCCTGGGCAGGTTCGCCCGGTGTATCAGCTCTGGCGCGACGGACAGGTGCAGCAGCTTCAGCTGGCCGAGGAGCGCTCGCGCTACAGCAAGCTGCAGCAGTCTTCCGATGCCGAGCTGGATACCCTTCGCCAGCAGCAGGAGCACCTGCGCGCGCAGCTTGACACCACCACGCGCAAGCTGGAAAACCTGACCGATATCGAAAGACAGCTCTCAACGCGTAAGCCGGCAGGCAACTATCTGCCTGATGGATCGAAAGGCAGCGCCGCCCCGGCGCCGGACGCGGACGCGCAGAAACAAGAGGACGAGAAGCCATGACAAGCCGCAAACCTGCCCATCTCCTGCTGGTGGACGACGATCCGGGATTATTAAAACTGCTCGGGATGCGTCTGGTCAGCGAAGGCTACAGCGTTGTGACCGCCGAAAGCGGGCAGGAAGGGCTGAAGGTGCTCAATCGCGAGAAGATCGACCTTGTGATCAGCGACCTGCGCATGGACGAGATGGACGGGATGCAGCTGTTTACCGAGATCCAAAAGCAGCAGCCGGGAATGCCGGTCATCATCCTCACCGCCCACGGCTCGATCCCGGACGCGGTCGCCGCGACCCAGCAGGGGGTGTTCAGTTTCCTCACCAAGCCGGTGGATAAAGACGCGCTCTACAAGGCGATCGACAGCGCGCTGGAACACGCCGCCCCTTCCTCTGACGAGGCCTGGCGCGAATCCATCGTCACCCGCAGCCCTATCATGCTGCGCCTGCTCGAACAGGCGCGGATGGTGGCGCAGTCCGACGTCAGCGTGCTGATTAACGGCCAAAGCGGGACGGGGAAAGAGATCCTCGCTCAGGCGATTCACAACGCCAGCCCGCGCAGTAAAAATGCCTTTATCGCCATCAACTGCGGGGCATTGCCGGAGCAGCTGCTGGAGTCCGAACTCTTCGGCCACGCCCGCGGCGCCTTTACCGGCGCGGTGAGCAGCAGGGAAGGGCTGTTCCAGGCGGCAGAGGGCGGCACGCTCTTCCTGGATGAGATCGGCGATATGCCCGCGCCGCTGCAGGTCAAGCTGCTGCGCGTATTGCAGGAGCGCAAGGTGCGCCCGCTCGGCAGCAACCGCGACATCGACATCAACGTGCGAATCATATCTGCGACCCACCGGGATCTGCCGAAGGTGATGGCGCGCAACGAGTTCCGCGAAGATCTTTACTATCGCCTGAACGTGGTGAACCTGAAAATTCCGGCCCTTGCCGAGCGTGCGGAAGATATCCCGCTGCTGGCGAACCATCTGCTGCGCCAGGCCGCCGATCGCCACAAGCCGTTCGTGCGCGCCTTCTCAACGGATGCGATGAAGCGCCTGATGACCGCCGGCTGGCCGGGGAACGTGCGCCAGCTGGTGAACGTTATTGAGCAGTGCGTGGCGCTCACCTCCTCGCCGGTAATCAGCGATGCGCTGGTGGAGCAGGCGCTGGAAGGGGAGAATACCGCGCTGCCGACCTTCGCCGAAGCGCGAAACCAGTTTGAGCTGAACTACCTGCGCAAGCTGCTGCAAATAACCAAAGGCAACGTGACCCACGCCGCGCGGATGGCCGGGCGCAACCGCACCGAGTTCTACAAACTGCTGTCCCGCCACGAGCTGGAAGCGAACGATTTTAAAGAGTAGTACCGCAAAATCAGAATGAATATGATACTGTGAGCAACCGATTACGAGGCAGCTTACTGGCAAGAGTTTAAGGACCCACCATGAAAAAGATTGATGCGATTATTAAACCTTTCAAACTGGATGATGTACGTGAAGCGCTGGCAGAAGTTGGCATCACCGGGATGACAGTGACGGAAGTGAAAGGTTTTGGTCGCCAGAAAGGGCATACCGAACTGTACCGCGGTGCAGAGTATATGGTCGACTTTCTGCCAAAAGTGAAAATCGAAATCGTGGTGAGTGACGATATTGTGGATACCTGCGTGGATACGATTATCCGCACGGCGCAGACCGGTAAGATTGGCGACGGCAAGATCTTCGTCTTCGACGTGGCGCGGGTCATTCGTATCCGTACCGGTGAAGAAGACGACGCCGCGATCTAACATTGCCCGCGGTTTTACGGGCCGGGCAAGGCGCAGCGGCCTCCCGGCGAAAAAAAAGCCCCTCAAAGAGGGGCTTTTTTATTACAGCACCTTGTGCGGGCCGAAGCATTCGTAATGAATGTTGTCCTTATTCACTCCAAGCTCCACGAGCTGCTTCGCGGCAAACTGCATAAACGCCACCGGCCCGCAGACGTAAAACTGCATGTCCGGTGCGCTAAACGCCCCTTCATGCTGGCGTAAATCCATAAGCCCTTCGCTGTCAAAGCGAGCCGCCGCGCGATCCGCCTCCGTCGGCAGGCGATACCAGGTATGCGCGCTAAATCGCGGCAAGCTCCCCGCCAGCGCCTTCACCTCATCGGCAAACGCGTGAACGTCGCCGTTCTCCGCCGCGTGGAACCAGTTCACCTGCGCACCGTGGCGCGCGTGCGCCAGCGTGTCCAGCATCGCCAGCATTGGCGTTTGGCCCACGCCCGCGGAAATCAGCGTGACCGGCGTATTCGCCTCAACCGCCATAAAGAAATCACCCGCTGGCGCCGCCAGATGCACCACGTCGCCCACGTTCGCCTCATTGTGCAGCCAGGTCGATACCTGACCGCCGTCTTCGCGTTTAACCGCAATGCGGTAGCCTTTACCGTCGGGTTTGCGGGTAAGGGAATACTGGCGGATCTCCTGATGCGGGAAGCCTTCCGGCTTGAGCCACACGCCCAGATACTGACCCGGCTGATAGTCCGCTACCGGCTGGCCGTCGACAGGCTCGAATTCAAAGCTGGTAATCAGCGCGCTGCGCGGGGTTTTCGCGACGATGCGGAACGCGCGGGTGCCTTCCCAGCCGCCGTTCTTGCTCGCATTTTCGCTGTAGATCTGCGCTTCACGGTTGATAAATACGCTCGCCAGCACGCCGTAGGCTTTACCCCAGGCGTCCAGCACCTCCTGACCCGGGCTGAACATCTCGTCCAGCGTCGCCAGCAGGTGAGCGCCGACGATGTTGTACTGCTCGGGTTTAATCTGGAAGCTGGTATGTTTCTGCGCGATTTTCTCTACCGCAGGCAGCAGGGCCGCCAGGTTGTCGATATTGCTGGCGTAGGCCGCAATCGCGTTGAACAGGGCTTCGCGCTGATCGCCGTTGCGCTGGTTGCTCATGTTGAAAATCTCTTTGAGCTCCGGATTGTGCGTGAACATGCGATCGTAAAAATGGGCGGTAAGCTTAGGGCCCGTTTCAACCAGCAGGGGAATGGTTGCCTTAACGGTCGCGATGGTTTGAGCGTCTAACATAGCATCTTCCTTAAAATGTTACTGTAATGATGTATTTTAAATGCATCTTATAAAAATACCCCTGCAATGTAAATGGTTCTTTGCATCTTGAAAAATATGCATCACAAACCTGAAAAGAATTCCGTTGAATCGGGGGAGAGCTTTATTCCTCAAACCCTTGCGTGGCGTGGAGGTAAACGTTTGCGTAAAATCGTTTGTCAAGACCTGTTATCACAGAACGATTCAGTTATACTGTTGCGCGTTGTCCAACCGGACTGCCTTTTCAGGGCAAAAATTTACTTGTTAGCTGAGTCAGGAGATGCGGATGTTAAAGCGTGAAATGAACATTGCCGATTATGATGCCGAACTGTGGCAGGCTATGGAGCAGGAAAAAGTACGTCAGGAAGAGCACATTGAACTGATCGCCTCCGAGAACTACACCAGCCCTCGCGTAATGCAGGCGCAGGGTTCTCAGCTGACCAACAAATACGCGGAAGGTTACCCGGGCAAGCGCTACTACGGCGGCTGCGAGTACGTTGATATCGTTGAACAACTGGCGATTGACCGTGCAAAAGAGCTGTTCGGCGCAGACTACGCAAACGTGCAGCCGCACTCTGGCTCCCAGGCAAACTTCGCGGTGTACACCGCGCTGCTGCAGCCGGGCGATACCGTTCTCGGCATGAACCTGGCGCAGGGCGGCCACCTGACTCACGGCTCCCCGGTTAACTTCTCCGGCAAGCTGTACAACATCATCCCTTACGGTATTGATGAGTCCGGCAAGATTGACTACGAAGACATGGCTAAGCAGGCCAAAGAGCACAAGCCGAAGATGATCATCGGCGGCTTCTCCGCTTACTCCGGTATCGTTGACTGGGCAAAAATGCGTGAAATCGCAGACAGCATCGGCGCGTACCTGTTCGTTGATATGGCACACGTTGCGGGCCTGATCGCCGCGGGCGTTTACCCTAACCCGGTTCCACACGCTCACGTTGTGACCACCACCACCCACAAAACCCTGGCGGGCCCGCGCGGCGGCCTGATCCTGGCGAAAGGCGGTGACGAAGATCTGTATAAGAAACTGAACTCTGCCGTGTTCCCAAGCGCGCAGGGCGGCCCGCTGATGCACGTTATCGCGGCAAAAGCGGTGGCGCTGAAAGAAGCAATGGAGCCTGAGTTCAAGGTTTACCAGCAGCAGGTTGCCAAGAACGCCAAAGCGATGGTGGAAGTGTTCCTGAACCGTGGCTACAAAGTGGTTTCCGGCGGGACTGAAAACCACCTGTTCCTGCTGGATCTGGTGGATAAGAACCTGACCGGTAAAGAAGCTGACGCAGCCCTGGGCCGCGCCAACATCACCGTGAACAAAAACAGCGTGCCTAACGATCCGAAGAGCCCGTTCGTGACCTCCGGTATCCGTATCGGTTCTCCGGCGGTAACCCGTCGCGGCTTCAAAGAAGCGGAAGTGAAAGAGCTGGCTGGCTGGATGTGTGACGTTCTGGACAACATCAATGACGACGCGGTTATCGAGCGCGTTAAAGGTAAAGTTCTGGATATCTGCGCACGCTTCCCGGTTTACGCATAATCCTTCTGTTTTGCAGAAATAAAAAAGGCCGCGCTTGCGGCCTTTTTTTATGGCTTATCGCCTGTCGAGGGATATTGCCCCCGGCCCGACAATGGCCAGCAAAATAAACGCGCCAGCGATACTCACGTTCTTGTAGAAGTTAATCATATTAGGCACCACCGCATCCCCGGTCATATTCCAGTAGTGGTGGCCAATCACCGCCGTACCCAGCGTATATAAAGCAAAGAGCACGGCGAGAGGGCGCGTAAAGAAGCCCAGCACAATCAGGATCGCGGCGGGCACTTCCATAATCACCGCAATAATGGCCGCCAGCGTCGGCATCGGCGCGCCGAGGGAGGCCATATATTGAACGGTGCCGCTAAAGCCGCTTATTTTCGGAAAGCCAAAAATAATAAACAGAGCAACAATCGCAATACGGGCAATCAATAACAGAAAAGAGCGTGAGGAGCCAAAATCGAAATAGCGTAAGCTGTTCATAGGAAACAACCTCTTCAGGCAATGTAGTTTAAACGTAATACAGATTTGCCGCTCCCGCCATACGCCGTCCGGCCGTCAGCGATGTTAATTTTACGTTAATTTATAGCGCGCTAATGACTTGCTAAAGTCAGGGATTACCGACAGACTATCGCCACCATTTCAGGAGGGATTCATGGTCTTGCATTCCACGCTTTGGCTGGCGCTCAGCTATTTCACCTACTTTTTTAGCTACGGCATTTTCTTGCCTTTCTGGAGCGTCTGGCTCAAGGGAATTGGTTTAACGCCCGAGTCTATCGGCGTGCTGCTGGGCGCAGGCCTGGTGGCGCGTTTTCTGGGGAGTTTACTGATTGCGCCGCGCGTCAGCGATCCCTCCTTATTGATTAAAGCGGTACGTATTCTTGCCCTGCTCACGCTGGTGTTTGTCGCCTGCTTCTGGGTCAGCCAGCAGTTTGCCTGGCTGATGGTGGTGATGGTCGGCTTCAACCTGTTCTTCTCGCCGCTGGTGCCGCTGACGGATGCGCTGGCGAATACCTGGCAGAAGCAGATAACCATGGACTATGGCCGCGTGCGCCTGTGGGGATCGGTGGCTTTTGTGATTGGCTCGGCGCTGGTGGGCAAGTTGGTCACCCTTTACGATTATGAGGCCATTCTTGCGCTGCTGAGCGTCGGGATCGCCTCCATGCTGCTGGGAATGCTGCTGCGCCCATCGGTCATGCCCCAGGGCGAAAGTCGCCATCATGAAAGCGCCGGCTGGCCAGCCTGGCGTTCACTGGTCGCGCAGAGCTGGCGTTTTCTGGCCTGCGTGTGTCTGCTTCAGGGCGCCCACGCGGCCTACTACGGCTTTAGCGCGATTTACTGGCAGGGAGCGGGCTATTCAGCCTCGGCGGTGGGGTATCTGTGGTCGCTCGGCGTGGTGGCCGAAGTGGTTATCTTTGCGCTCAGCAAAAAGCTGTTCCGCCGCTTCGGCGCGCGTGACCTGCTGCTGCTTTCCGCGGTCTGCGGCGTGGCGCGCTGGGGCATTATGGGCTGGACGACCGAGCTGCCGTGGCTGATCGTGGCGCAGATCCTGCACTGCGGTACCTTTACCGTGTGCCACCTGGCGGCCATGCGCTATATCGCCGCGCGCGAAGGCGGGGACGTTATCCGCCTGCAGGCGGTCTATTCCGCCGTGGCGATGGGCGGTAGCATCGCGGTGATGACCGTGTTCGCGGGCTTCCTGTATCAGCATCTGGGACACGGGGTGTTCTGGGTGATGGCGCTGGTGGCGCTGCCTGCGATCGTCGTTCGTCCCAAAGTGGCCGCGCGGGCGTAATCAGGATTCCAGCATGGCGCGGATATGTTCTTGCTGCTGCGCGTTCAACGCTTCAACGGCGTGGATCAGCGGCGGCGAGAACAGCGGCAGGGCAGTGGCGTAGGGGGTAATCACCAGCGCGGCCTCGCGCGGCGCGCCCTCTTTCTGGAACGTTTGCAGCGCCAAATAGCGAATATTCAGCGGCAGCAGGGTCAGCTCCCGAAGCTGCTGCTCAATCACCTCTTCACAGGCCTTATCCTCCCCCGTCAGCAGCACCACCTGCTTTTCATGCAGATCGGTTTCCTGCATCAGCCACGCGCCAAAAATCACCGCCACCAGGCTCATCTCCTCATCGGAAAAACGCAGGCCAAACTCGGCCTCCAGCTCGAACAGCGCGGCTTTGGTGGTGCGCAGCAGGCGCGGGTACAGACGGTGGATCTCTTCCGGCAGGCTGTTGTCGATGCCAATATCAAACAGCGAGCGGTCAAGCGCCTGCGCGAGATGGATATAAAGCTGATCGGTCAGCCCCTGCTCGTCGCTGAAGTTCATCCCGGTCTGCGCCCGGAAGCGGGCAATCATTCGCACAATCGTGCGCCGCAGGCGCTGATCCTGCTGGTGCTTATCGAGCACCGGATCCGGGGTGCGCAGCATCATAAACAGCAGCGCCAGAAACAGCTGCTCATCGGTATGCGGCGGCTGAGGCACCCGGCGTTTCCAGTGGCGCACAATTTCCTGGGCGGTAAAGTATTCGCCCCGCGACTGCGCCCAGCTGCGCTGGACGGGAGAAAACTGCGGCGTCTGGCCCTGATGGTGCTGAATCAGGCAGTACTGCAAAAACAGCTGCAGGAACTGCACGTCGCGGCATTCGAAATTGCGCTGAAGGCGGCGCGAGCAGAAGTTAATCAGCGCGCGCAGGTTGGTGTCATCGTAAAGCGGGCGCGCAATGCCGTGGCGTTTAAGCGCGGTTTTAAGCGCCGGGGTAAACTGTTGGGCAACAAAATGCGGGCAAAGGCGAAGCGACCGGCGCAGCCAGTGCAGCAGGCATAAACGCTGATTCAGGGCGGTGCCTTCAATTCGGTAGCGGCCATCAGGGTGCGTGACGATATCAAGCCGATGATAGCGCTGGATTTCATCGCGTGTCTCGGCTATATCTTGCCGTGCGACGGCGGCGTCCATCCCGTTTATCGCCATTATGCTCTGTGCGGTGACGGCAGCATCGGGCAGGTAAAGCATCAAAAGCACCTGGCAGCGGCGCTGCGAACTGGAAAGCACAGATGGGGTTTCAAGCGTCGTCATCATCTGTCGGGTATCCAGTGTGAGTGTCTGGTAAGAATAGCTAAAGGATGTGCGCAAGAAAGCGCAGCGGAAGGGCTTTCCTTCAGGATTGCTGGCGAACATCACAGAATTTTTGACGTGAGGAATTGATGCAAATAGTTAAACAATGCGCCTGGGCGCTATTTTTGGCGGTTTTCACCTTTACTGCCCACGCCCATCCTCACAGTTTTATCAGCCTGAAAACGGAGCTGGTTACGGACGGTACGCAGCTCAGCGGCCTGAAAATGCGCTGGACGATGGACGAAATAACGTCAGCGGATCTGCTTTACGATGCCGGAAACGCAAAGCCCGGGGACGAGATCTGGAAAAAACTGGCCGCGGAGGTGATGGCGAACGTGCTCGGCCAGCACTACTTCACAGAGTTCTGGCACAACGGAGACAAGGTTAAGTTTCTGAATCGCCCGACCGAGTACGGCATGTCCCGCGAGGGGCATCAGGCGGTGCTGACGTTTATCCTGCCGCTGGCCCATCCGCAGCCTCTGGCGGGGCAGACCTACCGCTTCTCAACCTATGATCCCTCTTATTACGTGGACATGAGCTACGCAGAAGACCGCGACGTGCAGCTTCCGCCCGCGCTGCAAAAGAGCTGCACGCTCTCCGTTCATACTCCTAAACCGAGCGATGAAACGCTCAACTTCGCCATCTCGCTCGATAAGGAAGACGCGCCGCCGGAGGACATGGAGCTGGGTAAACAGTTTGCGCAGGAGGTAACGCTGCAATGTCAGTAATCGCGTCCGCTACCCGAAAACCGCGCCGCTGGCTGCACCTGTGGCCGCTGGCGCTCTTTTTACTGCTGGCGGCTGGCGGCGCGCTCTGGCTGTGGCAGGCCTGGCCGCAGGTCATGATGAAAAGCATTGTCTGGCAGCGCGACGTTAACCAGCAGATGAGCGGCCTGCTCAAAGCCGTGGCAGAGAACCCGGCCCAGGCGGGCGGGTCGCTGCTGGCGTTTAGCTTTATCTATGGCGTGCTGCACGCCCTGGGCCCCGGGCACGGCAAGATTGTGATCGCGACCTGGCTTGCCACGCATCCGTCAAAGCTGAAATCGAGCATTGGCCTGACGCTGGCGTCCTCGCTGCTGCAAGGGCTGGTGGCAATAGGGCTGGTGGTAGTGGTGCTGTCGCTACTGCAGCTTCCTGCCCGGCAGCTCCATATGAGCAGCTTCTGGCTGGAGAAGGGGAGCTACGCGCTGGTGGGCGTGCTGGGGCTGATTCTTTGCTGGCGGGCGCTGAAAAAATTGCGCGTCCTGCTGCAAAAGCCGAAGTTCAAAACCTTCACCCTGCATCACGTGCACGATGCCCACTGCGGCTGCGGGCATCAGCATGTGCCGACGCAGGCGCAGCTCCAGAACGGCGACGACTGGCGCGCGCGTCTGATGATTATTCTGTCGATGGGGATGCGCCCGTGTTCAGGTGCAATCATGGTGCTGCTGTTCAGTAAGGTTATCGGGGTATTTGGCTGGGGAATGGCGTCGGCGCTGGCGATGGCGGCGGGAACGTCCCTGACCATTTCCTCGCTGGCGCTGCTGGTTCACAGCTTCCGTCAGCTGGCGGTAAAACTCAGCGGCAACAAAGCGCCGGTGCTCTGGCGGCAGGTAGGGTGGACAACGCTTGCGCTGGCAGGCGGCGTGATTTTGCTGGTGGCGGCGGTGACGATGTGGGTCAGCGCGGTGCCGGTGGGAAGAGGGTTGAGGCCGTTTTAAATATTATGCCCTCTCCCACAGGGAGAGGGCATTACCGGGCTTAACGCTTCAGCGCATCGCTCAGTTCGTCACGCATGTTTGCCAGCATCGCTTTAACAACGCGCGGGTTACCCGCAACGATGTTGCCGGTAGACATGTAGTTGTGACCGCCGGTGAAATCGCACACCAGCGCGCCTGCTTCACGTGCGATCAGCTCGCCCGCAGCAAAGTCCCACGGCTTAAGCGCCAGCTCGAAGTAACCGTCAACGCGACCGGTCGCCACGTAGGCCAGATCCAGCGCAGCAGAACCGGTGCGACGGAAGTCCGCGCATTCGGTGAACAGTTTGCCCAGGATTTTAATGTAGGTTGGTGCGTGCTGCTTCGCCTTGAACGGGAAGCCGGTCGCCAGAATGGTGCCGTCCAAGTCACGTGCATTGCTGCAGCGCAGACGGTAGCCGTTCAGCTGTGCGCCCTGACCGCGGGTTGCGGTGAAGAGTTCGTTACGCATTGGATCGTAAACCACGGCGACTTCAGTACGGCCTTTAATGCGTACTGCGATAGATACGGAGAAGTGTGGCAGACGTTTAACGAAGTTGGTGGTGCCATCCAGTGGATCGATAACCCATTGAACATCCTGGTCTGTACCTTCATGTTCACCGCTTTCTTCGGTGATGATGGTGTGCTGCGGGTAAGATTTGCGGATTGTTTCGATAATAATCGCTTCTGCGGCTTTATCGACGTTAGTCACGAAATCATTGCTGCCTTTCTGGCTGGTTTCTACGGAGTCTGGGGTTTCGTAGTGTTTGGCAATTACATTACCCGCCTTGCGCGCTGCGCGCACGGCGATGGTCAGCATCGGATGCATCGGTCTCTCTCACTGGATGTTAAAGAACGGGAAAATCGGCGCAGAGTATAGCAGCGGGATCGGATTATGTCTCCCGTTTATGATAATATGCCCGAATATTCTTCGACACTGACCTCAGACGCAAAAAAACTATGCTGCAAAATATTCGAATCGTACTGGTTGAAACATCGCACACCGGCAACATGGGCTCCGTCGCCCGCGCTATGAAAACCATGGGGTTAACCAACCTCTGGCTGGTAAATCCCCTGGTCAAACCTGACTCTCAGGCCATCGCCCTCGCGGCGGGTGCCAGCGACGTTATCGGCAACGCGCAAATCGTGGATACCCTGGACGAAGCCCTTGCAGGATGCAGCCTTGTTGTGGGCACCAGCGCGCGCTCCCGCACGCTGCCGTGGCCGATGCTCGACCCGCGCGAATGCGGTCTGAAAAGCGTGTCAGAAGCTGAACAGGCGCCGGTGGCGCTGGTGTTTGGCCGCGAGCGCGTTGGCCTGACCAATGATGAACTGCAAAAGTGCCACTACCACGTCGCGATTGCCGCTAACCCGGAATACAGCTCGCTGAACCTGGCGATGGCGGTACAGGTGATCGCCTACGAAGTGCGTATGGCATGGCTGGCCGCGCAGGAAAAAGGCACCGCAGAGCCGCATGAAGAGGCCGCCTACCCGCTGGTGGACGACCTTGAGCGTTTCTACGGCCATCTGGAGCAGACGCTGCTCGCCACCGGCTTTATTCGCGCCGACCACCCGGGCCAGGTCATGAATAAGCTGCGCCGTCTGTTCACCCGCGCGCGCCCGGAAAGCCAGGAGCTGAACATCCTGCGCGGAATTCTGGCGTCGATTGAGCAGAAGAATAAAGAGTAGCGCCGTCTGTTTTCCCCCCTCTCCTGTGGGAGAGGGCCGGGGTGAGGGCATCAGACCGCCCCATGTTATGAAGGCACAGAAGGTTAAATACCTGACTAAAACAGTCAAGTAAATAGTTGACCATTTTAGTCAGGAATGTCAGACTTGGCCCTGCTATGCAATACCCCCAATTTTACAATAAAAACCCCGGGCAGGGGCGAGTTTGAGGTTAAGTAAGACATGAGACTGACATCTAAAGGGCGTTATGCCGTGACCGCGATGCTGGACGTTGCGCTCAACTCCGAAGCGGGCCCGGTTCCGTTGGCTGATATTTCTGAACGACAAGGGATCTCCCTCTCTTATCTGGAACAGCTGTTCTCCAGACTGCGTAAAAATGGACTGGTTTCCAGCGTTCGCGGCCCGGGCGGTGGATATCTGCTGGGTAAAGACGCGGGCAGTATTGCGGTTGGCGAAGTCATCAGCGCGGTTGATGAATCTGTAGACGCGACCCGTTGCCAGGGTAAAGGCGGCTGCCAGGGCGGCGATAAGTGCCTGACCCACGCGCTGTGGCGCGATCTGAGCGACCGTCTGACCGGCTTCCTGAACAACATCACCCTGGGTGAACTGGTCAATAACCAGGAAGTTCTGGATGTTTCTGGTCGTCAGCACAGCCATGAATCACAGCGCAGTACCCGCGCGCAAGACGCAATCGACGTTAAGTTACGCGCATAGTAAAACGATAAGAATTTCAGAATCAGGCCGGGGTGGGAACACCCCGTGTACTCGGTCGTACATCCAGCCGGTTGCCTGATTCCTTGCATTGAAGCGATGTACGGAGTTTATAGAGCAATGAAATTACCGATTTATCTCGACTACTCCGCAACCACGCCGGTGGACCCGCGTGTTGCCGAGAAAATGATGCAGTGTCTGACCCTGGACGGAAACTTTGGTAACCCAGCTTCCCGTTCACACCGTTTTGGCTGGCATGCTGAAGAGGCGGTCGATATCGCCCGCAATCAGATTGCCGACCTGGTTGGCGCCGACCCGCGTGAAATTGTTTTCACCTCCGGTGCGACCGAATCCGACAACCTGGCGATCAAAGGTGCTGCCAACTTTTATCAGAAAAAAGGCAAGCACATCATCACCAGCAAAACCGAACACAAAGCCGTGCTGGATACCTGCCGCCAGCTGGAGCGCGAAGGGTTTGAAGTGACCTACCTGGCGCCTCAGAGCAACGGGATCATCGACCTGAAAGAGCTCGAAGCGGCAATGCGCGACGACACCATTCTGGTCTCCATCATGCACGTCAACAACGAAATCGGCGTTGTACAAGATATCGCGACCATCGGCGAAATGTGCCGCGCGCGCGGCATCATCTACCACGTTGACGCCACTCAGAGCGTGGGCAAACTGCCTATCGACCTGAGCCAGCTGAAAGTTGACCTGATGTCCTTCTCCGGCCACAAAATCTATGGCCCGAAAGGCATCGGCGCGCTGTACGTTCGTCGTAAGCCACGTATCCGCATCGAAGCACAGATGCACGGCGGCGGTCACGAGCGCGGTATGCGTTCCGGTACGCTGCCTGTTCACCAGATCGTGGGCATGGGCGAAGCTTACCGCATTGCAAAAGAAGAGATGGAAACCGAGATGGCGCGCCTGCGCACGCTGCGTAACCGTCTGTGGGACGGCGTGAAAGATATGGAAGAAGTGTATCTGAACGGCGATCTGGAGCAGGGCGCACCGAACATCCTCAACGTCAGCTTCAACTATGTTGAAGGCGAATCGCTGATCATGGCCCTGAAAGACCTGGCGGTTTCATCTGGTTCTGCCTGTACGTCCGCAAGCCTCGAGCCATCCTACGTGCTGCGCGCGCTGGGCATGACCGACGAGCTGGCGCACAGCTCTATCCGTTTCTCTTTAGGTCGTTTCACTACCGAAGAAGAGATTGACTACACCATCAAGCTGGTTCGTAACTCCATCGGCCGTCTGCGCGACCTTTCTCCGCTGTGGGAAATGTTCAAGCAGGGCGTGGATCTGAACAGCATTGAATGGTCACATCACTAATCGGTACATAAGGAGAATTCAATCATGGCATACAGCGAAAAAGTTATTGATCACTACGAGAACCCGCGCAACGTTGGCTCTTTTGACAACAGCGACGAATCTGTAGGTAGCGGCATGGTCGGTGCGCCGGCGTGTGGCGACGTGATGAAGTTGCAGATTAAAGTCAACAATGAAGGTATCATTGAAGACGCGCGCTTCAAGACCTACGGCTGCGGTTCTGCTATCGCGTCCAGCTCCCTGGTGACCGAGTGGGTTAAGGGCAAGTCTCTGGACGAAGCACAGGCAATCAAAAACACCGATATTGCTGACGAACTCGAACTGCCGCCGGTGAAAATTCACTGCTCTATCCTGGCAGAAGACGCGATCAAAGCCGCCATTGCGGATTACAAAAGTAAACGTGAAGCAAAATAATTGAGGTTTGAGTATGTCGATTACCCTTAGCGACAGCGCTGCCGCGCGAGTAAGCTCTTTTCTGGCGAACCGTGGTAAAGGCTTTGGCCTGCGACTGGGCGTACGTACCTCCGGCTGTTCTGGTATGGCTTACGTACTGGAGTTTGTTGACGAGCCGGCATCTGACGATACCGTGTTTGAAGACAAGGGCGTGAAGGTGGTGGTCGATGGCAAAAGCCTGCAATTCCTCAACGGCACTCAGCTGGACTTTGTAAAAGAAGGCCTGAACGAAGGGTTCAAATTCACGAACCCGAACGTAAAAGACGAGTGCGGTTGCGGCGAAAGCTTCCACGTTTGATCGTGCGTCATCCGATGAACCCCACCGCAGGAACCTGTGCGTGGGGTTTGTTTTAATCGGCTACCCCTGAGATTGTTATGGATTACTTCACCCTCTTCGGTTTACCCGCCGAGTACCCGATTGATATCCAGGCGCTGACGGTTCGTTTTCAGGATCTGCAGCGACAGTACCATCCGGATAAATTCGCCAGCGGTACTCCGTCAGAGCAGTTGGCTGCGGTATCGCAATCTGCGACCATCAACCAGGCCTGGCAAACGCTGCGTAATCCGTTATCCCGCGCAGAATACCTGCTCTCCCTCCACGGCTTCGATCTGGCGAGCGAACAGCACACCGTGCGCGATACCGCCTTCCTGATGGAGCAGCTTGAGCTGCGTGAAGAGCTGGATGAGATTGAACAGGCCAAATACGAAGCGCGTCTGGAAAGCTTCATCAAGCGCGTGAAGGGCATGTACGATACCCGCCATCAGCAGATGGTGGAGCAACTGAACAACGAGACCTGGGACGTGGCCGCAGACACTGTGCGCAAACTCCGTTTTCTCGATAAACTGCGAAGCAGTGCTGAACAACTCGAAGAAAAGCTGCTCGATTTTTAATTTCGGAAGCAATTATGGCCTTATTACAAATTAGTGAGCCTGGCTTAAGTGCCGCACCGCACCAGCGTCGTCTGGCGGTGGGTATTGATCTTGGCACCACCAATTCCCTCGTGGCGACCGTGCGCAGCGGCCAGGCGGAAACGCTGGCTGACGAGCAGGGGCGCCATCTGCTGCCTTCCGTGGTCCACTACCAGCAGCAGGGCCATGTGGTCGGCTACGATGCGCGCGCCAACGCGGCACGCGATCCGGCCAACACCATTAGCTCTGTTAAGCGCATGATGGGCCGCTCGCTGAGCGATATTCAGACCCGTTACCCGCATCTGCCGTATCAGCTGCAGGCCAGTGAAAACGGCCTGCCGATGATGGCTACCGCGGCGGGTTTGCTCAACCCAATCCGCGTCTCCGCCGATATCCTCAAAGCCCTCGCCGCTCGTGCGACCGCCACGCTTGGCGGCGATCTGGACGGCGTGGTGATCACCGTTCCGGCCTACTTTGACGACGCACAGCGTCAGGGCACCAAAGACGCCGCGCGTCTGGCGGGCCTGCACGTGCTGCGCCTGCTGAACGAACCGACAGCTGCCGCCATTGCCTACGGCCTCGACTCCGGTCAGGAAGGGGTGATTGCGGTTTACGATCTCGGCGGCGGCACCTTTGATATCTCCATCCTGCGCCTGAGCCGCGGGGTGTTCGAAGTGCTCGCGACGGGCGGGGATTCCGCGCTCGGCGGCGATGACTTCGACCATCTGCTGGCAGACTTCATCCGCGAGCAGGCGGGCATTGCCGACCGCAGCGATGCCCGCGTACAGCGCGAACTGCTGGATGCGGCTATCGACGCCAAGATTGCGCTCAGCGATGCGCAGTCGGTTCGTGTGAACGTGGCGGGCTGGCAGGGCGACATCACCCGCGACCAGTTCAACGACCTGATCGCCTCTCTGGTTAAACGCACGCTGCTGGCCTGTCGTCGCGCATTGAAAGATGCGGGCGTTGATGCAGGCGACGTGCTGGAAGTGGTCATGGTCGGCGGTTCAACCCGCGTGCCGCTGGTGCGCGAGCGCGTGGGCGAGTTCTTTGGCCGCACGCCGCTGACCGCCATCGACCCGGACAAAGTGGTCGCCGTGGGCGCTGCTATCCAGGCCGATATTCTGGTCGGCAACAAGCCGGACAGCGAAATGCTGCTGCTGGACGTTATCCCGCTGTCCCTCGGTTTAGAAACCATGGGCGGGCTGGTGGAGAAAGTGATCCCGCGTAATACCACCATTCCGGTGGCGCGCGCGCAGGAGTTCACCACCTTCAAAGACGGCCAGACCGCGATGTCCATCCACGTGATGCAGGGCGAGCGCGAGCTGGTGCAGGACTGCCGCTCCCTGGCACGTTTTGCGCTGCGCGGTATTCCGGCGCTGCCGGCGGGCGGGGCGCATATTCGCGTTACCTTCCAGGTGGATGCCGACGGCCTGCTGAGCGTCACGGCGATGGAAAAATCGACCGGGGTTGAATCGTCCATCCAGGTGAAGCCGTCCTACGGCCTGACCGACGGCGAGATCGCCTCCATGATTCAGGATTCAATGAGCTACGCCGAGCAGGATGTGAAGGCGCGTATGCTGGCGGAACAAAAAGTTGAAGCCGCACGCGTGCTAGAAAGCCTGAACGGCGCGCTCGCTGCCGATGCCGCGCTGTTAAGCGCCGCCGAGCGCCAGGTTATTGACGAGGCTGCCGCGCACCTGAGCGCCGTGGCGGAAGGCAATGACGCTGACGCAATAGAAGAAGCCATTAAAAACGTTGATAAACAAACCCAGGACTTTGCTGCTCGCCGCATGGACAAATCTGTCCGCGTCGCGCTGAAAGGCCAGTCCGTGGACGAGGTTTAATATGCCAAAGATTGTTATTTTGCCTCATGCGGACCTGTGTCCGGATGGCGCTGTTCTGGAAGCCAAAACCGGTGAAACCATTCTCGACGTTGCCCTGCGCAACGGTATCGAAGTGGAACACGCCTGTGAAAAATCCTGTGCCTGCACCACCTGCCACTGCGTCGTGCGTGAAGGTTTCGACTCGCTTGCCGAGAGCACCGAAGACGAAGACGACATGCTGGATAAAGCGTGGGGTCTGGAGCCAGACAGCCGTTTAAGCTGCCAGGCGCTGGTGACCGACGAAGATCTGGTCGTGGAATTCCCGCGCTACACCATCAACCACGCACGCGAGCATTGATATGGGACTGAAGTGGACAGACAGCCGTGAAATCGGCGAAGCGCTTTACGACGCGAACCCGGATCTCGATCCGAAGACCGTACGATTCACCGACATGCATCAGTGGATCTGCGATTTAGAGGATTTTGACGACGATCCCAACGCATCCAATGAAAAAATTCTGGAGGCGATTCTGTTAGTCTGGTTAGATGAAGCAGAATAAAAAACATAACGGGCTGCCTTCAGGCGGCCCGTTTGCTAGTTGCTAATAAGGATAAATAAAATGACCGAAGCGATGAAGATTACGCTCTCGAACCAGCCCGCAGACGCACGCTGGGGCGAGAAAGCCACCTACAGCATCAACAACGACGGCATTACCCTGCACCTGACGGGCAAAGACGATTTGGGGCTGATCCAGCGCGCCGCGCGTAAAATCGACGGGCTGGGCATTAAGCATGTGTTACTCGACGGCGAAGGCTGGGATACCGACCGCAGCTGGGCGTTCTGGACGGGTTACAAAGGCCCGAAAGGCACCCGCAAAATCGAGTGGGCGAACCTGGACGCTGCCGGTCAGAAAGAGCTGGAAAGCCGCCTGAAAATTATCGACTGGGTGCGCGACACCATCAACGCCCCGGCGGAAGAATTGGGCCCTGAGCAGCTGGCGCAGCGCGCCGTTGACCTGCTGTGCGGCGTGGCGGGGGACAACATGTCCTACCGCATCACCAAAGGCGAAGATCTGCGCGAGCAGAACTACATGGGGCTCCACACCGTGGGCCGTGGCTCCGAGCGTCCTCCGGTGCTGCTGGCGCTGGACTACAACCCAACCGGCGATAAAGAAGCCCCTGTGTTTGCCTGCCTGGTGGGTAAAGGCATCACCTTCGATACCGGCGGCTACAGCCTCAAGCAGAGCGCGTTTATGGACTCCATGAAGTCCGACATGGGCGGCGCGGCAACCATTACCGGCGCGCTGGCGTTCGCTATCACCCGCGGTCTGAACAAGCGCGTGAAGCTCTACCTGTGCTGCGCGGACAACATGGTGAGCGGCAATGCGTTCAAGCTGGGCGACATCATTCGCTATCGCAACGGCAAAAACGTTGAAGTGATGAACACCGACGCCGAAGGCCGTCTGGTGCTGGCCGATGGCCTGATCGACGCCTGCGCGCAGAAGCCAGAGCTGATTATCGACATGGCGACCCTGACCGGGGCGGCGAAAATGGCGCTCGGCAATGACTACCACGCGCTGTTCACCTTCGACGACAAGCTGGCAGCCCGCCTGATGGCAAGCGCAGCCGCGGAAAACGAACCGTTCTGGCGTCTGCCGCTGGCCGAAATCCACCGCCACCAGCTGCCGTCTAACTTTGCTGAGCTGAACAACACCGCGGGCGCGAATACCGCGGGGGCAAGCACCGCCGCCGGGTTCCTGTCGCACTTCGTTGAGAACTACCACGAAGGCTGGCTGCACATCGACTGTTCCGCAACCTACCGTAAAGCGGCGGTTGAGCAGTGGTCCGCAGGCGCGACCGGCCTGGGCGTTCGTACCGTGGCAAACCTGCTGACGGCTGAGTAACTCTCG
>NZ_CAXOFU010000026.1:0-72050 GCF_964208575.1 Enterobacter soli | reverse complement strand
TACCCCAGCCATCGAAGATTGCAGTACTGGCTACGTAGCTCAGTTGGTTAGAGCACATCACTCATAATGATGGGGTCACAGGTTCGAATCCCGTCGTAGCCACCAAATTAGTCAATTATCGATTTTATCGGTAAGCTAGAAAGAATTGTTGGGGTATCGCCAAGCGGTAAGGCTCTGGTTTCTGATACCAGCATTCCGAGGTTCGAATCCTCGTACCCCAGCCATTTTAAAAAAGTCGTTAAGCAGTTTGTTTAACGCAATTGGGGTGTCGCCAAGCGGTAAGGCTCTGGTTTCTGATACCAGCATTCCGGGGTTCGAATCCCTGCACCCCAGCCACTTAGTAACAAAAAAGCCCGCTCTGCGGGCTTTTTTGTTTTTGTCGTTTGTGCGGGCAAGTGCCCTCTCCCACCGGGAGAGGGACTAAAACTATAAACCTAACGCATACTTCAGCGCCTGACGCTTTAAGCCACCGGCGCGCTCTGCCGCCATCAGCCCAATGTTTCGCAGGATCCGCACCGGGCCTAAGTCATTGCTGAACCCGGCATAGAACAGATCCATCCCCGACTGCATAAGAAAGTTATCCGCCATCCGCCGCGTCTGGTAGCGTTTCAGCACCTGCCGGCTTGACCAGCGTTCAGCGTGCGTTCGCGCGTTGCCCAGCACGTCCAGCAGCGCATCGACATCGCGATACCCGAGGTTAACCCCTTGCCCCGCCAGGGGATGGATGGTGTGCGCCGCATCGCCTACCAGCGCAAGCCCTTCGCGGGCATATTGCAGCGCGTGGCGGCGGGTGAGCGGGAACGCCCCCGCGGCCACTGGCGTTACCTTGCCCAGACGAGCCGGGAAGTGCTGCGCAATCTCGCGCTGCAGCTGCTCCATTGAGAGCCCCTGCAGCTGACGAATGCGCGCCGGTTTGTCGTACCACACCAGCGATGCCCAGCGATCGAACAGCGGCAGGAAGGCATGAGGGCCATTCGGGGTGAAATGCTGCCAGGTGCTTTCCCCCGGGTCGTTTTCACACTGCACTGTAATCAGCATGCAGGACTGCTGATACTGCCAGGCATGAACGCCGATCCCCGCCAGCTCTCTGACCTGAGAATTCGCCCCGTCCGCGCCAACCACCAGCTTCACGGCAAGCTCATCGCCGCTATCCAGCGTCAGGAGATAGCCCCCGTCTTGCGGATGCAGCGCCTTAAGCGATGCGGGAACCCGCAGCGTCACCTTCGGATGTGCCTCCAGCGCCTGCCAGAGCGCCTGCTGCAGAACGGTGTTTTCCACCATATAGCCCAGGCGCGGCAGTTTTAGCTCGGCGGCGTCAAACACCACATGGGCGTTCTCCCACTCCCATGTTTCGAGCCGGCTGTACGGGTGCGCGCGCATGGAAAGCACCGCGTCCCACACGCCGAGCCCGCGAAGAAGATCGACGGAGGACGCGCTGATGGCAGAGATGCGCACGTCAGGTTTGGCTGACGCGTCAAACGCCGCGGGCGCGGCCTGTTCAATTACCGTTACCTCGAATCCCTGCTGCGCCAGCCCCAGCGCCAGAGCGCCGCCGACCATACCGCCGCCGACGACGGCAACTTCGGTTTGTTGGAGTGTCATGGTCAATTTTCCTTATTGCAGAATCCCTTAAGTTTACCGGATTTTTAGGGTCTTGAGGTTGACAACCTTCATACTGGTCACAACCGCACCAAAGCATTACAATACGCGGCTTGCAATCCTGAGCTGAGCAAGTCGATGACTAAAAAACTCCATATAAAAACCTGGGGCTGTCAGATGAACGAATACGATTCATCCAAGATGGCCGATCTGCTGGATACTACCCACGGATACCAGCTGACTGAAAATGCGAAAGAAGCCGATGTGCTCCTGCTAAACACCTGTTCAATTCGTGAAAAAGCGCAGGAAAAAGTCTTTCATGTATTAGGCCGCTGGAAACTTCTCAAACGAAAAAATCCGGACCTGATCATCGGCGTTGGCGGCTGCGTTGCATCGCAGGAAGGGAAGCTGATCCGCCAGCGTGCGCCCTATGTGGATATTGTTTTTGGCCCTCAGACCCTGCACCGTCTGCCTGAAATGATCAACCAGGTTCGCGGCAACCGTAGTCCGGTTGTTGACGTGAGCTTCCCTGAGATCGAAAAATTCGACCGCCTGCCGGAGCCGCGCGCGGACGGCCCGACGGCGTTCGTGTCGATCATGGAAGGCTGCAACAAATACTGCACCTACTGCGTGGTGCCTTACACCCGCGGTGAAGAAGTGAGCCGTCCGGCAGATGACATTCTGTTCGAAATCGCCCAGCTTGCCGCCCAGGGCGTGCGTGAAGTGAACCTGCTGGGCCAGAACGTTAACGCCTGGCGCGGCGAGAACTACGATGGCACCACCGGGAGCTTTGCCGAACTGCTGCGCCTGGTGGCCGCGATTGACGGCATCGACCGCATCCGCTTTACCACCAGCCACCCGATGGAGTTCACCGACGACATCATCGACGTGTATCGCGATACGCCGGAGCTGGTGAGCTTCCTGCACCTGCCGATTCAGTGCGGCTCTGACCGCGTGCTGAACCTGATGGGTCGCCCGCATACGGTGCTGGAGTACAAAGCGACAATCCGCAAGCTGCGTGAAGCGCGCCCGGACATTCAGATCAGCTCCGACTTTATCGTTGGCTTCCCGGGTGAAACCAGCGACGACTTTGAGCGCACCATGAAGCTAATCGGCGACGTGAATTTCGACGTCAGCTACAGCTTTATCTTCTCTGCCCGCCCCGGCACGCCTGCGGCCGATATGGTTGACGACGTGCCGGAAGAAGAGAAAAAGCAGCGTCTGTATATTTTGCAGGAGCGTATCAACCAGCAGGCAAACGCCTGGAGCCGCCGTATGCTCGGCACCACCCAGCGCATTCTGGTGGAAGGCACCTCGCGTAAGAGCATCATGCAGCTTTCGGGTCGTACCGAAAATAACCGCGTGGTGAACTTCGAAGGTACGCCGGATATGATCGGCAAGTTCGTTGATATCGAGATCGAAGAGGTGCTGACGAACTCCCTGCGCGGCAGGGTGGTGCGTACCGAAGACGAAATGGGTCTGCGCATTGCAGAATCCCCGGAGTCCGTGATTTCCCGTACCCGCAAAGTGAACGATTCTGGCGTGGGTATTTACCAGCCATAATCTGCCCTGGCCTGCCGCTCCGGCAGGCCTTGTAATTCCTTTCTTTGTCCCCAATATCCTTCGCAATGCTTGCGCCTTTATTCGGTGGCGTGAATAATTTCGATAATGACAGTTTTTTGATGCCCGGCGGCGCTGCGCTACCGGGCCAGCAAAACAATCAAAGAGGAACGGTTTGAACATAGACACGCGTGAAATTAGCCTTGAGCCCGCAGACAACGCTCGCCTGCTGAGCCTGTGCGGGCCGTTTGATGACAACATCAAACAACTGGAGCGACGTCTGGGTATCGAAATCAATCGTCGCGATAACCATTTCAAACTCACCGGACGCACAATTTGCGTCAATGCCGCCGCGGATATTCTGCGCAGCCTGTACGTTGATACCGCCCCTATGCGCGGCGAAACGCAGGATATCGAGCCGGAGCAGATCCACCTCGCCATTAAAGAGGCGCGCGTGCTTGAACAAAGCGCCGAAAGCGTGCCGGACTACGGCAAAGCTATCCATATCAAGACCAAGCGCGGGGTGATTAAACCGCGCACGCCGAACCAGGCGCAGTACATCGCCAATATCCTCGACCACGACATCACCTTCGGCGTCGGCCCGGCGGGTACGGGTAAAACCTATCTGGCGGTTGCCGCGGCGGTGGATGCCCTTGAGCGTCAGGATGTACGCCGTATTCTGCTGACCCGTCCGGCGGTGGAAGCAGGTGAAAAGCTGGGCTTCCTGCCGGGCGATCTGAGCCAGAAGGTAGACCCTTACCTGCGCCCGCTGTACGACGCGCTGTTCGAGATGCTGGGCTTTGAAAAGGTTGAGAAGCTTATCGAGCGCAACGTGATTGAAGTCGCCCCGCTCGCCTACATGCGTGGCCGTACCCTGAACGACGCGTTCATCATTCTCGATGAGAGCCAGAACACTACCATCGAACAGATGAAGATGTTCCTGACGCGTATCGGCTTTAACTCGAAAGCGGTCATCACCGGGGACGTCACCCAGATCGACCTGCCGCGCAGCACCAAGTCTGGCCTGCGCCACGCTATCGAAGTGCTGGCTGAAGTGGACGAAATCAGCTTTAACTTCTTCCACAGCGAAGACGTGGTGCGCCACCCGGTAGTCGCGCGCATCGTTAACGCCTATGAAGCCTGGGAAGAGGCAGACCAAAAACGCAAGGCCGAACTGGCCGCGGAACGTAAGCGCGAAGCGCAGGAGCAAGAGAATAAATGAGTCAGGTGATCCTCGATTTACAGCTGGCCTGTGAAGATAATTCCGGCATGCCAGAAGAGGCACAGTTTCAGAAATGGCTGGATGCCGTTATCCCCCAGTTTCAGGAAGAATCGGAAGTCACCATTCGCCTGGTGGATGAAGCTGAAAGCCACGAGCTGAACCTGACCTACCGCGGGAAAGATAAGCCGACCAACGTGCTCTCTTTCCCGTTTGAAGCGCCGCCGGGCATTGAGATGCCCCTGCTGGGCGATCTGATCATCTGCCGTCAGGTGGTTGAGCAGGAAGCCAAAGAGCAGCAGAAGCCGCTGGATGCCCATTGGGCGCATATGGTGGTGCACGGCAGCCTGCATCTGCTGGGCTATGACCATATCGAAGACGAAGAAGCGGAAGAGATGGAGTCCATCGAGACAGAGATAATGCTTGCTCTGGGCTATGAGGATCCGTACATTGCCGAGAAAGAATAGTCAGTCCATCCACTGACTAACATGCCGCCGCGTAAGGAATTAGCGCGGCGGTAAACGTTGAACTAACAAGAGAACCCTTAACAAACGCCATGAGCGACGACAATTCACACAGTAGCGACACGACTAACACTAAAAAGGGATTCTTCTCCCTCATTCTGAACCAGCTTTTCCACGGCGAACCCAAAAACCGTGACGAACTGCTGGAGCTGATTCGTGATTCCGGGCAAAACGACCTTATCGATGAAGATACGCGCGAAATGCTCGAAGGGGTAATGGACATTGCCGACCAGCGCGTTCGCGACATCATGATCCCCCGCTCGCAGATGATCACCCTGAAACGTAACCAGACCTTAGACGAGTGCCTCGATGTGATCATCGAATCCGCCCACTCGCGTTTCCCGGTCATCAGCGAAGACAAAGATCACATCGAAGGGATTTTGATGGCGAAAGATCTGCTGCCGTTTATGCGCAGCGATGCCGAAGCCTTCAGCATGGAAAAAGTGTTACGCCAGGCCGTCGTTGTGCCGGAAAGTAAGCGTGTGGACCGGATGCTGAAAGAGTTTCGCTCTCAGCGCTACCACATGGCGATTGTGATTGATGAGTTTGGCGGGGTGTCCGGTCTGGTCACCATCGAAGATATTCTTGAGCTGATCGTCGGCGAAATCGAAGATGAGTACGACGAAGAAGAGGATATCGACTTCCGTCAGTTGAGCCGCCACACCTGGACCGTGCGCGCGCTGGCCTCGATTGAAGATTTTAACGACGCCTTCGGGACGCACTTCAGCGATGAAGAGGTCGATACCATTGGCGGGCTGGTGATGCAGGCCTTTGGTCATCTTCCGGCGCGTGGCGAAACCGTTGACATCGACGGTTACCAATTCAAAGTCGCCATGGCCGACAGCCGACGTATTATTCAGGTTCACGTCAGAACGCCGGACGACTCACCGGTGCCAAAACTGGAAGATTAATGTAAATGGCATTTGCCCCATTACTTGAACGCCAGCGCGTCCGTTTGCTGCTGGCGCTGTTACTCGGAGCCAGCGGTACGCTGGCTTTTTCTCCCTATGACATCTGGCCTGCCGCGATCCTCTCCCTGATGGGGCTACAGGGGCTCACCTTAAACCGCCGTCCCGTCCAGGCTGCCGCTATCGGCTACTTCTGGGGACTGGGGCTCTTCGGTTCGGGCATTAACTGGGTGTACGTCAGCATCGCGCAGTTTGGTGGCATGCCGGGCCCGGTTAACGTCTTCCTCGTGGTATTGCTCGCCGCCTATCTATCGCTCTATACCGGGCTTTTCGCCGGCATTCTTGCGCGCCTGTGGCCGAAAACGTCCTGGGTACGCGTGGCGATTGCCGCGCCGGTCGTCTGGCAAATCACCGAGTTTCTGCGCGGCTGGGTGCTGACCGGTTTCCCGTGGCTGCAGTTTGGCTATAGCCAGATCGATGGCCCGCTAAAAGGGCTGGCACCGGTAATGGGCGTTGAGGCGATTAACTTCCTGCTGATGGTCGTCAGCGGCCTGCTGGTGCTGGCGCTGGTGATGCGCAGCTGGAAGCCGCTGGTCGCCGCGCTGGTGCTGTTCGCCCTGCCCTTCCCGCTGCGCTACATCCAGTGGTTCACCCTGGAGCCCGAGCGCGCCACGCAGGTGTCGATGGTTCAGGGCGATATCCCCCAGGCGATGAAGTGGGACGAGAACCAGCTGATCAACACGCTGAAAATCTACGCCAACGCCACCGAGCAGGTGATGGGTAAATCGCAGCTGATTATCTGGCCGGAATCCGCGATCCCGGATCTCGAAATCAACCAGCAGCCGTTCCTGAAGATGATGAACGACCTGCTGAGCGCCCGCGGCAGCACGCTGATCACCGGGATTGTTGACGCGCGTCTGAATCAGCAGAACCGTTACGACACCTACAACACCATCATTACGCTCGGCAAAGACAGCGAATACAGCTACACCTCCACCGACCGCTACAACAAGAACCACCTGGTTCCGTTTGGCGAATTCGTTCCGCTGGAGTCGATTCTGCGCCCGCTGGCCCCGTTCTTCGACCTGCCGATGTCCTCTTTCAGCCGCGGCCCGTACGTTCAGCCCCAGCTGCACGCCCACGGTTTTGCGCTGACGGCCGCCATTTGCTACGAGATTATCCTCGGCGAGCAGGTGCGCGATAACTTCCGCCCGGACACCGACTACCTGCTTACCATCTCTAACGATGCGTGGTTCGGTAAGTCGATTGGCCCGTGGCAGCACTTCCAGATGGCGCGGATGCGCTCCCTGGAGCTGGCGCGTCCCCTGCTGCGCAGCACCAACAACGGCATCACCGCCGTGATTGGCCCGCAGGGCGAGATTCAGGCGATGATCCCGCAATTCACCCGCGACGTGCTGACCGCTAAGGTCACGCCGACCTCCGGGCTGACGCCGTACGCCCGAACAGGCAACTGGCCGCTGTGGATTTTGACCGCGCTGTTTGGTTTTGGCGCCGTGCTGATGAGCCTGCGTCAGCGTCGTAAATAACCGCACGTCTTCTCGCCGGGTGGCGGCTGCGCCTTACCCGGCCTACTTTCCCCTGCTGTAGGTCGGGTAAGGCGCAGCCGCCACCCGACATAGTCCTCCGAATTTCATTTCTGGCACGCCTATTGCTTTGTTTATTCACGCAAACGCAGTTTGGCTTAACGTGCAACCCGGTCGCACCAGCAAAGTACATCGGTAGCACCGAAACGGTGCAACGACAGATTTTTGCCTCTGAATGGTGCGGCGCGCTTCGCAAATATAAACAATAACGCAGCAAAATCTTTACATTAAGCCAGACTAAATGTTAACAAGCTTGCATAACACTGCACTCGCATAGCGCGAGATATAACAACATCACAATGGGTATCAATGCGTCACTGGCGCTGATAAGAAAGGAGTTGGGTATGCAATTACGTAAACTGGCCACAGCAATGCTGGTAATGGGGATGTCCGCAGGCGTCGTGCACGCTGAAGACGCTCCGGCTGCCGGAAGCACTCTCGACAAGATTGCCAAAAACGGCGTGATCGTGGTCGGCCACCGTGAATCCTCTGTCCCGTTCTCTTACTACGACAACACGCAAAAAGTCGTGGGCTATTCACAGGACTACTCCAACGCCATCGTTGAAGCTGTGAAGAAAAAGCTGAACAAACCTGACCTGCAGGTGAAGCTGATTCCAATCACCTCGCAAAACCGTATTCCGCTGCTGCAAAACGGCACCTTCGATTTTGAGTGTGGCTCCACCACCAACAACCTCGAGCGCCAGAAACAGGCAGCCTTCTCTGACACCATCTTCGTGGTGGGCACCCGTCTGCTGACCAAAAAAGGCGGCGAGATTAAAGACTTTGCCGACCTGAAAGGCAAAGCGGTTGTGGTGACCTCCGGTACCACTTCTGAAGTTCTGCTGCACAAGCTGAACGACGAGAAGAAAATGGACATGCGCATCATCAGCGCGAAAGATCACGGCGACTCCTTCCGTACTCTGGAAAGCGGTCGTGCGGTGGCGTTCATGATGGACGACGCTCTGCTGGCGGGCGAACGTGCGAAGGCGAAGAAACCAGACAACTGGGAGATCGTGGGCACCGCGCAGTCCAAAGAAGCTTACGGCTGTATGCTGCGTAAAGACGACGCGGACTTCAAAAAGCTGATCGATGACACCATCGCTCAGGCGCAGACCTCCGGCGAAGCGGAAAAATGGTTCGACAAGTGGTTCAAGAACCCGATTCCACCAAAAAATCTCAACATGAACTTTGAACTGTCTGACGACATGAAGGCGCTGTTCAAATCACCAAACGATAAAGCTCTTAACTAATTAGAACGACAGGGGCGGGATCTCCTGCCCTCTCGATTGTCGGGAAGCACGGACAGACTATACGCTGAGTGGTCGTTCCCCACTCAGCGCGAAAATGAGCTTCTCACCAATCTTCGAGGGTAGCGCTGCTACCCTTTTTTTTCTGGAGTTTATTATGTCAATCGACTGGAACTGGGGCATTTTTCTGCAACAAGCCCCGTTCGGCAACACCACCTATCTTGGCTGGCTGTGGAGCGGCTTTCAGGTCACCGTGGCGCTATCCATCACGGCCTGGATCATCGCATTTCTCGTCGGCTCGCTGTTCGGTATTTTGCGTACCGTACCTAACCGTTTTCTTTCCACCCTCGGCACTCTCTATGTGGAACTGTTCCGTAACGTTCCGCTGATTGTGCAGTTCTTTACCTGGTATCTGGTCATTCCTGAACTGCTGCCGGAAAATATTGGCATGTGGTTTAAGTCAGAGCTGGATCCGAACATTCAGTTCTTTGTCTCGTCGATGCTGTGTCTGGGGCTGTTCACCGCCGCGCGCGTTTGCGAGCAGGTGCGTGCCGCCATTCAGTCTCTGCCGCGCGGGCAAAAGAACGCCGCGCTGGCGATGGGGCTGACGCTGCCGCAGGCCTACCGCTACGTGCTGCTGCCGAACGCCTATCGCGTCATTGTTCCACCGATGACCTCCGAGATGATGAACCTGGTGAAAAACTCGGCCATCGCCTCGACTATCGGTCTGGTGGATATGGCGGCGCAGGCGGGCAAGCTGCTGGACTACTCCGCGCACGCGTGGGAATCCTTCACCGCGATCACGCTCGCGTACGTTCTGATTAACGCTTTCATCATGCTGGTGATGAACCTGGTTGAACGCAAAATTCGCCTGCCGGGCAATCTGGGGGGCAAATAATGTACGAATTTGACTGGAGTTCTATCGTCCCATCAATGCCATACCTGCTGGATGGCCTGTGGATCACCCTGAAAATCACCGTTACGGCGATTATCATCGGCATCGTCTGGGGAACCCTGCTGGCGGTGATGCGCCTGTCAAGCTTTAAGCCGCTTGCCTGGTTTGCCACCGCCTACGTCAACGTGTTCCGCTCCATCCCGCTGGTGATGGTGCTGCTGTGGTTCTACCTGATTGTGCCGGGGCTGCTGCAAAACGTGCTCGGGCTGTCGCCGAAAACCGATATCCGCCTGATCTCCGCGATGGTGGCGTTCTCGATGTTCGAGGCCGCGTACTACTCTGAGATTATCCGCGCCGGTATCCAGAGTATTTCTCGCGGGCAGTCCAGCGCCGCGCTGGCGCTGGGGATGACCCACTGGCAGTCGATGCAGCTCATCATCCTGCCGCAGGCGTTTCGCGCCATGGTTCCGCTCCTGCTGACCCAGGGCATCGTGCTGTTCCAGGATACCTCGCTGGTGTACGTACTCAGCCTGGCAGACTTCTTCCGTACCGCCTCCACCATTGGTGAGCGCGATGGTACGCAGGTCGAAATGATTCTGTTTGCCGGTGCGGTCTATTTTGCAATTAGTTTAAGCGCGTCGCTGTTGGTCAGCTGGCTGAAGAAAAGGACTGTGTAATGATTTCCCTGAAAAATGTTTCTAAATGGTATGGGCACTTTCAGGTGCTGACCGACTGCTCTACCGAAGTCAAAAAAGGCGATGTGGTGGTGGTTTGCGGGCCGTCCGGCTCCGGTAAATCCACGCTTATCAAAACGGTTAACGGGCTTGAGCCGGTTCAGCAGGGCGAGATCCTGGTGAACGGCACCAAAGTGAACGACAAGAAAACCAACCTGGCGCAGCTGCGTTCCCACGTCGGGATGGTGTTCCAGCACTTTGAGCTGTTCCCTCACCTCTCGATTATCGAGAACCTGACGCTGGCGCAGGTCAAAGTGCTTAAGCGCGATAAAAAGCTCGCGCGCGAGAAAGGCCTGAAGCTGCTGGAGCGCGTGGGGCTGTCGGCCCATGCCGATAAGTTCCCGGCTCAGCTTTCCGGTGGTCAGCAGCAGCGCGTGGCGATTGCCCGCGCGCTGTGTATGGATCCGGTCGCCATGCTCTTTGATGAACCCACCTCCGCGCTTGACCCGGAGATGATCAACGAAGTGCTGGACGTAATGGTTGAGCTGGCGCACGAAGGGATGACCATGATGGTGGTAACCCACGAAATGGGCTTTGCCCGCAAGGTGGCGAACCGCGTGATCTTCATGGACGAAGGGAAAATCGTGGAGGACTCACCGAAAGAGGAGTTCTTCGCAAACCCGAAATCCGAGCGTGCTAAAGACTTCCTCGCCAAAATCCTGCACTAACCTTCCCGGTGCGCAATCTGCGGATTGCGCACTACTTCACGCTTTGCATTTCTTTCACTCGTCGGCTCCATTTAGCAGCGTTACCCTTGTCACAAAATAACGCTAAAAATGGAGAACTCTATGGCACAACCTATCATTCTCGACTGCGATCCAGGTCATGATGACGCGATTGCACTCGTCCTCGCGCTTGCCTCCCCTGAACTTGACCTCAAAGCGGTCACCTCGTCCGCCGGAAACCAGACCCCGGATAAAACCCTGCGCAACGTGCTGCGCATGCTCACGCTGCTGAAACGCACGGATATTCCGGTGGCGGGCGGCGCGGTGAAGCCCCTGATGCGCGAGCTGATCATCGCCGATAACGTCCACGGCGAATCCGGTCTTGATGGCCCGGCGCTGCCCGAGCCGGGCTTTGCGCCGCAGAACTGCACCGCCGTTGAGCTCATGGCGAAGGTGCTGCGCGAAAGCAGCGAACCGGTCACCCTGGTGGCAACCGGCCCGCAGACCAACGTCGCGCTGCTGCTTAACAGCCATCCTGAGCTGCACGGAAAAATCGCCCGGATCGTTATCATGGGCGGCGCGATGGGCCTCGGAAACTGGACGCCCGCCGCCGAGTTCAACATCTTCGTTGATCCGGAAGCGGCAGAGATTGTCTTCCAGTCCGGCATCCCTATCGTGATGGCGGGCCTGGACGTGACGCACCGGGCGCAAATCATGGCAGAAGATACCGAACGCTTCCGCGCCATTGGCAATCCGGTTGCCGTCACGGTGGCTGAGCTGCTCGACTTCTTCCTGGAATATCACAAAGACGAAAAATGGGGCTTCCACGGCGCGCCGCTTCACGACCCGTGCACCATCGCCTGGCTGATCAAACCGGAAATATTCACCACCATCGAGCGCTGGGTCGGCGTTGAAACCCAGGGGAAATATACCCAGGGCATGACGGTGGTGGATTACTATTCACTTTCCGGCAATAAGCCGAATACGCTGGTGATGGTCGATATTCAGCGTGAAGCCTTTGTCGATCTTTTAGCTGAACGACTGGCGTTTTATTCCTGATCGTTCCCGTTTTATGCCGCGCCTCAGCAGACGGAGGCGCGCATTGCCCATAAATGAATTCACATTTCTTTTTTTCACATCATAACTTCAGATATCAATTCACATAGAATTGAGTTTCGACAGATAGACGCCGCGCCGCGACTTCCTATACCATCCCGCCACTTTCAGACCCTACCCACACAGCCAGTAAGGCAATTCGGAAAAGGGTACATATTAATTTTTATCATCAGCGTTAACGACGTTTTCTTCAGTAATAAACAGCACGTGAAATGGATGTCTCTATGCTAAAAGTCGCCTTCATGCCTTTTATTGGCCTGACCGCATTATTATTTTCAGTTTTTAGCGCAAGCGCGAATACTTTCCAGGCATCGGCTAATCAGGCGGAACAGGATAAGGCGCGTGAAAATGCGCTCGCCCCCCAGCAGCAGGAATTTAAATCCAGCAGAGACGCAACGAAAAGCGAATCTATTATTTTTCCAGAGGAAATACCCTGCAAATATATCAACGGCGTTATTATTGATTCCGATGATGCCAGGCTGACAAAAAAGCTGCTGGGAAAACTCGCCAATAGTGCGGTGCATAAATGTCTGGGAATTAAAGGCATACGCCTGCTGGCGTTTAAGCTACAGAATGCGCTTATCGCGCAGGGATATATCACCTCGCTCATCGACGTCCCCGCCCAGGATATGCCGGACGGTATCTTAAGATTAACCCTGCGCTACGGCGTTGCGGGGGATATCCGGTACGACGACGCGACTAAAAGCAATGAAACCCGCCTGTGGAACACCCTGCCGGTATCCGAAGGTGACGTCTTGCGGCTGCCGGACCTGGAACAGGGGATGGCTAACCTCCAGCGGCTGCCGGGTTCATCCGCGCAGATGCGCCTGCAGCCCGGCCAGCGCGAGGGTGAAACCGACATTATCCTCACCCGCACCCTGAACAAGCCCTGGCAGGTTGGCGCCTGGCTGGACGACGCGGGCAGCCGCGCCAGCGGGCGCTATCAGGGCGGCGGCGCGCTTTACCTTTACGACCTGACGAACCTGGACGACATTCTCTACGTCGCCGCGGGCCGCGATCTTGAGTTCAATCAGCACGACGACGGCAACCATAACCGCAGCCTTTATTTCGCGATCCCCTTTGGCTACTGGAGCGTCAGCGTGTACGCCTCGCACAGCAGCTATCTTCAGCAATTTAAGGGCCGCTATTCCAGCACCGATTACGAAAGCAAAAACCGCTACTACAGCGCCACGCTGGAGCGCCTGCTTTCCCAGACCAGAACCCAGAAAACCAGCGCCAGCGTCCGGGTATTTAAAAGCCGCTCGCGCTATTACTTTGGCGGCGACGAGCTGTATGTGATGCGTAAGCAAAACCCGGCGCTGGAGCTGGGCCTGCGCCACCAGCACTATTTTGCGAATAGCGTTATCGACGCCGGCCTGAGCTATCAGCACCATCTGAGCGCGTTAAGCTCCACGCAGACGCCGGAGGAAAAAGCGGGGCTTTTCGATAAGGACGCCCGCATCGTCAAAGCCGATATTAAAGCGCTGATGAAATTCGACGGCACCGGGGAGAAATTTAGCTACGCGCCGAATCTCAGCGTCCAGCTCAGCCCCGATACGCTCCCAACGGATAATACCTTTAATATCGGCAACCGCTGGACGGTTCGCGGTTTTGATGGCGAGCAAACGCTCTCCAGTAATCAGGGCTGGTATCTGCGCAATGATTTTATCTGGGATATTCCCACGCCCGACCGGCAGGTTTATTTCGGTCTGGATATTGGAAAGATTATTGGCAGCGATCGCTATCAGCAGGGCAAGGTATTGTCCGGTGCCGTCGCGGGCGTGCGCGGCGAATGGCTATTGACGCAATACGACTTTTTTATCGGCACGCCCGTTTCCCGCCCCGACGATTTTCATACTGATTCGCTCAATATGGGCTTTTCTCTACAGTGGAGGTATTAATCACACGTCATATATTCGCGCTTTACCTGTTTTTCTGAATAATATTTTTTTAAAGGAACTAATTAAATGTTTAAATTTAAGATGAGCTATGTCGCACTGGCGGCAGCATTAACGTCAACCTGCGTCATTGCCGACCCAACGACATATACCCTCAATTCAGGTACAAAAGTGATTGATATCGAAGCGCCGAATGCGGCCGGCGTTTCACACAATATGTACCGTGAGTTTAACGTGAGTAATAAAGGTGCCGTGCTGAACAACAGCAGTACGGACGTTTCTCACGCCACGCTGGGCAATATTGCTAAAAACAATAACCTGACCAACGGCAGCGCCTCCGTCATTCTTAATGAAGTGGTTTCCAACAAAGCCAGCGCGCTGAACGGCTTTATTGAAGTGAACGGTCAGAAGGCCGACGTGGTGATCGCCAACCCGAACGGCATTAGCTGCTCCGGGTGTAACTTCATTAACACCAATAAGGTCACTCTGACCACCGGCAGCGTGAAGCTGGACGAGTCCGGCGCGATTAGCAGCTACAGCGTGACCGGAGGCAAAATCAGCGTCGACGCCTACGGCATGTACGCGAACGAAGGGTACGCCAACCTGCTGGCCGACGTGATTAGCCTCAACGGCATCGTGAATGCCAAAAACGCCACCCTGAGCGCGGGCAACTTCACCTACGACAACGCCACGGGCGCGATTACCTCTGCGGGCAAATCGGCGAACCTGGTGCAGACCCTGATCCCGGAATACAGCATTGACGTTTCCAGCCTGGGCGGCGTGAAAGCCAACAGCATCAAAATGGTTGGCAACAACCTGGGCTTTGGCGTGCGTAACAAAGGCGCAATTGTCGCCAACTCCACCCTCGCGATGGCCAGCAACGGCAGCCTCGTTAACGAAGGCTCCATCACCAGCAACGGCTTTCTGGCGCAGCTCGTTTCCGCAGGCGGAATGAAAAACAGCGGCACGATCGAAACCCAAAATATCGCCCTGCTCACCAGCGGCGGAACGCTGAACAACAGCGGCACCATCACCAACGCGTCGCAGATGGCGATCACCGCGATCGGTGATATCGAAAACAGCGGCACTATTCACGGTACAAACGTGTTAGCGGTAGGAACCAACGGCAGCCTGAAAACCCAGTACGGCTCCCTGCTGAAATCCGATAACCAGCTGACGCTCACCGCGATGGGCAATATCACTAACGGCGGCTCGACCCACGCCCGCACCCTGACCGCGGACTTTGGCGGCGACACGTTCAACGTCACCGGAAACATGTCAGCCACGGACATTACCCTCAAATCCGCGAAAAACGGCACCCTTCAGAACGGTACCATCGTTAATGATGGCGCACTGACCGGCGATACTATTGAACTGCAAACCAACGGTGCGCTGGTGATGGGAAAAAACAGTTCGGTTAAGGCCTCAACGGCGCTGAATACCAAAAGCTATTCGCTGGACAACGCAGGGAACATCCACAGTAAAACTGCCGCGCTCTATTTCGATAACTACGTCACGACCAATACCGGTCAAATCATCGGCAATAACGTTAAGTTCTGGACGTATGAGGACATGCTTAACGAAGGGATGATTCAGGCACTCCATGACCTGGAGATTAACACCCAAAACAACGGCAACTTAATCAACCGGAGTGCAATCTACGCGGGCGACGTTATGACCCTGGCCGCAAAAAAGGTGATTAACGGCGGCTACGGCTGCGGCCTGTTAAAAATGAGCACCTGCGGCGTGGGCACGCTGAAGGCAAACAGCCTGGTGCTCAACTCCAGCCACAAATATGCGTCTGAAGTTGGCGGCACCCAGCAGTTCAAATGGACGGAAATCAACACCGTTCAATAAGTGACGTGAAAGCGATGCGCACCGGCTGCGCATCGTTTTTTGACTACGGTTCGAACGGACGACGCTGGAACTGATCGTGACCGCATTTCGGGCAGAGCGGCAATACGTCCGGGGTATAGACCGCAATGTGGTGATGGCACTTCTCGCAGACCAGGTTGCCCAGCCCGACCACTTCGCCGCTATGATAAACGCCGTGGTGGTTCAGATCCTGGAACACCTCGCGCCACTCAAGCTGGGTTTTATCGGTGATGTCCGCCAGCTCCTGCCACAGACTCTCTTTAATCACCCGCATGAATACGCTGTCGGTGACCTCCTCCTGGCTCTCCTGGTAGCTACGCGCAAACTCTTCCAGATCGCGGCGGACGGCGCGCGTCACCTCTTCGACCTCGGTTCGCGTTAACTCACCCGTTTGCGTGACCCGCGCCCGTGCCTGTTCAACCAGCGCGTCGATATCGCGTTCGCCGTTACGCAGGCGTTCCGTCAGTGTCGTAACCAGTTCGCGGTAAAATTGAGCAACCTTGTTCATCATTTTGCCTCCCGGGTAAGTAACTGACTCTAATAATAGACCTTATTTAATTGCTGCTTTGTCAGTTGAAGCACAGACCCGGTAAATTCCTGCAAAGCGCATTTGCGTGAAAGGCTGTTTTGACGCGGACGTTTGGGCTATGCTATGCCGATCTGACATAACACATCCATTGGCTACATTAGTAGCTGTATTGAAAACAGGACCACTGGCTGCCATGCAAGAGCAATACCGCCCGGAAGAGATAGAATCCAAAGTCCAGCAACACTGGGACGAGAAGCGCACCTTTGAAGTAACCGAAGACGAGAGCAAAGAGAAGTATTACTGCCTGTCGATGCTTCCCTATCCTTCTGGTCGACTACACATGGGCCACGTGCGTAACTACACCATCGGTGATGTGATTGCACGCTACCAGCGTATGCTGGGCAAAAACGTTCTGCAGCCAATCGGCTGGGATGCCTTCGGCCTGCCGGCTGAAGGCGCGGCGGTGAAAAACAACACCGCCCCTGCTCCGTGGACGTACGACAACATCGCGTACATGAAGAACCAGCTCAAAATGCTGGGCTTCGGCTACGACTGGAGCCGCGAGCTGGCAACCTGCACCCCGGAATACTACCGCTGGGAGCAGAAGTTCTTCACCGAGCTGTACAAAAAAGGCCTGGTATACAAGAAAACCTCTGCCGTTAACTGGTGCCCGAACGACCAGACCGTTCTCGCGAACGAACAGGTTATCGACGGCTGCTGCTGGCGATGCGACACCAAGGTTGAGCGTAAAGAGATCCCGCAGTGGTTTATCAAAATCACCGCTTACGCTGACGAACTGCTCCGCGATCTGGATAACCTGGATCACTGGCCAGACACCGTTAAGACCATGCAGCGTAACTGGATCGGTCGTTCTGAAGGCGTTGAAATCACCTTTAACGTTGAAAACTACGATAACACCCTGACCGTTTACACCACTCGCCCGGATACCTTTATGGGGGCGACCTACCTGGCCGTTGCCGCAGGTCACCCGCTGGCGCAGAAAGCCGCCGAGAACAACCCGACGCTGGCGACCTTCATCGACGAATGCCGCACCACCAAAGTGGCCGAAGCCGACATGGCAACGATGGAGAAAAAAGGCGTCGACACCGGTTTCAAAGCCATTCACCCGCTGACCGGCGAAGCCATCCCGGTGTGGGCGGCGAACTTCGTGCTGATGGAATACGGTACGGGCGCAGTCATGGCCGTTCCGGGCCACGACCAGCGCGACTATGAATTCGCTAAAAAATACAGCCTGAACATCAAGCCGGTTATTCTGGCGGCAGATGGCACCGAGCCAGACCTGTCTGAACAGGCGCTGACTGAAAAAGGCACCCTGTTCAACTCCGGTGAGTTCAGCGGCCTGAGCTTCGAAGAGGGCTTCAACGCCATTGCCGACAAACTGACGGCGCTGGGCGTGGGCGAGCGTAAAGTTAACTACCGTCTGCGCGACTGGGGCGTTTCCCGTCAGCGTTACTGGGGCGCGCCAATCCCGATGGTGACCCTGGAAGACGGCACCGTGCTGCCAACCCCGGAAGATCAGCTGCCGGTTATCCTGCCGGAAGATGTGGTCATGGACGGCATCACCAGCCCGATTAAAGCCGATCCTGAGTGGGCCAAAACCACCGTTAACGGCCAGCCTGCGCTGCGCGAAACCGACACCTTCGACACCTTCATGGAGTCGTCCTGGTACTACGCGCGCTATACCTGCCCGCAGTATCAGGAAGGTATGCTGGACTCCGACGCCGCCAACTACTGGCTGCCGGTTGATATCTACATTGGCGGTATCGAACACGCCATCATGCACCTGCTCTACTTCCGCTTCTTCCACAAGCTGATGCGCGACGCGGGCCTGGTGAACTCTGACGAGCCGGCGAAACAGCTGCTGTGTCAGGGCATGGTGCTGGCAGATGCGTTCTACTACGTAGGCGCAAACGGCGAGCGCAACTGGGTTTCTCCGGTTGACGCCATCGTTGAGCGCGACGAGAAAGGCCGTATCGTGAAGGCGAAAGACGCCGAAGGTCATGAGCTGGTTTATACCGGCATGAGCAAGATGTCCAAGTCCAAAAACAACGGTATTGACCCGCAGGTGATGGTTGAGCGTTACGGCGCGGACACCGTTCGTCTGTTCATGATGTTTGCTTCCCCGGCGGATATGACCCTGGAGTGGCAGGAATCAGGCGTTGAAGGCGCGAACCGCTTCCTGAAACGCGTCTGGAAGCTGGTTTACGAACACACCTCACAGGGCGATGCCCCTGCGCTGAACGCGGCGGCACTGAGCGAAGATCAGCAGGCGCTGCGCCGTGATGTTCATAAAACGATTGCGAAAGTGACCGATGATATTGGTCGTCGTCAGACCTTCAATACCGCAATTGCGGCTATTATGGAACTGATGAACAAGCTGGCAAAAGCACCTCAGGACGGCGAGCAGGATCGCGCATTGATGCGTGAAGCGCTGCTGGCAGTCGTGCGTATGCTGAACCCGTTCACGCCACACGCAAGCTTCACCCTGTGGCAGGAGCTGAAAGGCGAAGGCGATATCGACAACGCGCCGTGGCCGGTGGCTGACGAAGCGGCAATGGTTGAAAACACCACGCTGGTTGTGGTGCAGGTAAACGGCAAAGTGCGCGGTAAAATTACCGTGGCTGTCGATGCAACCGAAGAACAGGTTCGCGAGCGCGCAGGTCAGGAACCTCTGGTTGCGAAATATCTTGAGGGCGTTACCGTGCGTAAGGTTATCTACGTACCGGGTAAACTGCTGAATCTGGTCGTTGGCTAAGCGCGGGAGGAAACGTGCGACAACTGGCAACAATACTCTTATCTCTGGCGGTGCTTGTCACCGCTGGCTGTGGCTGGCACCTGCGCAACACCACGGCAGTGCCTGCCCAGATGAAAACCATGATCTTCGACTCCTCGGATCCGAACGGTCCGCTGAGCCGTGCCGTCCGTAACCAGCTGCGTCTGAACGGCGTTGAGCTTGTAGAAAAAAGCTCGCTGCGCCAGGACATTCCGTCACTGCGTATTCTGGGTATGACCCTGAGCAAAGACACCGCGTCTATCTTCCAGGACGGACGCACGGCGGAATACCAGATGGTGATGAACGTGAACGCTGCCGTGCTGATCCCGGGTAAAGACATCTACCCAATCAGCACCAAGGTCTACCGTTCGTTCTTTGATAACCCGCAAACTGCGCTGGCGAAAGATGCCGAGCAGCAAATTATCATCAACGAAATGTACGACAAGGCAGCGGAACAGCTGATCCGCAAGCTGCCGAGCGTCGAAGCCACGAAGAAAGACGGTACTGACATCGTCGACAAACCGGATGCGAACTCGCCGCCGGTGTCTACCTCGATGGGTAACTGATGATCAGGTTGTATCCTGAACAACTCCGCGCGCAGCTCAATGAAGGGCTGCGCGCGGCGTATCTGCTACTCGGAAACGATCCGCTCCTGCTCCAGGAAAGCCTTGATGCCATACGCCACGTTGCGGCGGCGCAGGGTTTCGACGAGCACCACACCGTTCAGATCGACAACAGCACCGACTGGAACGCCCTTTTCTCGCTTTGCCAGGCGATGAGCCTGTTTGCCTCGCGCCAGACCATTCAGATCCTGCTGCCGGAAAACGGCCCTAACGCGGCGATCAACGAACAGCTGGCAACGCTGGTCAGCCTGCTGCACGGCGATCTGCTGCTGATCGTGCGCGGCAACAAGCTGACTAAAGCGCAGGAGAACGCCGCCTGGTTTACGCAGCTGGCGGCCAACGCGGTGCAGGTCACCTGCCAGACGCCCGAGCAGGCGCATCTGCCTAAGTGGGTTGCCGCTCGCGCTAAGCAGCACAACCTCCAGCTGGACGATGCCGCCAATCAGCTGCTCTGCTACTGCTATGAGGGCAACCTGCTGGCGCTGGCGCAGGCGCTGGACCGGCTCTCCCTGCTGTGGCCTGACGGCAAACTGACCCTGCCCCGCGTTGAGCAGGCGGTTAACGACGCCGCGCACTTTACCCCCTTCCACTGGGTGGATGCCCTGCTCTCAGCGAAAAGCAAACGCGCCCTGCATATTTTGCAGCAGCTGCGTCTTGAAGGCAGTGAGCCAGTAATTTTACTGCGCACCGTTCAGCGTGAACTGGTGATGCTGATCAACCTGAAACGCCAGTCGGCCCACACGCCCCTGCGCGCGCTGTTTGATAAACACCGCGTATGGCAAAACCGCCGCGCGATGACCACCGAGGCCATTAACCGCCTCAGTCACGAGCAGCTGCGCCAGGCCGTTCAGCTGCTGATGCGCGCCGAGCTGACGCTCAAGCAGGACTACGGTCAATCCGTCTGGGCCGAGCTGGAAAGTCTCTCTCTGCTGCTGTGCCATAAGGCGCTGGCAGACGTTTTTATTGATGGATAATATGCATTCTCTACAGGCACTGTATGGCGGCACCTTCGATCCGGTTCATTACGGACATTTAAAGCCGGTTGAGATCCTGGCCAACCTGATTGGCCTGCAGCGCGTTATCATCATGCCCAATAATGTCCCGCCGCACCGTCCTCAGCCCGAAGCCACCAGCGAGCAGCGCAAGGAGATGCTGGCGCTGGCGATAGCCGATAAACCGCTGTTCACCCTGGACGAGCGGGAACTGCATCGTGACACCCCCTCCTGGACTTCGCAAACCTTGCAGGAGTGGCGCGCCGAACAGGGGCCGGATAAGCCGCTGGCGTTTATCATCGGACAGGACTCGCTGCTCAATTTTCCGAGCTGGCATCAGTACGAAACCATTCTGGAAAACAGCCATCTTCTGGTGTGCCGCCGTCCGGGCTACCCGCTCACCATGCGTGAAGAACAACACCAGCAGTGGCTCGACGCGCACCTGACCGATAATATTGAAGATCTTCACAACCAGCCTGCCGGCAAAATCTATCTGGCCGAAACGCCGTGGTTTGATATTTCAGCTACCCTTATTCGCGAGCGTTTGCAGCAGGGGCTGGCCTGCGACGACATGCTGCCAGGCGCCGTTCTGGCCTATATTCATCAGCAGGGTCTGTATCAGAAAAGCGCAGAAGAATGAGCGCGATGCGCGAAAATTTCTGTTATTCACTCTCCTGCCTTGACAGGCCTGTCCATGCTGATATCCTCCGCTGCCAGACTTTCCCGCCGCGCATTGCTTTACAGAAATTGTTTTACAAAAATGGCGATGCAATCTCAGGCGGAGGGTGGGATGATACCCGCCTTCAAAAGCCCGGCCGGTGACATTTGTCCCGACACTGGCGTCAGTTCAGGTATACTGTCTGGCCACGAATTCACAGTTGCACCATCTCACTCACCCCAGGGGGAAAACTTGCAGGGTAAAGCACTCCAGGATTTTGTTATCGACAAAATTGATGACCTGAAAGGTCAGGACATCATCGCTATCGACGTTAAGGGTAAATCCAGCATCACCGACTGCATGATTATCTGCACCGGTACATCTACACGTCATGTTGTTTCGATTGCTGACCACGTTGTTCAGGAATCCCGCGCAGCAGGGCTGATGCCGCTTGGCGTTGAAGGTGAAGCGACCGCTGACTGGGTGGTTGTCGATCTCGGCGATGTGATTGTCCACGTTATGCAGGACGAAAGTCGTCGCCTGTATGAGCTGGAAAAACTCTGGGGTTAATGCGTGAAGTTGCAGCTGGTAGCCGTCGGCACCAAAATGCCGGACTGGGTACAAACAGGTTTCACTGAATATCTGCGTCGTTTCCCAAAAGATATGCCGTTCGAGCTGGTAGAGATCCCAGCGGGAAAGCGCGGCAAGAACGCAGATATCAAACGCATTCTCGATAAAGAGGGTGAGCTGATGCTGGCTGCCGCAGGCAAAAACCGCATCGTCACCCTCGATATTCCAGGTAAACCCTGGGATACGCCGCAGCTGGCGCACGAACTGGAGCGCTGGAAGCAGGATGGTCGCGACGTCAGTCTGTTGATTGGCGGACCCGAGGGGCTCTCCCCCGCCTGCAAAGCAGCAGCAGAGCAAAGTTGGTCCCTCTCCGCGCTGACCCTGCCCCACCCGCTTGTTCGGGTTCTGGTGGCAGAGAGTCTGTACCGCGCGTGGAGCATTACTACCAACCACCCCTATCACCGCGAGTAATGACTGACCAGGGTAGATTAAGCAGCGGATGAAACTACAGAATTCTTTTCGCGACTATACGGCTGAGTCCGCGCTGTTTGTGCGCCGGGCGCTGGTCGCCTTTACGGGGATTTTGCTGCTTACCGGCGTGCTGATCGCCAACCTTTATAATCTGCAAATTGTCCGCTTTACCGATTACCAAACGCGTTCCAACGAAAACCGTATCAAGCTGGTTCCTATCGCCCCGAGCCGCGGCATCATTTACGACCGCAACGGCACGCCGCTGGCGCTTAACCGCACCATCTACCAAATCGAGATGATGCCGGAAAAGGTGGATAACGTTCAGGATACGCTGGACGCGCTGAGAAGCGTTGTCGATCTCAACGACGACGATATCGCCGCCTTCAAAAAGGAGCGCGCGCGCTCGCACCGCTTTACCTCCATCCCGGTAAAAACCAACCTGACGGAAGTGCAGGTTGCCCGCTTTGCCGTGAACCAGTACCGCTTTCCCGGCGTGGAAGTCAAAGGCTATAAACGCCGCTACTATCCGTATGGCTCCGCGCTGACGCACGTTATTGGCTACGTGTCCAAAATTAACGACAAAGACGTCGACAGGCTCGATAAAGACGGCAAGCTGGCAAACTACGCCGCCACGCACGATATCGGCAAGCTGGGCATTGAGCGTTATTACGAAGACGTGCTGCACGGCCAGACCGGCTACGAAGAGGTTGAAGTGAACAACCGCGGCCGCGTGATCCGCCAGCTGAAAGAGGTGCCGCCGCAGGCCGGTCACGACGTCTACCTGACCCTCGACCTAAAGCTGCAGCAGTATATCGAAACCTTGCTCGCGGGCAGCCGCGCGGCGGTTGTGGTGACCGATCCGCGCACCGGCGGGATTCTGGCGATGGTATCTATGCCAAGCTACGACCCGAACCTGTTCGTCGACGGTATTTCCAGCAAGGATTATTCCGGCCTGCTGAATGACCCGAACACGCCGCTGGTTAACCGCGCCACGCAGGGGGTTTACCCTCCGGCATCCACGGTTAAACCATACGTGGCGGTCTCCGCGCTGAGCGCCGGGGTCATTAACCGCAATACCAGCCTGTTTGACCCGGGCTGGTGGCAGCTGCCTGGCTCCGATAAGCGCTACCGTGACTGGAAAAAATGGGGCCACGGGCATCTGAACGTCACCAAGTCGCTGGAAGAATCGGCGGATACCTTCTTCTACCAGGTCGCCTATGACATGGGGATCGACCGTCTTTCCCAGTGGATGAGCAAGTTCGGCTACGGGCACTACACCGGGGTTGACCTGTCGGAAGAGCGTTCCGGCAACATGCCGACCCGCGAGTGGAAGCTAAAACGCTTTAAAAAGCCGTGGTACCAGGGGGATACCATCCCGGTGGGCATCGGCCAAGGCTACTGGACGGCAACGCCGATCCAGATGAACAAGGCGATGATGATCCTTATCAACGATGGCGTGGTGAAAGTCCCTCACCTGCTGATGAGCACGGTGGAAGACGGCAAAAAAGTGCCCTGGATCCAGCCGCACGAGACGCCCGTTGGGGACATTCACTCCGGCTTCTGGGAAATCGCCAAAGACGGCATGTACGGCGTTGCCAACCGTGCCAACGGAACGGCGCATAAATACTTCGCCGGGGCGCCGTATAAAGTCGCGGCAAAATCCGGTACGGCGCAGGTATTCGGCCTGAAGGCGAATGAAACCTATAACGCGCACCGAATCGCCGAGCGTCTGCGTGACCACAAGCTGATGACGGCGTTTGCCCCTTATGATAACCCGCAGGTTGCGGTGGCGATGATTCTGGAAAACGGCGGCGCAGGTCCGGCGGTAGGTACCATCATGCGCCAGATCCTCGACCACATCATGCTGGGTGACAACAACACCGAACTGCCGGCTGAAAACCCGGCATCCGCAGCGGCGGAGGACCAATAATCATGACGGACAATCCAAATAAAAAATCGCTGTGGGATAAGATCCACATCGACCCAGCCATGCTGCTGATCCTTCTCGCGCTGCTGGTATACAGCGCCCTGGTTATCTGGAGCGCCAGCGGCCAGGACATCGGCATGATGGAGCGCAAAATCGGCCAGATTGCGATGGGCCTGGTGATTATGGTGGTGATGGCGCAAATCCCGCCGCGCGTGTACGAAGGCTGGGCGCCCTACCTGTATATCTTCTGTATTGTGCTGCTGGTGGCGGTGGATGCGTTCGGCGCCATCTCCAAAGGGGCGCAGCGCTGGCTGGATCTGGGCATTGTCCGCTTCCAGCCGTCGGAAATCGCGAAAATCGCCGTGCCGCTGATGGTGGCGCGCTTTATCAACCGCGACGTGTGCCCGCCGTCACTGAAGAATACCGCTATCGCGCTGGTGTTAATTTTCCTGCCTACCCTGCTGGTTGCCGCACAGCCTGACCTCGGTACGTCGATTCTTATCGCGCTCTCCGGTCTGTTCGTACTGTTCCTGTCGGGCCTGAGCTGGCGTCTGATTGGTATCGCCGTGGTGCTGGTGGCGGCCTTTATCCCTATTCTCTGGTTCTTCCTGATGCATGATTATCAGCGCCAGCGCGTGATGATGCTGCTCGATCCGGAAACCGACCCGCTGGGCGCGGGCTATCATATTATTCAGTCGAAAATTGCGATCGGCTCCGGCGGCCTGCGCGGCAAAGGCTGGCTGCACGGCACGCAATCGCAGCTGGAGTTCTTACCCGAACGCCACACCGACTTTATTTTTGCCGTTCTGGCGGAAGAGCTGGGGCTGGTGGGCATCTTGATTTTGCTGGCGCTCTACGTGCTGCTGATTATGCGTGGACTGTGGATCGCCGCACGCGCCCAGACTACCTTCGGTCGCGTTATGGCGGGCGGCTTGATGCTGATTTTATTCGTTTATGTCTTCGTAAATATTGGTATGGTGAGTGGAATTCTGCCCGTGGTGGGCGTACCGCTGCCGCTGGTGAGTTACGGAGGCTCGGCACTGATCGTGTTGATGGCCGGGTTTGGTATCGTGATGTCGATCCATACCCACAGAAAAATGTTGTCCAAAAGCGTATAAAAATAAGGGGATCGCAATGCGTAAGCAGTGGCTGGGTATCTGCATCGCAGCAAGTTTGCTTGCAGCCTGTACAAGTGATGATGGTCAGCAGCAGGCGACCGTTGCGCCGCCGCAGCCTGCGGTCTGTAACGGCCCGATTGTCGAAATCAGCGGTGCCGATCCAATCTATGAGCCGCTGAACGCAACGGCAAACCAGGATTATCAGCGCGACGGCAAAAGCTACAAAATCGTGCAAGACCCGTCCCGCTTCAGCCAGGCCGGTTTTGCCGCCATTTACGATGCCGAGCCGGGCAGCAACCTGACCGCATCGGGCGAAACCTTCGATCCGATGCAGATCACCGCGGCGCATCCAACGCTCCCTATTCCAAGCTATGTTCGCGTCACGAACCTGGCGAATGGCCGTATGATCGTGGTGCGTATCAACGATCGCGGCCCTTACGGTAACGATCGCGTGATTTCACTCTCCCGCGCCGCCGCTGACCGTCTGAACACCTCGAATAACACCAAAGTCCGTATCGATCCGATCATCGTCGCGCAGGACGGCACGCTGTCCGGCCCGGGTACGGCCTGTACCACCGTCGCAAAACAAACCTACGCCCTGCCCGCTCGCCCGGATTTAAGCGGCGGTATGGGCGGTGCATCTTCCCCGGCAGAGCCCGCTCAGCCGCAGGGTGAAGTGCGCGCCATCAGCAACGACACGCTGCAAAGCGACGACACCACGGGCGCTCCGGTGAAAAGCAGCGGTTTCCTCGGCGCACCGACCACCTTAGCTTCGGGCGTGCTGGAAGGCAGTGAGCCAGCGCCGGCGCCGGTCGTCGCCACTCCGGTAACTCAGCCCGCGCCCGTCACCGCGCCTTCTGCAACGCAGAGCGCAGCGGTCGCTGCACCGGCCGCATCCAGCGGCGGTTTTGTCGTGCAGGTGGGTGCCGTAAGCGATCAGGCTCGCGCCCAGCAGTATCAGCAGCGTTTAAGTCAGCAGTTCAGCGTGCCGGGTCGCGTTGAGCAAAACGGTGCGGTATGGCGTATTCAGATGGGGCCGTTTGCCAGCAAGTCTCAGGCGGCGTCCCTGCAACAGCGTCTGCAAAGCGAAGCGCAGCTGCAGTCATTTATCACTGTTGCAAAGTAATTAATCGGCGGTATCCGAATTGTCGGTTTGTGTAACTAACATTCACAAACTCATACCGAAAGTCGGATGCCTGCCTGTATAGCATTTGCTATAGTAAGGCACTTTTTTTAATTCCATCACGGATGTCGTAGTTCTGACCATGAAGACCACTTTTACTGCTCGTTTTGTGAAGCGCATGGCGCTGACCACGGCCCTTTGCGCAGCTGCCATGTCCGCAGCCCACGCCGATGACCTGAATATCAAGACCATGATCCCTGGCGTTCCGCAAATTGACGCGGAATCCTACATCCTGATCGATTACAACTCTGGCAAAGTTCTGGCAGAACAAAATGCCGACACCCGCCGCGATCCTGCCAGCCTGACCAAAATGATGACCAGCTACGTTATCGGCCAGGCAATGAAAGCAGGCAAATTCAAAGAAACCGACCTGGTCACCATCGGTAACGATGCCTGGGCGACCGGCAACCCGGTGTTCAAAGGCTCATCCCTGATGTTCCTGAAGCCAGGGATGCAGGTTCCGGTATCTCAGCTGATCCGCGGCATCAACCTGCAGTCAGGTAACGATGCGTGCGTAGCAATGGCGGATTTCGCCGCCGGTAGCCAGGACGCGTTTGTTGGCCTGATGAACAGCTACGTGTCTGCCCTGGGCCTGAAAAACAGCCATTTCCAGACCGTTCACGGCCTGGACGCTGAGGGTCAGTACAGCTCCGCGCGCGACATGGCGCTGATTGGCCAGGCGCTCATCCGCGACGTGCCAAACGAATACTCTATCTATAAAGAGAAAGAGTTCACCTTCAACGGTATCCGCCAGACCAACCGTAACGGCCTGCTGTGGGATAACAGCCTGAACGTGGACGGCATCAAAACCGGCCATACCGACAAAGCGGGCTACAACCTGGTGGCTTCCGCAACCGAAGGTCAGATGCGTCTGATCTCCGCGGTAATGGGCGGTCGTACCTTTAAAGGTCGTGAAACTGAAAGTAAAAAACTGCTGACCTGGGGCTTCCGTTTCTTCGAAACCGTTAACCCGCTGAAGGCAGGTAAAGAGTTTGCCTCCGAGCCAGTCTGGTTTGGCGACAACGACCGTGCTTCTCTGGGCGTGGATAAAGATCTGTATCTGACCATCCCACGCGGCCGCATGAAGGATCTGAAAGCCAGCTACGTGCTGAACACCACCGAGCTGCACGCGCCGCTGCAGAAAAACCAGGTTGTGGGCACCATCAACTTCCAGCTGGACGGCAAAACCATCGATCAGCGTCCGCTGGTGGTTCTGGAAGAGATCCCGGAAGGCAATTTCTTCGGCAAAATCATTGATTACATTAAGCTGATGTTCCATCACTGGTTTGGCTAAAAATTGAACACTTGAAAGTGTGATTTTGATCCCCATATACTAAGTATCCTGATAACTCCCACCTGACGTGGGAGTTATTATTTTTTGACGTTACGCCGGAGCTGACATGAAAACCAAACTTAACGAACTGCTTGAATTCCCTACCTCATTTACTTACAAAGTAATGGGTCTGGCGAAACCTGAGCTGGTTGATCAGGTGGTTGAAGTGGTACAGCGCCATGCGCCGGGCGACTACTCTCCGTCAGTAAAACCAAGCAGCAAGGGCAACTACCACTCGGTTTCTATCACTATTACCGCTACACACATTGAGCAGGTTGAGACACTGTACGAAGAGCTCGGCAATATCGAAATTGTTCGTATGGTGCTGTAGTCCCTCTGCGGTTACCCGGTTTGCCGGGTAACCCGCCTTCCCGCTGTGATATAATCCCCCTCACCTTTTCTCCCTTGTCTTCGGAGACACCGTTTTGTTCCAGGATAAAATCCTCGTCCGCAACCTCGGGCTGCAGCCCTATGAGCCTGTCTCTCAGGCTATGCATGACTTCACCGACTCTCGCGATGAAACGACACCAGACGAAATCTGGCTGGTTGAACACCTGCCGGTGTTTACGCAGGGACAGGCAGGTAAAGCAGAGCATTTGCTGATGACCGGGGATATTCCGGTGATCCAGAGCGATCGCGGCGGCCAGGTGACCTATCACGGGCCGGGTCAGCAGGTGATGTATGTGCTGCTCAACCTGAAGCGCAGAAAGCTGGGCGTGCGCGATCTGGTCACCCTGCTGGAACAAACCGTGGTGGATACCCTTGCCGAATACGGTATCGATGCCCACCCGCGTGCCGATGCGCCGGGCGTGTACGTTGGGGAAATGAAGATCTGCTCTCTGGGCCTGCGCATTCGGAAAGGCTGCTCGTTTCACGGGCTGGCGCTAAATATTAATATGGATCTCACGCCGTTCTTGCGCATCAACCCCTGCGGCTATGCCGGAATGGAAATGACGCAAATGCGCCAGTGGGTAGAAACAGCAAAGCCTGATATTATTCGACCTGTGCTTTTGAACAAGTTTTTAGCGCTACTTAACAATCCTCCCCACGAATATATCACTGCTTAATATATAATACATGCTGGCCCGATAATTTGACGGGCCGCTGCTTATTTCCCGCATTTACCCTTTACAATATTCAGCAGATTCTATATTTTCGAAGCGCCTGAACGCGCCCGAATATTAGCGCTACATATTATTCAGCCCACTGTTCGTGCTGATTACGAGACTCACGTAGCCTGCGTGATAATCACACAACTGTTTGTTTTCGATAAGCAAGTTACGTCCTTAAAACACTTTACGAATCTCTACAGGCATAATAAATAAATTCAACTATCATTCATATTGTGAATGAATACGGAGTGAAAGCGTGGAGTATAATAATTTACCAGCCAAACGCCTGAACGACCCCGTCGGTGAAGATAAACCGCAAATCTTTCGGACTTTACGTAATATTGATCTCAATTTATTGACTATTTTTGAGGCAGTATATGTCCATAAGGGTATCGTTAATGCTGCGAAAATTCTTAACCTCACGCCTTCCGCAATTAGTCAGTCAATTCAAAAATTGCGCGCTATATTTCCCGATCCCTTATTTATTCGTAAAGGCCAGGGCGTAACCCCCACGGCCTATGCTACCCATCTTCATGAGTACATCAGCCAGGGGCTGGAGTCCATTCTTGGGGCGCTGGATTTAACCGGCAGCTACGACAAGCAACGCACCATCACGATTGGGACATCCCCTTCGGTAGGCGTGCTGGTGATGCCTACCATCTATAAGGCCGTCAAAGAGCACTCGCCGCAGCTTTTGCTGCGCAATATTCCCGTCAGCGAGCCTGAGACGCAGCTAGCCCAGTTCCAGACCGACCTGATTATCGACAGCAATAACTTCAGCGCGCGAGCGCTCGGGCAGAACGTTCTGTATGCAGATACCCTGGTGCTGGTGTGCCGCCAGCACCACCCGGCGCTCGGCCAACCGCTGACGATTGAAAACCTGCGCAGCTACGAGCATTCGTCCTTTATGACCGAAGGGCAGACCATGAACCTTCTGCGTCAGCGTATCGATGAAATCTTCCCGGAACGTCAGGTGAGCTTCAGCAGTTACAATATGTTTACCATGGCATCCCTGATCGGCAGCAGCGATATGCTGTGCGTCATGCCCGCGCGGCTGTTCACATTACTGTGCAAATGCTGGCCGCTACAGAGCATTCCTCTGCCGCAGCTGAACACGGAATGCATTGAAATTTCTCTGCATTATAACAAGCTCAGCCTGCGCGATCCGGTTCTCGAAAACGTCATTAACGTTATCCGTCAGGCCTTCTGAAAGCCCCCGTCAGGACAAGTCCCTGCCTGGTGCAGGGCAAAACGCACAAAACAACAACTATTTTACAAATTGGCGACCTGACAGGCTGCTTTACAGGCCGTTTCAATGATATACTGCCTGTCGTTCGTTCAAAAATAGTTGATAAATACAACATTCCCTTGAATTGAAACGCTTTCCTTCGATATTCGCAACTGGAACACGCACGCTATGAGTAAACCCATTGTGATGGAACGCGGTGTTAAATACCGCGATGCCGATAAAATGGCCCTTATCCCGGTTAAAAACGTGGCTACAGAGCGCGAAGCGCTGTTAAGAAAACCGGAATGGATGAAAATCAAACTTCCGGCCGACTCTTCGCGTATCCAGGGGATCAAAGCGGCGATGCGCAAAAATGGCCTTCACTCCGTTTGTGAAGAAGCCTCTTGCCCCAACCTTGCTGAATGTTTTAACCACGGTACAGCGACCTTCATGATTCTGGGCGCCATCTGCACCCGCCGCTGTCCGTTCTGCGACGTTGCGCACGGTCGCCCGGTTGCGCCTGACGCTAACGAACCGCAAAAGCTGGCTCAGACCATTGCCGACATGGCGCTGCGCTATGTGGTCATCACCTCGGTTGACCGTGACGATCTGCGCGACGGCGGTGCTCAGCACTTTGCCGACTGCATCACGGCCATTCGTGAGAAGAGCCCAAACATTAAAATTGAAACGCTGGTGCCGGACTTCCGCGGACGTATGGATCGCGCGCTGGATATTCTGACCGCGACGCCGCCAGACGTGTTCAACCACAACCTGGAAAACGTGCCGCGTATCTATCGCCAGGTTCGTCCGGGCGCGGACTACAACTGGTCCCTGAAGCTGCTCGAGCGCTTTAAAGAAGCCCATCCGCATATTCCGACCAAATCCGGTTTGATGGTTGGCTTGGGTGAAACCAACGCTGAGATCGTGGAAGTGATGCGCGATCTGCGTCGCCACGGCGTGACCATGCTGACGCTGGGCCAGTATCTGCAGCCTAGCCGTCACCACCTGCCGGTACAACGCTACGTTAGCCCGGATGAGTTTGACGAAATGAAAGCGGAAGCGATGGCGATGGGCTTCACCCACGCGGCGTGCGGCCCGTTCGTTCGTTCTTCCTATCACGCCGATATGCAGGCGAAAGGCGAAGAAGTTAAGTAAATCTGAAATATTTATTTACATTAACGCGATAAAAAAACCGGCCACTGAGCCGGTTTTTTTTCGCTAGCCCTCAGGCTTCACGATTACTCTTTGTGAGAAAGCTTCTCAGCCGGGACGTCGTCTTCGGCGCTTTTCTTCGCTGCCGCATCATCGTCATTCATCGCTTTCTTGAAGCCTTTAATGGCAGCACCCAGATCGCCACCCAGCGTGCGTAACTTCTTGGTACCAAACAGCAGGACGACCAGTGCGGCAACCACCAGCAGTTTGGTAATACTAATCTCACCCATAGATACCTTCTTTACTTAAACAGGCTGCATTCAGCGCCAAAAACCTGAATGTATTAACGGTCATTTGGCGCGCGCACACAATAGCAATCTGTAACAAGGTGAATCAAGCATTGTTGAAAAAAACATCACAATAATTGCGGTGGCGCAAACCGTCGGTTGCGCAGGACAGGCAGCTGCTGACGCGCAAGCGCAATTCGCGCCGAAATTATCTCAGCGAAGATCAAATCGGGCCCTTCCGCCGCTGCGGCAATCGTCACGCCGAGCGGATCGATAACCCGGCTCTGGCCGATATTCTTATTGCCGCACTCCCCCGCCGCCACGACGTAGCAGGTGGTATCCAGCGCGCGGGCGGCCAGCAGCGTGGCCCAGTGATGCTCTTTTAACGGGCCTTTCACCCACGCGGCAGGCAACACCAGCACATCCGCGCCCTGAAGCGCCAGGCTTAACGCCAGCTCCGGGAAGCGCAGGTCGTAGCAGGTCATCAGTCCGATATTCATTCCGTCAATTTCAATCAGCGGAGGAATATGCTCGCCGGGATCGACAAGGCGGGATTCCTGGATGCTGAACGCATCGTAGAGGTGCAGCTTGGCGTAGCTCGCCACAATCGCACCCGCGCGCAGCACCACCAGCGTATTGACCGCCCTGCCAGCCGTGGAGGGAACATGCACGGTCAAAATGGTTGTCAGCGTGTTGCCAGCGCTTTCCGCGAGCAGCAGGCGTAAAAACCCGCCGTCCAGCGGCTGGGCTGATTTCACCGACATATCGGGATCGCTATCATCCCGCGCCAGCAGCGCCTCGGGAAGTACCAGCAGCGACGCGCCCTTTTCCCGCGCCTGTGCCATCAGCGCCACGCAGGTGCGGGCGTTTGTTTCCCAGTCCGGCGTGACCGCAAACTGCCCTACCGCAACATGCATATTTGTCCCCTGTCAGTAATCAGCGTTAAACTTGACGCTCTTACACATCAAATAGCAGGTATTCGAGTGTTACAACTACTTTTAGCCGTTTTTATCGGTGGAGGAACAGGTAGCGTTGCGCGGTGGTTCTTGAGTATGCGTTTTAATCCGCTGCATCAGGCGATCCCGATGGGAACGCTTGCGGCAAACCTGATTGGAGCATTTATTATCGGCGCAGGGCTGGCCTGGTTTAACCGGATGACCCATATCGACCCGATGTGGAAGTTATTGATCACCACCGGCTTCTGCGGCGGGCTGACCACCTTCTCCACCTTCTCTGCTGAAGTGGTGTTCCTGTTACAGGAAGGGCGTTTCACCTGGGCATTTACCAATATTGCCGTTAACCTGCTCGGCTCGTTCGCGATGACGGCGCTCGCATTTTGGCTATTTTCCTCAGCCAGCACGCAATAAGTCCCGGAGCGTTAATGTTGGCTTAATTTTTCTCTGTCACTCTGGTTGCAATAAAGAACGAGGGTGACGGAATGAAAGAGAGTCTGATGAGTGCAGGAATGGTGTTGTTGAGCGTGCTGATTATCGCCAGCTTCCTGAAAATGTATCTTCTTGGCTGATTCAAAACGAAAAAAACCCGCTCAGTGAGCGGGTTTTGAAATTCTTGCTGACGCGTCTGAATTACAGAGCGATTACGTTAGCAGCAGAAGGGCCTTTGGCACCGTTAGTGATTTCAAACTCAACGCGCTGACCTTCAGCCAGGGTTTTGAAACCATTAGTCTGGATTGCAGAGAAGTGTACGAACACGTCTTTGCTGCCATCTTCTGGAGTAATGAAACCGAATCCTTTGGACTCATTAAACCACTTAACGTTACCTTTAATCTTAGACATCAAAATTACCTTTACATTAAAAAACGACACAAATGCTGTGTCGGGTATCAGTACAACAATTGTGGGACGTTTTGTCCAGCGGATCTTTGATAAAAAGTGACAAAAGTCGCGTTAATTTTAGCTGACGCATTTTTATCCTTTATGATTCAAAGGCGGTACGTTTTTTCACCACTACGTAAAGTTTTCTCAGTTAAAACTGAAAACGCATCCACGCAAAGTAAACGTTACCGTTGTTATAAGTTCCTGGAATATAGGTCATCTGGAACGTAGCCGGGCCGTAGCCAATGGAGGCCAGCGGCAACAGCACCGGAATTGGGATATATTTCCAGTTATCGCGCGCGGTTACCCCTGCGGTATAACCCAGGCCAATGTGAAAATTATCGTCCGCCAGCGGTCGCCAGGTCTTCTCCCAACCGTAGCCGCCGATGGGTTCCCACTTGTTGAAGGAGTCTTTAAAGGCCATCAGGTAGAGGCCGTGCCAGTTTCCTTTTTCATCCCAGCGCGACTGACCAAAACCAGCGCCCCAGGGACGCTCGTTGTATTTGTCCGTCTTTTCTTTGTCGTACGCAAAGCGCGCGTGCCAGGTTATTGCCGGGACATAGAGATCGTAATGCTCAGGCTCCTTCCAGGTTTGCGCGACGTTATCCGTAAAAGTTGAGAACCAGCCTTTATCCGTCGCGTTGTCTTCTGCCATAGCCACAGTTGATAACGTTAACTGCGCAAAAATAAACAATAAAATCAAGAAAAACTTATTTCGTACGATCACGATGCAATTACCATTCTTAGTATTAGAGGCAGAGTTTACCATACAATAGTTGAATGAAACCTTAACGGCATCAGCGTTATTCTTAATTAATAAACCCCCTTCTGGGAATATTCTTATTCAGGAAATAACCTGTATGCGTAAATAAGCGCATACAGGTCGTAAAGTTAACGTTTATGTAACAGTTTATAAAGCGCCGGAATAACCAGCATTGACAGCAGCGGAGCCGTTATCATTCCGCCAATCATCGGCGCGGCGATGCGCTGCATCACCTCGGAACCGCTGCCCCCGCCCCACATAATCGGCAGCAGGCCCGCCATAATGGTGGCAACGGTCATCACCTTAGGACGCACCCGCAGCACGGCGCCTTCGTGAATGGCGCGCATTACCATCGCGCTGCCACCGTCAGGATCCTGGCGACGATATTTATCCAGAGCATGGTTTAAATAAAGCACCATAATTACACCGAACTCGGCGGCGACACCCGAAAGCGCGATAAATCCAACCGCCCCGGCAACCGACAGATTATATTCAAGAAACCACAATAGCCATACGCCACCAATAAGCGCGAAGGGTAATGTCCCCATTATTATCAGGACATCTGAAACGCGTTTAAAGGTGAGCCAAAGCAGTATAAATATAATCATTATCGTTACCGGCAACACTAATTTAAGCTTTGCCGTGGCCCGCTCCAGATATTCAAACTGACCGGACCAGGAGAGAGAAACGCCCTGCGGCAGCGCCACGTTCTCCGCGACCCGCTTTTGCATCTCATCCACGGCAGACTTCAGGTCGCGCCCGCGCAAATCAACGTAAATCCAGTTCGAAAGCCGCGCGTTTTCGCTTTTCAGCATTGGAGGCCCCTCGGTCACCACGATGTCCGCCAGCTCCCCCAGCGCCACCTGGCTGCCGTTCGCCGCAACGACAGGCAGCACGCGGAGTTTGTCGACGTTGTCCCGCAGATCGCGCGGATAGCGCAGGTTGATGGGATAGCGCTCGCGCCCCTGAATGACTTCGCCGACGTTATCCCCGCCCACCAGCGTCGAGGCCATGCTTTGCAGTTCATCGACGGAGACGCCGTAGCGCGCCGCCTTTTGCCGGTCGATGCGAATATCCACATATCGCCCGCCCGCCAGCCGCTCGGCAAGCGCGGAGGTGACGCCGGGAACCTGCTTCACCACGTGCTCAATCTGCTGCGCCACCCGCTCGATATCGGCAATATTATTGCCGTTCACCTTAATCCCCACCGGGCTTTTAATCCCGGTCGCCAGCATATCCAGGCGGTTGCGGATGGGCGGCACCCACACGTTGGCAATGCCCGGCACGGACACGGTTTTGTCCAGCTCCTCGACCAGCTTTTGCGGCGTCATGCCCGCCCGCCACTGCTCGCGGGGCTTGAAGTGGATCGTCGTTTCCAGCATGGTCAGCGGCGCCGGATCGGTTGCCGATTCCGCCCTGCCCGCCTTGCCAAACACGCTCTCCACTTCCGGCACGCTTTTAATCAGCCTGTCCGTCTGCTGTAGAAGTCTTGACGCCTCGCGCGCCGAGATCCCCGGCAGCGTTGACGGCATATACAGCAGATCCCCTTCATCCAGCGGCGGCATAAACTCGCTGCCGAGGCGGCTCAGCGGCCAGAGCGTGACGAGTAACAGCCCAAACGCCAGCACCAGCGTGGTTTTCGGAAACGACAGCACCTTATCCAGCAACGGCTCATACAGGCGGATCAGCACCCGGTTAATCGGGTTAGCTTTCTCATCCGGTATCCTGCCGCGAATGAAATACCCCATCAGCACCGGCACCAGCGTGATGCCAAGCCCTGCCGCCACCGCCATCGACCAGGTTTTGGTGAAGGCGAGCGGGGAGAACATTCGACCCTCCTGCGCCTCCAGCGAGAACACCGGAATAAACGACAGGGTAATGATCAGCAGGCTGCAAAACAGCGCCGGGCCAACCTCCACCGCCGCGCGTTCGGCAAGATGCCAGTAGTCTGCCGAAGACGGCGTTTTATCCGGGTGATCGTGCCGCCATTGCTCGAGGACTTTATGCATGTTTTCGATCATCACGATCGCCGCATCCACCATCGCGCCGATGGCGATGGCTATTCCTCCGAGCGACATAATGTTGGCGTTGATGCCCTGATAGTGCATCACCACGAAGGCGCCCAGAATGCCCAGCGGCAGCGAAACAATCGCCACCAGCGCCGAGCGGAAGTGGAATAAAAACAGCGCGCAGACCACCACGACGACCGCAAACTCTTCCAGCAGCTTGTGGGTCAGCGTTTTCACCGAGTCTGCAATCAGCGTTGAGCGGTCGTAGACCGGCACGATCTCCACGCCCTGCGGCAAGGTTTTTTGCAGCTCGCTGAGCCTGGCTTTGACGGCCTTGATGGTCTCCAGCGCGTTTTGCCCGTAGCGCATCACCACCACGCCGCCCGCCACTTCCCCTTCGCCATTCAGCTCGGCCACGCCCCGGCGGATCTCCGGGCCAAAGCCGATGGTCGCCACGTCTTTCAGCAGGACAGGCACCCCGTCCCGGCTGGCGATCACCACGTTGCGGAAATCCTCCAGCGAGCGCAAATAGCCGGTGGTGCGCACCATATATTCCGCCTCGCCCATCTCCAGCAGCGCGCCGCCGCTCTCTTTGTTGGCGGCCTGTACAGCGGCAGAAAGCTGGCTGTGGGTAATATTCAGCGCGCGCATCTTCGCGGGATCGGGGACGATCTGGTACTGGCGTACCATGCCGCCAATGCTGGCGACTTCCGACACGTTCGGCACGCTTTTGAGCTCAAACTTCAGCGTCCAGTCCTGAATGGCGCGCAGATCGGCGAGACTGTGCTTCCCGCTGCGATCGACCAGCGCGTATTCGTAGATCCAGCCCACCCCGGTGGCATCCGGCCCGAGGGACACCTTCACCCCGGCAGGAAACTGCGACTGCACCTGGCTTAAATACTCCAGCACGCGGGAGCGCGCCCAGTACAGATCCGTTCCGTCTTCAAACAGCACGTAGACGTAGGCATCGCCGAACATCGAAAACCCGCGCACCGTTTTTGCCCCGGGCACCGAGAGCATGGAGGTGGTGAGCGGCCAGGTGACCTGATCCTCAATCACCTGCGGCGCTTTACCGGGGTAGCTCGCCTTGACGATAACCTGCACGTCCGATAAATCCGGCAGGGCATCCAGCGGCGCGCGCTGCACCGCCCACCAGCCCCAGCCGGCCATAACTATCGCCGCGAGGATCACCAGCAGCCGGTTGCGCAGTGAAGCACGAATGATGGCGGCAATCATTGGCTCACCTCCGGCATCACGCTGCGCAGGCTCGCCTCGGAGTCGATAAGGAACTGCCCGGAGGTCACCACCTCATCGCCCGCTTTCAGCCCGGAGACGATCTCCGTCCAGCCCTGCGCCGTTATCCCGGTTTTGACGTTCACCGGGCGGAAATAGCCGTCGCCGGTTGCCAGCAGCAGGCGCGTGGAATCGCCGCTGTTGATAACCGCCTCTTCCGGCACGGCGAGCACCGGCGGACGCGGCGCCCCCTGCGCCCGCGACACGTTAAGGTACATGCCCGGCTTGAGTTTCTGTTCGGGGTTGTCGAGCACGATGCGCGCTTTCAGCGTGCGCGTGGTGGTTTCCATCTGCGGCAGCAGCTCGCTGACCGTGCCGTGGAATTGCTCCCCGGGCCAACTCTGGGTGGTGGCGACGATGTCACTGCCCACCCGCAGGGACTGCGCCTGCGTTTGCGGGTAGTCAACCACCAGCCAGACCGGGTCGAGGCTGGCAATCTCAAACAGCGGCGCCGTGGCCGCAATTTGCGCCCCTTCCCGCACGTCCAGCTTGACGACGTACCCGGCCTTCGCCGCCCTGACGGTCAGGGTGGTCTGCGGTTTGCCGCTGCGCTCAAGGGCGCGAATTGCCTCTTCGGGCATAAACTGCAGCGCCAGCCGCTCCCGCGCCGCGCGGGTCAGCCCGGCGTCGCCCAGTTGGCGCACCGCCAGATACTCCTGCTGGGCGGTGGTCCATTGGGGGATCCAGAGCTGCGCCAGCGGCTCGCCCGCCTTGACCTGCTGCTGCGGGGCGCTGGCGTACAGGCGTTTCACCACGCCGTTTGCCGGGGCGGAGACCAGGGTGATGTTGCGCTCGTCCGCGGAGACGGTGGCAAAGGCCGAAAACGGCGATTCCAGCTGGCGCATCTGCGCCTTCGCCGTCTTCATGCCGAGGTTTTGCTGCTGCCGGGTGCTAATAGCCACGCCTGCCGCCGCTTTTTCCTCATCGGCGTAGCGCGGCACCAGCTCCATATCCATGAAAGGAGATTTGCCCGGCTTATCGAAGCGCTGGCCGGGCACCATCGGATCGTACCAGTACAGCACCTTACGCTCCGCGGGCTGTGCCACCGTCGCGTGCTGATGGGACTGTTTCTGCCCGACGAAATAGCCCGCGCCGCCTGCGACCAGAACGGCAACTGCGAGGGCACTCAGGGTTGTTGTTTTCATATTGCCAGCTCCTGTGGGATCAGCCATTGAATGGCCGCCCAGGTTCGCGCCATCTCGCGCTCGGCCTGATTCACCGCCAGTTCCGTATCCAGCACGCTGCGGCGCGCCTCCAGTAATGCAGACAGTTCGGACTGCCCCGAGCGGTACTGCGCGGTCATCACCTCCAGACGCTGGCGCTGCAGCGGCAGCACCTCGTCGCGCTGGCGCTGCCAGAGGGTTTGCGCCGCCTGATACTGCGCCACCAGCGTTTGCACCTGGGCGATGTGCTCGCGCTTGATCAGCGTGAGCTGGTCAACAGCCTGCATCGAGCGGGAGACATCCGCGGCGTAGTCCTTGTCCTGCCGTTTTGACTGGAACAGGGGCAAATCGACGCTGAACATCACGCCCGCCATATCGTCATAGCCTTCGGCGCGATGGGCGTAATAGACTTCGACGTCGACATCGGGAATGGCCGCCACCGCCGACTGGGCGGAGCGGGCCTTTGCGGTATCGGCTTCGCGGCGGGCCGCTTCAACTTCCGGGTGCTGAATAATCCCCTCTTCCAGGGTTTTCTCGTCGGCAGGAAGACGCTGATAGCGCGGGAGCGGCCCGCTGACGTCGGTGATGAACTGCCCGGTCAGCTGGAACAGACGGCTTTGCGCCAGCTGGACATCGCGCTGGGCCAGCGTTTCTTTGTCGCGCATGGCGCTGAGGGTCATTTGCAGCGCCAAAACGCTGTCGGGCGCCGCGCTTCCGGCCCCGACGCTTGCCTTCTGCACGCCGCGCTGGCGCTCGGTTTCGCTCACCAGGGTATGGGCTTTTTTCAGCGCCTGACGGGCTAAGGCCAGTTCGAGCCACGCCTGGGCGGTATCGCGCTGGAGCGCCGCGCGGATGGCCTCGCCTTTTGCCAGCACCCCGCGCGCCTGCGCCTGCAGGGTCTGCGCCTTGCGCTCGCGTTTTTCGGCGCTGACGTAGCTCTGCATGATGCCCACCTTCTGCATGGTCATGCCTTCGCGGGTCATGCGCCGGTCGCTGTTGCCCTGCACCGGCACGTTTTCAATGCCGAACTTGAGCTTCGGGTCGGGGAGCTGGGTGGCGGAATCCGCCATCGCATCCAGCGCCTGCGCTTCGTTGCGGCTGGCGGAAAGCTCTGCGGAGTAGCGCTGGGCTTCGGACAGGGTTTGCTCGAGCGTCCACGGCTCCGCCTGTACGGCGGAGCTGAGCAGCCCAAACAGCACCCCACCGAGCCACAGGCTCAGTGTGTGTTGTTTCATGGTGTCCTCGCTTAGCGCTGCGGCGTCAGCGAGACAATCTGGAAACCATCCCCCGCGCGTTCAAGGATGAACGTGACCTTATCGCCGGGCTTCGCGCCGTTCAGCGCCGCGCCGGAAGCGAGGGTAAAGGGCATCGTCATGGCCGGCCATTTCAGCTCGGGAATGGCGTCGTGCTGAAGCATGACGGATTGAGCGGAGAACGACTGCACAACGCCGTGGCCCTGCCAGCGCTGGGCGGCAGGCGTGGAGATCTCACTGGCCTGAGCGGCAACTGAGGAAAAAGAGAGGGTTGCGCCAAGCAGCGCAGAAAAGAGTAAAGCACGCATGATAAAGCTCCTGTTAATCGTAAATTAAAATGAATTCAACGCATTAACAGGTTTTTATTCCCGGAACCGGCAGAAACGAATCGTTGCCGGCGGCCCCGCGGCGGGAGGGGTGACTGACCATGCAGACTGGCGCACCGGGGTACATTCCGGCACGTTCAGGGTCAGGGTCATGGCGGCAGGAAGCGCCACCACTTGTAGCTGAGAAGGATCTTTTTGCGCCTGATCCGGCACGCAGTGCTTTTTACACAGCGGCGAAACGCCAGCAGTGTGCTGAGGGCCCGGTTTGGCCATCATATCCATATGCTGAATGGACGTGACGCTACCGCGCAGGTCGATATCGCAGTCGTGAGAGGCAACCGCCACCTGACTCTGGATCAGCAGCCAGCCAAAGGCTAACAAAAACATCAGAAGATGTTTTTTGAGAAAGCGCAGGCGATAGGTCCAGCTGGCGTGCATATCGGCGTCATCAGGTTGAAAAAAGTGCTGCTAGTATAGGCAGCGTGAAAAATGAAAGGAAAACGCTTTTAAAGATTTTTACGCTTTTTATCAGTCGCCTGATGAAACACCTCTATGGCATTAACAAATCAGCATCATCCATATGACATATAATAGTGATTCATTCGGTCAATGTTCTTGTGATGCAAATGTCGCGGCCATGGCAAAATATCGTCGTGCTCTCCTTTAGTAGTATTTTTATTGATTTTAATCAGCAATAGCAGGCCATTAATTCGGCACATTTCATGGTCGTTTTTTTATTGATTATTTGTGCTCTCGGGCAGCAAGGAGACAGGGGAAACCATGCTTACGTTTATCGAACTCCTCATCGGGGTCGTCGTCATTGTCGGTGTAGCGCGCTACATCATTAAAGGCTACTCAGCCACCGGGGTGCTGTTCGTCGGCGGCCTGACGCTGCTGATCGTCAGCGCCCTCATGGGCCACAAAGTTCTGCCAGCCAGCGAAACCAGCACCGGCTATACCGCGACCGACATCGTGGAATACGTCAAGATCCTGCTGATGAGCCGCGGCGGCGATCTGGGCATGATGATCATGATGCTCTGCGGGTTTGCGGCCTTTATGACCCACATCGGCGCGAACGATATGGTGGTGAAGCTGGCGTCCAAGCCGTTGAAATTCATCAACTCCCCTTACCTGCTGATGATCGCGGCCTATTTCCTCGCCTGCCTGATGTCATTAGCCGTGTCGTCGGCGACCGGTCTGGGCGTGCTGTTAATGGCCACCCTGTTCCCGATTATGGTGAACGTGGGTATTAGCCGTGGCGCCGCCGCCGCAATTTGCGCCTCTCCGGCCGCCATTATTCTGTCACCAACCTCTGGCGATGTGGTGCTGGCGGCAAAAGCGGCGGAAATGTCGCTGATCGATTTCGCCTTTAAAACCACGCTGCCTATTTCTATTGCCGCCATTATCGCGATGGCGATTGCCCACTTCTTCTGGCAGCGCTACCTCGATAAAAAAGAGAACATCAGCCACGAAATGCTGGACGTGAGCGAAATTACTACCACCGCGCCCGCCTTCTACGCCATTCTGCCGTTCACCCCGATTATTGGCGTGCTGATTTTCGACGGTAAATGGGGCCCGCAGCTGCACATTATTACCATCCTGGTTATCTGTATGCTGCTGGCCGCCCTGCTGGAGTTTGTTCGCGGCTTTAATACCCAGAAAGTGTTCTCGGCGCTGGAAGTGGCCTACCGCGGTATGGCGGATGCCTTCGCGGGCGTGGTGATGCTGCTGGTCGCGGCGGGCGTGTTCGCGCAGGGCCTGAGCACCATCGGCTTTATCCAGAGCCTGATCTCCATCGCCACCTCGTTCGGCTCGGCGAGCATTATCCTGATGCTGGTGCTGGTGGTACTGACCATGCTGGCCGCCATGACTACCGGCTCCGGCAACGCGCCGTTCTACGCCTTCGTGGAGATGATCCCGAAACTGGCGCACTCCTCCGGCATTAACCCGGCCTACCTGTCGATTCCCATGCTCCAGGCCTCTAACCTGGGCCGTACCATTTCTCCGGTTTCCGGCGTGGTGGTAGCCGTCGCCGGGATGGCAAAAATTTCGCCGTTTGAAGTGGTCAAGCGCACCTCCGTTCCCGTTCTCGTTGGCCTGATCGTGGTCATCATCGCTACCGAAGTGCTGGTTCCCGGCACTGCCGTAGGCTAAGCCTCCCCTCACCAAAAAAGCGCCTGCGGGCGCTTTTTGTGCTTTAATAACTCCCAGAAATTATCCGCTTTCAATCATCAGGAATTCAAATGTTCAGGAAGGATATCGCTATTCTGTCTGGGACGATGGCGCTGTGCGTCTTCTCCGCGCAGGCCGAACCGCTTAAGGCAACGCAGTACGGGGATTTCGATCGGTATGTGCTGGCGCTCTCATGGCAGACCGGGTTTTGCCAGAGCATGCACGAACGCAACCGCGACGAGCCGGACGAGTGCCGCCTGCAAAAAGAGAGCAACACCAAAACCGATTTCCTGACCGTTCACGGCCTGTGGCCTGGCCTGCCGAAATCCATCGCCTCGCGCGGGGTGGATGAGCGCCGCTGGATGCGCTTTGGCTGCGCAACCCGCCCGGTGCCGAACATGCCGGAAGCCAAAGCCAGCCGCAAATGTTCTGCCGCTGAGACCGGGCTCTCGCTCTCGGGCGCGGCGAAGCTGAACAGCGTGATGCCGGGCGCGGGCGGTAATTCCTGCCTGGAGCGCTACGAATACGCTAAACACGGGGTCTGTTTTGGCTTCGATCCGGACGCCTATTTCGGCACCATGGTGCGCCTGAACCAGGAAGTGAAAAGCAGCGCGATGGGGGAATTCCTCGCGGCAAATTACGGAAAAACCGTCAGCCGCGGCGCGTTTGATGCCGCCGTTGCCAGAAGTTTTGGCAAGGCGAGCGTGAAGGCCGTCAAGCTGACCTGTAACGGCAACCCGGCCTACCTCACCGAAATGCAGATCTCCCTGAACGCGGCCACCATTAACAACCCGCTTTCTGCCGGATCGTTTGCCCCGCAGCCCCATCCGGGCAGCTGCGGTAAGCAATTTGTCATCGATAAAGTCGGCTACTGACCCGCGCCGGGGCGCACCAGGTCAAACCGGTGTTCGTCGCTGATGGCGTAATAGGCCGTTGGCCCGCCTGCGCGCAGTATCGGGCGGGCTTTGGCGGTCTGGTAAATGCCCTCTTCCAGCAGCGATTCCTGAATATGGATCCCCACCACTTCCCCCAGCACCAGCCAGGTGTCGACAGGCGTACCGTCCGCTCCCGTCAGCTGAATACACTGGGATAAGCGGCATTCGAAGTTGACCGGGCTTTCCGCCACCCGCGGCGCGTTCACCAGCCTGCTCGCGGCGGGCGTGAGTCCGGCAAAGGCAAATTCATCCTCGCCGTGGGGCAGCATCGCCGACGTCTGGTTCATCGCTTCAGCCAGATCGAAGGTCGCCAGGTTCCAGACAAACTCGCGCGTTTCGGCAATATTACGCACGCTGTCTTTCCAGCCGTTGCTGGAAAATCCAATGATCGGCGGGCGATAGTTGAAGCAGTTAAAGAAGCTATAGGGCGCCAGATTCGGGCGGCCCTCGCTGTTGCAGGAGGCGATCCAGCCAATCGGCCGCGGGCCCACGATAGCGTTCAGCGGGTCATGCGGCAGGCCGTGCCCCTGGGAAGGTTCGTAAAAGTACATAGTTTTCTCGGGTAGATGGGTCTGAGACGAAATGCGCTTCGCTCATCGCCCTGAAACAGAAGGATCAGCGTAGCGCATTTCGTTGAGGATCAGGACTGAATAAATTTCAGCAGAACTTCATCGTTCTGCCGTTTGTGCGGAGTGCCGATCCCGCCGGAGCCGCCTGCAACGCTGCGTCGACAAGGGCGCTTAAAAAGCATAATGCAAATCGGCGGGGGATCGCGTTTTTCGCTAAAAATTCATATGACCGATGAATGTGACTTTCATCACTTCAAACTTGGCGGCTCAGCCAGTATCATCGGGAGAGTTAAACCCTCGCTGCCAGACGGCGAGGGTTTTCTTTTGGATTGGTTTCTGCGTGACACGCAGCGTTAACGACATGGAGTAAAAATGTCCAGACCCACAATTATCATCAATGAACTCGACGCAGAACGTATCGACCGTCTTCTGGAGAAGCCAGAATTTGCCGCGCTGCCGATTGCCGACGCGCTGAACGCCGAGCTGGATCGGGCGCAGATGTGCACCCCGGAATCGATGCCTCACGACGTGGTGACGATGAACAGCCAGGTGAAATTCCGCGACCTGACAACGGGCGAAGAGCGCACCCGCACGCTGGTGTATCCGGCGCAGATGACCGACAGCAGCGCGCAGCTTTCCGTGCTGGCACCCGTAGGAGCGGCGCTGATCGGCCTGCGCACCGGCGACACCATTCACTGGGAACTGCCGGGCGGTACGTCGACGCACCTGGAAGTTCTCGAACTGCTCTATCAGCCTGAAGCGGCCGGCGATTATCTTCGTTAAGCCCTTCTGAACAAGCGCTCACCCGCCTTGCCCGGAGGATGCTCTCGCATCCTCTTTCCGAAATTCACCCAATCTTCCTATATCGTCCAAAATCCCCTTAATCCAGGCTTAATCTGTTTTGGTGCCGTGGGGACGGTCATGGGTGAGATACTGGTTATCACACTGGTTTTTCTCTGTTTTTTGGCAATTATTGTCACGGCAGTGCTTTATCTGGAACGTCACTGGTAAGCGACCGCGATCACACAACGCCCCCCGGCAGCCGGTTCACCAGCCCCGTAACCCGCTCCTGCGCCGCCTCCGGCGTTGCAGCTCCGGGCACCAGAATAACCTTGCGACACTCCTCTTCGCGTTTTTCGAAAATCTTGTAGGCACGCTCGGCATCGTCAAGCGGCAGATAGTGCGTGACGATCTCCTCGGGCGTGAGCAGCCCTTTTTCAATCAGCGGGAGCAGCTCCCCCAGCCAGGCGTGGACATGGGTCTGCCCCATTTTGAAGCTGAGCCCTTTGTCGAACGCATCGCCAAACAGAAAACCGTGGATAAATCCGGCATAGACGCCCGGCACGCTTACCACGCCCCCGCGGCGTACCGCAGCGATGCACTGGCGCAGGGCTTTGCCGCTGCTGCCCTCGATTTTGAGATTGCTGAGGATGGTTTCGGTGGTGCTGCCCTTCGCTTCAAACCCCACGGCATCAATCACCGCATCCACGCCGCGCTGCCCGGCGGTTTGCTCAATGATTTTTTCCGCCGCGTCGTTATCGTCATCAAAATTCACCGGGATGGCGCCGTACCGCTCGCGGGCAAAGCGCAGCCGGTACGGATGGTGATCGACGACGAAAATCTGTTCGGCGCCCAGCAGGCGGGCGCAGGCGATGGTCAGCAAGCCCACCGGCCCGGCGCCGTAAACCGCGACGCTGGAGCCTTTTTCAATCTGGGCGTTTTTCGCCGCCTGCCAGGCGGTGGGCAGTATGTCGGACAGGAAAAGCGCTTTATCATCCGACAGCAGCGGCGGAACCTTAAACGGCCCGACGTTGCCTTTCGGCACGCGAACGTACTCCGCCTGCCCGCCCGGCACCCCGCCGTAGAGATGGCTATAGCCGAACAGCGCCGCCGGGGCGGGAATTTGCTTCTTGTTTAGCGCCGCGCCCTGCCCGGCGTTGGTCTTTTCGCACGCGGCGTACTGATGCATCTGGCAGAAAAAGCAGTCGCCGCAGGCAATCACAAACGGGATCACCACCCGGTCGCCCTTCTGCACGTTTTTCACCTCCCGGCCGCACTCCACCACTTCCCCCATAAACTCGTGGCCGAAAATATCCCCGTGCTCGACCTTGGGGATCTTCCCGCGATAGAGGTGCAGGTCGGAGCCGCAGATCGCCGTGGCCGTGACGCGCAGGATGATATCGTCGGGTTGTTCAATGCAGGGATCGGGAACGTTATCCACCCGGACGTGGTGTGGACCGTGGTACGTCAGTGCCTTCATGCAGCCTCCGAACAGAAGTGAGCGAGCTTTTACAAAGGGTAGCTAGCTCAGGAGATCTGCTGAAAAATTAAGCTGTTTTAAGATTTATCCTGGCGATATTTAAAATTGCCATACCGCTTACAGAAACCGCTAATATTTTGTGTTTGAATGGATTTAGCGTTGATAAACAAGGAGAAACGGGTATGTATAAGACAATCATTATGCCAGTTGATGTTTTTGAGATGGAACTGAGTGATAAAGCCGTTCGTCATGCGGAATTCCTGGCGCAGCAGGACGGGGTTATCCATCTTCTGCACGTGTTGCCCGGCTCTGCCAGCCTGAGCCTGCACCGCTTCGCCGCCGACGTGCGCCGTTTTGAAGAGCATCTGCAGCACGAAGCGGAAACGCGCCTGCAAACGATGGTCAGCCATTTCAGCATTGACCCTGCACGCATCAAAACCCACGTCAGATTCGGCAGCGTCCGCGATGCGGTTAACGAGCTGGCGAGCGAGCTACGGGCCGATGTGGTGGTGATTGGTTCACGCAATCCGTCGATCACCACGCACCTGCTGGGCTCTAACGCCTCCAGCGTCATCCGCCACACCCACATTCCGGTGATGGTCGTCAGATAAAAAAAAGGCCACCTTTCGGTGGCCTCTTGCTATTGCAGGTGTGGTCTTACTTTCTTTTATTATGCTGTTTTCGTACGGATCAGATAGTCAAAGGAGCTCAGCGACGCTTTCGCGCCTTCGCCGGTCGCAATGATGATCTGCTTGTACGGAACGGTGGTGCAGTCGCCCGCGGCAAATACGCCCTTCACGCTGGTTTCGCACTTCGCGTCGATGATGATTTCGCCCATGCGGTTGCGCTCAATCGCGCCTTCCAGCCAGGTGGTGTTCGGCAGCAGACCAATCTGGACGAAGATGCCGGACAGCGCCACGCTGTGAACGTCGCCGCTCACGCGGTCGCGGTATTCCAGTCCGGTCACTTTGCTGCCGTCGCCTTTCACTTCGGTGGTCTGCGCGTTCAGCACGATATCCACGTTTTTCAGGCTGCGCACTTTGTCCTGCAGCACCTGATCCGCTTTCATTTCTGGTGCGAATTCCAGCAGCGTAACGTGTTCAACGATACCCGCCAGGTCGATTGCCGCTTCCACGCCGGAGTTACCGCCGCCGATCACCGCTACGCGCTTGCCTTTGAACAGCGGGCCGTCGCAGTGCGGGCAGTAGGTTACGCCTTTGGTGCGATACTGATCTTCGCCCGGCACGTTCATGTTGCGCCACTTCGCGCCGGTCGCAATGATGATGCTGCGTGCTTTCAGCACCGCGCCGGACGCGGTTTCAATCTGGTGTAAGCCGCCTTCAACCGCCGCCGGAACCAGCTTGCTGGCACTCTGGCTGTCGATCACGTCCACATCGTAATCGCTGACGTGGGCTTTCAGGGCGCCCGCCAGTTTCTGGCCTTCGGTTTTCGGCACGGAGATGTAGTTTTCGATATCCACGGTATCCAGCACCTGACCACCGAAACGCTCGCCCATCAGGCCGGTACGGATACCTTTACGCGCAGAGTAGACCGCCGCCGCCGCACCCGCCGGGCCGGAACCGACAATCAGAACATCGTATGCGTCGCGCTTGTTCAGCTCTTCCGCCGCGCGTTTTTCCGCGCCGGTATCCACTTTCGCAACGATTTCCGTCAGGGTCATACGGCCCTGGCCGAACTCTTTGCCGTTCATAAAGACCGCCGGCACGCCCATCACGTTGCGATCGGTAATTTCGTTCTGGAACGTACCGCCGTCGATTGCCGTGTGTTTGATGCGCGGGTTAAGCACCGACATCAGGTTCAGCGCCTGCACCACGTCCGGGCAGTTGTGGCAGGAGAGTGAGTAGTAGGTTTCAAACTCAAAATCACCGTCGATATCGCGGATCTGCTCCAGCAGCGCCTGCGCTTCTTTTGACGGATGACCACCGGTCCACAGCAGCGCCAGAACCAGTGAAGTAAATTCGTGACCCAGCGGGGAACCAGCAAAGCGCGGGCCCTGAGTGGAGCCTGGGTTAGTAATCAGGAAAGACGGCGTGCGCACCGGCAGGCTGTTGTCTTCTTTGAAGGTCACTTTTGGTGACAGTTCGGCGATGTCCGCCAGCAGTCCTTTGATTTCTGCCGATTTAGCGCTGTCGTCCAGCGTGGCAATCAGCTCAACAGGCTTAGTCAGTTTCTCAAGGTACGCCTTGAGCTGGGTTTTCATATTGGTGTCGAGCATTATTCTTCCCTCTTTAAAAACGTCATCATGCAAGCTGCCTTGATCGGGCGGCCTGAATGCAACTTGCATCATGGAGTTAGATGAAATGGGCGCGGGGCGCGCCCATTGAGATAAATTAATTTCCTAAGTATTTCGCGCCAGAGCAAGGCGGCTAGCCTGGGAATCCCCGGGAGCTTACACCAGTAAGTGACCGGGGTGAGCAGGCGACGCCAACGCAGCTATGGCGTGAAAAACGACGGAAATTTAGATTTTGCCGACCAGGTCCAGGGAAGGAGCCAGCGTCGCTTCGCCTTCTTTCCATTTCGCCGGGCACACTTCGCCTGGGTGAGAAGCAACATACTGAGCCGCTTTCACTTTACGCAGCAGGTCAGATGCATCGCGGCCGATACCTTCAGCGGTAACCTCGATAGCCTGGATAATACCCTGCGGGTCAACAACGAAGGTTGCACGATCTGCCAGGCCTTCATCTTCACGCATGTTGTCGAAGTTACGGGTCAGGGCGCCAGTCGGGTCACCGATCATCGCGTATTTGATTTTCGCGATGGTTTCAGAGCTGCCGTGCCATGCTTTGTGGGTGAAGTGGGTGTCTGTAGACACAGAGTAAACGTCCACGCCCAGTTTCTGCAGTTCTTCGTAATGGTCTGCAACGTCGCCCAGTTCAGTCGGGCATACGAAGGTGAAGTCAGCCGGGTAGAAGAAGAATACGCTCCAGCGGCCTTCGGTATCTTTCTCGGTAACTTCTACGAATTCACCGTTTTTGAACGCCTGGTTTTTAAAAGGTTTAATTTTGGTATTAATTAAGGACATCTGTATTTTCTCCGTTTTCTCGTTGGGTTGTAAGGTATCTAACTTTTTCAGATTCGGCTAATGCGTTTGCTTTATCAAATCAATCAGCCATACCTTACAAACTCAACAAAGTGCCATTGTGATGCTTAACCCGGTCAGCTCCGTAAGTAAAAAGGCCGCCTCGATGGGCGGCCCTGATACCTGAACTTCCCATAGGTACATTCAGTGCCAGTCTTCACTGACGTTGCGTTGCGCTCTATAACCTTTTTCAAAGTCATAACAGCGGTTCGATTACAGCATCCCCGCCCTCCTCAGGCACGGCGTTCTTGTCTATGTCTGTGATAGGTTTTGCCGAACAACAACAATTTGCCCTGACTGATTCTCAATACGACTACGCAAATACATTCATATATAAAATGATTATCAACGCCTCACGCCCGTATTTATGGGCCCGGTATTAATTTAATGCAGTAATGAGTCGCGTCACATATATAAATGAGAGATGTTTTTCAACGAATGTCGTCACTCTTAATGGATAAAATTATCTTAATGTCTCATGAAGTTTGGTTTCATTAATTTGACATCATGATATATTAAGCGGACATTCAAAGTGAATTAAGTAAGTTAACCCAAAGGATTGTAAATGGTTGGCTTCAATCTATAGTTATCAGTGATGTGATAACGACCGCAAAACATGGCTTACTCAGGATGAACTATGGCAAACCTCTACGACCTCAAAAATTTGATCTCAATCTGCTGGTCATTTTTGAATGCATTTATCAGCATCTCAGCATCAGTAAAGCGGCCGAAACGCTGTACATTACGCCATCTGCGGTTAGCCAGTCATTGCAACGCCTGCGTAGCCAGCTTGAAGATCCTCTGTTTATTCGTTCCGGAAAAGGGATCACCCCGACCACGGTCGGCACGAACCTGCACCTCCATCTTGAGCAGAATCTTAATCAGATAGAACAGACTATCAACATCATGCACGGCTCCAGCCTCAAGAAAAACTTCATCATCTACTGCCCGCAGATCGTGATCCCCGGGCGGTTGATTGAGCCGCTGCATCTGCTGTTCTCTGAAAATAACTACGAAGTAGAACAACACGATATGCTGCTCTCCCCGGAAACGGCAGAAGACCTGCTTGCGTACCGCAAAGCCGATCTGGCCTTTACGATGGCTCCCCTGAGCAACCGCTCGATTGTCTGCACGCGCTTCACCCAGTTTTCCGTGGTGTTGGTGGCCAGCAATAAACATCCGCGCCTGAAGGACTCGGTCACCGAAGACGAGTTGCGCAATGAGAAATTCACCTTTTTGAACAGCACGGAGGCGGGCGTAAAAGAGTTCCGGGCCCAGATTGAAACCGTTTTTGCTGAAAGGAATATTGCTTTTCGCAGCGACTCGTATATTTCCATCCTTAACGTCATCAGCACGTCAGAATTAATTGGCTATGTTCCCGAACCTATTTTCGAGAATTATAAAGACCTGCTGAATTTGAAAAAAGTCGAGATTCCGTTTGAGCTTCCTAAGCCGGAAGTTTTTATGCTGTACAATCGCGCCGCGCTGAACAGCAATATCTTCACGCAGTTTATTGAGCGGATCAAAACAGATTAACCATTCTCATATCGCCCGGTAAATCACCGGGCGATATGATTAACAGACTCAACCCGCCAGCTATATAAGGAGTATTACAGAATCGTTTACCCGTTGGCTGGTAGAGTTAGGCTGGCGAAGCGTACTCGACATTAATGACTCAGGGAGAGATTAGCTATGTCGATTTATAAATACCCGTTATCTCAAAACGTTCTTGAGGCCGCACAGGAACGCATTGAATGGACCCTTAATAATTTATCACAGGTCTGCGTCTCTTTTTCCGGCGGCAAAGATTCCACCATCATGCTGCACCTCACGGCGCAAACGGCGCGGGCGCTGAAGAAAAAAATCAGCGTGCTGTTTATTGACTGGGAAGCGCAATTTTCCTGCACCATCGAGCACGTTGAGAACATGCGCGAACTCTATCAGGACGTCATAGAACGCTTCTACTGGGTTGCCCTGCCGCTCACCACGCAAAACTCCCTGTCGCAGTTCCAGCCCGAATGGCAGTGCTGGGAGCCGGGCACCCGCTGGGTTCGCCAGCCGCCCGCCGATGCCATTACCGACCCAGAGTATTTTGATTTTTACCAGCCGGGCATGACCTTCGAAGCCTTCGTGCGAACGTTTTCCGCCTGGTTTGCCCAGCGGCGCCCCGCCGCGGTGATGGTGGGCATCCGCGCCGACGAGTCCTACAACCGCTTTCTCACCATCGCCAACGCGCGCAAACAGCGCTTTGCCGACGATAAACCCTGGACCACGGTCGCCCCCGGCGGTCACGCCTGGTACGTCTACCCGCTCTACGACTGGAAAACCGCGGACATCTGGACCTGGTTTGCCAAATCAGGCTGCTGCTACAACACCCTGTACGACCTGATGTACCAGTCCGGCGTTCCGCCGCGCTATATGCGCATTTGTGAACCCTTTGGCCCGGAGCAACGCCAGGGGCTATGGCTTTATCACGTCCTTGAGCCGGAAAGATGGGCGGCGATGTGTGAACGCGTCAGCGGCGTGCGAAGCGGCGGAATATACGCCGGACAGGACAATCACTTTTACGGTCACCGGAAAATCCTCAAGCCGGATCATTTATGCTGGAAGCAGTACGCCATGCTCCTGCTCGACAGTATGCCGCACACGACTGCCGAGCATTACCGCAATAAAATTGCGATTTATCTGCACTGGTATCAAAAGAAAGGGATGGACGATATTCCCGACACGCAGGAAGGCGATATTGGCTCAAAAGATATTCCGTCGTGGCGTCGCATCTGCAAGGTGCTATTGAATAACGATTTCTGGTGCAGGGCGCTATCATTCAGCCCAAATAAGCCGAAAAACTATCAGCAATACAGCGCCAGAATAAAATCGAAACGCAAGGAGTGGGGGATTTTATGCAACAACGATTAATTAAAGAGATGGAGAGCTATTTGCAGTCGCTGTCGGAAAGCGAGCGCATTGACGCCATCAACACCTTTCGCCAGGCGATCCATAAAATGAGCCCGTTTCGCGAGCAGCCCATCGACTGCGTGCTGTGGGTAAAACAGGATGATATTTCCGCCAACGATTACAACCCCAATAACGTTGCGCCACCGGAAAAACGCCTGCTCAGCCAGTCGCTGGAAATAGACGGCTTCACGCAGCCAATTGTGGTGACGGAAGACGCGCCGCAGCACTTCGAAATCGTCGACGGCTTCCACCGCCACGAGATCGGCAAAAACCGCGCGGCGCTCAGGCGCCAGCTCAAAGGCTATCTGCCGGTCACCTGCCTGCGCAAGGAGCGTCGGGAGAAATATGACCGCATGGCGGCGACCATCCGCCACAACCGCGCCCGCGGGCGGCACCAGATCAACGCCATGTCGGACATCGTGCGCGAACTCTCTTTACTGGGCTGGAGCGACGAGAAGATCGGCAAAGAGCTGGGGATGGACGGCGACGAAGTGCTGCGACTGAAGCAAATCAACGGCCTGCTGGAGATGTTTGCAGACCGTCGCTACTCGGAAGCCTGGACGGTGAAATAATCAGAGCGCGTTAAGACGCTCGGCCGCCGCCAGCAGCGTCGATTCCTGCTTCGCAAAGCACAGGCGAATCAGCTTATGCGGGAAGGGATCGGCGCAAAAAACCGACAGCGGAATGGCGGCTACGCCCGCCTCTTTGGTCAGCCACTGGCAGAAACTCACGTCATCCAGGTCTGAAATGGCGCTGTAATCCGCCAGCAGGAAGTAGGTGCCTTCGCTCGGCAAGATCTCCAGGCGGCTGGCGCTCAGCGCATTCACAAACAGGTCGCGGCGCGCGCGGTAAAATTCAGGCAGCTCGCGGTAATGCTCCGGCTCGGCGCGGAGCATATCAGCCAGCGCAAGCTGGGCGGGCGTGTTCACGGCAAAGGTCAGATACTGATGCACCTTGCGCAGCTCGGCGCTGATGGCCGCCGGCGCCACGCAGTACCCCACTTTCCAGCCGGTCATATGGTAGGTCTTACCAAACGACGAAACCGCAATCGCCCGCTCGCGCAGCTCGGGATGGGCCAGCACGCTGGCGTGCCCCTCGGCGGCAAAGCAGATGTGCTCGTACACTTCATCGCTCAGCACGTAGATTTCACGTTCGGCAATCGCCTGCCACAGAGCGGCGAAATCCGCTTTCTGCCACACGGTCGCCGACGGGTTGTGCGGAGTATTCAGGATCACCAGCCGGGTTTTATCGCTCAGCAGCGAGGCGAAAGCCTGCCAGTCCGGACGAAAATGCGGAGGCTGTAGCGCCACGCGCTTCACCACGCCGCCGGAAAGCGCGACCGCAGGGGCGTAGCTGTCGTAGCTCGGGTCGAAGCAAATCACCTCGTCGCCGGTGCGCACCAGGGCGGTAATGGCGGCATACAGCGCCTCGGTTGCCCCCGCCGTCACGGTGACGTCGGTGTTGGCATCCGGCCTGTAGCCGTACAGCTCAGCGGTTTTATCGGCGATGGCGTCGCGCAGCGCCTGCGCGCCCGTCATCGCCGCATACTGGTTTGCGCCCTGCGCCACGTGATGCGCCAGACGCGCCTGTAAATAGGCCGGGCCGTCAAAATCCGGGAAGCCCTGGGAGAGGTTAATGGCGTTATGCTGCTGCGCCAGGGCGCTCATCTGGGTAAAGATCGTGGTACCGAGACTGGGGAGTTTACTCTTCGGAATCAACGGGTTATTGCTCATTGTGTCGTGCCTGCTTGTAATACTTATGTTGCTGCCACTATAACACGATGTTAGTCTTTGGCAATCAAGACGCTTAGACGTCTATACCATATCAATATTCCTGGCCGACAGAGGTAAAAGGAAATGACAGACAACCTGCAACTCACGCAACTGGTCGACGCCTGCCGCTGGATTGGCGCGAAAGGCTGGGCACCCGCCACCGGCGGCAACATGTCGGTACGTCAGGATAGCGCCCTGTGCTGGCTTAGCGAATCGGGCAAAGACAAGGGGAGCCTCACGGTCGAGGATTTCCTGCAAGTCGAGATAGCCACCAACCGCGCGCCGTCAGGCCGCAAGCCCTCGGCCGAAACCGGGCTGCACACCCTCATTTACCGCCTGTTCCCGGAGGCCAACGCCGTGCTGCACGTTCACACGGTCAACGCCACGGTGCTGTCGCGGCTGGTGAAGGCATCAGAACTGCAAATCAGCGGTTTTGAGATGCAAAAATCCCTCTCCGGGCAGACCACGCATCTGGATACCCTGACCATTCCGGTATTCGATAACGATCAGGACATCGACGCCCTCGCCTCGCGAATCGCCCATTACGCGCAGGAACGCACCCTTAATTATGGTTTTCTTCTGCGCGGCCATGGCTTAACCTGCTGGGGGCGCGACGTGGCGGAAGCCCGTCGTCACCTGGAAGGCCTGGAATTCTTATTTGAATGCGAAATGCGTTTACGACAACTGGAGAGAATATGATTCGCGCGATTGTGACGGATATTGAAGGGACCACCAGCGATATCCGTTTTGTCCATGATGTTTTGTTCCCCTATGCGCGTGAGCGGCTGGCGGCCTTCGTGACCGCGCAGCAGTACGCCGAACCGGTCAAATCGATTCTGGACAACCTGCGCGATGAAATCGAACAGCCGCACGCCAGCGTTAGCGACCTGATTACCGCGCTGTTTGCCTTTATGGATGAAGATCGTAAGTCCACCGCGCTGAAGGCGTTACAGGGCATCATCTGGCACGACGGCTACGTGAACGGCGACTTTACCGGACATCTCTACCCCGACGTGCTGCCTGCGCTGGAAAAATGGAAGGCGCAAGGGATTGATCTCTATGTTTATTCCTCTGGCTCCGTCGCCGCGCAGAAACTGTTATTTGGCTACAGCGATGAAGGTGATATTACTCATCTGTTCAGCGGCTATTTTGATACGCACATCGGCGCCAAGCGCGAGGTGCAGTCTTATCAGAACATTGCGGCGCATACCGGCATTGCCCCGTCGCAAATCCTGTTCTTGTCTGATATCCATCAGGAGCTGGACGCCGCCGAGCAGGCAGGTTTTCGCACCCTGCAGCTGATTCGCGGTGATGATGATGGCGCGAGCCACCACCATCAGGTTCACCAGTTTGACGAGATTAACCCGGAGCAGATCCCTTCATGAGCGCATTAACGATTTTTTCTGATAAAGACGCCAGCCAGCACCAGTGGCACAGCACCGACGCCGCCGAGATCGCCCAACAGCTCAACGCCAAAGGCGTGCGTTTTGAACGCTGGGCGGCGGATCGTGATTTGGGGCGCGATCCAGCCCCAGAGGCGGTGATCGAGGCCTATCAGCATGCGATCGATAGGCTGGTGGCGGAGAAAGGCTATCAGAGCTGGGATGTGATCAGCCTGCGCGCCGACAACCCGCAAAAGGACGCGCTGCGCGCGAAGTTCCTGAACGAGCATACCCACGGCGAAGACGAAGTGCGCTTCTTTGTTGAGGGCGCCGGGCTGTTCTGCCTGCACATCGGCGACGAGGTGTATCAGGTGCTGTGCGAGAAAAACGACCTGATTTCGGTGCCCGCGGGCACGCCGCACTGGTTCGATATGGGGTCAGAACCGAACTTTACGGCGATCCGAATTTTCGATAACCCGGAAGGCTGGGTGGCGCAATTTACGGGCGATGCGATCGCGGATGCGTATCCACGCCTGGCATAGGTAAAAGCAAAACGGCAGCTAACGCTGCCGTTTTTAGTGTTTGCTCCCTCTCCCTGTGGGAGAGGGTCGGGGTGAGGGCACCAGAGCGCACTACCGTTTTAGCCCCTTCACATACGCCACCAGCTGATCCAGCACAATCCCCCACCCTTCGTGGAAGCCCATCTGCTCGTGCTGTTCGCGGATCTCCACCGTCGGGTGCCGCGCTATCGCGGTGTAGCGGGTCTTCCCTTCTCCGACATCTTCCAGCAGCAAAATCGCGGTCATAAACGGCTTCTCGGCGGGCTTCCAGCCTTCGGTGTAGCCGTCGGTGAAGACCAGCTTCCTGCCCGGATCGATATCGAGAAAAACGCCCTTGTTGTCCATGCGCTGCCCGTCAACCTCGAACACGGTGTTGAACCGCCCGCCGACGCGCAGGTCGAGGTCGCATTCGATCACCTTATGGGGAACGGGAATGAAGAACTTTTTGATGTGTTCGGGGGTGGTCCAGCAGAGCCAGAGCAGGTCGCGCGGTGCGTCCACCACGCGCTCCAGCTTTAAGTCGGTATTGGGATCGAGCGTCACGATGTTGTCCTCTCAGGGGAACCCCTTAAAGGATAGCCGGACTCAGGCAAATTTCCCTTCAGCAACCTCCTGCGGCGTGACCACGCCGGTGTCCAGCACCCAGCAGCTAATCAGCGACGCCGGGGTGACGTCAAACGCCGGGTTGTACACCTGCGCATCTTCCGGGGCCCACTGCACCGCGCCAAAGCTCCCGGCGACGCCCGTCACTTCCGCCGCCGCGCGCTGCTCAATCGGGATCGCGTCCCCGTTCGGGCAGGCAGGATCCAGCGTGGTTTGCGGGGCGGCGACGTAGAACGGAATGCCGTGGAATTTCGCCAGCACCGCCAGGGAATAGGTGCCAATTTTGTTCGCCACATCGCCGTTGGCGGCAATGCGGTCTGCGCCGACCCACACCGCGTCGACCTGCCCTTTTGCCATCAGGCTGGCGGCCATCGAATCGGTAATCAGCTTATACGGCACGCCCAGCTCGCCCAGCTCCCAGGCGGTTAATCGGCCGCCCTGCAACAGCGGACGGGTTTCATCCACCCACACGCTGCTGACGTTGCCTTCCCGATGCGCACGGGCAATTACTCCCAGCGCGGTGCCGACGCCCGCCGTTGCAAGCCCGCCGGTATTGCAGTGGGTCAACAGGCGGCTGCCGGGCTTCACCAGCGCGCTGCCCGCTTTCGCGATGGCATCGCAAAGCTGCCTGTCTTCTTCGATCAGGCGCAGGGCTTCAGCCGCCAGCGCCGGCACGAAATCCTCCTGCCACAGGGCCTGCTTCATCCGGTCGAGGTTGTTCATCAGGTTCACCGCCGTCGGGCGGGACGCGCGCAGGGTGTCCAGCGCAGCGGCCAGCTCGTCGCGGCTGCCGCCGTTTTCCGCCAGCAGCGCCAGCAGCAGGCTGGCAGAGAGGCCAATCAGCGGCGCGCCGCGCACGCGCAGGGCGTGAATGTGTCCCACAAGCGCCTCTGTGCTGGAGGCATCCAGCCAGCTTTTCTCCTGCGGAAGCGCCTGCTGGTCGAGAATAAATAGCTGATTATCCGCCACCCGCAGGCTGGTCGTCTGTAATGTCTGCATGTCGTTAATTCTCTGTTGCGTTGTTGTAGCACATTGTGTCAGGATGAAATCCAGATGTATAGACGTCTAAATGTCTTTATTAGCAAATCAGTGAGGAACAGGCAATGTCGCAATACCGTACCTTTACCGCTCAGGACGCCGTGGAGTATGCAAAGCAGTTCGGCGGCCTTGATAACCCATCGTCACTGGTGGAGGCGCAGGAGGTGGGCGACGGCAACCTCAATCTGGTGTTTAAGATTTTCGACAGCCAGGGCGTGAGCCGCATCGTCGTCAAGCAGGCGCTGCCCTACGTGCGCTGCGTGGGCGAGTCCTGGCCGCTGACCCTTGACCGCGCCCGCCTGGAGGCGCAAACCCTGGTCGAGCACTACCGCCACAGCCCGCAGCACACCGTTAAAATTCACCACTTCGACCCGGAGCTGGCGGTGATGGTGATGGAAGATCTCTCCAGCCATCGCATCTGGCGCGGCGAGCTGATCAAGAATAACCACTACCCGCAGGCCGCGCGCCAGCTGGGGGAATACCTCGCCCACACGCTGTTCCACACCAGCGATTTTTATCTGCACCCGCACGAGAAAAAGGCGCAGGTGGCGAAGTTCATTAACCCGGAGATGTGCGAGATCACCGAAGATCTGTTCTTCAACGATCCGTATCAGATCCACGAGCGCAATAGCTATCCCGCCGAGCTGGAAAACGACGTTGCCGCCCTGCGCGACGACGCGCAGCTCAAGGTGGCGGTGGCCGCCCTGAAGCACCGCTTCTTCTCGCAGGCCGAAGCGCTGCTGCACGGCGATATTCACAGCGGCTCGATCTTCGTGGCGGAGGATAGCCTGAAGGCCATCGACGCCGAGTTTGGCTATTACGGCCCCATCGGTTTTGACGTGGGCACCGCCATTGGCAACCTGCTGCTGAACTTCTGCGGCCTGCCGGGGCATCTGGGCATTCGCGATGCCGCCGCCGCCCGCGAGCAGCGCCTGAACGATATCCAGACGCTGTGGACGACCTTCGCAGAACGCTTCCAGGCGCTGGCCACGGAGAAAACCCGCGATGCGGCGTTAAGCACCCCGGGCTATGCCTCGGCGTTCCTGAAGAAAGTGTGGCAGGACGCGATTGGCTTCTGCGGCACCGAGCTGATTCGCCGCAGCGTGGGGCTGTCCCACGTGGCGGATATCGATACCATTGCGGACGACGCGATGCGCCACGAGTGCCTGCGCCACGCCATTACCCTGGGCAAGGCGCTGATTGTGATTGCGGATCGTATCGACAGCGTGGAAGAGCTGGTGGCGCGGGTGCGTCAGTACAGTTAAGCGTTGTGCGGGCGGGTGCCCTCACCCTGACCCTCTCCCACAGGGAGAGGGAATTGTTTCTCACCCCAGATACTCAATCACCGACAGCCCGCCGTTGTAGTCCGTGCTGTAGATAATCCCCTGCGCATCCACAAACACATCGCACGACTGGATCACCTGCGGGCGGTTCGGGCGGGTGTCCATCATCTTCTCCGGCGCCGCGGGCACCAGCGCGCCGGTTTCCACCGGGCGATACGGGTTCGAAATGTCGTACGCGCGCACGCCGGCGTTCTGGTAGGTGGCGAAGATCAGCGTGGAGCTGACAAAACTCCCCGGACGGTTCTCGTGCAGGTTGTGCGGGCCGAAGTGCGCCCCTTTCGCCACGTAGTCGATCTCATCCGGCTGCGGGAAGGTGGAAATGCTCACCGGGTTCGACGGCTCGCGGATGTCGAACAGCCAGATAAGCTTCTCGCCGTCCTCCTGATTGTCGAGCACCGCTTCGTCCAGCACCACCAGCAGGTCGCGATCCGGCAGCGGCAGCGCGGTGTGCGTCCCACCGCCGAACGGCGGGCTCCAGTTGCGATGGCTGATAAGCTTCGGCTGGGTGCGATCCTTCACGTCCAGCAGGGTTAATCCGCCGTCGCGCCAGCTGCCGTAGGCGGTATCCCCGGCGATAATGGCGTGGTGCAGCGCGTAGCGTTTGCCCTCCGGCCAGTTCGGCTTTTCGCCGTCGGCCTGGTTCATGCCCGGCAGCCACCAGCGCCCCGCCACTTCGGGCCTGCGCGGATCGGCCAGATCGATGGTCAGGAAGATGTAGTCGGTAAAGCCGTCGATCAGCGCGGAAACGTACGCCCAGCGCCCGCCCACGTACCAGATGCGGTGGATGCCGATGCCGTTCAGCGACAAAAAGCCAATTTCGCGCGGCCTGTCCGGCGTGGAAATATCAAACACCCGCAGCCCGGCGCTCCAGCCTTTGTCCTGCACGTCGCTGACGGTCTCCCCCACCTGACGGGTGTAGTAGACCTTTTCATCGGCAAAGCGTGCATCGGCGAACAGATCCCGGGCGTTAATGACCAGCAGCAGGTCGTCGTGCGCCTGCAAATGTACGTTCCAGGTGCCCGGCGGCGCGGGCACGTAGCCTGCGGCCTTCGGGTTATTCGGGTCGCGCACGTCCACAATGGAAAAGCCCTGGGACACCATATGGCCGATATAGGCAAAACCGCGATGCACCATCAGCTGCACGCCGTCCGGGCGGCCGCCCTGATCGCTGTGGCCAATCAGGCGCATGTTGCGGCTGTATTCGGGAGGGGGTAAATGAGTCACCTTGAGCTCCTTTCGCCGGGTGGCGGCTGCACCTTACCCGGCCTACCAAACCGTAGGCCCGGTAAGCGCAGCGCCACCGGGCATTATTTTGATTTCGCTTCCAGCGTCGCAAACCACGGGGCGATAAAGTCTTCGGTCTGGCCCCAGCCTGGAATAATTTTCCCCAGCGACGCCACGTTCACCGCGCCCGGCTGGGCGGTCAGCAGCGCCTGCGGAATTGCCGCCGCTTTAAACTCGTAGGTCGCTGGCGTGGTTTCCCCGGCAATCTTGTTGGCGACCAGACGCACGTTGGTCGCGCCAATCAGCTTCGGATCCACCGCCACGCTTACCTTCCACGGGCTGCCGGATTCGCGCATCAGCTGTAAATCCTGGTTCGAGATGTCGATGCTGTAGAGCTTGATCTCGGTGCGGCCGTTCTCCTTCAGCGCTTTATACGCGCCCTGGCTGAACGCGTCCCAGGTGCCCCAGATAGCGTCGATCTTGCCTTTCGGGTATTTCGCCAGAATAGCGCCCACCTTGTTGGCGGTATCGCCCTGCACGTCAGAGGAAACCGCGCCGATAGACTCCAGCTCTTTGATGTCCGGGTACTGCTTTTGCAACTCTTTATACGCCGCCTGACGACGCTCCATCGGCGGGAAGCCCGCCACCCACAGCTTGACGATATTGGCCTTGCCGTTGAAATCTTTCGCCAGCTGGCCGAAGGAGAGATGGGTCAGCGAGGCATCATCCTGTTGGGTTACGGTCACGCCGGGGATCTCGCCGTTGACGGCGGTATCAAACACCGACACTTTAATCCCGGCGTCCACCGCTTTTTTCACCAGCGCGGTGGAATACGGGTCGCGGCCCTGAGAGAGGATGATCCCGTCATACTTCTGGCTGATGGCCTGATTGACGAAGTCCTGGAATTTGGCGTCGTCGCCGTTACTTAAAAAGGTGCTGACCTTAAAGCCGAGCTTTTTCCCTTCCTGAATGGCGCCGGCGATAAACTGGGTGGTGTTATCGTCAGAGCCGAGGTTGCGGATCACCGCAATGCGAATCGGACCGTCGTGGCCGGCAATCGCCGCCGGAACCGGGGCAGGCGTTGCCGCATAGCCCGGCAGAGAAGTCAGTAACCCTAGCGCAACCAAAGAAAGTGCAATCTTTTTCATGTGTTATCCCGTTGTGTTGTTAGCGTTTTTGTACGTAGGTAATCGCCAGCGCGACGGCCAGCACCAGCCCTTTTATAATGTCCATGGCGTAATACGGCACCGACAGCATCACCAGCCCGTTCGACAGCACGCCAAGAATGACGGCCCCCACCAGCGTTCCAAGCGCGTTCGGCTTGCCGGAACCCGCCAGCGAAAAGCCAATCCACGCCGCCGCCACCGCATCCATCAGGTATCCCCCGCCCGCGTTCACCTGGGATGACCCGATGCGCGAGGCCAGCAGAATGCCGCCCAGCCCCGCCAGCAGAGAGGCAATCACGTAGGCCGCCACCTTGTAGCGGGTGGTGCGGATGCCGGACAGACGCGCCGCCTCCGGGTTGCCGCCGATGGCGTACATGCGGCGTCCGTGGGTGGTCAGCGAGAGCCCAAGCTGCGCCACAATGGTCACCACCAGCATGATGATAACGATGGTCGGCACCTGCCCGAGCAGGCTGAACGCCGCCGGAATCGTCCCTTCCGCCATATCGCCGCTCGGCAGCACCATGTTTTCGGTAATCGACCCGCCGTAGCTGTAGGTCATCGCCACGCCCTGAATGACAAACAGGCTGGCGAGGGTGGCGAGCATGTCCGGGATGCGCAGAATGACGATCAGAAAGGCGTTAAACAGCCCGACCAGCGAGCAGAGCGCGAGGGTGATCAGAATCGACTCGGTGGTGCCGAAGCCGTGCCAGACGAACAGCGATACCACCAGCGCGTTCGCCAGCGACGCCGTAGATCCCACGGAGAGATCGAACCCGCCGATGGTCAGCGAAATCGACACGCCGATGGCGATCACCGTTACGATGGCAATGGAGCGCAGGATGTTGATGATGTTGTTCGGATCGAGGAAGTTGTCCGACGCCAGGCCAAACACCGCCACCAGCGCGACCACGGTCAGCAGCATGCCCCACTTGTAAAGAAAATCGAAAATGTGCTGACGGCCAGACGCCGCCGCAGTCACTGAAAGGGCCTTGCTCACGACGCCGTTCCTCCGGTTGAATAATAAAGTAGTGTCTCTTCACGGGCCTCGGCCCCGGCGATTTCCGCCACCACGCGCCCGTCCCACAGCACGCAGATGCGGTCGCACAGCCCGACCAGCTCGGCAAACTCGCCGGAGGCGTAAATCACCCCTTTGCCCTCGCGCGCCAGGCCGTCGATAAGCTGGAAAAGATCGGTTTTGGCCTTCACGTCCACGCCCTTGGTCGGCTCATCAAAAATCAGCACGCTGGCGTCGTTGCGCAGCCATTTGCCGATCGCCACCTTCTGCTGGTTGCCGCCGGAAAGCCGGCGCAGCACCTGCCCCGGACCACGTGCGCGCACGCCCACCCGGGCAATCACCTCTTCCGCCCAGCGCCACGCCTGACGATGCCCGAACAGGCTCCAGCGCGAAAACGTGTTGTCGGCGCTCACGGCAAGGTTCATGCTCACCGGCTCATCGATAAAAATGCCCTCTTTGCGCCGCTCCTCCGGCACCAGCGCCAGGCCGCGCAGCACCGAGTCCGCCGGATCGCGCGGCTGCCACGGCTGATGATTCAGCTCGCCGCGCGCGACGCGGCTTTTGCTCGCGCCAAACAGCGCCTTGCAAAGCTCCGTTTTACCCGCGCCCGCCAGCCCCGCGATGCCAAGAATTTCCCCCCTGCGCAGATGCAGGGAGATATCTTTCAGCAGCGCGTCGTCGTGCAGCCCCTCAATGCGCAGCAGGGTTTCGTCGCTGTGCGGTGGGCGCGCGGGCGGGTAGATATCGCTCAGCTCGTGGCCGAGCATCTTCTCAACGATCTCTTCGCCGCTCAGATCCGCCATCGGGCCGGACTCAATCAGCTTGCCGTCGCGCAGCACCGTCAGGGTGTCGCAGATGGCCTTCAGCTCATGAATGCGGTGCGAGATAAACACCACGCCGATCCCCTGCTGCTGCAGGCGTTTCACCACCGCAAACAGGCGCTCGCTTTCGTGGGCGTCCAGCGGCGCGGTGGGCTCATCGAGGATCAGAAAACGGCAGTGGTGCGAAAGCGCCCGCGCCAGCAAAATCTGCTGCTTTTCCGCCAGCGTGCAGCCGTCAACCGAACGGCGCACGTCCAGCGCCACGTCCAGCTGCGCCAGCGCCTGTCGCGCCTGCTGGCGGATCGCCCCCCAGCGGTAGCCGTGGCCCGGCTGGGCCAGCTGGTCGAGCATGATGTTTTCGGCAATGCTTAAGCCCGGGATCAGCGCGACGTCCACTTCCTGCTGCACCAGGTGAATGCCGAGCAGCTTGGCGTCGCGCGGTTCACGAATGCTCACCGGCTGGTTGTTAATGCAGATCTCACCTTCATAGCGCTCGTGCGTGCCGCACAGCACCGCCATCAGCGTGGATTTCCCGGCACCGTTCGCGCCGGTCAGCGCGTGTACCGAACCGCCCGTGAGGGTGAAGTCAACGCGCGACAGCGCCTGAAAGCCGGAAAAGGCCAGGCTGATGCCGCGCATCTCAAGGCGACTGGAAACCATCCGCGTAACCCCTTCATTAATATTTTGATTTATGGAATTTTTCACAGCTCCGGTTGACTGACAACGACGGAAAAGGCATAAGATAAAGCGAAATATTATTAGCCATCCGGATGTCCAGACATAACATCGGGTTAGCGCTTGCTAAAAAAAGGACAATACCATGAGCAACACCGATATCCGCGTCGTGCCTGGCCCGGCGAACTACTTCTCCCACGCCGGAAGCCTTGCGCGTCTGAACGATTTCTTCACCCCGGAACAGTTTTCCCGCGCGGTGTGGATCTACGGTGAGCGCGCCATCGTGGGCGCCCGTCCGTTCCTGCCGGAGAGCTTTAACGCGCCGGGGGCTAAGCACCTGCTGTTTAAGGGCCACTGCAGCGAGCGTGACGTCGCGGAGCTGGTGAACGCATCAGGCAGCGACGCCAGCGTGGTGATTGGCGTGGGCGGCGGCGCGGTGATGGACACGGTGAAAGCCGTGGCGCGTCGCCTGGCCGTTCCGTTCGTGGGGATTCCAACCGTCGCCGCCACCTGCGCGGCCTGGACGCCGCTGTCGGTCTGGTATAACGATGCCGGTCAGGCGCTGCAGTTTGAGATCTTCGACGACGCCAATTTCCTGGTGCTGGTGGAGCCCAATATCATCCTCAACGCTCCGGCCGAATACCTGTTGGCGGGCATTGGCGACACGCTTGCGAAATGGTACGAAGCGGTGGTGCTGGCGCCCGAGCCGGAGCACCTGCCGCTGACCGTGCGTCTGGGAATTAACGGCGCGCTGGCGATCCGCGACGTACTGCTCGAGAGCAGCGAACGGGCGCTGGCCGACCAGCGGCGCGGGGAAGCGACGCAGGCGTTTAAAGACGTGGTGGATGCCATCATTGCCGGCGGCGGCATGGTGGGCGGGCTCGGCGAGCGCTACACCCGCGTGGCGGCGGCGCACGCGGTGCATAACGGCCTGACCGTGCTGCCGCAAACCGAGAAATACCTCCACGGCACCAAAGTGGCCTACGGCATTCTGGTGCAAAGCGCCCTGCTCGGGCAGGATGAGGTGCTGGCGCAGCTGGTTGCCGCCTATCAGCGCTTCAGTCTGCCGACGACCCTGCGCGAGCTGGAGGTAGACATCCACAACCGTGACGAGCTGGATAAGGTTATCGCCCACACCCTGCGCCCGGTGGAGTCGATTCACTATCTGCCGGTGGAACTCAACCCGGCGGTATTACGCAGGGCGTTTGAGAAGGTGGAATCCTTCAGCCGCTAATCGCCCCGACCGTCTATACCTAATGATGATTCTCACCACTCTCGCAACGAGGTCATCATGCAGATCGATTTAACAGGTAAGAAGGCGCTGGTTACCGGCGCCAGCCGCGGGCTTGGGCGTGCCATTGCCCTGTCTCTCGCCCGGGCAGGCGCCGATGTGGTTATCACCTATGAAAAATCCGCCGAGAAAGCCCAGGCGGTGGTCAGTGAGATTACGGCGCTCGGGCGCAAAGGCGAGGCGGTTCAGGCCGACAGCGCCAGCGCCGAAGCCATTCAGGATGCGGTAACGCACGCGGCACGCACCCTCGGCGGGCTGGATATTCTGGTCAACAACGCCGGGATTGCGCGCGGCGGCCCGCTGGAGGCCATGACCCTTGCGGATATCGACGCGCTGATTAACGTCAACATTCGCGGCGTGGTGATCGCCACCCAGGCGGCGCTGACCCACCTTTCCGACGGCGGGCGCATCATCAATATCGGCAGTTGCCTGGCTAACCGCGTTGCCCAGCCGGGTATCGCCGTCTATTCCATGACCAAATCCGCCCTGAACTCCCTTACCCGCGGTCTGGCGCGCGACCTCGGGCCGCGCGGCATTACCGTTAATATTGTGCATCCTGGCCCGACGAACAGCGATATGAACCCGGAGGACGGCGAGCAGGCCGATTCGCAGCGCCAGCTGATTGCCATCGGGCATTACGGTCAGCCTGAGGATGTGGCGGCGGCAGTAACGTTTCTCGCCAGCCCCGCCGCCGGGCAGATCTCCGGCACCGGTCTGGACGTGGACGGCGGGCTGAATGCCTGAAGCCCGCTAGCATATTTTCTGCACGCCTCTGTCGCCCGGCAGAGGCGCTTTCGAGCCGCCTCGACGAATCACACTTTGCCGCTTTTTCCCGCCGTTCATCCCCTCTACAGTGCGACATAAGAAATTCGGAATTTATCTAATAGTCTAATTATTCCCTTATATTTTGTGTGGGCGTACAGTGGAGGTACGGATGAAGATTGTTTGGTCACGGGTTGCAAAGAAAGCGCTATCCAGAATTGATAGCCGCTATCGTCAACGAATTGAAACGAAGCTTACGAAACTGGATGACCGGTCAGCTCCCCGACCCGATATCATAAAAATATCGGCTTCAGAAAATCATTTCCGGCTACGCGTTGGCGATTACCGCATTCTAATTATGCTGCGGGACGATCCCGTAGATCATTGTTATGTAGTGGATATTAAACGCAGAACATCAACCACTTACTTGCACGAGGAAAAGACACCCTATGGCTGTACAGCTAATTAAGGACGAAAACGGAAATACGCAATACGTGGTGATTCCCTATAACGAATACTTTCGCATGTGCCTGGAGATGGCAGAGATCGACGACGAAACCGACGACGACCTGGAGGATATTGAAGTCGAACACGATTGTTATGATGACGTGGAACTGCCGGGCGAGGTTTGCAGCATCATGACCTGGCAAAACGTCAGCCTGCAGGCCGCCTGGCGCATTCTCCGCGGCATGTCCCAGCAGGAAGTGGCTGAAAAGCTCGGCATCAGCCAGTCTGCCGTATCACAGCTTGAAGCCCTGGACTCTCGTCCGCAAAAGCGCACCCGCGAAAAGCTGGCGGCCATTTATGGCTGTAATCAGGAGCAGATCAGTCTCTATTTACCGAAAGAGGGTTAACAGCACTTCGCCCCGCCTTTGCCGCCGTAGCGCGCGTCCTGGCGGTCGCGGAAAAATTCTTCGTAGGTCATCGGCGTCTGGTCTGGGTGGTTGACGCGCATATGTTCGACGTAGTTGTCGTAATCCGGCACGCCGATCATCATTTTGGCGGCCTGGCCTAAGTATTTACCTGCTTTGGAGAGGGTGTCGAACATAGATCATTTCTCGTGTGTATCCCCTCACCCTAACCCTCTCCCCAGAGGGGAGAGGGAACTTTTAACACCCTCTCCCCTTTGGGGAGAGGGCTGGGGTGAGGGGTATCCTTAGTAAAATTAATGCGCCCCTTTCGCCTGAGTCACTATTTCATCCAGATTCTCAGGCATTGGCTCATACGGAGTCTCTTTCGCCGTTGGCTTGTCGACTTTCAGCGCCGCCAGCGCGGTTTTGAGAGAGTACAACGCCAGCACCACAACCACCACCATAAAGAAGATGGTCAGACCGGCATCCAGACGGTTGTTAAACACCAGCTGCGACAGCTGGGACTCGGTATATTGCGCCGGGATTTTACCGCTGTCGATCATCGCCTGGAACTTATTGGCGATGGCCAGGAAGCCCACTTTGTTATCCGGGCTAAAGGCTTTCTGCCAGCCTGCGGTCAGGGTACAGATCAGCAGCCACGCGGTCGGCACCAGGGCGACCCAGGCGTAACGCTGGCGCTTCATCTTGAACAGCACCACGGCACAGAGCATCAGCGCCATGCCCGCCAGCATCTGGTTGGCGATGCCGAACAGCGGCCACAGGGTGTTGATCCCGCCCAGCGGATCCACCACGCCCTGATGCAGGAAATAGCCCCACGCCAGCACGCACAGCGCGGTTGCCAGCAGGTTGGCCGGTAGCGAGTCGGTGCGCTTCAGGTTCGGGGAGATTACGCCGAGAAGATCCTGCAGCATAAAGCGCGCCGCGCGGGTCCCGGCATCCACCGCCGTCAGGATAAACAGCGCTTCGAACAGAATGGCGAAGTGATACCAGAACGACACGTCCATCAGGCCGCCCAGCGCGCCGTGGAGAATATACGCCATCCCCACCGCCAGCGTCGGCGCACCGCCCGCGCGGGAGATGATCGACTGCTCGCCCACCTCGTTGGCAATGTGCGTAAGCGTTTCAGGGGTAATGGCAAAGCCCCAGCCGCTCACCACCTGCGCGGCGGACGCCACCACGTCAACCGTACCGGCCGGGGCCAGCACCGCCATCGGGCTGTTCATCGCGAAGTAGACGCCCGGATCGATGATGCAGGCAGACACCAGCGCCATGATCGCCACGAAGGACTCCATCAGCATGCCGCCGTAGCCAATCAGGCAGGCCTGGTTTTCGTTCGCCAGCATCTTCGGCGTGGTGCCGGAGGCGATCAGCGCGTGGAAGCCAGACACCGCGCCGCAGGCGATGGTGATAAACAGGAACGGGAACAGGTTGCCGGTCCAGACCGGGCCGGTGCCGTCAACGAATTTGGTCAGCGCGGGCATGGTCAGAGTCGGGCGCATAATCAGAATGCCGATGGCCAGACCAACGATGGTGCCGATTTTCAGGAAGGTCGAGAGGTAGTCGCGCGGGGCCAGCAGCAGCCAGACGGGCAGCACTGCCGCCACGAAACCGTATCCCACCAGCATCCAGGTGAGCTGCACGCCGGTGAAGTCGAAGAACGGTGCCCAGGTCGGGCTTTCCGCCACCCAGCCGCCGGAGATAATCGCGAACACCAGGAACACCAGGCCAATGACGGACACTTCACCGATGCGCCCCGGGCGCAGATAGCGAATGTAAATCCCCATAAACAGCGCCAGCGGAATGGTAAAGGCCACGGTGTAGGTTCCCCACGGGCTGTGGGTCAGCGCTTTCACCACGATCATCGCCAGCACCGCCAGAATGATCACCATGATCATAAAGGTCGCGACCAGCGCAATCACCCCGGCGGTTGCGCCCATCTCCTCTTTGACCAGCTCGCCCAGCGAGCGACCGTCGCGGCGGGTCGAGACAAACAGCACCATAAAGTCCTGCACCGCCCCGGCCAGCACCACGCCCGCGAGGATCCAGATCATCCCCGGCAGGTAGCCCATCTGCGCCGCCAGCACCGGCCCCACCAGCGGGCCCGCCCCGGCAATCGCCGCGAAGTGGTGTCCGAACAGCACTTTTTTATCGGTCGGCACATAGTCTAGACCGTCGTTATGGCGCACCGCGGGCGTCATGCGGGTGGCATCAACCCCCAGCACGGTGTTGGCGATATAGCGCCCGTAAAAGCGATATGCGATCAGATAAATGCAGACGGAGGCAACGACTATCCACAGCGCATTGATCTGCTCACCCCGGTTGAGGGCGATGTAGCCCAGCGCAAATGCCCCCACAACGGAGAGCACTGCCCATTTAAGGTATTTCCCTGAGTTGTTCATGGTTGTTATCCGTTGTCGTGAAACAGTGGAATGTTACATTTTGTTTCTAGAACAACGCGCAAAATTTAACAACTCGGAAACACAATAATGTGTGGTCAAACCAGACATTTACACCACATTGTTAAGCCGATCACCTTCGCGCCGTCAGCGGTCACACTTTTGCCTTTTTCGTCCCGCCGCCGCATTACGGAATGATTTGTATCATCTTTTTAGAATATATCCTCGCCAGAATATCCTTGCGCGATCGCGCGCATACAAGGAAAAGGATATGAACAGTTCAGTACCTCAGGATTATAAGGTCGGGCCCGGCGCTTACTTCGCGCTGGCATTCGCCGCCGTTTTCTTCTCTGGCCTGTTGGGCGGAAAAGAGTGGTACGGCGTTTTCGATTTCACCACCCTCAACGGGGCGTTTGGCAAAGTGGTCAGTAAAGCGAGCCTCGACGGCGACACGCTCACTACCGCCACCAGCGCCTTTCGCGGACAGGGCGGCAGCGGCGCGATGGACGGTTTTCTCTTCGCGCTGGGGCTGATCCCCGCGGTAATGTTCGCCCTCGGCATGATTAACGTGCTGGAGCACTACGGCGCCCTGCGCGCCGCGCGCAAGCTGTTAACCCCGCTGCTGCGCCCGCTGCTGGGCATTCCCGGCACCGCCGGGCTGGCGCTGATCGGCAGCCTGCAAAGCACCGACGTGGGCGCGTCGCTCACGCGCAACCTCGCTGATGAAGGGCAAATCAGCGAATCGGAAAAAGACGTCTTCGCCATGTTCCAGTTCTCGGCGGGAGCGATGATCACCAACTTTTTCTCCTCCGGCGCGATCCTCTTCACCCTGATTGCCGTTGACGGCAGCGCGGCCGTGCCCACCTCCATCGGCGCATGTATCGCCGTGATGTTTATCATGAAAATTGTCGGCGCCAATCTGCTGCGCCTGATCCTCAAATTCACCGCTAAAGACGCCCCCGTGACACCCCAGGCAAAAGGAGAAGCCGCATGAGTGCTCCGCAATCCAATCCCGTCATCACCGATGTGTTTGTCGAAGGCGCGCGCAAGGGCTGGGGCATCGCCACCAGCAGCACCCTGCCGAACGTGGTGATGGCCTTTATCATTATTAAGGCGCTGGAAATTACCGGCGCGCTGAAGGGGCTCGGCATGATTTTCGCCCCGCTGATGGGGCTGTTTGGCCTGCCGGGCGAAGCCGCCGCGGTGCTGATTGGCGGCTGGATGTCGATGGGCGGCGGCATTGGCGTCGCCATCGGCCTGTTCGATAAAGGCATTCTCTCCGGCGAGCATCTGGCGATCCTGGCCCCGGCGATTTATCTGATGGGCTCCCAGGTGCAGTACCTCGGACGCATTCTCGGCGTGATCGGTACCCGCGCCAAACGTATTCCGCTGATGATTGCTATCTCGGTGATCAACGCATTTTTAGCCATGCTGCTGATGCGCATTATTCTCTGAACAGGACGTAACCATGAATCTGGAACACTACATTGAAGAACTGAAAACCCTGGTGAACGTGGACTGCGGCACCCAGACCATCGCCGGCGTCGCCACGGTGGCGGGCGTTATCGAGGCGCTGTGGCTGCGCGAGGGGTGGCACACCGAGCGCGTGGATCTGGGCGACAAGGTCGGCCCCGGCGTGTTCGTCTGCAACAAGCCGCAGTCGACGCAGTTTGACGTGCTGCTGGTCGGCCATCTGGACACCGTGTTCGCCCCCGGCACCGTTGCCGAGCGTCCGCTGAGCGAGGACGACACCCGCCTGTACGGGCCGGGCGTGTCGGATATGAAGAGCGGGTTGCTGAATATTTTGTGGGCGATGCGCCAGCTCGACGCCGCCGATAAATCCCGCCTGAGCATCGCGGTGGCGATGAACCCGGACGAAGAGACCGGCTCGGTCTATTCCCACGCGTGGATCGGCGAGCTGGCAAAACGCGCCCGCTGCGTGCTGGTGTGCGAAGCCGCGCGCGCCGACGGTTCGCTGGTGAAGGCGCGTAAAGGGATGGCGGGTTACCACCTCACCTTTAGCGGCGTGGCGGCGCACGCCGGGAACGACCCGGAGAAAGGCCGTTCGGCCGTCGTGGCGCTGGCAAACAGCATTCTGGCCATCAATGCGCTCACCGACTGGGATCGCGGCACCACGCTTAACGTGGGGGTGATCCAGGGCGGCAGCGCGGCAAACGTGGTGGCGGATAAGGCGGTGGCGGAGCTGGACGTGCGCTTCTGGGAAAACGACGAGTACGAGCGGGTGAATCAGGCGCTGGAAGCCCTGTGCGAGAAAGGCTTCCTCGACGGCGTGACGACGACCCTCACCCGCGTAAACCATAAGCCGGCAATGGCCGCGAGTGAGGCAACGCAGGCGCTGATGCGGCAGGTGGAAGCGGCGGGTAAAGCGGAAGGTATTGCCATCACCTGGCAGGCGGTGGGCGGCGGCAGCGACGCCAATCACACCGCCGCGCTGGGCATCCCGACGCTCGACGGCTTAGGTCCGGTGGGTGCAGGGTTCCACAGCCCGGCGGAGTGGCTGGATAAAGCGTCGATCGAGCCGCGGATCCGGTTGTTGAAGCGAATTGTGTCGATGATGTAGGCCCCATCCCCACAGGGGCCGATGAACCTCAGGCAATTTTTATTTCATGAAGCGCTGAGTGTTTGTCATAAAAATAGAAGGGTTACAGCGACACC
>NZ_CAXOFU010000025.1:0-72606 GCF_964208575.1 Enterobacter soli | reverse complement strand
GCATGGATGCAGGCTGGTGCCCGACCCGATAGCCTGAAGGAATAAGCTGAGGGCACCGCGAAGCGGCGATTTTCTTGCCGGGAGCCCGGGTTGTCAGGGCGGCGGCGACTGAGCCGCCCTGACACGTTCACAGGTATTGTGGCGACAGAGAAGCAGGGAACGTAAGGTGAACGGAACCACCTCCAAAGCCGTATGTTCCCCTCTCCCTCTCCCCGAAGGGGGCAATTCGTAGGCCGGGTCGCCACCCGGCACCGCTCACAGCTGAGCAAATCCCCCCTCCCCAACCCACGACCCAAGCCGGTAATACACCACCTCTACCGCCTCTTTTACCGGCGGCGTCATCGGGTAATAAAACCCGACGATATCCGGCTGAATGCCCAAAAACAGCACCTCGCCCACGTCGTCCTTGATCTGATCCACCAGATAATTGAGCGGCATGTTGTGGGTGGTCATCATAAACATCTCGGCGATATCGTCCGGGTCGATCAGGCGGATCTCGCCGGGGTTGAGCCCCATATCGGTGGCATCGACGATTAACAGCCGGTCCGGGTGCAGCTCGCGAATCGCCACCACGTCGTTTTCCGGCGCGCTGCCGCCGTCAATCACCACCCAATTCCCCTGCGGGTTCGATTGACACATTTCCGCCAGCAGCGGGCCTGCGCCGTCGTCGCCCATCATGCTGTTGCCTACGCACAGTAAAACGTCAGTCACGTAATCTCCTCACCATCAGGTAGATGGCACTCTCCTGATGAATATCATGCAGCATCCCGAGCAGGGTTTTCGTCCACGCCTGCTGGGTAGGGGTTTGCCCGCCGAGCGCCGCGTCAAAGGCGTTGGCGAGCATCGCGATATGGTTGGCGTCGATAACGATTTCGCCATACTTCGGCACGCCTTCCATTTTGCGCCGCGCGGTGCTGCCCTCCTCCAGCGTGCTTATCCACGCCAGATAGTCGTCCCACGGGCAGCTTAGCGCCGCCTCCAGGCAGTCGATCACGCCGAGGTGGTGCCCAATCGCCAGGCTGTAATAGACCACCTGCTGCGCCGCATCCGGCGTGGCGTCGTTCTCATCAATAAACTTACGGCTCAGCTGGCTGAACACCACCGTTTCACTCATCGGATACGCGCCTCGTCTACCACCTGATTCAGGTTCGCCACAATCTCGTTCAGGCGCGGATCGTTTTCCGCCTCCAGCCAGCGGGCCACCTGACGATCGCCCTGGCTCAGCAGGCGCAGATAGTCATCGGCAATCTGGCGGCCGTAGCGATACCCCGCCAGCCTGCGCGCCATCCGGTCAACCTTAACGCGCAGCGGCTGCACCATGTCCGGATGCAATATCGCGGCGGGCTGGCTGTCTATCTCACCCGGCTCGCGGGCGTGGATTTTCTGCTCCAGCAGGCCGAGCGCCATCGCAAAGCCGTACAGCGTAGCGGCGGGCGTCGGCGGGCAGCCCGGAATATAGACATCCACCGGCACGATTTTGTCGGTGCCGCCCCACACGCAGTACAGATCGTGGAAGATGCCGCCGCTGTTGCCGCACGCCCCGTAGGAGATGCAGATTTTCGGGTCGGGGGCCGACTGCCAGGCGCGCAGCGCAGGGGAACGCATGGCGCGGGTCACCGCCCCGGTGAACAGCAGAATGTCCGCATGGCGCGGGGACGGCACCACCTTGATGCCAAAGCGTTCGGCATCGAACAGCGGCGACAGGGTGGCGAAGATTTCAATCTCACAGCCGTTGCAGCCGCCGCAGTCCACGCGGTAGACGTAGGCCGAGCGTTTGATTTTTTTCAGCAGCGATGCCTTCATGCTGGCGATGGATTCGTCCACCGTCATCGGCACCGGAATGCCCCGCTCGTCGCGCGGGCCGAGTAAGTTTTCCATTAGCTGGCCTCTCTCATGTGGCGGGTTAAATCGATGCGGTCAGACGGCAGCAGGCACTTCTGACGCTTGCACTCCGGGCAGGTTTCAAAGCTTTCCCGGTGATGTTCGGCCCGCACGTCGCCGTTGTGCTTAAGCAGCGCAATGGCGTAGTCGATCTCTTTTTGCACGGCGAAGGGGCGCTGGCAGACGCGGCAGCTGCAGATGTCGAAGCGCGACTGCTGCAGGAAATCCGCTTTGTTCCACACCGCCAGCTCAAACTCCTGGGACAGGCGGATCGCCACCGTCGGGCAGACCTCTTCGCAGCGGCCGCAGAAGATGCAGCGCCCGAGGTTGAACTGCCAGCTCAGCGTCCCGGTCGCGAGATCGGTTTCCACCGTCAGGGCGCTCGACGGGCAGGCGTTGACGCAGGCCGCACAGCCGATGCACTGCTGCGGGTTATGCTCCGGCTTACCGCGAAAGTTTTTGTCTACCGGCATCGGCTCCAGCGGATAGCTGCTGGTCGGGGTGCCGGTTTTGATGACTTTTTTGATAAAGGTAAACATGGCGAATCCTTATTTCAGCGGCGAGTTCTTACGCTCGATGCTGTAGCGCTCAAGCTCTTTGTACGGCACCACCTGGCTTTTCTTCTTACGCACGTCCACCACCGTCATGCGGTCGGTGCAGGAGTAGCACGGATCGAGGCTGCCGATGATCAGCGGCGCGTCCGACACCGTGTTGCCGCGCAGCATGTAGCGCAGCGTCGGCCAGTTGGCGTAGGTCGCCGCGCGGCAGCGCCAGCGGTAGAGCTTCTGGTTGTCGCCAGTCATGCTCCAGTGGATGTCGTCCCCGCGCGGCGCTTCGGCGAAGCCGAGGGCAAAGCGGTTGGGAATGTAGGTGAAGCCTTCCACCATCAGCGGGCCGCCCGGCAGATTGTCCAGGCCGAAGTCAATCATGTTCAGGGCGGTGTAGACTTCGTTGATACGCACCTTCAGGCGCGAGATCACGTCGCAGCCCTGCTCGCTGTGGACGGTCATCGGCAGCAGGCCGTAGCCCACGAACGGGTGATCGGCGCGGGTGTCGCGGGCGTGGCCGCTGGCGCGCACCATCGGGCCGACGTTGCTGAAGTCGCGGGCGATCTCCGGGTCAAGACGGCCAATGCCTACGGTGCGCTGCTCGATGTTGGGCGTGCTGAGCAGCATGTCCACCAGCTCCTGCACGTCCCGGCGCATCTGCTGGGCGAGCTGGCGGGTCTGGATCATGTCGTCCTTCAGCAGGTCGCGGCGGATCCCGCCGATCAGGTTCAGGCCGTAGGTTTTACGCGCCCCGGTGAGGATCTCCGCCATCTTCATCGACGCCTCGCGCACGCGGAAGAACTGCATAAACCCGGAGTCGAAGCCGACGAAGTGGCAGGCCAGGCCGAGGTTCAGCAGGTGCGAGTGCAGACGCTCCACTTCGAGCAGAATGGCGCGGATCATCTGCGCGCGCTCCGGCACCACGATCCCCATGCCGTTCTCCACCGAGGTGGTGTAAGCGGTGCTGTGGGCGAAGCCGCAGATGCCGCACACGCGGTCGGAGAGGAAGGTCACTTCGTTGTAGCCCATGCGGGTTTCCGCCAGCTTTTCCATGCCGCGGTGGACGTAGAACAGGCGGTAGTCGGCGTCGATAATGTTCTCGCCGTCAACGAACAGGCGGAAGTGGCCCGGCTCATCGGAGGTGACGTGCAGCGGGCCAATCGGCACCACGTTGTTCTTTTTGCTGCCCAGCTCGTTGATGAATTCGTAGGTTTCGCTGTCGGTGGTCGGCGCCGGGCGCTGGCGGTAGTCCATGCTGTCTTTACGCAGCGGATAGAGTTCATCCGGCCAGTCGTCCGGCAGCACCAGGCGGCGCTCGTCCGGCAGGCCGACGGGCACCAGACCGTACATGTCGCGCACTTCGCGCTCGCCCCAGACGGCGGCAGGCACGCGCGGCGTGACGGACGGGTATTCCGGCTTGTTCGGGTCAACCTCTACGCGCACGGTAAGCCAGCACTTCTCGAACTGCTCCATCGACATCACGTAGTAGACGGCGTAGCTGCCGCACAGCTGGCGTTCGTCGTTACCGAACAGCACCGACAGCCAGCCGCCCTGCTTGTAGTACAGAAACTCCACCACTTCCGGCAGGTAGTTCACCTTCACGGTGATCGTAATCTGGTCTTTCGTTTGCCAGGACTCATCCAGCACCACGCCGGGGAAGGCCTGATGCAGTGCGGCAAGATACTGCTGACCTTTTTTCTCTTCAGACATAAAAACTCTCTTCAATCACGCTACCAGCAAGGAGACAAACGCTAAAAATGCAAACCCGAACCCGGCCCAGGTAATGCGCGACGTTGCGGCAAAGCGCAGACGCGCCATGCTGTTTTCAAACAGGGCAATCACCAGCACGCCGACCAGCAGCTTGAGGGCGGCAATCACTACCGCCAGCAGCAGCCCGCCCGCCGAGAAGTGCGTCATCTGCCCCCACGGGAAGAACACGCCGACGAACATCTGGAGCACCACCAGCTGCTTGAGGCTGATGCCCCACTTCAGCACCGCAAAGCCGTAGCCGCTGTATTCGGTGAGCGGCCCTTCCTGCAGCTCCTGCTCCGCTTCCGCGAGGTCGAACGGCAGTTTGCCCATCTCAATAAAGGTGGCGAACGCGCAGGCGCACAGCGCCAGCCCCAGGGGAATGGAGCGCGCCAGCGGCCAGTGGTAGACGGTGCTGGTGATAAAGCTGATGTGGGTAGACCCCGCCACCTGGGCGGCAACCCACAGCCCGAGCAGCAGGATCGGCTCTACCAGCACGCCGAGCATCGCTTCGCGGCTGGCGCCGATCCCGGTGAACGGGCTTCCGGTATCCAGACCCGCAATGGCAAAGAAGAAGCGGGCGATGGCGAAGAGATAGATCAGGGTGATCAGATCCCCCAGCGCCGGCAGCGGCGAGCCAACGGTGACGACAGGAAGCGCGGTGGCGATGGTGAGCATCACGCCCACCATCACGAACGGCGTCAGGCGAAACACCCAGCCCGCGGCGTCCGGCGCCACGCTCTGGCGCCCGAGCAGCTTGAAGAGATCGCGGTACTCCTGCAGCACGCCAGGCCCGCGACGGTTGTGCATCCGGGCGCGCGCCACGCGGCTAATCCCGGAGAGCAGCGGCGCGGCGGCGAATAACACCAGCGCCTGAAGTATTGCCAGTAACAGACTCATGTCAGGCTCCTCGTGAAATCACAATCACTACCAGCACCGCCAGCTCGATCAGCGCCAGGCGTCGGAACAGCGCGGGCGCGGCGGCACTCTGCCAGCCCGGCACTAACCCCACCGGGTTGAGCCAGTGGCGCAGCTTCAGCACCGCGGCGAAGTTCTCCTTCACCGGCATGGCGAAACCGTGGGCGGTGATGACCATCGACTGCTCGTGTTCGTAGCCGCAGGCCCACGCCGCACCGCGCGCGCGGGACGCCAGCCGGTCGCGTTTGAAGAACAGCATCAGGATGAACGGCAGCAGCGGCGCGGCAATCAGCAGCAGCGCCATCATCGGCTGGGACACGACGGTGTGCGCCGTGACCAGCGGCAGCGGAATCGCGCTTCCCAGCAGCGGCAGCAGCCACGGCGCGGCAACGCCGCCCGCGATGCAGCACAGGGCCAGCGCCACCACGCTTGTCGCCATCAATACGGGCGCGCAGCAGGCGTTTTCCGCCTCGCGGGTGCGCGGCGCGCCGAGGAAGGTCACGCCGTACACTTTCGCCATACACATCACCGCCAGCGCCCCGGTAATTGCCAGCCCGACCGCCAGCAGCGGCCCTAACAGGCGGGCGATAAACAGGTTGCTTTGACCGAGCGCGAAGAAGGACTGGTAAATCACCCACTCCCCGGCAAAGCCGTTCAGCGGCGGCAGCGCGGCCATTGCCATCAGCCCGACCAGCATCGCCAGCGCGATAACCGGCATTTTCTTGCCGATCCCGCCCAGCTTTTCGATATCCCGGTGCCCGGTGCGGAACCAGACGCTGCCCGCGCCGAGGAACAGCGTGCTTTTAAACAGGCTGTGGTTGATGAGGTGGTAAAGCCCGCCAATAAACCCGGCGGCAATCAGCGCCGGCTGGTTCAGCGCCAGCCCGGTGATGCCCGCGCCGAGGCCGAGCAGGATAATGCCGATGTTTTCCAGAGTGTGGTACGCCAGCAGGCGCTGGATGTTGTGCTCCATCAGCGCGTACAGCCCGCCGACAAACGCCGTCACCATCCCCGCCACCAGCAGCAGCACGCCCCACCACAGTGGCGGCTGCCCGCCCGCGAGGGAGAGCATCAGAATGCCGAACAGCCCGACCTTCATCACCACGGTGGAGAACAGCGCCGCCGCAGGGGCGGAGGCGTTGGCGTGGGCCTGGGGAACCCAGCCGTGCAGCGGAATAATCCCCGCCAGCAGGCCAAAGCCCGCCACGCCCAGCAGCCAGACGTCGTCGCCCAGCGGCTGGCCGTGCAGGTCGGCAAAGTCCAGGGTGCCGAAGCGCTGCCACACCAGCCAGCAGGCCAGGGCGAGCAGCAGCGTGCCGAGGCGACCCAGGGCAAACCACAGCTTGCCGGAGGCGCTGCATCCGGTCAGGAACACGCCACACAGGGCCATGATCTCCGCCATCACCACCAGCGCGCCGAGGTTGCTGGCGATCACCGTACACACGGCGGTCGCCATCAGCAGATTCACCAGCAGGCCGTTGGCTTTGGCGTCCGGATGGCGGTGCCAGTCGATATTAAACAGGCTGATAAACAGCCCGCACAGGCCGAAGGTCACCAGCCAGATGGCGTTCAGCGGCGTGAGCGCAACGGCGTGACGCACCAGCGGCATCACCGCCTCAGCCGAGCGCCCGCCGAGCAACACCACCGCGCCGCAGGCCAGGGTCATCAGGCTGCCGACTGCCCCGCCAATTCCGGCAATCCAGCCGCTGAGCGGCTTATGGAAGGCGCAGATAAGCGCCAGCACCGCGGAGGCGGCGAACCAGGCCACCGCGCTGTTAATCATCATCACAGCGTTCATTTTGCCCCCTCGCTCTGCGCCTGAAGCAGCGACAGATCGCCGAAATCGGTGTTGATGGTCAGCTCGCGCTTGCGCCTGCTGGTGCGGGCGATATCGCGGATATTGACCAGAATCAGCGCCTTGGTCGGGCAGGTGCGCACGCAGGCCGGGCCCTGTTCGTCAAAGCTGCACAGGTCGCACTTGACGGCGATGGCCCGCACGCCCGGCACCCAGTCCAGCAGCGAGCTGACGCGCGCAGGGGCCGGCGGCGCGGGCGGCGCTTTCGGGGTGTTGGCGTTAGCCGGAACATGCAGCGGGCGGCTGCCGGAAAATTCAATGGCGCCAAACGGGCAGGCGATGGCGCACAGCTTGCAGCTGACGCACAGGCTCTCGTTCAGCTGTACCGCGCCGTCAACGCGGGTGATGGCGTTCACCGGGCACACGCCCGCGCACGGGGCATCTTCACAGTGGTGGCAGAGCTGCGGGGCAGACTCTTTTTCATTACGCATTACGCGCAGACGCGGCATTGACTGCAACCCGTGCAGGCGATGCGTTTCCGAACACGCCGCCTCACAGGTTCGACAGCCAATACAGACCGTCGAGTCGGCAATTACAAAACGGTTCACCGGGCAATCCTCTGGTGATGGTCATTTTTGACGAAAAGCTGTCGCATCGACACTTCTCGACACGTACAGATCAGGCAACGTTCGCCGACGGCGTCTCGCTCATCAGCTGCTGCAGGTTCACCGGCAAATCGTGCTCAACCGCGGTATAGAGGCTGTCGTAGACCGGCGCGATTTTTTCCAGGTAATGCTCCAGCACCTGCTGGCGATCGCGGTTGCTGACGTGGCCGTCCACCATGCCGTCTGTCATCAGCTGCGCCTGCGCAATGCGTTGTTTTTCGCCGTCTTTTGTCTCGACGTAGTATTCGATGGTGTGGCTGTTGAAGCTGTCTGCCAGGGTCACATAAATCGTGAAGTGGCCGAACAGCACAAAGCGCATGTCCCCCTGCGCCGCACAGCTCATGGCGTGGTGCAGGCGGGCTTTCGACAGGGTGATCCCCTGAACCAGAGAGTTACAGTACAGGTGCCATTGCTCCTGAAGCTGCTGGTGTCGCTGTGCGATGTAATCTGCTTTTTCGCTGATTTCCCAAATAGTCATGTCAGATATCCGGTTAATGGAGATTGCCCTGTTAAGCAGAATCCATGCCAGTTTTTAATTTATTGATTTTTAATAAATTTAATCTAACCCACGCTGTCAAACCGTCAATGTCGACGTGTCATTTCGACAGCGATGACATCGACACGCCCTAACAAAAATCAAGATGGCACCGTTATTGCATCAATGGCGCAATTCATTGAGGAGGCGTCATGCACGAAATCACCCTCTGCCAGCGGGCTCTGGAATTAATCGAACAGCAGGCAGTACAGAACAACGCAAAACGCGTGACCGGGGTCTGGCTGAAGATCGGCGCATTTTCCTGCGTCGAAACCAGCGCCCTCACCTTTTGCTTTGAGCTGGTGTGTCGCGACACCCTGGCGGAAGGCTGCACGCTGCATATTGAAGAGCAGCAGGCCGAATGCTGGTGCGAGCAGTGCCAGCAGTACGTCACGCTGCTGTCGTCCAAAGTTCAGCGCTGCCCGCAGTGCCAGAGCACCGGGCTGCGCATCGTGGCGGATGACGGAATGCAAATCCAGCGCCTCGAAATCGAGAGGAATTAACTATGTGTAGTACCTGCGGGTGTGCCGAAGGCAACCTCTATATAGAAGGGGACGAACATCGCCCCCACTCGGCGTTTCGCTCTGCGCCCTTCTCCCCTGCCCCGCGTCCGGCGGCGGCGTTAACCGGGCTGACCTTTACCCCGCAAACATCCCCGGCGGGCGATCTGCATTACGGGCACGGCGAAGCGGGCACCCACGCGCCGGGCATCAGCCAGCGGCAGATGCTGGAAGTGGAAATCAACGTGCTGGACAAAAACAACCAGATTGCCGCCCGCAACCGCGCCCGCTTCGCGGCCCGCAGGCAGCTGGTGCTGAACCTGGTCTCCAGCCCCGGCTCGGGCAAAACCACGCTGCTCACCGAAACGCTGAAGCGCCTGAACGCGCGGGTGTCCTGCGCGGTAATCGAAGGGGATCAGCAGACGGTGAACGACGCCGCGCGCATTCGCGAAACCGGCACGCCCGCCGTTCAGGTGAACACCGGGAAAGGCTGCCATCTGGACGCGCAGATGATTGCCGACGCCGCGCCGCGTCTGCCCATTCAGGATAACGGCGTGCTGTTTATTGAAAACGTCGGCAACCTGGTTTGCCCGGCGAGCTTTGACCTGGGGGAACGGCATAAGGTGGCGGTGCTCTCGGTGACCGAAGGGGAAGACAAGCCGCTGAAATATCCGCATATGTTCGCCGCCGCCTCGCTGATGCTGCTGAACAAAATCGACCTGCTGCCATACCTGAACTTCGACGTGGAGAAATGCCTGGCGTACGCCCGGGAGGTCAACCCGGACATTACCATCCTGCTGGTTTCCGCCACGCGCGGCGACGGCATGGACGCCTGGCTGAGCTGGCTGGAGAACGAACGATGTGCATAGGCGTACCGGGGCAAATCCAGTCGATTGACGGCGTTCAGGCGAAGGTAGAGGTGTGCGGCATCCTGCGCGACGTCGACCTGACGCTGGTGGGCAGCGAAGACGAAAACGGCGCGTCGCGCATCGGCCAGTGGGTGCTGGTACACGTCGGGTTTGCGATGAGCGTCATCAACGAAGCCGAAGCGCGCGACACGCTGGACGCCCTGCAAAACATGTTTGAGATGGAGCCTGACGTCGGGGCGCTGCTGTACGGCGAGGAGCGATAGCCATGCGTTACGTTGATGAATACCGCGCGCCGGAACAGGTGATGCAGCTGATTGCGCACCTGAAAACGCGCGCCGGCCTGCTGCGCTACACCGCCGACAAGCCGCTGCGCATCATGGAGGTGTGCGGCGGGCATACGCACGCCATCTTCAAGTTTGGCCTCGACCAGCTCTTGCCGGACAACATCGAATTTATCCACGGCCCCGGCTGCCCGGTGTGCGTCCTGCCGATGGGGCGCATCGACAGCTGCATTGAGATTGCCAGCCGGCCGGAGGTCATCTTCTGTACCTTTGGCGACGCCATGCGCGTGCCGGGCAAAAACGGTTCGCTACTCCAGGCCAGAGCGCGCGGCGCGGACGTGCGGATCGTTTACTCGCCGATGGATGCCCTGACGCTGGCGGCAGACAATCCCGAGCGCAAAGTGGTGTTTTTTGGCCTGGGATTTGAAACCACCATGCCCGCCACCGCCATCACACTACAGCAGGCGAAAGCGCGACATCTCGACAACTTTTTCTTCTTTTGTCAGCACATTACGCTGATCCCGACCCTGCGCAGCCTGCTCGACGAGCCGGACAACGGCATCGACGCGTTTCTCGCGCCGGGGCACGTCAGCATGGTCATCGGCACGGCGGCGTATGGCTTTATCGCCGACGAGTACGATCGCCCGTTAGTCGTGGCTGGTTTCGAACCACTTGATCTACTGCAAGGCGTTACCCTGCTGGTTGAGCAGAAAATAGCGGCCCTGAGTACGGTAGAAAATCAGTATCGCCGCGTGGTGCCGGACGCGGGCAATGTGCTGGCGCAAAAGGCGATTGCCGAAGTGTTCTGCGTCGAAGGCGACAGCGAATGGCGCGGCCTGGGATTGATTGCCGAATCCGGCGTGCGCCTGACCCCGGCCTATCGCGCGTTCGACGCCGAAGCGCATTTTCATCCGCAGCCGCAGCAGGTCTGCGACGATCCCCGCGCCCGCTGCGGCGAGGTGCTCACCGGTAAATGTAAGCCCCATCAATGCCCGTTATTTGGCAATACCTGTAACCCGCAAACGGCCTTTGGCGCCCTGATGGTGTCATCCGAAGGGGCCTGCGCCGCGTGGTATCAGTATCGCAATCAGGAGAGTGAAGTATGAACAGGGTTGAAATGGCGCACGGAAGCGGCGGTCAGGCGATGCAGCAGCTTATCAGCCGGCTGTTCATGGAGGCGTTTAACAATCCCTGGCTCGCCGAACAGGAAGACCAGGCGCGCATTGACCTCGCCACCCTCACCGCCCAGGGCGATCGGCTGGCGTTCTCCACCGACAGCTACGTGATCGATCCGCTGTTCTTCCCCGGCGGCGATATCGGCAAGCTGGCGGTATGCGGCACGGCAAACGATGTCGCCGTCAGCGGCGCCGTTCCCCGCTATCTCTCCTGCGGGTTTATCCTTGAAGAGGGGCTGCCCCTTGACACCCTGACCGCGGTGGTCAACAGCATGGCGCAGGCCGCCCGCGAGGCGGATATCGCCATCGTGACCGGAGACACCAAAGTGGTTCAGCGCGGCGCGGCCGACAAGCTGTTTATCAACACCGCCGGAATGGGGGCGATCCCGTCCGACATCCGCTGGGGCGCGCAGCAGCTTGACGTGGGCGATGTGCTGATCGTGAGCGGCACGCTGGGCTGCCACGGCGCCACCATACTGAACCTGCGCGAAGGGCTGGGTCTGGACGGCGAGCTGCGCAGCGACTGCGCCATTCTGACGCCGCTTATCCAGACGCTGCGCTCCCTGAAGGGGGTGAAAGCCCTGCGCGATGCCACCCGCGGCGGCGTCAATGCCGTGGTCCACGAATTTGCGGCAAGCTGCGGATGCGGCATTGAGCTAAACGAGTGCGGGCTGCCGGTGAAACCTGCGGTGCGCGGGTTATGCGAGCTACTTGGGCTCGATCCGCTAAACTTTGCCAATGAAGGCAAGCTGGTGATCGGCGTGGCGCGCGACAGCGCCGAGGCGGCGCTGGCGCAGCTGCGGTCGCACCCGCTGGGGAAAGATGCCGCGATTATCGGTGAAGTGGTTGAGCGCAAAGGGGTGCGCCTGACCGGGCTTTACGGCGTGAAGCGCACGCTGGATCTCCCGCACGCCGAGCCTTTACCCCGAATCTGCTAGAGCCGCGCCAAAAGCGGCCAGCGCTGAATTTATCTTTTTTGCCCGTTTCAACTGGAAAGCAATAATGCCGTATACACCGATGAGCGATCTTGGCCAGCAGGGCCTGTTTGACATCACGCGCACTCTTTTACAGCAGCCGGATCTCGGCGCGCTTAGCGACGCCCTGACCCGGCTGGTCAGGCAGTCGGCGCTGGCAGACAGCGCCGCCGTTGTGCTGTGGCACAGCGGGAGTCATCGCGCGAGCTATTTTTCCGCGCGCGACAGCGGCAAACCCTTTGAATACGAAGATGAAACCATTCTGGCGCACGGCCCGGTACGGCGCATTCTCTCCCGCCCGGAAGCGCTGCACTGTAGCTTTGACGAGTTCAGCCAGGCCTGGCCGATGCTGGCGCAAAGCAATCTCTATCAGCCTTTCGGCCACTACTGCCTGCTGCCGCTGGCGGCGGAAGGGCATATTTTTGGCGGCTGCGAGTTTATCCGCAACGCCAACCAGCCCTGGAGCGATGCGGAGTATGAGCGCTTACACACCTTCACCCAGATTGTCGGCGTGGTGGCGGAGCAGATCCAAAGCCGCGTCACTAACAACGTCGATTACGACCTGCTGAGCCGCGAGCGCGACAACTTCCGCATTCTGGTCGCCATCACCAACGCCGTGCTTTCGCGCCTCGACATGGACGAGCTGGTGAGCGAAGTCTCGAAAGAGATCCACCACTACTTTAAAATCGACGCGATTAGCATTGCGCTGCGCAGCAGCCGCAAGGGCAAGCTCAACCTCTACTCCACCCACTACCTGGACGAAGCCAATCCGGCGCACGAGCAGAGCGAGGTGGATGAAGCGGGAACCCTGTCCGAGCGGGTGTTTAAGAGCAAAGAGATTTTGCTGCTGAACCTGAACGAGCGGGACGTGCTCGCCCCCTATGAGCGGATGCTGTTTAACGCCTGGGGCACCAAGATCCAGACCCTGTGCCTGCTGCCGCTGATGTCCGGCAACACCATGCTCGGCGTGCTGAAGCTGGCCCAGTGCGAAGAGGGCGTGTTCACTACCGCCAACCTCAAGCTGCTGCGCCAGATCGCCGAACGTATCTCTATCGCGCTGGATAACGCGCTGGCCTACCAGGAGATCCACCGCCTGAAAGAGCGGCTGGTGGATGAAAACCTGGCGCTGACCGAGCAGCTCAACAACGTCGACAGCGAATTCGGGGAAATCATCGGCCGCAGCGACGCGATGTACAGCGTGCTCAAGCAGGTGGAAATGGTGGCGCAAAGCGACAGCACGGTGCTGATTCTGGGGGAGACGGGCACCGGGAAAGAGCTGATTGCCCGCGCCATTCACAACCTCAGCAACCGCAACAGCCGCCGGATGGTGAAAATGAACTGCGCCGCGATGCCGGCGGGCCTGCTGGAAAGCGACCTCTTCGGCCACGAGCGCGGCGCGTTTACCGGTGCCAGCAGCCAACGCCTGGGACGCTTCGAGCTGGCGGATAAAAGCTCGCTGTTCCTCGATGAAGTGGGCGATATGCCGCTGGAGCTCCAGCCGAAGCTGCTGCGCGTGTTGCAGGAGCAGGAGTTTGAACGCCTCGGCAGCAACAAGCTTATCCAGACCGACGTGCGGCTGATTGCCGCCACCAACCGCGACCTGAAAAAAATGGTCGCCGACCGCGAGTTTCGAAGCGACCTGTACTATCGCCTGAACGTCTTCCCTATCTTCCTCCCGCCGCTGCGCGAGCGCCCGGAAGACATTCCGCTGCTGGTGAAAGCCTTTACCGCCAAGATTGCCCGCCGGATGGGGCGCAGCATCGACAGCATTCCGGCAGAGACCTTACGCACGCTCTCCTCGATGGAATGGCCGGGCAACGTGCGCGAGCTGGAGAACGTCATTGAGCGCGCGGTGCTGTTAACGCGCGGCAACGTGCTGCAGCTTTCGCTGCCCGAAGTGGCGATGCCGGAGGTGCCGCGCGCGGCGGCGGAAGTGGCGCAGGACGGCGAAGACGAATTTCAGCTGATTATGCGCGTGCTTAAAGAGACTAACGGCGTGGTCGCCGGGCCGAAGGGAGCCGCGCAGCGCCTCGGACTCAAGCGCACCACTCTGCTCTCGCGCATGAAGCGGCTGGGGATCGATAAAGAGAGCCTGCTGTAGCCCTGCGCTACTTTTTAGGACGGTACTTTTCCGGTAATTCGGGCACCGGACGGCGGTCGTCAATCAGATGGCGAACGGTCAGAATGGGGTGACGCCATAGCATGCGCGGCCCCGCCCAGCGCATGATCTGCTTCATCTCTTCACGTTTAGCAGGCTGGTAGCAGTGTACCGGGCACTGCTTACAGGCGGGCTTTTCCTCACCGAACACGCATTTATCCAGGCGCTTGTCCGCGTAAGCGTTCAGCGCCCGATAATGCCCTTCCTCTTTCGAAGCCTGCGGGCACTGCTTTTCATACAGGGCGATCATTTTTGCGATGGTTTCTTTTTCGCGGGTAATGCGTTTGCCAGACATAGCGGGATACCGATCAATAAATTGCATTTATAATACCCCTTTATACCGTCCATTTCAGTCGTTGCATTTCATTTCCTGAAGACGCCTTCCAGTTTTACACCTTCTCCCCGTCCATTTTACTGGTATTTTATACAGGCAATTCAGAGCGCGCGCTGGCGCCATTGACCGGAGAGCCTATGCAACAGACAGCCATCACCCGACCGCTTCGCCACTTAAAGGTGGGGTACTTCAGAAAACGCCACGAAGATCGTAAAACGAAGATCCCGACGCGCTATAGCGTTCATGCCGCGTTGAGCCTGAAAGGCGACTGGCTGGAAGAGGCCGGATTTACCACAAATTCGCAGGTGAGAGTGGGTATTGAGCATGGAAAAATCGTTATCGAGCTTGTGCCGGAATGCATCTCGTAAAGCCGCGACATTTTTCTGCGCCGCGCCATTTTTTCATGCGACAATAGAGGGAACTAACGACCAACGAGTCGCTCAAAGCGCAATATTATCAAAGAAATGGATATCATAACTCCATGACCACAATCGACAATTTCGACGCTCATACCCCGATGATGCAGCAGTACCTCAAGCTCAAAGCTCAGCATCCGGAGATCCTACTGTTTTATCGGATGGGCGATTTTTACGAGCTTTTCTATGACGATGCTAAACGCGCGTCGCAGCTGCTCGACATCTCCCTGACCAAACGCGGCGCCTCGGCGGGCGAGCCGATTCCGATGGCGGGCATTCCCCATCACGCGGTGGAAAACTACCTGGCGAAGCTGGTCAATCAGGGGGAATCCGTCGCGATTTGCGAGCAGATTGGCGACCCGGCCACCTCCAAAGGCCCGGTAGAGCGCAAAGTGGTGCGCATCGTAACGCCGGGCACCATCAGCGATGAAGCCCTGCTGCAGGAGCGTCAGGATAATCTTCTGGCGGCACTCTGGCAGGACGGCAAAGGCTTCGGCTACGCCACGCTGGATATCAGCTCCGGGCGTTTTCGCCTGAGTGAACCGGCGGATCGCGAAACCATGGCCGCCGAGCTGCAGCGCACCAACCCGGCAGAGCTGCTGTACGCGGAAGATTTTGCCGAAACGTCGCTGATTGAAGGCCGTCGCGGCCTGCGTCGTCGTCCGCTGTGGGAGTTTGAAATTGACACCGCGCGCCAGCAGCTGAATTTGCAATTCGGCACGCGCGACCTGATCGGTTTTGGTGTGGAAAACGCCCCGCGCGGCCTGTGCGCCGCAGGCTGTCTGCTGCAATACGTGAAGGACACCCAGCGCACCGCCCTGCCGCACATCCGCTCGATCACCATGGAGCGCCAGCAGGACAGCATCATTATGGATGCCGCCACCCGCCGCAACCTGGAGATCACCCAGAATCTGGCTGGCGGCGTGGAAAACACCCTCGCTGCGGTTCTCGACAGCACGGTGACGCCGATGGGCAGCCGTATGCTCAAGCGCTGGCTGCACATGCCCATTCGCAATACCGAAACGCTGATTAGCCGCCAGCAGACGATTGCCGCGCTGCAGGATCGTGCGAGCGAGCTGCAGCCGGTACTGCGCCAGGTGGGCGATCTGGAGCGTATTCTGGCTCGTCTGGCGCTGCGCACCGCGCGTCCCCGCGACCTGGCGCGCATGCGTCATGCCTTCCAGCAGCTTCCTGAGCTGCGCGCGCAGCTTGCCGACGTCGACAGCGCGCCCGTGCAGAAGCTGCGCGAAACCATGGGCGAATTCACCGAGCTGCGCGAGCTGCTGGAGCGCGCCATCATCGACGCGCCGCCGGTTCTGGTGCGCGATGGCGGCGTGATTGCCCCGGGCTATAACGCGGAGCTGGACGAATGGCGCGCGCTGGCGGACGGCGCAACGGATTACCTCGACAAGCTGGAGATCCGCGAGCGCGAACGTCTTGGTCTCGACACCCTGAAAGTGGGCTATAACGCGGTTCACGGCTACTACATTCAGATCAGCCGCGGGCAGAGCCATCTGGCGCCCATCCACTACGTGCGCCGTCAGACGCTGAAAAACGCCGAACGCTACATCATCCCTGAGCTGAAAGAGTACGAAGACAAAGTTCTGACCTCGAAAGGCAAAGCGCTGGCCCTGGAAAAGCAGCTCTACGAAGAGCTGTTCGACATGCTGATGCCGCACCTTGGGGATCTGCAGCTCAGCGCCAGCGCCCTTGCGGAGCTGGACGTGCTGGTAAACCTGGCAGAACGTGCCGACGCGCTGAACTACACCTGCCCGACCTTTACCGACAAGCCGGGTATCCGCATTACCGAAGGTCGTCATCCGGTGGTTGAGCAGGTGCTGAACGAGCCGTTTATCGCCAACCCGCTGAGCCTGTCGCCGCAAAGACGAATGCTGATCATCACCGGTCCGAACATGGGCGGTAAAAGTACCTATATGCGACAGACCGCGCTTATCGCGCTGCTTGCCTACATCGGCAGCTATGTCCCGGCGCAAAAGGTCGAGATTGGCCCTATCGACCGCATCTTCACCCGCGTAGGCGCGGCGGACGATCTGGCAAGCGGACGCTCGACCTTCATGGTGGAAATGACCGAAACCGCCAATATTCTGCACAACGCCACGGAACACAGCCTGGTGCTGATGGACGAAGTCGGGCGCGGCACCTCCACCTACGACGGCCTGTCCCTGGCGTGGGCCTGTGCTGAAAGTCTGGCGAATAAGATCAAGGCGATGACCCTGTTCGCGACGCACTACTTCGAACTGACGCAGCTGCCGGAGAAGATGGAAGGCGTGGCGAACGTCCACCTCGATGCGCTGGAGCACGGTGATACCATCGCGTTCATGCACACGGTGCAGGACGGGGCGGCGAGCAAGAGCTACGGTCTGGCGGTGGCGGCCCTGGCGGGCGTGCCGAAGGACGTTATCAAACGTGCGCGTCAGAAGCTGCGCGAGCTGGAGAGCCTGTCGCCGAACGCGGCGGCAACGCAGGTCGACGGTACGCAGATGTCGTTGCTGGTGCCAGCAGAAGAGACTTCGCCTGCCGTGGAGGCGTTGGAAAATCTCGATCCGGATTCACTGACGCCGCGTCAGGCGCTGGAGTGGATTTATCGGCTGAAGAGTCTGGTTTAGTTCTCTGCGGTCTTTTTGCCCGGTGGCGCTACGCTTACCGGGCCTACGGTTTTGTAGGCCGGGTAAGGCGAAGCCGCCACCCGGCAAAAAAGACCGCACAATATTATCGCCCGGTAAGCGTAGCGCCACCGGGCTTTTTTTACAGCAGCGGCGGGATGGTCGGCACCTGCGGCGCTTCATCAATATCCTTCTGCGTCATACGAAACGCTTCCGGATAGTGCTCGCGGCTGGTACGACGCAGCGGTTCGGTATTGCGCCAGGTATAGAGACAGTGCTGGCACTGATACACCGTCCAGACACCTTCTACCGGAGATGTCGCCATCACTTCAATATGCTCATCAGCACAACGTGGACAAATCATAATCCCCTCCTTTATTTACGTGCGGCCAGCATGGCGGTCAGTTTTTCAGCCCAGGCTTTGGTTTCAGGAAGATCCTGTACCGGCTGGCTATAGTGGCCCCGGTTGTCCGGTGCAACGGGCGTGGTGGCATCAATAATCAGCTTGTCGGTGATCCCCGCCGGACTGGAGCCCGGGTCAAGCTCCAGCACCGACATGTTCGGCAGCTGAACCAGATCCCCTGCGGGGTTCACTTTCGAGGAGAGCGCCCACATTACCTGCGGCAGGTTAAACGGATCGACATCTTCATCGACCATAATCACCATCTTCACGTAGCCCAGACCGTGCGGCGTGGTCATGGCGCGAAGCCCCACGGCGCGGGCAAAGCCGCCGTAGCGTTTTTTGGTGGAGATAATCGCCAGCAGTCCGTGGGTATACATGGCGTTCACCGCCTGCACTTCCGGGAACTCTGCCTTCAGCTGCTGATAGAGCGGCACGCAGGTCGCCGGGCCCATCAGATAGTCGATTTCCGTCCACGGCATTCCGAGATACAGCGATTCAAAAATCGGCCTGGTGCGGTATGAGACCTTGTCGATACGCACCACGGTCATGTTGCGTCCGCCGGAATAATGTCCGGTAAACTCGCCGAACGGCCCTTCGATTTCGCGCTTGCGTCCTTCAATCACCCCTTCGAGGATGACCTCAGAGCCCCAGGGCACATCGAAACCGGTCAGCGGCGCGGTGGCGATCGGGTACGGGCTTTCGCGCAGCGCGCCGGCCATTTCGTACTCAGACTGATCGTATTTCAGCGGCGTCGCGCCCATCAGCGTAATGATAGGATCGTTGCCCAGGGTGATCGCAATCGGCAGATCTTCGCCCCGCTCCTCCGCTTTATGCAGATGCAGCGCAATGTCGTGCATCGGAACAGGCTGCAGGCCCAGCTTGCGCTTGCCCTTCACTTCCATACGGTAGATGCCCACGTTCTGCTTGCCGAAGTTGTCCGGGTCGAGCGGATCGCGTGACACCACGCAGGCTTTGTCGAGATAGAAACCGCCGTCGCCATCGTTCAGACGAAAAAGCGGCAGGATGTCGAACAGGTTAATGTCTTCGCCATCTACCGTGTTCTCGGCCCAGGCCGGGTTTGCGCGGCGCTCGGGGGCAACGGGGAATCGGTCCCAGCGGCGGATAAACTCGTCAATCTGGCTTTTCACCGGGGTATTGGCCGGCAGCCCCATCGATATCGCGTGGTTTTGCCAGGAGCCGATGGTGTTCATCACCACGCGGGCGTCGGTAAATCCGCGAATGTTGTCGAACCAGACGGCGGGCGCGCCGTCGCCAATGCGTCCGGTAGCGTTGGCTGCCGCCGCCAGATCCGGCTCGGCGTTGACCTCTTCTTCAATTTTCAGCAGTTGCCCTTGCTCATCGAGCGCCTGCAGGAAGCTTCTCAAATCATCAAATGCCATCTTTATTCTCCTGTGAAAAATGTTTTGCCGCCTGCAGCCCGTTCCAGCGACGCGCCTTTTTGTGCTCCAGGCCAAACTGGTCGAGCACGCGGGTCACAATGTGCTGGGTAATGTCGTCGGCGGTTTTCGGGTGGTTGTAGTAGGCGGGCATCGGCGGCACCATGGCCACGCCGAGGCGGGAAAGTGCGAGCATGTTCTCCAGATGGATGGTGCTGAGCGGCGTTTCGCGCGGCACCAGCACCAGCTTGCGGCCCTCTTTAAGCACCACATCTGCCGCGCGTCCCACCAGCCCTTCGGCGTAGCCCGCACGGATCCCCGCCAGCGTTTTCATGCTGCACGGGATAACGATCATGCCGTCGGTGCGAAACGAGCCGGACGAGATGGTGGCGGCCTGATCCGCCGGGCTGTGGACAACATCCGCAAGCGCGGCGACATCCTGCGCCGTAAAAGGCGTTTCCAGCTCGATAGTGGTTTTCGCCCATTTCGACATCACCAGATGCGTTTCCACGTCCGGCATCTCGCGCAGCGCCTGAAGCAGCGCCACGCCAAGCGGCGCGCCCGTCGCCCCGGTCATCCCAACAATCAATCTCATTCGATACCTCACAAATCGTTCGCATACGAACATGTTGGGTACACTACTCCCGGATCGTATTGATGACAAGGTTGTTCGTACACGATCACACTAAATGCTAAAAGTGCCCGCGTTAAAATCCCCGGCGATAACGGCTATCATAGAGGGGTGATTTTCAGGCAGGAGAGTTCATGGAACTGAGACAAGAGGCGTTTCACCTGTTACGTCAGCTTTTTCAACAGCATACCGCGCACTGGCAGCAGGCGCTGCCGGAGCTTACAAAACCACAATATGCGGTGATGCGCTCCGTTGCCGAAAACCCAGGCATCGAACAGGTGGCGTTAACGGAGGTGGCGGTCAGCACCAAAGCGACGCTGGCCGAAATGCTGAGCCGCATGGAGTCACGCGGGCTGGTGAAGCGCGAACACGATCCTGCCGACAAGCGCCGCCGGTTTGTCTTCTTAACGCCGGAAGGGGAAGCCCTGCTCGGGAGCTGCAAGCCGGTTGGGAACGACGTTGATGAGGCTTTTCTGGGACGTTTAACCCCCGACGAGCGTCAACAGTTTACGGATTTGATCCGCAAAATGATGGCAAAGGAGAAAGAATGACCCGCTATGAAACAGAAATTATCGATGCTCACGTCGCGTTAGAAAACTGGTTAGGCAAGGGTGAAGGCGATTACGCCGCGCTGCTCGCCCGTTTTCGCCAGGATTTTTTGATGATCCCCCCAGGCGGCACGCATATGGATCACGCTGCGCTGGCAGGCTTTCTGAAGGCTCAGCGCGGCAGCCGTCCGGGACTGAAGATCGACATTGATGAATTAACGACGTTGCAGACCTGGGATAACGGCGCGGTGCTGCACTACCGTGAAACGCAAACCCGGCCCGGCCAGCCGGTAAACGTGCGCTGGTCAACCGCCGTGCTGAATCAGGAAGGCGACACGATAACCTGGCGCCTGCTGCACGAAACCACGCATCCTTAAGAAAGACAAAAGAAAAAGGCCAGTCTCACGACTGGCCTTTTTTGACGAAAGGGTGCTTATTCGCGGAACAGCGCTTCGATATTCAGCCCTTGACCCTGCAGGATTTCACGCAGGCGACGCAGACCTTCTACCTGAATCTGGCGAACACGTTCACGAGTCAGACCAATTTCGCGGCCAACATCTTCCAGTGTCGCAGCTTCATACCCCAGTAAACCGAAACGACGTGCCAGCACTTCACGCTGTTTAGCGTTCAGTTCGAACAGCCATTTGACGATGCTCTGTTTCATGTCATCGTCCTGCGTGGTGTCTTCCGGGCCGTTGTCTTTTTCATCGGCCAGGATGTCCAGCAGCGCTTTTTCGGAGTCGCCACCCAACGGGGTGTCAACTGAGGTAATGCGCTCGTTAAGACGCAGCATGCGGCTGACGTCATCAACGGGTTTATCCAGTTGTTCGGCAATCTCTTCAGCGCTCGGTTCGTGGTCCAGCTTATGGGACAACTCACGCGCGGTGCGCAGATAGACGTTCAACTCTTTGACGATGTGAATCGGCAGTCGGATCGTACGGGTTTGGTTCATAATTGCCCGTTCGATGGTCTGACGAATCCACCAGGTAGCGTAAGTTGAGAAACGGAACCCGCGTTCCGGGTCAAACTTCTCAACTGCGCGGATGAGACCTAAGTTGCCCTCTTCAATCAGATCCAGCAAAGCCAGACCACGATTGCCGTATCGACGGGCAATTTTCACGACCAGACGCAAGTTACTTTCAATCATGCGACGGCGCGAGGCAACATCACCACGCAAAGCACGACGTGCGAAATAGACTTCTTCTTCGGCCGTTAACAGTGGAGAATAACCAATCTCCCCAAGGTAAAGCTGAGTCGCGTCCAGCACACGCTGTGTGGCACCCTGCGATAACAGCTCCTCTTCAGCTAAATCGTTATCACTGGGTTCCTCTTCTACTAAGGCTTTCTCGTCAAAAGCCTCTGCTCCGTTCTCATCAAATTCCGCATCTTCATTTAAATCATGAACTTTCAGCGTATTCTGACTCATAAGGTGGCTCCTACCCGTGATCCCTGAACGAGACACCCTTGAACGGTATGCCTCGTCAAATTATCGCTGCGGTAAATATTGCAGCGGGTTTACGGATTTCCCCTTGTAACGAATTTCAAAATGCAAGCGTGTAGAACTGGTTCCGGTGCTACCCATAGTAGCTATTTTTTGCCCCGCCTTAACTTCTTGTTGTTCCCGGACCAGCATTGTGTCGTTATGGGCGTAGGCACTCAGGTAATCATCGTTATGTTTGATGATAATAAGATTACCGTAACCGCGCAGAGCGTTACCGGCATACACAACGCGTCCGTCTGCGGTCGCGATGATAGCCTGTCCCTTACTCCCTGCGATATCGATCCCTTTGTTTCCACCTTCGGTAGAAGAGAAGTTCTCGATAACCTTGCCGTCAGTTGGCCAGCGCCATGCAGAAATAGCGGCACTGGAGGTCTGACTGCTGGCGGTCGGTTGTGAAGAGCTAACCACAGGTGCCGTAACTGGTGCTGTGACAACAGTCGCAGTACCTTTATTATTCGGCAACATTTTGTTAGCACTCTGATCACCTGAATCCTCAGAATACGTAATTACAGGTTGCGAAGCAACCACCGTGCTGGATTTTTGTGCAGGCACTACGCTGTTATTTTGCGCGGTCACATCCGCTGCTGAAACGGTGTTGCCCGGCGTGAGCGGCGTGCCCGTCGCGTTGCCAACCTGGAGCGTTTGCCCGACTTCCAGTCCATACGGTGCCTGGACGTTGTTGCGCTGTGCGAGGTCGCGGAAATCGTTCCCGGTGATCCACGCGATATAGAACAGCGTATCACCGCGTTTTACGGTATAGGTGCTGCCACCGGTATAGCTGCCTTTCGGAATATTCCCGTACTTTCGGTTATAAACTATACGGCCATTTTCGGTCTGAACGGGCTGTTCCACAGGCTGAATCTGCGTTGGCTGCGCTACCGGCGTCTGAACAGGCTGAATTTGCGGCGCCTGCTGTACCGGTGTAGACGTACCCATTTTCGGTGGAGGGGTAATTAACATTCCGCCGGACGTACTTCCCGAGCCGCTGTTCCCGCCTACAGAAGTTACCGGCGCAGGTGCGTTATTAGAACTTGTACAGCCTGCCAGCCATAGCGAAACCAGTGACAATGCCGCAACACGGCTAATGGTGAATTTTGGGCTTCCCGCGCTCATTTATCCCCCAGGAATGTGATAACTACCAGTGACTTAAATTAACTGTGATGGCACGAACCATTTGCGCCACACCATACGCTCAATTTGCCTTAATAACCCTGGAAAATTCCGAGTCTCAGGCCAGCTCTCCCTTTACGAGAGGCACGAAGCGCACGGCTTCCACAGTATCGATGATGAACTCGTCCCCTCGCCGACGAACGCGCTTTAATAGCTGATGTTCATCGCCCACGGGCAAGACAAGAATGCCGCCTTCATCCAGCTGCGATAAGAGCGCAGCCGGGATCTCAGGCGGTGCGGCCGTCACGATAATGGCGTCGAACGGGGCGCGAGCCTGCCAACCCTGCCATCCATCGCCGTGACGTGTCGAAACATTATGTAAATCAAGTTGTTTCAGGCGACGACGCGCCTGCCACTGCAAACCTTTTATCCGCTCAACCGAGCAGACATGGTGAACCAGATGCGCCAGGATGGCCGTTTGATACCCCGACCCGGTGCCGATCTCCAGCACGCGGGATTCCGGCGTCAGCTCCAGCAGCTCCGTCATGCGCGCCACCATGTAGGGCTGCGAAATGGTCTGGCCCTGCCCGATGGGCAACGCCACGTTTTCCCACGCTTTGTGTTCAAACGCCTCGTCTACAAACTTCTCGCGGGGAACCTGAGCCAGCGCCTCAAGCACGTGCTCGTCCGCGATCCCCTGAGCGCGTAATTGTTCCAGAAGAGTTTGTACACGTTTGCTTACCATTGCGTGTTCACTCCAGCGCGATCCAACCACCCCGACACCACATCATGCGCGTTATAAGCGGTTAAATCCACGTGCAGTGGGGTGACGGAAACGTAGCCTTCATCCACCGCAGCGAAGTCGGTATCCGGCCCGGCGTCGTGCTTTTCACCCGGCGGGCCGATCCAGTAAAGGGTGTTGCCGCGCGGATCCTGCTGCGGGATCACCTGATCCGCCGGATGGCGGCTTCCACAGCGGGTCACGCGGATGCCTTTGATCTCTTCCAGCGGCAGATCGGGGACGTTGATGTTGAGAATGCGCCCGGTGCGCAGCGGCTCGCGGCTGAGGGCTCGCAAGATGGAGCAGGTCACCGCGGCTGCGGTTTCATAGTGCTGATGGCCGTTCAGCGACACCGCCAGCGCCGGAAATCCGAGGTGGCGGCCTTCCATTGCGGCGGCAACCGTACCGGAGTAGATCACGTCATCGCCGAGATTAGGCCCCGCGTTGATGCCGGACACCACGATATCCGGCCCCGGGCGCATCAGCGCGTTGACGCCCAAAAACACGCAGTCGGTCGGCGTGCCCATCTGAACGGCGATATCGCCATTTTCAAAGGTAAAAGTGCGAAGCGACGACTCCAGCGTCAACGAGTTAGAGGCCCCGCTGCGGTTACGATCGGGGGCCACCACCTGCACGTCGGCAAATTCACGCAGGGCTTTCGCCAGCGTCTGAATGCCTGGGGCGTGGATCCCATCATCGTTACTCAGCAATATTCGCATAGTCACCCGAAGTGTTGATAAGTTCCCTGACAACGCTGGTGGCAAAGCTGCCTGCCGGCAGCCAGAAGCGTAACTCGACGGTTACGTCATCCCACCAGTTCCAGCTAAGCTGCTGCGGGTAGAGCAGCATCGCGCGGCGTGCCGCTTCGACTTTTTCCCGCACCAGCAATGATTGTAATTCTGGGGCATCCGCCACGGCGGCTTGCTCTGCGGCTAATGCCTCACCCTGCGTCCCCCAGTCGCCCGACCCGGGCAGCGGAGCGGTAATCAGCAGCGTTTTCGCGTCAACGCGCGCCTGGACATCGGCCAGCTCTTCGGCGGTTGCCACAAACCAGCTTCCGCGTCCCGCTAATTGTAGCGCATCGCCGACAACAACTTGATTCGCGTCCGGTTTTTTCAGACGTTCGCTCACAATTTGATTAAACAACGCGCTGCGGGCCGCCGACAACCAAAAACTGCGTTTATTCCTGTCGCGCACCGGGGCATCGCTCTGCGCCCAGCGCAGCGCGCCCTGCAGGTTGCTGCCGCCGATCCCAAAGCGCTGCGCGCCAAAGTAGTTCGGTACGCCCTGCTCGCGAATGGCATTCAGACGTTTCTCGACGTCGTCACGGTTTGTCACTTCGCGCAGCACCAGCGTGAAGTCGTTGCCTTTGAGCGCCCCCAGGCGCAGCTTGCGCTTGTGGCGGGCATATTCGAGGACTTTACAGCCTTCAAGCTCAAATTTGCTTAAATCAGGCATCTGGTTGCCCGGCACGCGCGCACACAGCCACTGCTCGGTGACGGCGTGTTTATCTTTCTGCCCGGCGAAGCTCACTTCGCGGGCGTGGATTTTAAGGAATTTTGCCAGCGCGTCAGCCACAAATCGGGTATTGCAGCCATTTTTCAGAATACGAACCAGAATATGTTCGCCTTCGCCATCCGGCGCGAAGCCTAAATCTTCCACCACCACGAAGTCTTCCGGGTTGGCTTTCAGCAGGCCGTTGCCCTGAGGTTTGCCGTGCAGCCAGGTCAGGTTTTCGAAGTCGGTCATTTGCTTGCCTTCACCAGGAGCGCCACGGCTTCGCAGGCGATACCCTCGCCGCGGCCGGTAAAGCCGAGTTTTTCCGTGGTGGTGGCTTTCACGTTGACGTCGTCCATATGGCAGCCCAGATCCTCTGCAATGAACACCCGCATCTGCGGGATGTGCGGCAGCATCTTCGGCGCCTGGGCGATGATCGTCACGTCGACGTTGCCAAGCGTGTAGCCCTTAGCCTGAATACGGCGCCACGCTTCGCGCAGCAGCGCGCGGCTGTCGGCCCCTTTAAACGCCGGATCGGTGTCCGGGAACAGCTTGCCGATATCGCCCAGCGCGGCGGCGCCGAGCAGCGCATCGGTCAACGCATGGAGCGCCACGTCGCCATCAGAATGCGCCAGCAGCCCTTTCTCGTAGGGAATACGAACGCCGCCAATGATAATTGGGCCTTCTCCGCCAAAGGCGTGTACATCAAAACCGTGTCCAATTCGCATTATGCCTTCTCCTGATGGGTCGAACGGGTAAGATAAAATTCCGCGAGCTGTAAATCTTCCGGGCGCGTCACTTTTATATTATCAGCGCGCCCTTCAACAAGCTCAGGGTGGAATCCGCAATACTCCAGCGCGGAGGCTTCATCGGTGATGGTTGCCCCTTCATTTAGCGCTCGCGTTAAGCAGTCGTGGAGTAGTTCACGCGGGAAAAACTGCGGCGTCAGCGCGTGCCATAAATCGACGCGCTCAACGGTGTGGGCGATGGCGTGCGCGCCCGGCTCGGCGCGTTTCATGGTGTCGCGCACCGGCGCCGCCAGAATGCCGCCCACGCGGCTGGTTTCGCTGATGGCTAACAGACGCGCGAGGTCGTCCTGATGCAGGCACGGACGCGCGGCGTCGTGTACCAGCACCCACTGCGCATCGCCGGCGGCCTGAATGCCCGCCAGCACGGAGTCGGCGCGCTCTGCGCCGCCATCAACAACGGTGATTTGAGGGTGATTCGCCAGCGGGAGTTCGGCAAAGCGAACGTCACCGGGGCTGATGGCGATGATCACGCGCGTCACCCGTGGGTTCGCCAGAAGCGCCGCCACGGCGTGTTCAAGGATCGTTTTATCGCCAATTGAGAGGTATTGCTTAGGACATTCTGTCTGCATACGCCGCCCAAAGCCTGCGGCTGGCACCACGGCGCATACGTGCGAAAAAGTCACTGCCATGTCGTAATCCTGGGCTGATTATCGATTGTTTTGTGCTGAGCCCTGATTGCGTTTAGACGCATCCGGAACCAGACGATAAAAGGTTTCGCCCGGCTTAGTCATACTGAGTTCATTACGTGCGCGTTCCTCAATCGCCTCTTGCCCGCCATTGAGGTCATCAATTTCAGCAAAGAGTTGATCGTTTCGCGCTTTAAGTTTGGCGTTTGTTGCCTGCTGAGCCGCGACGTCATCGCTCACCCGGCTATAGTCGTGCAGGCCGTTCTTACCGAACCACAGCGAATATTGCAGCCAGACCAGCAAAGCCAGCAACAGCAGCGTTAATTTACCCATCCTGCCCCCTGAAAAAACGGCAACATCATCCCATAACTTTCCGTCTGACTCTACTCTGGGGTTTTAATTATGTCTTAACTTAGCCCATCAGCCATAAAAACAGCAGGCCAAAAATGACCACCACGGTGGTGATAGTAATAACAATACTGTAGAGGAGCCGGCCGCTGAAGAGCGAATGCAGCGCGATGCCGATAACCACCGCCACGGGCATCAGCGCGAGGAAGAAAGGCCAGGTATAGAGGAAGAAGAACAGCGTATTACCGCCGTAGATCAGAAACGGAATGCCCAGCGCCAGTAACCACGACACGAAGCCGACGATGGCCCCGGGGAGTGACCAGGTCGTTTCGTCATCTGTCGGAAGCGGTTCCGACCCGGTGATAATGTAGTTTTCACTGTTGCGCATAGCTAATCCTGTGACCATGACTCATCGTTCGGGAAGACAGCCCCGAACGATACTGTCTCAGGATCTGATAATATCGTCCCGTCTGAGCAGGTCTAATAATTGGCTTACTAAATTTGTTACCAATTGTTGACCCTTCAGATGAATCTCAGGGGATTCAGGCGCTTCGTATACCGCGTCGATGCCGGTGAAATTTCGCAACTCTCCCGCCCGCGCTTTTTTGTACAGCCCCTTCGGATCCCGCGCCTCGCAAATCTCCAGCGGCGTGTCGACAAACACCTCGATAAAGCGATCCTGGCCGACGCGCTCGCGCACCGTCTGGCGCTCGGCGCGGTGCGGCGAGATAAACGCCGTCAGCACCACCAGCCCGGCGTCCGCCATCAGGCTGGCGACTTCGCCTACCCGACGGATGTTCTCTTTGCGATCCTCATCGCTAAAGCCTAAGTCGCTGCACAGGCCGTGACGCACGTTGTCGCCATCCAGCAGGTAAGTGCTTACCCCACGCTGATGCAACGCCTCTTCCAGCGCGCCAGCAACCGTGGATTTACCCGAGCCCGAAAGCCCGGTAAACCACAGTACAACCCCACGATGGCCGTGGAGCTGTTCACGCTCGGCAACGGTCACCGGATGAGGATGCCAGACGACGTTCTCATCATGGGCGGCCATTACTTGCCTCCCAGCAGATCGCGTGCGCCCCAGTGCGGGAAGTGCTTACGCACCAGCGCATTCAGCTCCAGCTCAAACGCGCTGAACTCTGAGGCCACCGCCGCGTTAGCGTTCGGCTCGCGCACCATGCCCGCGCCGACGGTGACGTTAGTCAGCCTGTCGATAAAGATAAGCCCGCCCGTCACCGGATTTTGCTGGTACTCGTCCAGCACCAGCGGTTCGTCAAAGGTTAAATCCACCAGCCCGATGCCGTTCAGCGGCAGTTCGCTCACCTCGCGCTGGGTCAGGTTGTTGATGTCCACCTGGAACTGAATGCCGTCCACGCGGGCACGGGTTTTCTTGCCAGCGATTTTGATGTCGTAGCTTTGCCCGGCGGTCAGCGGCTGTTCCGCCATCCACACCACGTCCACGGCCGCGCCCTGCACCGCCGCCAGCGTTTCCTGGGCATCCACCAGCAGGTCGCCCCGGCTGATATCAATTTCGTCTTTCAGCACCAGCGTGACCGCCTCGCCAGCGCCCGCTTCCGGCAGGTCGCCGTCGAAGGTGACGATTCGCGCCACGGCTGATTCTACGCCGGATGGCAGCACTTTAACGCGCTGGCCGACCTTCACGGAGCCAGACGCAATCGTGCCGGAGAAACCGCGGAAATCGAGGTTCGGGCGGTTGACGTACTGCACCGGGAAGCGCATCGGCTGGGTATCCACCACGCGCTGAATTTGCACGGTTTCCAGCACTTCGAGCAGCGTGGGGCCGCTGTACCACGGCATGTTGGCGCTCTGGGAGGCCACGTTGTCCCCTTCCAGCGCGGAAAGCGGCACGAAGCGGATATCCAGGTTGCCCGGCAGCTGTTCGGCGAATGTCAGGTAGCTCTGGCGAATTTCCTCGAACTTCTCTTCGCTGAAGTTCACCAGATCCATTTTGTTCACCGCCACAACCAGGTGTTTGATCCCCAGCAGGGTGGAGATAAAGCTGTGGCGACGGGTCTGATCCAGCACGCCTTTACGGGCGTCGATCAGCAGGATCGCCAGCTCGCAGGTTGACGCGCCGGTCGCCATGTTGCGGGTGTACTGCTCGTGCCCCGGGGTGTCGGCGATGATAAATTTGCGCTTCTCGGTAGAGAAATAGCGGTACGCCACGTCGATGGTGATGCCCTGCTCGCGCTCGGCCTGTAAGCCGTCCACCAGCAGCGCCAGATCGAGCTTTTCGCCCTGGGTGCCGTGACGCTTGCTGTCGTTGTGCAGCGAAGAGAGCTGATCTTCGTAAATCTGGCGGGTATCGTGCAGCAGGCGACCAATCAGAGTGCTTTTGCCGTCATCCACGCTGCCGCAGGTCAGAAAGCGCAGCAGGCTTTTGTGCTGCTGGGCGTGCAGGTAGGCTTCAACGCCGCCTTCATCGGCAATTTGTTGCGCAATAGTGGTATTCATGGCGGCTCCTTAGAAATAACCCTGACGTTTCTTCAGCTCCATAGAGCCTGCCTGGTCGCGGTCAATCACGCGGCCCTGTCGCTCGCTGGTGGTGGACACCAGCATCTCTTCAATAATTTCCGGCAGCGTTTGCGCGTTGGACTCTACCGCGCCGGTCAGCGGCCAGCAGCCGAGGGTACGGAAGCGCACCATCTGCTTTTTGATCACTTCGCCCGGCTGCAGGTCGATGCGGTCGTCGTCGATCATCATCAGCATGCCGTCACGCTCCAGCACCGGACGCTCGGCGGCCAGATACAGCGGAACGATCTCGATGTTTTCGAGGTAGATGTACTGCCAGATATCCAGCTCGGTCCAGTTAGAGAGCGGGAAAACGCGGATGCTTTCGCCCTTGTTAATCTGGCCGTTGTAGTTGTGCCACAGCTCCGGGCGCTGGTTTTTCGGGTCCCAGCGGTGGAAGCGGTCGCGGAAGGAGTAGATACGCTCTTTCGCGCGGGACTTCTCTTCATCGCGGCGCGCGCCGCCGAAGGCCGCATCAAAACCGTACTTGTTCAGCGCCTGCTTCAGCCCTTCGGTTTTCATGATGTCGGTGTGCTTGGCGCTGCCGTGCACGAACGGGTTGATCCCCATCGCCACCCCTTCCGGGTTTTTATGCACCAGCAGCTCACAGCCGTAGGCTTTTGCCGTGCGGTCGCGGAATTCGTACATCTCGCGGAATTTCCAGCCGGTATCGACATGCAGCAGCGGGAACGGCAGCGTGCCCGGGTAAAACGCTTTGCGCGCCAGGTGCAGCATGACGCTGGAATCTTTACCGATGGAGTACATCATCACCGGGTTGGAGAACTCGGCGGCCACTTCGCGGATAATATGGATACTTTCCGCTTCGAGTTGCCGCAGGTGAGTCAGTCGTTTTTGGTCCATAACCGTTCCTTAAGCCAAATTTATGACAGAAGAGCCAAAGCCTTCTGCGTCGGTTGTGTGTTGGAACCAGGCGAGCGTGCTGTGAAGCTGCACGACTTCCCCCACCACGATCAGGGCGGGCATAGGGGCGTCTTTCGCAAGGCTTGCAAGGTCTTGTAATACGCCGGTCGCGACGTGCTGATCGACACGCGTGCCGCGCGAGATCACGGCGACCGGCGTGGTCGCATCGCGACCGTGCTGAATAAGCTGTTCGGCGATCTCCGCCGCTTTCATGGTGCCCATGTAGATGGCAAGGGTCTGGCGGCTCTGCGCCAGGTGCGACCAGTCAAACGGCGTGCTGTCAGGCTTGTAGTGGCCGGTTACGAAGGTCACGCTCTGGCTGTATTCGCGATGGGTCAGCGGGATACCGGCATAGGCGGTGACCGCGGAGGCCGCCGTAATGCCCGGCACCACCTGGAACGGGATCCCCGCCTGCGCCGCGGCCTGGAGCTCTTCGCCGCCGCGACCGAAGATAAAGGGATCGCCGCCCTTCAGGCGCACAACGGTTTTGCCCGCCTTCGCCGCGTCGATCAGCATCTGGTTGGTGTCGTGCTGCGGAACGGAGTGCTCCCCCGCCCGTTTACCCACGCAGATTTGCTCGGCGTCGCGACGGATCAGCTCGCGCACGCCGTCGCTCACCAGGTGGTCGTAAAAGACCACGTCGGCATCCTGAATCACCTGCAAACCGCGCAGCGTCAGCAGCCCGGCATCGCCCGGCCCGGCGCCGACCAAAATAATTTCACCCTTGCTGCTGCCCGGATTTTCCAGCTCATCTTCCAGAAGCTGCTGCGCCGCGGCCTCGTTTCCGGCGTGCATCAGGCTGGCAAAGCGCCCGCGAAAGACCCGCTCCCAGAAGCGACGGCGTTCCGTCACGCTGTTCAGGCGGGTTTTCAGGTAGTTGCGCCAGTAGCTGGCGGTTTCCGCCATGCGCCCGAGGCTCGTCGGCAACAGGGCTTCGATTTTCTCCCGCAGCACGCGGGCGAGAACGGGGGCGGTGCCGCCGGAGGAGATCGCCACCAGCAGCGGCGAGCGATCCACAATCGACGGGAAGATAAACGAGCACAGCGGCTGATCATCCACCACGTTCACCAGACGAAAACGCGCCTGCGCCGCCTGGGACACCCGGCGGTTAAGCTCGCGGTCTTCGGTTGCCGCGATCACCAGCACTACGCTGTCGATTTGCGATTCGTCGAACTGCGCAGCGCTGACGACCTGCACCTGTGCGCCTGCACGATGCAGGAAGGCAATTTTGCGATCGGCAATTTCACCCGTGCCGACCACCAGCACGGGCTTATCTTTGATGGCGGCAAAAAGGGGCAGATAATCCACAAGCAACAACTCACTAACAACCAGGAATAATGGGACTATAGGGGGCGGCTTAGACCGAATGAAATTACGAATTGGAATGAGTAGTTACTCAATGGAATAACGCGCTGAAAAAGCTAATATCAAAAAGTGCTTAACACGCGAAATTTCCGGCATTTAAGCGCAATTCAAATTGTGTATACCGGGTCACAGTTTCATACTAAGCCAGCTAAAATTTTGCTCTGTTTTTAAGGACTCACTATGTTTTCCGCAACGCGCCACCTTATTGCAGCCCTGGCGCTCGGCGTTTGCTTTATCCTTCCGGCTCAGGCAAAAAATCAACCTTATGGTGACATCGCCAGCATGCAGGCGCGCCATATTGCGACGGTCTTCCCGGGCCGTATGACCGGCACGCCCGCCGAAATGCTCTCTGCCGACTATATCCGCCAGCAGTTCGCGGAGATGGGCTACCAGAGCGACATCCGGGCCTTCCACAGCCGCTACATTTATACCTCGCGTAATAATGCCAAAAACTGGCACAACGTGACCGGCAGCACCGTGATTGCCGCCCACGAGGGGAAAGCGGACGAGCAGATCGTTATCATGGCGCACCTGGATACCTTCGCGCCGATGAGCGATACCGACACCGATAACAACCTCGGCGGCCTGACCCTACAGGGCATAGACGACAACGCCGCCGGGCTTGGGGTGATGCTCGAGCTGGCTGAACGGCTGAAGAATATCCCGACGCAGTACGGCATTCGCTTTGTTGCCACCAGCGGTGAAGAAGAAGGAAAGCTCGGCGCCGAGAATCTTCTTAAGCGCATGAGCGCAGAAGAGAAGAAAAATACGCTGCTGGTGATCAATCTCGATAATCTGATCGTCGGCGATAAGCTCTATTTTAATAGCGGACAGAGCACCCCAAGCAGCGTGCGCAAATTAACCCGCGACCGGGCGCTGGCCATTGCCCGCAGCCTCGGCATTTACGCCACCAGCAATCCCGGCGGCAACCCGGATTATCCTAAAGGCACCGGCTGCTGTAACGACGGCGAGGTGTTCGATAAGGCGGGCATTCCGGTGCTGTACGTCGAAGCCACCAACTGGGCGCTGGGTAAGAAAGACGGGTATCAGCAGCGCGCGAAGTCAAAAGCGTTTCCGAACGGGACGAGCTGGCATGACGTGAGGCTGGATAATCAGCAGCATATCGACAGCGCGCTGCCGCAGCGGATTGAGCACCGCAGCCGCGACGTGGTGAAGGTGATGCTGCCGCTGGTGAAGGAGCTGGCGAAGGCGGGGAAAGCCTGATGCGTTATTTTCCCCTCACCCTAACCCTCTCCCCATAGGGGAGAGGGGAGCGCTCGGAGCCGTCTTTTCCCCCTCGCCCCTTTGGGGAGAGGGCCGGGGTGAGGGGAAACAAGAGAAGGAATTACCCCTCGTGCAGCCCGCACTCGCGCTTGAGCCCGAAGAACCGCGTTTCCTCTTCCGCCATTCCCGGCTCCCATTTGCGCGTCGTGTGGGTATCGCCCACCGACAGATAGCCCTCATCCCACAGCGGATGGTACTTAAGCCCGTGTTTTTGCAGATACTGGTACACCGTCCGGTTGTCCCAGTCGATAATCGGCAGCACTTTGAACACCCCGCGCTGGATAGCCAGCACCGGCAGCGACGCCCGGCTGCCGGACTGATCCCGACGCAGCCCGGCGAACCAGGTCCGGGCGTTCAGCTCTTTCAGCGCCCGGTTCATCGGCTCGACTTTGTTGATTTGATTGTATTTCTCAATGCCCTCAACGCCCTGCTCCCACAGCTTACCGTAGCGCGCCTCCTGCCAGGCCGGGCTTTGCTCCGCGCGGTAAACCTTCAGGTTCAGGTTCAGCTTGTCCGTCAGCTCATCAATGAACTGGTAGGTTTCCGGGAACAGGTAGCCGGTGTCGGTGAGGATCACCGGGATGCCCGGACAAACCTGATTCACCAGATGCAAACTCACCGCCGCCTGAATGCCAAAACTCGACGAGAGCACATAATCACCCGGCAGATTTTCCAGTGCCCAGGCAACGCGCCCTTCGGCGTCCCGCTTTTCAAGCTGACCGTTGGTTTCGGCAAGCGCCAGAATGCGTTCGACTTTAGGCAGGTCGTTCAGGGCGTGTAGATCGAGTACGGACATAAGAACCTCGTTTGCCTGTTTTGCCGGGCGGCACTGCGTTTGCCCGGCCTACAAAACCAATAAATCTCCGGGATATTACTCCCAGAAATCCCTCGCGGGATCGAGCACCGGGCGAATGATGCCCGCACGCACCGTAAAGTCGCCGAAGCCTTCACCCGCTTCGCGCTCTTTCGCCCAGCGCCCGACAAGCTCGTCAATAGCGTCGAGAATTTCCGGTTCCGTAATGTTCTCGCGATACATCCGCGGAATGCGCGTCCCCATGCGGTTACCGCCAAGGTGGACGTTATAGCGACCCGGCGCTTTCCCTACCAGCCCCAGCTCCGCCAGCATCGCGCGGCCGCAGCCGTTCGGACAGCCGGTTACGCGCATCACGATATGCTCATCAGGGATACCGTGTTTTTCCAGAATCGCTTCCACCTTGTCGGTGAACGACGGCAGGAAGCGCTCGGCTTCGGCCATCGCCAGCGGACAGGTCGGGAACGACACGCAGGCCATGGAGTTCTCACGCTGCGGCTTCACCGCGTTCATCAACCCGTGATCCCGCGCCAGCTTCTCGATCTTCGCCTTCTGGCTTTCCGGCACGCCGGCCACGATCAGGTTCTGGTTGGCGGTAATGCGGAACTCGCCTTTATGGATCTTAGCAATTTCCAGCAGCCCCGTTTTCAGCGGACGGCCAGGATAGTCAAGAATACGGCCATTTTCGATAAACAGCGTCAGGTGCCATTTATTGTCGATACCTTTTACCCAGCCGATGCGATCGCCGCGACCGGTGAATTCGTAAGGACGGATCGGCTCAAACTTGATGCCCGCGCGACGCTCAACTTCTTCTTTGAACGTCTCCACGCCCACGCGCTCAAGGGTGTACTTGGTTTTCGCGTTTTTACGATCGGTACGGTTACCCCAGTCGCGCTGGGTAGTCACCACCGCTTCCGCCACCGCCAGGGTGTGCTCGAGCGGCAGGAAGCCGAACTCGCTCGCGGTGCGGGCGTAGGTCTTCTTATTACCGTGCTCAATGGACAGACCGCCGCCCACCAGCAGGTTAAAGCCCACCAGCTTGCCGTTTTCGGCAATCGCCACGAAGTTCATGTCGTTGGCGTGCAGATCGATATCGTTCTGCGGCGGGATCACCACCGTGGTCTTAAACTTACGCGGCAGGTAGGTCTGGCCGAGGATCGGCTCTTCGTCCGTCGTCGCGACCTTTTCCTGATCGAGCCAGATCTCCGCATAGGCGCGGGTGCGCGGCAGCAGGTGCTCGGAGATCTTCTTCGCCCATTCGTAGGCTTCGGCGTGCAGCTCGGACTCGTACGGGTTCGAGGTGCAAAGCACGTTACGGTTCATGTCGTTGGCGGTCGCCAGCGCGTCCAGCCCGACCGAGTGCAGCATCTGGTGAACCGGCTTGACGTTCTTTTTCAGAATGCCGTGGAACTGGAAGGTCTGACGGTTGGTCAGACGGATGCTGCCGTAAATGGTGTTTTCGCCGGCAAACTTATCGATCGCCTGCCACTGTTTGGTGGTGATCACCCCACCCGGCAGACGGCAGCGCAGCAGCATCGCGTGGCGCGGCTCCAGCTTTTGCTCGGCGCGCTCGGCGCGGATATCGCGGTCGTCCTGCTGGTACATGCCGTGGAAACGGATCAGCAGGAAGTTATCGCCGTTAAAACCGCCGGTCAGACCGTCATTTAAATCTTCGGCAATGGTGCCGCGCAGGTAGTTGCTCTCAACCTTCATGCGCTCGGCATCAGTCAGTTTGCCTTCGACCACCAGTGGGCCAGGATGTTTTTCGCTCATTAGTAGACATCTCGCTGATAACGGCGCTCTACGCGCAGCTCACTTAAAAATTCATCCGCCGCTTCGGCATCCATACCGCCGAATTGGGCAATCACTTCCAGCAACGCCTGCTCAACGTCTTTCGCCATGCGATTGGCGTCGCCGCAGACATAAATGTGGGCACCGTCATTGATCCAGCGCCACAGCTCTGCGCCCTGTTCGCGCAGTTTGTCTTGTACGTATACTTTTTCTTTTTGGTCGCGGGACCAGGCCAGATCGATGCGCGACAGCACGCCCTCTTTCACGTAGCGCTGCCACTCGACCTGGTAGAGGAAATCTTCGGTAAAGTGCGGGTTGCCGAAGAACAGCCAGTTTTTACCCGGCGCTTCATCTGCCGCGCGCTGCTGCATAAAGGCGCGGAACGGCGCGATGCCGGTGCCCGGGCCAATCATAATCACCGGGGTTTCCGGGTTGGCGGGCAGGCGGAAGTTGTCGTTGTGCTCGATAAACACGCGCACCTCGCCCTCTTCTTCCACGCGATCGGCCAGGAAGCTGGACGCGCCGCCCGCGCGGGCACGGCCTTCGATGTCGTAGCGCACCACGCCCACGGTGACGTGGACTTCGCTCTCCACTTCCGCCTGGGCAGACGCAATGGAGTAAAGGCGCGGCGTCAGCGGACGCAGCAGCCCGATTAACGCGTCGGCATCCAGCTGCGCCGGAGCGAAACGCACCATATCGACGATTGGCGTGGTGGCCGCGTAGTGTTGCAGTTTTGCCTTATCGCCCACCAGCGGCAGCAGGGATTCGCTGCGGGTCAGGGTGGCGTAGTTCTCAACGATGTTGGCCGTGTTGACGGTCAGCTCGAAATGCCACTGCAACGCTTCCGACAGCGGCAGGATTTTACCTTCGACGGTGACCTGCTCGTCGCCTTTCAGCCACAGCAGCTCAACCAGCTCTTTCACCAGCGCCGGGTCATTCTGATACCAGACGCCCAGGGCATCGCCCGGCTGATAGCGCAGGCCGGAATCACCGAGATCGATTTCGATATGGCGAACGTCTTTTTCGGAGTCGCGACCGGTGATTTTCTGGTTAACAGACAGGCTCGCCGTCAGCGGCGCCTCTTTGGTGTACGGGCTGGTGTGGATCTCATTGACGGTGCCTGACGCGGTCACGGCAGCCTGCGCCGGCGTCTCTTTCGGTACACGCGCCTTCAGCACCTCGACCACGCGCGCGCGCCATTCGGCGGCGGCGGTCTGGTATTCCACGTCAGCATCCACGCGGTCCAGCAGGCGCTCTGCGCCCAGCTCCGCCAGCTTGCTGTCGAAGTCTTTGCCGGACTGGCAGAAGAATTCATAGGAGGTATCGCCCAGGCCAAACACCGCGAAGGCGGTGCCGTTCAGCTTTGGCGCTTTCTTCGAGAACAGGAACTTGTGCAGCGCCACCGCTTCTTCCGCAGGCTCGCCCTCGCCCTGCGTTGAGGCGACAACCACCAGCAGCTTTTCTGACGCGATTTGTTTGAATTTATAATCCCCGGCGTTCACCAGGTTCACGTTCAGCTGAGCAGCAATCAGGTCATCACGCAGCGCTTCGGCGACGCGGCGGGCGTTGCCCGTCTGGGAGGCAGAGATAAGCGTGATGGCCGGAATTTCTACGGCAGACGCGGGAGCCGCCGCCACAGCGCCAGGCTGCTGGTTGAGCATCCCCCAGAAATAGCCGGAAACCCAGGCAAGCTGGGTGGGTGAAAAATCAGTGGTGGCAGCCTGAAGGCGCGCCAGTTGCTCCGGGTTCAAAGGAAGCAAGTTTGATGGTGGGGCCTGTGTTGTCATGCGTTGTTATGTTCCAGTAGCAAAGCGGACTTTAAGCGAATAAATCCAAACTGAAGATAAGGTTAACGGCGGGGATAATAACAATTAAAGAAGGGATGGAAATAATAAATAACCAAATGGACTAACCTGTTTTAGTTGTCGTTCTTAGCAATAAAACCGATTATCTAATTCATTGAAATATATATACAAAAAACGCATAAATCCCGCCGTGCCGCGCGTGCACAGGTAAAGGCCGTTTTAGTTAATGCGAAAAAATGTGCTTTCCAGTACTATGCGGCGGTTTTTTCCGCATTACTTGAGAGTTCACGATGTCCACCACACTGTTTAAAGATTTCATCTTCGAAGCTGCACACCATCTGCCGCACGTCCCTGCCGGACACAAATGCGGCCGTCTGCACGGACACTCTTTTATGGTGCGCCTTGAGATCACGGGTGAAGTCGATCCGCATACCGGTTGGATCATGGATTTTGCCGAACTGAAGGCCGCATTTAAGCCAACCTACGATCGCCTCGATCATTACTACCTGAACGACATCCCGGGTCTGGAAAATCCGACCAGCGAAGTGCTGGCAAAATGGATTTGGGATCAGATGAAGCCTCTGGTGCCGCTGCTCAGCGCCGTAATGATTAAAGAAACCTGCACCGCAGGCTGCGTTTATCGCGGCGAGTAGTCCTCTTCCGCCATGCCCGGCATGGCGGCAGCTTTCCCCTAGCGCACCAGATATCCGCCGTCCACCGCCAGAATATGCCCGTTAACGTAATCAGACGCTCGGCTTGCCAGGAAAATCACCGCTCCCATTAAGTCCTGCGGCTCGCCCCAGCGGTTAGCGGGAATATGGTCGAGAACGCGCTTATTCTCTTTCGGCGTGCTGCGCGTAATGGCGGTTATTTCCGTTTCGTAATAGCCCGGCGCGATCCCGTTGACCTGAATATTATGCTGGCCTAATTCATCGCAATACGCTTTGGTTAATCCCGCCAGCGCGTGTTTAGTTGCAGAATATGCCGGAGACCAGCGCCCGCCGAGATAAGAAAATACCGAGCAAATATTGATTATTTTACCGCTGGATTTTGGGATCATTATTTTTGCCGCTTCGTGGCTGAGCTCAAATGCGGCGGTCAGATTAATATTGATCATCGGATCCCAGTCGGCGCGGCCAAAGCGCTGCACTTTATTGAGCTTACAGATCCCGGCGTTGTTGACCAGGATATCGACGGTGCCAAAGCGCCGGCAGCAGGCGCTGATGATCTGCCGCGGCGCGCCGTCAGCGGCGATATCCGCCAGCATGAACTCGACCTCAACACCCTGCTGTTCAATGAGCTCACGGGTTTTTGCATTGTCATCGCTGATGCCGGGAATGAAGAGGTTTGCGCCTGCCTTTGCCAGCGCGAGGGAGAACGCCTGCCCCAGGCCGCTATTACCGCCCGTCACGATTGCCGTTTTTCCTTTTAAAGAGAAAAAGTCCATCGTAAATGCGTTGATCAACTCATTTGATATCATGTTTAACGCTATCCTTAAGTAAACATAAATATGAAATAAAACAGACTGACTTTCGCTAAATAATCATCAAAGATAATACAGGCAGAATAAATGCGAAGCCGGACGAATATCCTTGTCCGGCTTAAGAAATATAATCAGGCAATATTGAGATATTTATGAGTCTGCATCGACAGGCGCCAGTTACGGGCGATACAGGTTTCGATGCACAGACGCGTTGCATCTTCCTTCTGGCTGATAGGCTGAAGCGCAATGATACGCTGCTTTTCGTCTGACAGGGTCGCCAGCAGTTCGTCCAGCGCTTCGATGTCACGCACGCGCCCTACCGGGTGTTTAATCTCATCGGCACGCTCCAGCGCCTGCGAGAGCACGTCGTAACCCCCACGCATGTTCACCTTCGGGGAAACGGTCACCCAGGTGGTGTGGGTGCAGCGCACTTCGTGGGTTCCGCTGGTTTCAATCTGGCAGCTATAGCCATTTTTTTCGAGAAGATCGGTCAGCGGGGTTAGGTCGTGGATGCAGGGCTCACCGCCGGTGATCACCACATGGCGCGCCGTCCATCCCTGACGACCGACGATCGCCAGCAGATCTTCGGCACTGCCCGCGCCCCACTTATCGCTCTCTTTGGTTTTAGCCAGAATGCTAAACAGCGACACTTCCCGATCTGCGAGTTTATCCCACGTATGTTTGGTATCACACCAGGCGCAGCCAACCGGGCATCCCTGTAAACGAATAAAAATAGCGGGAACGCCGGTAAAGTAACCCTCGCCTTGCAGGGTCTGGAACATCTCGTTAATCGGGTACTGCATAGTCATCTCTGTTATGGGGGTAATGGGTAATTATCGCAGATGTTGCCCTGAAGATCATGTGCGGGAGCTGCTTTAACGCGGACATAAAAAAACCCGCCGAAGCGGGTTTTTTCTAAAGATTAAGGTTCAGAATTACTGACCTTTGATCTCTTTACGACCGTTGTATGGTGCTTTTTCGCCCAGCGCTTCTTCGATACGAATCAGCTGGTTGTATTTAGCAACACGGTCAGAACGGCTCATAGAACCGGTTTTGATCTGGCCAGCAGCGGTACCAACAGCCAGGTCAGCGATGGTAGCGTCTTCAGTTTCACCAGAACGGTGAGAGATCACAGCGGTGTAGCCAGCGTCTTTCGCCATTTTGATCGCAGCCAGAGTTTCGGTCAGAGAACCGATCTGGTTGAATTTGATCAGGATGGAGTTAACGATGCCTTTCTCGATGCCTTCTTTCAGGATCTTAGTGTTGGTTACGAACAGATCGTCACCAACCAGCTGGATTTTGTCGCCCAGTACTTTGGTCTGGTATGCGAAACCAGTCCAGTCAGACTCGTCCAGACCGTCTTCGATAGAAACGATTGGGTACTGTTTGGTCAGGTCTTCCAGGAAGTGAGTGAATTCTTCGGAGGTGAATGCTTTGTTGCCTTCGCCAGCCAGAACGTATTTACCGTCTTTGTAGAATTCAGATGCTGCACAGTCCATCGCCAGGGTGATGTCTTTGCCCAGCTCGTAGCCAGCTGCTTTAACAGCTTCTGCGATTACTGCCAGAGCTTCTGCGTTAGAACCCAGGTTTGGCGCATAGCCACCTTCGTCACCAACAGCAGTGTTCATACCTTTAGCTTTCAGAACTTTAGCCAGGTTGTGGAACACTTCAGAACCCATACGTACCGCTTCTTTCAGGGATTTCGCGCCAACTGGCTGAATCATGAATTCCTGAATATCAACGTTGTTATCTGCGTGCTCACCACCGTTGATGATGTTCATCATTGGTACTGGCATGGAGTATTTGCCTGGGGTGCCGTTCAGTTCAGCGATGTGTTCGAACAGTGGCTGACCTTTAGCGGCTGCTGCTGCTTTGGCGTTTGCCAGAGACACAGCCAGGATTGCGTTCGCACCGAAGTTAGATTTGTTTTCAGTACCGTCCAGATCGATCATGATCTTGTCGATGCCAGCCTGGTCTTTGGCGTCTTTGCCAATGATTGCCTGAGCAATAGGACCGTTTACAGCGCCAACAGCTTTCAGTACGCCTTTGCCCATGAAACGGGATTTGTCGCCATCGCGCAGTTCCAGCGCTTCGCGGGAACCAGTAGAAGCACCTGATGGAGCAGCTGCCATACCGACGAAACCACCTTCCAGATGAACTTCGGCTTCAACGGTCGGGTTACCACGGGAGTCGATGATTTCACGACCGATGACTTTAACGATTTTGGACATTAGATTTTCCTCAGTACAAGTTAAACTAAAACTCCAGACAAACAACGCGTACCAAAGGTACGCGTTGCCGTTCTAACTTTTTTTACTTCGCCTGACGCTTCTGGTACTCGCTGGCGGCTTTCACGAAGCCAGCAAACAGCGGATGCCCGTCACGCGGCGTTGAAGTAAATTCCGGGTGGAATTGGCAGGCAACGAACCACGGATGGTTTGGCACCTCAATGATCTCGACTAACTGATCATCCCCGGAACGGCCCGCAACACGCAGGCCCGCAGCTTCAATTTGTTTCAACAACATGTTGTTGACTTCGTAGCGATGACGATGGCGTTCGGTAATGGTTGGCTCACCGTACATCTGACGAACCAGGCTGTCATCAGAGAGCTGGCAAGCCTGAGCGCCAAGACGCATCGTACCACCCAGATCGCTTTTCTCAGTACGGACTTCAACGTTGCCGTCTTCGTCACGCCATTCAGTAATCAGCGCTACTACAGGGTACTTACAGTCTGGCACAAATTCCGTCGAGTTGGCGTTTTCCATGCCAACGACGTTGCGTGCAAACTCAATCAGTGCAACCTGCATACCCAGGCAAATGCCGAGATATGGAATATTGTTTTCACGTGCATAGCGCGCGGTTGCGATTTTGCCTTCTACACCACGGTAGCCGAAGCCGCCAGGGATCAGGATCGCATCCAGATCTTTCAGGATTTCAACGCCGCGCGTTTCAACGTCCTGAGAGTCGATCAGCTTGATGTTCACAGAAACGCGGTTTTTCAGACCACCGTGTTTCAGGGCTTCGATCACGGACTTATAGGCATCCGGCAGTTCGATGTACTTGCCGACCATACCGATAGTCACTTCGCCCGCCGGGTTCGCTTCTTCGAAGATAACCTGTTCCCATTCAGACAGATTGGCTTCCGGACAGTTCAAGCTGAATCGTTTACAAATATAATCGTCCAGCCCCTGTGATTTCAACAGGCCCGGAATTTTATAAATGGAATCGACGTCTTTCATTGAAATAACGGCTTTTTCCGGCACGTTACAGAACAATGCAATTTTCGCACGTTCGTTAGCCGGTACAGCGCGATCGGAGCGGCAAACCAGGATATCTGGCTGAATACCGATGGACAGCAGCTCTTTAACAGAGTGCTGAGTCGGTTTGGTTTTCACTTCGCCTGCGGCTGCCATGTAAGGCACCAGCGTCAGGTGCATGAACAGCGCATGTTCACGACCGATGTCTACGGCCAGCTGGCGAATCGCTTCGAGGAACGGCAGGGATTCGATATCACCGACAGTACCGCCGATTTCAACCAGCACAACGTCGTGGCCTTCGCCACCCGCCAGTACGCGTTCTTTGATGGCGTTAGTGATGTGCGGGATAACCTGTACGGTCGCGCCCAGATAGTCACCGCGGCGCTCTTTACGCAGAACGTCGGAGTAGATACGACCCGTCGTAAAGTTGTTGCGACGCGTCATTTTGGTACGGATGAAACGCTCGTAGTGGCCAAGATCCAGATCGGTTTCAGCGCCGTCTTCAGTAACGAACACTTCCCCGTGTTGGATTGGGCTCATGGTGCCAGGATCGACATTGATGTACGGATCCAGTTTCATCATGGTCACATTGAGGCCACGGGCTTCAAGAATGGCTGCGAGGGAGGCTGCGGCAATGCCTTTACCCAGAGAGGATACGACCCCGCCGGTCACAAAAATATAGTTCGTTGTCATGCTGAACCTGAGAAGTTAGGGTGAAACGATGGAATAACCAGGACGGGAAAGTAGTATACCCGAACACAGCGAGCGCCACAAACTTTCATTCTCCCTCTCCATTCCAGGCTATGACAAACATAAGGAGTGAGAAAATAGCCCCTTTTGGGTAAATGTTTTTGACGCAAATCAAGCGCTTGTCATTTAAAAAATCACACAAATTGCGCTTGATCGCAAAAATCCGTTAGAGATCAGATTCCTGGCGTTTTACTTCCTGCCACACTTCTTCCATCACATCGAGGTCCACGCCGGTCATTTCCAGGCCTCGGGAGGCGACTATCCGCTCAACTTCGCGAAAACGACGTTCAAACTTAATGTTGGCTTTTTGCAGCGCGGTTTCCGCTTTTACGCCCAGATGGCGCGAAAGATTCACCGTCGCGAACAGCAGGTCGCCCATCTCCTCTTCCAGCTTCGCTTCATCGACTACCGCCTGCTGCGCTTCGTGCATAACTTCGTCAATCTCTTCGTGCACTTTTTCCAGCACCGGGCCGAGGGATGTCCAGTCAAAACCGACCGTCGAGCAGCGTTTCTGAATTTTATGCGCGCGCATCAGCGCGGGCAGGTTCAGCGGGATGTCATCCAGGGCCGAGTGCTGCGATTTTTCAGCCCGCTCCGCGCTTTTGATCTGCTCCCAGCGCGTCAGCACCTCAGCGCTGTTACCCGCCGTCGCGTCACCAAAGATATGCGGGTGGCGGCGCTCGAGTTTCTCGCTGATGGCCGCACAAATATCGTCGAAGTTGAAGCGCCCTTCTTCTTGCGCCATCTGCGCGTAGAACACCACCTGGAACAGCAGATCGCCCAGCTCACCGCGCAGGTCGTCGAAATCCTCGCGGGAGATGGCGTCCAGCACTTCGTAGGTTTCTTCAAGGGTGTAAGGCGCGATGGTGGCGAAAGTCTGCTCTTTATCCCACGGACAGCCGTTTTCCGGGTCGCGAAGGCGCTTCATGATGCCAAGCAGGCGGTCGATTTGGGTCATGGTCTTTTCCATTAAATAATAAAGCCGGGCGGCGGCGTGGCCTTACCCGGCTTACAGATGAGAGTGTCTTAACCGCCGTGCAGACGACGCGCGTCAATCACATCCGGCACCTGGTTCAGCTTAGCCAGCACGCGGCCAAGCACCTGCAGGTTGTAGATTTCGATGGTCATGTCGATGGTAGCAAGCTGCTCGCGGGTATCGCTGCGGCTGGCAACGCCCAGCACGTTGACCTTTTCGTTGGCGAGGATAGTGGTGATATCACGCAGTAACCCGCTGCGATCGTTGGCCGTAACGCGCACCACCAGCGAATAGCCCGCCGAGTAGCTCTCACCCCACACCGCGTCGACGATACGCTCCGGCGCGTGAGACTGCAGTTCGGCAAGCTGGTCGCAGTCTGAGCGGTGGATAGAGATCCCGCGGCCCTGGGTAATAAAGCCCACAATGTCGTCGCCCGGAATCGGCTGGCAGCAGCGGGCAATGTGGTGCATCAGATTGCCCACGCCTTCCACCACCACGCGCCCGTTGTCTTTGCTGCGCTGCTGCGGCGCGTAGGTCTTCTGCTGAAGCTGCTTCAGCGCCGCGGCATCCTGCTCTTCCGCGCTCGGCTTGTTGAACTGCGCCTGCAGGAAATTGACCATCTGATTCAGACGGATATCCCCGCCGCCAATCGCCGCCAACAGCTCGTCCAGCTCGTTGAAGTTGTAGCGCGCCAGTAGGTGCTTTTCGGCCTCCTTGAGGCTAATCCCAACGTGCTCCAGCTCGTCGTCGAGGATCTGGCGACCGGCAAGGATGTTTTTGTCGCGATCCTGCTTGCGGAACCAGGCGTGAATTTTGGAGCGCCCGCGGCTGGTGGTGACATAGCCCAGGTTCGGGTTCAGCCAGTCGCGGCTCGGGTTCGGCTGCTTCTGGGTGATGATTTCAATCTGATCGCCCATCTGCAGCTGATAGGTGAACGGCACAATGCGCCCGCCGATTTTAGCCCCGATGCAGCGGTGCCCGACATCGCTGTGGATGTGATACGCAAAGTCGAGCGGCGTGGAGCCTGCCGGCAGGTCAACCACGTCCCCTTTCGGGGTAAAGACATACACCCGGTCATCGAAGACCTGGCTGCGCACCTCGTCGAGCATCTCGCCGGAGTCGGCCATCTCTTCCTGCCACGCAATCAGCTTGCGCAGCCAGGCGATACGATCTTCGTGGCCGGAGCGCGTCCCGCTGGACGTGCCCTCTTTGTATTTCCAGTGGGCGGCAACCCCCAGCTCGGCATCCTCATGCATCTGCTTAGTGCGGATCTGAATCTCAACGGTTTTACCGCCGGGGCCGAGCACCACGGTATGAATAGACTGATAGCCGTTCGGTTTTGGGTTGGCGACGTAGTCATCGAACTCATCTGGCAGATGGCGGAAGTGAGTATGCACTATCCCCAGCGCGGCGTAGCAGTCCTGCAAACGTTCCGCCACGATGCGCACCGCGCGCACGTCGAACAGCTCGTCAAACGCGAGGTGCTTTTTCTGCATTTTGCGCCAGATGCTGTAGATGTGCTTCGGACGACCGTAAACCTCCGCCTTCACGCCCTCTTCTTTCATTGAGGCGCGCAGACCGCCCACGAACTCGTCGATGTAGTGTTCGCGGTCAATACGGCGCTCGTGCAGCAGTTTCGCAATACGTTTGTATTCCGCCGGGTGCAGATAGCGGAAGCAGTAGTCCTCCAGCTCCCATTTGAGCTGGCCGATACCCAGACGGTTCGCCAGCGGCGCATAGATGTTGGTGCACTCTTTCGCGGCCAGAACGCGTTCGTCTTCCGGCGCGTCTTTGACCTCGCGCAGGTGCGCCACCCGCTCGGCAAGCTTGATCACCACGCAGCGGAAATCGTCCACCATTGCCAGCAGCATGCGGCGGACGTTATCAACCTGTTCTGAGGAGACAGAATCGGTATGGGTTGCCTTGAGCTGGCGAATGGCCGCCATATCGCGCACGCCGTGAATGAGCGCAACGACGGATTTCCCCACGCTTTCACGCAGAACGTCTTCGGTGACCACTTCCGCATCTGCCAGCGGGAACAGCAGCGCCGCCTGCAGCGTTTCGATGTCCATGCTGAGCATGGAGAGGATTTCGACCATTTCGATACCGCGCCACAGCAGCAGCCCGGCATCTGGATGCCCCTGCGTGGTGCGCAGACAATATGCCCAGGTTTCGGTTAAGCGTTCACACGACTGCTGGCTGGAAATCCCCAGACTTGCTATCCATTTTTGTGGGTCAAACTCACCAGCTTTATTAAGATGTGCACTTCTTACCGCAACCATCGTCCTCTCCTTTAGGGACCAGGGCCTGTCGAAGTCGACAAGCCAAACTAATTAGATGTGCTCAAACAACACCATTGACTCCAGATGCCCAGTGTGCGGGAACATGTCCAGCATTGCCAGCCGCTGAATCTGGTAACCCGCCTGGGTTAACGTCTCGCTATCGCGAGCAAGCGTGGCCGGGTTACAGGAAACATAAACCACGCGCTCGGGTGCAAGTTTAATAATGTGCTGCATCACGCCCGGCGCACCCGCGCGCGCCGGGTCGAGTAAAATTTTATCAAAGCCCTGCTTCGCCCACGGCTGTCGGGTGACATCTTCCTCCAGGTTTTGATGAAAGAATGTCACATTTTGCAAGCCATTCTGCCGGGCGTTCTCCTGGCCTTTGGCTACCAGCGCCTCGACGCCTTCAACGCCGACCACGCTTGCCGCTTTCTGCGCTAACGGCAGCGTAAAGTTGCCCATCCCGCAGAAGAGATCGAGCACCCGGTCGCCCGGCTGCACGTCCAGCCACGCCAGCGCTTTTTCTATCATCTGCTGGTTGACGCCGTCGTTCACCTGAATGAAATCCCGCGGGCTGAACGTTAAGCGTAGCCCGTTTGACGCATACCAGGGAGCCTCTCCCGTAACCTGCTCAAGTATCTCGCTTTGCGGTGCCAGGAAAAGCGCGAGTTCACTGGAATGCGAAAAGCGTTCCAGTTTTTCACGATCTTTGTTCGATAGCGGTGCAGTGTGGCGCAGCACCATCAGCGGGCCGTTGTTCGCCAGCACCAGCTCCACGTGCCCAAGATGACGAACGCCATCCAGCCCGGAGAGGCATTGGCGCACGTCCGGGAGCAATGCCTCAAGGCGGGGCACCAAAATGGGGCACTGTTTGATATTGACGATGTCGCTCGACCCCGCCCTGCGAAAGCCCATTTCCAGCTGCCCGGTTTTAGGCTGATAGTTCAGGCTCAGACGGGCGCGACGGCGGTAGCCCCAGGGCCGATCGGCAATGATGTCGTTAACGTCATGCTTGATCAGGCGCGCCAGGGCGCTGCTTTTGCTTTTTTGCTGCAGCGCCACGCTGGCGTGCTGCTGCTGGCAGCCACCGCAGACGCCGAAGTGCGGGCAGCGCGGCACCACGCGTTCAGGGCTATCATTAAGGCGACGCTTAACCTGACCGCGCGCATACTGACGTTTCTCTTCCGTCAGGGTAATTTCTGCTCGTTCTTCAGGCAGCAAACCTGTTATAAACAAAGCCTTACCATTGTGACGCGCCACCCCCTGACCAAAGGGATCGAGGTCAGTGGCTTCAACAGTTATGATCTGACGCGTCGTCACGCGTCGCTTTGCAGAGTAGAATTGCGCCATCGCCGAGATTGTTCTCAAATAAACATAATTTTCTTAATTGTCCCATAACGGAACTCCATGACCAACTACAGCCTGCGTGCGCGCATGATGATTTTGATCCTCGCCCCCACCGTTCTGATCGGTTTGCTGCTGAGTATCTTCTTTGTGGTGCATCGCTATAACGATTTGCAGCGACAGCTTGAAGACGCTGGCGCCAGCATTATCGAGCCGCTGGCGGTATCCAGCGAATACGGCATGAACCTGCAAAACCGTGAATCCATTGGTCAGCTTATCAGCGTGCTTCACCGTCGCCACTCCGACATCGTACGCGCGATCTCGGTCTACGATGAGCACAACCGCCTGTTCGTCACCTCGAATTTTCATCTCGACCCGGCGGAGCTAAAAATCCCGGACGGATCCCCGTTCCCGCGCCATCTCAGCGTGATGCGGCGCGGCGATATCATGATCCTGCGCACGCCCATTATTTCGGAAAGCTATTCACCTGATGAATCCGTAACGTCCGATGCCAAGTCCAGCAATAATATGCTGGGATATGTGGCGCTGGAGCTGGATCTCAAGTCCGTTCGCCTGCAACAGTACAAAGAAATTTTCATCTCCGGCGTGATGATGCTTTTTTGTATCGGTATCGCCCTGATTTTCGGCTGGCGATTGATGCGCGACGTCACCGGGCCCATCCGCAATATGGTGAATACCGTTGACCGTATCCGACGCGGGCAGCTCGACAGCCGCGTTGAAGGTTTTATGCTGGGCGAGCTGGATATGCTGAAAAACGGCATTAACTCGATGGCGATGTCGCTGGCGGCCTATCACGAGGAGATGCAGCACAACGTTGACCAGGCCACCTCCGATCTGCGCGAAACGCTGGAGCAGATGGAGATCCAGAACGTCGAGCTGGACCTGGCGAAAAAACGCGCCCAGGAAGCCGCGCGCATTAAATCCGAGTTCCTCGCCAATATGTCCCATGAGCTGCGCACGCCGCTCAACGGCGTGATCGGCTTTACCCGCCTGACGCTGAAAAGCGAGCTGAACCCGACCCAGCGCGACCACCTGCACACTATTGAACGCTCCGCGAACAACCTGCTGGCCATCATTAACGACGTGCTGGACTTCTCCAAGCTGGAAGCGGGCAAGCTGATTCTGGAAAGCATTCCGTTCCCGCTGCGCAGCACCCTGGATGAGGTGGTGACGCTTCTGGCCCACTCCTCCCACGATAAAGGGCTGGAGCTGACGCTAAATATTAAAAATGACGTGCCGGATAACGTGATCGGCGATCCGCTGCGCCTGCAGCAGGTGATCACCAATCTGGTGGGCAACGCCATTAAGTTCACCGAGAGCGGCAATATCGACGTTCTGGTGGAGAAGCGCGCCATCAGCAACAACAAGGTGCAGATTGAAGTGCAGATCCGCGACACGGGGATTGGTATTCCCGAGCGTGACCAGTCGCGCCTGTTCCAGGCCTTCCGTCAGGCGGATGCCAGCATTTCCCGCCGTCACGGCGGCACGGGGCTTGGGCTGGTGATCACCCAAAAACTGGTGAAAGAGATGGGCGGGGATATCTCCTTCCATAGCCAGCCAAACCGCGGCTCGACCTTCTGGTTCCACATCAACCTCGACCTCAATCCGAACGTGCTGACGGATGGCCCCATCACGGACTGCCTGAAAGGGATGCGTCTGGCCTACGTGGAGCCAAACGCCGCCGCGGCGCAGAGCACGCTGGACGTGCTAAGCACAACGCCGCTGGAGATTATCTACAGCCCGACCTTCTCTGCGCTGGCCGAAGACCATTACGACATTCTGCTGATGGGCATTCCGGTGACCTTCACCGGCGAGCTGACGATGCAGCAGGAGCGGCTGGCGAAGGCCGCGTCGATGACCGATTACCTGCTGCTGGCGCTGCCGTGCCACGCGCAGATCAACGCCGAAGAGCTGAAAAACGACGGTGCCGCCGCCTGCCTGCTGAAACCGCTCACCGCAACCCGCCTCCTGCCCGCGCTGACGGAGTATTGCCGTCTGAGCCAGCACGCGCTGCCGCTGGTCAGCGACGAACAGAAGCTGCCGATGAGCGTGATGGCGGTGGACGATAACCCGGCGAACCTGAAGCTTATCGGCGTTCTGCTGGAGGATCAGGTGCAGCACGTGGAGCTTTGCGCCAGCGGCGCGCAAGCGGTCGATCGGGCCAAACAGATGCAGTTCGACCTGATCCTGATGGATATTCAGATGCCGGGTATGGACGGCATCCGCGCCTGCGAGCTGATCCGCCAGCTTCCGCATCAGCAGCAGACGCCGGTGATTGCCGTCACGGCGCACGCGATGGCGGGGCAGAAAGAGAAGCTCCTCAGCGCCGGGATGAATGATTATCTGGCAAAACCTATTGATGAAGAGAAGCTGCACAGCCTGCTGCTGCGCTATAAGCCGGGACATATTGGTGGCACATACGTTGCTTCAACAGAAACGGCCGAGATAGCGATCAACCCTAACGCCACCTTCGACTGGCAGCTGGCCCTGCGTCAGGCGGCGGGTAAGCCGGATTTGGCGCGCGACATGCTGCAAATGCTGATCGCGTTTCTGCCGGAGATCCGCAACAAGGTGGAGGAGCAGCTGGTGGGGGAAAACCCGGAAGATCTGCTGGGCGCTATCCACAAGCTGCACGGAAGCTGCGGCTACAGCGGCGTACCGCGGCTGAAAAACCTGTGTCAGCTGCTGGAGCAGCAGCTGCGGGCGGGTACGCCGGAGTCCGAGCTTGAGCCGGAGTTTCTGGAGCTGCTCGACGAGATGGACAACGTGACGCGGGAAGCCACAAAGGTGCTGGGAAGCTGAGGTAAAAGCCCGGTGGCGCAACGCCTTTCGGATTGATTAGAGCACGAGTAAAAGCCGGGCAAGGCGGGCCCCCCGCCCGGTAATCACCGTTAAAATGCCTGCCCGACGCTTAACACCGCCGCGATATTCCTCGCGGCCATCTGCACATTTTCCCGGGCGTTTTCCAGCGCATCTTCCAGCGAGCAGACGGTATAAATCACGCTAAACACCGCGTCGATGCCGTGGTCATGCACCACGCCCACGTCCGCCGTCAGGCTGCCGGCAATGCCGATAACCGGTTTGCCATAGCGTTTGGCGACCTTCGCCACCCCAACCGGGACCTTGCCGTGGATGGTCTGGCTGTCGATGCGCCCTTCGCCGGTAATGACAAGATCCGCATCGGCAACCTGCTCGTCCAGATGCAGCGCGTCGGTGACGATTTCGATACCCTGGCGCAGCTGCGCGCCGCAGAACGCATACAGCGCCGCGCCCATTCCCCCCGCCGCGCCGCCGCCAGCCAGATTCAGCACGTCCAAATCCAGATCCCGGGCAATGACCTGCGCGTAGTGGGCAAGCGCGCTATCGAGGGTGGCGATCATCTCAGGCGTAGCGCCTTTTTGCGGGCCAAACACCGCCGAGGCCCCCTCTTCGCCGGTCAGCGGGTTCGTGACGTCGCAAGCCACCTCTATCCGGCACTCCGCCAGACGCGGGTCGAGACCGCTCACGTCAATGCGTGCCAGCTTTTTCAGCTCGCCGCCGCCGGGCCCGATAGCCAGCCCCTGTTCATCAACGAGACTGGCGCCCAGCGCCTGCACCATACCCGCGCCGCCGTCGTTGGTCGCGCTGCCGCCAATGCCAATAATGATATGTTTTACCCCCACATCCAGCGCGTGACGGATGAGTTCACCGGTTCCCCAGGAGGTTGTTTTTAAGGGATTTCGTTGGGAGGGTGCGACCAGCTCAAGGCCGCTTGCTGCCGCCATTTCAATAAACGCGCTTTGTTCATCGCCGGATAGCCCATAGAAGCCCTCGACGCGCTCGCCCAGCGGGCCCGTGACGGGCACAAGGACAATCCGCCCGTGGGTCGCCGCGACCATCGCTTCTACGGTGCCTTCGCCCCCGTCCGCAACCGGCAGCTTGACGTACTGCGCCGACGGGAAAATCTCGCGAAAGCCCTGCTCTATCGCTGTCGCCACCTCAAGAGCACTCAAACTTTCCTTATACGAGTCCGGTGCGATAACAATTTTCATAAGCCATCCTTACGCATGTTTACTACGTTAAGCATACACCCGCCCAGCTTGCGAAAATGCCGATTCCCGCAGGAACCGGCTGGATAACGCTTAACGCACCATGCAAGGGCGTTTGTTGTTGAAGGTCCAGTTCGGGATCAGATACTGCATCGCCATCGCATCGTCACGCGCGCCAAGACCGTGTTGCTGGTACAGCTCATGGGCTTTCATCACCCGATCCATATCCAGCTCAACGCCCAGACCCGGCGTGGACGGCACCTGCACCATGCCGCCCTTGATCTCAAACGGCTGTTTGGTCAGGCGCTGGTTGCCTTCCTGCCAGATCCAGTGGGTATCGATCGCGGTGATCGTGCCCGGCGCCGCGGCCGCAACGTGGGTAAACATCGCCAGCGACACGTCGAAGTGGTTGTTGGAGTGCGAGCCCCAGGTCAGGCCAAACTCGTGGCACATCTGCGCGACGCGCACCGAGCCCTGCATCGTCCAGAAGTGCGGGTCGGCCAGAGGAATGTCCACGGACTGGAGGGAGAGCGTGTGCCCCATCTGACGCCAGTCGGTGGCGATCATGTTCGTTGCCGTCGGCAGGCCGGTAGCGCGGCGGAACTCTGCCATCACTTCGCGACCGGAGAAGCCCTGCTCTGCGCCGCACGGATCTTCCGCGTAGGCCAGCACGCCTTTCAGCTGCTTGCCAATTTTAATCGCTTCGTCGAGCGACCAGGCACCGTTCGGATCCAGCGTCACGCGCGCCTGCGGGAAGCGTTTTGCCAGGGCAGAAATGGCTTCGGCCTCTTCTTCACCCGCCAGCACGCCGCCCTTGAGTTTGAAATCGTTAAAGCCGTATTTTTCGTAAGCGGCTTCCGCCAGGCGCACCACCGCATCCGGGGTCATCGCCTCGTCGTGACGAATTCGATACCAGTCGCATTTCTCATCCGGCTGGCTCTGATACGCCAGCGGCGTCAGCTTGCGGTTCCCCACGAAGAACAGATAGCCAAGCATCTCCACTTCGCTGCGCTGCTGCCCGTCGCCGAGCAGAGAAGCGACGTTAACGCCCAGGTGCTGGCCGAGCAGATCGAGCATCGCGGCTTCAATCCCGGTCACAACGTGAATGGTGGTGCGCAGATCAAAGGTTTGCAGCCCGCGCCCGCCCGCGTCGCGATCGGCAAAGGCACCTCGCACGGCGTTCAGCACGTTTTTGTATTCGCCCAGCGGTTTACCCACCACCAGCGGAATAGCCTCTTCCAGCGTCTGGCGGATCTTTTCGCCGCCCGGAATTTCACCCACGCCGGTGTGCCCGGAGTTATCTTTGATAATCACAATGTTGCGGGTAAAGAACGGCGCGTGCGCACCGCTCAGGTTCATCAGCATGCTGTCATAGCCCGCCACCGGAATGATCTGCATGGAAGTAACTACTGGGGTAGAAAAAGTGCTCATCGTTTAATCCTTTTAAGAGTGACGTCCAAAAACAGGGCGTTTACGATCGAATGTCCAGCCGGGGATCAGGTATTGCATCGGGCCCGCGTCGTTGCGCGCGCCGCCCGGCAGCTTTTTGTAGGCCTCATGCGCGATGTGGATCCGATCCCAGTCGATCTCCACGCCAAGCCCCGGCGCATCCGGTACGGCAATCTGGCCGTTTTTAATCTCCAGCGGATTTTTCGTCAGGCGGGCTTCACCCTCCTGCCAGATCCAGTGCGTATCAATCGCGGTCGGGTTACCCGGCGCCGCAGCGCCAACGTGGGTGAACATCGCCAGCGAAATATCAAAGTGGTTATTGGAGTGGCAGCCCCAGGTCAGGCCCCAGTCGTCGCAAAGCTGCGCCACCCGCACCGCGCCGGAGAGCGTCCAGAAGTGCGGATCCGCCAGCGGGATATCCACCGAGTTAAGCATTACCGCATGGCCCATTTCCCGCCAGTTGGTGGCGATCATATTGGTCGCTACCGGCAGCCCGGTCGCGCGGCGGAACTCCGCCATCACTTCGCGCCCGGAGAAGCCCTGCTCCGCCCCGCACGGATCTTCCGCGTAGGTCAGCACATCGCCCAGGCCTTTGCACAGGGCGATGGCTTCATCGAGCAGCCACGCGCCGTTCGGGTCGACGGTGATCCGCGCGTCCGGGAAGCGTTTTTTCAGCGCCCGAGCGCTTTCAATCTCCTGCTCACCCGGCAGCACGCCGCCTTTCAGCTTGAAATCCTTAAAGCCGTAGCGATCCTGCGCCGCCTCCGCCAAACGCACCACGGCGTCGCTGGTCAGCGCCTCCTGATGGCGCAGGTGATACCACTCGTGGCTTCCGGGCGAGTTTTCCAGATACGGCAGATCGGTTTTACGCCGATCGCCCACGTAGAAGAGATACCCCAGCACCGTCACCGCATCGCGCTGTTTACCTGGCCCGAGCAGCTCGCAGACCGGCACGTTGAGGGCCTTGCCCAGCAGGTCGAGCAGCGCCGCTTCCAGTGCGGCCACCGCGTTAACCCGCAGCTCAAAGGTCCAGGCGCCCTTGCCGAAGGTGTCGAAATCGGCAGACTGGTTGCCCTTGTGCACCCGCTGCACCACCTTGTTCAGGCGGGCCACTTCCTGCCCGACCACCTGCGGAACGGCGTCCAGCAGCGTTTGATAGATAACCTCGCCGCCCGGCGCTTCGCCCACGCCGGTGTGACCGGCGCTGTCGGTGAGTACCACAATGTTGCGGGTAAACCAGGCATTGTGCGCGCCGCCAATGTTGAGCAGCATACTGTCCTGTCCGGCTACCGGAATGACCTTCATGTCGGTCACAACGGGGCTTGCCTGAGTCGTCATCATCCACGCTCCGTTACGGGTTTAAGTTCGATACGCTTGATATCTCCCACCAGCACCAGATAGCTCAGCACCGCCACCAGCGCGTGAACACCAACGTAAATCAGCGCGCCGTTAAAGGAGCCGGTGGTGCCGACGATGTAACCGATAGCAATCGGAGTCACAATCCCGGAGATGTTACCGAACATGTTAAACAGGCCACCGCTCAGGCCGCTGATCTCTTTCGGCGCGGTATCCGCCATCACCGCCCAGCCCAGCGCACCGATGCCTTTGCCGAAGAAGGCCATCGCCATAAAGCCGATAATCATCCACTCGGCGCTGACGTAGTTACAAAAGACCATGGTCATCGAGAGCAGCATACCCAGCACGATGGGCGTTTTACGGGCGATATTCAGCGAGCCCGTGCGGCGCATCAGCCAGTCGGAAATCACGCCGCCCAGCACACCGCCCACAAAACCGCAGATCGCCGGAATCGAGGCGACAAAACCCGCCTTCAGAATCGACATGCCGCGCGCCTGCACCAGATAGACCGGGAACCAGGTAATAAAGAAGTAGGTTAAGGCGTTGATACAGTACTGGCCGAGGTAAATGCCGATCATCATGCGCGAGCCAACCAGCTGTTTGATCTGCGCCCACTTCTGGCTGAACGGCACCTTCGCTTTGTCGTTCTTCTGATCCATGTTGATCAGCGCCCCGCCCTCGGCGATGTACTCCAGCTCTTTTTTGTTCACGCCAGGGTGCTGGTTCGGTTCGTGGATCGCTTTCAGCCAGATAAAGCTGATGATAATGCCCAGCCCGCCCATGAAGAAGAAGACGTGTGACCAGCCCACCTCATGCGTCAGCCAGCCCATAATCGGTGCGAAGATAACGGTCGCGAAATACTGCGCCGAGTTGAAAATCGCCACCGCCGTTCCCCTCTCCTGCGCCGGGAACCAGGCCGCCACGATTCGGCTGTTACCTGGGAAGGACGGCGCCTCCGCTAACCCTACCAGGAAACGCAGGGTAAAGAGCGCAACGATAATGCCAAAGCCGCTGAAGATATCGACGAAGCCCTGCAGCAGGGTGAACATCGACCAGATAAAGATGGACCAGAAGTAGACGCGTTTGGAGCCGAAGCGGTCAAGCAACCAGCCGCCGGGGATTTGACCAATTACATAGGCCCATGAAAACGCAGAGAAAACGTAACCCATGCCAACCGGATCAAGCCCGATATCTTTTGCCATTTCCGAACCGGCAATCGACAGCGTGGCGCGGTCACCATAGTTAAAGGATGTGACGATAAACAGCATCACCACTATCCAGTAGCGGGCATTGGTGCGCTTCTCAGCGCTGCTCGCCGCTTGGCTTAATGTACTCATTGTTGCACTCCTGAATCATCGCTTTCGCCCGTTTCATCCTGAACAACGCAACCGGTAGGGTAATCAGAATGAGGTGTTAATGTTTCGCAGTTTTGGTATGGCTTGATGCCGTTTTTTTATTGCTCACTGCATTTTGGTAACTGACGGGAAAAGTATAAGTAAGGGGGTGTTGCTCCCTCACCGTGCATGAACACAACATTGAATGGATGGGGAGAGGTTGTTTGGGGCAAAAGCCCAAACCTCTGGAAGGTACTTCACGGAAATGAGGATTTTGAGAGGTCTGTCGCGGCTGAGTCGGCTTCGCTTGCACGGCCTACAGCATTCATAGACTCGTGCAAGCGCGGCGCCGCCGGGTATGCGTTACTTGAGCAGCGTCGCCCAGTGTTCAACCCACGGATTCGATTCGCTTTCCGGCTCGGGGTGTTCACCGGCATCAATCAGCAGCATCTCGCCCACGCGCTGAGCGCTCTGCTCCTGGAGCAGGGCATCGAACTGCTTACCGCCGCCGCAGAAGTTGGCGTAAGAGCTATCGCCCAGGGCGATGATGCCGTAATGGACGTTCGGCTGATAGCCAAGCTGGTCTTTGATGCCCTGGAACAGAGGCACAATGCTGTCCGGCAGATCGCCCTGCCCGGTCGTCGAGGTCACCACCAGGATGTACTTGTCCTGGTACTTCTCCCAGTCGGCAAGCTCGGGGTCTTCATAAACCGTGGCTTTATGTCCCTGATTCGCCAGAATCGCTTCGGCCTCTTCTGCCACCAGCAGCGAGTTACCGTACATCGTGCCCACAAAAATGCCGACTTCAGCCATGCTTTGCTCCCTTGATTTTCGCTATTGCTGTTCATCCTGAACGTTGCCCGGCACAAACTCAACCCTTTCATTTTCGGGGAGTTGTCCTCGCCAGCCAAACTGTGACAGCGCCTGCATCCAGACGTCGTCCAGCCCGGCACGGATCGACAGCGGCTCGCCGGTAAAGGGGTGCGTGAGGCGCAGTTCGCTGGCGTGCAGCATCAGCCGATTGCAGCCGAAATGCTCCGCCGCGCTGCGGTTCTGGCGCAAATCGCCGTGCTTGCTGTCGCCGATAATCGGGTGGCGAAGATGCGCAAGGTGACGACGAAGCTGGTGCTTACGCCCGGTTTTGGGCAAAAGCTCAACCAGGCTGTAGCGCGTGGTGGGAAATTTGCTGGTGGCAACCGGCATTTCGGTGGTCGCCATGCCGCGATAATCGGTCACCGCAGGCTGCGGGCCTTTATCATCACGGGCAAATTTATCGGCGATTTTATCCAGCTCTTCCACCAGCGGATAATCGAGCGTGGCGGCGTCCGTCAGCCAGCCGCGCACGATGGCGTGGTAGCGTTTCTGCATCTGGTGCTGTTCGAACTGCTGCGACAGAAGGCGCCCCGCTTCGCTGGAGAGCCCCATCAGCAACACGCCGGAGGTCGGCCTGTCGAGGCGGTGCGCGGTAAAAACGTGCTGACCAATCTGGTCGCGCACGGTCTGCATCACCACCACTTTTTCATCGCGATCCAGCCAGCTGCGGTGTACCAGCCAGCCAGAGGGTTTATTGACCGCCACCAGCCATTCATCCTGATAGAGGATTTCAAGCGTCATTCAGCGTCACCGGCAAAGAGCGCGTCCAGCCGCTCCAGCTCCACCAGAATAACTTCGCGAGTGGGATGCGCGGCATCCAGCGCCATTTCATAGTAAGGCGCGACGGCAAAGGCTTCCGGCAGCGGATGGGCGCCGTCCAGCAGCGCGTGCATCCGTGGGATCAGTACCCACTGCAGCCACTCGAAAGGCTCCAGGGTATCCAGGCAAAAAGGTTGGGTGCTGGCAAATGCTTCCGGCTGCGGAGAGATCGCCTGCCAGTGCTGATGTTGGCGTAAAACTGCTTCAATGGCGTGCAACTGGGCACGAACGCTATCGTGACGCGTCATGAGAACCTCGGGGAAAAACGTAATGGCGCGAAGCATAACATTAGAAGGGGAAATAAAAAAAAGGGAGCACTGTATAAACAGTGCTCCCGGTTCGTTCCGCAGCAATCCAGCTACAATTTGTGCTCCCTGCTCATCCGTGACAACTTTTCCTGAAGCCCGAGGGCCTGGTCGTCCGTAAACCTCTGCATCCTGCTCACATCATCCTGACGTGATTGTTTCATCCTGAAACGTCCTGGCCTTCCTGACCCACCGACCATCCTGACCGGCTCTCTTTCTCCTTCCTGGAGGTGTCCCTTACGCGTCCTGCGTGTTCCTTGCTTCATCCTGAAGCCTTCCTGTAGCGCCGTCCTGACGTGTCCTTCGTTAAGAAACGCCATCATCCTGATGTTCGTTTCTCGTGTCGGCTTCCTGTCGACAGAGATAGAATCCGCTATTCCGCTTCGTCTTACAACCCACTCTGTAAGCGTTCCAGGAGTAAGAAACGCACAGAAAAATCGTAAAAATCAAAATAAAGCATTTAAATACAGCAAGTTAGTTTTGAGCCAATGATGAGACTAGGCTTAATCCGGCGGCGATCTCTCACAAACCTTGTAAGAGATCTCTCACACGCGCTGTAGCATGATGGATTACAGAACAGGCTCAAGTCGGGTAAGGAAATCCGCAAGTGAGGGGGCGAGGACGTCGCGATTGCGGGTGCCGATGGTCTCTTTCACCACTTCGCCGGACAGGTTGCAAACCGAAATCACATCCAGCTCGCTGTCGAGAGTGGCAATAAAAAGCGTCGGAGCAAGCTTAAGGCGCTTTTGCGTCACCAGGTGACCAATCAGATTCTCCTGAACGCGCTGGAGATCGTCTTCACTCCATGTCTGCAGCAAAGTCAGCAATAAGCCATCAATGCGAGCAGTCATATCCCCTGCGAATTGCGTGGTGTAAAACGCATGAAGCGCTGGTTGTACCACAATGTCCATCGCGCGTTCAACCGCATTTACATTCTGCTCTGCGGTAAACGGTTTCGGTTGCCAGATGACACAATCGTCCAGAGTTGAGATAATGCATGGCGAAGGAATGCCATATAAGTCAACGCTTTGCGGCCAGGTTCCTTTAATTTCATGCCAGGCGTCGCAGTAGCGGGTCGTGAAGGCGGTCAGGGCATTTGCAGTTTCGATATCCACCGATTTCTCTCTTCTCGTAAGACAGGATAAACTCAGCCCCTAAGTGTACCTGCAAAGTGGCAATGAAACATGTCTTACGAAAATCATCAGGCGTTAACGGGCTTAACGCTGGGAAAATCTACCGATTACCGCGACACCTACGATGCAAGCCTGTTGCAGGGCGTGCCGCGCAGCCTGAACCGCGATCCGCTCGGGCTGCACGCCGACGCGCTGCCGTTTGTGGGGGGCGATATCTGGACGCTGTACGAACTCTCCTGGCTCAACGCCCGCGGTCTGCCGCAGGTGGCGGTCGGCCACGTCGAGCTGGACTACGCCAGCGTAAACCTGGTGGAGTCCAAAAGCTTTAAGCTTTACCTCAACAGCTTTAACCAGACCAAATTCAACAGCTGGGAAGAGGTGCAGCAGACGCTGGAGCGCGATTTAAGCGCCTGCGCCCAGGGACAGGTCAGCGTGTCGCTCTATCGCCTGAATGAGCTGGAAGGCCAGCCGATCGCCCATTTCAACGGCACCTGCATCGACGAGCAGGACATTGAAATCGAGAGTTATGAATTCAGCACCGGTTACCTGGAAAACGCGGCCGCAGGCAAGGTCGTTGAAGAGACGCTGGTCAGCCATCTGCTGAAATCCAACTGTCTTATCACCCACCAGCCGGACTGGGGATCGGTTCAGATCCAGTATCGCGGGCCGAAGATCGACCGGGAAAAACTGCTGCGCTATCTGGTCTCTTTCCGCCATCACAACGAATTCCACGAGCAGTGCGTGGAGCGCATCTTTAACGATATTCAGCGCTTCTGCCAGCCAGAAAAACTCAGCGTATACGCGCGCTACACCCGTCGCGGCGGGCTGGATATCAACCCGTGGCGTACCAATACCGATTTTGTGCCGGCGACCGGTCGTCTGGTGCGTCAGTAAGTTAAATATTTTCACAATAAGCGCGGGTAATGACGCGCTTTAGGTTGTGAAACGTCATAAGCCAGGGCTATTGTAATCAACAGGGAAAGACGATAATCGTCCCGTAAGGAGCTCTCTTGATTACACATATTAGCCCGCTTGGCTCAATGGATATGTTGTCGCAGCTGGAAGTGGACATGCTTAAACGCACGGCCAGTAGCGATCTCTATCAACTGTTTCGTAACTGTTCACTTGCCGTACTGAACTCCGGAAGCCTGACTGACAACAGTAAAGAGCTGCTGTCACGCTTCGAAAGCTTCGATATCAACGTGCTGCGCCGCGAGCGTGGCGTGAAGCTTGAGGTTATCAACCCGCCGGAAGAGGCCTTCGTCGACGGGCGGATTATTCGCTCTCTCCAGGCGAACCTGTTCGCCGTGCTGCGCGATATCCTGTTTGTTAACGGGCAAATCCACAACGCGGGCCGCTTCCAGCATCTCGACCTGGAAAGCTCGGTTCACATCACCAACCTGGTCTTCTCTATTCTGCGTAACGCCCGTGCGCTGCACGTGGGTGAAGCGCCAAATATGGTTGTCTGCTGGGGCGGTCACTCCATCAATGAGACCGAATATCTCTACGCGCGTCGCGTGGGAACGCAGCTCGGTCTGCGCGAGCTGAACATCTGCACCGGCTGTGGTCCGGGCGCGATGGAAGCGCCGATGAAAGGGGCAGCGGTAGGCCACGCGCAGCAGCGCTACAAAGAGGGGCGCTTCATCGGCATGACCGAGCCGTCCATCATCGCGGCTGAGCCGCCGAACCCGCTGGTTAACGAGCTGATTATCATGCCGGATATCGAAAAACGCCTTGAGGCGTTTGTCCGTATCGCACACGGGATAATTATCTTCCCGGGCGGCGTGGGAACAGCGGAAGAGCTGCTTTACCTGCTGGGCATTCTGATGAACCCGGCCAACAAAAATCAGGTGCTGCCGCTGATCCTGACCGGGCCGAAAGAGAGCGCCGATTACTTCCGCGTGCTGGATGAGTTTATCGTTCACACGCTGGGCGAAGCCGCGCGTCGCCACTATCGCATTATCATCGACGATGCCGCCGAAGTGGCGCGCCAGATGAAAAAAGCGATGCCGCTGGTGAAAGAGAACCGTCGCGATACCGGGGATGCCTACAGCTTCAACTGGTCGATTCGCATCGCGCCGGATCTGCAGATCCCGTTCGAGCCTTCTCACGAAAATATGGCTAACCTGAAACTCTATCCGGATCAGCCGGTTGAGGTGCTGGCGGCCGACCTGCGCCGGGCCTTCTCGGGGATTGTGGCGGGCAACGTGAAAGAGGTGGGCATTCGCGCTATCGAGCAGTATGGGCCGTACAAGATTCACGGCGATCGCGAGATGATGCGCCGCATGGACGACATGCTGCAGGGCTTTGTCGCCCAGCACCGTATGAAGCTTCCCGGCTCTGCCTACATTCCTTGCTACGAAATTTGCACCTGAGGCGCTGCGCACGCTTCACATCAGCCGGAAAGCGCATCGCCGCGATCCGGCTTTTTTATGTCTGTAGAAACACATTCATATCGCATATGTAATTAACAAACCTTATTCATACGCAAACGATTACCTCTAAATTCTGACCGCAAATTATCAGCCTTAATCCAAATTCCCCGTCAGAAAACTCTAAAACTCTACATCTTTACAGCAAAAGACTCCTATCTCACCGGTCAGTCTTTCAGGCTGCATGTTGTTTCTGGTAGCCTTCGCGCCCGTAAATTCTCTTTGACGTTTTTTTAACAGATAAATGGTCTAAAGATATCCATATCAAAAGTGGATTATTGCATTTGGGATCGCGATCACTGATAGATTCATAACGAAAATGTATCTTTCCGCCCGCCAACAGTTACGGGCGAAAATTATTAAAAAAACGCCACTGAACGAATTTCATATTACCGTCAGGCACTTTTTCATCGGATTTGACTAGAAACCTGACAATTTGCTTCCTCCAGGAGATATAGATGGAAACCACTCAAACCAGCACCGTTGCTTCGACTGAATCACGAAGTGGCTGGCGCAAAACGGATACCATGTGGATGCTTGGCCTGTACGGCACGGCAATCGGCGCTGGTGTACTGTTCCTTCCTATCAACGCAGGCGTCGGCGGTCTGATCCCGCTGATCATCATGGCAATCATCGCATTCCCGATGACCTTCTTCGCACACCGCGGTCTGACCCGCTTTGTGCTGTCTGGTAAGAACCCAGGCGAAGACATCACTGAAGTGGTGGAAGAACACTTCGGCGTGGGCGCAGGTAAACTGATTACCCTGCTCTACTTCTTCGCGATTTATCCGATTCTGCTGGTTTACAGCGTGGCAATCACCAACACCGTTGAAAGCTTCATGATGCACCAGCTGCACATGACGCCTCCGCCGCGTGCGATTCTGTCGCTGATCCTGATCGTGGGCATGATGACCATCGTGCGCTTCGGTGAGCAGATGATTGTTAAAGCGATGAGCGTGCTAGTGTTCCCGTTTGTTGCCGCACTGATGGTGCTGGCTCTGTACCTGATCCCGCAGTGGAACGGTGCCGCGCTGGAAACCCTCTCCCTGAGCAGCGCATCAGCAACCGGCAACGGCCTACTGCTGACCCTGTGGCTGGCTATCCCTGTAATGGTGTTCTCTTTCAACCACTCGCCAATCATCTCCTCCTTCGCCGTGGCGAAGCGTGAAGAGTACGGCAACGGTGCAGAGAAGAAGTGCTCCAGCATCCTGGCACGCGCTCACATCATGATGGTGCTGACCGTCATGTTCTTCGTGTTCAGCTGCGTGCTGAGCCTGTCCCCGATGGATCTGGCCGCGGCGAAAGAGCAGAACATCTCTATTCTGTCTTACCTGGCTAACCACTTTAACGCGCCGCTGATTGCGTGGATGGCGCCAATCATCGCGATTATCGCGATCACCAAATCCTTCCTGGGCCACTACCTGGGCGCACGTGAAGGCTTCAACGGTATGGTGATTAAATCTCTGCGCGGTAAAGGCAAGAGCATTGAAATCAACAAGCTGAACAAAATCACTGCACTGTTCATGCTGGTGACCACCTGGGCGGTAGCAACCCTGAACCCAAGCATCCTGGGCATGATTGAAACCCTGGGCGGCCCGGTTATCGCGATGATTCTGTTCCTGATGCCGATGTACGCGATTCAGAAAGTGCCAGCGATGCGTAAATACAGCGGCCATATCAGCAACGTGTTCGTTGTGATTATGGGTCTGATTGCCATCTCCGCTATTTTCTACTCGCTGTTTAGCTAATACCTCCTGCGCCGTCCTCGGGCGGCGCACTCCTCCCCTCTGACTGATAGCAATGGACGCATCATGATTAGCGTATTCGATATCTTCAAAATCGGTATTGGTCCTTCCAGCTCTCACACCGTCGGACCAATGAAAGCCGGTAAACAATTCACGGATGACTTGATTGCACGCGGCATTTTGCACGACATCACCCGCGTGGTTGTCGATGTATACGGTTCCCTTTCCCTGACCGGTAAAGGCCACCATACCGATATCGCCATTATCATGGGCCTGGCGGGAAACCTGCCGGACACCGTTGATATTGACGCGATCCCTGGCTTCATCCAGGACGTGAACACCCACGGTCGTTTGCTGCTGGCAAACGGCGAGCACGAAGTGGAATTCCCGGTTGATCGCTGCATGAATTTCCATGCCGACAACCTCTCGCTGCACGAAAACGGGATGCGCATTACCGCCCTGGCAGGCGAGAAAGCAGTGTATAGCCAGACCTACTACTCCATCGGCGGCGGGTTTATCGTCGACGAAGACCACTTTGGTCAGACCAACGATTCCGCCGTTGAAGTGCCGTATCCGTACAAAAACGCGGCGGATTTACAGCGTCACTGCCAGGAAACCGGCCTGTCGCTCTCCGGTCTGATGATGAAAAACGAGCTGGCCCTGCACAGCAAAGAAGAGCTGGAACAGCACTTTGCGAACGTCTGGGAAGTGATGCGCGGCGGTATCGAGCGCGGTATCACCACCGAAGGCGTGCTGCCGGGCAAACTGCGCGTACCGCGCCGTGCGGCTGCGCTGCGCCGTATGCTGGTCAGCACCGACAAAACCACCACCGACCCGATGGCTGTCGTGGACTGGATCAACATGTTTGCCCTGGCGGTGAACGAAGAGAACGCCGCGGGCGGCCGCGTGGTCACTGCGCCAACCAACGGCGCGTGTGGCATCGTTCCGGCCGTGCTGGCGTACTACGACAAGTTTATCCGTGAAGTGAACGCTAACTCTCTGGCACGCTACATGCTGGTCGCCAGCGCCATTGGTTCGCTGTACAAGATGAACGCCTCCATTTCCGGTGCGGAAGTGGGCTGTCAGGGTGAAGTGGGCGTCGCCTGCTCAATGGCGGCGGCAGGTCTGGCAGAGCTGCTGGGCGCCAGCCCCGCTCAGGTGTGCATCGCCGCAGAAATCGGCATGGAGCACAACCTGGGGCTGACCTGCGACCCGGTCGCCGGACAGGTTCAGGTGCCGTGTATCGAGCGTAACGCGATTGCCTCCGTTAAGGCGGTCAACGCGGCGCGTATGGCGCTGCGCCGCACCAGCGAGCCGCGCGTCTGTCTCGATAAGGTTATCGAAACCATGTACGAAACGGGCAAAGATATGAACGCCAAATACCGCGAAACCTCTCGCGGCGGTCTGGCGATGAAGATCGTGACCTGCGATTAAGCCTCCAGGAAGCCTCGTTTTGCGAGGCTTCTTCCTGTTTTTCCTCGCACTATTCGTTTCCCTCTGCCGACAGTGTTACCCTTGAGCCAGTAGATTTTAGGGAGATTATCTGTGGCCGTTCATTTGCTTATCGTCGATGCACTTAACCTGATCCGCCGTATCCACGCGGTGCAAGGCACGCCCTGCAAGGACACCTGCCTTCACGCGCTGGAGCAGCTTATCCGCCACAGCGAGCCGACGCACGCCGTGGCCGTTTTCGACGATGAAGCGCGCAACAGCGGCTGGCGGCACCAGCGTCTGCCGGACTACAAAGCCGGACGCGCCCCCATGCCGGACGACCTGCACGCTGAAATGCCAGCCCTTCGCGCGGCCTTCGAACAGCGCGGCGTGCCCTGCTGGGGTGCACAGGGTAACGAAGCCGACGATCTGGCGGCCACGCTGGCGGTTAAGGTAGCGGGCGCCGGGCATCAGGCGACTATCGTGTCCACCGACAAAGGCTACTGCCAGCTGCTTTCCCCCACCATCCGCATTCGTGACTACTTCCAGAAGCGCTGGCTCGACGCGCCGTTTATTGCCAGCGAATTCGGCGTGGCACCGAACCAGCTTCCCGACTACTGGGGGCTGGCGGGCATTAGCAGCTCGAAAGTGCCGGGCGTTGCCGGCATCGGGCCGAAGAGCGCCGCACAGCTGTTAACGGATTTTCAAACGCTGGAAGGGATTTACGCCCGCCTGGACGAAGTGCCGGAAAAGTGGCGCAAAAAGCTGGAGGCGCATAAAGAGATGGCGTTTATCTGCCGGGATGTGGCAACGCTACAGACGGATTTACAGCTGGACGGGAATTTACAGCAGTTGCGGTTAGAGCGTTAAAGCACTCTCCCCCGGATCTCTCCCCAAAGGAGCGAGGGAGAAAAGACAGCACCGAGCAATCCCCTCTCCCCTTTGGGGAGAGGGTCAGGGTGAGGGACTATCGCTCGTCGCGACGTCCACCCACAGCCGCCCACCAGCGACGAATGTGCACCGTCACCTCTTCGCGGTCATGGTAAAGCTGGCGAGCCTGAATCACGACGTTGATACCGTGTTCATCCATCTGCTCCTGGATGTACGCCAGGTTCTGAGAAACTTCCTCGTAGCGCTTTTTCATTGGCAGCTTGAGGTTAAAGATGGTTTCACGGCACCAGCCGTTCACCAGCCAGGAGGCCATCAGAGCAGCCACTTTCGCAGGTTTCTCCACCATATCGCACACCATCCAGGAGATGTTGTTGCGGTTTGGACGATAGCGGAAACCGTCCTCGCGCAGCCAGGTCACCTGCCCGGTATCCATCAGGCTTTGCGCCATCGGGCCGTTATCGACGGAGGAGACCCACATGTTGCGTTTCACCAGCTGATAGGTCCAGCCGCCGGGACACGCCCCGAGATCGACCGCGTACATGCCGTTTGCCAGACGCTCGTCCCACTCGTCTGCCGGAATAAAGACGTGGAACGCCTCTTCCAGCTTTAGCGTCGAGCGGCTTGGCGCGTCAGACGGGAAGCGCAGACGCGGAATGCCCATAAAGAACGGCGAGTTGTTGGTGGTGTACGAGTAGCCCGTATAGCAGCAGCCGGGCGCAATAAAGAAGATATGCACCACCGGGCGCTTTGGCGTTTCGTAGTTCGTCAGCACGCCCGCGTCGCGCAACGCGGCGCGCAGCGGCACGGTGAACTTGCGGCAAAACTTCATCAGCTCTTTGCTTTCGTTGGTGTCTGCCACCTCAACGCGCAGATCGCCGCCCTTCTCCACCACGCCCTGCAGCATGCCCACAATCGGCGTGATGCGGTCTTCCGGCGGCAGATCTTTGAGCAGCTCGCCCGCAACGAACATCTGGCGAGCAAAAATCAGCGAGCTGAACGGCAGCTCGCGCGCCAGCTTGTCGGCATCTTCTGGCTGATAGCATTCAAACACCACGTAGCCCGCGTTCTCTTTCACGCGCGCAAAGCCAAACACCTCGCGGCGCGCAGCTTTATCCGTAATTTCCGCGGCGCACTCTTTCTCAAACCCCGGGCGACAATATAAAACAACCTTATTCATGAACAACGCCCTTGCGTTTCAGACGGATAGCTCCGATAAACATTAATACCCAACCGGCCAGGAAGCTCACGCCGCCGACAGGTGTAACAAACGCCCACAGGCGCAAATGCGAGAGCGCGAGGCAGTACAGGCTGCCGCTAAACAGCACCGTGCCCAGCGCCAGAAAGACGCTGCTCCAGTAAAACCAGATACTGATGCGACGCTGCATCGCTACGGCCAGGCCGAAGATCGCCAGCGTGTGAAACGCCTGATATTCAAGACCGGTCTGGATCCAGCCCATCTCAACAACGCCCAAAGACTTGCTTAACACGTGCGCGCCAAACGCGCCCAGTGCGACAAAAATAAAGCCACTCACCGCGGCAAAAATCAGCATGAATCGGCTGGTCATGTCTCTGTCCTAAAGTGATGCGTGCCCGGCACGCATAAAGTTATTGCTCATACCTGAAGCGGAATTTTTCTTGCTCGCTCGCCGCTTTCGCCAGGATCCACTGCCGGAAGGCGGCTATTTTACCCAGTTCTGCCTGACTGTCATGGCAAACCAGATAAAATGCATTCTTGCTGACCAGAACATCATTAAAAGGGCAGACCAGGCGGCCTGCCTCAATTTCGGACTGGGACATCACGTTGTTGGCCAACGCCACGCCCTGCCCGTGAATGGCAGCCTGTAACACCATCGCGCTGTGGCTAAAGATGGGGCCCTGCTGCACGTTTATATGATTAAGACCAAGCTGGCGGGTATAAGTTTGCCAGTCACGTCGGGATGCATCGTGTAAAAGCGTGTGCTGCGCCAGATCCGCTGGCGTTTTCAACGCTTTATCACCGGTCAATAAAAGGGGGGAACAGACCGGAAGCAGGTATTCTGCGTATAATTTTTCGACACGTAAACCCGGCCAGTTGCCGCGACCGTAAAAAATCGCCACGTCGACGTCGTCCGCGAGCTTGTCTTCCTGGCGGTCGACGGCCTGGATTCGGACATCAATTCCCGGATAAGCTGAGTTAAAGCTTGAGAGTCGCGGCACCAGCCACTGAATGGCAAAACTGGGCAATAAACTGACAGTCAGTGCGCCTTTTGCACTCCGCGCCTGCAGCTTGCGGGTCGCCTCAGTCAGCTGAGAAAAAATCTCTTTAATATCCTGAAAATAGCTTTGGCCTTCTTCGGTCAGGAGCAGCGAGCGGTTGCGTCGGCGGAACAGCTTAAGCCCCAGAAAATCCTCCAGGGACTTGATTTGATGACTTACTGCGGCCTGTGTCACAAAAAGCTCATCTGCTGCGCGAGTGAAGCTCAGATGACGGGCTGCGGCATCAAAAACACGTAATGCATTAAGGGGTGGTAATCGCTTGGACATGGTTATCTGGCTTAGATGTTAACGGCATTTAACATATGAGAAACAACGTTTAACCTATTAGTTTTTTTAATCTGAGCCATTATAAATTGTCCGTTGAGGAACTACCAGCAAATACCTATAGTGGCGGCACTTCCTGAGCCGGAACGAAAAGTTTTTTGGAATGCGTGTTCTGAAGGGCTTTTGGCTTACGGTTGTGATGTTGTGTTGTTGTGTTTGCAATTGGTCTGCGATTCAGACCACGGTAGCAACGCTACCAATTTTTCACTTCCTGTACATTTACCCTGTCTGTCCATAGTGATTAATGTAGCACCGCCAATTTGCGGTGCTTTTTTTTGCTTATCTTTCTGTTAGTGCTCAATTTCCTTCATTTCTTTCACGTCGCTGCGATTGATTTGCTGTTTGTTGCCATTCGCATCTTTGTACGAAATCATCCCGGTATCATTGTCCGTCGTTGGTTTCCCTTCAGAGACAATGGAACGACCGTCGTTAGTATGCATAACGTAGTTGTTACCGGAACATGCGCTCAGGGCAAAGGTAAACACACAGGCAGAGATGATTGCGGCTGTCTTTTTCATGATTATTCTCCTTTAGCGATTAATGCTATTCAAACCTCGATTTAGAACAGGCAAATACATTCACCTAACACTATTTAGCATAACCTGCTTTTCAGAAGGGGATGGCATAAGCAGACAATTCCGATAGAGATCATCCACCTTGCCCTGGTGCCGAAATTGCGCGACGATCTGCTTATCGACACGAGGAATACCATGAACGCTTTCAGTCCCGCACATTTTCGCGAACAGTTTCCGGCGCTGGCCGACGCCGGTGTTTACCTTGATAGCGCCGCCACCGCGCTCAAACCGCTGGCGGTTATCGAGGCCACGCAGCAGTTTTACAGCCTGAGCGCCGGTAACGTTCACCGCAGCCAGTTTGCCGAGGCGCAACGCTTAACGGCCAGCTACGAAGCCGCCCGCGACCAGGTGGCTCATCTGCTCAACGCTGAAAGCGGTAAAAATATCGTCTGGACGCGCGGCACCACCGAAGCCATCAACATGGTCGCCCAGTGTTACGCCAGGCCGCGCCTGCAGCCGGGCGATGAAATCATCGTCAGCGAAGCCGAGCACCACGCTAACCTGGTGCCCTGGCTGATGGTCGCAGAGCAAACGGGGGCGCGCGTCGTCAGGCTGCCGCTTGGCGCCGACTTCCTGCCTGACGTGGCGCGTTTACCTGAACTCATTACCCCCCGCAGCCGTATTCTGGCGTTAGGGCAGATGTCCAACGTCACCGGCGGCTGCCCGGATCTGGCCCGCGCCGTTGACATCGCCCATGCTCACGGCATGGTGGTGATGGTCGACGGCGCTCAGGGCGTGGTGCATTTTCCGGCCGACGTACAAAAACTCGATATCGACTTCTACGCCTTCTCCGGGCACAAACTCTACGGGCCAACCGGCATCGGCGCGCTGTACGGCAAGGCTGACCTGCTGGCTGAGATGACCCCGTGGCTCGGCGGCGGCAAGATGATCGTCGAAGTGACGTTTGACGGCTTCAAAACCCAGGACGTGCCGTATCGCCTCGAAGCAGGCACACCCAACGTGGCGGGGGTGATCGGCCTGAGCGCGGCGCTGGAGTGGCTTGGCGAAACCGACATCGCCCAGGCCGAAAGCTGGAGCCGCGGGCTTGCCACCCTTGCAGAAGAAGAGCTGAAAAAACGACCGGGCTTCAGGTCGTTTCGCGTGCAGGATTCCAGCCTGTTAGCCTTTGATTTTGAAGGCGTTCACCACAGTGATATGGTAACGCTTCTTGCGCAGTACGGTATTGCCCTGCGAGCCGGACAGCACTGCGCCCAGCCGCTGCTGGCGGCGCTGGGAGTCAGCGGGACGCTTCGCGCCTCGTTTGCGCCGTACAATACAAAAAGTGATGTCGACGCGCTGGTCGCAGCCGTTGACCGCGCCCTTGAACTCCTGGTGGATTAATGACAAGCCCAACACTCGCCGGACACCCGTTCGGCACCGTCATCACGGAAGATAGCCTCAAACAGACCTTTGGCTCACTGACCCAGTGGGAAGATAAATATCGCCAGCTGATCGTGCTGGGCAAGCAGCTTCCCGCCCTGTCTGACGAGCTTAAGGCGCAGGCGAAAGAGATTGCTGGCTGTGAGAATCGCGTCTGGCTGGGGTTTAGCGCGTCCGGGGATAAGCTTCACTTCTTCGGCGACAGCGAGGGGCGTATTGTTCGCGGCCTGCTGGCCGTGCTGCTGACGGCGGTAGAGGGGAAAAGCGCCGCCGAGCTGCTGGCGCATTCGCCGCTGGCGCTGTTTGACGAACTGGGTTTACGCGCCCAGCTCAGCGCCTCGCGTAGTCAGGGGCTGACCGCGCTTGGCGACGCCGTGCTGGACGCAGCGCGTCAGGCTCAGGCCTGACGCTCCGCCTTCGCCATCATCTTCTTCAGGGCGTGTGACACCGCCACAAAGCCGAAAGAGGCGGTCACCATGGTGGCCGCACCAAATCCAGAGGCACAATCCATCCGTTTTGGCCCTTCCGCCGTGCTTTTCATGGCGCACACGGAGCCGTCCGACTGCGGGTAAACCAGCGCTTCGGTAGAAAACACGCAGTCGACGCCGAGCTTACCTTTGCTGTTCTTAACTACGTTGAAATCGCTCTTTAAGCGTTCGCGCAGCTTTGCCGCCAGCGGATCCTGAATGGTTTTTGCCAGGTCAGTCACCTGGATCTGCGTCGGATCGATTTGCCCGCCCGCCCCGCCGGTGGTCACCAGTGGCACCTTGTAACGACGGCAGTAAGCAATCAGCGCCGCTTTCGGACGCACGCTGTCGATAGCGTCGATCACATAGCTGTAGCCTTTGCTCATGTACTCTGCGACATTGTCCGCCGTGACAAAGTCATCAATCACCGTCACGCGGCATTCCGGGTTGATCTGGCGAATGCGCTCGGCCATGATCTCTGATTTCGCCAGGCCAACGCTGTCGCGCAGGGCGTGGATTTGTCTGTTGGTGTTGGTCACACAGACATCATCCATATCAATCAACGTAATTGCACCAATGCCGGTTCGCGCCAGCGCTTCTGCCGCCCAGGAGCCGACACCGCCGATGCCCACCACGCACACGTGCGCCTCTGCAAACAGCTGCAGGGCCTTTTCGCCATATAAACGTGCCGTGCCGCCGAAACGCTGGCGCCACGCGTCGCTGATTACCACAGACATAAAACCTCAGATGTAAAAAGGGTGAGGTTTTCCTCACCCTGAACAGTAATCCGTATTGCGCTCAGAATACCACAATCAGCCGCTGAATACGTTTCCGCTGGTTGCCGCGGTCTTCAGTACCCACACGCGGCCGTAGTGGTTATACCAGCCTGCACGGTGGCCGGCATCCGGGCCAATACCTTGATAAATATCGAAGTGCTGCCCTTTGATTGCCCCACCGACGTCAAGCGCGACCATCAGGCGCAGCTCATACTGACCGTTGAATTTGCCGTTGTTATCCAGCAGCGGCACTTCGGCCAGCAGCGTGGTGCCCGCCGGAATAATAGAACGATCCGACGCCACGGACGCGCGGCCAATCAGCGGTACAGCACTCGCCCCTTTCACCGGCGCAAAGTTTTGCGGCTTGAAGAAGACGAACGACGGGTTCTGCTCAAGCAGCTCGCGCACTTCGGCTTCGCTGTGCTTTTCGCCCCACTCGCGGATCGCCTGCATCGACATATCTTCTTTCTTCACTTCACCCCGGTCGATAAGCACTTTGCCGATGCTGTGATAAGCATGGCCGTTTTTACCGGAATAGCTGAAGAAGTTGAGCGGGGAGCCGTCACCGAAATCGATGTAGCCGCTGCCCTGCACGTCCATAATAAAGTTGTCCATCAGCGAGTTGCTGTAGGCCAGAACGTAGTTTTCGCTCAGCGCACCGGAATAAATCTCGGCGCGGGACGGTAAGCGGCCCCGTTTTGGCGGCATACGGTAAATCGGGTACTGGAACTCGCCCTGACGGGTATGCCGCGCCTGGATAACCGGCGTGTAGTACCCCGTAAACTGGACGTTGCCGTAGTTATCTGCGCCTTCCATCTGCCAGGCATCGATACCAAACTGACGCATGTTGCGCGTGTCGCCGCCCGCGCGCAGCCAGTCCTGAACGGCGCTGTATACGTTATTCTGTGAGCCATACAGACGCGGCGACGCGTTGCGGATCTGGTAAACCTGCTCGGAGAAATCTCCGGCGTTGATCGGTGCGCCTACGGCATCGGGCTGGTTAACCAGGGTGAAAGGCTGGGATAATTTCCCCTCTTTATACTGCTGACCGCGATCGGTCGGTTTGGAAGAGCAGGCGGCAAGAATGGCGACCATTGCCCCTGTCATTAGATAATTCGCCCAACGTCCTTTCATTATATCTCGTCTTTTAGTTGCCCATTTCCGCGTGATGAAGATAACAAACCACCCGTTCTAAAGAAATGGCATCACATGCCCTTTGCCAAATTTTGCGCAAAAAATAGTCCATATGGCGCAACAGCGTTCAATTTACAGGCAAAATAATGAATTATGTAAAAAAGGGGTTGCATCACAAAGCTATCCGAGTATAGTGCGCATC
>NZ_CAXOFU010000024.1:0-78119 GCF_964208575.1 Enterobacter soli | reverse complement strand
TCACTATCTTGTTTTCTGACAAAAAACTGTCGCTTCGAAAATCAGGGGAAAAGAGAATAATTATCCGATACTAAACGGATCGGCATCCTGCCACGCCGGAAACTTCTCCCGATACTCCTTCAGCGCCGTTAACGACAGTTCGGCATCAATACGCGTCGCCTGATGCGGTTCGGCGGTGGCGATAATCTCGCCCTGCGGATTCACCACCCGGCTATCGCCCCGGTAGTGATGCCCGTTGCCGTCCGTACCCACGCGGTTACAACCCACCACGTATGCCTGATTCTCGATAGCGCGCGCCACCAGCAGCGCCTGCCAGTGCAGCGAGCGCGGTGCGGGCCAGTTGGCGACATACAGCGCCAGGTCGTAATCGTTGCGGTTACGCGACCACACCGGGAAGCGCAGGTCGTAGCAAACCAGCGGCAGAATGCGCCAGCCGCGCCACTCAAACACCAGCCGCTCGTTGCCCGCTTCGTAATGATGATGCTCGTCCGCCATGCGGAACAGGTGGCGCTTATCGTAAAAATGCACCTTGCCTTCCGGCTCAACCAGGAGGAAACGGTTTACCGGCCCGCGCTCGGTTTGCAGCGCGGCGCTGCCCGCGATCAGGGCGTTCGTCTGCTGCGCTTTCGCGTACATCCAGGCAACCACCTCGTCCTGCGGCATCGACTGTTTCGCGGCTTCCATCGCGAAGCCGGTCGTAAACATCTCCGGCAGGACAATCACATCGCGCCCGGTTATCTCTTCCAGCTGACGGTCAAAGTGGCGCAGGTTGGCAGGGCCGTCCATCCACACTAAAGGTTGTTGTAAAATCGTAATCTTCAAACCAGGCACAGTTAAGACTCCTCGTTGAACAGCGTCCAGACACTCTAGCACGATGGAATTATAATTTGTGGCAATAAAAAACCCCGCACGAGGCGGGGTTTGTCGAAGCGTAGCGGGTTACGCGGCTTCAGGTTTGCGGACCTTCTCCTGGAGCTTTACCGGCTGCGTCGCCAGCTCTTCCGGCTCGAAGTCGTCCACGTTAATGCTGCGCAGACGGCTCTCTTCGGCTTTCACCAGGATGGCGGCTTCATCTTTATCGATAATGCCGCCTGCCAGGGCCTGTTTCGCCAGCTCGTCCAGGCGGGTAAACGGCAGGTTTTTGCCCAGCTGCTTGCAGATTTTCTGGTGGATAGGGTCAGCCGCCATCACGTCCAGCAGCGCCGCTTCCAGCAGACCCACCGGGTTGTGCTCGGTTGGCTCCAGGTACTGCCCGCGGCCGATACGGGAACGGGTTGCGCTCGGAATTTGCAGGATCTTCGCGACTTTGTGCTCCAGCTTATCGGACGGCGCCAGGTGGTGACGGCCGGTCGGGAAGATCACCGCGCGCAGGGCCCCAGCCACAAAGCGGTTCGGGAAGTTCGCCAGCAGATCGTCAATCGCCTGTTCAGCCTGATACATCGCATCCTGCACGCCCCAGTGAACCAGCGGCAGATCCGCTTCCTGACGGCCCTCATCGTCATAGCGTTTCAGCACCGCAGAGGCCAGGAAGACCTGACTCAGCACGTCGCCCAGACGGGCAGAGATGCGCTCACGACGCTTCAGGCTACCGCCCAATACCGCCATGGAAACATCGGACAGCAGGGCCAGGTTGGCGCTCAGGCGGTTCAGATGCTGGTAGTAACGCTTAGTGGCATCGCCGGTTGGCGTCGCGCTGGTCAGGCCGCGCGTCAGGCCGAGCCAGAAGCTGCGCACCTTGTTGCTACCCACGTGACCGATATGTTTGAACAGCAGCTTGTCGAAAGCATCCACGTCGTTATTCTGCGCAGCCGCCATCTCTTCCAGCACGTAAGGATGGCAGCGGATCGCGCCCTGGCCGAAGATCATCATGCTGCGGGTCAGAATGTTCGCCCCTTCCACGGTGATGGCAATCGGTGCGCCCTGATATCCGCGCGCCAGGAAGTTGCCTTCGCCGAGCATAATGCCTTTACCGCCCGCGATATCCATCGCATCAATGATTGACTGCTGCGCGCGGTGGGTACAGTGGTACTTCACAATCGCGGACAGTACGGCCGGTTTTTCGCCCAGCATAATGCCGTAGGTAATTAAGGAAGCAGCGGCGTCCATCACGTAGGCGTTGCCTGCGATACGCGCCAGCGGCTCTTCGATACCTTCCATCTTGCCGATGGAGATTTTGAACTGGCGGCGGATGTGGGCGTAAGCGCCAATCCCCATCGCCACCGATTTCAGGCCACCGGTAGAGTTGGACGGCAGGGTAATGCCGCGTCCGACGGACAGACATTCCACCAGCATACGCCAGCCCTGACCGGCCATTTTCGGGCCGCCGATGATGTAATCAATCGGCACAAAGATGTCCTGACCGCGGGTCGGGCCGTTCTGGAACGGTACGTTCAGCGGGAAGTGACGACGACCAATTTCAACGCCCGGCGTGGAGGTTGGGATCAGCGCACAGGTAATGCCCAGATCGGTGTCACCGCCCAGCAGTTTTTCCGGGTCAGAGAGCTTAAAGGCCAGACCCAGCACGGTGGCGATAGGCGCCAGCGTGATGTAGCGCTTGTTCCAGGTCAGGCGCATACCCAGCACCTGCTCGCCCTGCCATTCGCCCATGCAGACGACGCCGGTATCCGGGATAGCACCCGCGTCGGAGCCCGCTTCCGGGCTGGTCAGCGCGAAGCACGGAATTTCCAGACCGCGAGCCAGGCGCGGCAGGTAGTGATCTTTTTGCTCTTCAGTACCGTAATGCTGCAGCAGCTCGCCCGGGCCTAAGGAGTTTGGCACGCCAACGGTGATGGCGAGGATGCCGGAAACGCCCGACAGTTTTTGCAGCACGCGAGCCTGAGCGTAAGCCGAGAACTCCAGGCCGCCGTACTCTTTCTTAATAATCATCGCGAAGAAGCGATGCTCTTTCAGATACGCCCACAGCTCCGGCGGCAGGTCGGCCATTTCGTGGGTGATCGCGAAGTCGTTCGCCATGCGGCACGCTTCTTCTACCGGGCCATCGATAAAGGCCTGCTCTTCTGCGGTCAGGCGCGGCTGCGGGTAGTTATGCAGCTTTTTCCAATCTGGGTTACCCTGGAACAGATCGCCTTCCCACCAGGTGGTGCCCGCATCAATCGCTTCTTTCTCGGTACGCGACATCGGCGGCATCACTTTACGGAAGCCTTTGAATACCGGTGCGGAGATCATCGACTTGCGCATCGGGGTCAGGTTGAACGGCAGAAGAATGATTGCCAGCGGGACTAAAATCCAGATATTCCAAAGACCTGCGACGCCAAGCGCAGCCGTCCAGGCCAGAAGAATCAGGCTGCTCAGGAATAAACTTACGCGGTGATAGAACAACACACCGAGCAGAACAACGGTTGCGATAATGCTCAAAATCATCATAAAGAAAAGCTCCCTTGCTTGTAGGAGGTCTGACCACTTGTGATGATATGGTTGTAGTTGATGTCATTTCCTTTAGCAATGTGTTTACAAAATAATTACAACCTGGTTCACATTGTTCAGGTTTTAGCAGGCACGAAAAAACAAAACAGCCTGAGAATCGGCAGGCTTTAACTTCTCGACTTTGCGGCTATCCGGTACACTGCATAGTGTTATTTTCATTAATGCTGAAGGATTATCCTCATGTACCAGGATCTTATTCGTAACGAACTGAACGAAGCGGCGGAAACGCTGGCTAACTTTCTGAAAGATGAAGCCAATATTCACGCTATTCAGCGCGCGGCGGTCCTGCTGGCAGACAGCTTCAAAGCCGGTGGCAAAGTGCTCTCCTGCGGTAATGGTGGCTCCCACTGCGACGCGATGCACTTCGCAGAAGAGCTGACGGGTCGCTATCGCGAAAACCGTCCGGGCTACCCGGCGATTGCGATTTCCGACGTCAGCCACATCTCCTGCGTGAGCAACGACTTTGGCTACGACTATGTCTTCTCGCGTTACGTTGAAGCGGTAGGCCGCGAAGGCGACGTGCTGCTGGGCATTTCCACGTCCGGCAACTCCGGTAACGTGATCAAAGCGATTGCCGCAGCGCGTGAAAAAGGCATGAAAGTCATCACCCTGACCGGCAAAGACGGCGGCAAGATGGCGGGCACGGCGGATATCGAAATCCGCGTTCCGCACTTCGGTTACGCCGATCGTATTCAGGAAATTCACATCAAAGTGATTCATATCCTGATCCAGCTGATCGAAAAAGAGATGGTTAAGTAAGACTTCGCTGGGGGCACCGGTGCCCCCGCTGTTGTGGAGGTGTTGTATGTGCGAACTGCTCGGGATGAGCGCCAATGTGCCAACCGATATCTGCTTTAGCTTCACCGGGCTGGTACAGCGCGGGGGAGGAACCGGGCCGCATAAGGACGGCTGGGGCATTACCTTTTACGAAGGTAAAGGATGTCGCACGTTCAAAGATCCACAGCCCAGCTTTAACTCGCCAATTGCCAAACTGGTGCAGGACTACCCGATAAAGTCCCGCTCGGTGATCGCCCACATTCGCCAGGCGAACCGCGGCGAGGTGGCGCTGGAAAATACCCATCCGTTTACCCGCGAGCTGTGGGGTCGCAACTGGACCTACGCTCACAACGGTCAGCTCACCGGCTATAAATCGCTGGAAACGGGCAACTTTCGCCCGGTCGGGGAAACCGACAGCGAAAAAGCCTTTTGCTGGCTGCTGCACAAGCTGACGGAGCGCTATCCCCGCACGCCGGGCAACATGGCGGCCGTGTTCAAATACATCGCCACGCTGGCGTCGGAGCTGCGTGAAAAGGGCGTGTTCAACATGCTGCTTTCTGACGGCCGCTACGTGATGGCGTTCTGCTCGACGAATCTGTTCTGGATCACCCGCCGAGCGCCGTTTGGCGTAGCGACGCTGCTCGATCAGGACGTGGAAATAGACTTTCAGAAGGAGACCACACCGAACGATGTGGTCACCGTAATTGCAACGCAGCCGCTGACGGGCAACGAAACCTGGCAAAAGATTATGCCAGGTGAGTGGGTTCTATTTTGTCTCGGGGACCGCGTAGTTTGACGCGAGCTGTGGCTGGACGACTTCGTGGCTCAGCGGCTTGCTGACCACGTACCGGCCATCAACCACTGACACAACCGGCGGCTTGTGCGTCTGTTCGAAGTAGTCATAACCCGGCTTCAGCTGTTTCCAGAAGTCCGCAAAGTAGGAATACTTGTGACGCGCCATGTTGGCATCCGTCATGCGGAACGGATAAATGCTGACCTGAACGTTTGGCTGGCCGAACACTAACGCGCCGGTCACAAACTGGAAAATCTCATCAATACCGCTGTCGGTCATCGCATAGCAGCCGACGGACACGCAGGCGCCGTGGATCATCAGGTATTTACCTTCATAACCGTGAGCACGGTCGTAGGCATTCGGGAAGCCGATATTAATGGCTTTATAGAAGCGGCTGTCTGGTTTTAGCTGGCTGCGCTGAACGTTGTAAAACCCTTCCGGACTCTTGAAATCGCCCTGACGCTGTTTCGGCCCTAGCCCGCCGGAATAGTTACAGATTTTGTAGCTATCAAGCAGCTGATATGTCTCGCCCATTTTGACAAACAGATCGAGTGTGCGCTCTTCCTTGAAGATTTGAATATAAACCGGCGATCCCATCAGTTGTTGTTTATATTCTTTGCTGATCGGCGTGGTTGAACTGTTGCTGCTGAGCAGCCCGGCAAACGACACGCACGGAATCAGAAGCATCGCAATGAACAATGCGATTTTACGCATACTACTAGTTCCTTGATAAAGCTAAAAACCAACTTGCCAGGACGGCAAAAGAGACCCGTAATCAGACTAATCTGGATTTAGGAGCGCTCACATTAGCACCGCTGTAGTTTTTCGCAAGAGCGAACGGCTGTGTTTACAAAATAGTTTTACCCTTATATCCCATCCTTATGCGTCTTGCGTTAGGAACTTTGCGTAATAGCTCGCATTTTGGCGCGCGGCACGGCGGTTTCCCTGCCGTCGAAAGGGCGAAAATGGTACACTGCGCCTCCTCTGGATTGTTGTTCATGGATACTTGCTAACCACATGTTTAGAATCAGAAAAGGACTTGATCTCCCTATCGCGGGCGTGCCCGAACAGCACGTTTCTCCAGGCCCGGACATTCGTCATGTCGCCATTGTAGGCGATGACTACATCGGCATGCGCCCCGCTATGCTGGTGCAGGAAGGCGAACGCGTCATGAAAGGGCAGGCGCTCTTCGAAGATAAAAAAAATCCCGGCGTCATGTTCACCGCGCCTGCGAGCGGCACCGTCGTGGCCATTAACCGCGGTGAACGCCGCGTGCTGCAGTCGGTAGTCATCCGCATCGAAGGCGACGAGCAGCGCACCTTCGCGCGCTATGACGACGCCGATTTCGCCACCCTCAGCCGGGAGGTGGTGCAGGCTCAACTGCTGGCCTCCGGCCTGTGGACGGCGTTTCGCACCCGTCCGTTCAGTAAATCTCCCGTGCCGGGCACCGTGCCTGCGGCGATTTTTGTCACCGCTATCGACACCAACCCGCTGAGCGCCGACCCGCAGCCGCTTATTTTTGCCCAGCGCAAAGCGTTCGACGCCGGGCTTACCCTGTTAACCCGCCTGACGGCAGGCAAAATCCATGTGTGTCAGGCCAGCGGCGGCAAGCTGGGCGGCCATCCGCAGGGGCAGGTGACGTTTAACGAATTCGCCGGCCCGCATCCGGCGGGGCTTGCCGGAACGCATATTCATTTCCTTGAGCCGGTGAGCCTGACGAAGCAGGTCTGGCACCTGAATTATCAGGACGTGATTGCTATCGGTAAGCTCTTTATGATCGGCGAACTCTCCTCCGAGCGCGCGATCGCTCTCGGTGGGCCACAGGCTGCCCGCCCGCGTCTGGTGAGCACTCTGCTGGGCGCAGACATCAACGAGCTGCTGGCAGGCGAAACCAAAGCGGGTGAAAACCGTCTGATCTCCGGCTCGGTGCTGAGTGGCAGACACGCCACGGGCGCGCAGGCGTTCCTGGGGCGTTTCCACCTGCAGGTCAGCATGGTGGAAGAGGGCCGCGAGAAAGAATTGTTCGGCTGGGTGCTTCCCGGGGCCGACAAGTATTCCGTCACCCGCACCACGCTCGGTCACTTCCTGCGGCACAAGCTGTTTAACTTCTCTACCAGCACCCACGGCGGTGAGCGGGCGATGGTGCCTATCGGCAACTACGAGCGCGTCATGCCGCTCGACATCCTGCCGACCCCGCTGCTGCGCGACCTGCTGTCCGGCGATTCCGACAGCGCGCAGGCGCTTGGCTGCCTGGAGCTCGACGAAGAAGATCTGGCACTCTGCACCTATGTTTGCCCTGGAAAATACGAATACGGACCCGTATTGCGCGAGGTGTTAACCCGCATTGAGCAGGAAGGATAACTGATGGGCTTAAAACACCTCTTCGAAAAAATGGAGCCGCACTTTACGCAGGGCGGCAAGCTGGAAAAGTACTATCCGCTGTTTGAAGCGACGGCGACCATTTTCTACACCCCAGGGCAGGTCACAAAAGGGGCGGCGCACGTTCGCGATGCCATCGACCTGAAGCGCATGATGATTCTGGTCTGGTTTGCGGTCTTTCCGGCGATGTTCTGGGGGATGTACAACGTCGGGCTGCAAACCATCCCGGCGCTGCACCACCTTTACGACGCCTCGCAGCTTGCGCAGGTCATTGAGTCCGACTGGCATTATCGTGTCGCCCAGATGCTGGGCGTGAGCTTTGCGGCGGATGCGGGCTGGATAAGCATGATGACCCTGGGCGCGGTTTTCTTCGTGCCCATCTACCTGACGGTGTTTATCGTTGGCGGGTTCTGGGAAGTGCTGTTTGCCATTATCCGCAAACATGAAATCAACGAAGGCTTCTTTGCGACCTCCATCCTGTTTGCCCTGATTGTGCCGCCAACGCTGCCTTTATGGCAGGCGGCGCTGGGTATCAGCTTTGGCGTGGTCATCGCAAAAGAGATCTTCGGCGGAACCGGGCGCAACTTCCTCAATCCGGCGCTGGCGGGGCGTGCGTTCCTGTTCTTTGCTTATCCTGCGCAAATCTCCGGGGATTTAGTGTGGACGGCGGCAGACGGTTTTTCCGGCGCCACGCCGCTCTCTCAGTGGGCGGCGCACGGCGGTGAAACGCTGGTCAACAACGCCACCGGTCAGCCTGTTACCTGGTTTGATGCCTTTATTGGCAATATTCCCGGCTCCATTGGTGAAGTCTCAACGCTGATGATCCTGATTGGCGGCGCGATTATTTTGTTCGGGCGCGTGGCCTCCTGGCGCATTGTCGCCGGGGTGATGCTCGGCATGGTGCTCACCGCAACGCTTTTCAATCTTATCGGCTCGACCACCAACCCGATGTTCTCAATGCCGTGGTACTGGCATCTCGTGCTCGGTGGTTTTGCCTTTGGCATGATGTTCATGGCAACCGACCCGGTTTCGGCGTCGTTCACCGACAAAGGGAAATGGTGCTATGGCGCACTCATCGGCGTGATGTGTGTGTTGATTCGCGTGGTCAACCCGGCTTATCCGGAAGGGATGATGTTGGCCATTTTGTTTGCCAATCTGTTTGCGCCGCTATTCGATTATCTGGTGGTGCGCGCCAACATTAAGCGGAGGAAGGCGCGTGGCTGATATCAAAAATAACGACAGCACCGGCAAAACGCTGCTGGTGGTGCTGGTGCTTTGCCTGGTCTGTTCCATTGTTGTCGCGGGCTCTGCGGTGGGATTAAAGCCGCTGCAGCAGGAGCAGCGGGCGCTGGATAAACAGCGCAACATCCTCGCCGTTGCCGGGCTGATGCAGGACGGCATGAGCGCCGATGACGTGTCGAAAATCTTTGCCGAGCGCATTTCAGCGCGGCTGGTGGATTTAAAAAGCGGTGAACTGCTGGAAAAAGACCCGGCGAAATTCAATCCGTCCCTGGCGCTGAAAGATCCGCAAATGAGCGTTGCGCTGGAGGCCTCGCAGGATCCGGCGGGTATTAAGCGTCGCAGCAACATCGCTGAAATCTACCTGGTGCGCGACGCGCAAAAGCGGGTGCAGGAGATGGTGCTGCCGGTCTACGGCAACGGCCTGTGGTCTGTGATGTACGCGTTTGTGGCGCTCAGCCCGGACGGTCGCACCATTAAGGGCATCACCTATTACGATCACGGTGAAACGCCGGGTTTGGGCGGCGAAATTGAAAACCCGAACTGGCGCGCGCAGTTTGTCGGTAAAAAGGTCGTTGATGATAACGGCTTGCCTGCGCTGAAGGTGGTGAAAGGCTCTGCGCGTCCGGGAGATGAGTACGCCGTCGACGGTCTTTCCGGCGCCACGCTCACCTCAAACGGGGTGCAGCACAGTTTTGATTTCTGGATGGGGGAGCTGGGTTTCGGCCCCTTCCTGAAAAACGTACGTGAAGGAGCGCTGAACAATGGCTGATGCGGGCGAGTTGAAAGAAGTGAAAAAGGTGCTCATTGGCCCGCTTTTCGCCAATAACCCGATTACGTTGCAGGTACTGGGGGTCTGTTCGGCTCTGGCGGTAACGACCAAGCTGGAAACGGCCCTGGTGATGACCGTGGCGGTTACGCTGGTGACGGCATTTTCCAGCATGTTCATCTCGATGATCCGCCACCACATTCCGAACAGCGTGAGGATCATCGTGCAGATGGCGATCATAGCCTCGCTGGTGATCGTGGTCGATCAGCTGCTGCGCGCCTTCGCCTATGAAACCTCGAAACAGCTTTCGGTGTTTGTTGGCCTGATCATCACCAACTGTATCGTGATGGGGCGTGCGGAAGCCTATGCCATGAAGATGCCGCCGCTGGCGAGCTTTATGGACGGGATCGGCAACGGCCTCGGCTACGGCGTGATCCTGCTGACGGTGGGTTTCCTGCGCGAGCTCATCGGTAGCGGCAAGCTGTTTGGCATCACCGTGCTGGACACCGTCCAAAACGGCGGCTGGTATCTGCCAAACGGTCTGTTCCTGCTGGCGCCAAGCGCGTTTTTCATTATCGGTTTGCTGATTTGGCTGATTCGTACCCTCAGGCCAGAACAGCAGGAAAAGGAGTAACCGACAATGGCTCATTACCTGAGTTTATTTGTGCGCGCGGTGTTCGTTGAAAACATGGCGCTCGCGTTCTTCCTGGGCATGTGTACCTTCCTGGCGGTGTCCAAAAAGGTATCGACGGCATTTGGCCTGGGCGTGGCGGTCACCGTGGTGCTCGGCTTATCCGTGCCGATCAACAATCTGGTGTACAACTTCGTGCTGCGCGACGGCGCGCTGGTTGAGGGCGTTGATCTGAGCTTCCTCAACTTCATCACCTTTATCGGCGTGATTGCGGCACTGGTGCAAATCCTGGAGATGATCCTCGATAAGTACTTCCCGTCGCTCTACAACGCACTGGGGATCTTCCTGCCGCTTATCGCGGTGAACTGCGCCATTTTCGGCGGCGTGTCGTTTATGGTGCAGCGCGACTATAACTTCAGTGAATCCGTCGTTTACGGATTTGGTTCCGGTATCGGCTGGATGCTGGCGATCGTGACCATGGCGGGGATCCGCGAAAAAATGAAATATGCCAACGTACCCGCCGGGCTACGCGGCTTAGGGATCACCTTTATCACCACCGGGCTGATGGCGCTGGGCTTTATGTCCTTCTCCGGCGTGCAGCTTTAAGGGCTTCGATATGGAAATTATTCTTGGCGTGGTGATGTTCACGCTCATTGTACTGGTGCTGTCGGGGCTGATTCTGGCCGCGCGCTCTAAGCTTGTGAATTCGGGGGACGTCGTCATTGATATCAATGACGATCCGCAGAACCAGATCCGCACTCCGGCGGGTGACAAGCTGCTCAATACCCTCTCTGGCAACGGCATTTTTGTCTCTTCGGCCTGCGGCGGCGGGGGCTCCTGCGGCCAGTGTCGCGTCACGGTAAAAGAGGGCGGCGGCGATATTCTGCCTACCGAGCTGGCGCACATCACCAGGCGCGAAGCGAAAGAGGGCTGCCGTCTGGCCTGTCAGGTCGCGGTGCGCCAGAACATGAAAATTGAGCTGCCGGAGGAGATCTTCGGCGTCAAAAAATGGGAGTGCGAGGTTATCTCTAACGATAACAAGGCGACTTTCATCAAAGAGCTCAAGCTGCGGGTGCCGGAAGGTGAAAGCGTGCCGTTCCGCGCGGGAGGCTATATTCAGATTGAGTGTCCGGCGCATACCGTCGCCTGGGCCGACTTCGACGTGCCGCAAGAGTACCGCGCAGACTGGGATAAATTTAATTTGTTCCGCTTTGTTTCAGAGGTTAAAGAGCCAACCCTGCGCGCCTATTCGATGGCGAACTATCCGGAAGAGAAGGGCATCATTATGCTCAACGTGCGTATCGCCACGCCGCCGCCAAACGTGCCGGACGCGCCGCCTGGGGTGATGTCGTCCTACATCTGGTCGCTGAAAGCGGGTGATAAGGTCACCATCTCCGGCCCGTTCGGCGAGTTCTTTGCCAAAGAGACCGACGCCGAAATGGTCTTTATCGGCGGCGGTGCGGGGATGGCGCCGATGCGTTCGCACATTTTCGACCAGCTTAAGCGTCTTGGCAGTACGCGCAAAATCAGCTTCTGGTACGGCGCGCGCTCCCTGCGCGAGATGTTCTATGACGACGAGTTTGAACAGCTCGCGCGTGATAACCCTAACTTTAGCTTCCACGTGGCGCTGTCCGACCCGCAGCCGGAAGATAACTGGACGGGCTATACGGGCTTTATCCACAACGTTCTCTACGAGCACTATCTCAAGCAGCACCCCGCACCGGAAGACTGTGAGTTTTATATGTGCGGCCCGCCGATGATGAACGCGGCGGTGATCAAGATGCTCAAGGATCTCGGCGTGGAAGACGAGAACATCATGCTGGATGATTTTGGAGGCTGACAATGCTGACCTTTCTGGCAACGTTTGCGGTGTTTGTGCTGGTGGTCTTCGGCATGTCGCTAGGCTGGATAATCAAGCGCAAAAGCATTCAGGGCAGCTGCGGCGGCATTTCCTCCCTTGGAATGGAAAAAGTCTGCGACTGCCCTGAACCCTGCGATGCGCGGAAAAAAAGAATGGCCCGCGAACAGCAGCGCATTCTTTAGTCGTGTTGGTCGGGTAGGCGAAGCCGCCACCCGACACTTCTCAGGCAGACTTCTCAACCCTCATTTGTTTACTGTATACTTATCCAGTAATGAGTGAGGGCTTACTATGCGCAAAATAATCCATGTCGATATGGACTGCTTTTTTGCCGCAGTGGAGATGCGTGATAATCCTGCCTTGCGGGATATCCCCATCGCAATTGGCGGCAGCCGCGTACAGCGCGGGGTGATCAGCACCGCCAATTATCCCGCGCGCAAGTTCGGCGTGCGCAGCGCTATGCCGACGGCGATGGCGCTAAAGCTTTGCCCTCATCTCACGCTTCTGCCGGGCCGGTTTGATGCGTACAAAGAAGCGTCTGAGCATATTCGCGAGATTTTTTCCCGCTATACCTCGCTCATTGAGCCGCTGTCGCTGGATGAAGCCTATCTGGACGTGACGGACAGCGTGCACTGCCACGGCTCCGCCACCCTGATGGCGCAGGAGATCCGCCAGACTATCTCCCGCGAGCTGAACTTAACGGCCTCGGCGGGCATCGCCCCGGTGAAGTTTCTCGCCAAAATCGCCTCTGATTTGAATAAGCCTGACGGGCAGTACGTCATCACCCCGGAAGAGGTTCCCGCGTTTTTAAAAACGCTCTCGCTCGGCAAAATTCCCGGCGTGGGAAAAGTCTCCGCCGCGAAGCTTGAAAGCATGGGGCTTCGCACCTGTGAAGACGTGCAGCGCAGCGACCTGGCGATGCTGCTCAAGCGCTTTGGCAAGTTTGGTCGCGTGCTGTGGGAGCGCAGCCAGGGGATCGACGATCGCGGCGTGAACAACGAGCGGCTGCGCAAATCGGTCGGCGTCGAGCGCACCCTGATTGAAGATATTCACGAGTGGGCGGATTGCGAGGCGATTATCAACGGGCAGCTCTACCCGGAGCTTGAGCGACGGCTGGCGAAGGTCAAGCCGGATCTGCTGATTGCCCGGCAGGGCATCAAGCTGAAGTTCAACGACTTCCAGCAGACGACGCAGGAGCACGTCTGGCCGCGGCTGAATAAAGACGATCTTATCGCCACGGCGAAAAAAGCCTGGGAGGAGCGGCGGAGCGGGCGCGGGGTGCGGCTGGTGGGGCTGCACGTCACCTTGCTTGACCCGCAGCTCGAGCGACAGCTGGTGCTGGGGTTATAAAAAAGCCCGGCAGCGAATCGCAGCCGGGCTTGTCTCTTTCCTGAGGGGATTACTTCGCAGGAATGGCTTTCAGCAGCTCGGTCAGCAGCGTCCAGTAATGGCCTACGCTTTCAATGTGAACCTGCTCGTCCGGGGAGTGCGGCCCGGTGATGGTTGGCCCGATGGATACCATGTCCATGTCCGGATACGGTTTCTTGAACAGACCACATTCCAGACCCGCGTGGATCACCTGAATGTTCGGCGTGCTGTTGAACAGGCGCTGATAAGTTTCGCGCACCAGCGCCATCACCGGGGAGGTGGCATCCGGCTGCCAGCCCGGGTAGCTGCCTTTCGCAGAGGTTTTTGCCCCTGCCAGGGTGCCCAGAGATTCCAGCATACTCACAACGTACTCTTTGCCGCTGTCGATCAGAGAACGGATCAGGCAGATGATTTCTGCGCTGTCGTCGCTCATGGTCACCACGCCGACGTTCAGGGAGGTTTCCACCACGCCTTTTGCCACGTCGGAGTTACGGATCACGCCGTTTGGCGTAGCGTTCAGCAGCTGAACAAAGCGGTCGCGAGACTGCGCGGTCAGCGCGGCTTTATCCGCCGTCACCGATTCCAGAACCACGGTCAGGTTCTTCTCTTTCGCAGACAGCTCGTTTTTCAGGATGTCGAGGTAAACGCTGGAGAGCTTTTTCAGCTCGTCGGCTTTCGCCGCAGGCACCGCAACGGTGGCGAAGGCTTCGCGCGGGATCGCGTTGCGCAGAGTACCGCCGTTGAAATCCACCAGACGCAGATCCAGCTCGGCCGCGTGGCCCGCCAGGAAGCGCGCCAGCAGCTTGTTGGCGTTGCCCAGACCCAGGTGGATATCGCCGCCGGAGTGACCGCCTTTCAGCCCTTTCAGCGTCAGCTTGAAGGTCTCGAAGCCCGCAGGGATCGCTTCACGGGACAGCGGCAGGGTAGAGATGAAATCAATACCGCCCGCACAGCCCATGTAGATCTCACCTTCTTCTTCGGAGTCGGTGTTGATCAGGATGTCTGCCTGCAGCCAGTTCGCCTGCAGACCAAACGCGCCGTCCATGCCCGCTTCTTCGGTCATGGTCAACAGCACTTCCAGCGGGCCGTGCTCAACGCTGTCGTCAGCCAGCACCGCCAGGGCAGAAGCCATACCGATACCGTTGTCCGCGCCAAGCGTGGTGCCGCGCGCTTTCACCCAGTCGCCATCGATATAGGGCTGGATAGGATCTTTAGTGAAGTCGTGAACGGTGTCGTTGTTTTTCTGTGGAACCATGTCCAGGTGCGCCTGCAGCACAACCGGTTTACGGTTTTCCATGCCTGCGGTAGCCGGTTTGCGGATCAGAATGTTGCCAACCTGGTCGCGCTCGGCGTGCAGGCCTTTTTCTTTCGCCCAGCCCATAATATGTTCGGCAAGCTGCTCTTCGTGATAGGACGGGTGCGGGATGGAACAGATTTTGGCAAAAATATCCCACAGGGGCTGTGGAGATAATTGAGACAGTTCAGACACGATAAGTCTCCTTGTCGATGCGCTGCAAAGATTGATGCAGGACACAGGGTTAGCAGGTTAATAGTTACCACAAGTCGGGCTTGCGAGATGCAACTGAGAATACCACTTTCTCTGGTTGCTGGTAGCATAAAGCATGTAAAAACTCAGGCGCCGGGCGCTAAACACTGGTTTTTAGCGCGTCAGATCTCTATAATCTCGCGCAACCTATTTCCCCCTTGAACACTTTTTAAGCCGTATAAAAACAGGCTGGGACACTTCACATGAGCGAAAAATACGTCGTCACCTGGGACATGTTGCAGATCCACGCACGCAAACTGGCTGCGCGTCTGATGCCTTCCGAGCAGTGGAAAGGCATTATTGCCGTTAGCCGTGGCGGTCTGGTACCGGGTGCATTGCTGGCACGTGAGCTGGGTATTCGTCATGTCGATACCGTTTGTATCTCCAGCTATGACCACGACAACCAGCGCGAACTGAAAGTGCTGAAACGCGCTGAAGGCGACGGTGAAGGCTTCATCGTTATCGACGATCTGGTTGATACCGGTGGCACCGCGGTGGCTATCCGCGAAATGTATCCAAAAGCGCACTTCGTCACTATCTTCGCTAAACCTGCCGGTCGCCCGCTGGTTGACGATTACGTGATTGATATCCCGCAGGATACCTGGATTGAACAGCCGTGGGATATGGGCGTGGTATTCGTACCGCCAATCTCTGGCCGTTAATTCCGCCACGACATTATTTTAACGCCCGGTTTTGCCGGGCGTTGTTTTTTTTAGCCTGTAGCGCGTTACAATGGTCTCTATACGATGTATTCATGGAGGCAATGCAATGACGCAGGCAAACCTTAGCGAAACGCTATTCAAACCCCGCTTTAAACACCCGGAAACGTCGACGCTGGTGCGCCGTTTTAACCAGGGTTCTCTGCCTTCAGTCCAGTCTGCGTTAGACGGCAAAAATGTGCCCCACTGGTACCGAATGATTAACCGCCTGATGTGGATCTGGCGCGGTATCGATCCGCGTGAAATTCTCGACGTTCAGGCGCGTATCGTCATGAGCGAGTCCGAGCGCACCGACAGCGAGCTTTACGATACCGTAGTCGGCTATCGCGGCGGCAACTGGATCTACGAATGGTCGAAACAGGCGATGCTCTGGCAGCAAAAGGCCAGCCAGGAAGGGAATGCGGCGCTGAGCGGCAAATACTGGCTCCATGCCTGTAACCTTTACAGCATCGCCGCGTACCCGCACCTGAAAGGTGATGAACTGGCGGAGCAGGCGCAGGCGCTGGCGAACCGCGCCTATGAAGAGGCCGCCCAGCATCTGCCGGGCCGGATGCGTGAGATTGAGTTTACCATCCCCGGCGGCTCGCCCGTGACCGGATTCCTGCATATGCCGGATGGCGAAGGCCCGTTCCCGACCGTGTTAATGTGCGGCGGGCTGGACTCCCTCCAGACGGACTACTACAGCCTTTTTGAGCGCTACTTTGCACCAAAAGGGATCGCCATGTTAACGCTTGATATGCCGTCGATTGGCTTCTCCTCCAAATGGAAACTGACTCAGGATTCCAGCCTGTTGCACCAGCATGCGCTGAAAGCGCTGGAGAATATTCCGTGGGTCGACCACACGCGGGTCGCGGCTTTCGGCTTCCGCTTTGGCGCCAACGTCGCGGTGCGTCTGGCGTATCTGGAATCATCGCGCCTTAAAGCGGTGGCCTGTCTCGGCCCGGTGGTTCACTCGCTGTTAAGTGAACCTGCGCGCCAGGGCAGCGTGCCGGAGATGTATCTGGACGTGCTGGCCAGCCGACTTGGTATGCATGATGCATCGGATGAAGCGCTGCGCGTTGAGCTCAATCGTTACTCGTTAAAAATGCAGGGCCTGCTGGGACGCCGCTGCCCGACGCCGATGCTGTCCGGGTTCTGGAAAAACGATCCCTTCAGCCCGGAGGAGGAGTCGCGTTTAATCACTTCGTCATCTGCCGACGGCAAACTGCTCGAAGTGCCGTTCAGCCCGGTGTATCAGAATTTTGACAAGGCGCTAAAAGAGATTACACGCTGGATCACGCAGAGATTGTGTTAATAGATTGCTAAATTTTGATGGTTTGGTAAAACAGTGGCTTCACAAAAGGAGATCGCAATGACGTTACCGAGTGGACACCCGAAAAGTAGACTGATTAAGAAGTTCATGGCTCTTGGCCCGTACATTCGAGAAGAGCAGTGTGAAGAGAATCGCTTTTTTTTCGACTGCCTGGCTGTATGCGTCAATGTGAAGCCTGCACCCGAAAAACGTGAATTCTGGGGCTGGTGGATGGAAATGGAAGCGGAAGAAAAGCGTTTCACCTATAGCTATCAGTTTGGTCTGTTCAATAAAGACGGCAGCTGGCAGGCCGCGCCAATCAAAGATCAGGAAGTGATCGACCGTCTGGAGCACACGCTGAAAGAGTATCTCGCCAGGGCAACCGCGCTGCTGGCGACGCTGGATCTCAAGCTTGAGCCTGCGGATGATTTTTCCAGCGAAGCGGTCAAGCTCACCGCCTGATAATGCCATGGCGCCATCGGGCACAAAAAAAACCGGCTTAGCGCCGGTTTTTTTATTTCTGCTCAATCAGAACTGGTACGTCATACCCAGTGCAACGATATCATCGCTGCTCACGCCCAGCTTATTGTCGTCATCAATCTGGTTGATTTTATAATCAACAAATGCCGACATATTTTTGTTGAAATAATAGGTCGCGCCCACATCGATATATTTCACGATATCTTCGTCGCCGATCCCTTCGATATCTTTGCCTTTAGACTGAACGTAGCCCAGGGAAGGACGCAGACCGAAATCGAACTGGTATTGCGCTACCACTTCGAAGTTCTGCGCTTTATTTGCAAAGCCGCCCGAAATTGGGGTCATATTGCGGGTTTCAGAATACATGGTCGCCAGGTAAACGTTGTTCGCGTCATATTTCAGACCGGTTGCCCAGGCTTCTGCTTTATCACCCTCGCCGCGCGCCAGCAGGTTCTGGGCATTGGTACGGTCAGAGTTGGTGTACGCGCCGCTAATCGCGAAATCGCTGCCGCCGAAGTCATAGGACAGAGAAGTTCCGAAGCCGTCGCCGTTCTGTTTCTTGGCGTCACGACCTTCGTTTTTGCCCTGATATTGCAGGGTCATGTCCAGGCCATCAATCGCGCCGAAGAAGTCGGTGTTGCGGTAGGTCGCCAGGCCGCTCGCGCGCTTGGTCATGAAGTTATCGGTCTGCGCGGAAGAGTCGCCGCCGAATTCCGGGAACATATCGGTCCAGGCTTCAACGTCGTACAGCGCACCCAGGTTGCGACCATAGTCGAAGGAGCCAAAGTTTTTCAGTTTCAAACCGGCAAAGGCCAGACGGGTTTTCTGCGTCGCGTCGCTCTCGGCTTTGTTGCCGGAGAATTCAGCTTCCCAGCGACCGTAGCCGGTCAGTTGGTCGTTAATCTGCGTTTCGCCCTTAAAGCCGAAACGAACGTAAGTCTGATCCCCGTCTTTAGTGTCATCATCGCTGATGTAGTGCATTGCTTTTACTTTGCCGTACACGTCCAGTTTATTACCGTCTTTATTATAAACTTCGGCTGCGTGTACCGATGCAGAAGCCACTACGCCCATGACCACTAATGCCAGATAACTTTTTTTCATTTTCAATCCTGAGTGTTATATACGCGCTTAAAATTCGCTGGACGATAAGCCGATGCTTAAGTCCCGTGAAAAAACAGGAAGGGTTTTATCGTTCTGGAATTAAAGTTTTATGACAATCTAAGAATATTTTTAAAAAACTGTGATTTATTATTTCAGCAATAAAACTGTCAAAATCTGCCGCTACGCTTCCTGATCCCGCGCAATAAAGTGCGCCACTTTATACTCTGGCAGTTGGCAACGGGGCTGAGTCCTGCTAAAACGTCTGCTTGACATCATTTCCCCTATTGTTGAACGGCAGAGAATCATGAGTGATAGCCAGACGCTGGTGGTAAAACTCGGTACCAGTGTTTTAACAGGCGGATCGCGCCGCCTAAATCGCGCCCACATTGTTGAGCTTGTACGTCAGTGCGCTCAGTTACATGCCGCAGGGCATCGAATTGTGATTGTGACCTCCGGGGCGATTGCCGCCGGGCGTGAACATCTGGGCTACCCCGAACTCCCCGCAACAATCGCCTCCAAACAGCTGCTGGCCGCCGTGGGGCAAAGCCGTCTGATTCAACTCTGGGAACAGCTGTTTTCTATTTATGGCATTCACGTCGGGCAGATGCTGCTGACGCGTGCCGACATGGAAGACCGCGAGCGCTTCCTGAACGCCCGCGATACGCTGCGCGCGCTGCTGGATAACAATATCGTTCCGGTCATCAACGAAAACGACGCCGTGGCGACCGCTGAAATCAAAGTGGGCGATAACGATAACCTTTCTGCGCTGGCCGCGATCCTGGCGGGCGCCGACAAGCTGCTGCTGCTGACCGATCAGCAAGGGCTGTTTACCGCTGATCCGCGCAACAATCCGCAGGCAGAGCTGATTACCGATGTTCACGGCATTGACGACGCGCTCCGCGCCATTGCAGGGGACAGCGTGTCCGGCCTCGGCACGGGCGGGATGGGCACCAAACTGCAGGCCGCCGACGTGGCCTGTCGTGCGGGTATCGACACCGTGATCGCCGCGGGCAGCCGTCCGGGTGTGATTGGCGACGTGATGGAGGGCATCTCCGTCGGCACGCGCTTCCACGCCCAGGAATCCCCGCTGGAAAACCGTAAACGCTGGATTTTCGGCGCACCGCCGGCGGGTGAAATCACCGTGGATGAAGGGGCGACCTCGGCCATTCTGGAAAGAGGGAGTTCATTACTTCCAAAAGGAATTAAAAGCGTGACAGGTAACTTCTCCCGTGGTGAAGTGATCCGCATCCGCAACCTTGAAGGTCGTGATATCGCCCACGGCGTGAGTCGCTATAACAGCGACGCGCTGCGCCGTATCGCCGGACATCACTCGCAGCAGATTGACGCTATTCTGGGCTATGAATATGGCCCGGTCGCAGTCCATCGCGACGACATGATTATTCGTTAAGGAGCCAAACATGCTGGAACAAATGGGCGCAGCTGCGAAAGCCGCCTCGTACAAACTGGCGCTCCTTTCCAGCCGCGAGAAAAACCGCGTGCTGGAAAAAATCGCTGATTATCTGGAAGCGCATTCCGCTGAGATTTTGCGTGCCAATGAACAGGATCTCGCTGAGGCGCGTGAAAACGGCCTGAGCGAAGCTATGCTCGACCGCCTGGCGCTGAACCCCGCGCGTCTGAAAGGCATCGCTGACGACGTGCGTCAGGTGTGCAGCCTGGCGGATCCGGTCGGGCAGGTGATTGACGGCGGGCTGCTCGACAGCGGTTTGCGCCTCGAACGCCGCCGCGTCCCGCTGGGCGTGATCGGTGTGATTTACGAAGCGCGTCCAAACGTCACTGTTGATGTTGCTTCTCTGTGCCTGAAAACGGGCAACGCCGCCATTCTGCGCGGCGGGAAAGAGACCTGGCGTACCAATGCCGCCACCGTGCGCGTTATTCAGAAGGCGCTGGAAGAGTGCGGCTTGCCGGCAGGCGCAGTTCAGGCAATCGAAAGCCCGGATCGCGCGCTGGTCAACGAAATGCTGCGCATGGATAAATACATCGACATGCTGATCCCACGCGGTGGCGCGGGCCTGCACAAGCTGTGCCGCGAGCAGTCGACAATCCCGGTGATCACCGGCGGTATCGGCGTGTGCCACATCGTGGTGGATGACACCGCGGAGATCGAACCGGCGCTGAAGATCGTCGTTAACGCCAAAACCCAGCGTCCAAGCACCTGTAATACGGTGGAAACGCTGCTGGTGCATCAGGGTATCGCCAGCACCTTCCTGCCCGCGCTGAGCAAGCAGATGGCGGAAAGCGGCGTGACGCTTCACGCGGACGCTGATGCGATTGCCCTGCTCAAAGACGGCCCGGCGACCGTGGTTCCGGTAAAAGCGGAACAGTACGACGACGAGTTTCTGTCGCTGGATTTGAACGTGAAGGTGGTTGCGGATCTTGACGACGCCATTGCGCACATCCGTGAACACGGTACGCAGCACTCTGATGCGATCCTGACACGCACTCTGCGCAACGCAAACCGCTTTGTGAACGAAGTGGATTCTTCCGCCGTTTACGTGAACGCCTCAACCCGCTTCACCGACGGCGGTCAGTTCGGTTTAGGCGCGGAAGTGGCCGTCAGCACCCAGAAGCTGCACGCTCGCGGCCCGATGGGGCTTGAAGCGCTGACGACGTACAAGTGGATCGGCTTCGGCGACGATACGATTCGTGCGTAAATAAAATAAGGGTGGTGCAAAAATAGCCGTTTGAGTCTCAAGGCCATTGACGCATCACCCTGTTAGATCTACTCTTTTGCCCCGTGGTTACGCTCGTAACCTGCCTCTCAGGGCCGATATAGCTCAGTTGGTAGAGCAGCGCATTCGTAATGCGAAGGTCGTAGGTTCGACTCCTATTATCGGCACCATTTTTCTGTCCCGGCACCAAAAAATCTCACCCGCTCACCGCTGCTCTGTCCCGCTCGACGTTAACCGCCCGCTCAGCTGCGAATAAACTCAAGAATATCCTTGTTGATGGTATCGGCATGCGTGGTGTGCATCCCGTGCGGATAACCAGGATAAACAATTAACTTGCTGTTTTGCAGAAGTTTATCCTGCTTAAGCGCTGCCGCTTTGTAAGGCACCACCTGGTCATCATCGCCCTGGATAACCAAAACCGGAACGCTGATGGCTTTCAAATCTTCCGTCTGGTCGGTTTCGGAGAACGCTTTGATACCTTCGTAATGGGCTTTTGCGCTTCCCATCATGCCCTGACGCCACCAGTTTTGAATGGTCCCCTGGGATATCTCGGCGCCATCGCGGTTAAAACCGTAGAACGGGCCGGATGCGACGTCTAAATAAAACTGAGCACGATTCGCTGCGAGCGCGGCGCGGAAACCGTCAAAAACATCCACAGGCGTGCCGTCTGGGTTGTTTTCCGTTTTGACCATCAGCGGCGGAACCGAGCTAATCAGTACCGCTTTCGCCACGCGGTTTTGTGGCTGGCCGTATTGAGCAACGTAGCGGGCAACCTGACCGCCGCCGGTTGAGTGGCCAACATGGATGGCGTTTTTCAGATCCAGCGTTTCAACAACAGCGTTAACGTCTGCCGCATAGTGATCCATATCGTGGCCTTCACTAACCTGATCGGAACGGCCGTGGCCGCGGCGGTCGGTAGCAATCACTCGATAGCCCTGTGACAGGAAAAACAACATCTGATTATCCCAGTCATCGGCGCTTAGCGGCCAGCCGTGATGGAAAACGATAGGTTGCGCATCTTTATTACCCCAGTCTTTGAAGTAAATTTTAACGCCGTCTTTTGTTGTAGCAAAAGCCATGTTGAATACTCCGTTATCTCAGGCAATACGCTAACGAAGTTCAATTAACGTACTGTCTATGCAGTTAATTAATATAACCTGGGGATGTCGTTATTTCCCCGGTTCCAAAACTACGCTTCGCAACGTGATAACTAAAGAAGAAATTACCTATCGATAAATAAAATAAAGTCAGCGCAGCTAACCTGTATTTTATTTACCTTAAAATCATCCTGCTTATAAAAACAGGCTATTAATTATGGTCAGCGATCTCTATTTTAGCAAATAAGAAATTTCACTGGCTGTTTCCCCCTCTTTTTTTACCCCGTTTTATCTGCCCGGTTTTAACATTTCTCTTTTAGCCTCAGCACTTACCCTCATCCAGCACAACCAGCTCTTTTTTGTTGACCACCACTTTACGCTGCGCCTCCAGGCTGTCGAACGCGCGGGCCAGGGTTGACTGGGAGATACCGAGCAGCTGAGCCAGCTCTTTTTTGCTCAGGGGCAGCTCCAGAACGCGCTGTCCGTAGCCATATTCCCTGTTGATATCCACCATCAGCTGAATAAATTCACCCACTTTTTGTACCCCATCGCTTTGCACCAGCACGCTGATAAACCGCTGCTTCTCCCTCGCTGAGCGGGAAAGAATATCGATAATAAACTGAGTAAAATCATGGGTTATCTGGCTGAAATGGTAAAAATGGGTGTTTTTTAACTCGCACACCTCCGCGTCCGTCGCGGCCTGCACGCTGTACTGATGCTCTCCGGAAAAGAGTTCATCCGCTCCCATTACCTGGCCGGGAAAGACAACGCCCTGCAGCACCTGCCGCGAGTCATACACTTTCGCTATCCCGCGACGCAGGGCGTATAGCGCCCGCACGGGCGTGCCGTTCTCATAGATAAACGCGTTTTTGGCGATGTGCTTTTTGCGGGCGATGTCCTTAACAAACATCGGCTCCTGCCGGTCAAAAAGATACGCGCGGCAGACGCCGGCAAACCCACATTTATCGCAGCCGACACAGTTATTCTTTTTCATAGGTAATAATATTGATCAACGTTTCCTGTAACGCTTAATGCTCAATCACGCAGTTCATCAACGGTGAAAGCGTATTGCCGATGGTAATAAAACTGTCATCATGTTTATGCAGATACATAGAATGCTCGCCGGTGAGGAAAAATATTTTAACAGCAAGAGGGGCGATCTCGGTCGGAACGGTATCATGCGGCATCGCTTCCTGAGACAGAATTTTAATTCTGTATACGTTATTTTTAAGCAGAAGATAGTCAAAATTCACATAGCGCGAAAAGGTATAGCTTTTACCTTGGTAAGTCATATCGCCGAACAGCGTAAATTGTCCGGTTTTGCTTTTAGAAAACTCAAATAATATGTTGCCTTCAAATTTAAGGGCATCGCTGGTGTTGCTGTCGTTATAGGTGAAATTAGCAAAGCAGCGGTCGTCGAAATAGGCCGAAGAACGGTCATTTATTCCCCAGATAAGCTTCCCGGTCAGGACGAGCGCAATCGCCGCCAGCGTCAACGCGATTTTCATTTCATTTTCCAGTTAAAGGCATAGTGGTTTTCACAATAGGCGAGCGCGTCATTTTCAGAGTCCAGAGGGCAAAATGAATAAAAAATGCGTCCGCGACCGCCGTAAAAAACGCTGGTCTGAATATTTACAAGCAGGCTCGCCGTATGTTTTTGGCATTTATCTTTCAGATCGGGCTGGGCCGCCAATAACACCTCGTACAGCCGTGTGCGGGCGTCCTGTGAAAGATGCTCAAAGGTTTGAAGCGTGCATTTTTCAAGCTTACCGATATCGGTAAGGCTTGAATAACGGGCATGGCTTATGGGCGGGTTCCAGGCCCAAATATTGGCGGCGACCAGAGCAAGAATAATTACCCCCGCGGCGATATAGCCTAACGGCAGCGTTTTTCGTGGTGGCATTACGCGCGGCCGAGACACGTCGGGAAGCGGCGCGTAGGGCTGCTCCAGGAGCTGGACGTCGATATCGGCAGAAAAGTAAAAGCCCACTTTCGGGACGACGATAATCGACTCTTCGATATCCGTCAAAGAGGTCAACGTTTTGCGCAATATACTAATGTACTGATTGAGCGACGAACTTGAGCCAGTATGCCCGGCGGATTCCCAGACCTCTTCCAGCAAATATTGCCGTTCAAGCACCTTCCCCGGAGAAGCAATAAGCAACGAAAGAATACTGTTCGCGGTATGCGTCAATTTCTGCGCTTCAGCAAGCTCGGAACCAGGAATCGTTAGCTCCCCAATTTCAGTATCGTAAACGACTCTGCTGGCTATTAAATATTTCATTATCTGTTCTTACAGCGTTAACACATCGCGACAAGCGGTTTCACAATCTCAATATTATGGTCGAGCAATGTGACAATGTCCCGGTCAAGCCGGTAATTCGCCGCTTCTTCACGCAGGATCTTCAGGGCCATTTCGCTCTGCATTCCCTGCCGGTAAGGGCGGTTTTCCGTCATGGCCGTAAAGACATCGGCAACGGCGAGAATACGGGAGGGAATATCCAGCGAGGCGGCGCCCAGCCTGAACGGATAGCCGCTGCCGTCGAGCCGTTCATGGTGGTTGGCGGCCCAGTTGACGATATCCCCTAGTTCCGTAATCGGATGGAGCATGACCAGCGTTTTATAGCTGTGCTGCTTCATCATCGCGTACTCGTCCGGTTCGAGGGCGCCCTGCTTTTCGAGAATGGCAAGCGGCGTAAAGAGTTTGCCAATATCGTGCAGGTAGCCCGCGATGCAGATCTTCTCCTGCATATCGATGTCATAGCCATAAAGTTCGGCGAGCTTAGCCGCCACGTGCGAGACGCTGGCGCTGTGGGTGCGGGTAAAGCTGCTGTATTTATCCACGATTTTGGAGATGAGCTGGCACACTTCCAGAAAATCGTGATGATCCAGCATCTGATCCTGCAGCGGGCTGATGGCATTCAGAACCTGCGAAAGGGTGGGATTCCCCAGCCGAAACCAGAAGCCGTCCTGCTGGCTCGCGCCGCGCAGCGCCGCTTCTAGCGAGGCGGGCCAGCGTTCTGACTGAGCAAAGAAGTCCGCAATAATGCGTTCGCGCCGGGCGCTGTAATCCCCGCTAACCCCCCGCAGAAAGAGCTCGAAGGTATCGGCCATATGCAGCATATGATGCACCAGCGGCAGCGTTTTCTCGCCCGAGTCTGACCACTCGGTGTGGTGGTTCTCCAGAATCGCGGTAACGGGCTGCAAAAAGCGAATGCCCGCGGTCATCGAACCCGCCAGCTTTTCATGCCCGTCGAAAAATCCCTCGTTCCCCGGCGCAAGCCGCTCGCGGTCTTTTTCCAGAGAACCGATATCGTGCAGCATGCCCGCCAGGAAGGCATTACTCATGCCCGCTTTATCCAGCCCCGCGCGCTGGCTCAAATACCAGGCAATGAGCGTCGTGCGCTGCAGATGATTGACCAGGTCTACGGAAATGGGGGAAATAATGTTATGCAGTAAATTCAGTACGGTTTGAACAGATATTTTCATGGCGTCCTTCGGCAGCGGTGTTAATTAAAAAAGCGGGTGTTTCTTCGCCTGAAATTCAGTCATAGCCAAACATCACCTGTGCCGTGGCGACGATGGTTCCCGTTGAAAGTGCCGACGCGTTATAGACTTTGTAATACGCATGAAGGTAGATATTCTCGACCTCCTGAATATCGTCATCTTTCGCGATTTCAAGAAGCGGAGTGGCATTTTCGATACTGCTGCTGCCCGATATTTTGATTTCTTCGTGAAAGCCGAAGAGAGACTGGGTGCGAATGGCAATGCCCACGCCGCCGGCTGTCGTTTCATCATTCACCATCGTTTGATAGCTGCCGTCGGTGGTCACTAAATCATTGCTCGAGAGCCAGGCCTTAATATTCCGGGTGGCCTTTTTAATTCCCGCAAGATTCCCGCACTTAATCGGGAGGATAAAATTCGTCCCGTTGGCTCGGCCATTCATTTTCAGCTCTTTAAGCGGCGCAGAAGGGAGTTTGACCGTCAGATCGTGCACCAGATTGCAGGTGGTCTGTTTCGGCTCGAACTGAATAGTCATTTTTTCATACGCCAGAAAATAATCCGTGTCCCAGCTTTTACGTGACGCCTCCGTCATCATGTTATTCCACGCGCGCCAGGCGTACGTTTTACTCGAGAGGAGAGGGGAGTCCGACCCGGCACCCGTCCCGCTCATGACCGCGGGGATCACGGTTAATGCGCCGCTGGTGGTGGTTTTGGTATAGGTGGCCACGCCCGTCGGCGGCGTAGAGAGCAGTTCCGCCCGCAGCGTATATTGCGTCTGGTAGCCGATGGAGTGGATACCCACAATGCCGCTCACCGTGACTTTCTTCGCCCCGACGATCTCGGAGGTGACTTTAATCCAGTAGCTGCTTTCGCCGTCTTTGCTGCTGAAGTGAAGATACACCGGATTATTATTAAACCCGGTGAAGTAGTAGAGGTGATCCTGCAATAGTCCCCCGATACCGACGTTACCGTAAGTACAGGTCATGCTGCCTGACCAACTGGTGGTGTATGTCCGTTCCACCACGTTGGAGCTAATAAACTCCGAGGATAAATTCAGCGATTTGTCCGCTTCGGCAACGCTCTTGAATAAAATACCGCTGTTACGGCAGGTATCGCCGGTCACCCCTCGGGCTTTATTGGCTCCCTGCGCCGCGAAGCCCGGGATCAGGATTAGGCTAAAGACGGCAAGGAACAGTAAAAATGATTTTCTCATGACGGTTTTTATACTCGTGGTCGGTTAACGGCAAATATTGACGGCATGTTCCGTCGGCCGCGTAATTACGCAGGAACGTTTCACTTTGCCTTTGCTGGTATTAATGCGGATGGCGTCCGGCATCTGGTCAGACTTAATGAATATCTGGCTTCCCTGGGCGACATAGCCCAGCTCCTCATTCTTAAGATCGGTAACCAGCGCGCCGAACGGTAGCTGGCCGCCGCTGCTGTCCTGCAAATCGAGCGTGAACACCTTGCGGGTATCGGTTTTGTACTTCAGATACGTGATGCTGCCTTCATAGGGGGCGATATTGAGCAGATTGCCCTGTAAATCCACGTCGCTGCTTTTTGTCCCGTCCTGCTCCAGATGGAAGTTGTTCAGCCGGTAAGGGGTGGCGCTGGCGATCAGGGCAATGCCGTTATGATTGGTACGCGTTGAGCTATCGCCATTTACGATAGCGCGTTCGACGCCCGGCGCGTCCAGAATCACAAAGTTGCGCCCGGTGTTTGGCGAGGTGATAACCCCTCCGCGCCACGCCAGAATATTGCCGCTGGCCCCCAGGTTGGCCTGGCGGTATTCCCGGGACAGCGTCAGCCCGCTGTTCAGGCTGGTCGCGTCGTTTTTCCAGCTGGTGTACAGGTCGGCGGATCGGGAGTCGCCCTCGCTGTCGTGCGCCAGCATCAGGCTGTAATCCACATCCTGCGCGCTGCCGCTCAGGCTCACGTCGGATGACGCGTATTTCCCGCGCTGGACGGTCGCGTGCGTCGAAAGGCTTCCCGGGCTGCCGAACAGGGTCAGCGGAATATTGACGGAGAAATAGAGGTTGTTCTCCGTTCTGTTGCGGGTGCGCAGAGAGGTGACCACGTCGCCTTCGTAGTCCGTTTCATCGTTGTAGTAAGACTGAGTCACTTCGGTGCGGCGCAGCGAAACCGCGTAGTTCACGCTTTTATAGGCGTTGCTCCAGGTCATGTTGTACTGGCGGCTGGTCTTTTGCCCCCGCCAGTAGTCGCGCCAGTAGGCGGACAGCGACAGGCGACCCAACCCCTCCGCCAGCGGCTGGTTGAGGTTGGCGCTAAAGGCCTGCTTGCTGTTAACGGTGGAGGTGCCGGTTCCGCCGTAGTCCTTAATGTTGGCGCGCGTCAGAATATAGTCGTTAAACGAGGCGTAATTCTGGGTGCGGTAGTAGTAAGAGGCCAGCGTCAGGTTGGTTTGCGTCGGGAAGGATTTACTCCACGAGAGCGCGTATTTTTCCCCGCGACGGCGGCTCTCGCCCGGCAGTTGGTACTGCGACTGTTCAAGAGAGGCGGAAAGCGACCCGACAAAGGGCACCGACAGCGCGCCGCCCAGCAAATACGAGGCGTAGTCCTGGCTCCAGAGCGTTCCGGCGGTGGCGGTGACATAGTTATTGATCCCGCGTGAATAGCTGAACTGCGCAAACTGGCTGTGGTCATCTATGCCGCGCATATCCACTTCGCCGGCGTTGAACTGGTAGTCGCTGGTGCCCGGGCGCAGCATGTCCGGAATGGAGGAGAAGGGCACCACAAAACGCTCGGTGCTACCGCCATTGTTTTTCACCTCAACGGAGAGATCCCCTCGCGAGCCGGTAGGCATTAAGTCGCGGATCGCGAACGGCCCGGCGGGGACGTTTACCTGGCGAATGATGTGCCCGTCCTGGTAAATGCTCACTACCGCCGAGCTGGTGGCGATGCCGCTGATAATCGGCATATACACGCGCTCGCTGTCGGGCATCATCTGGCGGCTTTTATTCAGCGTCAGGCCGCGAAAGCGCACCGTATCGAAGTAGTCAGAGGTCGTGTAGGTACGGCCAACGCGCATCAGCGCCCCGACCGCAGGCATCGGTTTTTCCAGATAGCGGGTGGTGTTGATCCAGTATCCTTTGCCGATATCGCTGTAGCGCATCCACGTCGAGTTATCGATCAGATGCCAGTCCGCCAGGTTGAGCCCGCTGTTCAGCGACAGGTAGACGTTGTCGCTGTTGCCGTAGCCCTCGCGCAGGCCGTGAAAGTTGTAATAGTTGAGGTTGTAGTTGGTGTACAGGCCGTTGATGCCCCGGTCCCACTTCTGGGGGGCGATCCAGTTTTGCTTTTCGCTGGCGACGAAGGCCTGGGGAATTTCTAAATCCAGACGCAGCTCGCCCGGGTTGAGCCTGCTTTTGCCGCCGTGTAGCAGGGTGGTGACATCAACCCTGCTGGCGTTTTTCTTCCCGATAACGTCGTCGAGTTCGAGTATGCCCAGCAGGGGCACATCCTCGGCCTGAATCTGCACGGTGCCCTTGTCGTCGTTCGCCACGGTCAGCGTAAATTTCCCGCGCCACGCGTTGTTGATGTAAACGTCCAGGTCGTAGGTGCCCGGCGTCATCACAAGCCTGGCGTTGCTCCAGTCCATATCGGCTGAATTACCGACCAGCAGGCTGCTATTAAAGGTTTCTCCGCACGCGCCAAAGGAACACAGGGCGAGGCTGACGGAGTGAACCAACAGGCTTTTTCTAAACTGCGATCTGTTCTTCATGAGATTCGAACCCGACATGAGCGTTGTGCGTAATCAGTGGAAGGTGCTGAATCGTTTGGCGCCGTAATCGTCGAGCCAGGTCAAACGGTACTGCGTCCCGGACCGGATTTTGTCGGGCACCAGAGCGCAGCCGAAAGGCGGAATAAACACGGTGTCGCTCAGCAGATTGTCAGTCCGCTCCTGCTTTAGCTGCCCACCCTGCCAGGCCACAACCTGAGGAATGGTCAAAAAGTAAGGCGAGTTATTTTTCAGGCAGGCGTGGCTACCCGACGTGGAAATCGACACCTTCTCGATAACGGAGCTGTCCAGCTCCTGTAGCGACGCCGGACGATAAAACACCTTGATACGGTTGCGGATTGCCACCTGCAGGTAGTTGTCGGCGCTGCCTGCAGGTTTAGGGGGAACGTCCAGCACGTTCAGCCAGAACACGCTCTCCCGGTCAGCGGGAAGAGACGCGGTGTTGATGCCGGTAATTTTGAGGGTTTGCCCGCTGTGGGCATCCATTTTGACCACCGGCGGCGTAATGGAAAACGGCACTTTGATCTTTTCCGGAGCCGCAGAGGGATCGCCCTCGTCGAGCCAGGATTGCACCAGATGGGTTTTATCGCTCTCGTTAACCAGCTGAACGGAAACGAATTTCATGTCGCCGGGATAGATCACGCGGGTCTGATTAATCACCACGCTGGCAAAGGCCGTCTGTGACGCCAGCGCGCCAAGGAGAAATAAGGTGAATTTTTTCATGGTCATTAGAAACCGGGGATGCCTCCCCGGTTGAGGTCATTAATCGTAGCTAAATGAGTAGGTTGCGTTGGTCACAACTTTACCAGTGGTCACTGCGGCGCCGCCGAAGTTGTAGTAGTTCGCGTGCATCGTCAGCGTTACGCCGTCGGTGCCGGAGACATCGTCAGAGGTCAGGCCGGTATTGAACGCGGTGTCAAAAGGCACGGCGGTGGTGCCGTCTTTGGTCAGGGTAATACCCACGCCTTCAGCGCCGTTGTCGCTGTAGTTGGTCAGGTATTTACCGTCGTCGGACAGGTTGCTGCTGGTGAAGGTGATTTTCAGCGTTTTGGTCGCGGTATCCGCCGCGGTGCAGTTTTTCAGACTCATGGTGAAGTCTTTATTGTTGGCGCTCACGATACCCGGGGTGGTCCCCATATCCGTCAGCGTAATTGGCGCCAGGTTCACCGTGAAATCAGAACCGTTGTTGGTGGTTACGTCACAGGTGGTATCGGATACGGAGCCGTTGAAGGTGATAGATCCCCCCGCGACACCGGTAGTTTCTGCGGCCAGTGCAGCACCAGAAAACATGATAGCTGCGGCGATTACTGTTTTTTTGAACATGTTTTATATCCCGTTTTTCAAAATCATTTTGCATCCCTGGCGGTCGCGAAAGGCGTTGCAGAACAACGTGTATCGCCACTCCGTTATGTCGGAATATAAAACCATTTAAGAGTGTAATCTTAAACGTAAATATCGCTTAAATGATTTATTTAAACTTAAACCACCAGTTTTAATCTTTTCTATAGATTTATAGTCTGTTGTTATTGGTGGTTACAGGCAGGAAGAAAAAGGAATGGCTATTTAAAATAGTCTCAAAATCGTCAAATGACGTTTTTTGTGTGGTCGGCGCGGCGTGTATTTAACATGGTATTAAATTATCGCTAATAACCTCGTGACAATTAAGCCTGTTTCGACGCGCACCTGCGAAATTTAGGGTGTTGCCGCTTTGTTAAATTTTCCATAGACTCGTCGTTTTCGGAGAAGCACCATGTCCGTCACCGATGCCCTTCTGGCCTATACCCTGGCCGCCACGCTGTTAACCTTAACCCCCGGTCTTGATACCGCCCTGATCCTGCGAACCGCGGCGGCCGACGGCAGTAAAAAAGCCGTGCATGTGGCGCTGGGGATTGATACGGGCTGTTTTATCTGGGGAGCGCTGGTGGCGTTTGGCCTGGGCGCGCTGCTGGCGGTGTCCGACGTGGCCTATTCGCTTCTGAAGTGGTGCGGCGCGGCGTACCTCTGCTGGCTGGGTCTTCAGCTGCTGCTTCGCCCGCGTCAGCAGTTTTCGCTGGCGGCGGAGGGCAGCGCGCGCAGCGGTAACGGCTTTATGCGCGGGATGCTCGGCAACGTGCTGAATCCGAAGATGGGCATTTTCTATGTCTCATTCCTGCCGCAGTTTATCCCCGCCGGGCATTCGCCGTTTGCCTGGACCTTTTTGCTGGTATCCATTCATGTACTGATTGGTACGCTCTGGTCGTTAACCCTGATTATCGCCACGGGCTATGCGGCGCAGGTGCTGAAAAAGCCCGCGGTCGTGAAGTGGATGGACAGAACCACCGGCGTGGTGTTTTTGCTGTTCGCTGCAAAGCTGGCGATAAGCAAGCGGTAGACAAACGCCGCCTGACGGGCGGCGTTTGTCCTGTTCCTCGTGCCTTATTGATTATCCAGCTGTGCGCGAACGTTGTTCAGCCCGGTGGTGTTAATGCGATAAGGCTGCCCGTTAACCGAGCGGATCAGCTTTTTGGTACGCAGTTTCTTGAAAACGGCGAGCGTGCAGTCGCTGAGCACCAGTCCCTCGCGGGTGTAGCATTCAACGGAAGTGACGCGGCCAGAGCTGTCGCGGACGTGCACAATACGTCCACCTTTTGCGAGAACGTGTAAGGTACGTTGTTCCTGACGGGATAAATTCATACCGGAAAACCTGTTTCATCATCATGCGTAAAAACGTGCCCACACCAGCAGGTGCGTGCGTAAGGTTTAAGCGCAGCGATAACCAGCCCGTCCTGGAAAGGCGGGAAACTGATTATCTGATGATGACATTCTCCAGCATCAAAGCCTCGGTGAGTGGTGAAAGGTATTTACGCGCTGAATGTTAACGCACCCGTTCCGTAAGGGAATAAGAGAAGCGAAGAAATGTGAGCTTTCTTACAGAACGGGCTGTAGCCCCGCCCATCACGCCGTCATAAAGGCGTCCAGGTCATCGGCATTTTTGATAATTTTGTCGTCTTCCACCCCATACGCCTGCGCGAGCGTGATGCTTACCTCCAGCAGCTGACGGTTATTTTCGACGTTAAACGCTGCCGCCGTCAGTTCACCCAGCGCGGCAAACTCGCTCAACAGGCGGTTGAGCACCTGCTGTTCGAGCGCGTTAAGCCGATGGGCAAACTCGTCCATGCGGGCCTGTAACGCCTGACGCGCTTTGCCGTCGAGATTTTTGGCAACGCTGACCATGAACTTACCGGAAATCGACCCCACCAGCGCCCCCAGCACGGGGACAGGGATCAGCGCCTGACCCGCAGCGGTCATGGCGCCGACGATGGCCGACTCGGCGCAGACGATAAGCCCGAGATCGGTAAACTCATCCAGACTGATTTCACCGCGCTGATAAGAGAGGGACAGGCTTGCCACGCCCTTGGTGGCGGTGACCAGGGCGCTGGCGAACGGCGCACCCATCGAGGCGTAGTTCGTCAGGGTATAGATTGCTCCGGCGGATACCCCGCCGATTGCCGCCCCTTTCAGCGAGTCCAGCCCGACGTCCTGCCAGTCCTCGGCGCTGAATTCGCCGCGAAAGACGTTTTTGCCGTCGCGGTATTTACGGTAGATCCCGGTGCCGAGCGCAAAGGCGCCGCCGAACGCGGCCCCCATCGCCGTCGCGCGCAGGCCTTCCGCCAGCGACGGCTGGTGATCGTCGATAATCTCGGCGCGTTTCGCCTCGTTCTTTTCAGCCAGATCCTGGTCGTGTTTATCCAGCGTGGAGTCGATTTTTCCCCACTGCACTTCGCTGTAATCCGATACGCCCGGGCGAACCACCTCGTTGAAGGGCAGGCCGGTTTGCTGTTCGATTTCAGCGACTCTGGCCTTAATCGCCTCTATGGTGCTGGATTTCAGCCCCTCGACCGGCTTGCCGTCGAGAATGTCCTGAATCTCCTGCCAGGTGTCTTTGGGTATTTGGTAGAACGACCCGTCCTTGCCGAAGTTTGGATAGTCGCCCATATGGCCCAGCACGGCCTTCAGGTTGTTGTGCGTACCGTTGATGAACTTGGACTGAACGTCAAAGCCGTCGATGCGGTAGTCTTCCGGCGCGGTGCGACCCACCCCTTCAAAGGTGGCGCGAAACGTTGAGCCATCCTGCAATGTTTCATCCAGCGCCTGATGCGAATTGCGCACGGCCACTTCAACCTGCTCGGCGATTTCGCCGTGTTTGGTGCCCATGCTGCCGAGAATATTGCCGGGAGAAGCGATAAAATCGCGCACTTTCTGCATCTGCGCGCTCGCCAGATCATACGCAATATCCTGCCGGGTGAGGTGAAAAAGCTCGTCGTTGATCCGCGCCTGGTTAAGGGCATTCACCGCGCTGCCGATCAGCTGATCGCCGACCGGGGTATGATTGTTGACGTTCTCCATCACTGGATCTTCTTGTTGATCAGTTTTGATAAGGCGTTGATGTGGTTAATCAGTGCGCCAAGCTGTTCTCGTTGTCCGGCGTTAAACTGGGTGAAGTCGCGCGGGGCGGTTTTCTCCAGCACGTCCACGATGCTCTCCGTGCCGTGATAATGTTCCGAGGTCAGGCTTTTCAGCTCGTCGGCACTGCGCTGTACGATGTGCAGCTTCGAGGTTTGCGAGCGTACCTCGCGCTCCTCAGCCTGGGCCTGTTCGATGATTTTGCCGTTCTTGCGACGCGCCAGTAAGGTGCCGCCGGCGATCCCCACCGCGCCAATCCCCCAGCCGACCGGGCCTGCAAGCGCCAGCAGCGCGCTGCCTGCGGACATGCCGCCGCCGCCCGCCGCAAGCGCGCCGCCGCCGAGCCACGCCAGCGCGGCGTTGGTTGCAGCAGCGCCGCTTAGGGTGGCAATGGCGGTGCCTGTCGACGCCGTACCAAAGGTTGTCGCCACTGCCAGCGCCGCCGTTGGCGCAAAGGCCGCCACGCCTGCGCCCACGGCAACGCCCGCCGCCGCGGTGCCTTTGCCTACGTGGGAGGCGCGGTACTCTTCTTCCAGCTTTTCAACCACGTCGTCGAACTCGGCAATTTCGGCCTTCAGCTCGCTCCAGGATTTGTCGAACTCTTTTGGCGTATTCGCCAGTCGGTTGATGAAGTGTTCACCGCGCGTAATCAGGTCTGTACTGCACTTCTGGCGCAGCACAAACAGCTCGGTAATGACGTTTTGCGTGTCCTTCGCCTGCTGCTCGTAGCGCGTGGTGGCCTGGGAAAGGCTCGCTAAGGCTTCTTTTCTCTCGGATCCGCGTAACATGTTTTACTCCTGCTGTGTCAGTTCAAAATGTGCCCCGCCGCACTGCGCTGCCACTTCTGCCATTTGCTGAGAGAGCTTCTGGAGAAAATGGTGTTGCAGGCTGGCCGGGGAAATAATGGTGAGATGGGGGAACCAGTAGCGTAATAGCGGAAACAGCTGGTTTTCATGCGCCATCTCGGTTTGCACGACTAAATCGCCGTTGGGCTCCTGCCGTACTATTTTTTGCGCAGGCAGCACGCTGCGGCGCTGGAAGTAATAGCTCACCTCCGCCGCAATTTTGATTTGTACGGTCTGCTTATTCAGGGAAAACCACACGTCGTCTTCTTCCGCGAAATATTTCGCGATATGCGCTTCCGGGGTGAAATGCTCAGACGTCAGGGTTAACCAGCGAATTTTACTGAGCTGATATCCCTTCACGTTGCCGTCTTCCACGGCCCCGAGATACCACACGCCTTTGATATTGATCAGCTGATAGGGCGCCACGCGGCGCAGCCGGTCTTTATAGTGAAATTCGCAGATGCTGTTCTGGCGAATGGCTTTATCAAACAGGCTGAAGTTATTCTCCAGAACGCGTTTCGCCTCCGGGTCGCCGGGCAAGGCGCGGATGCTGAGCGAGGAGAGATCGGGCTTGAGGATAAGCTTACTGGCAGGAATAAGCTCCTCTATCCCCAGAAGGCTGACCAGATTCTGCAGCTCTTTTAGGGTTTGCGGTTTGGCATAGGCGGGCGCCAGCCGGTAGATACCGTTGCCGTCATGGATAATACGATCCCCCAGACGGTTAAGGTCGCGATACAGCGTGCGCTCGCTGATGTTAAATTCATCCAGCAGCTTTTGCCGTGAGACAAAACCGTGCTGGTATAGCGCTGAAATAATGGCGGTTATCCGCTGAACCATAACCTCGTGCCCGCTCATGCCTGTTCCCCTGACGATGTTTTCTTAAGGCTACGCCCGCTCGCTGTCAGGTCATGTCAGACGCAAGCAAGAAAACGAATAACCCTGATAATTGTGGTATCGGCACGAGAGTCGCATTTCTTAATTGAAATTACCGTGAGCGGTCAACGCGTTGCCCTTAATGCGCCTGTTTTTTGTTCCACGTCAGGATTGCCCGCCTTAACACCTTTTATCGTGCAGGCCATTCCCTTCTTTAATCGAGCTATGTAAATGAAAACAAGATCCTCCTGGCGGGGGCTTTTTGCTGCGTGCTGCATCCTGATGGTGGGCAACGTTGAAGCAAAAGCCCGGGCGGTATCCGATGAGCAGGTGAAAGCAAACGTGATCGCCGAATCGATAGCCTCTTACCCCAGCGTCTGCGCGTGCCCGTTCAATCGCGCGCGAAACGGCAGCGCGTGCGGAAGGCGCAGCGCGTGGAGCAAAGCGGGAGGCTATGCGCCCATTTGCTATAAAAATGAAGTGACGAACGAGATGGTAAAAGCGTGGCGGGAGCAAAATAGCAGCTAGCCCGCCTCCAGCATGCCGAAGCTCACAATCCGGGAGCGGCCAAGCTCTTTTGCCCGGTACAGCGCCACGTCCGCCGCCCGCAGCAGGCTATCGCTCTGGGCGTGCTGCGGGTAGCTGGCGATGCCGATGGAGACATCCACCGGGCCAATCTCCGACAGCCCGTAGCGCAGCGACAGCTCGCGCACGCCGTTGTAGATCTCCGTTGCGCGGGCGTGCGCGGCCTCTTCGTCGGCGCCGGTGAGCAGAGCCAAAAACTCCTCGCCGCCGTAGCGGAAGGCCAGCCCGCTGTCGTGCACGGTGCGCTGGATAATCGCCGCCACGCTTTTGATGACCTGGTCCCCCGCCTCGTGGCCGAAGCGGTCGTTGATGCTCTTGAAGTGGTCGATGTCGATCATCAGGCAGCTCACCGGCTCGTCGTTGCGCATTGCCTGGGCCATTTGCGTGCGCATCGTGTCTTCCAGATGATGACGGTTACGCAGTCCGGTTAGCGGGTCGAACAGCGCTTTTTCCAGCAGGGCATCGCGCAGCCGCTGGTTCGCCAGCGCCAGGCCGAGCGCCTCGGCCATCAGCTCCAGGTAGGCGCGAGAGGGGGCGGTTTCAGCGGTGATGTTCTGGAATGAGAGCAGGCCAATTGCCTCGCCCTGGGCAATCAACGGGACGCACAGCGAATGATGGCCCTGAGATTCTGGCAGGTGATAGCAGGCGATATCCGGCTCGCCGTTGACGGGCGGGTGGCTTTGACCGCGGCGCACGGCCCAGCACTCGTCCGGCGGGAAGCGCAGTTTATCGCCTTCCGGGGATAACCATTCGGCGGCGCAGCGCATCTCCCACGGGTCGCGCTCCAGAATATACAGCCGCCCTGACACGCCCGGCGCAATGTTCGGGGCGAACAGCTCCGCCACGTTAATCACGTCGGCAAAGTTCTCGCAGCCCTGAAGGCGCTGGGTCATGCGCGCCAGTAGCTCGCGAACGGCCCAGTCGGCGTCGCGCTCTTTTTCCAGCCGCTGCCTTGCAAGGCCGTTTTCACGAAAGATACGAATGGCCTGCGCCATGTCGCCAATTTCGTCGATCTGGTTGAAGTTGGGCGTTTCGACGGCGTAATCCTGAGAGGCGAGGCGATGAACCACGTCGCTTAGGCGCACGACCGGGCGCAGCACGCGGCGCTTTAAGATGAACCCGAGCACGAACAAAAACAGCAGGGCGGTCAGGCCGACCGTGATTTCCGAGGCGGTGCGCAGGTTTTTTGATTTTTGCGTCGCATCCTGAACGACCGCAATCACCCGCTTGTCGAGCATCTGGCGAAAGTGGTCAATTTGCCGCTGCGCGCGCTCCAGCTCCTGTTCATAAGCCGTGCCGTAGAGCAGGGCAACGGCCTGCTGCTCTTCGCCCCGCGCGATGCCGGACAGGGCGGCCTGCTGCTCGTCCTGTAGCTCATCAATAATCTTTAACCCGTCCCGCAGCAGCCCCAGCTCTTCTTCAGACGCGCCGTTGTCCCGCAGTTTTTCCAGCCGGTGCTCAACGTTTTTAAACCGGTCCTGCTCCTTGCGGTAATCGTTGAGCACCTCGGGATCTTTTTTAATCACAAACAGGCGCGCCAAATCCGACAGCATCCAGGCGTCGGTTTCGACGTCTTCCGTCAGCTGATCGAACATCTGCCGCTGCTTCACCGCCTCGCGCTCGGCGTTATCGGCGTGAGAAGCCATCAGCATGACAATGCCGGAAGCGAGGGTCAGGCAGACCGTGGCACCGTAGGCCCAGTTTGTTATCGTGGCGATTCGCACCTGTTGGATCCTTTTACGGCAAGCGTGGGATGGCGTTCTTTAAATTATAGAAAACGTTTGATTTGTGGTGATAAAAAAGGCGGCCGCGGCCGCCCTTTTGGCTAGAGATCCGGCGGGTTTCGGCCCTCTTCGATAAAGTCCGCGTCGAGCTCTTCGGCGTTACCCTCGTGGTCGCGCCCGGAGAACAGGTTCCAGCAGGCGATGAACAGCGCCGCAATCAGCGGGCCGATAACAAACCCGTTGATGCCGTAAAGCTCCATGCCGCCAAGCGTGGTGATAAGGATCAGGTAGTCCGGCATTTTGGTGTCTTTGCCCACCAGCAGCGGGCGCAGGATGTTATCCACCAGCCCGACGATGATCACGAAGAAGCCGACGATAAACAGACCCTGCCACAGCTGGTGGGTGGCGAACAGGAAGATGGCCGCGGGCACCCAGACAATCGCCGACCCTACGGCTGGCACCAGCGAGAGGAACGCCATCAGCGCGCCCCAGAGCACGCTGCCGTCGATGCCCACAATGGCAAAGGCGATACCGCCGAGCGTGCCCTGAACCACCGCTACCACCGCCGTGCCTTTTACCGTGGCGCGGGAAACGCCAACGAATTTGGCGAACAGGTGCTGCTTAGCGAAGTCAGACAGCGGCAGCGAGTCGAGGATCTGGCGCACCAGATACGGCCCGTCCTTGAGCAGGAAGAACAGCAGGTAGAGCATGATGCCGAAGCTGATCGCGAACCCGAAGGTGCCTTTACCGATCAGGAACGCGCTGCCCGCCAGGTATTGCCCGCCCTTCAGCGCCACGTCCGAGAGTTTTTTCTGGATCTGCTCGGCGTTATTCAGGTTGTGATCGGCGAGGAAGCCGCTGGCCCAGTCCGGCAGGCGGTTGAAGATGCTCGCCACCACTTCCGGGAACTGGGTATTGTTTTGCTGCAGTTTGGTGTACACCACGTTCAGCTCAATGGCGAGAGAGGAGAGGATCACCATCAGCGGAATAAATACGATCAGGCAGATAATGCACAGCGTTAAAAACGACGCCAGTCCGTTGCGCTCGCCCAGCGCGCTGCGCAGTTTGTTCTTCACCGGGTTGAAGATGATGGTCAGGATCGCGGCCCACAAAATGGCGGAGAAGTAGGGCGACAGCACATCGAAGAAGGCCCAGGTCACGAGGGCGAGAATGAAAATGAAAAAACCTTTGGTCAGTCCGTTAAAGCGCATCTGTTGATCCTGTAACAAAGAAACAGTCTCGACTATAGAACTGATTTAAGGATTTACCAATAAATGTGCGGTCTGCATCCAGACGGCGGCGCGCGGGTATGAATCTTTCGTAACCGGATACCACTTTCGTTTGACCGCCGATCTCACCGGCCCGCGCCATGCTGTAGGTATCTGCTTGCGGAGGTGCCTATGGCCTGGCGACCAATTCTCTACGTTATCCTCACCACCCATCCCCGGCTCAGCGCGCGACGCGCCCGGCTGCGCCTGGTCGGGTAGCTTTTTGTTAACAATCGCGGTATAAAAGACCTTCTTTGGATGTTTAGATGTCCATACGTTTAGAAGGTAATATGCAAACACAACAAGAAAATGGGCAGCTTAAGCGCACCATGAAAACGCGCCACCTGATTATGCTCTCGCTGGGCGGCGTGATTGGCACAGGGTTATTCTTCAATACCGGCTACATCATTTCCACCACCGGGGCGGCGGGGACGCTGCTGGCGTACCTGATTGGCGCGCTGGTGGTCTGGCTGGTGATGCAGTGTCTGGGCGAGCTCTCCGTGGCGATGCCGGAAACCGGCGCGTTTCACGTCTACGCCGCGCGCTACCTCGGTCCGGCGACGGGCTATACCGTGGCGTGGCTCTACTGGCTCACCTGGACGGTGGCGCTCGGGTCGAGCTTTACCGCCGCCGGGTTCTGTATGCAGTACTGGTTCCCGCAGGTGCCCGTCTGGGCGTGGTGCGTCGTGTTCTGCGCGGTGATTTTCGGCCTCAACGTCATCTCCACCCGCTTCTTCGCCGAGGGCGAATTCTGGTTCTCGCTGGTGAAAGTCATCACCATCATCGCCTTTATCATTCTTGGCGGCGCGGCGATCTTTGGCTTTATCCCGATGCAGGACGGTTCCCCCGCGCCGGGCCTGAGCAACATCACCGCCGAAGGCTGGTTCCCGCACGGCGGCCTGCCGATCCTGATGACCATGGTGGCGGTGAACTTTGCGTTCTCCGGCACCGAGCTTATCGGCATCGCGGCGGGGGAAACCGAAAACCCGCATAAGGTCATTCCGGTGGCGATCCGCACGACGATTGCGCGTCTGATTATCTTCTTTATCGGCACCGTGTTCGTGCTGGCGGCGCTGATCCCGATGCAGCAGGCCGGCGTCGAGAAAAGCCCGTTCGTGCTGGTGTTTGAAAAGGTCGGCATTCCCTACGCGGCGGATATCTTTAACTTCGTGATCCTGACGGCGATCCTCTCGGCGGCGAACTCCGGTCTGTACGCGTCGGGCCGTATGCTGTGGTCGCTCTCGAATGAGAAAACGCTGCCGCGCTGCTTTGCCCGGGTCAATAAAAATGGCGTGCCGCTGACGGCGCTCTCGGTGTCGATGCTCGGCGGCGTGCTGGCGCTCTTTTCCAGCGTGGTGGCGCCGGACACGGTGTTTGTCGCGCTGTCGGCGATCTCCGGCTTTGCGGTGGTGGCGGTGTGGATCAGTATCTGCGCCTCGCACTTTGTCTTCCGTCGCCGCCACCTGCAGTCCGGCCAGCCGCTTGAGGCGTTGCAGTACCGCGCGCCGTGGTATCCGCTGGTGCCGGTGCTCGGGTTTATTCTGTGCGTGGTGGCCTGCGTTGGCCTGGCGTTTGATCCGAGCCAGAGAATTGCCCTTTACTGCGGGCTGCCGTTTGTCGCCCTGTGTTATGGTGCGTACTACCTGACCCGAAACCTGAACACGCAGGAGCCTGAACATGTCGCAGAATAATCCGCTGACCGCGATCCTTGAAAAACAACCCTTTGTGGTGCTTGACGGCGCGATGGCAACGGAGCTGGAAGCGCGGGGATGTAACCTTGCCGATAGCTTATGGTCGGCGAAAGTGCTGGTCGAAAACCCGGAGCTTATCCGCGAAGTGCACCTGGACTATTTCCGCGCCGGGGCGCAGGTGGCGATCACCGCCAGCTATCAGGCGACCCCTGCGGGCTTTGCGGCGCGCGGCCTGGACGAGGCGCAGTCCCGGGCGCTGATTGGCAAAAGCGTGGAGCTGGCGCGAAAAGCGCGCGAAGCGTATCTGGCGGAAAATGCCCACGCCGGCACGCTGCTGGTAGCGGGCTCCGTGGGGCCTTACGGCGCTTATCTGGCCGACGGCTCGGAGTATCGCGGCGACTACGTGCGCAGCCCGGAGGAATTTACCGCGTTCCACCGCCCGCGCGTCGAGGCGCTGCTCGATGCGGGCGCAGACCTGCTGGCCTGCGAAACGCTCCCGTCGTTTGCGGAGATCGAGGCGCTGGCGGCGCTGCTTGCCGACTATCCTCGCGCCCGGGCGTGGTTCTCGTTCACCCTGCGCGACAGCGAGCACCTGAGCGACGGCACGCCGCTGCGGGAGGTGGTGAGCGCGCTGGAAAACTCTCCGCAGGTTGTGGCGCTCGGCATTAACTGCATCGCGCTGGAAAACACCACCGCCGCGCTTGCTCATCTGCACGCGCTGACGGCGCTGCCGCTGGTGGTCTATCCCAACTCTGGCGAGCACTACGACGCCGTCAGCAAAACCTGGCACCACCACGGCGAAGAGTGCGAAACCCTGGCCGGGTATTTACCCCAGTGGCTCGCCGCAGGGGCGAAGCTGATCGGGGGCTGCTGCCGCACCGCGCCGAAAGATATCGCCGAACTGGTTTCCCGGCGCGGATAAATAAACCCCCCTTATTCGTCAGAATAAGGGGTAAACAGAGCGCACTATGCGTATTATTTAATTCTCATTTAATTCGTTATTATAATATCTCACTCAGTTATATTTCCCTCGCAAATAATTAATTCCTTTTAATCGCTCATTCCTATTTAAACAATAGCCGCTGCCAATAATGAATATTGATTGCTGTCAACAAGCCCGAGCCTTACCCCTTTATGATTAACGCGCAAAAATAATTCAATTCCTCTCTGGGTGTTCCGTTTTTTTAAGGATAAAAAAATGAACAAATTGCTCCGCATAACGGCCTTTTGCGCTGCCGGCGCGGCCGCCTGTTATTTAGGGTTATCCGGTTACGTCTGGTATCACGATAAAGGGCGTATAAATGAAAACGATGTTCAACTTTCCGCCGTCAGCGAAAATAATCAGGTATTAAGCTTCTTTCGAGAAAAGGGCTGCGATTATTGCCACACGCCGTCTGCCGCTCTGCCTTTCTATGCCTCTTTCCCCATTGCAAAACAATTAATGGAGTACGACACGCGTCTGGGCTACCAGTCTTTTAATCTGGAGCCGGTGCGTAAGGCGCTTATTGAAGACCAGGCCGTTTCACAAAGCGATTTGAATAAAATTGAGTGGGTGATGCAGCACAATACGATGCCGCCAACCCGCTACGTGGCGCTGCACTGGGCGGGCAAAATTGACGACGGCGAGCAGGCGATGCTCCTCAACTGGATCAAGACCCAGCGCGAAAGCCATTACGCCTCGGCCGAGATGGCGGCTGAAAAGCGTAACGAGCCCGTACAACCTATCCCGAAAGCGCTGGCGGTTGATGCGCAAAAAGTCGCCTTGGGCTTCCGCCTTTATCACGACACGCGCCTTTCCGGTGACAGCACGCTCTCCTGCGCAAGCTGCCACTCTCTCAACGCGGGCGGCGTCGACGGTCGCCAGACCTCCATCGGCATGAACGGCGCGGTCGGGCCAATCAACGCCCCAACGGTGCTTAACGCCACCTTCAACAGCGAGCAGTTCTGGGACGGTCGCGCCGCGGATTTGCAAAAACAGGCCGGCGGCCCGCCGCTCAACCCTATCGAAATGGCGTCCAAATCCTGGGACGACATTGTGGCGAAGCTGGAGGCCGATCCGGCCATGACGAAGGCCTTTGAGTCCGTCTATCCGGAAGGCTTTAGCGGTGAAAGCATCACGGACGCGATTGCCGAGTATGAAAAGACGCTGATCACCCCGAACGCCCCGTTCGACAAGTGGCTGCGCGGGGATGAAAACGCCCTGACCGCCCGGCAAAAGCACGGCTATACGCTGTTCAAAGACAACAAATGCGCCACCTGCCACGGCGGCGTTATCCTCGGCGGCCGTTCGTTTGAACCGCTGGGGCTGAAAAAAGCCTACGATTTCGGCGAAATCACCGACGCCGACATCGGGCGCATGAACGTCACCCGCGAAGTGCGCGACCGTCTGCGCCAGAAGGTGCCGGGCCTGCGCAACGTGGCGCTCACCGCGCCGTACTTCCACCGCGGGGATGTGCCGACTCTCGACGAGGCGGTGAAGCTGATGCTGCGCCACCAGGTGGGCACCAGCCTGCCGCAGAGCGATGTTGACGACATCGTGGCCTTCCTCGACAGCCTGACCGGGGTGTACACCCCTTACCATCCGTAATGGAGAGGGCCGTCGAAAGGCGGCCCGATGAGTGGGAAACCTCATGCTTGAAGCCGTGAATCTCAGCTGCGAACGCCACGCGCGCACGCTCTTTTCCGATCTCTCTTTTACCGTCTCATCCGGCGCGCTGGTGCAAATCACCGGGGAGAACGGCGCGGGAAAAACCACGCTGCTGCGGATATTAACCGGGCTGGCGCAGCCGGAAGAGGGCGGCGTGACCTGGCGCGGCGAGCCGCTCTCTGACGTGCGCGGGCATTTTCACCAGCATCTGCTGTGGATGGGCCATCGCCCCGGGGTGAACGCCCGGCTGACGGCGCGAGAGAATTTACGCTTTTACCATCAGGACACCCGCGAGGCGCTGGACGCCGCCCTGCGCAGCGTCGGGCTTGAGGGGGAAGAAAACACCCCGGCGAACCGGCTGTCCGCCGGGCAGCAGCGCCGGATTGCGCTGGCGCGGCTGTGGCTGAGCCGCGCGCCGCTGTGGATCCTCGATGAACCCTTTACCGCTATCGATGCCGCCGGGGTTGCGCTGCTCACGCAGCGTCTGGTGGCGCACGCGCAGCGGGGCGGGGCGGTGATTTTTACCAGCCATCAGCCGCTGGCCGTCGACTCGCTTCGGCAAATCTCCCTCACGGGGGACACATCATGCTGCTGACCATTATCGCGATGGAGCTGCGGGCAGGGTGGCGGCACCCGGCAGACCTGCTGAATCCGCTCGGGTTCTTTCTGATTGTGATTACGCTTTTCCCGCTCGGCGTTGGCCCCGAGCCGCAGGTGCTGGCGCGCATTGCGCCCGGTGTTATCTGGGTGGCGGCGCTGCTCTCCTCGCTGCTGGCGCTGGAGCGCCTGTTTCGCGACGACTTTCAGGACGGCAGCCTCGAACAGCTGCTGCTGATGCCCGTGCCGCTGCCGCTGGTGGCGCTGGCAAAAATCATCGCCCACTGGCTGATGACCGGTCTGCCGCTGCTGCTGTTCTCACCGCTGGCGGCGCTGCTGCTGGGGATGGACGGCTACGGCGGCTGGGTGATGGCCGGCACCCTGTTGCCCGGCACCTTAACCCTTAGCCTGCTCGGCGCGCCGGGCGTGGCGCTCACGGTGGGGGTGAAGCGCGGCGGCGTGCTGCTGAGCCTGCTGGTGCTGCCGCTCACCGTTCCGCTGCTGATTTTCGCTACGGCGGCGATGGACGCCGCCGCGGGACACCTGCCCGTGCAGGGCTATTTTGCCATCCTGGGCGCGCTGCTGGCCGCGAGCGCAACCTTAAGCCCGTTTGCTACCGCCGCCGCGCTGCGGATTGGCCTTCAATAAGACGTTTCATCGAAGAGGGAGCTTTATGTGGAAAAGACTTCACCCGCTCGCGATGCCTTCCCGGCTCTACGCGCTGTGCTGCCGGTGCATCCCCTGGTGCGCCGCTATCAGCCTTTTGCTGCTGGCGTGCGGGCTTATCTGGGGGATGGCGTTTGCCCCGGCGGATTATCAGCAGGGCGACGGGTATCGCATCATTTACCTGCACGTCCCGGCGGCGATTTGCTCAATGGGGCTGTACGCCGCAATGGCGGCGGCGGCCTTTGTTGGCCTGGTCTGGCAAATAAAAATGGCGAACCTGGCGATCGCCGCGATGGCGCCGGTGGGGGCGGTCTGCACCTTTATCGCGCTGGCGACCGGGGCCGCGTGGGGAAAACCCATGTGGGGCACCTGGTGGGTCTGGGACGCGCGTCTGACCTCCGAGCTGGTGCTGCTGTTCCTCTACATGGGGGCAATGGCCCTGTGGTCCGCCATTGACGACCGTAAGCAGGCCGGGCAGGCGATGGGCATTCTGGTGCTGATTGGCGTGGTGAACCTGCCCATCATTCATTATTCGGTGGAGTGGTGGAACACGCTGCACCAGGGCTCCACGCGGATGCAGCAAAGCGTTGCGCCGGAGATGCGCTTCCCGCTGCGGATCGCCATTCTGGGCTTTTTGCTGACCTGCGCCACCCTGACCTTAATGCGTCTTCGCACCCTCATTTTGTTCCACGAACGCCGTCGTTCGTGGGTATCTGAACTTTTCATTCCGCGAGGCTTTTCATGACCAGCGCATTTTCTTCCTGGGCCGCTTTTTTTTCGATGGGCGGCTACGCCTTTTACGTCTGGCTGTCGTTCGCCCTAACCCTGATCCCCCTGGCGGCGCTGACCTGGCATAGCGAACATCAGCACCGGGCGCTGCTGCGCTCGCTCAACCCCCACGCCGAGAAGGAGAAGGGATGAATCCGCGCCGACGCAATCGCCTGTGGGCGGCCGCCGCCATACTCAGCGGTCTGAGCCTCACCGCCGGGCTGGTGCTGTACGCCCTGAGCAGCAACATCGATCTGTTTTACACCCCCGAAGAGATCCGCTTCGGCAAGCACGAAACCGGGCTGAAGCCCGAGGTCGGGCAGCGCCTGCGCGTGGGGGGAATGGTGAAAGCGGGCAGCGTGGATCGCGCGCTCGATTCTCTGGATATTCGCTTCCATCTGTACGATGCCGGGGCGGAAATCACGGTGCTCTACAGCGGCATCCTGCCGGATCTGTTCCGGGAGGAGCAGGGCGTGGTGGTGCAGGGCGAGCTGCTGCCGGGCAACGTGGTGCTGGCGAAAGAGGTGCTGGCGAAGCATGACGAAAACTACACCCCGCCGGAAGTCTCAAAAGCGATGCAGGATAACCACCAGCGGGCGGGCAGACCATGATGCCGGAAGCGGGGAATGCCCTGCTGTGCGCGGCTATCGCCATCGCCCTTCTCCAGACGGTCTTCCCCCTGTTCGGCGCGGCGCGCGGGGACGTGCGCCTGATGGGGCTGTCGCGCCTGCTCGCCTGCCTGCTGTTTGTGAGCATCGGCGGCGCCTTCGTTCTGCTGATGCGCTGCCTGGCTGAAAATGATTTTACGGTCGCCTACGTGGCGGCCAACTCCAGCTCCCTGCTGCCGGTGTGGTATCGGCTGGCGGCGGCGTGGGGGGCGCATGAAGGCTCCCTGCTGCTGTGGGTGCTGCTGATGAGCGGCTGGACGTTTGCCGTTGCGCTGTGCAGCCGCCAGGTGCCGATCAAAACCCTGGCGCGGGTGCTGGCGGTGATGGGGCTAATCACCCTCGGGATGCTGCTGTTTATTGTCTTCACCTCCAACCCCTTCGCGCGCACGCTGCCGGATTTTCCGCTGGAGGGGCGCGACCTGAACCCGATGTTGCAGGATCCGGGGCTTATCCTCCATCCGCCGCTGCTCTACATGGGCTACGTGGGCTTTTCGGTGTCGTTTGCCTTTGCGATTGCCGCCCTGCTGGGGGGCGAGTTTGACCGCGCCAGCGCCCGCAGCGCCAGACCCTGGGCGCTGGCGGCGTGGATCTTCCTGACCCTCGGTATGGTGATGGGCTCCGCCTGGGCCTACTACGAGCTGGGGTGGGGCGGCTGGTGGTTCTGGGATCCGGTGGAAAACGCCTCGCTGATGCCCTGGCTGGTGGGCACCGCGCTGCTGCATTCGCTGATTGTGAGCGATAAGCGCGACGGCTTTAAGGCCTGGACGCTGCTGCTCTCTATCGCCGCGTTTTCCCTGTGCCTGCTCGGTACGTTCCTCGTGCGCTCCGGTGTACTGGTGTCGGTTCACGCCTTTGCATCCGATCCCGCGCGCGGCATGACGATCATGGCCTTTATCGCCCTGATCGTCGGCGGCTCCCTGCTGCTGTTTGCCCTGCGCGGCTACCGCCTGCGCTCCCGGGTAAACAGCGGGCTCTGGTCGCGGGAGTCCCTGCTGCTCGGTAATAACGTGCTGCTGATGACCGCCATGCTGGTGGTGCTGCTCGGCACGCTGCTGCCGCTGGTGCACAAGCAGCTTGGGCTGGGATCCATCTCCGTGGGCGAGCCCTTCTTTAATTCCCTGTTTGTGGCGCTGATGGTGCCGTTTTCCCTGCTGATGGGGCTCGGGCCGCTGGTGCGCTGGGGGCGCGATAACCCCCGCTCGCTCAGGCGCCTGCTGCCGGGCGCGGCGCTCATCGCGCTGGCGGCCCTTCTGCTGCCGTGGCTGATGCAGGGGCGCCTGGTGGCGATAGCCGCGCTCGGCGTGGCGATGGCGCTGGTGATTGTCTGCCTGACGCTGGCGCTGCTGCTGCGCTGGCACCGCGCGGGGATCGCGATGTCCTGCGGTCAGCGGGGCATGGTGCTGGCGCATCTCGGCGTGGCGGTGACGGTTATTGGCATTGCGTTTAGCCAGAACTTCAGCGTGGAGCGCGACGTGCGGATGCGGCCGGGCGAGAGCGTCCAGATACAGGATTACCGCTTTACCTTCGACGGCGTGAAGGAGAGCGTCGGGCCCAACTGGATTGGCTCAACGGGGGCGCTGACGGTTACGCAAAATGACCGGCCCGTTGCGACCCTGCTCGCCGAAAAGCGCCGCTACGGCAACCGCATGGTGATGACCGAAGCGGCGATTGACGGCGGCCTGACGCGGGATCTGTATGCCGCGCTGGGCGAGCCGCTGGATAACGGCACCTGGGCGCTGCGCCTGTACATCAAACCCTTCGTGCGCTGGATCTGGGCGGGCGGCCTGCTGATGGCGCTGGGCGGGCTGGTCTGCCTGGCCGACCCGCGCTTGCGAAAAAGGAGAGTGAAATGAAACGCTACCCGTACCTGCTCCCGCTGGCGCTGTTCGCGGCGCTGGCGATAGCGCTGCTGGTGCAGCTTGAGCGCAACGCGCAGGGGGACGACCCGACGCAGCTCGAGTCTGCGCTGGTGGGGAAGCCGATCCCGACGCTGAGGTTGTCCGTGCTGGATGACGCATCAATAGGCTTTACCGCACAACTGGCCGGCCCGGCGCTGGTGAATGTCTGGGCCACCTGGTGCCCGACGTGCCGCGCCGAGCACCGTTTTTTAAACCAGCTCGCGGGCGAGGGCGTGCGGATCTACGGCCTGAACTACAAAGACGACCGCCAGAAGGCGCGCGCCTGGCTGAACGCGCTGGGTAACCCCTACGCCCTGAGCCTCTTCGACGGCGACGGCATGGCGGGGATGGAGCTGGGCGTTTACGGCGCGCCGGAAACCTTTCTGATCGATGCGAAAGGGATCGTGCGCTACCGCTACGCGGGGGCGCTGACGCCGGACGTGTGGGAACAGAAGCTGAAGCCGCTGTGGCTGCAGGCGGTGGGGGAGGCGCGATGATGAAATCACTTCTGCTCGCCCTGCTGCTGTGCGCGGCCTCTGCGACGGCGAGCGAAGCGGTGCGGGTTTTTGCCAGCGCCGAGCAGGAGCAGGCCTGGCGCGAGCTGACCGCGCAGCTTCGCTGCCCGAAATGCCAGAACAACAGCATCGCCGACTCTAACGCCGCGATTGCCACCGACATGCGGGAAAAGGTCTGGTCGCTGCTGCAGGAGGGCAAAAGCCGCGAGGAGATCGTCGGGTATATGGTGGCGCGCTACGGCCAGTTCGTGACCTACGATCCGCCGTTTACCGTCGCGACCTCGCTGCTGTGGCTGCTGCCCGCCCTGACCGTCGCGGCGGGCGGCGTCGTTATTTTTCGCCGCTCGTGCAGGCGGACTGCGCCGGTGCGCAGGGTTGCAGAGGCGACCGCGCCGGCGAAACCGCTCGGCGTGGGATGGCTGGCGCCGGGCGTGGCGCTGGCGGTCGGGTTTGGCGCTTTTTGCTATCTGCAAACCGGAAGCTATACCCAGGTGCGCGCCTGGCAAACGGCGGTAGGCGCCGCCCCGGCGCTGCTGCTCAGGCTGGAAAACCCGCAGGCGGAGCCGCTCAACCACGAGGAGCTGCAGCAGCTCACGCTCGGGCTGCGCACCCGGCTGATGCAGGGTGAGCCCTCGGCGCGGCTGTGGATGCTCATGGCGCGCCTCGCCACCCTGGCAGACGACGGCGAAACCGCGCTGCACGCCTGGAAAAGGGGGTATCAGATGGAGCCGGACAACCGGGAGGCGCTGCTGGGCTACGCGAAGGGGCTGACCCAGTCCTCCAGCCCGGAAGATAAGCAGCGTGGCGGGGAGCTGCTGCGCGAGCGCATTCAGGCTGGCGAAGCCGATCCGCGGCTGATCGTCCTCTACGCCGTCAATGCCCTGGAGCAGGGGCGGCGGGACGAGGCGGTAAAATCGGGTCAGGCGGTGCTGCAAACGCTTGGCGAAAACGATCCGCGCCGCGGGATGGTTGAACGCCTGCTGGAGGAAGCGCGGCGCTAGCGGGGATCGGTATTTACCGTTTTTAGCTATGCTTTGCCGGTTTTTATCTAAAAACGAATCGTAATTAGCGATGCTTTTTAATTCCTTTATCAAAATTCCCGCGCCGGAAATACTGCCCCCATAACAACAACGGGGGCAGGCATTATGGCAATTTCATCGCGTATTACGTTACTTGGCGCACTGGCGCTGTGGGCATTTCAGGCGCAGGCGGTGGACGTTACCGTCGCGTATCAAACCTCTGCGGAGCCGGCGAAGGTCGCGCAGGCGGACAACACCTTTGCCAAAGAGAGCGGGGCAAAAGTGGACTGGCGCAAATTCGACAGCGGCGCGGCGATTGTTCGCGCGTTAGCCTCGGGCGACGTGCAGATTGGCAACCTCGGCTCAAGCCCGCTGGCGGTGGCGGCCAGCCAGCAGGTGCCGATTGAAGTTTTCCTGCTGGCCTCCCAGCTCGGGAACTCCGAAGCGCTGGTGGTGAAGAAAAATATCACGAAGCCCGAAGATCTGATCGGCAAGCGCATCGCGGTGCCGTTTATCTCAACCACCCACTACAGCCTGCTCGCGGCGCTCAAGCACTGGGGCATCAAGCCGGGCCAGGTGCAAATCATCAACCTGCAGCCGCCGGCGATTATTGCCGCCTGGCAGCGTGGCGACATTGACGGGGCCTACGTCTGGGCGCCTGCGGTCAACGAGCTGGAAAAAGACGGCACCGTGCTGACCGACTCGGAAAAGGTCGGGCAGTGGGGTGCGCCAACCCTCGACGTGTGGGTCGTGCGTAAAGACTTCGCCGAGAAGCATCCTGAGGTGGTGAAAGCCTTTGCCAAAAGCGCCATCGACGCCCAGCAGCCTTACATCAGCAACCCGGATGAGTGGCTGAAGCAGCCCGCCAACCTGGAAAAACTGTCCCGTCTGAGCGGCGTGCCGGAAGCGGACGTGCCGGGTCTGGTGAAGGGCAATACCTATCTCACCCCTGCCCAGCAGGTGCAACAGCTCGCCGGGCCGGTGAATAAAGCGATTGTCGATACCGCGACCTTCCTGAAAGAGCAGGGCAAAGTGCCTGCGGTGGCGGCGGATTACAGCCAGTACGTGACCGATCGCTTTGTGAAATAAGGGGACTGCCATGCTGACCATTTCAAACCTGCACGCCAGCTACGGCGGAAAGCCCGCGCTGGAGGATATCAACCTGACGCTCGACGGCGGTGAGCTGCTGGTGGTGCTGGGGCCGTCCGGCTGCGGGAAAACCACGCTGCTGAATCTGATTGCCGGGTTTGTTCCTTATCAGCATGGCGTTATCCAGCTTGAAGGTAAAAAAGTGGAGGGCCCCGGCGCCGAGCGCGGCGTGGTCTTCCAGAACGAAGGGCTGCTGCCGTGGCGCAACGTGCAGGAGAACGTGGCGTTTGGCCTCCAGCTGGCGGGCGTCGGGCGCGAGCAGCGTCTGGACACCGCGCGCCAGATGCTGAAAAAAGTGGGGCTGGAAGGGGCGGAAAAACGCTTTATCTGGCAACTTTCCGGCGGTCAGCGCCAGCGCGTCGGCATTGCCCGCGCGCTGGCGGCAAATCCGCAGCTTTTGCTTCTCGACGAACCGTTCGGGGCGCTGGACGCCTTCACCCGCGAGCAGATGCAAACCCTGCTGCTGCGCCTGTGGCATGAAACCGGCAAGCAGGTGCTGCTAATCACCCATGACATCGAAGAGGCGGTATTTATGGCCACCGAGCTGGTGCTGCTTTCACCGGGGCCGGGTCGCGTGCTGGAACGCCTGCCGCTCGATTTCGCCCGCCGCTACGTCGCCGGAGAGCCGGTGCGCAGCATTAAATCCGACCCGCAGTTTATCGAGAAGCGCGAGTACGTGCTGAGCCGGGTGTTTGAACAGCGGGAGGCCTTCTCATGAGCATCGTGTTCAGTGAAAAAGCGCGCCGCGCGCGCCTGACCCTGCGCTGGCCCCTGTCGCGCCAGCTTACCCTGAGCATCGGCACGCTGCTGGTGCTGCTGGCGGTGTGGTGGGCGGTCGCGGCGCAGCAGTGGGTCAGCCCGCTGTTTCTGCCGCCGCCGCAGCAGGTGCTGGCAAAACTTATTACCATCGCCGGGCCGCAGGGCTTTATGGACGCCACGCTCTGGCAGCATCTGGCGGCGAGCCTCGGGCGCATTCTGGTGGCGCTGCTGGCGGCGGTGGTTATCGGTATTCCTGTTGGCATCGCGATGGGCCTGAGCCCAACGGTGCGCGGCATTCTCGACCCGCTGATTGAGCTCTACCGTCCGGTGCCGCCGCTGGCCTATCTGCCGCTGATGGTGATCTGGTTTGGCATTGGCGAAACCTCGAAAATCCTGCTGATTTATCTGGCGATTTTCGCCCCGGTTGCCATGTCGGCGCTGGCGGGCGTCAAGAGCGCCCAGCAGGTGCGCATTCGTGCGGCGCAGTCTCTGGGCGCCAGCCGCGCGCAGGTGCTGCTGTTTGTGATTTTGCCGGGCGCGCTGCCGGAGATTTTAACCGGGCTGCGCATCGGCCTTGGGGTGGGCTGGTCAACGCTGGTCGCCGCCGAGCTTATCGCCGCCACGCGGGGCCTTGGGTTTATGGTGCAGTCTGCCGGGGAGTTTCTGGCGACTGACGTGGTGCTGGCAGGGATTGCGGTGATTGCCGTGATTGCCTTTGGTTTAGAACTGGGGCTGCGCGCGCTACAGCGCCGCCTGACGCCCTGGCATGGAGAAATACAATGAGTGAACGTCTGACCATTACCCCGCTGGGGCCGTACATTGGCGCGCAGGTGTCGGGCCTGGATGTGACCCGCCCGCTGAGCGATAACCAGTTTGAACAGCTGTATCACGCGGTGCTGCGCCATCAGGTGGTGTTTCTGCGCGAGCAAGCGATTACCCCGCAGCAGCAGCGCGCACTGGCCCTGCGCTTCGGCGATTTACACATTCATCCGGTGTACCCGCATGCGGAAGGAGTGGAGGAGATTATCGTCCTCGACACGCATAACGATAATCCGCCGGATAACGACAACTGGCATACCGATGTGACCTTTATCGATACGCCGCCTGCCGGGGCGATTCTGGCGGCGAAGCTGCTGCCGGAAACCGGGGGCGATACCCTGTGGGCCAGCGGGATTGCGGCCTTTGAGGCGCTTTCGGCACCGTTCCAGAAGCTGCTGAGCGGGCTGCGCGCGGAGCATGATTTCAAGAAATCGTTCCAGGAATATAAGTACCGGAAAACGCCGGAGGAGCATCAGCGCTGGCAGGAGGCCGTGGCAAAACACCCGCCGCTGCTGCATCCGGTGGTGCGTACCCATCCGGTCACGGGAAAACAGGCGCTGTTTGTGAACGAGGGCTTTACCACGCGCATTGTGGACGTGAGCGAGAAAGAGAGCGAGGCGCTGTTAGGGTTCCTGTTCGCGCACATCACCAAACCGGAGTTCCAGGTGCGCTGGCGCTGGCAGGCGAACGATCTCGCCATCTGGGACAACCGCGTGACGCAGCATTACGCCAACGCGGATTACCTGCCGCAGAGAAGGATTATGCAGCGGGCGACGATTCTGGGGGATAAGCCGTTTTATCGTGCCTGATCCCCTCACCCTAACCCTCTCCCCAAAGGGGAGAGGGGACTGTCCGGTGCGGTTGGCGAGGGGAATGCCCAATGGGTTTTCACCCTTTCCCGTTTAGCACTCGTAGGCCGGGTAAGGCGTAGCCGCCACCCGGCAATTGTGCGCCGTTCTTGCCGGGTGGCGCAGCGCTTACCCGGCCTACATACAAATACCCGTCAAAGTTGCGCCTCAATATACCGCTGATAGCACTCGTAGGCCGGTAAGGCGTAGCCGCCACCCGGCAATTGTGCGTCGTTCTTGCCGGGTGGCGCTGCGCTTACCCGGCCTACATACAAATACCCGTCAAAGATGCGCCTCAATATACCGCTGATAGCGGTTCGCCTTGAGGTAACACAGATCTACCAGCACCAGCCCGTCGACGCAGTTGTTGAACGCCGGGTCGCTGCCGAAATCGATAAACTGCACCCCGCCGGGCTCGCACAGCTCGGAATACTGCTTGTAGAGCGGCGGAATGCCGCAGCCCAGGTTGCCGAGCAGGGATTTCAGCTTCGTCAGGTCGTCCACGTAATCCACGCCGCCGAACTGGGCCAGCACGTCCGGCAGCGACGCCGGATAGGGCTGGCGCGACGCCGCCAGCGGGTGGCTTGCCGGGAACCACAGGCGGTAAAACGCCACCAGCAGATCCCGCGCCGCAGGGGGTAAGCCCCCGGAAATCGACACCGGGCCAAACAGGTAACGGTAGTGCGGGTAGCGCGCCAGGTACGCGCCAATGCCCGACCACAGATAGTCCAGCCCCCGGCGTCCCCAGTAGCGCGGCTGAATAAAGCTGCGCCCCAGTTCGATGCCTTGCGCCAGCACGTCCTGCATTTTATCGTCGTAGTGGAACAGGCTGTAGCTGTAGAGCCCCTCCACGCCGCGCGTCTCAACCTGCATCGCCGTCGGCATAAAGCGGTAGGCGCCGACGATCTCTAAATCGTCGTCATCCCACAGAATCAGGTGCAGATAGTCATCGTCGTAACGATCGGTGTCCCGGCGCTTGCCGCTGCCTTCCCCGACCGCGCGAAAGGCGATCTCCCGCAGGCGCCCCAGCTCGCGCAGTAGCGGAGCCTCTTCCTGCCCCCCGCGCTGCCACAGGTAGATGGATTTGCCGTCGCCGGTTTTGCCCAGGCACTCCGCCTGCGCCAGTGCGCGCTTGAGCGTCGCCCGGTCTTCCGGTCGGGCAATTGCGCACTGGGTTTTGAACACGCCGGGCACTCCCTTGCCAAGACGCATCACGTGCTGACGGCACTGCTCGGCCATCTCACGCGGTGAAAGGGTGCCGCTAAACCAGTGCTCCCAGGCAATCTGCTGGCCGATTTTGATCGGCAGGGTGCTGTGGCGGCGGCGGAACATCTGCTGCATCAGCAGCAGAATCGACAGGGTCGGGGAGAGCAGCGTGCTGGCATAGAACAGGGCGCTGTTGCGCGCCTGAATATGCACGGGCAGCAGCGGGGCGCGCAGCTTTCCGGCGAGCTTGATAAAGCCCGAGTGCCATTTTTTATCGCGGATGCCTTTGCGCGTGGGGCGCGAGACCTCGCCAGCCGGGAAGAAAATCAGCACGCCCGCGTTTTGCAGCTGCAGCTCCATCTGGATAAGCGAGCTTTTCGCCGTCCTGCCGCCCATGTTATCCACCGGGATAAACAGCGAACTCAGCGGCTCAAGATGGGTGAGCATCCGGTTGGTAACGACTTTGACATCCCGGCGCACGCGGGAAACGGCGTACAGCAGGGCCAGCCCGTCGAGGGTGCCGGTAGGGTGGTTGGCGATAATGACCAGAGGGCCGTGTTCGGGGATTTGTTCGAGATCGCGGGCGGAAAGGGTGCAGAGAATATCGAGATGCTCCAGGACTTGCTCCACCATATCCAGCCCTTTCAGGTGGCGGTGGGCTGCGGCAAACTGCTGGAACTCCTCTTCGTAAAACAGCCTTTTTAACAGACTTTTTTGCCAGGGCGCGGGCCTCGCCTGAGGCCAAAGGTCATCGAGAACGCTATCGAGACTAAACATGATCACTCCTCCTGCCGTCTTGCGAAGACAGTAGAAGGCGCAGATGTCGTTTGTATTGCAGGCGGATGACGTTTTTTGGCGAGGCTGGCCGGGGCGGGCGAGATTGCCCCGGCGCAGCGTGGGATCAGCGCAGAATGTTCTTCTCGGCCAGATCCAGCGCGAAGTAGCTGAAGATCAGATCCGCGCCCGCGCGTTTGATGGCGCCGAGGCTTTCCAGAATCACTTTCTCTTCGTCGATCGCACCCGCCTGGGCGGCGAATTTGATCATCGCGTACTCGCCGCTCACCTGGTATGCGCCCAGCGGCAGCTCGGTGCGCTCGCGGATATCGCGCAGAATATCGAGATACGCGCCCGCCGGTTTCACCATCAGGCAGTCTGCGCCCTGCGCTTCGTCGAGCAGGGATTCGCGGATCGCTTCGCGGCGGTTCAGCGGGTTCATCTGGTAGGTTTTACGGTCGCCCTTCAGCGCCGTGCCTGCCGCTTCGCGGAACGGGCCGTAGAAGGAAGAGGCAAACTTGGTGGAGTAGGACATGATCGCCGTGTCGGTAAACCCGGCGGCGTCCAGCGCCTGGCGGATGGCCTGCACCTGACCGTCCATTGCCGCAGAAGGGGCGATGAAGTCCGCGCCCGCCGCCGCTGCCACCACGGCCTGCTTGCCGAGGTTTTGCAGGGTGAGATCGTTGTCCACGCCGTGATCGCACAGCACGCCGCAGTGGCCGTGGGAGGTGTATTCGCAGAAACAGGTGTCGGACATAACGATCATTTCCGGCACGGTCTGCTTCGCGATGCGCGACATACGCGCCACCAGGCCATCTTCTTTCCACGCATCGCTGCCGGTGGCATCCGTGTGGTGGGAGATCCCGAAGGTCATGATCGAGCGGATACCCGCGTTGGCAATGCGTTCGATTTCACGCGCCAGATGCTTTTCCGGAATGCGCATCACGCCCGGCATGGCATCGATAGCTTTGTAGTCATCGATCTCTTCTTCAACAAAAATCGGCAACACCAGATCGTTTAAGGTCAGTGTTGTCTCTTCAAACATAGCGCGCAGTGCGGGTGACTTGCGCAGGCGACGGGGACGTGCAATTAAATCGGTCATGGGTATGCCTGACGTTTGAGGAACAATGCCGCTAGTGTACCTCAAAGCGCGCGCGTCTGTTTTACTAAAGTGGTCGTTTCGGGAGCGCGCCACGCGCCTGCGGCAATAAGAGAAACGGCTATTTCTATAATAGAATTAATTTTTAATTCGCGCATTTTTGTCGCGCTTGATCTACGCCCTGAATTTAGACGGGATATGAATGGGGACTTCTTTTTAATATTTATTTAAATTTTTTGCTGTTGTTCCCGTGACGTTGTGGGGAGTTTAGTTAATTTTATATTTGCGCTATTTCTGAATCATCATTTACATATAACTTCTGGTGATCATTTAAATGGATTCTCAATTTTTTACGCTGTTTGTTTGTTCGTAATTATATGTTTTTATTGATTTTTTATATTGGTTGTATTTCTTTTTAAAATATTGTCCGCTTTCGGACTTAATCGAAACATTCATTGAACCTTTTTCCTGTGAGACTGCATAATCTTTTCCGCAATAAAAACTTGTTGCATGAATTATTTGATGGACAATCTTGCTTAGGTCCCTGAGGAGGGATGACTCAATGCAAACATGGAAAAAGAAACTGGTCGTATCGCAAATTGCATTAGCCTGTACATTGGCTATCGCTTCTCAGGCAAATGCTAAGGATATCTCCGGAACAACGTATAATACTTTTGGTTACGATAATTCCGCCTCGACACCATGGTATTATGGCTATGCAGACTGGAATTATTCCGGTGCGGCGCACGATGGTGATATCTACCCTGTGATCAACAAGTCCACGGTGAACGGTGTCATCTCAACCTACTATCTGGACGATGGTCTGAACGGCCGTGCAAATGCCCTGAAAATCACCAACAGCACAATCAACGGCATGATCACCTCTCAGTGCATGACCACAACCTGTGCTGACGGCGTGGACACGGACGGTAAGGCGCACGCGCAGTACGATCGTTTCAGCCTGACGGTGGACAACAGCACCATCAACGACGCCTATGAGCACTACGCCTATAACGTTGTGAACGGCGACAAGACGGAATCGCGCACGCTGGACACCCATGCGCTGGGCAACGCGATCACCCTGAACGTGGAATCCGATATCCTGATCCAGAATAACTCACGCGTGGCGGGTATCACCCTGACGCAGGGTTATCAGAAAGCGGATAACACCCCTTACGACAGCAAGGAAGGCGTGGCGAACAACAGCCATGTATTCACCAACAAACTGGTGGTGAAAGACTCGGTTCTGACCTCCGGCGCATACCGCGATCTGGGCACCAGCGGCTTCTACGGTCAGTCTGCTAAGCCATCTGACTACGGCGAATCCAACGCTTCGGCTGCTGACGATGCGGCGCTGATTGTGACCGCGGGCGCGTCTGACAACGCCATGCAGACCACGGCTAACTTCGATCACTCTACCATTACCGGTGACATCGTCTTCACCAGCACCTTTGACAACAACTTCTACGTCAACGGCGATCCGGCAACCGACACCACCAACGACGGCGTGTACAACCCGACCACCAACGGCTGGGACGGTACCGACAAGCTGGACGTGACGCTGAACAACGGCAGCAAGTGGGTCGGTGCAGCAGTATCTAACGTGGAAGCGATTGGCACCTCGCAAATGTACGGCCTGGGTTACACCGGCGTGGACTGGAAGGCGCTGACGCCAAACAGCATCTGGCCTGGCTCTACCTTCGACAGCAACGGTCACGTCGCGGGTAACGAGGTTTATCAGAGCGGCCTGTTCAACGTGACGCTGAACAACGGCTCCGAGTGGGATACCCGCAAGTCGTCTAACATCGACAAGCTGGCGGTGAACAACCGCTCCCAGGTTAACGTGGAAAACTCCGGCCTGCTGGCGGACAGCATCACGCTGACCGGCGCGTCTAGCCTGAATATCGGCGATAGCGGCGAAGTGGCAACCCACAGCCTCTATCTGGACAGCGGCAGCCGCGCGGCGCTGACGCAGGAAACCGCAGAGCTGTACGCCAACACCATCACCGTGGATAACCACGCGGAGCTGGCGCTGGGTCTGGGCCAGGTTGACACCCATAAAATGGTGCTGACCGACAATGGCGTACTGAACGTGGCCAGCCGTGACTACGTGCTGAACGCGGATCTGAACAACGCGCGTTACACCACCAACGATCGCCACGTCGCGGGCTACGATCAGGGCGTGATCGCTCTGAACGCCGACGGTCACCTGGCGGTGAACGGCGAAGTGTCCGGTAACTACAAGGTGCGTATCGATAACGCTACCGGCGAAGGCTCCGTTGCGGATTACAAAAACAACGAAGTGATCCGCGTGTACGACAACAATGCGAACACCAAAGCGACCTTCACTGCGGCAAACAAAGCGGATCTGGGTGCTTACACCTATAAAGCGCAGCAGCAGGGCGACACCGTGGTGCTGCGTCAGCAGGAGCTGACCGACTACGCCAACATGGCGCTGAGCATTCCGTCTGCAAATGCCAACATCTGGAACATGCAGCAGGATACCCTGGGCGCACGCATCACCAACAGCCGTCACGGGCTGGCGGATAACGGCGGCGCGTGGGTGAGCTACTTCGGCGGCAACCTCGACGGCGACAACGGCGTTATCAGCTACGACCAGAATGCCAGCGGCATCATGGTTGGTCTGGATACGCAGATCGACGGCAACAACGCCAAATGGCTGGTCGGTGGTGCGGCGGGCTTCGCGAAAGGCGACGTGAGCGATCGCACGGGTCAGGTGGATCAGGACAGCCAGACCGCGATGGTTTACGCCTCTGCGAAGTTTGCTAACGACATCTTTATTGACGGCTCTCTGAACTACTCTCGCTTCAATAACGATCTCTCTGCGACCATGAGCAACGGCAAATACGTGGATGGCAACACCACCACCGACGCCTGGGGCTTTGGTATGAAGCTGGGTTACGACTGGAAACTGAACGACGCGGGCTACGTGACGCCGTATGCGGCGGTATCCGGTCTGTTCCAGGGCGGCGACAACTATCAGCTGAGCAACGGTCTGAAAGTGGGCGATCAGTCTTACGACAGCCTGCGCTACGAAGCGGGTGTGGATGCGGGTTATACCTTCAACTACGGCGGCGATCAGGCGCTGACCCCGTACTTCAAGCTGGCTTACGTGTATGACGACGCGGACAACAATGCGAACGTGAACGGCGATCGTATTGATAACGGCGTGAAAGGCTCTGCGGTTCGTGTAGGCCTGGGCACCCAGTTCAGCTTCACCAAAAACTTCAGCGCATACAGCGATGCAACCTATCTGGGCGGCGGCGACGTCGAGCAGAACTGGGGCGCGAATGTGGGCGTGAAGTACACCTGGTAATACGTCCTATACGGGGAGGCTTGCCTCCCCGTTTTCTCACAGAAAAATAATAAACCGCGCAAAAGAGCCATCAGGAAAGATGACTTGAGGTTGGAATGAACCATTACGCAAAACCAATTTCCGAATTCACCCGGCTGGAAAAATATCTGGCGCCTTACGGTACTTCTTTTCATCTCGGCGGACATCAAACGCTGTTTGGTGATTGCTACGATGAAGATCACTACACGCTGTTCCTGCAAAGCGGAACGCTCTCCATTAACCGACAGCAGGACGATCTGCTGGTTGAGATTGTCAGCGCGCCCTTTATTCTGGGGCTGAACGCGGGCATGGCGGGCAGCGGCTCGCAATACACCCTGATTACGCAGACGCCCTGCACCGGCTTTTATCTCCCTGCTGACGACACCCGCAGCCACATTCAGCAGGCTCACCTCTGGCGCGACGCCTTCTGCTGGCTCTCCTGGAATCACCGGATGATGGAAGTGCGCGACAGGCAGCTGGTGGGAAACAACTCCTACAGCCAGATCCGCTCCACGCTGCTGGATATGGCCGCCTGGGACGAAACGCTGCGCTCTCGCGTGGGGGTAATGAACTACATTCAGCGCCGCACGCGGATTTCGCGCTCGGTCGTGGCGGAGGTGCTGGCGGCGTTACGCCAGGGAAACTACATCAATATGAGCCGGGGCAAACTGGTCAGCATCAACCGTTTGCCCGCGGAATATTAAGGCTAATTGGAGGCCGTCAGCACCTGCGCTTTGTTGGCGCTCAGCTCGGCCACCAGATTGTTCACGCCGTCGCTCATGTTGACGAAGCGCGTGTTCGGGGAGCGGGTTACCACCACGAATGCGCCCACGTTCGACTGCGGGATCATCGCCATGTAGGTGATGAACCCGCCGCCGCCGCCGGTTTTCTGAATAATCCCCGGATGGCCGTCCTTCGGCGCCATGTACACCCATCCCAGGCCGAGCGCATCGGCTTTGCCCGGCACGTCCATGCCAATCACGCGGTGCAGCTGGCTGCGCTGGTAAATCAGCGTCTGCATCCGGTCGGCCTGGCTGCTGCGCGCGTAGAAATCCGACGACAGGAACTGCTGCATCCAGCGCATCATATCCCCCGGCGTGGAGTACACGCCGCCGCTGCCGATGGCCGCCAGGGTGTTATTGCACGGACTCGCCCCTTTTTCCGCCACCATCAGGCGCTTGCACTGATCCGGCGACGGGGTAAAGGTGGTGTCTTTCATGCCCAGCGGGCGGGTAATTTGCTCTTCGAACATCTGCGGATACGGCTTGCCCGCGGCGTTGGATAACGCGTCGGCCAGCAGATCGAAGGCCAGGTTAGAGTAGGCGGCCTGCGAGCCCGGCGCGGTTTTCAGCGTGGCGTTGGTCAGGTAGTTCCAGCGCTGCTCCCGGGTCGGCCAGACGAATACCGCGCGGTGCGGTGCGCCGCCGGGCTGTTCACGCGGCAGGGCGCTGGTGTGGGTCGCCAGATTCACCAGCGTAATCGGCGCGCCCTGGTAGGTCGGGACGCGCGCGCCCGGAGGGGCATATTTACTGAGCGGATCGTCGAGTTTCACCACGCCCTGATCGAGCAGCTTCACCAGCATTTCGCTGGTCATTAGCTTGGTCAGAGAAGCGATGCGGATAACGGAGTCGAGCTGCGGGTGAACGTTATTGCCTGGACGCGTTTCGCCAAAGCTGCGAAACACGCGCTGATTGCCGTCGATCACCACCAGCGCCATGCCGGTTGCGCCGCTGCCGTAATAGATCAGGTTAGCGTAACGGTCGGCAATATCAGAGGCTAAAGCAGGGGCTGTCAGCGGTTGGGCTGCCTGAGCGGTGGACAGGCTCACCGCACACAGCGCGGCGAAAGATAACAGACAACGTTTCAACGAAAAGCATCCATAAAGTAAATGAAGGAAGTAATGCGTATTTATACTACTAATCGGTACGGCGCAATGGGCCGAATTGCATAACCATAGCGAGAAAAACGTAACCGTGGGTAAATAAGAACAATTTCGCTGCGTTCCGTCTCCCATTTTGTGACATCGGGCTTATGATAGGGGCCTGTTTCACTCAAGGTTGCGGGGAAGGGTATGTCAGAAAAGCGTGTGGTTATGGTGGTCGATATGCAAAACGGCGTGTTCGACACGCCCCGTCATCAGCGTGAGAAATGCGTTTCGCTGATCAACCGGCTTACGCGGGCGGCAGAGGTGACGATCTTCATCCAGCATACCGAAGCGGGCGGGCTTGAGGTGGGAAGCGAGGGCTTTGCGTTGCTCCCGGAACTTGAGCAGCCAGCCGGGGCGTTCTACGTCACCAAAACCGCCTGCGATGCGTTCTACGACACGGAGCTTGCGGCGCTGCTTGGCCAGCAGGATATCCGCGAGTTTATCCTCTGCGGCTGCGCGACCGACTACTGCGTCGATGCCACCTTCAAAAATGGCGTCAGCCGGGGCTACCGGATCGTGGTGGCGGAAGATGCCCACACCACTGCCAACCGTCCCGCGGCGGAAGCGCAAACCCTGATCGCGCACTATAACGACGTCTGGCGCAACTTTATCGCCCCGAAGAATCCGCCCGCGGTGAAACCCACCGAAACAATTCTCGAAAGCTGGAAAGCGAACTAATAATAAACCGTCAGGTCTGACATTTTTGCCACGCGGCGCTCTGCCTGCGCGTGGCATGATTTTGCGTGGTGATGTGTTGTACACAGCAACAGCCATAACAACAAGAAGGAAGCATTATGTTTAAGTCTTTTTTCCCAAAGCCGGGGCCATTTTTCCTGTCGGCGTTTATTTGGGCACTGATCGCCGTCATTTTCTGGCAGGCCGGCGGCGGCGCGTGGCTGACGCGCATTGCGGGTGCAACGGGCGATGTGCCCATTAGCGCCGCGCGCTTCTGGTCGCGCAGCTATCTGCTGTTTTACGCCTACTATGCGGCCTGCGTTGGCCTGTTTGCTCTGTTCTGGTTCAACTACGCGCCGCACCGCTGGCAGTACTGGTCGATTCTCGGCACGGCGCTCATCATCTTTGTGACCTGGTTTCTGGTGGAAGTGGGCGTGGCGGTTAACGCCTGGTACGCGCCGTTCTACGATCTGATCCAGACCGCGCTTAGCTCGCCGCACAAGGTGACGATAGAGCAGTTCTATCACGAGGTGGGGATTTTCCTCGGCATCGCCCTGATTGCGGTGATCATCGGGGTGATGAACAACTTCTTCGTCAGCCACTACGTCTTCCGCTGGCGTACCGCGATGAACGAACACTACATGGCGCACTGGCAGCATCTGCGCCATATCGAAGGCGCCGCCCAGCGTGTGCAGGAAGACACCATGCGCTTTGCCTCCACCCTGGAGGATATGGGCGTGAGCTTTATCAACGCCATCATGACGCTGATCGCCTTCCTCCCGGTGCTGGTGACGCTCTCCGCGCACGTGCCGGATCTGCCGATCGTTGGCCATCTGCCGTACGGTCTGGTGATCGCGGCAATCGTCTGGTCGCTGATGGGCACCGGCCTGCTGGCGGTGGTGGGGATCAAGCTGCCGGGTCTGGAATTTAAAAACCAGCGCGTGGAGGCCGCCTACCGTAAAGAGCTGGTGTACGGCGAAGACGACGCCAACCGCGCCTCGCCGCCGACCGTGCGCGAGCTGTTCGGCGCGGTGCGCCGTAACTATTTCCGCCTCTATTTCCACTACATGTACTTCAACATCGCCCGCATCCTTTATTTGCAGGTAGACAACGTTTTCGGCCTGTTCCTGCTGTTCCCGTCGATTGTTGCGGGTACGATAACGCTCGGCCTGATGACGCAGATCACCAACGTCTTTGGTCAGGTGCGCGGCTCGTTCCAGTACCTGATCAGCTCCTGGACAACGCTGGTGGAGCTGATGTCTATCTATAAACGTTTACGCAGCTTTGAGCGTGAGCTGGACGATAAAGACCTGCAGGAAGTAACCAATACTTTTAGCTAAAACAGGGAGTTGCTATGCCATTTGCCGTATCGCGAGCGTTACCGCTGTCCATTCTTGCCGCCGTGGTGCTGGCGGGCTGTGCCGAAAAAGGGGCCGCGCCGCTCAGGGAGGGGGAAAAGCCCGTTGATGTGGCAAGCGTGGTGCGGCAGAAAATGCCCTCCAGCGTGAAGGACAGAAACGCCTGGGCATCGGCATTAGCAAAGACCTTCGAAAGCCAGAAAATCGCCCCCACCGAGGAGAATATCTGCTCGGTGCTGGCGGTGGCCCAGCAGGAGTCGATGTACCAGTCTGACCCGGCGGTGCCCGGCCTCAACAAGATTGCGTGGAAAGAGATCGACCGCCGCGCGGAGTCGATGCACATTCCGGTTTTCCTGGTGCATACCGCGCTTAAAATCTCCTCGCCGAACGGCAAAAGCTACAGCGACCGCCTGGATACGGTGAAAACCGAGAAGCAGCTGAGCGCCATTTTTGATGATTTCATCAGCATGGCGCCGATGGGGCAGAAGCTGTTTGGCTCGCTCAATCCAGTACACACCGGCGGGCCGATGCAGGTCAGCATCGCCTTTGCGGAAAAACACACCGACGGCTACCCGTGGAACATCGACGGCACGGTGCGCCAGGAGGTCTTCTCCCTGCGCGGCGGGCTGTGGTTTGGCACCTACCATCTGCTGAACTACCCGGCGAACTACAGCGAGCCGCTGTACCGCTTCGCCGACTTTAACGCAGGCTGGTACGCCAGCCGCAACGCGGCGTTCCAGAGCGCGGTGAGCCGGGCAAGCGGCGTGAAGCTGGCGCTGGACGGCGATCTTATCGCCTACGGCAGCAGCAGCGCGGGCACTACCGAGCTGGCGGTGCGCAAGCTTTCCACAAAGCTTGGGATGAGCAACAGCGAGATCCGCCGCCAGCTGGAGAAAGGCGACAGCCTCGCGTTTGAGAAGACGGATCTGTATCAGCAGGTGTTTAAGCTTGCGGAGCAGAAGAGCGGGAAAAGCTTACCGAGGGCGATACTGCCGGGGATCCAGCTGGAGAGCCCGAAGATCACGCGTAATCTGACAACCGCCTGGTTTGCAAAACGCGTGGATGAGCGTCGGGCTCGCTGTATGGCGCTTTAGCGGTGATGGCGACGCCAGCGCAGAACCAGCGCCACGACGCCGAGAATCATGCAGCCCGCCAGGAAAGGAATGAGTCCGAACACGGTGCTGACGCCAAAGCCAATCTCAACGCGCGGCCGGCCGGTATCCTGAACCTGCATCAGGTGTTCATAAACGCCTGGTGCATGAACCAGCATGTTCAGCAGCTGTGAGCCAGCCCAGAAGCAGAACAGCACAAACAGGGCGTAGGCTATGTTACCCGCCGTGGAGGTTTTTGGTTGTTTGCCGCCAAATATCGGCCTCGACAATGTAAAATCAGCCATAAAGACCTCCCGAAATTCACTCTGTTCATATACGTTTCGTACAGGGTGAGTGTGACAGGTCATAGCATTTGTCAATATCAGAATCGTGGTAATTTACCCTGCGGATTCCTCCTGGATTGTCGATTTCTGCATCACATCACAGTTTTATGACTTAAGTGAAATTGCGACACATTTGAGAATTTCCGCATCCGCCACAGACCTGATGTAGAAACTGTGAGAGGATAGCTTTTTTTCTGCCGGGGTCCCCATGAAGCTCACTTCTAAACTACGCCGTGACTGGCATTACTACGCCTTTGCTATCGGGCTTATCTTTATTCTTAACGGGGTTGTGGGGCTGCTCGGGTTTGAAGCGAAAGGCTGGCAAACCTACGCGGTGGGGCTGGTGACCTGGGTGATAAGCTTCTGGCTGGCGGGATTTATCATCCGCCGTCGGCCTGAGGACGCGACGGCGGACGAGAGCAACGCGGCTGAGAAAGCCGATTAGCCGTTAACGGAGCTTTTGAGGGCGCTGTCGGCGGCGTGACGCTCCAGCGCCAGTTCGATCAGGCGGGTGATCAAATCGGTATAGCCAATGCCGCTGGCCTGCCACAGTTTTGGATACATGCTGATGTTGGTAAAGCCCGGCAGGGTGTTGATCTCGTTGATCACCACCTCATTTTCCGGGGTTAAGAACACGTCCACGCGCGCCATCCCGCCGCAGCCGAGCGCCTGATAGGCCTCAATGGCGATCCCGCGGATCTTATCGTTGATGGCCGGGGAGAGATCCGCAGGAACAACCACCTGCGCGCCTTTATCATCGATGTATTTCGTATCGTAAGAGTAGAAGTCGCTGTTCAGCACCACTTCGCCGCAGGTGCTTGCCTGTGGGAAATCGTTGCCCAGCACCGCGCACTCAATTTCGCGCCCTTTAATGCCCTGCTCAACCACCACCTTATGGTCGAATTCGAACGCCAGACGCACGGCCTCTGCGTACTGCGCTTCGCTGTTCACCTTGCTCACGCCTACGGAGGAGCCCTGATTGGCAGGCTTCACGAACAGCGGCAGGCCGAGTTGGGCGCTGATGCTGTCAAAGCTGTGCTTGTCGCGGTTGGCGCGGGTGAGGGTGACGAACGGGGCAATGTTCAGCCCGGCATCGCGCAGCAGGCGCTTGGTGACGTCTTTATCCATGCAGGCGGCGGAGCCCAGCACGTCGGAGCCGACAAACGGCAGGTTAGCCATGCGCAGCATCCCCTGGAGGGAGCCATCTTCGCCCAGGGTGCCGTGAACAATCGGAAACACCACGTCGATTTGCGCCAGCGCCTGCGCGTTGCCCGCGTCGATGAATTGCCCCTGAAGCACGCCGGGTACGGTAGCAACGCTGATTTCAGAGGGGTTAAGCGCGATATGAGCCGGATCGTTCGCATTTAACAGGTACTGGCTGGCGTCGTTAACGTGCCACTGCCCCTGTTTATCAATGCCCAGCAGCACGACCTCGAAACGGGTTTTATCGATCGCATCGACAATATTTTTTGCCGACTGCAACGATACCTCGTGCTCTGCTGATTTTCCCCCAAAGACAATACCCACCCGCTGCTTAGCCATTTCACTCTCTTCCAGTCTGACGAAAAGCCTATAACATACCACGATGCCCGGCGGGTTTCGCGGCCTTCTGCCATAATGTTTTAGAGGGTTACGAGGGGGGAGAGTGAAAGGAAAAAGCCTGCTGATTATTTTCATTATGGTGACAGCCGCAGCGGCGGGGTATCGCTGGCTGCCGTCTTACTACAACCCTTTTACGCCGCTCTCTCTTGACGATCCGCCCGGCAAAATCACCCAGTTTAAACTTCGGCGCCTTACCCCTGAGGCGTGTGAAAACCTGCTCGCCCAGGCTAATCAAAAGCGGCTTATCCGCACCCAGGCCGTGGCAGACTCCGCCGGGGAGTGTCCGCTCACTAACGTGGTGCGGGTGCGCGACTTCGGCCCGGTCAGCCTCAGCGGCAGCTTTTTAGCCAGCTGTCCCCTGGCGCTCAGCTCGGCGCTGTTCGTCAGCCAGCAGGCGCGCCCGCTGACCAAAAGCTTCATGGGCAGCGAGCTGACGCGCATTGATCATCTGGGCAGCTTCGCCTGCCGCAACATTTACCACCGCCCGGACGCCCGGCGCAGCGAACACGCCACCGCAGAGGCGTTAGATATCAGCGGGTTCAGGCTGGCCAACGGACAGCGCGTGACCGTGCTGCGCGGCTGGCAGTCGGACAACACGCAGCCCTGGCTTCAGGCGCTGCTGGCGGCGAGCTGCGAATACTATGGCAACGGTCTGGGTCCGGCGTACAACGCCGCCCACGCGAACCATTTTCACCTTGGAATGCGGGGCTTCGGGCTGTGTCGTTAAAGCATAATCTGCCGCTATGAATTGGATAATATGTGACATGTTTCACAAATATGATGACTGGGAAGATAAAACACCAAAGTCACTGAGGCCCGCATCTCTGGCGCTACGTGAATGCACGTAACTTGCTAATCTGTGGACGAATTCGCCTAAAAATGAAGATTGCGCCCGCTATGGAATCCTGGAAAGTTAACCTCATATCGGTCTGGTTTGGCTGTTTTTTTACCGGACTTGCCATTAGCCAGATTTTACCCTTCCTGCCGCTGTACGTTGCGCAGCTCGGCGTGTCGTCCCATGAAGCGCTCTCGATGTGGTCGGGGCTCACCTTCAGCGTGACGTTTCTGGTATCGGCCATCGTGTCGCCCATGTGGGGCAGCCTGGCGGACAGAAAAGGGCGCAAGCTGATGCTGCTGCGCGCCTCGCTGGGCATGGCGGTGGCGATCCTTCTCCAGGCGTTTGCCACCAACGTCTGGCAGCTGTTTTTGCTCCGCGCGCTGATGGGGCTCACCTCCGGCTACATTCCAAACGCCATGGCGCTGGTGGCCTCCCAGGTGCCGCGCGAGCGAAGCGGCTGGGCGCTCAGCACCCTTTCCACGGCGCAGATCAGCGGCGTGATCGGCGGCCCGCTGATGGGGGGCTTCCTCGCTGACCACGTCGGCCTGCGCGCGGTCTTCTTCATTACCGCGTCGCTGCTGGTCGTCAGCTTCCTGGTCACGCTGTTTCTGATTAAAGAGGGCGGTCGACCGGTGGTGAGCAAGTCAGAGCGCCTGAGCGGGAAGGCGGTATTTGCCACGCTGCCCTATCCGGGACTGATGATTAGCCTGTTTGTCACCACCATGGTGATCCAGCTCTGCAACGGCTCCGTTGGCCCGATCCTGGCGCTGTTTATCAAATCGATGGAGCCGGACAGCAACAACATTGCGTTTCTCAGCGGCATGATTGCCGCCGTGCCCGGCGTATCGGCGCTGATCTCCGCGCCGCGTCTGGGAAAACTGGGCGACCGAATCGGCACGGCGCGCATCCTGATGGCGACGCTGATTATCGCCGTGGTGCTCTTTTTCGCCATGTCGTTTGTCACATCGCCGCTCCAGCTTGGGGTGCTGCGTTTCCTGCTGGGGTTTGCCGACGGTGCCATGCTGCCCGCGGTGCAAACCCTGCTGGTGAAATATTCCAGCGACCAGGTCACCGGGCGAATCTTTGGCTATAACCAGTCGTTTATGTATTTAGGCAACGTCGCCGGGCCGCTCATCGGCGCATCCGTTTCGGCCATGGCGGGGTTCCGCTGGGTATTTGCCGCGACGGCGGTGGTGATCCTGATTAATATTATTCAGCTGGCGTTTGCATTACGCCGCCGCCAGCAATTAGCCGCCGCGAAATCGGCGCGTTAACGCCCGACGGATGCATTATATATTCTTATGGTGAGCGCATTTTTATATAACAAAATGCGCTCACCCGCTATTTGCACTTTCATTGTGCGCTAATGGGTTTTAATAATAGAAAAACGTTTCGCTGATAAGCTGCATCACATATTTGAGCTTAAAGATAATATTTACATGAGATAATACTCAACGCTGCTTTGCATTATGGATTTGGAATGATAAGTTCAGGAAAAATGGCATAAGGAAATAGCACGATGAAGAATCTTATTGCGGAATTGCTGGTCAAGCTTGCCCAAAAGGAAGAGGAGTCCAAAGAGCTGGTCGCCCAGGTTGAAGCGCTGGAAATTGTGGTCACCGCGCTGCTACGACAAATGGCGAAAACCGACCAGCAGGCGTTAATTGATAGCATCGAAGGGGCGCTGGACAGCGCCAGACCTCACTCTCAGGTGCCCGTGGAGGACGCGGAGTTGCTTAACCAGTACGTAAAGAAGCTATTAAGGCATCCTCGCAGCTAAACTGTCACAGGACCTGACAGCGTGTCATAGAAATGTCATGCGGGTTGCCTATAGTCGCTCTGTTTTATTTTTTATGTATTTGTACATGGAGAAAATAAATTGAAACAGAGCGCACTTTTCCTTGCTTTAATGCCCCTGATTTTTACCCCGGTTATTCACGCTGAAACCACCAGCACTGCCGTACTGGATAATCGCGCCGCGAAGGGCGATATCACCCAGCCCGGTGGCGCGCGCCGACTGTCAGACGATCAAACCGCCGCCATTCGCGCTTCGCTGAATGACAAGCCGGCTAAAAATATTATTCTGCTGATTGGCGACGGTATGGGCGATTCCGAAATTACCGCTGCGCGAAATTATGCCGAAGGCGCGGGCGGCTATTTTAAGGGGATCGATGCATTACCCCTGACCGGACAATATACCCACTACGCCCTGAATAAAAAAACCGGCAAGCCGGATTACGTTACGGACTCCGCGGCGTCCGCGACCGCATGGTCAACGGGCGTGAAAACCTATAACGGCGCGCTGGGCGTCGATATTCATGAAAAAGATCGTCAAACCATTCTGGAGATGGCTAAAGCGGCGGGGCTGGCAACCGGCAACGTATCGACGGCTGAACTCCAGGATGCCACGCCTGCGGCGCTGGTGTCGCACGTAACCTCGCGTAAATGCTATGGCCCGTCGGTCACCAGCGAAAAATGCCCGACCAACGCGCTGGAGAAGGGCGGCAAAGGCTCAATTACCGAACAGCTGCTGAACGCCCGCCCGGACGTGACGCTGGGCGGCGGGGCGAAAACCTTCGCTGAAACCGCCACCGCCGGTGAGTGGCAGGGCAAATCCCTGCGCGAACAGGCGCAGGCGCGCGGCTATCAGCTCGTGAGCGATGCGGCGTCGCTTACGGCCATCACCGAAGCGAATCAGGATAAACCGCTGCTGGGCCTGTTCTCTGAGGGCAACATGCCGGTACGCTGGGAGGGCCCGAAGGCTTCTTACCACGGCAACATCGACAAGCCGGCAGTCACCTGTACGCCAAACCCCAAGCGTGACGACAGCGTACCGACGCTCGCCGCGATGACGGATAAAGCCATCTCCCTGCTGAGCAAAAGCGAAAAAGGCTTCTTCCTGCAGGTAGAGGGGGCGTCTATCGATAAGCAGGATCACGCCGCGAACCCGTGCGGCCAGATTGGCGAAACGGTCGATCTCGACGAAGCGGTGCAGAAGGCGCTCGAGTTCGCGAAGAAGGACGGTAACACCCTGGTGGTGGTGACCGCCGACCACGCGCACGCCAGCCAGATTATCCCGCCGGACACCAAAGCGCCGGGGCTGACCCAGGCGCTGAACACTAAGGACGGCGCGGTGATGGTGATGAGCTATGGCAACTCCGAAGAGGAGTCTATGGAGCATACCGGAACGCAGCTGCGCATTGCCGCCTACGGCCCCCATGCGGCCAACGTGGTAGGGCTGACCGACCAGACGGATCTGTTCTACACCATGAAAGCGGCGCTGGGTCTGAAATAACATACACATCCGGCAGAAATCGCCTCTGCCGGGTGGTATTTTTCCCACCGCGAACCAGACTTAACGTGAATGTTCACAAAAGGATGGTGCAATGAAAACAACAATACTGCTTACCCTGCTTTCCGGCGCGTTTCTGATGGCCTCAGCGAACGCGGCAGATAAACCCCTCACGCCGCAGCAGCAGCGCATGACGACCTGCAACCAGCAGGCAACGGCACAAACGCTGAAGGGCGACGCGCGTAAGACCTACATGAGCGACTGCCTGAAAAACGGCGCCGCTAAGCCGGATGAAAAAAGTCTGACCCCGCAGCAGCAGCGAATGCGCGAGTGTAATGCCCAGGCGACAGAACAATCGCTCAAGGGCGACGATCGTAAAAAATTCATGAGCGGCTGCCTCAAAAAACAGGCGTAGTTCTAACGGGTGAGTTCCCGCCACGGCTCACCCGAAATTTCATACTCCCGCCGAATACCCCCTCTCTATAATTTGGGAAAATGTTTCAGAATATTCCCAAAAATGATGAATGATGACGATTTTTACACTAACCAACGCATTCGGGAAGAGTGGCACCAGAACCTTTCTCAGGATGACGCCCACCGTTCCGGCATCCAGTTTGCCCGGCGGGTAAGACTGGCGCGCGTCGTCGGGCTGGGGGCGCTGTTTTTTCCGATTGCCGGGATGCTGGTCACCCATTTCCACAGCGGCGGCTGGTGGCTGGCGCTGGTTGGCTGGGCGTTTGTCTGGCCGCACCTTGCCTGGCAGCTTTCCTGCCGCTCGCCCGCACCGCACCAGAGTGAAATTCAGCACCTGAAAATCGATGCCGTGATTGCCGGCGTCTGGATTGGCCTGATGGGGATCAACGTGCTGCCCACCGCGGCGCTGGTGATGATGGTCGGGATGAACATGATGGGGGCCGGCGGCTGCCGCCTGTTTTTAGCGGGGGTCGTTATGACCTTTGCGTCGGCGCTGATGACGCTGGCGCTGACGGGCAGGGTCGTGACGTTTGCCCCCGACGCGCTCGAAGGGTGGCTGACGCTCCCCATTCTGGTGCTTTACCCGATGCTTTTCGCCTGGCTCAGCCACCGCACGGCGATGCGGCTGCTTGAGCACAAGCGGCGGCTGGAGCTGATGAGTACCCGTGACGGCATGACCGGCGTCTACAACCGCCGCCACTGGGAAACCCTGCTGCGAAACGAGTTTGACCACTGCCGCCGCAGCCACCGCGTCGCCACCATTTTGCTGATCGATATCGACCACTTTAAGAGTATCAACGACACCTGGGGGCACGACGTGGGCGACGAGGCGATAATCGCCATTACCCGTCAGATCCAGATGACCCTGCGCGCCGGCGACCATATCGGGCGCTTTGGCGGGGACGAGTTCGCGGTGATCATGTCCGGTACCCCGGCGGAGAGCGCCATCGCGGCGATGTCCCGGGTGCATGAGCGGCTGGAAAACATGTCGCTGCCCGGCGCGCCCAATGAGCGGCTGCGCATTAGCGTCGGCGTTGCGCCGTGGGGGACGCAGTTTGGGCACTATCGGGAATGGCTGAAAGCGGCGGACGTGGCGCTGTATAAAGCGAAAAATGCCGGACGCGGCCGCACGGAAGTGGCGGCCTGACGCCCGGCTGAGGGCGTTATGACTTGCTGAGTTTCTCTGATTTTTCCATGCACTTCGCCATCGCTTCGATGACCGCCGCGCGGAACCCGCGCTCTTCAAGCACGCGCACGGCTTCAATGGTGGTGCCGCCAGGGGAGCAGACCATATCTTTCAGCTCGCCCGGATGTTTCCCGGTTTCGAGCACCATTTTGGCAGAGCCCATCACCGCCTGCGCCGCAAACTTATAGGCCTGCGCGCGCGGCATTCCGCCGAGAACCGCGGCATCGGCCATCGCTTCGATGAACATAAAGACGTAGGCCGGTGCAGAGCCGCTGACGCCCACCACCGGGTGGATCATCGATTCGGCAATCACTTCGGCTTCGCCAAAGCAGCGGAAAATATTCAGCACGTCGGCGATATCTTCTGAGGTCACCAGCGCGTTAGGGGTCACGGAGGTCATCCCGGCGTTCACCAGCGACGGGGTGTTAGGCATGGCGCGCACAATTTTGCGGTCATGGCCCAGGGCGCGCGCCAGCTGATCCAGCGTCACGCCTGCGGCAATGGACACCACCAGGGTGTCTTTATTCAGGCTGGAGGTGATTTCACTCAGCACCTTGATCATGATGTTAGGCTTCACGGCACCGAAGACGATATCCGCGACCTGCGCCACTTCCTGGGCGCTTTCAGCGGCATTAATACCGTACTCATCACGCAGGGCAGCGACTTTATCCGGCGATGGGGTATAAACCCAAATCTGGCCCGGCAGCACCTGACCGCTGGCGATCAGCCCGCCAAGAATGGCTTTTCCCATGTTGCCACAGCCGATAAAACCGATTTTCTTCTCCATCATGCCTCTCCGTTCTTATCCGTTGTTGTTTATGATCGATAGCGTTGCTTTATAGCTTAACAATGAAAAGCGAGGGACAATAGTCGGCAATGTCATTAAGGGGAGACAATATGGCGATTTGGGTTGATGCGGACGCGTGTCCGAATGTTATCAAAGAGATCCTGTTCCGCGCCGCCGATCGCGTGCAGATGCCGTTAACGCTGGTGGCGAACCAGAATATCCGCGTACCGCCCTCCAGGTTCATCCGCTCGCTGCGCGTGCCCGCCGGGTTCGACGTGGCGGATAACGAGATTGTGCGCCTGTGCAGCGCGGAGGATTTGGTCATCACCGCCGATATCCCGCTGGCCGCCGAAGTGCTGGAGAAAGGCGCGGCTGCGCTCAATCCGCGCGGGGAGCGCTATTCCCCGGCAACCATCCGGGAAAAGCTCACCATGCGCGATTTTATGGATACGATGCGCGCCAGCGGCGTACAGACCGGCGGGCCGGATAGCCTGTCCCAGCGTGATCGCCAGCAGTTTGCCGCCGAGCTGGATAAATGGCTGCTGGAAGTGAAGCGCCGCAGCGCCAAATGATAACCATTGTCAATTTGTGGTACAGTGTGCCCACGGCAGGGTTGTCATCCCCTGCCGCTTTGCAGTAAAGTTAACGCAACATCTGCTGCAACCATTTCTTTACAGTCTTACGCTATCCGGCGTCAAGGGGAACACCTGGTTATGACCCAACCCATCTTTTTAGTTGGCCCCCGCGGCTGTGGAAAATCCACCGTTGGCCTTGAGCTGTCCCGCGTGTGTCAAAGCGAGTTTGTCGATACCGACCAGTGGCTGCAGGCTCAGGCCGGGCAGTCTATCGCCGAGATCGTCGAACAAGAGGGCTGGGAAAGTTTTCGCGCGCGTGAAACCGCCACGCTTGAAGCCGTCACGGCGCCGTCAACGGTTATCGCCACGGGCGGCGGGATTATTCTGGCGGAGTACAACCGTCAGTTTATGCGCGAAAAAGGGATTGTGATCTATCTCTGCGCCCCGGTCTCGACCCTCGTCGGCCGCCTTGAGGCGTTCCCGGAAGAGGGACAGCGCCCGACGCTCACCGGCAAGCCCATCAGCGAAGAGGTCAGCGAGGTGCTGGCGGAGCGCGATGCGTTGTACCGTGAAGCCGCCCATCACGTGGTGGATGCCGCAGCGTCGCCAGAAGAGGTTGTGATTCAGATTATTACCGCCCTGCGTTTGGCTTGCGCCAGCTAAGCGGCGTCTATACTCATAGCTCAGACATTAAAAAAGGATGAGCTATGCCAACCAGACCTCCCTATCCGCGTGAAGCCCGTATTGTTACCGTCGAAAAAGGTAATGGCGATAAGACCGTAACCTGGTATCAACTTCGCGCCGACCACCCCAAGCCTGACTCCCTGATCAGCGAACACGAAACCGAGCAGGAAGCGCTGGATGCCAAACGGCGCTACGAAGATCCCGATAAGTCCTGATAAAAATCCTAAAGCGCAGGTAATCGTGCCCTAATCACACTTTTCACACATCGAAAATGTTAAGCAGGAGTTAATATTAAGTTATTACAGGCAGATTCAGAATGGGCAGTGGATCTTTACAAAATGCGATGGAGATCTGCTGCTACGCTTGGTGCTGTTTTGTAGAAAATATGAACAGTACAGCGAACTGAATCTGTTCCTGTGTGGCGGCTGTGGGAGTAAGGGAAGGCGATTAACATGAAGGCGACGTTGGCGATCCTCACCATTGGTGTGGTGCCTGTAAGCGAAGTATTACCGCTCTTAACGGAGCACATCTCTGAACAACAAATCACGCATCTTAGTCTGTTAGGAAAGATGAGTCGGGAAGAGGTCATGGAAGACTACGCTGTTGAGGAAGGGGACGATCCTCTGCCGACGTTATTAAGTGACGGTAAACTGGCGCATGTGTCACGTCAGAAAATCGAGCGTGCATTACAGAGCGTAATTGAAGTGCTCGATAATCAAGGCTATGACGTCATTTTGCTGATGAGTACGGCGCCGATTAAGGGGCTTTCGGCACGTAATTCCATTTTGCTGGAACCGATGCGGATTATCCCGCCGCTGGTGGCCTCGATTGTTGATGGTCATCAGGTGGGCGTGATTGTTCCCATAGAAGAGCTGCTGGAAAACCAGGCGGTGAAGTGGAGCGCGCTTGAAAAAACGCCGCTCTACGCGCTGGCGCACCCCATCTCGGATAGCGATGAGAAGCTGATCGCCTCCGGGCAGGCGTTGCTGGATAAAGGGGCAGACGTGCTAATGCTGGATTGCCTTGGTTTTCATCAGCGCCATCGGGACCTGCTGCAAAAAGCCCTGGACGTTCCGGTTCTGCTATCCAACGTGCTGATGGCGCGTCTGGCGTCCGAGCTACTGGTGTAATGATTTTGCGTGACAGGTCATGAGCATGGCCCCTATAGTGGATTTTTCTCTAATAAATATAAGGGCCAGTTCATGCTTCAAAGTAACGAATACTTTTCCGGTAAAGTGAAATCCATTGGGTTTACCAGCAGCAGCACTGGCCGCGCCAGCGTTGGCGTGATGGCTGAAGGGGAATACACCTTTGGCACGGCGGAAGCCGAAGAGATGACGGTTGTCAGCGGCGCGCTGAACGTCTTACTGCCGGGTGAAACGGAGTGGAAAGTTTTCGCGGCAGGGCAAGTTTTCAACGTCCCGGCCCACAGCGAGTTCCATTTGCAGGTTGCTGAGCCGACGTCCTACCTGTGTCGCTATCTGAAATAACGCATTTCTGACCCTCTCCCGCGTGGGGAGAGGGTTAACGGTTTATCTTTGCGCTTCCCCGCCAAGACCTTCTACCAGGCTCTGAATTAACGCCGCCAGCTCACCCGTCATCAGGATAAAGTCCGCGTCAAAGCGCTGGGCGTAATCTTCCCGGTCAATATCTTCGTTCTGATCGCGCAGTTCGTCGCAGAACTTCAGGCGCTTCACGGAGCCGTCGTCGCACATCACGAACTGAATGCGCTGCTGCCAGTCGAGCGCCAGCTTGGTAACCAGCTTGCCGGCTTCAATGTGAACAGCGATTTCGTCGCAAACCAGATCCTGTTTCTTCGCGCGGATCACGCCGCCGTCTTCGAGGATCGCCTTCAGCTCGGCTTCATCAAGCAGCTGGAAGCCCTGTGGCGCAGAGCCGCTGCGCACCCACTCGGTCAGGGTCAGCTCGATAGGGTTTTCCATCGCCAGCGGAACCACCGGCAGCGAGCCCAGGCTTTTACGCAGCAGGGCCAGCGTATCTTCGGCTTTTTTCGCGCTGGCGCAGTCCACCATGATCAGTCCGTTGACGGTGTCGATCCACATCATGGTCTGGCTAAAACGGCTAAAGGCGCGCGGCAGCAGCGAGTGCAGCACTTCGTCCTTCAGGGAATCTTTTTCGGTTTTTTTCAGCTTGCGGCCCTGTTCGGCCTCCAGCTTGAAGATCTTCGCTTCGAGCGCCTGCTTCACCACCGGCGAGGGCAGGATCTTCTCTTCTTTACGCGCACAAACGATGATTTGACCCGTGCTGCTGGCGTGGGTCAGCGCATCGCTTTGTGAACCCATCGGAGGAACCCAACCGGTTTTCGCCATATCCTGGCTACCGCAAGGGGTGAAGGTATAAGCGGCTAACTGTTTTTCCATCTCTTCCACGCGCAGCGAAACGTCGCGGCTAAGACGGTAAACCATCAAATTTTTGAACCACAGCATGATAATTTCCACGGCCTTGTCGTTAAATCAGCGGGCATGATAGCGAATTGTCGCATCGCTTGCATTGCTAATCGGGTAACCGGCTTCTACTCTGTTGATAATCAAAATAATGAGGAGCGTCTTGTGCGTATTGGGATTGATTTGGGCGGTACCAAAACAGAAGTGATCGCACTGAGCGAGCAGGGTGAGCAGCTGTTCCGCCACCGTCTGCCGACCCCCCGTGATGATTATCATCAGACCATCGAAACCATTGCCCGGCTTGTCGACCTGGCAGAGCAGGCCACCGGGCAGACCGGCACCGTGGGGATGGGGATCCCCGGCTCGATTTCGCCTTTTACCGGCGTGGTTAAAAACGCGAACTCCACCTGGCTCAACGGACAGCCTTTCGATAAAGATTTAAGCGCGCGCCTGAACCGTGAAGTGCGGCTGGCGAACGACGCGAACTGCCTGGCGGTATCCGAGGCCATCGACGGCGCCGCGGCCGGGGCGCAGACGGTGTTTGCGGTGATTATCGGCACGGGCTGCGGCGCGGGCGTGGCTTTTAACGGTCGTGCGCACATTGGCGGTAACGGCACGGCGGGCGAGTGGGGGCACAATCCCCTGCCGTGGATGGACGAAGACGAGCTGAAATACCGCGTGGAGGTGCCGTGCTACTGCGGTAAACAGGGCTGCATCGAAACCTTTATTTCCGGCACCGGCTTTGCCACCGACTACCATCGCCTCAGCGGAAACCCGCTCAAAGGTAACGAGATTATGCGTCTGGTGGAGGCGCAAAACCCCGTCGCGGAGCTGGCGCTGAGCCGCTACGAAATGCGTCTGGCGAAGTCGCTGGCGCACGTCATTAATATTCTGGATCCCGACGCGATCGTGCTCGGCGGCGGCATGAGCAACGTGGATCGCCTGTACGCCACCGTGCCGAATCTGGTGAAGCAGTGGGTGTTCGGCGGCGAATGTGAAACCCCGATCCGCAAAGCGGTGCACGGGGATTCGAGCGGCGTGCGCGGCGCGGCGTGGTTGTGGCCGGAGTAGGTTTTGCCTTTATTCAATTTCCCTGTGAGTTAATGAATCCACGGGAATTTTCTTTGCTAGATGCGACGAAAATGTCTCATTAAATAAAGAGATTACAGCGACACCCCGTTCCGGCCGAAAATCGCCGAAGCGTTTCCGTAAGGCCGGG
>NZ_CAXOFU010000023.1:0-86905 GCF_964208575.1 Enterobacter soli | reverse complement strand
TGTCCGAAGACATTTAAGAATCCATGTCACTTTGAGTGCCCACACAGATTGTCTGATAAATTGTTAAAGAGCAGTGCCGCTTCGTTTTCGCTGCGGCGCGGGGTGTGCATATTACGCTTTCCCGCTACAGAGTCAAGCATTTATTTTCGCTTTTCTCTGTCGGTGTTCATCGCTGAACCCCGCTGACCCGGCTTGTTTGCCGTTGTTCCGTGTCAGTGGAGGCGCATTATAGGGAGTTCTTCGGCGGTGACAAGCATAATATTAAAAAAACTTTTCGTTCGCTCACTTTTCAAACTTTACGCTTATTTAACCTTCGAATCGCCCGTTAAATGCGCGATTTCACGGGCAAAACTGGCGACCTGCGCCCAGTCGGTATAAACCACTTCTTTATCTGTATCCGTTTCCCCCCCCGTCATTTTCATAATCAGGCGGATCATAAAGCGGTCATACCAGCGATAGCGCGGATAACGCAACGCGCCGGCGAAGACGGCGCAGAGATCGGGCTGCCACGGTGAGTTAAGCAAAAACTTGCGGGTATAGCTGTTCGTCTGGGGCGTGCGCTTCTCAGCTTTGCGCGCCACCAGGTTCACCGAATAGAACGCGCCGGGCAGCGCGTTCAGCGTGGCGGCGTGTTTTTTCACAAAACGATCCAGCGCCGGATGGAAATGCCCGTAGCGAATAGACGCGCCAATCACCACGCGCTCGTAATCCTGCCACGTAATCTCTTCGGTACGGTTCAGGTTCACGACGTCGGCGTAAACGCCGAGCTCTTTTAATTCAGACGCCAGATAAGAGGCAATCTCGCGCGTTTGCCCGTCCCGTGTAGAGAATAGAATTAATGTTTTCACCAAAGACTCCCTTACTCGCGCCAGAATGTTGGGGTAAACAGCACCAGCAGCGTAAAGACCTCAAGACGACCAAACAGCATATTGGCAATTAAGATCCATTTCGCCACCGGATTCATGCTGGCAAAGTTATCCGCCACCACGCCCAGCCCCGGGCCGAGGTTATTAAGCGTTGCGACAACGGAAGCGAAAGCGGAGAAATCATCCACCCCGGTCGCGATGATCGCCAGCATACTGACGATGAAGACCAGCGCGTAGGCGGAGAAGAAGCCCCACACCGCTTCGAGGATACGTTCCGGCAAGGCACGGTTGCCAAGCTTAATGCTATAGACCGCATTCGGGTGTACCAGACGTTTCAGCTCGCGGTTCCCCTGCTTGAACAGCAGCAGGATACGAATCACCTTCAGGCCACCGCCCGTCGACCCGGCACAGCCGCCGATAAACGCCGAGCACAGCAGCAGCACCGGCAGGAACAGCGGCCAGCGGGCGATGCTGTCAGTGGTAAAGCCCGCCGTGGTCGCCATCGACACCACCTGGAAGAAGGCCTGGTTTAGCGTCGTTACCGCCGAGCTGTAGACGTCATGGAACCACAGCACCAGGGTGCAGATCACCACCAGCGTCAGCTGAACGCCGATAAACATGCGAAATTCCGGATCGCGCCAGTAGACCTTCAGGCTGCGTCCGCTTAATAAAGAGAAGTGCAGACCGTAGTTACAGCCGGAGATAAGCAGGAAGATGGCAATAATGGTGTTAATCGTCGGGCTGTCGAAGTAGCCCACGCTGGCGTCATGGGTGGAGAAGCCACCGATAGCGATGGTCGCGAAGCTGTGTCCGATTGCATCGAACGCGGGCATCCCGGCGAACCACAGCGCCAGCGCGCAGGCGACCGTCAGCAGGACATAAATCAGCCACAGCGTTTTCGCCGTTTCGGCAATTCGCGGGCGCATCTTGTTGTCTTTCAGCGGCCCCGGCATTTCAGCGCGGTAGAGCTGCATCCCCCCGACGCCCAGAATAGGCAGAATGGCGACGGCCAGGACGATGATCCCCATACCGCCGAACCACTGCAGCATCTGACGATAAAAGAGGATCGCGTGGGGTAAGGAATCGAGCCCCACCAGCGTGGTGGCCCCGGTGGTGGTTAAGCCCGAGAAAGATTCAAAGAAGGCATCCGTGATGCTGAGATTAGGCTGTTCAGAGAAGATAAAGGGCAGCGAACCCACGCTCCCCAGCACCGTCCAGAACAGCACCACAATCAGGAACCCTTCGCGGGATTTCAGCTCGCCTTTCTCGCGGCGGTTCGGCCACCACAGCAGCGAGCCAATCGCCAGCGCCACGAAGAACGTCTGGGTAAATGCACGCCCCGCACCGTCCCGGTAGATAAGTGCCACCAGTCCAGGGAGAATCATCGTCCCGGAAAAGAGTATGACCAGCAGTCCAACGATTCGGGTAATGGCACGAAAATGCATCTCTGCCGCTTCCTTTGGTATTCAAAAAGTGAGGTGGGGATTATTCTTCAATCGGCAGTAATTGCAACGAACCACGACTAAAATCAGCCAGTTTTGCTGAAAAAGCAGCCAGCTCTGCCTGAGGAAGCGCCACGCGCAACTGCACCGTTGCCTGGTATTCACTGTGCGCAATCACGCCGTTAAATTGCTTAAGCAGGGTTTCAATACCCGACAGCTGGGCGTAATCGCATAACAAAGTATATTCGGTGAGTGGCGTTTTGCGGGTGGTATTCAGCAGATTAAGCGCCTGCTGCACCCCGCCGCCATAGGCTTTTACCAGCCCGCCCGTGCCGAGCAAAATGCCGCCGTAGTAGCGAACCACCACGGCGGTTATCTCTCCCACACCGCTTCCCATCAGTTGAGAAAGCATGGGTTTACCGGCGGTGCCTGCCGGTTCACCGTCGTCAGAAAAGCCAAGCTGCTGCGAGTCGTCCGGCGGACCGGCGACCCACGCCACGCAGTGGTGTCGCGCGTCAGGGTGCTCCGCGCGAACGGACTCAACAAAGGCTTTCGCCGCCTCGACGCCGTCGGTGTGTGCCAGCAGCGTAATAAAGCGGCTTTTCTTGATTTCCTCAACGAAGGTGACCGGCTGTGCCGGTATCAGCCAGCTTTCCATCAGGCCAGCTTCAGATCTCGCGTCATGTTTTCGATGCTGTTTTCGTGGATAACCACGTTGTCTTCGATACGAATGCCGCCAAACGGCTTCAGCGCGTCAATTTTTTCCCAGTTGAAGTGCTTGCTGAACTGGCCTTCACGCCACGGCGCCAGCAGGGATTCAATAAAGTAGATGCCCGGCTCGATGGTCAACACCATGCGCGGCTCCAGAATACGGGTGCAGCGCAGGTACGGGTATTTAGACGGCGCGGCCAGGTGCGTACCGGTGTCGTCCTGCATAAAGCCGGCAACGTCGTGCACCTGCAATCCCAGCGGGTGTCCAATGCCGTGCGGCATGAATGGCCCGGTCAGATCGTTTTCGACCATCGCCTCTTCGCTCATGTCTTTCACAATCTGATGCTTACGCAGCAGTTTGGCGATGCGCTGATGGAACTGAATATGGTAATCGACGTAGCTGGTGCCCGCTTTCATGGTGCCAATCAGCGCCAGCTGCTCGTCGTTAACGTCTTTAATCAGCTGTGCGAAATCGGTATCCGCGTTTGCCGCCCAGGTACGGGTCAGGTCAGCGGCGTAGCCGTTGTATTCAGCGCCCGCATCCAGCAGGAAGCTGCGCATTTCGGACGGCACATGGTGATCGAGTTTGGTGTAGTGCAGAACCGAGGCATGTTCGTTGAGCGCCACGATGTTGCTGTAAGGCACGTCGGTATCGCGATGACCGGTTGCGGTCAGGTACGCCTGGTTGATATCGAACTCGCTCATGCCGGACTGGAACGCTTCATGCGCCGCGCGGTGGCCGTTTACCGCGGTCTTTTGCGCTTCACGCATGCAGTAAAGTTCATAATCGGTTTTGTAAGCGCGGTAATAGTGCAGGTAGTCCAGCACCCCTTTCGGGTTCAGCTTGTCCGCGGCAATATCCAGACCGAGCGCACGCTCCGGCACCGGGCCAATATACGCCATGTTGCCGCGCGCAGCAGGTAGCTGGCTGCCAATGCCGTCGGCTTTCGGCAGCGCAATCACGTCCACTTCTTCTGTCCAGAAGGAGGTCGGCAGCGGCTCTACGTTGTGCCAGTAATCCACCGGCAGATAGAACCACAGTTTCGGCTTGTTCACGCCGTCCACCAGCAGCCAGCAGTTTGGCACCTGGGTCACTGGCACCCAGGCTTTAAACTGCGGGTTAACCTTAAACGGATAGGCGTGGTCGTCGAGGAAGGTGTTCATCAGCTCGCCGGAGTGGATCAGCAGGGCATCCAGCTTAAAACGAGCCAGTACATCGCGGGTACGTTCCTGTAAGGTAACAATATGATTTTTATAGATTGAAGCCAGTGAGTCCATTGTTTTTCCTTTCGTTTTTCTGCGCTCAAGTCTTCGCATCTTAGCACACCTGCCCCGGACTGCGTGATTTCCGCCGAGCGTGATCAATGCAGCAATTTCTTAATGACTAATTTGCATTTTATTAACATAAATCCCACACTCCGTTTCATCTGGTATGACCAGATCCAATTGCTGGATTCAGGAGACTGACATGCTTTACAAAGGCGACACCCTGTACCTCAACTGGCTGGAAGATGGCATTGCCGAACTGGTGTTCGATGCCCCCGGCTCAGTGAACAAGCTCGATACCGCGACGGTGGCCAGTCTTGGCCAGGCGCTGGAAGTACTTGAAAAGCAATCTGATTTAAAAGGGCTGCTGCTGCGCTCTAACAAAGCGGCCTTTATTGTCGGTGCCGATATCACCGAATTCCTGTCGCTGTTCCTCGTTCCGGAAGAACAGCTGAGCCAGTGGCTGCACTTTGCGAACAGCGTCTTTAACCGCCTGGAAGATCTGCCAGTGCCGACAATCTCGGCCGTGAACGGCTATGCGCTGGGCGGCGGCTGCGAGTGCGTGCTGGCGACCGACTATCGTCTGGCGACGCCAGACCTGCGCATCGGCCTGCCGGAAACGAAGCTGGGCATTATGCCGGGCTTTGGCGGCTCCGTGCGTATGCCGCGTATGCTGGGTGCCGACAGCGCGCTGGAAATTATTGCTGCGGGTAAAGACGTGGGCGCTGACCAGGCGCTGAAGATTGGCCTGGTGGACGGCGTAGTGAAACCTGAAAAACTGGTCGAGGGGGCAATTGCCGTCCTGCGCCAGGCGATTAACGGCGATCTGGACTGGAAAGCCAAACGTCAGCCGAAGCTGGAGCCGTTAAAGCTCAGCAAAATCGAAGCCACCATGAGCTTTACCATCGCCAAAGGCATGGTGATGCAGACGGCGGGCAAGCACTATCCGGCACCGATTACCGCGGTGAAAACCATCGAAGCGGCGGCGCGTCTGGGCCGTGACGACGCACTTAAGCTCGAAAATCAGAGCTTTGTCCCGCTGGCGCACACCAACGAAGCCCGCGCGCTGGTCGGCATTTTCCTCAACGATCAGTTCGTGAAGGGCAAAGCCAAGCAGCTCACCAAAAACGTTGAAACGCCAAAACACGCGGCGGTGCTGGGCGCAGGCATTATGGGCGGCGGCATTGCCTATCAGTCAGCCTGGAAAGGCGTGCCGGTGGTAATGAAGGACATCAACGAAAAATCCCTGACGCTGGGCATGACCGAAGCGGCCAAGCTGCTGAATAAACAGCTGGAGCGCGGGAAGATCGACGGCCTGAAGCTTTCAGGCGTGATCTCCACCATTCAGCCAACGCTGGAATATTGCGGCTTTGACCGTGTGGATGTGGTGGTTGAAGCCGTGGTTGAGAACCCGAAAGTCAAAAAAGCGGTACTGGCGGAAACCGAAGAGAAGGTTCGTCCAGGCAACGTTCTGGCGTCTAACACCTCAACGATTCCAATTAGCGAACTGGCGAGCGTGCTGAAGCACCCGGAAAACTTCTGCGGGATGCACTTCTTCAACCCGGTTCACCGTATGCCGCTGGTTGAAGTGATCCGTGGGGAAAAAACCTCCGACGACACCATCGCCAAAGTGGTGGCGTGGGCCAGCAAAATGGGCAAAACGCCGATCGTGGTGAATGACTGCCCGGGCTTCTTCGTTAACCGCGTGCTGTTCCCCTACTTCGCCGGTTTCAGCCAGCTGCTGCGCGACGGCGCGGACTTCCGCAAGATCGATAAGGTGATGGAGAAGCAGTTCGGCTGGCCGATGGGCCCGGCGTATCTGCTGGACGTGGTGGGCATCGACACCGCGCACCACGCTCAGGCGGTGATGGCGGCGGGCTTCCCGCAGCGGATGCAGAAAGATTATCGCGACGCGATTGACGCGCTGTTCGACGCCGGTCGTTTCGGTCAGAAAAACGGTCTGGGCTTCTGGCGCTATAAAGAAGACAGCAAAGGCAAGCCGAAGAAAGAAGAAGATGCGGCCGTGGACGGCCTGTTAGCGGAAGTCAGCCAGGCAAAACGCGACTTCAGCGACGAAGAGATTATTGCTCGCATGATGATTCCGATGGTCAACGAAGTGGTGCGCTGCCTTGAAGAAGGCATCATCGCCAGTCCGGCAGAAGCGGACATGGCGCTGGTTTACGGCCTCGGCTTCCCGCCGTTCCACGGCGGCGCGTTCCGCTGGCTGGACACGCTCGGCAGCGCGAAGTATCTCGATATGGCGCAGCAGTACCAGCACCTCGGCCCGCTGTACGACGTGCCTGAAGGCCTGCGTAACAAAGCGCGTCATAACGAACCCTACTATCCAGCAGTTGAGCCAGCCCGTCCGGTTGGCGAGCTGAAAACGGCTTAAGGAGTCACAATGGAAAAGGTTGTCATTGTTGATGCGATTCGCACCCCGATGGGCCGTTCAAAGGGCGGCGCATTCCGTAACGTTCGCGCGGAAGATCTCTCCGCGCACCTGATGCGCAGCCTGCTGGCGCGTAACCCGGCGCTGGACCCAGCGGCGCTCGACGATATCTACTGGGGCTGCGTGCAGCAGACCCTGGAGCAGGGCTTTAACATCGCCCGCAACGCATCGCTGCTGGCGGAGATCCCGCATTCCGTTCCGGCGGTGACCGTAAACCGCCTGTGCGGCTCCTCCATGCAGGCGCTGCACGACGCCGCCCGCATGATCATGACCGGCGATGCGCAGGCCTGCATGGTTGGCGGCGTGGAGCACATGGGCCATGTGCCGATGAGCCACGGCGTTGATTTCCACCCGGGCATGAGCCGTAACGTGGCGAAAGCCGCCGGCATGATGGGGCTGACCGCTGAGATGCTCTCCCGCCTGCACGGCATCAGCCGTGAAATGCAGGATGCCTTTGCCGCGCGCTCTCACGCCCGCGCCTGGGCCGCCACGCAGTCTGGCGCGTTTAAGAATGAAATTATCCCAACCGGCGGTCACGATGCCGATGGCGTGCTGAAGCAGTTTAGCTACGACGAAGTGATCCGCCCGGAAACCACGGTTGAAGCGCTTTCCACGCTGCGCCCGGCGTTCGATCCGGTCACGGGCACCGTGACCGCAGGCACCTCTTCTGCGCTTTCCGATGGCGCGGCGGCGATGCTGGTCATGAGCGAAAGCCGCGCCCGCGAGCTCGGCCTGACGCCGCGCGCCCGCATCCGGTCGATGGCGGTGGTCGGCTGCGATCCGTCCATCATGGGCTACGGCCCGGTTCCGGCGTCGAAGCTGGCGCTGAAGAAAGCCGGACTGACCGCCAGCGATATCGACCTGTTCGAAATGAACGAAGCCTTCGCCGCGCAGATCCTGCCGTGCATTAAAGATCTGGGACTGATGGAGCAGATCGACGAGAAGATCAACCTCAACGGCGGCGCGATCGCCCTCGGTCACCCGCTGGGCTGTTCCGGAGCGCGTATCAGCACCACGCTGATTAACCTGATGGAGCGCAAAGACGCCCAGTTTGGTCTGGCGACGATGTGTATCGGGCTGGGTCAGGGGATCGCGACGGTGTTCGAGAGAGTGTAAATCAGGAAAAGTATCGTAGGCCCGATAAGCCTCGCGACATCGGGCTGTTGCCGGGAGGCGCTGCGCTTTCCCGGCCTACGAAAGGTATCTCGCCGTAATCACGAAGAGAGACAGTTTAGTTGCCGTTTTTCCCGCCTGTCAGGGGCGGGTTTTTTATTTCGTTGACTTAGATAAACGCAAACGCATCGCCGAAGAGGCGGTCTTCACGCGCATTTCGTTCATTGCAGAACAGGTCGCGCGCAATCTTCGCCATCTCAAAACGACCCGCGATATAGATATCGTGGTTTGCCAGCGTGCCGTGATCCTGCAGCACCGCCGTCAGCACCGTACCGCTACGCCCGCGCCAGCCCTCTTCCGGCTGCTCGACAACCGGCTCGACGCGCAGGTTCGGGTGGTTCACGCTCAGCGCTTCCAGCTCGGACAGGTCGTAAAGATGCTTCTCTTCGCGGCCGCCCCAGTAGATGGTGATATCGCGGTTCGGGTTACGGGCAAGCGCCGTTAACAGAATGGAACGCACGTAGGAGAAGCCGGTTCCGCCCGCAATCAGGATCAGCGGGCGTTCGTCGTCTTCACGCAGCCAGGCTTCACCGTGCGGGATATCAACAACGATTTCACGCTCTTTCAGAATGCGATCCATCACCGCCATCGCGTACAGGTTAAGCTCAGACGCGCCGATATGAAGCTCGATAAATTCTTGCTCGGCAGGCGTAGAGGCCATAGAGAAAGGACGCTTGTCACGCTCATCCATCACGACCATCAGGTATTGACCCGCGCGGAAAGAGAATGCCGCTTCAGGCACTAAACGGACGCGATATACGGTGTCGGTGATGGCATCTACCGAGGTCACTTTACAGCTTAAGGTTGTCATTCGCTCTCTCTGTCGGGAAGTCTATTGGGCTTAACGGTCGTTCTCAGCGTTACCGTTATTCATTATGGCCAGCTCGTCCCAGATCGCGTCAATACGCGCGGTCACGTCAGGATCTTTTTTGATCGGGCGACCCCATTCACGGTCGGTTTCGCCAGGCCATTTGTTTGTGGCATCCAGTCCCATTTTTGAGCCAAGCCCGGAAACCGGCGAGGCAAAATCCAGATAATCTATCGGCGTGTTTTCCACTAACACCGTATCGCGAGCCGGGTCCATACGCGTGGTAATGGCCCAGATAACGTCGTTCCAGTCGCGGGCGTTGACGTCATCATCGCAGACGATAACAAACTTGGTATACATAAACTGGCGCAGGAAAGACCATACGCCCATCATTACGCGTTTTGCGTGCCCCGCATACTGCTTCTTCATGGTTACCACCGCCAGGCGATAGGAACATCCTTCCGGCGGCAGGTAGAAATCAACAATTTCCGGGAACTGCTTTTGCAGGATAGGCACGAACACTTCGTTCAGCGCCACGCCCAGTACCGCAGGTTCATCCGGTGGACGACCGGTGTAGGTCGAGTGATAAATCGCATCTTCACGCTGGGTGATGTGCGTAACGGTAAACACCGGGAAGTTATCCACTTCGTTGTAATAGCCCGTGTGGTCGCCGTATGGCCCTTCCGGCGCCAGTTCGCCCTGCTCGATGTAGCCTTCCAGAACGATCTCCGCACTGGCCGGCACTTCCAGGTCGTTGGAGATGCACTTCACCACTTCGGTTTTCGTGCCGCGCAGCAGGCCTGCAAAGGCGTATTCCGACAGCGTGTCGGGAACCGGCGTGACCGCGCCAAGAATGGTGGCCGGGTCGGCGCCCAGCGCCACGGACACCGGGAAGCGTTCGCCCGGGTGTTGCGCACACCACTCCTGGAAATCAAGCGCGCCACCGCGATGCGACAGCCAGCGCATAATGAGCTTGTTTTTGCCAATCAGCTGCTGACGGTAGATCCCAAGATTCTGACGCTCTTTGTGCGGGCCGCGGGTCACGGTCAGCCCCCAGGTGATGAGCGGTGCGGCATCTTCCGGCCAGCACTGCATAATCGGGATTTTCGTCAGATCGACGGCATCGCCTTCCAGCACCTTCTGCTGGCACGGCGCACCGCGCAGGCGTTTGGTTGGCATGTTCAGCACCTGCTTAAACTGCGGCAGTTTGTCGAACAGATCGCGGAAGCCTTTCGGCGGCTCCGGCTCTTTCAGAAAGGCCAGCAGTTTTCCCACTTCACGCAGCGCAGTGACGTCCTCTTGCCCCATCCCCAGCGCCACGCGGCGAGGTGTGCCAAACAGATTGCACAGCACCGGCATGGAATAGCCTTTAGGGTTTTCGAATAACAGCGCGGGGCCACCGGCACGCAGGGTGCGGTCGGCGATTTCTGTCATTTCCAGATATGGATCAACAGGAAGCGTAATGCGTTTGAGTTCGCCCTGCTTTTCCAGCAGCGCCAGGAAGTCGCGTAGATCGTGGTATTTCATGCAGTTAGTCATGGCCTCTCTGTAAGCGCTTCATTATACGGCGTAAGACTGCGTGATGCTGTAATTTTGTTAAATTAGCGTGAACTTCCGCGTCTTACTCCACTTTTGGCCATTATAATCACCTTAGCGATCCCGCCAGGGTTTTGATATGCTTGCGCCCCGAACTATGGGAAAGAGTGATTATGCAGGCCTGGTATTTACTGTATTGCAAACGCGGGCAACTTCAGCGCGCGCAAGAACATCTTGAACGTCAGTCTGTGAACTGTCTGATGCCCGTGCTCGCGCTTGAAAAAATGCAGCGTGGTAAGCGCACGACGGTCAGCGAACCCCTGTTCCCCAACTACCTGTTCGTCGAATTCGACCCGGAAGTGATCCACACCACCACCATCAGCGCGACCCGCGGCGTCAGCCATTTCGTGCGCTTTGGTTCACACCCGGCAACCGTGCCCTCTACGGTGATCCACCAGCTTTCGGTGTATCAACAGCCCGAGGACATCACCGACCCGGAAACCCCCTACTCCGGCGACGAGGTGGTGATCACCGAAGGCGCATTCGAAGGGCTACAGGCTATTTTCTCCGAGCCAGACGGGGAAGCCCGCTCCATGCTGCTGCTTAATCTGCTGAACAAGCAGGTGCTGCAAAGCGTCAAAAATACCGACTTCCGCAAGCTTTAAAACTGCACGCCAAACACGCGGCGCACGTTGTCATCGGTTTGCGCCGCCAGCCACTGCGGATCTTCGCCGCGCCAGCGCGCTACGCTTTCAAGAATATGCACCAGATACGCCGGTTCGTTACGTCGTGAAGCGGGTTTGGGCTTCATGTCGCGCGGCAGCAGATAGGGCGCATCCGTTTCAATCATCAGACGATCGGCAGGGATAATCGGCAGCAGCTCGCGAAGCTCCAGCCCGCGGCGTTCGTCGCAAACCCAGCCGGTGATGCCCAGATACAGCCCGCGTTCCAGACATGCCTGCGCTTCCTGACGGGAGCCGGTAAAGCAGTGCAGCACCGCGCCCGGCAGCTTGTCCAGCCAGGGTTCCAGCAGGGCCAGAAAACGCTCGTGGGCATCGCGGCAGTGCATAAACACCGGCATTTCCAGCTCGGCGGCGAGCGCAAGCTGTGCGCTGAAGGCGTGCTCCTGCTCGGCAGGGGTGGAGAAGTTGCGGTTGAAGTCCAGCCCGCACTCGCCAATCGCGACCACTTCCGGCGTATTTGCCAGCGCGCGAAGCGCGTCGGCGCTCTGCTCGTTCCAGCTGCTGCCGTCATGGGGATGCACGCCCGCCGTGGACCAGCAGCGTTCATAGCGTCGGGCAAGCTGCTGCGCCTGCTGGCTTTCGTGAAGGTTGGTTCCCGTCAGCAGCAGGCCTTTGACGCCCGCAGAGAAGGCGCGAGCCACGACATCGTCCTGGTCTTTGGCAAACTGGGTGCTGGTGAGGTTAAGGCCGATATCAAACATGCGGTTTCCCATGTAAAAACCGCCCTGACGGGCGGCTGGTTTTATTCTTCAGTGGTCTTCTCAGACGCGTCGTCTTCGTCTTCCTGCGGGCGTCGTTTCCCGACATAGAAGCGCGAGAAGAACACGCCGACTTCAAACAGGCAGTACATCGGTATTGCCAGCAGCGTTTGAGAGAAGACGTCCGGCGGCGTCAGCAGCATGCCGACCACGAATGCCCCGACCAGGATGTACGGACGCTTCTTGCGCAGATCGTCCGGCGTGGTCACGCCCACCCAGCACAGCAGCACAATCGCGACCGGCACTTCAAAGGCCACGCCAAACGCCATAAACAGCGCCATGACGAAGCTGAGATAGCTGGCGATGTCGGTCGACACCTGCACCCCTTCCGGCGCGGTATGCGTCAGGAAGCCAAAGGCCAGCGGGAAGACGACGAAATAGGCGAACGCCATGCCGATGTAGAATAGCAGCGAGCTGGAGACCAGCAGCGGGATCACCAGCTTGCGTTCATGCTTGTACAGCGCTGGCGCAACGAATGCCCAGACCTGGTACAGGATCACTGGCGCGGAGGCAATCAGCGATACCCAGAAGGTCAGCTTGATAGGGGTGAAGAACGGTGAGGCAACGTCCGTTGCGATCATCGTTGCGCCCAGCGGCATTTGCTTAATCAGCGGCGCGGACACCACCTGGTAGATGTCATTAGCGAAATAGACCAGGCATAAGAAAATGAGGAAAACTGCAATAATGCAGTTTAACAGGCGCTTACGCAGCTCAATGAGGTGCGCAATGAGCGGTTGAGTATCATCTACTGCCATGTTTACGCTTTATCACTCGACGAGGGGGATGATTCGGAAACGGGCGCGGCGGGCTTAGGTTCAGCCGCTTTCACAACGGGTTCTTCCGGTTGCGCCTGTTTTTTCACTTCAGGCTCCTGCGGCGTCTGTTCCGGTGCGGTAGCCTGATGCTCTGCGCTGGCAGGCGTTACGCCTTCGCGCTGCGCTTCGCTGTCTTTTACCACCGGGTTATGGATGGTATTCGCTTCATCGCTCGCTTTCTCAGGATCGTTAATGCTGTAAGAACGCTTCATGGACTCTGCCGCTTCGCGCAGTTCATCCATGGAGGCTTTCAGCTCCGGCGTCAGGTTTTCCATGCTCGCCTTCTCAACCTTTTTCAGGCTGTCCTGAAACTCCTGCAGCTTAAGCTCCTGCGCCAGCTCGTTTTGTACCGTGGTCGCAAGCGAACGCAGCGCGCGCACCCAGCCCGCAACGGTTTTCACCGCAACCGGCAAACGCTGGGGACCCAGCACAATCAGGCCAATAACAAAGACCAGCAGCAGCTCACCAAAACCAATATCGAACACGACTTACACCTGCTCTTTATCGTGGCGTTTAGCGTCTTCCTTTTTGGCTTCTTCTTGCTTGTCGGCAATGGATTTAGCAGTGAAATCAGCGTCCTGGCTGGATTTTTCCTGCTTAGCGTCATCATCGCTCATCGCTTTCTTGAAGCCTTTGATAGACGCGCCGAGATCGGAACCGATGGAGCCGAGCTTTTTGGTGCCGAACAGCAGCACGACGATGACGGCAATGATTAATAATTGCCAGATACTGATACCACCCATACATGTTCCTCAGTGATAGATGATTAATTAATCAGGTCGCATTATACGTATGCGACCCGGCGATAGCGACGCAAATTCAGCGCGTTTTTCTCCAGCCAGCGAGCCAAACCACAACTCCCGCGGCCATCAGCCAGGCGGGCATCATCTGCCAGTCCGGGCGATTGATCAGCAAAAGCGTCCCGCTCAGCAGCAGCGTGGCGCCAATCCCAAACAGATATCGGGACTGCCCCTGACGAACGCGACTGGATTGAAGTTCGCGGGCGATTTTATCCATGCTGTGCTGAAGGTTCTTGCTCTGACGCAAACTGTCGTAAACCAGCTCAGGGATTTCCGGCATTTTTTCGATCCAGAACGGCGCTTTCTCTTTCAGAGAGCGCACCAGCGCCGGAATGCCGACCTGATCCTTAATCCAGGATTCGAGGAAAGGTTTCGCTGTTTTCCACAAGTCTAACTGAGGATAGAGCTGACGGCCTACGCCCTCAACGTAAAGTAATGTTTTCTGAAGTAAAACTAACTGCGGCTGCACTTCCATATTGAAGCGGCGCGCGGTGTTAAACAGGTTCAGCAGCACGTGGCCGAAAGAGATCTCGGAGAGCGGCTTTTCGAAAATCGGCTCGCAGACGGTGCGGATCGCAAATTCGAACTCTTCGACGTTGGTATCCGCAGGAACCCAGCCAGAATCGACGTGGAGCTCGGCCACCTTGCGGTAGTCGCGGTTAAAGAACGCGATAAAGTTTTCCGCGAGGTAGCGTTTATCTTCTTTGTTCAGCGAGCCGACGATACCGCAGTCGATACCGATGTATTTCGGGTTCTCCGGGTGCTCATGGCTGACGAAGATGTTGCCGGGGTGCATGTCCGCATGGAAGAAGCTGTCGCGGAAGACCTGGGTAAAGAAGACCTGCACACCACGCTCGGCCAGCAGCTTCATGTTGGTGCCCTGTTTTTCCAGCGCCACCACATCCGATACCGGAATGCCGTAGATGCGCTCCATGACCATCATGTTTTCGCTGCAATAGTCGGAATAGACTTCCGGCACGTAGAGCATCGGGCTGTCTTCAAAGTTGCGGCGCAGCTGAATGGCGTTGGCCGATTCACGCAGCAGGTTTAGCTCGTCAATCAGCGTTTTTTCGTACTCGCGCACCACTTCCAGCGGGCGCAGGCGACGGCCGTCCGGCAGCAGGCGAGGAACCCAGCGCGCCAGGCGGTAGATAAGCTTCATGTCGGCTTTGATGACCGGCAGAATATCCGGGCGGATCACCTTGATGACCACCTCTTTGCCGTTCTCTTTCAGGCGCGCGGTATGAACCTGTGCGATAGACGCGGACGCCAACGGCTTAATTTCAAAATCGTCAAACCAGGTTTCGACGGGAATGTTGCCCATTGCGGCTTCAATCTGCTTTTTTGCACGCGCGCCGTCAAAGGGGGCAACGCGATCCTGCAGCAGCGCCAGCTGATCGGCAATTTGCGGCGGGAAGAGATCGCGGCGGGTGGAGAGCATCTGCCCGAACTTGATCCACACCGGGCCAAGCTCCTGCAATGCCAGACGAAGACGTTCGCCAAGAGGCTGCTCTTTGTGGCGATTGGGCATCCAGAACAACATCCGCCGCCAGATACGAAGCGGCAGAGTGATACGCATTTTGGGGATAAGCTCGTCGAGCCCGTAACTCAAAAAGGTGTGGACGATAAAGTAGAGGCGCCGAATTTCACCAGGCGTCATTTGCCCTCCAGTTTTTCCAGCCGTTTGGTGAGTGCGTCAACCGCACGTTCAACAGCAGCGGTCTCTTCCGCAAACCACGCCACTTCAAGCGCGCCGGGGGCCATACGCCACTCTTCGGTTATTACCTCTGCGGCGTAGCGCTGCTGACGCTGAACGGTTTTGCGCAGAAACGCCGTACCGCCGTGGAAGACTTTGCTTAGCCCTTCGGCGGCGATATCGCCAATGTACGGCGCAAGCAGTTCAGCCGGGTCAAACTCCGCCAGATCGCTGAGCGCGACGAAGTTCTGGACGACCTGGATATCACCTTCAACCTCCAGCTCACCGCTGCGGATAAGCGCGGTCAACTGCTGGCGATCGCGCAGTTTCGGCAGTACGCTCATGTGGGTGATGACCGAGCAGTCGGCTTCGCCTTCCCACTCGCCCAGCACGTCAAGCTGGCGTTCGCCGAAGACCAGTACCAGCGGCGTCGAGAACTCTTTCAGCACAATGCGCAGCACCTTTCCGTTCAGACGCTGACGCGCGGTTTTCAACGCGGGCGCGCGATACAGAAAGGCATTCAGTACATTCTCGATGCCAGCGGTCACTAAAGGTTTAAAGGGCATGGAATACCTCCACTCAGAACTTGTAACCGCGATGCAGCGCGACGACACCGGCCGTCAGGTTGAAGTACTCAACGTTCTCAAGTCCTGCATCCTGCATCATCGCTTTCAGGGTGTCCTGATCCGGGTGCATACGGATGGATTCCGCCAGATAGCGATAGCTTTCGGCGTCGTTTGCCACCAGCTCACCGATGCGCGGCAGAACGTGGAATGAGTATGCATCGTAGGCTTTGCTCAGCGGCTCGATAATCGGTTTGGAGAATTCGAGAACCAGCAGGCGTCCGCCTGGCTTCAGCACGCGGTACATGGAGCGCAGCGCTTTGTCTTTATCGGTGACGTTGCGCAGGCCAAACGAAATGGTGATGCAGTCAAAGGTGTTGTCCGGGAACGGCAGCGCTTCGGCGTTCGCCTGCACATATTCCACGTTACCCACAACGCCGATGTTACGCAGCTTCTCGCGTCCCATTTTCAGCATGGAGTCGTTGATATCTGCCAGCACCACGCGACCGGTTTCCCCAACCAGACGGGAGAACTTCGCCGTTAAGTCGCCCGTGCCACCGGCTAAGTCGAGCACCGTTTGCCCGCGACGCACGCCGCTACAGTCAATAGTGAAGCGTTTCCACAAGCGATGAATGCCGAATGACATCAGGTCATTCATCACATCGTACTTCGCCGCCACGGAATGAAATACGTGGGCCACCATGTCAGCTTTCTGCGCTTTGGCGACAGTCTGAAAGCCAAAGTGCGTTGTGTCTTGTGAATCGTCAGCCATCTCAGAGCCTGCTTATCAGTCAAATGTTCGTGAAGTGTAACAGATTGGGCGCGTTTGCCCTATGGTTCAACCACCGTGAAAGAAACGATCCGGCTGTTCGGCTGGTGATAATTCCGACGCTAAATCGTTGTCTTCATTGCGTCTATTTTGCTCATCCGCGCCTTCGCGCAGCCGGTATTCCTCATCCTGCGCCGTGGCCTGTTCCACCAGTTCCGGATTAATCTCGCGTTTTACCTCCACCCCGAGGCTGCGAAACGCTTCTGCCTGGGCGAGCAGGTTGCCGCGCCCGGACGAGAGCTTTTTCATCGCCTGACGGTAGTTTTCCTGCGCCCGATCGAGGCTTTGCCCGACCGAAGACATGTCGTCCACAAACAGGCGCATTTTGTCGTACAGCTTGCTGGCGCGGTCGGCTATCTGCTGGGCGTTGCGGCTCTGATGCTCGTAGCGCCAGAGGTTTGCAATGGTTCGCAGGGCCACCAGCAGCGTGGTCGGGCTGACCAGCATAATGTTATTTTTCAGCGCTTCGGTTATCAGTTCGGGCTGTCTGTCGAGCGCAAGGAGAAAGGCCGGTTCAACCGGGATAAACATCAGCACGTAGTCCAGCGAGCGCAGCCCCGGCAGCTGCTGATAGTCTTTGCGGCCCAGCAGACGAATGTGGTTACGCACCGAGGCGATATGTTCCTGGAGCGCCGACTCGCGGGTGTAATCGTCTTCGGCATTGAAGTAACGCTCGTAAGCGACCAGCGTCATTTTGGCGTCGATCACCACGTCCTTGCCCTGCGGCAGGCGCACAATCACGTCCGGCTGCATCCGCGAGCGGGCATCGTTTTCGATGCTCACCTGCGTTTCGTATTCGTACCCTTCGCGCAGGCCGGAGGCCTCCAGCACGCGGGTCAGCACCACTTCGCCCCAGTTGCCCTGCGCTTTGTTGTCGCCTTTTAACGCCCGCGTCAGGTTGACCGCCTCCTGCGCCATCTGCGCGTTTAGCTGCTGCAGATTGCGAATTTCGTGCGCCAGCGTGTGTCGCTCCCGGGCTTCCTGACCAAAGCTTTCCTGCACCTGACGGCGAAAGCCGTCCAGCTGTTCGCGCAGCGGGGTGAGCAGTCCGTTCAGGCTCTGGCGGTTTTGTTCGTCAACGCGGCGGTTGCTGTGTTCGAAAATGCGGTTGGCGAGGTTTTCAAACTGCTCGCTCAGGCGCTGCTCGCTGTTGATCATCTGGCGGATTTTATCTTCGGCGTGCAGCTGGGTGGATTCAAGGCGGGTGGTGACTTCGCGGAGATCGGCCTCCAGCGAGGTGTTGATATCGCGCAGATTGCGCAGTTCGTTGTTGAGCAGCTCGCACTCGTCGCGCCAGTGTGCGCTTTGGGCAAGCTGCTGTTTTGCCGCGCTGAGCTCCGCGACCATCTCCTCGCGTTCTGCCAGCTGATCGGCTTTTTGCTGCGCGTGCTGATAGCTGGAAAACAGCCAGCCAATTACCACGCCCACCAGCGCCATCACCGCATACATCAGGATTGAGATATCCACATTGCCCCCTGCATCAACGTTTTACCCGCACAAAATAGAATTGTGCTGTATAAACGTCCAGTTTGAAAGGGTTTTCCTGCGAGGCGCTACGCAAAAAAACCTCTTTAGCATAAAGGTCGGATCAGGAATCAAAAGGGAATTATCAGTATTCGCAGGAGCGACTCAATAATTTCTATATATGGGGCGCACCTCTTTGGTTGAGGTTATTTTTCAGACTTCTTAAATAACTCAATTTTACAAAGGGCAATGTGCTTTTACGGGGAGATGAATCGATACGAATTATATAACCCAGCCAATTAATAGGTGCTGCTTATATTTCATTTTATCGAAGCTCGTAAAAAGATTTTTTTTAAAACTTATAACCCTGAGCGGTTCACTTTCGAGAACATGATGCGCGATTTAAAGAACAACCTTAAGGATTAAATCATGTTTTCTGAGTATTTTCATAGAATTATCGCCATTTTGAGATTCTTAGACTTAGCCATTGGGCTTTATAGGCTAATTACCTCGAATAGGTAGTTTATTGGCGAGTTTCACCGAGTTTCTTCCGTTACGTTTCTCTATGCCCTAAAAACGAGCTTAAACGAGTTGATCTTGACACTAAAAGGGACGACCTGTCTGGTGCTGAAAGATCCCCCCCTGATTTTCATCTCATGGAGCGATAAAGATTTGGCATTGAAATAAATAAGTTACAGCGACACCCTGTTCTGGCTGAAAATCGCCGAAGCGTTTACGGAAGGCCGGGGCGACGCGCATGGATGCGCGTCGAGGGCGGCTTTACAGGGACGTTTCATCCGCCCGTCCCCGATAAGCCTGGAGCAAACGCTGAGGGCACCGCGAAGCGGCGATTTTCTCGCCGGGAGCCCGGGTTGTCAGGGCGGCGGCGACTGAGCCGCCCTGACACGTTCACAAGTGTTGTGATAATAGAGAAGCAGAGAACGTAAGGTGAACGGAACAACCACCAGAGCCGTATGTTCCCCTCACCCTAACCCTCTCCCCAAAGGGGCGAGGGGATTTTTACGTGCGAACATTATGTTGTGTGGATCCCTTTATCTCTGGTTTGCAGATTTAAGCGCCATGAAACCTACAATTAAGTGTTGAACTCTTAAAAAACTATCTGGCAAAAAAATATTTGTCTTGTGAGAAACCATTAACGCAGAGCGGTTCACTTTCGCGAACATGATGATTGAAAAAGAAATCACTATTGATAAAAAATATGTTTTTAGAATACATAAGAACCCTGAATGAACTCATTTCTTTTATAAAATCAGTTATTAAAATAGTTTCTTACTTTAAATCGAGGAGGAAGCGATCTAAGTTGAATAAATAAGTTGAGTGTCTTTCACCCTTCTATTAGCGTGCGCTACGCAAAAAAAAAGGCCGAACGTGTCGGCCTTTTATCTCAGAAGCGGGAACTAGATCAGGCGGCGAGCCGCTTCGACCACGATTTTCACCGCATGGCTTTCGGTCTGCTTCATGGTTTCTGCGTTCGGGATCTCCTGCTGGGTACGGTTGACGATCACGCCCGCCACCATACCGGCACGCAGACCCTGGCTTGCGCACATGGTCAGCAGCGTTGCAGATTCCATCTCGTAGTTCATCACGCCCATAGACTGCCACTCTTCCATGGAGCCTTTGAAGCGGCTCACCACGCGACCGGAGAAGGTGTCGTAACGCTCCTGGCCCGGGTAGAAGGTATCGGAAGAGGCGGTGACGCCAACGTGCGTGGTTGCGCCAACGGATTTCGCGGCTTCAACCAGCGCGGTGGTGCATTCGAAATCAGCGACCGCCGGGAATTCCATTGGGGCGAAGTGCAGGCTCGCGCCGTCAAGACGCACGGATGCGGTCGTCACCAGCACGTCACCCACATTGATGTGCGGCTGAATGGCGCCGGTGGTGCCGATACGCAGGAAAGTGCGAATACCCAGCTGCGCCAGCTCTTCAACGGCGATAGAGGTAGACGGGCCGCCGATACCAGTCGAGCAGACGATAACCGCTTTGCCGTCCAGCTCTGCGCGCCAGGTGGTGAATTCACGATGGGATGCCAGCTTAACCGGCTTATCCATCAGCGCGGCGATCTTTTCCACACGCTCTGGATCGCCAGGGACGATAGCGAGCGTAGCCCCTTGTAAATCGTTTTTAGTGAGGCCGAGATGAAAAACATCAGACTTAGACATAGGTGACTCCTCTGTGGGTCGGTTTAGTCAGGAGAAGTAAAAAGGTACTTTACAGAAGCAAAGCGTGAATTTTCGTGATGAATCTCACCATGAATGAAAATGGTTGCAGTTAATTTCCATAAATTAGTGACTAACATCACATTAACAATCTTATATCGCGGTCTGTTGCACAAAAGATAGACCGTATCAGGCAATGTGAGTTGTTAACAGAGTGACTATATTTACCTTTGCGCTAACTCATCATTGGTACGGAGAATGCCATGACTGACAAAATCGGTTTTGCACCTGCTGCTGCCCCCCATGCTTCAACCATTGTGTCTACCCCGGAAGAGGCCATCAGCGCGGGTGAGACGTCTATTCCCTCGCAGGGGGATAATATGCCGGCTTACCACGCTCGCCCGAAGTCCGCCGAGGGCCCGCTGCCCGTCGTGATTGTGATACAGGAAATTTTCGGCGTACATGAGCACATTCGTGACGTTTGCCGCCGTCTGGCGCTGGAGGGCTATCTGGCTATCGCGCCGGAGCTCTATTTCCGTCAGGGCGATCCGAACGACTACAGCGATATTCCGACGCTGTTCGCCAACCTGGTGACCAAAGTGCCGGACGCACAGGTGCTGGCGGATCTGGACCATGTTGCAAGCTGGGCTGCCCGCAACGGCGGCGACCCGCATCGTCTGATGGTCACGGGCTTCTGCTGGGGCGGCCGCATTAGCTGGCTCTATGCCGCCCATAACCCGCAGCTCAAGGCTGCCGTGGCGTGGTACGGCAAGCTGGTGGGCGAAAAAACGCTGAACTCACCGAAGCAGCCGCTGGATATCGCCGTCGATCTCAACGCCCCGGTGCTGGGCCTGTACGGCGCCCAGGATACCAGTATTCCGCTTGATACCGTGGAATCCATGCGCCACGCTCTGCGCGCGGCCAACGCCAAAGCGGAAATTATTGTCTATCCCGATGCGGGACATGCCTTTAATGCCGACTATCGCCCGAGCTATCACCAGGAATCGGCGGCGGACGGCTGGCAGCGGATGCTGGAGTGGTTCCGGCAGTACGGCGGTAAAAAGAGTTAAGCGGCTCACATTTCGACGCGCCGGGCGCCGTGACTGTTTGACTTTTAATCACAATCTGGACGATATAAAACCCACAGGCGTGTAACTACGATCCGTAGGCAAGACCTGAAGCCCCTCTCCTCTTTCGAGTGGAGTGGGGCTTCAGGTCTTTTTTTTTGCTCTGGAGACAGGGGCCAGAACATGAACCACTTGCAGACTGCGCTGGATATCATCGCCCAGGTCGGTGGCGCTGAGAATATCGAACACATTGAACACTGCTCGACGCGCTTGCGCCTGAGCCTGTACGACAACGGCAAGGTCAACGAAGCCGCGCTCGGCGCTATCGACGGCGTGCTGGGGGTACGCGTGAACGTGCAGTGCCAGGTGATTATTGGTCACGAGGTGGTACAGGTGTATGACGCGGTGCGCTCGCTGGTTGGCTCCCCGCAGAGCGGCGGGCAGCCTGCGCGCGCCAAAGTCAGCCGCGGCGCGCAGGCTGTCGACTTCGTGATCAGCGTTTTCCAGCCGCTGGTGCCCGCTATTGCCGGCGGCGGGGTGCTGAAATCCCTGCTGCTGCTACTGGACGTACTGGGCTGGCTGAGCCGCGACAGTTCCACCTACAAGGTGCTGGATAACATCGGCTCCGCGCCGCTCTACTTCCTGCCGATCCTGGTGGCGATCACCACCGCCATGAAGCTGAAGGTCAACGTGCTGGTCGCGGTCTCTGCGGTGTCGGTGATGGTGCTGCCCGCCATGACCAAACAGCTCGCGGATGGCGCGGCGTTTATGTCGTTTGACCTGCGCAACGTGGCCTACGCCTCGCAGGTGTTTCCCGCGATCCTGTGCGTGCTGTTTTACGCGCAAACCGAAAAGCTGTTTAACCGCTACTCCCCCGGCGCGCTGCGCATCTTCCTTTCGCCGATGCTCTCGCTGCTGGTGACCGTACCCGTCACGCTGCTGATCCTCGGGCCGCTCGGCTATGAGCTGGGCGCCGGGCTGGCAACGGTAATTTTATGGCTCTACGGCAAGCTGGGCTTTGTGGCGACCGGGCTGCTCGCCGCCGCCCTGCCCTTTATGGTGGCCGCGGGCATGCACAAGCCGATGCTGCCCTACGCGGTGGCCTCGATGAGCCAGTTCGGGCGCGAGATGCTCTACCTTCCCGCCTCGCTGGCGCACAACATCGCCGAGTCCGGCGCGTGCCTGGCGATTGCGCTCAAAAGCAAAGACAAGGTGCTGAAGTCCACCGCCTTCTCCGCCGGGATTTCCGCGCTGTTCGGCATTACCGAGCCCGCGCTGTACGGCGTCACCTTACTCAATAAAAAAGCGCTCTACAGCGTGATCCTCGGCAGCGTCGTGGGCGGCGCGTTTATCGGCTGGATGGCAATCCAGGCCTTCGCGCTCGTCGGGCCGGGGCTCGCCAGCATCTCAATGTTTGTCTCACCGGATGATCCGATGAACATCGTCTGGGCCTTTGCCGGGGCGGGGCTGTCGTTCGCCGTGGCCTTTATCAGCGCCTTTGTCCTTTGGCGCGACCGGGCGACGGAAAACGCCGACGAACTCACGTTCACCCGTCCGGTTGAAGGGCAAATTATTCCCCTGGAGAACGTCAATGACGACGTCTTCTCGCGCAAGATTATGGGCGACGGCATTGCGATTGTGCCTTCTCAGGGCATTCTGCGCGCCCCGGCGGACGGCACGGTGGTGAACGTGTTCGACAGCGGGCACGCGCTGAGCCTGCTTACCGACGCGGGCGTTGAGCTGATTTTCCATATCGGAATCGACACCATCCGGCTCCAGGGCGAGGGCTTCTCACCCCGGGTGAAAGAAGGCCAGCACGTGAAGAGCGGCGATACGCTGATTGAATTCTCCCTCGACGCCATTACCGCCGCCGGGCTGGATCCGGTGGTGATGATGGTCGTCACTAACGGCGAGCGATTCTCGCTGACACCAGGTAATACCGACGATAAAAACAAAAATCCTCATATCATCATGACCCTTAAGGAGTCCGTGTAATGGAAAAATCCCTCCCGTTTCCGCAAGGTTTTTTATGGGGCGGTGCGATAGCCGCTAATCAGGCCGAAGGCGCATGGAATGTTGACGGCAAAGGCCCGTCCGTAGCCGATGCCATCACCTGGAAACCGAACCTGTCCGTGAAGGATTACAGCGGCCATATGGCGCTGACGGACGAGAACATCCGCGACGCGTTTGAAGGCAAAAACGACGCGCTCTACCCGAAACGCCGCGGCATCGATTTTTATCATCACTACAAAGAGGACATCGCCCTGTTCGCCGAGATGGGCTTCAGGGTGCTGCGCGTGTCGATCGCGTGGTCGCGCATTTTCCCGACCGGGGAAGATGCCGCGCCAAACGAGGCGGGCCTGCAGTTTTACGAAGAGATGTTTCGCGAGCTGCGCCGCCACAACATCGAGCCGCTGGTGACGCTCTCGCACTACGAGATGCCGCTGGCGCTGAGCGAAAAATACAACGGCTGGGTGCACCGCAACGTGGTGGACGCCTTCGTGCGCTTCAGCAACGTCTGCTTCGATCGCTATAAAGACCTGGTGCGCTACTGGCTAACCTTCAATGAGATCGACAGCATTCACCGCCACCCGTTTACCACGGCGGGCATCCGGGAAGAGAAAAGCGCCCCGGGCAAGGCGCAGCAGGATATCTATCAGGGGCTGCACCACCAGTTTGTTGCCTCTGCGCTGGTGACGCGCGACTGCCACGCCAAAATCCCCGGCAGCCAGGTGGGCTGTATGCTGACCAAGCTCACCACCTACCCGCACAGCTGCCGCCCGGAGGACGTTGAGGCGACGCTGAAAAAGAATCTGGAGAACTACTTCTATGCGGACGTTCAGGTCTTTGGCGAGTATCCGCCGCTGATCCTGCGCGATCTGGCGCGTCGCGATATCCAGATCGAGATGCAGGCCGACGATCGCCACATTTTAAAGCAATATACCGTCGATTTTGTCTCTTTTAGCTACTATATGTCGATGACCGAATCCACGCAGCCGGACGCGGAGCGCATCCCGGGCAATACGGTTCTGGGCGTGAAAAACCCCTACCTGCCCGCTTCGGAATGGGGCTGGCAGATTGACCCGGTTGGCCTGAAGATCTCCCTGCTTGAGCTGTACGACCGCTACCAGAAGCCGCTGTTTATCGTTGAAAACGGGCTTGGGGCGAAGGACGTGGTGGAAAACGGCGAGATCCACGACGGCTATCGCATCGACTATTTCCGCGCCCACTTCGAACAAACGTTGGCAGCTATCAATGAAGGCGTAGATGTGATGGGATTCACCACCTGGGGATGCATCGACATTATCAGCGCGGGCACGTCGCAGATGTCCAAACGCTACGGGTTTATCTATGTCGACCAGGACGACGAGGGCAACGGCACGCGCAAGCGCCTGAGAAAAGACTCCTTCTGGTGGTACAAAAAAGTGATTGCCAGCAATGGCGCTGACATGAGCTAGCCCGCCGTGGCGCAGGAATAACCGTGATAACGATAAAGAAATCGCTTAACAACAGTATGCTGCTGGTCGACCACGACCAGCGGGAGATGATCCTGTTCGGCAAGGGGATCGGCTTTGGCGCGAAGCCGGGCACCAGCATCGATATGGCGCAGGTGGAGAAAGTGTTTCTGCCGCTGAGCGATCTCAAGTCCCGCCATTTTTTATCCCTGACGGACACCATTCCTGCGGCCTTTTTTGACATCAGCCACGACATTCTTACCCTCGCGCGCAGCCACTGCGGGGATAAGCTCAATTCTGTTCTCCTATTCACCCTTGCGGAGCATCTGCACTTTGCCGTGGAGCGCTGCCGCAGCGGGCAGGTCATCCTCAATAAGCTGAGCTGGGAAGTGAAGCGCTACTATCCCCAGGAGTACGGCGTGGGGTTGCTGGCGCGCGCGGCGGTGAACGAGCGGTTTGCGGTGGCGCTGCCGGAAGACGAGGCGGTGAATATCGCCTTTCATCTGATTAACGCCAGCAGCCCGGACGACGACGGTAACGCCCACCAGCAGGTGGCGCTGGTAAACCGTATCGCCGAGATTGTGCGCTACAAGCTGGGCAAGACCGTTGATACGCAGTCGGTGAACTACATGCGCTTTATTACCCATCTGCGCTATTTCGCCGAGCGGGTGCTGGCGGGGAAAATAGTGCTGAGCGAAACCGAGGATTTTTATCAGGAGCTGATGCGCCATCGCCCGGACGCGATGACCGTGGCGTGGACGATCCGCGACTACGTGCAGGAAAAACATCAGCTCACCCTGCCGAAGGATGAGCTGACGTGGTTAAGCATTCACATTAGCCGGCTGATGGACGGGCAGGCGTAGGCCGGGGTTAACCCTGACGTAAGTTCTGCGCCGCCTGCACCATGTTCGCCAGCGCCGCGCGGGTCTCCGGCCAGCCGCGGGTTTTGAGGCCGCAGTCCGGGTTCACCCACAGGCGCTCGGCCGGAATGCGCTGCGCGGCTTTTTGCAGCAGGGCTTCGATCCACTCCACGCTCGGCACGTTCGGGGAGTGAATGTCGTACACGCCCGGCCCGATTTCGTTCGGGTAGTCGAACTCCTCGAAGGACTCCAGCAGCTCCATGTCGGAACGCGAGGTCTCGATGGTGATCACGTCGGCGTCCAGCGCGGCAATCGAATCCATGATGTCGTTAAATTCGCAGTAGCACATGTGGGTGTGGATCTGCGTGTCGTCCTTTGCCACCGCGGCGTTGATGCGGAACGCTTCCACGCCCCACGTTAAATAGGCATCCCAGTCGCTGCGGCGCAGCGGCAGGCCTTCGCGCAGGGCCGGTTCGTCAATCTGGATAATGCCAATGCCTGCGGCTTCCAGATCCGCCACCTCGTCACGCAGGGCCAGCGCAATCTGCTTCGCGATGGTTTCGCGGCTTACGTCTTCACGCGGGAACGACCAGCAGAGGATGGTCACCGGGCCGGTCAACATGCCCTTCACCGGCTTGTCGGTCAGCGACTGGGCGTACTTCGCCCACTCCACGGTGATGGCTTCCGGGCGGCTAACGTCGCCGATCACCACCGGCGGCTTCACGCAGCGGGAGCCGTAGCTCTGCACCCAGCCGTTCTGGGTAAAGACGAAGCCGTCCAGGTGTTCACCGAAGTACTCCACCATGTCGTTACGCTCGGCTTCACCGTGAACCAGCACGTCCAGGCCTAAACGCTCCTGCTCGACAATCGCCTGCCTGATATGCTCGGCGATGCCCGTGCGGTAGTTTGCCGCATCCAGATTGCCCTTTTTGAAGTCCAGACGCAGGCCGCGAATTTCGGTGGTCTGCGGGAAGGAGCCGATTGTCGTCGTCGGCCATGCGGGCAGGCTGAAGCGGGCGCGCTGGGCTTCGGCACGAACCGCGTAAGGGTTCTGCCGCTGGCTGTCCTGAGCGGTGATTGCCGCCAGGCGTTTTTGCACCGCCGGGTTGTGCACGCGAGCCGAGTGGCGACGCGCCTGAATCGGTGCGCTCCATGCGTTAATCGCGGCGGTATCGCCGCTGTTCAGGGCATCGCGCAGCAGCGCCAGCTCTTCACATTTTTGCAGGGCGAAGGCAAACCAGCTTTTTACTTCCGCATCGAGGCGGGTTTCGACGCTCAGATCGATGGGGCTGTGCAGCAGGGAGCAGGAAGAGGCCACCCACAGCTCGCGTTTGCCGACGATGTCTTTGATCTGCGCGTATTTCTCGCTGAGATCGGCGCGCCAGACGTTACGGCCGTTGACCAGCCCGGCGGAGAGCAGCCAGTCGGCGGGCAGTCGCTTGTGCAGTTCGGCAACGTCGTCTTTACCGTGAACCAGGTCAACGTGCAGGCCCTGAACCGGCAGCGCGGTAATAGCATCGAGGTTCGGCGTGACGCCTTCGAAGTAGGTGGTCAGCAGCAGCTTCACCTGGCCGGTAAGGGCGTCGTAGGCCGGCTTGAAGGCGTCGAGCCATGCCTGCGGCAGCTCCAGCACCAGCGCAGGCTCGTCGATTTGCACCCACTGAATGCCGCGCTTGCCCAGCTCGCTCAGCACCTGTTTGTAGACCGGCAGAATATCCTTCAGCAGGCTCAGGCGGTCGAACGCCTCGCCCTTCACTTTACCGAGCCACAGGTAGGTGACCGGCCCCAGCAGAACGGGTTTCACCTGATGCCCAAGCGCCAGCGCTTCGTCCACTTCGTCGAGCAGCTGGGTCCAGGTCAGCTTGAAATGCTGGCCTTTGACGAACTCCGGCACCATGTAGTGATAGTTGGTGTTAAACCACTTGGTCATTTCCGCCGCCGCCGCGGGCTCCCCGGTTGGCGCGCGGCCGCGTCCCAGACGGAACAGGGTGTCGATATCAACTGACCCATCTTTGTTCTGATGACGAGCCGGCACGTTGCCGAGCAGCAGGCTGGTGGTCAGAACATGGTCGTACCAGGCGAAATCGCCCACCGGCAGCAGGTCAATACCCGCCTGCTTTTGCTGATCCCAGTGGCGGGCGCGCAGTTCGCGGCCCACCGCCAGCAGCTCTTCACGCGTGGCGTTACCCGCCCAGTAGCTCTCTTGTGCTTTTTTCAGCTCGCGACGAAGCCCGACGCGAGGGAAACCGAGGGTGTGGCTGCGAATAGTCATGTTTTCTTCCTCTCGTTAATTGTAAATCCTTTGGATTTTGAATTCAGGGAAGGCGGCAAGTTTGCTCATCTCCGGGCGCTTACTGGAGTCAGTGACCGGGGTGAGAAACGCAGCCAACGCGCCGTAAATTTAAAAGACGAAGGATTTTAGCCGTCCAGATGTTTACACATCCATAATTGGCAGTTACTGTATATTCCTCAAGCGCAAAATGTTCATGGCGAAGTGAAGGACTTTCATGATCGAAATTAAACACCTGAAAACGCTACAAGCGTTGCGGAACTGCGGCTCTCTTGCGGCGGCGGCGACAGCCCTGCACCAGACCCAGTCCGCCCTTTCTCACCAGTTCAGCGATCTGGAACAACGCCTTGGCTTCCGTCTGTTCGTGCGCAAGAGCCAGCCGCTGCGCTTTACGCCGCAGGGCGAGATTTTGCTCCAGCTGGCGAATCAGGTGCTGCCGCAAATTGCCAGCGCGCTGCAGTCGTGCAACGAGCCGCAGCAGACCAAACTGCGCATCGCCATTGAGTGCCACAGCTGTATTCAGTGGCTGACCCCGGCGCTTGAGAACTTCCGCCAGAAGTGGCCGCAGGTGGAGATGGACTTTACATCCGGCGTGACCTTCGACCCGCAGCCGTCGCTGCAGCAGGGCGAGCTGGATCTGGTGATGACCTCGGACATTCTGCCGCGCAGCGGCCTGCACTATTCGCCGATGTTTGATTACGAAGTGCGCCTGGTGCTGGCGCCGGATCATCCGCTGGCAACCAAAACGCGCATTACTCCGGAAGACCTGGCGACAGAAACGCTGCTGATCTATCCGGTGCAGCGCAGCCGCCTGGATATCTGGCGTCACTTCCTGCAACCGGCAGGCGTTAGCCCGCAGCTGAAAAGCGTGGATAACACCCTGCTGTTGATTCAGATGGTGGCGGCCCGGATGGGGATCGCGGCGCTGCCGCACTGGGTGGTGGAGAGTTTTGAACGCCAGGGTCTGGTGGTGACCAAAACCCTGGGTGAAGGACTGTGGAGCCGGCTGTACGCCGCCGTTCGCGATGGCGAGCAGCGTCAGCCGATTACCGAAGCGTTTATTCGCTCAGCGCGGAACCACGCGTGCGACCATCTGCCGTTTGTGCGGAGCGCGGAGCGACCCAGCGGCGATGCACCCACAGTGAAACCAGGATCACCGTCCCCCCAATAATGAAGCTCGGCCAGTGCGGCTGTTGCTGCCAGATGGCAAGGTTCACCAGCAGCCCCGCAGGCACGTGAACGTTGTTCATGATCCCCAGCGTACCGGCGTCTACCTGCGTAGCGCCGTAGTTCCACATGAAGTATCCCAGCCCTGACGCCACCACGCCCAGCCAGACCAGAATGCCCCACTGCACGGTGGTAGTCGGCAGCTTTTGCGGGTTGCCGAGCATAAACCAGGCCGCCACCGCCACAATCGCCGCGCCCATGTAGAACCAGGCGAACGCGTTGTGCTGCGGCATCGGGCGGGTTTCCATCAGGCGTTTATAGCCCACCATGCCGATGGCGAAGCTGATGTTGGCGAGCTGGACGAACATCAGTCCGGTCCAGAAGTGATCGCTCACTTTGTCGTAGCGAATAATCGCCGCCCCAATCACCGCCAGCGCGGCGCTCAGCAGGTATCCCCAGCGCAGGCGGCGCTTGCTCAGCAGGTCGTAAATCAGGGTGATGTAGAGCGGCGTGAGCACGGTAAAGAGCAGGAATTCAGAGACCGACAGGTAGACGTAGGCCCGGAAGCTGAACAGATACATGATGCCAAGCTGCATCGCGCCCACCAGCATATACAGCAGGAGGGTTTTCAGCGTCTGCCCACGGGTACGCAGGAACGGCAGGAACACCAGCGCCGCCAGCCCCACGCGCATCAGCACGGAGAAATAGCTGTCGACCGAACCGGCAAGGTATTCGCCAATCAGGCTAAACGAGAAGGCCCACAGGATGGTGGTGATAATGAGTAGCGCCACAATGCTTGTCTCTCAGAAAGAAGGACAGGCATTGTAGCGAACTCTTTAGTTGACAACTGAACAATAAATAACCGAATGAAGATTATTCAAGGAACAGCTTGCGCAGGTATTTTGGCACTGCGTTGTCCGCGTTGGTGCCGATCACTTCCAGCTCCGGGTGTAAATCTTTCAGGCGCTGGTGCGCGTTTTCCATGATGCAGCCTTTGCCCGCCATGGAGAGCATCTCGGCGTCGTTCATGCCGTCGCCAAAGGCGATGCAGTCTTTCAGCTCAAAGCCCATACGCTGCGCGACCGCTTCCAGCGCGTGACCTTTGGACACGCCGCCCGCCATTACTTCGAGACAGGTCAGCGTGGAGAAGCTGACGTTAACCCGGTCGCCCCAGCGCGCGTTGATCGCCTGCTCCAGCGGCAGCAGCTGTTCGTGGCTTTCGCAGGTGAAGAACACTTTGCTGATCCCTTCTGGCTCCAGCAGGCCCGGCTCGTACAGGCTGTAGTTGAAGACCGCTTCCTTGAAGAAGCGCATTTCGTCCGGGCGATGGCGGTTCATAAACCACTCGTCGTCGCGATACACGTTGGTCAAGATGTCCGGGTTGTTGTTCACCACGCCGAAGAGATCGGCGGCGATATCGCGATCGAGGTTATGGGTGAAGATCAGGTTGCCATCGGTGTCGTGAACGCGCGCACCGTTGGAGGTGATCATATAGGCTTTGATATCCAGATTATCGCGGATCTGCCCCACGTCCACGTGGTGGCGGCCCGTCGCAAACACGAAGTTCACGCCGCGGGCTGTCAGGAGTTTCAGGGTTTCTTTCGCGTAGGGCGACAAGGTGTGATCGGGAGAAAGCAGCGTGCCATCTAAGTCAGACGCAACAACCTGGTACATAGGGAAATTTAACCTCAATAGAAAATCAGTTATGCCTGTCGAAAAACTCGACGATGGCGTTGAGCGCGACTGAGCGCATGGCGTCCTTTTCAAAAAGGATCTCATGGTACGCGCCTTTTATGACCAGCGGTTTACCCCCTTCGCAAGGGGAACCGGCGGCGGCGCGCAGTTCACAAAAGCGGTCGTGCATGCGGTTATCCACCACACGCTCCTCTTCCGCCTGAATCAAGAGCATTGGCGTGTCGTCATCGCCCGCCCCTGCCAGCACCTGCTCGCCGGCAAGAATGCCTTCCCGCACCCAGTGCCAGGTGGGGCCGCCCACCCGCAGTCGGGGTTCATCGGCATAAAAACGCAGGTTGCGGCGATAACGCTGCGCGCTGTGGGTTAATACGTTGATGGCGAAAGGCAATGCCCGCCAGCGCCCGGTTCCGATGGCATACCCTTCACGAATGCGCTGATGGCCCTCAGCCCAGTCGAGTAAATGGCGTACCATCCAGTCGGGAAAACGTATCACAATGCCGTACATCGGCGCGGTCAGGGCAATGGCATCACACTGATGCTCATAGCGCTGCAAAAAGAGCGTAGAAATTGCGCCGCCCATCGAGTGCGCGAGGATATAACGCTTGCGCCACGGGCCGGGCTGAACTTCCTGCTGCCAGAACGCGGCCAAATCCTCAACGTAATCGCTGAACTGCTCAACGTGGCCGCGATGGGTATCCGGCAGCATTCGCCCCGAAAGCCCCTGCCCGCGGTGGTCAATGATCAGCACGTCAAAGCCGAGATGGTGCAGGTCATAGGCCAGCTCGGCGTACTTCACGTAGCTTTCAATACGCCCCGGGCAGACCACAATAACGCGATCGTTTTTCTCATCCCGGAAGCGCACAAAGCGTACCGGAACATCACCGACACCAATAAACTCATCTTCCTCACGCTGCCGCCAGAACTCGGTAAGCGGGCCCATAGAGAACGCGGCAAAAGCGTTTTCTCGTGTTTCCCAATCCTTTTTCTGCTGAAACATCGGGTTTCCACCCCCGTAAGCCAAGGAAAATCGTTTTTTCGTGACAGGTCACAAAATGACTCAACAATAGCGTATTGTGGCATAAAAACAGACGATCAGGGAGATTCAAATGACCTTCGAATGGTGGTTCGCCTACCTTCTGACATCCATCATCCTCAGCCTTTCGCCGGGCTCTGGCGCCATCAACACCATGACCACCTCCATCAACCACGGCTATCGCGGCGCAGTGGCATCCATTGCCGGACTGCAGGCCGGGCTGGGCATTCACATCGTGCTGGTGGGGATCGGTCTGGGGACGCTGTTCTCCCGCTCGGTGCTGGCGTTCGAAGTGCTGAAGTGGGCCGGTGCGGCGTACCTCATTTGGCTGGGTATTCAGCAGTGGCGCGCGGCAGGCTCGATTAATTTGAACACGCTCGCCCAGACGCAGTCGCGCGGGCACCTGTTCAAGCGCGCGGTGTTCGTGAACCTGACCAACCCGAAAAGCATCGTCTTTCTCGCCGCCCTGTTCCCGCAGTTCATCGTGCCGCATCAGCCGCAGGTGATGCAGTACGTGGTGCTCGGCGCGACGACCATTATCGTCGATATTATCGTGATGATTGGCTATGCGACCCTGGCGCAGCGGATTGCGGCGTGGATCAAAGGGCCTAAACAGATGAAGGCCCTGAATAAGGTGTTCGGTTCGCTGTTTGTGCTGGTTGGCGCGCTGCTTGCGTCAGCGCGTCATGCTTAGCGAGAGATGATCAGGTGGATGCCGAAGCCGGTGAACAACGCGCCGGCGAAGCCGTCAATCCACTTCGCGATGCGCTGATAGCCGCGGCGCATCGCCGGTAGCGCAAACAGGCTTGCCACGATGGTGAACCACGCGAAGGTTTCTACCACGATCAGCAGGAAAATCCCCCAGCGCGCGCCCGCGCCGACGCTGTCGCCGACGAACAGCGAGAACACGGAGCCGAAATAGATAATCGCCTTCGGGTTCGCCAGGTTGGTCAGCAGCCCTTTGATAAAGCTTTTGCCGCTGGTCGCCAGCTCGACTTTGGGCTCTTCGGCTTTTTTCTCTTCTTTCTTGAGCGCCCCGCGCAGCATCTGGTAGCCCATCCAGCACAGGTACAGGCCGCCGCCGACCATAATGATGTTATGCAGCCAGGCCATTTTCGCGAGGATCAGGTTCAGGCCAAGCAGCGCCACCGCCGCCCACACCATAACGCCCATGGTGATACCCAGTACGCCCATCATCGCCTCTTTGCGGGAGCGGCTGACGGCAGTTTGCGACACGAAGAAAAAGTCAGGGCCAGGGCTCATCAGCGCAACGATGTGCACCAACGCCACTGTGAGAAATAGCATTAACATAATTAACTCGCGGGGAAATAATTCAGTGAGTCATCATCCTGGCACTTTTTAGCCCGGCTGACTACTCCTCATCATCTCCGTCGGCGTGAGAGCGGATAAGCGCCATAAACTCTTTACCAAAACGCTCGAGCTTGCGCGTGCCGACGCCGTTAACGCTGAGCATCTCGCTGGCGCTGAGCGGCATCTGCTCGGCCATTTCGATGAGCGTCGCGTCGTTGAACACCACGTAAGGCGGGATATTCTCCTCGTCGGCGATGGCTTTACGCAGCTTGCGCAGTTTGGCGAACAGCTTGCGATCGTAGTTCCCGCCGTAGGATTTCTGCATCACGCGCGGCTTGAGGGCGATCACGCGCGGAACGGCGAGCTTAAGCTCAACTTCACCGCGCAGAACCGGGCGCGCCGCTTCGGTCAGCTGCAGCGCAGAGTGCTGGGCGATATTCTGGGTGGCAAAGCCCAGATGGATGAGCTGGCGGATAATGCTGACCCAGTGTTCATGGCTCTGCTCTTTGCCAATGCCGTAGACCGGCAGCTTGTCGTGGCCTAAATCGCGAATACGCTGGTTATTGGCCCCGCGCAGCACTTCCACCACGTAGCCCATCCCGAAGCGCTGATTGACGCGCCCAATGGTCGAGAGCGCCTTACGCGCATCCAGCAGGCCATCGTACTGTTTCGGCGGGTCGAGGCAGATATCGCAGTTGCCGCACGGCTCCTGACGCCCTTCGCCGAAGTAGTTGAGCAGCACCAGACGGCGGCAGGTTTGCGCTTCGGCAAACGCGCCCATCGCGTTGAGCTTGTGGCGTTCGATATCCTGCAGCTGACCCTGCGGCTTCTCTTCAAGGCAGCGGCGCAGCCACGCCATATCCGCCGGATCGTAAAACAGCATCGCCTCTGCGGGCAGGCCGTCACGCCCGGCGCGTCCGGTTTCCTGATAGTAGGATTCGATATTGCGCGGAATGTCGAAATGCACCACAAAGCGCACGTTGGGCTTGTTAATCCCCATCCCGAACGCCACGGTCGCGACCACGATTTGCAGGTCGTCGCGCTGGAATTTCTCCTGCACGTCGGCACGAATGTGGTTTTCCAGCCCGGCGTGATAGGCCGCCGCGCTGAACCCGCGGTTCTGTAGACGCGCGGCGGTGTCTTCCACCTTCGCGCGGCTGTTGCAGTAGATGATGCCGGACTTGCCGCGCTGCTCCTGCACGTAGCGTAAGAGCTGATCCAGCGGCTTGAATTTTTCCATCAGCATGTAGCGGATGTTCGGGCGGTCGAAGCTGCTGACCTGAATAAACGGGTCTTTCAGCCCCAGCAAGCGCACGATGTCCTGACGGGTAGTGTCGTCCGCCGTGGCGGTGAGCGCCATAAACGGCAGCTCGGGGAAGCGCTGTCGCAGCTGGCCGAGGGCGGCATATTCCGGACGGAAATCATGCCCCCACTGGGAGATACAGTGCGCTTCATCCACCGCCAGCAGCACCGGATTCCAGTGCGCCAGGTGGTCGAGGAAGTTATCCAGCATCAGGCGCTCTGGCGCGATGTACAGCAGGCGGATCTGCCCGGTACGGCAGCCCGCCATCACCTCTTGCTGCTGTTCGCGGGTCTGCGTGGAGTTAAGACAGGCCGCCGCCACGCCGTTGGCGAGCAGCTGATCGACCTGGTCTTTCATCAGTGAAATGAGCGGCGACACCACGACCGTGAGGCCGTTAAGCACCAGCGCGGGAACCTGATAGCAGAGGGACTTACCGCCGCCGGTAGGCATCACCACCAGACAGTCGCGGCCTTCCAGCACGGTATCGATGATGGTTTCCTGGCCAGGGCGGAACTGCTGATAGCCAAAGGTTTCATGCAAAACCTGTTTAGCCAGCGATTCCTGATTCAATACTTCCGCCTGCGCCACATTAACCCCATCTGCCAGAAACAAAACAGGCGCTATTTTCAGCGCCTGAGAGAGAAACTTCAACGTTTAACGCAAAAACATTCGAGCGGCCTAGAAAATATCGTTCAGCATCACGCCCACGCCAACGCGGGTTTGGTTGAAGTTGTAATCGATAAGCGACTCGCCGTAGCCGCTGTAGACCTGCGTATAGATGCGCACGTGCTTCGTCATCGGGTAGCTTAAGCCCAGCTCGGCGCCGCCGTAGCCTGTGTTCCAGTTGTACTGGCCTTTGGCGCTCAGCACCGCGTCGCCCAGCTGGTAGCCGATTTTGAGCTGGTAATAACCCATGTATTTGGTGATATCCGGGTTGTCATCGGTGTCGCCCACCACGTACCACGGCTTCACTTCCACCATGAAGTTGCCGTTTTGCGCCATCAGGCGGGTGTAAAGACGGTTCCAGCTACGCGAGGTTGGGTCGGAGCGACCGTTGGAGTCGTGGTTATAACCCATCTCCACGTCGCGCAGCGTCCAGCCTGCGAACTCGTAATCCGTCGCAAAGCCGAGGAACAGCTGCGGCTCATAGTTGGTCTCACGGAACGGGGAAGATTCACCGCTGTTAGAGAGCTGCCACCAGGATTTCTGGGTATAAGAGGCACCGAACACCGAGTTTGGCCCCAGAATGCCGCGCCAGAACGGGAACGCCAGGCTAAGCTGGAACTTCACCTCGTCCTTACGCGCGTTATCAGACCAGTTATAGGAGCTTATCGCCTCTTTATTGATATCGCTGGTCTGAGTGTAAATCACGTAGTTGGTGTCGTAAGGGTAGAGCGTAAACGGATTGTCGTGCTCCTGAAGCATGTTGGCGATAATACTGCCGTGAACAGCCGGCTTATCGTGAACTTCCTTGATCGTCGCTTCCTGCGCAAATGCTGTGAAGGGCAGCGCAACCGCCGCCAGTAACCAACCCAGATACGTCCGCATTGGTGGTGTTCTCCTGAGGAAAAAAGCGTTAATGAGATAAATTGTTATGGCGAGACATTCTACAGACTTCTGCCGTAACGTCTTCATCCTGGTTTCTGAAAGTGGAAATCCTTCTGCGCGAAGCATAAAATCAACATTTCATTAACAATAAGGACGTCATTTCTCATGTCAGCCACGCTTACTGCCGAAGAAGCCTTGAAACTCGTGGGCGAGATTTTTGTGTACCACATGCCGTTTAACCGCGCGCTGGGGCTGGAGCTGGAGCGCTACGAGAAGGCCTTTGCCCAGCTCAGCTTTAACAATCAGCCGATGATGGTAGGCAACTGGGCGCAAAGCATTTTGCACGGCGGCGTGATTGCCTCGGCGCTGGACGTCGCCGCAGGGCTGGTCTGCGTGGGCAGTACGCTGACGCGTCATGACACCATCAACGAAGACGAACTGCGCCAGCGCCTGTCGCGGATGGGCACCATCGATTTGCGCGTCGACTACCTGCGCCCTGGACGGGGAAACCGCTTTACCGCCACCAGCAGCCTGCTGCGCGCGGGCAACAAAGTAGCGGTCGCCCGCGTTGAACTGCATAACGAAGAGCAGGTTTATATCGCCAGCGCAACCGCCACTTATATGGTGGGTTGAGGCGCTAAAATCGGGTAAAGTGAGTTCACTTTTTTGTAACGGATTTTCCCGATGGATGCTAAACAGACGCGGCAGGGCGTACTACTCGCTCTGGCCGCTTATTTTATTTGGGGTATCGCGCCGGCGTACTTCAAGCTAATCGCTTACGTACCGGCCGACGAGATCCTTACCCACCGCGTTATCTGGTCATTCTTCTTCATGATTGCTCTGATGAGCGTGAGCCGTCAGTGGTCCGGCGTGAAAACGCTGCTCAAAACGCCAAAGAAGATTTTCCTGCTGGCCCTTTCCGCGGTGCTGATTGGCGGTAACTGGCTGCTTTTCATTTGGGCGGTGAATAACCACCATATGCTGGAAGCCAGCCTGGGCTATTTCATTAACCCGCTGGTGAACATCGTGCTGGGGATGATTTTCCTCGGAGAGCGCTTCCGCCGCATGCAGTGGCTGGCGGTGATCCTCGCCCTGTGCGGCGTGCTGGTGCAGCTGTGGACCTTCGGCTCGCTGCCGATCATCGCGCTGGGCCTGGCGTTTAGCTTCGCGTTTTACGGGCTGGTGCGTAAGAAAATCGCCGTGGAAGCCCAGACCGGGATGCTGTTTGAAACCTTATGGCTGCTGCCGGTAGCGGCGATTTATCTCTTTGGCATCGCCGACAGCGCCACCAGCCACATGGGGCAGAACCCGATGTCGCTCAACCTGCTGCTGATTGCCGCCGGGGTTGTTACCACCATTCCGCTGCTGTGCTTTACCGGCGCGGCAACGCGCCTGCGCCTGTCAACGCTGGGCTTTTTCCAGTACATCGGGCCGACATTGATGTTCCTGCTCGCGGTGGTGTTCTACGGGGAAGTGCCGGGCGCGGATAAGATGCTGACCTTCGCGTTTATCTGGGTGGCGCTGGCGATATTTGTCGCGGATGCGATTTATACCCAGCGCAGAGTGCGCAAAGGGTTGTGATGTTGCCTAACCCTCTCCCACCGGGAGAGGGAATTCATTCGTAGGGCGGGTAAGCGCAGCGCCACCCGCCAGATTCTCAAAGCCAGTTACGACGCTTAAAGTAGAGATACGGCGCCAGCCCGGCGAGGATCATAAAGATAATCGCCCCCGGGTAACCAAAGCTCCACTTCAGCTCCGGCATAAACTCAAAGTTCATCCCATAGCTGGACGCCACCAGCGTAGGCGGCAGGAACACCACGGATACCACCGAGAAGATCTTGATGATGCGGTTCTGCTCGATGTTGATAAAGCCCATCGCCGCCTGCATCAGGAAGTTCACCTTCTGGAACAGGGATTCGTTGTGCGGCAGCAGGGATTCGATATCGCGCAGGATCTCGCGCGCCTGCTCCAGCTGACCGCCCGGCAGACGCGCTTTGCGCACCAGGAAGTTCAGCGCGCGCTGGGTATCCATCAGACACAAACGCACCTTCCAGCCGATATCTTCCAGCTCTGCCAGCGTGGAGAGCGCTTCGTCGTATTCATCACCCTGATGACCTTCCATGATGACGCGGCTCAGCTTTTCCAGATCGCTGTAGATGTTTTCGATTTCGTCCGCCAGCTGTTCGATTTTGGTTTCGAACAGGTCGAGGAGCAGCTCATAGGCGTTGCCGTCGACCATCGCCTGGCTGCGGGCGCGCATACGGTACAAGCGAAACGCGGGCAGTTCACGCTCGCGCAGGGTAAACAGGCGGCCATCGCGGATGGTAAACGCCACGGTGGAGTTACCCGCGTGATCGTCGGCATCTTCAAAGAAGAAGAAGGAGTGAATGTGCAGGCCGTCTTCGTCTTCAAAAAAACGGGCGGATGCTTCGATGTCTTCCAGTTCTGGACGGGTTGCCAGGCTTTGCCCCAGCTCGGATTGTACGCGAAGGCGTTCATCGTCGTCCGGCTCGACCAGATCCACCCATACGGCATCAATGAGGGGCTGTGACTCTTCGGCTTCAAGCCGAGTCAGTCGGTTATTTTCGAGTTGAAATGCGCTCAACATGACCGGGACTCCCAATGCAAAAAATATCGGACAGTTCGGTGGGCACACAGAAACAAATTGGGTTTCAGACCATTAAACAGCCTGACTCAGCGCGACGGGAATACAGAGTCGCTGACAACCACTAAGGCCATCAGCAAGAGGAGATAGCCTTAGGAGTTGTTCCTGGATGACAGGGAATTGAGCCAGTATCTACTGGGTGTGTCCAAGGCGAATGTCCTCTTAGCGTAATCGTGCGCGCATGTTACGCCAGCATTAACTGCGGCGTCAACACGCAACGGGACGCTGAAGACCAATAATTGACCCTCAACGTATAAGGCTAGCAGATAATTACAAAATAATGATATTTTTCTGAATGTTACACAGTTTCGAGCTTCGCGTAGGCGGCTACCAGCCATTTGATCCCCTGCCCCTGGAACGCGACCTGCAGGCGGCTGTGCTCGCCGCTGCCTTCCAGATTCACGATGGTGCCTTCGCCAAATTTCGCATGGCGCACGCGCTGGCCGAGCTTGTACCCGGTGTCGTTTTCCGACATCGGCGTGCCCATTCGCTGATGGCTAACCGGACGGCTGATGCTGGCGCGCAGACGCACCTCTTCCACGCACTCTTCCGGCAGTTCACCGATGAAGCGCGACGGGCGGTGATACACCTCTTTGCCGTACAGACGGCGGGTTTCGGCGTAGGTCAGGGTGAGCTTTTGCATTGCACGCGTCACGCCCACGTAGGCCAGACGGCGTTCTTCTTCCAGACGCCCGCCCTCGTCCAGCGACATCTGGCTCGGGAACATCCCCTCTTCCATGCCGACGATAAACACCTGCGGGAACTCCAGACCTTTGGCGGAGTGCAGGGTCATAAGCTGAACCGCGTCCTGCCAGGTGTCCGCCTGCCCTTCGCCCGCTTCCAGCGCCGCGTGGGAAAGGAACGCCTGGAGCGGCATCAAATCTTCGTCTTCTTCGTTGTAGCTGAACTGGCGCGTTGCCGTCACCAGTTCCTCTAAGTTCTCGATACGGGTCTGGCCCTTTTCGCCCTTCTCCTGCTCGTACATCATCCACAGGCCGGAATCTTTGATCACCCGGTCGGTCTGAACGTGCAGCGGCATATCGGCGGTTTCCTGCGCCAGCGCATCAATCAGCTCGATGAAACGCTGGAGCGCGCTGGCCGCGCGTCCGGCGAGGGCTTTTTCCTGTAACAGCTCGCGACACGCCTGCCAGAGCGTGAGCTGGCGATCGCGCGACGCCTGGCGCACCACGTCCAGGGTGCGGTCGCCGATGCCGCGCGTCGGGGTGTTCACCACGCGCTCGAAGGCGGCATCGTCATTGCGGTTGGCAATCAGGCGCAGATACGAGAGCGCATCCTTAATTTCCTGACGTTCGAAGAAGCGCATGCCGCCGTAAATGCGGTACGGCATACTCACCTGCAGCAGCGCCTCTTCCAGCACGCGCGACTGGGCGTTGCTGCGGTAGAGAATGGCGCACTGCTCCAGCGCGCCGCCGTTGTCCTGCCAGGTCTTGATGCGGTTAACCACGTAGCGCGCTTCGTCGAGCTCGTTGAAGGCGCAGTAAAGGGAGATCGGTTCGCCGTCGACGCCGTCGGTCCACAGCTTTTTACCCAGACGCCCGTTGTTGTTTTCAATCAGGGCGTTAGCCGCGCTCAGAATGTTGCTGGTCGAACGGTAGTTCTGCTCCAGACGGATAGTTTCAGCGCCGGGGAAATCGTTCAGGAAGCGCTGGATGTTTTCAACCTGCGCGCCGCGCCAGCCGTAGATCGACTGGTCATCATCGCCCACAATCATCACTTTGCCGGTATCGCCCGCCAGCAGGCGGATCCACGCGTACTGAATGTTGTTGGTATCCTGGAATTCGTCCACCAGAATGTTGGTGAAGCGTTCGCGGTAGTGCTGCAGAATGTGCGGCTTGTTGAGCCACAGCTCGTGGGCGCGCAGCAGCAGCTCGGCGAAGTCCACCAGCCCGGCGCGGTCGCAGGCTTCCTGATAGGCCTGATAAACCTTCTGCCAGGTTTGCTCGACCGGGTTGCCGAAGCTCTGAATGTGGTGCGGACGCAGCCCTTCGTCTTTCTGGCCGTTGATGTACCACATCGCCTGACGCGGCGGCCACTGCTTCTCGTCGAGGTTCATCGCTTTGATCAGGCGCTTAAGCAGGCGCAGCTGGTCTTCGCTGTCGAGGATCTGGAAGTCCTGCGGCAGGTTGGCGTCCATGTGGTGCGCGCGCAGCAGGCGGTGCGCCAGGCCGTGGAAGGTGCCGACCCACATGCCGCCCTGGCTGGAGCCCATCAGCTGCGCGATACGGTGGCGCATCTCCGCCGCCGCCTTATTGGTAAAGGTCACCGCCATAATGGAGTACGGCGAGCAATTTTCCACGCTTTGCAGCCAGGCGATACGGTGAACCAGCACGCGCGTCTTACCACTGCCCGCCCCAGCCAGCACCAGCAGGTTGGTACGCGATGCGGCAACCGCAGCGCGCTGATTGTCATTAAGGCTGTCGAGCAGGTAAGAAACGTCCATTGGCACCGCCACAAAAAGGGTGTCCGGCGACCGAAGGCCACCGGGCACACTGTTAATTTATACAGAAGTACTGGTGATTATATCAGCGTGGTGAGGGATGCCAACCGCGAAATTTCGATGTGCGGCAGCAGGCGGCTGTCCCGGGCCTGCATCAGATCGGCGTTTTCAGGTTTGATCCAGCAGGCCTGCATTCCACAGCGGATCGCCCCGGCAACGTCCGTTGTCAGGTCATCGCCCACGTGCAGGATCTCGCCGAGCGGCAGGTCGAGTTTTTCCGCCGCCAGATGGTACATATCGTTGAACGGCTTCGCGCGCCCGTGCGGGCCCGCGCGCAGCACGAACTCAAAATAGTCGCCGAGGCCGAAGAGCTCCGGCTGGGCGTTGCCGTTGGTGATCGCCACCAGCGGCCACTTTTCAGCCAGCGCTTTCAGGGTGTCGTGGGTTTCCTGGGGCACGTCGATGCGGCTGCGCCATTTGGCGAAGTTCTCCATCGACGCCTCAGCGCCAATGGCGGCATCACGGGCGCTCAGGCCGACGTTGAGCATCGCCTTTTCCACCGCGCGGCGGCGCCATTCCGTAACATCGTGATAAATATCCGGCTCGGTTTCCCGCAGCGCCTGGCGCAGCTTTTGGAAATCCGCGTTTTGCATCGTTTTCAGCGCAGGATGGTAGTTCTGCACAAACGCCAGCGACTCCTGCTCGGTACGCAAAATCACCGGGTGGTTGTCATAAAGAGTGTCATCCAGATCAAACGTCAACGCTGAAATCTGACCTAATGGGCGGTAAAAACGCATTATTTCCCCCGTTTGGCGCGTGGATGCGCCGCGTCGTACACCGAGGCAAGGTGTTGAAAATCAAGATGGGTATAGATTTGAGTGGTCGATAAATTGGCGTGGCCCAGCAGCTCCTGAACCCCGCGCAGGTCGCCGCTCGACTCAAGCATGTGGGTGGCAAACGAGTGGCGCAGCTTGTGCGGGTGAACGTGGCTGTTCAGCCCCTGCTTAATGCCCCACTCCGCAAAGCGCTTCTGCACGTTGCGCGCCGAAATGCGCTTGCCAAGCTTCGACAAAAACAGCGCATTCTCTTCTGCACCAAACAGCCCGCGCAGATCCAGCCAGTGCTCAATCCACGACACCGCATTGCGGCCAATCGGCAGGCGGCGCTCTTTGCTGCCCTTGCCCATCACCCACACTTCGCCGGACTCCAGATCGAGGTGTTTGAGATCGAGGTTCACCAGCTCAGACAGACGCAGGCCCGCTCCGTACATCACTTCCAGCATCGCGCGATCGCGTACCGCCAGCGGATCGTTAAGATCGATATCCAGCAGGCGATTCACGTCGTCGACGTCGATATTTTTCGGTAAATGGCGCGGGGCTTTTGGCGTGGCGATCCCTTTGGCCGGGTTGGCTTTCAATCCGCCCTGGCTGACCAGCCAGTCGAAGAAGCTGCGCAGCGCCGACAGCCTGAGCGCCAGGCTCGCCGGGCTTAACCCTTTGCGGCGGCTGCGTACCACGAAAGCCCGCACGGTGGCAGCGTCACATTGTTGCCAGCTCTTCAGGCCGATCTCGTCGGCAATCTGCATGATGGCATCAAGCTGACGCTGATAGTTAAGCAGCGTTATCGGACTAAGCTGACGCTCCACGCCGAGATAGCGCAGAAAGCGCGTCACGTCATTTGCGAGCAGGACGTCCGTCATATCCGCTCAATCCAGCGCTCCAGCAGCTCAGGCAACATCAGCGCTAACTCCTGCAGCAGGTGCGTGCCCTGCCCTTGCTCATAGTGATGCGCGTCGCGGCTGGTGAACAGCATTACGCCTAAATCACCGTCGCGCCCCATCAGGGACATCGCCACAGAGCCGATGGCTTTGGCTTCCGGCAACACCACCAGCAGCTCTGGTCCGTTTAACGGCCCAAGATAGTGGCGTTCCTGTCCAAGTCGCTGAATGCGCAGCGGTTCAAACGCCTGACGATTGATCGCCAGATGGGTGAAACCAGACGGCGCGCCAATGCGCCAGCGGTCGGGGAAGAGGCGAATTGTTGCGCCCGCCAGTCCCAGCTCGCGCGCCCAGCGGTGGAAGCGGCTGAGGAACTCTTCAAGACTGTGCGCAGAGGCCAGACGCGCCTGGAGGTGCAGCAGGCGATAGAACAGGCTTTCGTTGTTACTTGCCTGCTCCATGAGCAGCGTCATGTTCTCTTCGAGCTGGTTGATGTGGTTGCGCGAGCGCGCCATGTGCCATTCGACCAGCGACACGGACTCGCGCACCGGATGGGGCACGCGCATCTGTTCAACGATGCGCGCATTGCGGATAAAAAACTCAGGATTGTTCAGCAGGTAATCAACAACGGCTCTGTCGTCCAGCTCCGTGAGCGTTTCCTGCAGTTCTTCCCCTGGTTGTTTCATAGATGGATAAACCCGTCATAGACATGTGCCGCCGGGCCAGTCATAAAGAGTGGATGACCCGGTCCTTTCCAGGCGATATCAAGGCGACCGCCCGGCAATTCCACGCGAACCTCTTCTGCCAGTAACCCCTGAGCGATCCCCACGGCCACCGCCGCACACGCGCCGCTGCCGCAGGCCTGGGTTTCACCCGCGCCGCGTTCAAATACGCGCAGACGGATGTGTTCGCGTTTTACGACCTGCATAAAACCGATATTCGCACGCTCGGGGAAACGCTCGTGGCTCTCAAGCACCGGCCCCAGCGTTTCAACCGCGGCGGTCTCTACATTATCGACCTGAATCACGCAGTGTGGGTTACCCATAGAGACCACGCCGCACAATACTGTCTGCTCGGCCGCACGCATAATATAGGTCTTTTCCGCTTTGTTAGCGCGAAACGGCACGGCGGAAGGCTCGAAGTTGGGCTCGCCCATGTTGACGCGCACCAGCTCGTCGTCGGTGACGCTCAGTACCATGCGTCCGTTGGCGGTGCTCACGCGGATATCGCGCTTGTTGGTCAGCCCTTTCAGGCGCACAAAGCGGGCAAAACAGCGCGCGCCGTTGCCGCATTGCGACACTTCGCTGCCGTCGGCGTTGAAGATCCGGTAGTGGAAATCGAGATCGGGATCGTAGGGCGGCTCAACCACCAGCAGCTGATCGAACCCCACGCCCAGATGACGATCCGCCAGGCGGCGGATCAGCTCTGGTGAGAAAAAGACATTCTGCGTTACCGCGTCGACGACCATAAAGTCGTTGCCAAGGCCATGCATTTTTGAGAACTGCATCATTTGCTCCATTGCGCGGGTACAGAACGAAATTGTCAGATATTAACCTGAGTCGGGCCACCATCGTTGCCGCGATCGTTCGTGTCCGGCGTCGTGGATTCAATGGTGCTCGGCGCCGGTTTGGTCGGTGGCGGTGCGGTTTTATCCGCTGGCGGGAAGTAAAGCGGCCCCTTCAGCCCACAGCCGGTCAGGCTAAACAGAGTGACGAGAACGGCGAGCGTTCGAAAAGCGTTTTTCATTATAAGTTGCCCATAAGCTCAAATCTGTTTTCTATCATCGCAGGAGAAGACACAAAAGCAAGAGTTTGCCGCTTTCCTGCAACGGGAATTATTTAGCGTTATACTGCCGCCATCACGAAAAACAGGAACAAAACCATGAACGACAGTGAATTCCATCGCCTTGCCGACACCCTGTGGATGACCATCGAAGAGCGCCTGGACGACTGGGACGGCGACAGCGATATCGATTGTGAGATCAACGGCGGCGTGCTGACCCTAAGCTTCGAAAACGGCAGCAAAATCATTATTAACCGTCAGGAGCCGCTTCACCAGGTCTGGCTGGCCACCAAACAGGGCGGATACCATTTCGATCTGAAAGAAGGCGAATGGGTGTGCGACCGTAGCGGCGAAACCTTCTGGGATCTGCTGGAGCAGGCGGCGACCGCGCAGGCAGGCGAGGACGTGAGTTTCAGGTAGTTTTTGTGCCGGGTGGCGCTGCGCTTACCCGGCTTACGAGCTCAAGCTGCTGTAGGCCCGGTAAGGCGTAGCCGCCACCGGGCAAAAGGCATCAGGAGAAATACTGCTGCAACAGCGGCGCGGTATCCTGGTTGGCGGGCACCGCAGGCGCAATGGCCTGAGTACGGAACGGGATCACCTGGGCGCGGCCATCCACATTCACAATCTGGTAGAACTGCGGCAGGTTGAAGTTGATAAAGCTTGAGCCGTAGGTAAAGCGGTCGTGGGACGACGAGTAGAAGCGGCTGACGTCGCGCACCAGCTCCTCTTTACTGCCTTCACAGTGGTGATACACCTCGGCGCGGTTGGTTTCATCAAGAATATAGATATTGAAACCGGCGTCGTTACCCGACTCTTCAAAGAAGAACTGAATAATCCCTTCGCTGGCGAATCCGTCCACCACCTGCGGCAGCTTGACGTGGTTGGTTTCCACCTGCACGGACAAACCGTGCAGCTTGTTGTGTGAAATCGCGCCGTAGAACTCAATCGCGTTTTCCAGCTTCTGCACCGATACGTTCAGGCGTTCGAAGAACAGGCCCCAGGTCTGCCCGGAGACACGCAGCGCTTTGAAACGCCCGGTTTCCTGACGCGTACTGGAAAGACGCAGTTCAATGCACTCAGACACCAGCTGCTGCACGCGGGTACGAATCAGGCCGCGCAGGTGCTGGCTGTAGCAGAACACCTCCACGCTGTCCGGCGGCGCGGCGTCCTGGTGCATCTTGCCGAGAATGGTTTTCAGCGCTTCGATCATCGCCTGCTCGCCGTTAAAGTGCAGGGTACGCACTTCGTTCCACGAGTTGCGGTACAGCAGGTCAACGCTGCCCACCAGGCAGTTTTGCTGCTCGCCGAAGCTAAAGACGTCCAGCTTGCGGAAGTCAAAATGCACCACCTGATTGCGGAACGCCGCCGTCGGGTCGTACTCAAGGTTGACGATAATCGCCAGATGGCGAATTTCACACGGGCTGTAGAGCGCTTTCGGCGTCGGCGCAGGCAGGCGCAGCGGGAAGTGGTGCGACACGTCCGCGACCATCTCCTGCAGCTTCGCGAGATCGACCACCTCGTTGCCCTTGATAAACAGGCGCGTGCGGGACGTCAGCAGGCCGTTAAACCACGCCCAGGCCACCAGCTTGTTCAGATAGCGGTTATATTCCAGCGGCTGATGGCTAATAATCGAATCCATGCTTGGCGCACGGTTGTACAGATACCACCCGGTGCGGTTCGCGCGGCCCGGCGGCACGTAGATGAAGGTCAGATTCGGTTCAGACAGGTCCGGCGAAATCTGCGGGTTAACCAGCGTCACTTTACCCGGCAGCGCTTCAAACGCGGCGTACAGTTTACGGGTCAACACCCCGATATCCTGCGGGCTGGCGGAAACGCTAAGGTTGTTACGGCGCGCAAAGCGGATCAGGTTACGGTAGCTTTGCATCATCGCATCGAGCAGTTCGTTGTGCGCTTCACGCACCTGATCGATTTTCCAGTTGGCGCGGTTGTCGAGCATCGACAGGCGCTCTTCGTCCCATCCCCACTCTTTAACGAGCTGGCTGAGCACTTCACGACGCCAGCCAACGCAGGCGCGTTCGCGGCTCAGCTTTTCACAAACTTTGAGATAGAAACATCGACGCACCAGGTCAAGACGCGTGGTGTCGTCAATGGCTTTCAGGTATTCGGTGACGCGCTCCAGCATCATGCAGTACGCATCCAGCCCGAAGGAGACAATTTCCCCGTCGTGCAGGCGCTGTTTGATGTCTTTCGCCAGCAGACGCGGCGTTGGGTATTCCCAGGAGTAGGCTTCGAGCAGCAGGGTTTTCAGCACCGCTTTGTACGGCGAGTCGATACTCTTATAAAGCTGCCACAGGCTCGCGCCAAAGTACTCTTCGGCGGACAGGGAGCTAAGGCCGCCGAGATCGAGCCATTCGTTTGGCGTCAGCACGCCCTGCGAGTACAGCGACATCACGTAGTCGTCGTAATGCTCTTCTTCATCGCACGGCACCATATTCCACAGAATACGCTTCCCGGCCAGACGAACGGCGGTACGGTAAAACTCATCCAGCAACAGGATGTGCTGGGTCGAGCCGCAGTCTTCACCACCCAGACTGCCGCTTTCATTATGGCGGAAACGGTTTTCATCAATCAGGAAGAAGCTCACTTCCACGCCAAGCGAGGCCGCCCAGCTTTCCAGCAGGCTGCATTTACGCTGCAACAGCTGGCGCTCTTCGTTGTCGAGCCAGGATTGATGGCAGACCCAGATGTCCAGGTCAGAGGAACAGCTTTGTCCTACCGATGAGGTACTCCCCATAGAGTAAACGCCGGTGATCGGCAGTTCGCCTTTTGGCGATTCCTGCGGCGGCATTCCGCGGTAGAGTTCCAGCTCGTTCAGATAGTGCTGTTGGGTTTCATCAGGCGTGAAAAGGCAAATGCCCTGGGGAACGTTACCATCGAGGTATCCCGGCATCAGCGGATGGTGATAGTGCAATAATGTCGGCAGAAGACTGTAAACCTGTTGGAAAGCAGGTCCCATGGCAGCAAGCGCGCGATCCACACGCAGTTGATTTATGGCATCCAGTCTCTGTTTCAGAGTCTCAATATAGAGGTACAAGACGTATCGCCTGATGTTTCCGGGAGTCGCAAACTATTCCTGAATCGAATAATGGCTAGCCCGCAGTATTTCAAAAAGATAACCGTTACCCTTTTTCGCCCTTATCTTTATGGTGGTACAGACGAAAAAATGGGCTAAAACGTGATCAATTTAACACCTTGCCGATTGACCGTAAAGAAAGATGCGCTACATACAAGTGTAGCACCGTTCTGTACGTGTAAATTCCTGAATACGGCTGTGGCTGACGAAACCGCCGCCCTGTCCCTCTCCGCTTCATCAACCGTAAAACTGCCATCCGAGTGTCAACAATGTTAGGATGGTTAGTGATTGATAATGACGGTAACAAGCATGTTAGACAATGTTTTGAGAATTGCCACACGCCAAAGCCCACTCGCGCTATGGCAGGCACAATATGTTAAGCAGCGCCTTGAAGCCTGCCACGGCGGATTGCGCGTCGAGCTGGTGCCTATGGTGACGCGCGGTGACGTGATCCTTGACACCCCTCTGGCGAAAGTGGGCGGAAAAGGCTTGTTTGTCAAAGAGCTCGAACTGGCATTGCTTGAAGATCGCGCCGATATCGCCGTGCATTCCATGAAGGATGTGCCCGTGGAGTTCCCGGAAGGGCTGGGGCTGGTGACCATTTGCGAGCGCGAAGATCCGCGCGACGCGTTTGTCTCAAACCAGTACGACTCCCTCGACGCGCTGCCGGCGGGCAGCGTGGTTGGCACGTCAAGTTTACGCCGCCAGTGTCAGCTGGCAGAACGTCGCCCGGACCTTGTGATTCGTTCCCTTCGCGGCAACGTCGGCACGCGTCTGAGCAAGCTGGATAACGGCGATTACGACGCCATTATCCTCGCGGTTGCGGGCCTGAAGCGCCTGGGGCTGGAGTCACGTATTCGCTTCGCCATGCCGCCCGAGCTGTCATTGCCCGCCGTAGGCCAGGGCGCCGTCGGCATTGAGTGTCGTCTGGATGACGCGCGCACCCGCGCGCTGCTCGCGCCGCTCAATCATGACGACACCGCCACGCGCGTAAAAGCCGAGCGCGCGATGAATACCCGCCTCGAAGGTGGCTGCCAGGTGCCAATTGGCAGCTATGCTGAATTAACCGATGGTGAACTGTGGCTGCGCGCGTTAGTGGGCGCACCGGACGGTTCGCAGATGGTGCGCGGCGAGCGTCGCGGTAAGCCGCAGGACGCCGAGCAGCTTGGCGTATCGCTGGCCGAAGAGTTACTCGACAACGGCGCGCGCGAAATTCTGGCAGACGTTTATAACGGAGAACCCCCTGAATGAGTATTCTTGTCACCCGCCCTTCTCCCGCAGGAGAGCAGTTAGTGAGCCGTCTGCGCGCACTGGGGCAGGTGGCCTGGAGTTTTCCGTTAATTGAATTCTCCCCCGGTCGGGAGCTGCCCTCGCTCGTCGACCAGATGAATACCCTGCAGGAAGGCGATCTGCTCTTTGCCCTGTCGCAGCATGCGGTGGAATTTGCCCACGCGCAGCTGCAGCAGGCAGGGCAAAGCTGGCCAACGCTGCCCCACTATTTCGCCATCGGGCGTACCACCGCGCTGGCCCTGCATACCGTAAGCGGGATAAATATACGCTACCCGTTAGATCGGGAAATTAGCGAAGTCTTGCTACAATTACCTGAATTACAAACCATTGCCGGAAAGCGCGCGCTGGTTTTACGCGGCAACGGCGGGCGCGAACTGCTCGGCGAAACCCTGCGTGAGCGCGGCGCTGACGTGACGTTCTGCGAATGCTACCAGCGCAACGCAAAACACTATGATGGCGCGCAAGAGGCGATGCGCTGGCACATGCGCGGCGTGAACACGCTGGTGGTCACCAGCGGCGAAATGCTGCAACAGCTGTGGTCGCTCATTCCGCAATGGTATCGCGAAAACTGGTTACTCCGCTGTCGGCTTCTGGTCGTCAGTGAGCGTCTGGCGAACCACGCCCGGGAACTGGGCTGGCAAGATATTCGGATCGCTGATAACGCCGACAACGATGCGCTGCTGCGCGCATTACAATAACTCTCAGAATGGGAAGCCATAATGACGGAACACGAAAAATCCTCCGCCGTGGTTGAAGAGACCAGGGAGACTGTGGATCTGACGCCACAGCCAGAAACGACTGAGAATACCGTTGAGAAGAAAAACGGCAGCAACAAAACCAGCCTCGCGCTCAGCGCGATTGCCATCGCCATTGCGCTGGCGGCAGGGGTGGGTCTTTACGGTCTGGTGAAACAGCAGGGCACCAACCAGACGGCCACCAGCGATGCGCTGGTCAACCAGCTTACCGCTCTGCAAAAAGCGCAAGAAACGCAGAAAACCGAGCTTGAAGGCATTATCAAACAGCAGGCCACCGCCCTGGCGGACGCCAACAGCAAGCAGGAAGAGCTGACCAAACAGCTGGATGAAGTGCAGCAGAAAGTGGCGACCATTTCCGGCACCGATGCCAAAACCTGGCTGCTCTCGCAGGCCGATTTCCTGGTGAAGCTCGCCGGGCGTAAGCTGTGGAGCGATCAGGACGTCACCACCGCCGCCGCGCTGCTGAAAAGCGCCGACGCGAGCCTGGCCGACATGAACGACCCGAGCCTGATTACCGCGCGTCGCGCCATCACCGAAGATATCGCCAGCCTCTCGGCGGTATCGCAGGTGGATTACGACGGCATCATCCTCAAGGTGAATCAGCTTTCAAACCAGATTGATAACCTGCAGCTCGCCGATAACAACGACGACGACTCCCCGATGGACTCCGACGGCACCGAGCTCTCCAGCTCCCTGAGCGAGTGGCGCATCAACCTGCAAAAAAGCTGGCAGAACTTTATGGACAGCTTCATCACCGTTCGCCGTCGTGATGAAACCGCCGTCCCGCTGCTGGCCCCGAACCAGGACGTTTACCTGCGCGAGAACATCCGCTCACGTCTGCTGGTCGCCGCGCAGGCGGTGCCGCGCCATCAGGAAGAGACTTACAAGCAGGCGCTGGATAATGTCTCTACGTGGGTACGCGCTTACTACAACACCGATGACGCCACCACCACGGCGTTCCTCGAAGACATCGATAAGCTCACCCAGCAGAACATCACCATGAACGTGCCGGATAAACTGACCAGCCAGCCGATTCTGGAAAAGCTGATGCAGACCCGCGTGCGTAACCTGCTGGCGCAGCCTGGCGTTCCGGCTGAACCGACTGCACCGGCTCCTGCCGCCGCGCCCGCGCCTGAAAGCGCACCACAGGGAGAGTGATCATGTTGAAAGTGCTTTTACTCTTCTTACTGCTGATCGCCGGGATTGTTCTCGGGCCAATGATCGCCGGTCATCAGGGCTACGTTCTGATCCAGACCGACAACTACAACATCGAAACCAGCGTCACGGGTCTGGCAATCATCCTGATCCTCGGCGTGGTGGTGCTGTTTGCCATTGAATGGATCCTGCGCCGCATCTTCCGCACCGGCGCGCACACCCGCGGCTGGTTCGTGGGGCGTAAACGCCGCCGCGCCCGCAAGCAGACCGAACAGGCGCTGCTGAAGCTGGCCGAAGGCGACTATCAGCAGGTTGAAAAGCTGATGTCGAAAAATGCCGATCATGCCGAGCAGCCGGTGGTGAACTACCTGCTGGCCGCCGAAGCCGCGCAGCAGCGCGGGGACGAAGCCCGCGCGAATCAGCACCTTGAGCGCGCGTCTGAGCTGGCGTCTAACGATCAGATCCCGGTTGAAATTACCCGCGTGCGCCTGCAGCTCGCCCGTAACGAAAACCACGCCGCGCGCCACGGCGTCGATCGCCTGCTGGAGATCGCGCCGCGTCACCCGGAAGTGCTGCGTCTTGCCGAACAGGCCTATATCCGCACCGGCGCGTGGGGCTCGCTGCTGGACATCATCCCGTCAATGGCGAAAGCCGACGTGGGCGATGACGAGCATCGCGATGAGCTTCAGCGCCTCGCATGGATTGGCCTGATGGATCAGGCGCGTGCCGACCTGGGCAGCGACGGCCTGAAAACCTGGTGGAAGAATCAGAGCCGCAAAACGCGCCAGCAGGTTCCCCTGCAGGTGGCGATGGCAGAGCATCTGATTGAGTGTGACGATCATGACACCGCGCAGGAGATCCTCCTCGACGGCCTGAAGCGCCAGTACGACGATCGTCTGGTGATGGTGATCCCGCGCCTGAAGACCAACAACCCGGAGCAGCTGGAAAAAGTCTTGCGCCAGCAGATCAAAACCGTGGGCGATCGCCCGCTGCTGTGGAGCACGCTCGGCCAGTCGCTGTTTAAACACGGCGAATGGCAGGAAGCGAGCCTGGCCTTCCGCGCCGCGCTGAAGCAGCGTCCGGACGCGTTTGACTACGCGTGGCTTGCCGACACGCTCGACAAGCTGCACAAGCCGGAAGAGGCCGCAGCCATGCGGCGTGACGGGCTGCTGTTGACGCTGCAAAACAACGGCACCCAGCCGTAACGCATCAGGAGGCCAGCAGGCCTCCTTTTTTTATCCCCGATCTCCTGCTACATTCTTGTCAACACAACGCCAAAAGAACCCGCCAATGTAGCCAACTCTTTTCATTAACCTTTTTTCACACACGCGCAGCTTGCAGCGTGGACTAAATCGTTTTTGAAAGGATGTCTTCATGAACTCGCTTTTATATGCGCTTATTGAAGCGCTGCGCTGCCATCGCTGGCTGCGCATGATGGCCTGCGCCTTTATCTTTTCCTCACTGGGAAACGGGTTAACGCAGATTGTTGTCTTTGGCCTGCTGCTGCAGTGGCAGGCGCCCGCCGCCCTGCTCACCCTCGCGTATCTGTTTGCCACCGTGCCGGGGTTTATCGGCAGCCTGATCGGGGAAACGCTGTGCCAGCGGTTTTCGCCTCTGCGCATCCTGATGCTGACGGAGCTGCTGGGGCTCATCGCCCTGCTCTTTCCGCTGCTCGGCGTGCATTATCACAGCGTACCGGCGTTACTCGCTATCCAGTCTACCGAAGCGCTACTGAGCGGCATGAGCTGGCCCGCGCTGACGCTACTCTTCAAGCGCGGGCTCGCGGAACATGAGCTCCCGGCGGCCACCTGCCTGGAGAATGTGATCTTTGCCTCTCAGGTGCTGTTAGGCACGGGGCTGGGCGTGGTGCTGTTCCAGAAAATCCCCCTTCTCTCGCTGCTGGCAATCGATGCGGCCAGCTTTGCGGGATCGTTATTGATGCTGTATCTGGCAGGTAAAGCCGTTGGCCTGCGGGACCTCCCCGCGTCAGCAGAGGATAGCCCGACGGCGAGGCTGCGCTGGCGGTCGCTTACGGTAAGGCAAAAGCGCAGCCTGCTGCTGCTGCCCGCGCTCGCCGCCGTGGGCTCTCCGGCGATGGCGCTGCTCCCGGCAGTGGCGCAGCAGCTGCATCCTACGGATGCCGCCAGCCTCGCGCTACCGCTCCTTTTTGCCCGCAGCCTGGGGCAGCTCTGCGGCCCGATGCTGCTAAAAAGAGACAGCCTCGCGCGATACGCGTCTAAAAACCGCCTGCTGCTGATGTGCATGAGCGTGTTTCTGCTCGCGTATGGCCTGATACCGCACCTGTCGGAGGGAAAAGCGCTGGGGATGATCTTCATCGCGCATCTGGCATCGAACGTTGTTTTTGCGGCGGGAACCTTTGGCGTACTGAGCAGCTTTCAGGCTATTCATACCTCGTCCGCCAGCGGGAAAGCCTGGCGGTGGCAGACGATCAGCGCATCGCTGTTTACCGGCATCGCCGCGCTGGCTGCGACGTCGTTCGGCGCGATTGCGGCGCTGTACGGGGTTTCTGCCAGCGCCCTGCTCTGCGTTGCCCTCGTTATGGCGCGCTACCGGTAATAAGGCATAAAAAAACGCCTGCTATAAAAGCAGGCGTTAAAACAGGTCTATAAGACAACATAGTGGTGCTTCACTCAACGTTGTGTCCATGGTGTTTGATGAGGCCGAAGCGACATCTGTCAGTGGACGATAAGCACCGTAAACGGCTCTGCGTCATTCCGGAGTTTATGAGGCCCGGAGGCGAACATAAGAGGTGGAATGAGCATCTACACGTATATTATTGCACGTTATATGCCAGAGTTGCAGCAGAGAGTTCTTATTCATGCAACTTTCTAAGATAAAAGGATTTTTCGCTAATCTGGCCGATATCTGGCGGGGTTGAACGGCATGTGCGTCTGCAAAGTGTTGCCTGGAAGCGACAGCAATCTTGCAAGCAGAACAAATTTATATATTTCAATGCGTTAGATGTCACTGAATGACGACAGCGGGGGTAAATATTGTCGGGAAATGGCAACAGACTTGTAAGGAAGGGCAGAAAACAAAAAACCCCGCCGAAGCGGGGTTCAAAATTGGTCGGCGAGAGAGGATTCGAACCTCCGACCCACTGGTCCCAAACCAGTTGCGCTACCAAGCTGCGCTACTCGCCGATGTACTGCTTTTTTGAATTTTTAGTTCAATTCATTAAAGTCGTGGTGCGAGGGGGGGGACTCGAACCCCCACATCCTAAGGACACTAACACCTGAAGCTAGCGCGTCTACCAATTCCGCCACCTTCGCATTTCACAACTTTTAAATAATGGGGTGGCTAATGGGATTCGAACCCACGACAACTGGAATCACAATCCAGGGCTCTACCAACTGAGCTATAGCCACCACTGATAATTCTATTCACGCGGTACTGACTACTTCTCAGACCACCGCAGCTCCAGCACCGGGTAAATGGTGCGCCCGACAGGATTCGAACCTGAGACCTCTGCCTCCGGAGGGCAGCGCTCTATCCAGCTGAGCTACGGGCGCTTAGCGCCGTTGCGGGGCTGGATATTACGTACCTCCGTCCCCGCTGTCTAGTGCTTTTTAGAAAAAAATGCGCGTTTGGTTATGGTTTGCACATTTTGCCGCTTATTCCTCCACTTTATGCGTGGTGGCGCGGCGTCCAAGGCCAAAGAGTTTATACGCGGCGGTCACGGCGGCCAGGAAGATCATCCCGACAAACAGCGACATGCGCGTATCTTCATTAAAGTACATCCCGATTAATACGCAAATCAGGAAGGCCATCGTTAAATAGTTCGCATACGGGAACAAGATCGAGCGGAATGGATGGCTGGCAATCGCCTGCTTGTGCGCCTGGCGGAACCGCAGCTGGCTAATCAGGATCACAAACCACGGGATCATCCCCGGCAGCACGCTGGCGCTGTACACATAGACGAACACGCGCTGCGGGTTCGGAATGATGTAGTTCAGGCACGAGCCAATCAGCAGGATAACAATCGACACCGCCACGCCCGCTACCGGCACGCCCGCGCGGGAGACTTTGCTCATCGCCGCTGGCAGCTGGTTATTTTTGGACAGCGCATAAAGCATACGTCCACAGCTGTACATGCCGCTGTTGCAGCCGGACAGCGCCGCCGTCAGCACCACAAAGTTGATGATACCCGCCGCCGCCGTGATGCCAATCTTGGCAAAGGTCAGTACGAACGGGCTGCCGGTGGTGCCGATTTCGTTCCACGGGAAGATGGTTACGATAACGAAGATTGCGCCCACGTAGAAAATCAGGATACGCCACAGCACTTTGCCTACCGCGCTGCGCAGGGTGACCTGCGGGTTTTTCGCTTCCCCGGCGGTGATGCCGATAAGCTCCACGCCCTGATAAGAGGCGACAACAATACACAGCGCCGTCAGGAAGCCCTTCCAGCCGCCCGCGAAGAAGCCGCCGTGCTCGGTCAGGTTACCGAAGCCAATGGAGTGTCCGCCGTTGCCAAAGCCGAAGAAGATGACGCCCAGCCCGACGACGATCATCACGATAATGGTGGTGACCTTGATCATCGCGAACCAGAACTCGATTTCACCGTACAGGCGCACGGCGGCAAGGTTCGCCAGCGCCACCAGCCCCACGGCGATCAGCGCGGGTATCCACTGGACCATGTCCGGGAACCAGAACTGCACGTAGACCCCGATGGCGGTGATTTCCGAGATGCCCACCGCCATCCACATAAACCAGTACGACCAGGCCGTGAGATAGCCAAAGAACGGGCTCATGTAGCGGTGCGCGTAGACGGCGAATGACCCGGTGACCGGCTCAAGGAACAGCATTTCGCCCATCGAGCGCATGATGAAGAAGACGAACAATCCGGCGATGATATACGCCAGCAGTACGGACGGGCCCGCCCATTTAAGCGTACTGGCGGAACCCATAAACAGGCCCACCCCGATAGTGCCGCCCAGCGCTATCAATTCGATGTGACGAGCTTCCAGCCCACGCTGAAGCTCAGGTTTTTTCTCTGCCATAAATCCTCGGTTGTGTTTGCTGTTTCCCGGCTTTGTGCCGGTTATTATTTTTTAGGGGTACTGAAATACGGTGCGAATGGTTTCTTAAAATCTGCCAAATGGCAAACGATGCATTAAAAAAATGAATGTATTGCACAGATACGCAGCAGTTTTGCAGGGGAGTTGCAGCGCGAATAGAATATCGCGCTACATTTTGATTACAATTTTCCGGTGTAGTGCCAGGTGAGGTAGCGCAGCAGGCGCGCCTGGCGTTTGATGCGCGTCGGCTGGGACAGCAGACGATACAGCCACTCCAGCCCGAGGTTTTGCCACACCTTCGGCGCGCGCTTAACGTGGCCGGTGAAGACGTCATAGGTTCCGCCCACGCCCATGTACAGCGCATCCGGGCAGACCAGGCGGCAGTCGCGCATTAAGATCTCCTGGCGCGGAGAGCCCATCGCCACGGTGACAATCTTCGCGCCGCTGTCGCGCACCCGTTCAAACAGCGCCTGACGGTCTTCCGGTTTGAAATAGCCGTCCTGGCTGCCGACAATGTTCACGTTCCACTGGCTGCGCAGCTTTTGCTCCGTTTGCGCCAGCACCTCCGGCTTGCCGCCGATGAGGAACACCGGCGTGCCCTCCGCTCCTGCGCGCGCCATCAGCTCTTCCCACAGGTCGGCGCCCGCCACGCGTGAAACCTGCACGCCGGGGTATTTTTTACGAATCGAACGCACCACGCTGATGCCGTCGGCGTATTTAAACTCCGCGGCCTCAATCAGGCTTCGCACTTCAGCGTTGTCTTCTATCGCCAGCATCTTTTCCGCGTTGATGGCCACCAGCGTGCCCGACTTCATCTGCCCTTCGGCAAACAGATAATCCAGCGCGTGTTGCATATCACGCCAGCCGATAAGCTGCAGGCCGCGCAGCGCGTAATACGGCGCGGTAGTCTTGTCAGTCATAACATCCTTACTCAGGCTTGCGAAAGCGGTCTGCTGCCCGCGGACTGGCGCCTGTGCACCAGCCCCGCGCTGTCAAACAGCCAGTACAGCAGTTTTGCCAGCAGCAGGCAGAAGCCGAAAATTACCATGAAGAACACCACGCGCGACACGAATGAATCCAGCCCCTCGCGCGCCAGTACGATCATATTGAAAATGGCACCAAAACAGAAACTGTGCAAAATCGCCGCCTTATAGCGGTTTGTCTCTTCCATTCCGCGGGTGTAGAGCCAGTCGAACCATTTAATAATCATTCCCACCACTACCGCACCCGGCAGGATAAACCAGGTGCCGCCCATCACTACCAGCGAGCCAATCAGGGTGGGTGAAATCGCCAGGCCCGAGTGGTTGTTCAGCACTTCCCAGGTGAAGTAGTTGGCGGTGTTCAGCACCACGCCCGGACGATCCGGCCACAGCCAGGTCGGGATAAAGACGTAGAAGTCGCGGACGATCGGCGCCAGCCCCTGGAACTCGATCTTGTCGTAGTTTTGCAGCAGCAGCGCCAGGTTCTCCCACGGCGAGAAGGTGTCGCGGGTGAGGTACAGGAAGGTGTAAAACGCCTCATCGCCCGCCACGTTCAGACCGTAGCGCTTCAGCGCCAGCCAGAACATGCCCACGATGCCGAACACCCCCGCCGCCGCCAGCATCCACAGCGAGATCCAGCCGCGAATGATGCCGATAAACAGGAAGATGGCGAACGCGATGATGATGTTGGCGCGCGTGCCGCCCACGATCATGTAGGTCAGCACGCCGAACGCCACGGTACTGACCAGGAAGAACAGCCAGGCCTTGCTGTCCTGGCGTAAAAAGAACACCACCAGCATCGCCGGGATGAAGAAGTAGAAGAAGCGCTTGAGCGCCACCCCGGAGACTTCAGCGGAAAAAATCTGGCTGTAGGACTGCAGCTTGAACAGCAGGAAGCCGTTATGCATGAAGAAGATGCCCACGCTCACCAGGGCGATGGTCATCAGCATTATCCAGGTGAGATGCGTCTCGACCCGGTTCATGGTAAACAGCGCCCGGCGCGGCGCATTCTCTTTTGCCGAGCGCAGGCGCGTTTTATAGGTGACGTAATAGACCGCGTAGAAGCAGGTCGCCGACAGCAGCGCCTGCATCAGGATCTCCGGCGGGGCCACTCCCACGTTGAAGCGGAACACCAGAATGCTGGTCAGCGGGAAGCCGAAGTAAAACGTCAGCAGAAACAGCAGCGAGAAGAAGACGTTGAAGTTAAAGCGCACCCGGCGGAATTCAAACCAGGTGAGCGTGGCGATAAAAAGGGTGCTCAGAAGCCAAATCACCAACAAGCCGCTGAATTGCAACTGGCTCATGCATTGTCTCCCGATGCGATACGCAGCGCGCGATGCCACGGCGTGAGGTAGTTAGGGCTGAAGAAGTCGATGGCATTTTTGTCCACCAGCGCCAGCTGGCGCTGCGCTTCCCGCACCACCTCTTCATTGAGCGTATCCGTGGTAAACAGCACCGGAAGATGCAGCTCCGCCATGTCCTGCCAGAACGGGTTTTCGCGGTTGAGCACGCACGGAATGCCGGCCTGAATGAGCAGGCACAGCGTACCAATCCCCTGCTGGCGGGCGAAGATGAAATAGCCCAGGTCGCATTTTCTCAGCAGCGCGAGGTAATCATCAAACGCCAGCTTATCGCTGAGAATTTGCAGATTCTCCGCGCTGAACAGGGCAAGCCCGGCGGTGCGAACCTCGTCGATGTAGGCCGCGTTGTTGGCCGGGTAGCCCATCGGCACAATCACGTTAACCGTATCGCCAAACTGCTGATGCACCGCCCTGAGCGCGGCGACGTGCTCGTTGCTGCGATCGCCGGAGTTGCCCACCAGCACCGTCAGCTTGCCGTCACGTCGCGCGTCGTTAGCCATGTTGTTCAGCGCCGGGTTCATGCGGGTCGGGAAGTAGAGCAGCTCGCCGCGCACGTTCGGGTGCTGTTTCGCGAAGTAGTTGAGATCGCCGCGGGTGGCGAACACGCAGCCCACGCGACCCTGCGCCATGCGGCGCAGCGGATAGAAAAGACGGAATTTCCAGCCGCGAGAGACTTCATACAGATCCGCGCCCCAGATGTGCCAGCTGAACTGGGCCGGCTTGATCCCCCCGCTTAACAGCGCCAGCCACAGGCCGGTGTTGAACTGACCGTGGAAGAAAAAGCGCTGCTCGCGGTTGGCTTTTGCTTTAGCCACGACCGCTTTCGCCAGCGCTGCCTTGTCCGGCCAGAAGGTGATGTTGAGCGCCGGAAATTCCGCGCTCGCGGCGTCGTCCCGGCCAACAACCATAAACTCGCGGGCATCTGAACTGCCCGCGGCCAGCTCGTCGTTGAAGAACCGCAGCACGGTCTGGTTGTGGTGTGGGATATCCGATCCCAGGATGTGAATCAGTGCAGTCATGCGCGTTTACGCCAAAGTAAAAAACCGCCGCAACAGGCAGCGAAATAAACAATGTAAGTTGCCATATAGGCCTGAGCCGCCCCCAGCGCGCCGTGCGCAGGGATCAGCCAGTGAGAGAACGCAGTGAGCAGCGTAAACTGGCTAATCTCCGCCAGGATATACAACCGCAGCGAGGCTTTGGCTATCACCAGATAACCGAAAACGTAAGCGCCTACTTTCAGTACATCGCCCACCAGCTGCCAGGCAAACAGGTCGCGCATGGCGGTAAACTTCGCTGAAAAGAGCAGCCAGATAGCAACATCACGCAGCAGCCAGACGGTAAAGCTGGCGGCCGCCACAGCGGGAAGCACAAAGCGCAGGGAGCGGACGATCTCGCGGGTTATATCGTGCCGGGAGGTCAGGCGCGATAAGGTTGGCAGCAAATAGACGCTAAAGGAAGCCGTTATAAATTGGAGGTAGGCGTCGGAAATGCTGCTCACGCCCTGCCAGATCCCCACCTCATCCCAGCTGTAGTGCGCCGCCAGCAGGTTTCGCATCATCACGTAGGCCACCGGAATGGTGACGGAGGTAATCAGCGCCATCAGGGTAAATTTGCCCAGTTGCCCCGCCAGCGCCTTGTCCCACTGCGGCTTAAGGTAGTGCAGCGGGATAGTGCCCCGGCGCATCAGCATAAACGCGGCGGGCACCACCACCAGCGCCGGCACCAGCGCCAGGCCTAACAGCGCGCCCTCGTAGCCGCCGAGGAGATAGCAAAAGTAGTAGGCGATAACGCCGATGAGGCTGCCGATAATCAGCGCCAGCGCGTTTCCGGCGGCATCGCGAAACCCTTTCATCAGCGCCAGCAGCAGGTTCGCCCAGGCGATGCCCATCTGTACCAGCGCGACCAGTCGTACCAGCCCCTGATAATGGTCGTGACCAAACAGCCCCTGGCTGATAGGCGCGGCCGCCAGCAGGAACACGGCGGCCAGCAGCGTTGAAAAGCCCAGCACCATCGCCGATGAGGTGCCCACCACCGTGCGCAGCTTCGCGGCATCGTCATGATGCTGGGCAACGAATTTGGTGACGCCGTTAAAAATGCCCGCGCCAGCCAGCACGCCGAGCACCGTCACCAGCTGACGGAAATTCCCCGCCTGCCCGACGCCGGAAGGGCCAAATGACACGGCCAGCAGCTTGACGACCAGCAGGCCGGCGCCAATTTTTACAAGCGTGGACGCGGCGGTCCACACGGATGCTTTTGCCAGAGACATATCAGCCGAAGTAGCTCAGAAGCGTATTGATCACCGTGCGCTGGTTAACTGGCGCGAGGTTGTAGAACAGCGGCAGACGTAGCAAACGCTCACTTTCTTTTGTGGTGTAACGGTCTTCACCGGCAAACACGCCAAAGGCCTCACCCGCCGGGCTGGAGTGCAGCGGAATGTAGTGGAACACCGCCATGATTTCCGCCTCTTTCAGCCAGGCAATCAGCTTCGAGCGGTCATCGTTGTCGCGCAGCTTGATGTAGAACATATGGGCGTTGTGAACGCAGTCTTCCGGAATGGTCGGCAGCTCAATGCGCCCCGCTTTAGCCAGCGGCTCGAGCGCGTCGTAATAGGTTTGCCACAGCGTCAGGCGCTGCTGGTTGATACGCTCGGCGGATTCGAGCTGCGCCCACAGGTAGGCGGCCTGGAGATCGGCCATCAGGTAGCTGGAGCCGATGTCGCGCCAGGTGTATTTATCCACCTGCCCGCGGAAGAACTGGCTGCGGTTGGTGCCTTTTTCGCGGATCACCTCCGCGCGCTCAACCAGCGCACGGTCGTTGATAAGCGTTGCGCCGCCTTCACCGCCCGCGGTGTAGTTTTTGGTTTCGTGGAAGCTAAAGCAGCCGATATGGCCGATAGTCCCGAGCGCCCGGCCTTTGTAGGTCGACATCACGCCCTGCGCAGCATCTTCCACCACGAACAGGTCGTGCTTTTTGGCGATCGCCATAATGGTGTCCATTTCGCAGGCCACGCCCGCGTAATGCACCGGGACAATCGCCCGGGTTTTGTCGGTGATCGCCGCTTCAATCAGCGTTTCATCGATGTTCATGGTGTCCGGGCGGACGTCCACAAACACGATCTTCGCGCCGCGCAGCACAAAGGCGTTCGCGGTGGACACGAAGGTATAGCTCGGCATGATCACTTCGTCGCCCGGCTGGATATCCAGCAGCAGCGCGGCCATTTCCAGCGAGGCGGTGCAGGACGGGGTCAGCAGGACTTTCGCGCTGCGAAAACGCTGCTCCATCCACTGCTGGCAGCGGCGGGTAAAGCCGCCGTCACCGCAGAGCTTGCCGCTGCCCATCGCAGATTGCATGTAGTCGAGTTCGGTGCCTACAACGGGAGGCGCGTTAAATGGAATCATCTTGTCACCTGTATAGCCAGTAAGCGGTTGCGTCGACGTTGGCGCCACTCGCGATATAACGTTTAAGCGCGGCGGTGTTGCCCATTTGGGTCGCCACCCGCAGAGTCGAAAGCTGTTGCTGCTGCGCCCAGTGCAGGGCCGCCTGCATGAGCTTTTCGCCCATGCCGCGCCCGGCCAGCAAACCGATGCGCGCGTCCTGCTCGCTGAGCTGACGCAGAGAGACAAATCCCTGGATTTGACCGTCCGCAGCGCGGAACACCAGGCAGACGTGGTCAAAGGTGCCTTTTACCGCGTTCTCAACCCACTGGGCGTAGAAGCGGCCGCTGTCCTGCGGCGCATACCAGGGGGCGCGAAAGCGGCTCTGGGCAAACGCCAGCGCCGCCATCTCGCGCAGCGCAGGGATGTCCCGTTCGGTTGCTCGTTCCGCGCCCGGAGAAGCGTGTCCGGTGACGGGGACAGAGAGATCCACTTCCCCCTCGACCAGCTGAAAGCCCTGCAGCTGGAGCGCGTCCAGCAGGTCGGCGCGCCCGGCAGGAATTTTGGCCTGCACGCGCTGCCACGGGGCGAAATCGGCGGGAGAAAGCGTTGGCGCATCGTCGCGCAGGCGCACTATCGCCGACGGCAGGCCAAAAAAGTGACTTTCCCACTCAAGGGCGTCAATGACCCCGCGCAGGTCGCTCAACGCCACACGCCTTTGGTATCAACAACGTACTGCTGGCGCACCGCGTCGCCGGGGATCGCCTTAAAGGCTTTGTGATCCACCAGCAGCACCAGCACGTCAGCGCTTGCCAGCGCGTCGTCTAACGCCGTCAGCGTGCAGTGCCCCGCCAGTTTGGCCGGCAGCTCGTGAATGTGCGGCTCTACCACCAGCGTTTCACCGCTGTGCCAGGCGGCGATCGTCTCGGCGATTTCCATCGCCGGGCTTTCGCGCAGATCGTCGATGTTGGGCTTGAAGGCCAGGCCGAAGCAGGCGATTTTCAGCTCGCTGGCGCGCTTGCCGCTCTCAGCCAGGCAATCCGCAACCGTCGCTTTTACCTGGTTCAACACCCAGTGGGGCTTGCTATCGTTCACTTCACGCGCGGTGCGGATCAGGCGGGCCTGGTCCGGGTTTTGCGCCACGATAAACCACGGGTCGACGGCGATGCAGTGACCGCCCACGCCAGGCCCTGGCTGGAGGATGTTCACGCGCGGATGTCGGTTCGCGAGGCTAATCAGTTCCCAGACGTTAATCCCCTGATCGGCGCAAATCAGCGACAGTTCGTTCGCAAAGGCGATGTTGACGTCGCGGAAGCTGTTTTCCGTCAGCTTGCACATTTCGGCGGTGCGGGAGTTGGTCACCACGCATTCGCCTTCAAGGAAAATTTTGTACAGCTCGCTGGCACGCGCGGAGCAGACCGGGGTCATGCCGCCAATCACGCGGTCGTTTTTAATCAGCTCAACCATTACCTGACCCGGCAGCACGCGCTCCGGGCAGTAGGCGATGTTGATATCAGCCTGCTCGCCCGCCTGCTGCGGGAAGCTTAAATCGGGACGGGCTTCCGCCAGCCACTGCGCCATTTGCTCGGTCGCGCCGACGGGAGAGGTTGACTCCAGGATCACCAGCGCCCCTTTTTTCAGCACCGGCGCAATGGATTTTGCCGCCGCTTCGACGTACACCATGTCCGGCTCGTGATCACCTTTGAACGGCGTTGGCACGGCAATCAGGTAGGCATCGGCTTCTACCGGCGTGGTGCTGGCTTTCAGGAAACCGCCCTCAACGGCGGTCTTCACCACGCTGTCGAGATCCGGCTCCACGATATGAATTTCGCCACGGTTAATGGTTTCCACCGCACGCGCGTTGATATCGACGCCCACAACCTGTTTTTGACGAGAGGCAAAGGCCGCCGCGGTCGGCAGCCCGATGTAGCCAAGACCAATGACAGAAATGGTAGTAAAACTCATAGCGATACCCGATTGTGTTTAAGTGCGTGCAAAATACGACCACAAGCCTGCCCATCGCCATACGGGTTATGGGCCCGGCTCATCGCCTGATACTCTTCTTCATCGTGCAGCAGGCGCGTGACCTCGTCGACAATGCGACGGGAGTCCGTTCCCACCAGACGTACCGTCCCGGCTTTCACCGCTTCTGGACGCTCGGTGGTTTCACGCATCACCAGCACCGGTTTGCCGAGCGATGGCGCCTCTTCCTGAATGCCGCCGGAATCCGTCAGGATCAGCCAGGCGTGATTCATCAGCCAGACGAACGGCATGTAGTCCTGCGGTTCAATCAGGAACACGTTTTCTACGTGGCCCAGAATGCGGTTCACCGGCTCGCTGACGTTGGGATTGAGGTGAACCGGATAGACAATCTGCACATCGTCGTTTGCGGCGGCGATCTCCGCCAGCGCGTGACAAATCTGCTCAAAGCCGCGGCCGAAGCTCTCGCGACGGTGGCCGGTGACCAGAATGGTTTTCTTGCCGTTGTTCAGGAACGGATAGCGCGCGGTAAGCTGGCTTTGCAGGCTATCGCTCGCCAGCACGCGGTCGCGCACCCAGATCAGGGCATCGATGACCGTGTTGCCGGTGACAAAGATTTTGCTGTCGGCGATATTCTCGCGCAGCAAATTCTGGCGGGAGTTTTCCGTTGGCGCGAAGTTGTACATCGCCAGGTGTCCGGTGAGGGTGCGGTTTGCCTCTTCCGGCCACGGGGAATAGAGATTGCCCGTGCGCAGGCCGGCTTCAACGTGCCCTACCGGGATACGCTGATAAAACGCCGCCAGGCTGGTCGCCACGGTGGTGGTGGTGTCGCCGTGAACGAGCACAACGTCCGGCTTGAATGATTCCAGAATAGGCTTTAACCCTTCCAGAATACGGCAGGTAATTTCCGTCAGCCCCTGCCCCGGTTTCATAATATTCAGATCGTAATCCGGGACGATAGAAAAGAGGGATAACACCTGGTCGAGCATCTCGCGATGCTGGGCAGTGACGCACACTTTCGCTTCAAAATCAGGGTCCCTGGCCAGCGCATGTACCAGAGGAGCCATCTTAATGGCCTCCGGCCGGGTGCCAAATACGGTTAGTACTTTCACATCGATTCTCTTCGATTAGCCGATGAAGGCGGTGACGCCTTCATCGTGGACGGCCTTTTTAGTTTACGCGGCGACGTGTTAACGCCACGCCTGCGCCAGTCAGCGCACCGACAATTCCCCACATAATCATCAGGAACGCACGGCGTGGGCTATCGCGTTTTACAGGTTCTTCCGGCGTGCGCAAATAACGATAGGTCTGAAAACGTGGATCCAGAGTCGGACCGACGTTCAGGGTGTTCAGCATCGCGCGGTTTTGATCGTAGTCGAGGTCAAACTCCGGGCCTACCGCCTGCTGGTTTTCCAGACGCGCCTGCAGCATTGGACGACCCAGCAGGAACATCTCGGAATCCGGCAGCTCATCCGCCGGCACGTCAGTTTCGCTGCGGGAGATATTGCTCTGCTCGGCAATCTTCAGCGCCTGCTCAATATTATGTACGCGGCGGGCGAAAATGGCTTTTGCCACCTCTTCCTGACGCTTAACCTGCGCTTTCATCTGGATGGTACGCGCCGCCCATGCGCCTTTCAGCTCGTCATTAAGATGACTGGCCGCACGCTGGCTGGCGAAAGCCACGTACTGACGCAGCAGGTTGTTGGCATCCGGCGCGGTTTCAGCAATAAGCTTCACGTTGTCGTTAACGTTGCGCAGCGCGTCGCCTGGCGTGAACTGAATGTTGTTAATCAGGTCATCGAGCAGGGCGGCGTCGACTTTGCTGTTGCCGACCATGCGCTGCTTGTAGTAATCGGTCTGGGACCAGAAATCGCGACGGGTATCCCAGGACGCCAGCTGCATCACAAACTCTCGGTAGGCATCGTCCATGACGGAAGCCTGGTCTGGTGAAGCCAGGTTCGCTTTGATATCCAGGTTACGCAGGAACTGCTGCTGGGAGTAGAACCCGCCGAGCATGTTAACCGTTGGTCTGTCGGTGATCGCGGTTGCGCTCCACTCCTGTTTCGCAAAGAAGGTGTAAGCAAGCGCGATTAGCGCGAACGCAATTGCAACGCCCGCAATCCACAGTTTGCCCGCCCATAAAACGCGGAACAAGCCACGTATATCCAGCTCATTCTCGGTCATCTCTGATTTAGCTCCCGCCAACGGTTGAGTCATCACGATCCCAGTTTATTTAGTTAAAGTTGGATTATTACCACTGTTTCGACGCATCCTGCGCTTAACACGTTTAATGAAACGCGCGACTTTCCATGCGCGTTTAATGCAGTAGCCGTACAGAGAAAACGCTAGCAAGAACAATACCAACATTACCCATTCAGGGATAAAGTGGGCATATTCAGACGCTACGCCAATCCCCGCAAGAATAGCAGCCGCCAGCGTAATCAGCACAAACGCCTGACGGGAAGTGAAGCCTGCTCGCATGATCAAATGATGAATGTGCTGACGGTCGGCAGAGAAAGGACTCATCCCCTTACGCAGACGGCGATACATAATCGCCACCATGTCCATGAGCGGAATGGCGATAATCCACAACGCCGTCACAGGGCTTATCGGGTGCGTTTTACCCTGCGTGGTTTCCAGCAAAATCCAGATGATGGTGAAGCCAATCAGCGTACTGCCCGCGTCGCCCATAAAGACTTTATAGCGACGGCCCAGCGCGCCGAGGTTCAGCAGAATATAAGGCAGGATGGCGGCAATCATGGCGAAACACCACATGGCGAGGCTGTACTGACCGTCGAACCATAAAATGATGCCGATTGCCGCGAACGACACGCAGGAGAGCCCGCCCAGCAGGCCGTCGATACCGTCGACCATATTGAAAGCGTTAATGGCGACCCACACGGCGAAAAGCGTGAGGAAATAGCCGAACGGCCCGAGCACCATCTCCCAGGGGCCAAAAATATAGCCGAGGCTGCTCAAATGCAGTTTGGCCGCCACCATCATGGCGATACCGACGGCGGCCTGCACAAAAGCACGAATTTTGACGCTGATGTCGTAGCGATCGTCGAGCGCGCCCACCACAACCAAAACGGTGGCGCAGATAAGATAGAGCCTGACGTGGGGAATGTAGTAATCCGCGATCGTGAAAGCGAAGCAGATTCCTGCGAAAACGGAGATGCCGCCTACAAGTGGGATCATTCCTTGATGGCGTTTACGAAAGTTGGGTTTATCCACTAACCCCAGATATTTTGCCACCTTGCGCGCAAGAAACAAAAAGCATGTGGTAAACAAAAAAATACTGGTTAGCTCAGTAAACGTATCGAGTAGGTTCACAATGGATGTTCTCAACAAATGTCAGTCAAGGAAGTATAACCATGATGGCGCTTAGTCAGAAGGCATAAAGCAAACCTCTTCCCACTTCATTTGTTTATTATTCAAGCTATTAATGTTTTTACTGTGCGAATAATCTTATTGTCGCACCGAAAGGTCAAAATTGGGAGTCTGTGGTAATAACGTATAGCCCATAAAACGAAAACGCCACGTAAAAACGTGGCGTTTGCTGGCGTAATTTGCGTTACGAGCGTTTCATCATGTCGAAGAAATCGTCGTTAGTTTTGGTCATCGCCAGTTTATTAATGAGGAATTCCATTGCGTCGATTTCGCCCATTGGGTGAATGATTTTGCGCAGGATCCACATTTTCTGCAGCTCTTCCTGAGTGGTGAGCAGCTCTTCTTTACGGGTACCGGAACGGTTGTAGTCGATAGCCGGGAAGACGCGTTTTTCAGCGATTTTACGAGAGAGGTGCAGTTCCATGTTGCCTGTACCTTTGAACTCTTCGTAAATAACTTCGTCCATCTTGGAACCGGTGTCGATAAGCGCGGTAGCAATGATGGTCAGGCTGCCGCCCTCTTCCACGTTACGTGCCGCACCGAAGAAACGCTTCGGACGGTGCAGGGCGTTGGCGTCAACACCACCGGTCAGGACTTTACCGGAAGCCGGAACAACGGTGTTGTAAGCACGCGCCAGACGGGTGATGGAGTCGAGCAGGATGATAACGTCTTTCTTGTGTTCAACCAGACGTTTCGCTTTCTCGATAACCATTTCAGCAACCTGAACGTGGCGAGATGCAGGTTCGTCGAAGGTAGAAGCCACAACTTCACCTTTAACCAGACGCTGCATCTCGGTCACTTCTTCCGGACGTTCGTCGATCAGCAGTACCATCAGTACGCAGTCTGGGTGGTTGTAAGCAATGCTCTGCGCGATGTTCTGCAGCAGCATGGTTTTACCCGCTTTTGGCGGTGCCACAATCAGACCACGCTGACCACGACCAATCGGAGAAGCCAGATCCAGAACGCGAGCAGTTAAGTCTTCAGTAGACCCGTTACCACGCTCCATGCGCAGGCGAGAGTTCGCGTGCAGCGGCGTTAAGTTCTCAAACAGGATCTTGTTGCGCGAGTTTTCTGGTTTGTCGTAGTTAACTTCGTTAACTTTCAACAGCGCAAAGTAGCGTTCACCCTCTTTAGGAGGACGAATCTTACCTGAAATGGTGTCACCAGTGCGGAGGTTGAAACGGCGGATTTGGCTAGGGGATACGTAGATGTCGTCGGGGCCGGCGAGGTAGGAGCTGTCTGCTGAGCGGAGGAAACCAAATCCGTCTTGCAGTATCTCCAGCACACCGTCGCCAAAGATATCTTCGCCACTCTTAGCGTGCTGCTTCAGGATGGCGAAAATGATGTCCTGCTTGCGCATACGAGCCTGGTTTTCCAGCCCCATATTTTCGCCGAGAGTGATCAGCTCAGAAACCGGCGTATTCTTTAATTCGGTAAGATTCATAATGGTGTGGGTTCTTAAACTCGGGGTGATTCTCGAACTTAATGTTGTGAATGGTATGGCAGGGTCATCCATGCCTGTTTAGCGGCCATCAACTCATGTCTGTTCGCTGTCTGGTCACAGGGAAAGAACGCAGAACTGAAACGACAAGACGGATTGAGTGACAAGCCCGGAATTTAGCGACTTCACGCACTGTCTTTATCAACAACGGGAAGTATCGGGTAAAGCAAGATTCAAACAACAGATATGTTTAAAACGAAGTCACAAGTAACTTAGCACGACTAAAGCCGGGCGTCCAGAGATCCACATCATTTAGGCGCTCTGGACGCGCAGCGGAGAAACCTTACGCCAGGTTAGCGTCCAGGAACTCTTTCAGTTGACCTTTGGACAGTGCGCCCACTTTGGTCGCCGCCACTTCGCCGCCTTTGAACAGCAGCAGGGTCGGGATGCCACGGATGCCGTATTTTGGCGCGGTACCCGGGTTCTGGTCGATGTTCAGCTTGGCAACGGTCAGTTTGCCCTGATATTCGTCAGCGATCTCATCCAGAATCGGGGCGATCATTTTGCAAGGACCACACCATTCAGCCCAGAAATCGACGAGGATCAGCCCGTCAGCTTTAAGTACGTCCGTGTCAAAACTGTCGTCAGTCAGGTGAATAATTTTATCGCTCATATATAACTCCACAGGAATAAGCCTGGTGCGTTGGTTTCGCGTCAATCAACGACGTGTTGATGTAGCATTAACCAACTAAAGGTTGACTTTATTTCACCGGATACGCTTTCGTAAAGCAATAGTAAGCTGATATTCTACCACACTATGAGCAAAACACATTTAACAGAACAGAAGTTTTCCGACTTCGCCCTGCACCCAAAGGTGATCGAAGCCCTTGAAAATAAAGGGTTTCATAACTGCACGCCCATTCAGGCCCTCGCACTGCCGCTGACGCTGGCAGGCCGCGATGTTGCAGGGCAGGCGCAAACCGGTACTGGCAAAACGATGGCGTTCTTAACGTCAACGTTTCATTATTTACTTTCTCATCCAGCGATTGCTGACCGCAAAGTTAACCAGCCGCGCGCGCTAATTATGGCCCCGACGCGAGAACTGGCGGTACAGATCCATGCAGACGCTGAACCCCTGGCACAGGCCACTGGTCTGAAGCTCGGACTGGCCTATGGCGGCGACGGTTACGACAAGCAGCTGAAAGTGCTTGAAAGCGGCGTTGATATCCTGATCGGCACCACGGGCCGTCTTATCGACTACGCAAAACAGAACCACATTAACCTCGGCGCTATCCAGGTTGTCGTCCTGGATGAAGCAGACCGTATGTACGATCTGGGCTTCATCAAAGATATTCGCTGGCTGTTCCGCCGTATGCCTCCGGCAAATCAGCGCCTCAACATGCTGTTCTCTGCAACCCTCTCCTACCGCGTTCGCGAACTGGCGTTCGAACAGATGAACAACGCCGAATATGTCGAAGTTGAACCCGAGCAGAAAACCGGTCACCGCATTAAAGAAGAACTCTTCTACCCATCTAATGAAGAGAAAATGCGCCTGCTGCAAACGCTTATCGAAGAAGAGTGGCCGGATCGCGCCATCATCTTCGCCAACACCAAGCACCGCTGTGAAGATATCTGGGGTCACCTGGCCGCAGACGGACACCGCGTTGGCCTGCTGACCGGCGATGTGGCGCAGAAGAAACGCCTGCGTATTCTCGAAGAATTCACCCGTGGCGACCTGGATATTCTGGTCGCGACCGACGTTGCTGCGCGCGGCCTGCATATTCCTGCCGTTACGCACGTCTTTAACTACGATCTGCCGGATGACTGCGAAGATTACGTCCACCGTATCGGTCGTACCGGTCGTGCAGGCGCAAGCGGACACTCAATCAGCCTGGCGTGCGAAGAGTACGCGCTGAACCTGCCGGCGATTGAAACCTATATCGGTCACTCGATTCCGCAGAGTAAGTACAATCCGGAAGCGCTGTTAAGCGAACTGCCACCGCCTAAGCGCCTTACTCGCGCTCGTTCCGGCAATGGCCCGCGCCGTTCCGGTGGTGCACCGCGTAATCGTCGTCGTTCAGGTTAAATAATATGCTCAGTTCCACCTCGCTTTATGCGGCAATTGATCTCGGTTCCAATAGTTTTCATATGCTGGTTGTGCGCGAGGTGGCGGGAAGCATACAAACGCTGACGCGTATTAAGCGCAAGGTCCGCCTGGCGGCGGGCCTGAGCAGCGACAACCACCTCTCCCCCGAAGCCATGGAACGTGGCTGGCAGTGCTTACGACTCTTTGCCGAACGTTTGCAGGATATTCCCCATAATCAAATCCGCGTTGTTGCCACGGCGACGCTGCGTCTGGCCGTTAATGCCGTTGATTTCATTGCCAAAGCGCAGGAAATCCTGGGCTGCCCGGTGCAGGTCATCAGCGGCGAAGAAGAAGCGCGTCTGATTTATCAGGGCGTGGCGCACACCACCGGGGGTGACGATCGCCGTCTGGTGGTGGATATCGGCGGAGCCAGTACCGAACTCGTGACCGGCACGGGCGCGCAGGCCACCTCGCTGTTTAGCCTGTCGATGGGCTGCGTCACCTGGCTTGAGCGCTATTTCACCGACAGGAATCTCGCCAAAGAGAATTTCGACGAGGCCGAGAAAGCGGCGCGCGACGTGCTGCGCCCGGTCATGGAGGAGCTGCGCTATCACGGCTGGAAAGTCTGCGTTGGCGCCTCGGGCACCGTTCAGGCATTGCAGGAAATCATGATGGCACAGGGGATGGACGAGCGCATCACGCTGGCCAAACTCCAGCAGCTTAAGCAGCGCGCCATTCAGTGCGGTCGTCTTGAAGAGCTTGAAATTGAAGGCCTGACGCTCGAGCGCGCGCTGGTCTTCCCAAGCGGTCTCGCCATTCTTATCGCCATTTTCACCGAGCTGAACATTCAGTGCATGACCCTCGCGGGCGGCGCCCTGCGCGAAGGGCTGGTCTACGGGATGCTGCATCTGTCGGTCGATCAGGATATCCGCAGCCGCACGCTGCGTAACGTCCAGCGCCGCTTTATGGTGGATACCGATCAGGCCCAGCGCGTCGCGCAACTGGCTTCACTGTTTGCCGATCAGGTGCTGGGAAGCTGGGATCTGGAGCCGCTGAGCCGCGATCTTCTGCTGAGCGCCTGCGCACTGCACGAAGTGGGTTTGAGCATTGATTTCAAACAGGCGCCTGCCCACGCCGCGTACCTGGTACGCAATCTTGATCTGCCGGGCTTTACTCCGGCGCAGAAAAAGCTGCTGGCGACGCTGCTGTTGAACCAGACCAGCGCCGTCGATCTCTCGTCGCTCCACCAGCAAAACGCCGTACCGCCGCGCGTTGCGGAGCACCTGTGCCGTCTGCTGCGCCTGGCGATCCTGTTTGCCAGCCGCCGCCGTGACGATTTGCTGCCGACCATGAACCTGGTGGCAGACGATGAAAAGCTGGTGCTGACGCTGCCGGAGAAATGGCTGGACTGCCACCCGCTGGGGGCGGAACTTATCGATCAGGAGTGCCAGTGGCAGAGCTATGTCCACTGGGTGCTCGAAGTGAAGTAATACCCTGAACATCGCCGGGCGGCGGCTTCGCCTTACCCGGCCAACAAATCATTATCCTTTCTCTTTGGCCTTCGCCAGCATGGCGCGAATGTTCGCCACGTTGGCCTGGCCTTTGTGCATCCGTTCTTCCGCCGTAATCACTTTGCGCTCCTGCTCCCAGATCAGATCGTCCTGCGGGAGCTCCAGCAGGAAGCGGCTCGGCTCCGGGCGCACCAGCTCGCCATACTGACGGCGCTCTTTGCACAGCGTGAAGATCAGCTCCTTCTGCGCGCGGGTAATGCCCACGTAGGCCAGACGGCGCTCTTCTTCAACATTGTCTTCATCGATGCTGCTCTGGTGCGGCAGCAAGCCCTCTTCCATGCCCACCAGATAGACGTAAGGGAACTCCAGCCCCTTCGACGCATGAAGGGTCATCAGCTGAACCTGATCGGCCTCTTCCTCACTTTCACCGCGCTCCATCATGTCGCGCAGCGTAAAGCGGGTGACCACCTGCGTCAGGGTCATTGGCTCGTCAATCTCAGAGCCTTCCAGCATTTCGGTCATCCAGCTAAACAGCTGGTTGACGTTTTTCATGCGCATCTCCGCCGCTTTCGGGCTGGCGGAGGTTTCGTAGAGCCAGGATTCGTAGTCGATGCCGTGGATAAGATCGCGCACGGCGGCCACCGGCTCGCGCTCGGCAAGGCGCTGCACTTCGCCCAGCCAGTGGGTGAAGCGGGTTAACGACTCGTAGCCGCGCCCGGTCAGGCTCTGGCTTAACCCCATATCGAAGCTGGCGGTAAACAGGCTTTTGTTGCGCGTCATCGCCCATTCGCCCAGCTTCTGCAGCGTCGCCGGGCCAATCTCACGTTTCGGGGTGTTGACGATACGCAGGAACGCGCTGTCGTCATCCGGGTTGGTGAGCACGCGCAGATAGGCCAGCAGATCTTTTATCTCGGGGCGCGAGAAGAACGACGTGCCGCCGGATATTTTGTACGGGATGCGGTTTTGCATCAGCATCTTTTCAAAGACGCGGGACTGGTGGTTGCCGCGATAGAGGATCGCGTAATCCTTATATTCGGTTTTGTTGACGAAGTGGTGAGCGATCAGCTCCCCCGTCACGCGCTCCGCCTCGTGCTCTTCGTTATTGGCACTCAGCACTTTCAGCTCCGCGCCGTAGCCCAGCTCGGAGAACAGGCGCTTTTCGAAAACGTGCGGGTTGTTGGCGATCAGGATGTTCGCCGCTTTCAGGATACGCCCGGACGAACGGTAGTTCTGTTCCAGCTTAATCACCTGCAGTGCCGGGAAATCTTTGCTCAGCAGCACCAGGTTTTGCGGTCGCGCGCCGCGCCAGGAGTAGATCGACTGGTCATCGTCCCCCACCACGGTGAAGCGCGCGCGTTGCCCCACCAGCAGCTTAACCAGCTCGTACTGGCTGGTGTTGGTGTCCTGGTATTCATCCACCAGCAGATAGCGGATTTTGTTCTGCCAGCGCTCGCGCACCTCTTCATTGCGCTGCAGGAGCAGCGTGGGCAGCAGGATCAGGTCGTCGAAGTCCAGCACGTTGCAGGCTTTCATGTGCGCATCGTACAGGCCGTAGCAGTGGGCGAAGATCCGGTCGCGCTCGCCTTTAGCGCTCGCCGCCGCCTGGGCAGGCGTCATCAGATCGTTTTTCCAGTTGGAGATCGTCGAGATCAGCTGCTGCAGCAGAACTTTGTCATCTTCAATCAGCCCCTCGGTCAGCTCCTTGAGCAGCGCCACCTGGTCGGTGTCATCGAAAAGCGAGAAGTTGGACTTCATCCCCAGCGCCGCGTATTCGCGTTTAATGATATCCAGCCCCAGGGTGTGGAAGGTGGAGATCATCAGCCCGCGCGCCTCTTTGCGCCCCAGCGTCTGGCCAACGCGCTCCTTCATTTCGCGCGCCGCCTTGTTGGTAAAGGTCACCGCCGCGATGTGGCGAGCCTGATAGCCGCAGCCGCGGATCAGGTGGGCGATTTTATTGGTGATCACGCGGGTTTTGCCGGATCCAGCCCCCGCCAGCACCAGACAGGGTCCGGTGACAAATTCGACGGCTTGTTGTTGTCCGGGGTTTAAACGCATAAATGATCACTCAATGAAAGTCAGGAGGGGAGAATAACAGCGTGGTAGTATAGCGAGCCTAATCCATACCACTCAAGGCACGATCATGGCAAAAACAGCAGCAGCTCTGCATATCCTTGTTAAAGAAGAGAAACTGGCTCTGGATCTTCTGGAGCAGATTAAAAACGGTGCCGATTTCGGCAAACTGGCGAAGAAGCACTCTATTTGTCCGTCAGGCAAACGCGGCGGTGATTTAGGCGAATTCCGCCAGGGCCAGATGGTGCCAGCGTTCGATAAACTGGTCTTCTCCTGCCCGGTGCTGGAGCCAGTCGGCCCGCTGCACACCCAGTTCGGCTACCACGTCGTTAAGGTGCTGTACCGCAAATAAACAACAGGGCCTTCCCGAAGAGAAGGCCCTGGATGTTTCTCCCTCTCCCTGTGGGAGAGGGCCGGTGTGAGGGCATCAGCCCGCGCTGATTAACCCGCTACCGCGATACGCTTCATATCCGTCATGTAGCCACGCAGTTTCTGACCAATTTTCTCGATCTCATGGCTACGAATGGCGTCGTTCACATCGCGCAGCTGCGCGTTATCAACCGCACCTTCCGCAATCGCCTTGCCCAGATCGCCCGGCTGCAGAGTCGTCATGAACTCTTTCAGCAGCGGTACGCACGCATAAGAGAACAGGTAGTTACCGTATTCTGCGGTATCAGAGATAACCACGTTCATTTCGTACAGACGCTTACGGGCGATGGTGTTCGCGATCAGCGGCAGCTCGTGCAGTGATTCATAGTACGCAGACTCTTCGATGATGCCGGAATCCACCATGGTTTCGAAGGCCAGCTCAACGCCCGCTTTCACCATCGCGATCATCAGCACGCCCTTATCGAAGTACTCCTGCTCGCTGATTTTACCGTCGTACTGCGCGGCGGTTTCGAACGCGGTTTTGCCGGTCTCTTCGCGCCAGGTCAGCAGTTTTTTATCGTCGTTCGCCCAGTCCGCCATCATGCCGGAAGAGAACTCACCGGAGATGATGTCGTCCATGTGTTTCTGGAACAGCGGCGCCATGATGGTTTTCAGCTGTTCAGACAGCGCATACGCACGCAGTTTAGCCGGGTTGGACAGGCGGTCCATCATCAGCGTAATACCACCCTGCTTCAGCGCTTCGGTGATGGTTTCCCAGCCGAACTGAATCAGTTTTTCTGCGTATGCCGGGTCGGTGCCTTCTTCCACCAGCTTGTCGAAGCACAGCAAAGAACCGGCCTGCAGCATACCGCACAGGATAGTCTGCTCGCCCATCAGGTCAGATTTCACTTCGGCAACGAAGGAAGATTCCAGAACGCCCGCACGGTGGCCGCCGGTTGCCGCAGCCCAAGCTTTAGCGATTGCCATGCCTTCACCTTTTGGATCGTTTTCCGGGTGAACGGCGATCAGCGTCGGCACGCCGAAGCCACGCTTGTACTCTTCACGCACTTCGGTACCCGGGCATTTCGGCGCCACCATTACCACGGTGATGTCTTTACGAATTTGCTCGCCCACTTCAACGATGTTGAAGCCGTGGGAGTAACCCAGCGCCGCGCCGTCTTTCATCAGCGGCTGTACGGAGCGCACAACGTCGGAGTGCTGCTTGTCTGGCGTCAGGTTAACCACCAGATCCGCCTGTGGGATCAGCTCTTCGTAGGTGCCTACTTTGAAGCCGTTTTCGGTCGCTTTGCGCCAGGACGCACGCTTCTCGGCGATCGCTTCTTTACGCAAGGCATAAGCGATATCCAGGCCGGAGTCGCGCATGTTCAGCCCCTGGTTCAGGCCCTGTGCGCCGCAGCCGACGATGACCACTTTTTTACCCTGAAGGTAGCTCGCGCCATCGGCAAATTCGTCGCGCGCCATGAAGCGGCATTTGCCCAGCTGCGCCAGCTGCTGGCGCAAGTTCAGTGTATTAAAGTAGTTAGCCATGATGGACTCCGTGATGTTGTGTTGTGGTGCTTATTGTTCGGTTCGCATATGCGAGAATGAACTTACTATATGACAGGAAATTTATTGCGGAAATTGATATATTCACAACGTCACGTTGCAATTTCTGCAATGTAAAAAGAGAGAGTTGAATCGGTGGATTTACGCGATCTGAAATTGTTCCTGCATCTGGCGGAAAGCCGCCACTTTGGTCGCAGCGCGCGCGCCATGCACGTCAGCCCTTCCACGCTCTCACGCCAGATCCAGCGTCTGGAAGAAGACCTCGGTCAGCCGCTGTTTGTGCGCGATAACCGCACCGTGACGCTCACCGAAGCGGGCGAGGAGCTGCGCGTCTTTGCCCAGCAGACGCTGTTGCAGTATCAGCAATTGCGCCACACCATCGACCAGCAGGGGCCGTCCCTCTCCGGCGAGCTGCATATCTTTTGTTCCGTCACCGCCGCCTATAGCCACCTGCCGCCCATCCTCGACCGCTTTCGCGCGGAGCATCCCTCGGTTGAAATCAAGCTCACCACCGGCGATGCCGCCGACGCGATGGAAAAAGTGGTGACGGGCGAAGCGGATCTGGCGATTGCCGGCAAGCCGGAAACGCTGCCGGGCGCGGTGGCGTTCTCGATGCTGGAAAATCTGGCGGTGGTGCTGATCGCGCCGGCGCTGCCCTGCCCGGTACGTAACCAGGTTTCCGTGGAAAAGCCCGACTGGTCAACGGTGCCGTTTATCATGGCCGATCAGGGGCCGGTGCGCCGCCGCATCGAGCTGTGGTTCCGCCGCCACAAAATCAGCAACCCGTCGATTTACGCCACGGTCGGCGGCCACGAGGCGATGGTGTCGATGGTGGCGCTCGGCTGCGGCGTTGCGCTGCTACCGGAGGTGGTGCTGGAAAACAGCCCGGAACCGGTGCGCAACCGCGTGATGATTCTGGAGCGCAGCGACGAAAAAACGCCGTTTGAGCTTGGCGTGTGCGCACAAAAAAAGCGGCTGCATGAGCCGCTTATTGATGCGTTCTGGAATTTACTGCCTGGCCATTAACCTTATCCGGCCTACCCCGCCAGGAAGAACCGGAACGCCGGGTTGTGGGTCTCATCGTGACACTCGTAGCCCAGCTCGTTGAGCCGGGTTTCGAAATCCGGCTCGTGCTCGCCCAGCTCAAACGCCGCCAGCACACGACCGTAGTCCGTACCGTGGCTGCGGTAGTGGAACAGGGAGATGTTCCAGTGCGTCCCGAGCGTATGCAGGAACTTGAGCAGCGCGCCCGGCGATTCCGGGAACTCGAAGCTGAACAGGCGTTCCTGTAACGGCTTCGACGGACGCCCGCCGACCATGTAGCGAACGTGCAGCTTCGCCATTTCATCGTCAGAGAGATCGACCACGCTGTAACCGCCTTCGTGCAGCAGGCTGAGGATCTCTTTGCGCTCGTCCAGACCGCGGCTTAGGCGCACGCCGACAAAAATGCAGGCGTCTTTGGCATCCGCAAAGCGGTAGTTGAACTCGGTAACCGAGCGGCCGCCCAGCAGCTGGCAGAACTTGAGGAAGCTGCCCTTCTCTTCCGGAATGGTCACCGCCAGCAGCGCTTCACGCTGTTCACCCAGCTCGCAGCGCTCGGAAACGTAGCGCAGGCCGTGGAAGTTGACGTTCGCGCCCGACAGCACGTGCGCCAGACGTTCGCCGCGAATATTGTGCTGGGCGATGTATTTCTTCATCCCCGCCAGCGCCAGCGCGCCCGACGGCTCCGCAACGGCGCGAACATCCTCGAACAGATCTTTCATCGCCGCGCAGATAGCGTCGCTATCAACCGTAACGATATCGTCGAGATACTCCTGACACAGGCGGAAGGTTTCGTCGCCAATGCGCTTAACCGCCACGCCCTCGGCAAACAGCCCGACGCGCGGTAAATCCACCGGATGCCCGGCGTCCAGCGCCGCCTTCAGGCAGGCGGAGTCTTCCGCCTCAACGGCGATGACTTTGATTTGCGGCATCAGCTGTTTGATCAGCACCGCCACGCCAGCGGCCAGCCCGCCGCCGCCGACCGGCACGAACACGCGATCGAGATGCGCATCCTGCTGGAGCAGTTCGAGCGCCAGCGTGCCTTGCCCCGCAATCACCATCGGATGATCGAACGGCGGCACCCAGGTGAACCCCTGCTGCTGCGCCAGCTCAATGGCTTTGGCTTTCGCTTCGTCAAAGTTTGCGCCGTGGAGCAGCACTTCGCCGCCGAAGCCACGCACCGCATCCACTTTGATATCCGCCGTCGCAACGGGCATCACGATCAGCGCTTTCAGCCCTAAGCGAGCAGACGAGAACGCCACGCCCTGGGCGTGGTTGCCCGCAGAGGCGGTAATTACCCCGCGCGCTTTCTGCTCGTCGGTCAGCCCGGCCATCATCGCGTAAGCGCCGCGCAGCTTAAAGCTGTGTACCGGCTGGCGGTCTTCGCGCTTCACCAGGATCACGTTGTCGAGGCGCGAAGAGAGCTTTTCCATTTTTTGCAGCGGCGTCACCTGCACGGCCTCATAGACCGGCGCGCGCAGTACCGCCCGCAGATATTCCGCCCCCTCAGGGGCGGCGGATAAGGGTTGTGACTCGGCCATCATTAGCCCCCAAGTTTAGATTTATCGCGCACCGCGCCTTTATCCGCACTGGTGGCAAGGCTCGCGTAGGCACGCAGAGCGAAGGAGACTTCACGCTGGCGATCTTTCGGCGTCCAGGCTTTATCGCCGCGCGCTTCCTGAGCTTCACGACGGGCAGCGATCTCCTGGTCGCTCAGCTTGAGCTGAATGCCGCGATTTGGAATGTCGATTTCGATCAGGTCGCCATCTTCGATGATGGCGATGTTGCCGCCGCTCGCCGCTTCCGGAGAGACGTGGCCGATGGAGAGGCCGGACGTACCGCCGGAGAAACGACCGTCGGTGATCAGCGCGCAGGCTTTGCCGAGGCCCATCGATTTCAGGAAGGTGGTTGGGTAGAGCATCTCCTGCATACCCGGGCCGCCTTTCGGCCCTTCGTAGCGGATCACCACCACATCGCCTTCCACCACTTTGCCGCCGAGGATCGCTTCTACCGCGTCGTCCTGGCTTTCATACACTTTTGCCGGACCGGTAAACTTCAGGATGCTGTCGTCCACGCCTGCGGTTTTAACGATACAGCCGTTTTCAGCGAAGTTACCGTACAGCACCGCCAGACCGCCGTCTTTGCTGTACGCATTTTCCAGCGAGCGGATGCAGCCTTCGGCGCGATCGTCATCCAGCGTATCCCAGCGGCAATCCTGCGAGAACGCCTGGGTAGTACGAATACCCGCCGGGCCCGCGCGGAACATGTTCTTCACCGCTTCGTCTTGGGTGAGCATCACGTCGTATTTATCAAGCGACTCCGGCAGGGTCAGACCGAGGACGTTTTTCACCTCGCGGTTCAGCAGCCCGGCGCGATCCAGCTCGCCAAGAATACCGATAACGCCACCGGCGCGGTGAACGTCTTCCATGTGGTACTTCTGGGTGCTCGGCGCGACTTTACACAGCTGCGGCACCTTGCGGGACAGCTTGTCGATATCGCTCATGGTGAAGTCGATTTCCGCTTCCTGCGCGGCAGCCAGCAGGTGCAGAACGGTGTTGGTGGAGCCACCCATGGCGATATCCAGGGTCATGGCGTTTTCAAAGGCGGCTTTGCTGGCAATGCTGCGCGGCAGCGCGCTGGCATCGTCCTGCTCGTAATAGCGCTTGGTCAGCTCAACGATGCGCTTGCCGGCGTTAAGGAACAGCTGCTTACGGTCGGCGTGGGTCGCCAGCAGGGAGCCGTTGCCCGGCTGCGACAGACCGAGCGCTTCGGTCAGGCAGTTCATGGAGTTGGCGGTGAACATACCGGAGCAGGAACCACAGGTTGGACACGCGGAACGTTCCACCTGGTCGCTTTGCGCGTCGGACACTTTCGGGTCGGCGCCCTGGATCATCGCATCGACCAGGTCGAGCTTGATGATTTTGTCGGAGAGCTTGGTTTTACCCGCTTCCATTGGGCCGCCGGAGACGAAGATCACCGGAATGTTCAGGCGCAGGGAAGCCATCAGCATCCCCGGGGTGATTTTGTCGCAGTTGGAGATACAGACCATCGCATCGGCACAGTGGGCGTTAACCATGTACTCAACGGAGTCGGCGATCAGCTCGCGTGACGGCAGTGAATAAAGCATGCCCCCGTGACCCATCGCGATGCCATCATCGACAGCAATGGTGTTGAACTCTTTCGCCACGCCGCCGGACGCTTCGATTTGCTCAGCGACCAGTTTACCCAGATCGCGCAGATGCACGTGGCCCGGAACGAACTGGGTGAAGGAGTTGACCACCGCAATAATTGGCTTGCCGAAATCGGCGTCGGTCATCCCGGTGGCGCGCCACAGCGCGCGGGCACCCGCCATATTACGGCCGTGGGTGGTAGTGGCGGAACGATACTTAGGCATGGCTTATTTACTCCCGTCTATCTCGCAAATGGGACGGTGCGTGCCGTCCCATATTTATACTTAGTGATTAACCTGATCCAACCAGCCGTACTTGTCTTCGGTTTCGCCGGTGAAGAGGCCGAAGAAGGCTTGCTGAATACGTTTCGTGATTGGGCCACAGCGCCCTTCACCCACCTGAATGCCGTCTACGCTACGCACTGGCGTGATCTCAGCCGCGGTGCCGGACATGAACACTTCATCGGCAAGGTAGAGCGATTCGCGGGACAGTACCTGCTCGCGCACTTCGATACCCAGATCTTTCGCCAGCTTGATGATGGCGTCACGGGTAATGCCCGGCAGCGCAGAAGAGGTAAACGGCGGCGTGAACAGAATGCCATCCTTCACTTCAAACAGGTTTTCACCCGCGCCTTCGGAGATATAGCCATTCACGTCCAGGGCGATACCTTCCTGATAACCATGACGACGCGCTTCGCTGCCAACCAGCAGAGAAGAGAGGTAGTTACCGCCCGCTTTCGCCGCCGTTGGGATGGTGTTTGGCGCCACGCGGTTCCAGGAAGAAACCATTGCGTCGATCCCCTGATCCAGTGCTTCCGCACCCAGGTAAGCGCCCCACGGGAACGCGGCAATGATCACATCGGTGGTATAACCGGCTGGCGGGTTCACGCCCATCCCCACATCACCCACAAACACCAGCGGACGAATATAGGCGCTGGTCAGGTTGTTCTTGCGGATCACCTCGCGGCACGCTTCCATCAGCTCATCAACGCTCTGAGATACCGGGAAACGATAAATTTTGGCTGAATCATGCAGACGCTGCATGTGTTCGCGATGGCGGAACACCACTGGCCCTTTGTGAGAATCGTAGCAGCGAATACCTTCAAACACGGAAGTACCGTAGTGCAGCGCATGGGACATGACGTGGACTTTCGCGTCCTCCCAACGAACCATCTCACCGTTGAACCAAATGTAATCAGCTTTTTTCGTCGTCATTTTTTCTTCCTGTCGCGCTTAGGCACGGATTTGTTGTGATGTGGTTGTGCTCTGGCAGATGGCAACATGTGCAACGTCTACCAGTTTATTTAACTGACTAAACAGTAAGTCGACCGGCCGAGGGCTGGCAACGGTTAATTCGATATTGATGTTTTGGGCGTCAGTGGCTGTCTCCATATTCATAGAGCAAATTTGAAAACCACGATGACGAACCACGCGCAAAACGCGTTCTAACGTTTCCGGATTGAAGCGAGCCTGCACGGCGACCTGATGATGCATCATGATAATTTCTCCAGCATTTGTGAGTTACTGGCACCTGGCGGTACCAATGGCCAGACGTTCTCAAGCTCGTCGATTGAGACATGAAGCAGGTAAGGCCCTTCGCTTGACAGCATGGTGTCGAGAGCCGCTTCAACCTGGTCTTTACGGGTAATGTGCTGGCCAGGGATACCAAATGCGCTGGCCAGAACGAGGAAATCGGGGTTATCGGTCAGGGTTGTTTCGCTATAGCGTTCCTGGAAGAACAGCTGCTGCCACTGGCGCACCATTCCCAGACGCTGGTTATCGAGCAACACGATTTTCAGCGGCAGCTGCTTGCGCTTCACGGTGCCCAGCTCCTGAACGTTCATCATGAACGAGCCGTCACCGGAGATGCAGATGACGGTGTCGTTCGGGCGAGCCACCTGCGCGCCCACGGCCGCAGGCAGGCCAAAGCCCATCGTCCCTAAGCCGCTGGAGGTAATGAAGTTTTCCGGGCGGGTGTAGGTCATATGCTGTGCCGACCACATCTGGTGCTGACCAACATCGGTCGTCACCACGCAATCCGCCGGTTTGCGGTCGGAGAGCTGCTTTAACAGCAGCGGCGCGTAGATGGATTCGCCCGGATGGTCGTAGCGCCAGGCGTGCTCAACGCGCATATCCGCGGCGTGCTGGCGCCATTCATTGATGTCCACAGGCTGCTGCAAAGCAGGCAACAGAGCGTTCAGATCGCCCTGCAGCGCAACGTGTACCTGACGCAGCTTGTTCATTTCCGCCGGGTCGATATCCATGTGGATGACTTTGGCATTCGGCGCGAAGGTGTTCAGCTTGCCGGTCACGCGGTCGTCGAAGCGAGCGCCAACGGCAATCAGCAAATCACACTCCTGAACGGCGAGGTTTGCCGCTTTGGTGCCGTGCATCCCCAGCATGCCCAGATAGTACGGGTAGTCAGCGTCCACCGCGCCCAGCCCTTTCAGGGTGCAGGTCGCAGGCATTTGCGTGACGGCGATAAACTCGCGCAGCGCCGGAACCGCCTGCGCCATCCCCACGCCGCCGCCGACGTAGAGCATCGGTTTTTGCGCTTCGGCAAGCATCTGCCGCGCCGCTTCCACTTCCGCATGAGGGAAAGCGTCAGCGTTTTCGACGGTGGAGAAATGCGGCTCCAGATCGCCCATTGCCACCTGGATATCTTTGGGAATATCAACCAGAACGGGGCCAGGACGGCCAGAGTTTGCGACTTCGAACGCTTCTGCCATCACGCGCGGCAGCTCTTCGAGGGACTGAACGAGGAAGCTGTGCTTGGTGCAGGCCAGCGACAAGCCGAGCACGTCCACTTCCTGGAACGCATCGGTACCGATGAACGGCGAAGCGACCTGGCCGGTGATGGCAACAACGGGCACGGAGTCGAGCAGCGCATCGGCCAGACCGGTGATCAGGTTGGTCGCACCCGGGCCAGACGTTGCCATGCAAACGCCGGTTTTTCCGGTAGAACGCGCATAGCCTATCGCCGCCATCGCTGCGCCCTGCTCGTGTCGGCACAAGAGGTGTTCCACGCCGCCGTCATACAGTGCATCGTAAATCGGCATAATTGCGCCCCCCGGATAACCGAAGACAGTTTCGACTCCCTGTGCGCGCAACGCATGTACAACCCACTGTGCCCCATTCATAGTTAGTTCCCCGTCATAAATCGGGAGAAACAGAATTTTGTGCTACTGGCCATTCTCTGCTCCTCGTTTTAGTTTTTTAGTCATAAAAAAACCCCCGGACCTTTCGGTGCGGGGGTCTTAGTTCGTTAAGGCTTGATTTTTAAGCCTTTCCTCGTCCAAGTGCAGCCCCGCACGGTGGGATAATAATCACCACCACGCTAATCACGACCAGGCTAATCACTAGTAGAAGGGCTGTCATTGTCAGTTCTTTTGGCATCTTGTTCGAAGGAATGCCTAAAGAGTTATCACAGTTTTTAAACCAAACACAAGATTTTTTTATGACGCGGATGTTTAGCCTGCGAATGATTTTTCTAAAAATCATTGTTTTATATGAGGAAAATAGAAAATGAATATTTTTCATTTTTTTACAGCCGCTAAAACAGGCCAAACGAGGCTTTTTCACGCTTTGCGACGCCGCTTCCGGGGTTATGCAACGTTTACATTGCGCGCCTAAAAAACGGGAAAAGGCCTCGTAAATCGTTAAAAAAGCACTCATCCGCCAACTTCTGCGATGGCATAGTCAGAGGACAAGGAGGTACGCATGTCACTGTCTGTTGTCTACACCCGCGCCGCGATTGGGGTAAAGGCGCCGCTGATTTCGGTTGAGGTTCATCTGAGTAATGGACTGCCGGGGCTCACGCTCGTAGGGCTACCTGAGACCACGGTAAAAGAGGCGAGAGATCGGGTGCGCAGCGCGATCATCAATAGCGGTTATACCTTCCCCGCAAAGAAGATCACGATCAATCTCGCTCCGGCTGACTTGCCCAAAGAAGGTGGGCGATATGATTTACCTATCGCAATTGCGCTTCTCGCCGCCTCAGAGCAGCTGAACACCACGAGGCTAGGCTCGTACGAGTTCGTCGGTGAACTCGCGCTCACAGGCGCATTAAGAGGCGTTCCCGGCGCGATCTCAGGTGCACTGGAAGCCATAAGTGCCGGGAGACAAATCATTGTGGCAAATGAAAATTCTCCCGAAGTAAGCCTCATAGCGGAAAAAGGGTGCCTGATTGCGGGCCACCTGCAGGAGGTCTGTGCCTATCTTGAAGGACGGCATGAGCTTGAAGAACCGCTTGAGGCTGACGTTATTTTGCCGGATAGCCAGGACGACCTCCGCGATATTATCGGCCAGGAGCAGGGTAAGAGAGCCTTAGAGATCACTGCCGCAGGTGGGCATAACCTGCTGCTGATTGGCCCACCGGGTACGGGCAAAACCATGCTGGCCAGTCGGCTAAACGGCCTGCTGCCGCCCTTGAATAATCGAGAGGCGCTGGAAAGCGCCGCTATTTTCAGCCTCGTCAGCTCAACGTCGCTGCATAAGCAGTGGCGGCGTCGGCCTTTTCGTTCGCCGCACCACAGCGCCTCGCTCACCGCCATGGTCGGCGGAGGGAGCATACCCGCTCCCGGTGAAATTTCGCTGGCGCACAACGGCATACTCTTTCTTGATGAATTGCCTGAGTTTGAAAGGCGCGTGCTGGATGCGCTGCGGGAGCCTATTGAGTCAGGGCAGATTCATATCTCTCGCACGCGCGCCAAAATTAGCTACCCGGCAAGGTTTCAGCTCGTTGCCGCCATGAATCCCAGCCCAACGGGTCATTATCAGGGCAATCATAACCGCTGCTCGCCCGAGCAGACGCTGCGCTACCTTGGGAAGCTTTCCGGCCCTTTTCTCGACCGGTTCGATTTATCCCTGGAGATCCCCCTTCCGCCGCCGGGCCTGCTCAGCCAGAACAATGGACAGGGAACATCCTCAGTAGAGGTGCGTGAACGGGTCATCAAAGCCCAGGGGAAACAGTACAAGCGCCAGAGCAAACTCAATGCACATCTTGATAATGCTGAGATTCGACAATTCTGCCGGCTGGAAGACGGAGATGCCGTTTGGCTTGAGGAAACGCTGGCAAGGTTCGGACTTTCAATACGGGCGTGGCAGCGTTTGTTGAAAGTTTCCAGAACGATTGCTGATATTGAAGGCTGTCCGGGAATTGAAAGGCGACACCTGCAAGAGGCTCTTAGCTATCGCGCCATAGATCGCTTGCTGCTGCATCTGCAAAAGATGCTGGCGTAAAAAAGGGGCCTTAGCCCCTTTCTTCATCTTTAGTCGTCAGACTCGGTATAGTCTTCAGCACCTTCCATCTGCGGCTTACCACCGGACAGAGTATGGAAACGCTTAGGACGCTTAATACGCGCCATATACTTCACCCATACACGTTCAGCTTCAGATACCGGCTCACGCTCGCCACGGCAAACGGCAACAAACTGTTTTTCGTCTTCCGTTTCTGGTTCACGTTTCCCCAGATCCAACTCGTTAAAGGCATAACCATGACGCTCAAGCAGTTGTGCCTCTTTGATGGTGAAGTCACCATGGCGAGAGAACCCGCGTGGATAATTTTTATTGTCGAAAAAACGATTCATCGTCGTAAAGCTTTCCGCCATCCTACACGCTCCTAATTCTTTGGCCGAGCTATTTATGGCGCGGAGTATTAGTTACGCTTGACAGAGTGTAAAACAAAACATTTAAATCATAACGACAAATAATTTTGCGGAGAAAGATGTGGATACGGAATTGCTAAAAACTTTCCTTGAAGTGAGCAGGACGCGCCACTTCGGGCGAGCAGCGGAAGCCCTTTACCTGACGCAGTCAGCGGTTAGTTTTCGTATTCGCCAGCTGGAAAATCAGCTGGGTGTGAATCTTTTTACCCGTCATCGCAACAATATTCGCTTAACCCCTGCCGGTGAGAAGCTCTTGCCCTACGCAGAAACCCTGATGAATACCTGGCAAGCTGCGCGTAAAGAGGTGGCGCATACCTCAAGGCACAACGAGTTTTCGATAGGGGCCAGCTCATCGCTTTGGGAATGTATGCTCAGTCAATGGCTTACGCGCCTGTACCGCTCGCACAGCCATCTGCAGTTTGAGGCGAGGATTGCGCAACGCCAGTCTTTGGTTAAGCAATTGCATGAAAGACAGCTGGATCTGCTGATCACGACAGAGGCCCCCAAAATGGACGAATTTAGCAGCCAGATCGTTGGGCAGTTCAGCCTTGGCCTTTATGCCGCAGAGCCTTCAGCCATGAAGGCCGATCTTAATTATCTGCGCCTGGAATGGGGCCCTGATTTCCAGCAGCACGAGGTCGGATTGATCGCCAGTGATGATGTTCCTCAGTTGACGACAAGCTCAGCGGAGATTGCCTGCCAGCAGCTTTCTTCCCTGAAAGGTTGCACCTGGCTACCTACCCGCTGGGCGGATAGCAAGCCTGATTTGCACACTGTTACCGACTCCACAACGCTTTCAAGACCGCTCTACGCAATCTGGTTGCAGAACAGCGACAAGCAATCACAGATAAAAGATCTGCTTAAAATCAGCATGTTGGATTGATACTCATCACCCGCAAGGACGCGGGTAGCTATTTTGAGTGGGGAAAATCGCCAAATTTCAGGCAAAAAAAATCCTTTGCCGAAGCAAAGGATTATATATGGCAGGGGCGGAGAGACTCGAACTCGCGACACCCGGTTTTGGAGACCGGTGCTCTACCAACTGAGCTACGCCCCTAAATTTTCTTGCCATTAAGCCTGCTTGTTGAGCAGGCTTAATGTCTTAATAAGTGGCGGAACGG
>NZ_CAXOFU010000022.1:0-87138 GCF_964208575.1 Enterobacter soli | reverse complement strand
AAGCCGTTGTTCCGTGTCAGTGGAGGCGCATTATAGGGAGTTCTTCGGCGGTGACAAGAGGAAATTTGAAAAAACTTTCTGACCGTGTTTTTTTTCACCAAAACCCGCTTCATCAAGCTATAAATTGTTCTATTTGATGTATTTGCAGCCACAATCACACTTCAGATGGCATACTTACCCGCATGAACAATTAAGGAAAAAGAGCGATGCCCTTAAGCGCACAACAGCTGGCAGCACAGAAAAACCTCTCTTATGTGCTGGCAGAAAAGCTGGCTCAGCTGATCTTAGCGGGTAAATATGTCCCTGGCTGCATCCTGCCGGGCGAAATGGAACTGGGTGAGCAGTTTGGCGTTAGCCGTACCGCCGTTCGTGAAGCGGTAAAAACATTAACGGCAAAAGGCATGGTGTTGCCGCGTCCGCGTATTGGCACGCGCGTTATGCCGCAAAGTAACTGGAACTTCCTCGACCAGGAGCTGCTCTCCTGGTGGATGACCGAAGATAACTTCCATCAGGTCGTCGACCATTTTCTGGTGATGCGCAGCAGTCTTGAACCTCAGGCCTGCTTACTCGCTGCCACGCTCGGCAGCGCAGAGCAGAAAGCCGAACTGAATACCCTGATGGACGAGATGGTGTACCTGAAGAAGCACTTCAACCGTGAACGCTGGGTTGAAGTGGATATGGCATGGCATGAACACATCTATATGATGAGTGGCAATCCGTTCCTGACCTCTTTTGCTTCCCTCTTCCATTCGGTTTATCACACCTACTTTACCTCCATTACCCAGAACGAAGTGGTGAAGCTGGATCTGCACCAGGCCATTGTCGATGCCATCCAGGACAGCGACGGGCATCGCGCCCTTACCGCATGTCAGGCATTGCTGGCAGCCCCAAACCACCAGCAGGTAGATAAATGAAAGAGAAAAAAGCTCGCAGCATGGCCGGACTGCCGTGGATTGCGGCGATGGCTTTCTTTATGCAGGCACTGGATGCCACCATCCTTAACACCGCGCTTCCCGCTATCGCGCAAAGCCTCAACCGCTCCCCGCTGGCGATGCAGTCCGCCATTATCAGCTATACCCTGACGGTCGCCATGCTGATCCCGGTCAGCGGCTGGCTGGCCGACCGCTTCGGCACGCGTAAAATCTTCATGCTGGCGGTCAGCCTGTTTACGCTCGGCTCTCTGGCCTGCGCCCTTTCGACCTCGTTATCCGAGCTGGTTGTCTTCCGCGTCCTTCAGGGGATCGGCGGGGCGATGATGATGCCCGTCGCGCGCCTGGCACTGCTACGTGCCTATCCGCGCAGCGAGCTGCTGCCGGTGCTGAACTTTGTGACCATGCCGGGGCTGGTCGGGCCGATATTAGGGCCGGTGCTCGGCGGGGTGCTGGTGACCTGGGCGAGCTGGCACTGGATTTTCCTGATTAACATTCCGATTGGCGTTGCCGGCCTGATTTACGCCCGCAAATACATGCCGAACTTCACCACGCCTAAACGCAGCTTCGACATGGGCGGCTTTTTCCTGTTTGGCCTGAGCCTGGTGCTGTTCTCCAGCGGCATGGAGTTGTTTGGCGAGAAAATCGTGGCGACGTGGCTGGCTCTGTCCGTCATCCTGAGCGGGATTGTGCTTTTCCTTCTTTATATACGTCACGCGCGCCGCCATTCGACACCGCTGATCTCGCTATCCCTCTTTAATACCCGCACCTTCTCGGTTGGGGTGGCAGGGAATATAGCTTCCCGCCTGGGAACGGGCTGCGTTCCATTCCTGATGCCGCTGATGCTGCAGGTGGGGTTTGGGTATCCGGCGCTGATCGCGGGCTGCATGATGGCGCCGACGGCGATGGGCTCGATTCTGGCGAAATCGACCGTGACGCAGGTGCTGCGCTGGTTTGGGTATCGTAAAACGCTGGTAGGGGTGACGGTCTTTATCGGCCTGATGATTGCGCAGTTCTCGTTGCAAACCGCGGCGCTGCCGGTGTGGATGCTGATCCTGCCGCTGTTTGTGCTGGGCATGGCGATGTCGACCCAGTTCACCTCAATGAACACTATCACCCTTGCGGATCTGACCGATGAGAATGCCAGCAGCGGGAATAGCGTGCTGGCGGTTACGCAGCAGCTGTCGATTAGCCTCGGCGTTGCGGTCAGCGCGGCGGTGTTGCGCTTTTATGAAGGATTCGACAGCGCCAATACCGTCGAGCAGTTCCACTATACCTTTATTACGATGGGTGCCCTGACCGTGGTTTCCGCGCTTGTCTTTATGCTGTTAAAGCCGAAAGACGGCCGAAACCTGATTAAAGAGCGCCATAAGACAAAAGCTAAACCGACCCCCGCTCCATCAGAACAGGAGTAAGCTGCAAACGCTGCTGCTGCAGCGCGGGCTGCGCCATACGGTGGATTAGAACATCAATGGCCAGCTCGCCCAGCTCATCTTTCGGCTGATGGATGGTGGTGAGCGGCGGCGTCATGTAGCGCGCCAGCTCGATATCATCGTAGCCAATCACCGCCATATCGCGCGGCACGCTCAAGCCAGCCTGATACAGTGCCTGGTAAGCACCAAACGCCATCGCATCATTTCCAATAAAGACCGCCTGAGGGCGTTGCGCCTGCGCCAGCAGCGTTTGCATCGCCTCATAGCCGCCGTTAAATTCAAAGTCCCCGGTAATGCGGTAGCCGTCCGGAATGGCGAGCCCGGCTCGCGACATGGCGGACAGATAGCCTTCAAGACGCAGGCGCGCCGGGGTTTTATCCAGCGGACCGGTGATGCAGGCGATGCGCGTATAGCCTTTGTCGATAAGGTGCTGAGTCGCCATATCGCCCCCCAGCAGCGAGTTGTCCTGAATCAGGTCGCTGGTGCCGTCGAACGGCGCCCAGTCCATCATCACCGTGGGAATAGAAGGGTAGCGCTGGATTATCTCTTTCGACGGCTGATGGGTTTCGGTGCACAGGAGCAGCAGGCCGTCGACGCGTTTTTGCATCAGCGTTTCGAGGTTGCGGTTCATGCGCTGCTCGTCGCCTTCGGTGTTACACAGCACCAGGCTGTAGCCGCGCTCGAAGCAGCTGCGCTCTACGCCGCGCACGAGTTCGGAATAAAAAGGGTTGGTACTGGCGGTAATCAGCATCCCGATAGTGCGGGTCTGGTTGAGCTTGAGGCTGCGCGCCAGCGCCGACGGGGCATAGTTGAGATCTTTTACTGCGGCTTCGACCTTTTCCCGTATCGCCTCGCTGACGAAGCGATCTTTATTGATGACGTGGGAAACCGTCGAGGTAGAAACGCCCGCCATGCGGGCGACATCTTTCATCGTGGCCAAGCGTTACCTCTGCTGACTCAGGAATTCATCAATCTCTTTGCGCCACGGAACGGAAGGCTGCGCGCCTTTGCGCGTGACCGCAATGGCAGCGGCAGCATGCGCAAAGCGGATGGCGTCATTCATCGCTTTGCCTTCCAGCAACGCCGTGACCAGCGCACCGTTAAAGGTATCACCCGCCGCAATGGTATCGATCGCTTTCACCTTAAAGCCCGGCACGCGACGGGCTTCGCCGTTAACGCTGGCCCACACGCCCCGGCTGCCGAGGGTGATAATCACGGTGCCGATACCTTTATCGTGCAGCGCGTTTGCCGCACGCGCCGCGTCGTCGTCGTTTTCCACGCGGATGCCCGTCAGCTTTTCGGCTTCGGTTTCGTTCGGGGTAATGATGTCCACCAGCGCCAGCAGCTCGTCTGATAATACACGGGCGGGCGCGGGATTAAGTACGACAGCGGTATGATTTTCATGCGCAATTTTAGCCGCAGCCAGCACGCTTTCTACCGGGGATTCCAGCTGCATCAGCAGCGCTTCTGCGTTCGCAATAATGTCGCGCTGCGCCTCAACGCGATCGGTCGTCAGCGCCGCGTTTGCCCCCGCATGAATACCGATAACATTCTCACCTTCCGCGTTGACGAAAATCAGCGCCACGCCGGTGGATTCCCCGGCCACCACGCTTACCGGCGCAACGTCGATGTTGTCGCTGGCCAGCTGCTTGCGCACGCGTTCACCGGTATCGTCATCGCCGGTACAGGCGATAAACGCGATGTTCGCGCCGCTGCGCCCGGCCGCGACGGCCTGGTTTGCGCCTTTACCGCCGAACGCCACCTGGTATTGATTACCCGTGACGGTTTCGCCCGGTGCCGGGAAAGATTCAAGGTTAAGAATGTGATCGGCATTGATACTGCCAAGGACGACGAGGTTGCCTGCGGTTTTCATCTATTGAGGTGTCCATCTGAGAGCGCCACCGGGGTTAACCGGTGGCGTATGCCACACTTTTCTTTGTATGTTGTCCATCAGGCCGCCAGTGACGGCCCGAATCGCATATTACTGCTTAATGACCAGCTTCAGGTCAACGGGATATTTGGCCTGAACCTTTTCGCCTTTCAGCACTTTGTCAGCAGTCTGAACACCTGTAGCACCAATCTGCTCAGGCAGCTGAGCAATGGTCGCAGCCAGTTTGCCATCATTTACTGCTTTTTCACCATCCGGAGTGCCGTCAAATCCGACAACCATCACATCAGATTTACCTGCGGTTTGCAGAGCGCGCAGCGCACCGAGCGCCATTTCGTCGTTCTGCGCAAAGACGGCCTGCACGTCAGGGTGGGCGGTCAGCAGGTTCTGCATGACGTTCAGACCTTTAGTACGGTCGAAATCAGCAGGCTGGCTGGCCAGAACGTTAAACTTGTGCGCCGCAACAGCCTGCTGGAAGCCTTCGCCACGCTCGCGCGCCGCAGATGTCCCTGCAATACCCTGCAGTTCGATAACTTTCGCGCCTTCACCGGCTTTCTTCGCGATGTAGTCGCCCGCGATTTTGCCGCCCAGCACGTTGTCAGAGGCAATGTGGCTCACCACGTCGCCTTTCGTTGCCTGACGGTCGAGGGTGATGACCGGGATCTTCGCCTGGTTTGCCATCTTCACGGCGTTGCCGACCGCATCAGAATCGGTTGGGTTGATCAGCAGGATTTTGGTGCCGCGAACGGTTAAGTCCTGCACGTTAGCCAGCTCTTTCGCCGGGTTGTTCTGAGAGTCCAGCACCACCAGGTTGTAGCCCAGCTTGTCGGCTTCTTTCTGCGCGCCGTCCTTCAGAGAAACGAAGAACGGGTTGTTCAGGGTGGAGACAACCAGCGCGATGGTGTCTTTCGCCATTGCGTTAGCACTTACGGTTGCGCTCAGCGCGACAGCAGAAACCAGGGTAGCCAGTTTTTTCATGTTCATATCTAAGATGTCCTGTAGTGTCGTCAGTTACTGTTTTTTGTTGTCTACCAGTACCGCCAGCAAAATCACCACCGCTTTAACGATCATCTGGTAATAGGAGGAAACACCTAACAAATTCAAACCATTATTCAGGAAACCGAGGATCAGTGCGCCGATCAATGTCCCAACAATGCGACCTTTGCCGCCCGCCAGACTCGTCCCACCCAGCACCACCGCCGCAATGGCGTCCAGCTCATAACCCGTCCCCGCCGTTGGCTGTGCGGAAGAAAGACGCGCCACCTCAATGATGCCCGCCAGCGACGCCAGCAGACCGCACAGGGAATAGACAATAATTTTGACTTTATTCACGCTGATACCGGAAAGGCGCGTTGCCGCTTCGTTACCGCCCAGCGCGTAGATATAACGACCCAGACGGGTGTGGTGCAGCATGTACCACGCGGCCAGGAAGACGATAGCCATGATCCACACCGGCGTTGGGACACCCAGCGGGCGACCAATCCCGAACCAGCCAAACAGATCGGCGTTATCGGTAAAGCCGGTATTCACCGGGCTGCCGTTGGTGTAGACCATCGTCACGCCGCGCAGCAGCAGCATCATCACCAGCGTGGCGATAAACGCCTGCACGCGGCCTTTCGCCACAATCACCCCGGTCACGGCACCGATTGCCGCACCCGCAGCCAGAGCAGCTGCAACGGCCACCAGCGCGTTGACTTCGATTCCGACAATCGAAGCGGCAATCGCACCGGTGAGCGCCAGCAGGGAACCGACGGACAGATCGATACCCGAAGTCAAAATCACCAGCGTCATCCCGACCGCCATAATGGCGTTAACGGACGTCTGCTGCAGAATGTTGAACAGGTTATTTACGGTAAAAAAGTTCGGACTCATGGTCGAGACAATCGCGATCAGCACCAGCAGGGCAATCAGTGATTTTTGTTCCATCAGCCATGCTTTAGTGAAATAGCGGCGACCAGAAACAGCCTGGGTAGTCATCTTCTTACTCCTGATTCACGCGATTAAGCTTGCCCACAGCGGCAGCCATCAGAACTTCCTGGGTGGCCTGCTCGCGAGTGAATTCACCGCCGAGATGCCCTTCATGCATGACGATAATGCGATCGCTCATGCCTAATACTTCTGGCATCTCGGAAGAGACCAGAATGATGCTCAGGCCGTCGGCCTTGAACTGGTTGATCAGCTGGTAGATCTCTTTCTTCGCGCCCACGTCCACGCCGCGGGTTGGCTCATCGAGGATCAGCACTTTCGGGCGCGTCATCAGCCCGCGCGCAATCGCCACTTTTTGCTGATTACCGCCGGACAACAGGCCGATAGCTTGCTCCATCGACGGGGTTTTGACGTTGAAGAGACGAATGAAATCGCTGACCGCCTGCTGCTCATCTTTGTGCTTGAGGGTGCCGCCGCTGTGGCTGAAATAGCGCAGCGCGGTGAGGGACATGTTCTCTTTCACCGACATGCCGAGCACCAGGCCGTCGCGCTTGCGGTCTTCGGAGATATAAACGATGCCGTTTGCCAGGCCGTCCTGCGGCGAGCGGGTGACCACCTCATGCCCGTCGAGGGTGACGTAACCGCTGGTGCGCGGCAGTGCGCCGTAGAGCACTTTCATCAGCTCGGTGCGGCCTGCGCCCATCAGACCCGCCACGCCAAGAATTTCGCCCTGACGCAGGGTAAAGGAGACATTGTCCACGCCCGGCCCGCAGAGGTTGTCCACCTTGAGGCGAACGTCGCCCGGCGCTTTATCCAGATGCGGATACTGGTCTTCGAGCTTGCGTCCCACCATCATTTCGATGAGCGTATCTTCGGTCAGCGTCGCTACTTCGCGCTCGGCAATAAACTGCCCGTCGCGGAAGACGGTGACGTCATCGCAGATTTCGAAGATCTCTTTCATGCGGTGAGAGATATAGACTATTCCGCGCCCCTGGGCTTTGAGCTCGCGGATCACGCGGAATAGTGAGTCGGTTTCGGTGTCGGTGAGGGCATCGGTCGGCTCATCCATAATGATGACCTTCGACTCGAAGCTCAGCACCTTCGCGATTTCCACCATCTGCTGATCGCCAATGGAGAGGTCGCCCACCAGACGGTCGCTTTTGAAGCGCAGGTTCAGCTTCGCCAGCAGTTTGTCGGATTCGGCGTACATCGTCTTCCAGTCGATTTTGCCAAACCGGTTAACGAACTCGCGGCCGAGGAAGATGTTTTCCGCGATGGTGAGCTGTGGGATCAGGTTCAGCTCCTGGTGGATGATGCCGATCCCCGCTTCCTGGGACGATTTTGGCCCGTTGAAGGTGGTCTCTTTACCCAGCCACAGCAGTGAACCCGCATCGCGTTGATAGATGCCGGTCAGCACTTTCATCATGGTGGATTTGCCGGCGCCGTTTTCGCCCACCAGCGCCATCACGCGCCCGGAGTAAACGTTCAGCGCCGCGCCGGAGAGGGCTTTTACGCCCGGGAAGGATTTATCGATCCCTTTGAGTTGCAGTAATGCGTCCATGATGGCCTCAGAAGGTGACGCCAGCACAGAGAATAATATTCGCATACGGGGAACACTCCCCGCTGCGAATCACCGCCTGACTGTCTGCGGTTTGTTGTTTGAAGTTTTCGTGCGTTGTGTAACGAATTTCAATGGTGTTTCCCTGGTGTTGCTGCAGTTGCTCAATATGGCTGAGCAACGTTTCGTGGAGTTGCGGATTATGTTGTTTGATTTCCGCCGCGAGAATGGCTGTCTCAACCTGCATCTCTGCCGTCACCACCTCCAGTACCTGCATAAACGAAGGAACGCCCTGCGTTAACGCCATATCAATACGGGTTGTGCTGCGCGGAACCGGTAAGCCTGCATCGCAAACCACCAGCGTATCGGTATGCCCCAGACGGGAGATAACCGATGAGATTTCTGAATTGAGTACCGTGCCTTTCTTCATTTCTTCGCTCCACTAGCGAAACGTTTCGCTGAGTTGAGTTTAATCTCAAGAACGGTTAGAAAACCATCATGACGTAACAGAATTGTGATCGGCTTCGAAACGTTTCGCTAAGTGAAATATTCAGAGGGGAAATTGCCCGGCGGCGCTTCGCTTGCGCGGGCCTGCAGGCTGAGTAGGCCGGGTAGCGAAGCGCCACCCGGCATTTTCAGAAGGACTTAAATCTCGACCTGCGTACCCAGCTCAATCACGCGGTTAGGCGGGATCTCGAACTGGTCAGGCGCGCGCAGGGCGTTGCGCTGCAGGATCAGGTACAGCTTGCCGCGCAGGCGCAGATACCACGGTCGTTTGCCGATGATCAGCGATTCATGCGACATAAAGAACGACGTTTCCATCATGCGGCAGCTTAGTCCTTCCAGACCGCAGCGGTGGAACACCTCCTCCACGTTTGGCGTTTCGCGCCAGCCGTAGCTCGCCACCACGCGCCAGAAGGTCGGCGACAGCTGTTCAATCTGCACACGACGTACGTTGTGAACGTAAGGCGCGTCTTCGGTACGCAGGGTCAGCAGGATCACGCGCTCGTGCAGCACCTTGTTGTGCTTGAGGTTATGCATCAGCGCAAACGGAATGACGTTCAGCGCGCGCGACATATACACCGCGGTGCCCGGCACGCGTACCGGCGGGGATTTCTCCAGCGACGCGATCATCGCCTCCAGAGAGTTCCCGTGCTCGTGCATACGGCGCAGCAGGCGGAAGCGTTCGCTCTTCCAGGTGGTCATCACGATGAACATCACCAGGCCCAGCGTCAGCGGCAGCCAGCCGCCAGAGACAATCTTGTCGAGGTTTGCGGAGAACAGCGGAATATCGATGCACAGGAAGCCCACCAGAATCATCCCCACGAGGAACTTGTTCCAGTGCCAGTTACGGTACGCCACGGTCGTAGACAGGATAGAGGTCAGCACCATCGTCCCGGTTACCGCAATCCCGTAGGCCGCCGCCAGGTTGCTCGAATGCTCGAAGCTGACGATGACAATCACCACCGCAAAGTAGAGCAGCCAGTTAATGAACGGAATGTAGATCTGCCCGGATTCCATTTCGGACGTGTGAATGATGCGCATTGGCGAGAGATACCCCAGGCGCACGGCCTGACGCGTCAGGGAGAACACGCCGGAAATTACCGCCTGAGAAGCGATAACGGTCGCCAGGGTTGCCAGGATCAGCATCGGCACCAGCGCCCAGTCGGGGGCCAGCAGGAAGAACGGGTTTTTAATCGCTTCCGGGTGTTTCAGCAGCAGCGCGCCCTGGCCGAAGTAGTTCAGCACCAGCGACGGCAGCACCACTAAAAACCAGGCCACGCGGATCGGCAGCTTACCGAAGTGCCCCATATCCGCATACAGGGCTTCAACGCCGGTGATAGACAGCACCACCGCGCCCAGCGCCACGAAGGACACGACTTTGTATTCCACGAAGAAATGCACCGCCCAGTAAGGGTTCAGGGCATGCAACACGTCGGGGTTGGCAATAATGCTGCGCAGACCGAGCGCCGCCAGGATCAGGAACCAGGCCAGCATAATGGGCGCGAACAGTTTGCCCACCAGCCCCGTGCCGTGTTTTTGAATCACAAACAGCAGCGTCAGAACGATGATGGCCAGCGGGACGACCCACGTATCAAGCTGCGGCGCGATGATTTCAAGCCCCTCGATTGCCGAGAGCACCGAAATCGCCGGGGTGATCACCACCTCGCCATAGAAGAAGCTGCCGCCAATCAGCCCGATGATCACCAGTACCGAGGTCATTCTGGCGGACGTATTGCGCCCGGCAAGCGACATCAGCGTCAGGATCCCGCCCTCGCCTGCGTTATCGGCACGCATAACAAAGGAGAGATATTTAACCGAAACCACCAGGATCAGCAGCCAGAAGATGAGGGACAAAAAACCAAACACGGCTTCACGTTCAACCCCAAAACCAAACTGACCGGACAGACATTCACGAAGCGTATAAAGTGGGCTGGTACCAATATCACCGTAGACAACCCCGATCGCCGCAAGCGTTATTGCGGGTAATGATTGCTTATTATCAGTGCTCATAGACTAGTCTTTTCGTTTGTATAACAAATGTGTGCTTAGTCCCTTGGCCCACAAAAAGCGCACAGTATGCACGATTCGTTGCAAAATCGTACCCCTAAATGCTAACGCGTTAATGTAGCGCAAAGAAAATAGCGCCGCACTTCAGTCTATTACCAGCCCTGACTGAAACGTCTATACTCGCTTCAATTGGCCGCCACGACGGCGAAAGGATGCAAAACTATTATGGCTCACTCACATTTATTAGCAGAAAGAATTTCCCGCCTCAGCAGCGCGCTGGAGAAAGGCCTTTTCGAGCGTAGCCACGCCATTCGCCTCTGTTTACTGGCGGCGTTAAGCGGTGAAAGCGTATTTTTGCTCGGCCCACCGGGGATAGCCAAAAGCCTGATTGCCCGCAGACTGAAGTTCGCGTTTCAGAATGCGCGCGCCTTTGAATACCTGATGACCCGCTTCTCCACGCCGGAGGAAGTTTTTGGCCCGCTCTCAATTCAGGCCTTAAAAGATGAAGGGCGCTATCAGCGTCTGACGGACGGATACCTGCCGGAAGCCGAAATCGTGTTTCTTGATGAGATCTGGAAAGCCGGTCCGGCCATTCTGAACACCCTGCTGACGGCAATAAACGAACGCCGGTTCCGCAACGGCGCCAGCGAAGAGAAAATCCCGATGCGCCTGCTGGTGGCCGCTTCTAACGAACTGCCCGAGGCGGACAACAGCCTCGAAGCGCTGTACGACCGTATGCTGATCCGCCTGTGGCTGGACAAGGTGCAGGATAAGTCGAACTTCCGCTCCATGCTGGTGAGCCAGCAGGACGAAAACGAAAATCCGGTCCCGGCGTCGCTGCAGGTGTCGGATGAGGAGTATCACCAGTGGCAGCAGGATATCGGCAAGATAAAACTCCCGGACGCCGTGTTTGAGCTGATCTTCATGCTGCGCCAGCAGCTTGACGTGCAGCCGTCTGCGCCGTATGTCTCCGATCGTCGCTGGAAAAAGGCGATCCGCCTGCTGCAGGCCAGCGCCCTGTTCAGCGGCCGCGACGCGGTGGCGCCCATCGATCTAATCCTGCTGAAAGATTGCCTGTGGCACGACGCCGAAGGCATGAACCTGATGCAGCAGCAGCTTGAAATATTGATGACCGGGCACGCGTGGGGGCAGCAGTCGATGCTCAACCAGCTCGGCGCCATCACCCAGCGCCGCCTTCAGCTCCAGCAGCAGCAAAGCGATAAAACGGCGCTCAAAGTCACCCGTCTTGGCGGCATGTTTGCCCGTAAGCCGCACTATGAGCTGCCCGCGGATTTGACCGACTCCACGCTCACCCTGCTGCTGCAACAGCCGCTTAAGCTGCACGATATGCAGGTGGTGCACATCACCCTCGAGCGCGAGGCGCTGTCGCAGTGGCTCGACAAGGGCGGCGATATTCGCGGCAAGCTTAACGGCATCGGCTTTGCGCAGGTGCTGAATATGGAAGTGGATACCAGCCAGCATCTGGTTATTCGTGATATCAGCCTCCAGGGCTCCCGGCTGGCGCTACCGGGTACGGCGGCGGACAGCGTGCCGGAAGAGATCAAACAGCAGCTCGAAGCGCTCGATACCGAATGGCACCAGCAGCACACCCGCTTCAGCGAGCAGCAAAAATGCCTCTTTATACATAGCGACTGGCTGGGTCGTATCGAAGCCAGCCTGCAGGACGTTAGCGCGCAGATCAAACAGGCGCGTCAATGCTAACGCTGGACACGCTCAACGTAATGCTGGCGGTCAGCGAGGAGGGATTGATCGAGGAGGTCGTCATTACCCTGCTGGCGTCCCCTCAGCTGGCGGCCTTCTTTGAAAAATTCCCAAAGCTTAAAAAAGCCATGACGGACGACCTGCCGCGCTGGCGGGATAACCTGCGCAGGCGGCTGAAGGAGACCGAAGTTCCCCCGGAACTCACCGAGGAGGTAGGCTGCTATCAGCAGTGCCAGCGGCTTTCCACGCCGCAGTTCATTGTGCAGCTCCCGCAAACCCTTACCCTGCTCGACAAAGTCCACTCCCCGTTTGCCAGCCAGGCCCGGGCGCTGGTCACGGAAAACGCCACCTTCACGCCCGCCCTGCACACGCTCTTTTTGCAGCGCTGGCGGCTGAGCCTGGTGGTGCAGGCCACCACGCTTAACCAGCAGCTTCTGGAAGAGGAGCGGGAGCAGCTCCTGAGTGAAGTTCAGGAGCGCATGACCCTGAGCGGCCAGCTGGAGCAGGTGCTGGTGGAAAATGAAAACGCCGCCGGTCGCCTGTGGGATATGAGCGCCGGACAGCTGCGGCGCGGGGATTATCAGCTGATCGTCAAATACGGCGATTTTCTGACGCAGCAGCCTGAGCTTATGCAGCTTGCCGAGCAGCTGGGCCGCTCCCGGGAGGCGAAATCGGTGCCGAAGAAAGACGCGCCGATGGAAACCTTCCGCACGCTGGTGCGCGAGCCCGCTACCGTGCCGGAGCAGGTCGACGGATTGCAGCAGAGCGATGACATTTTGCGCCTGCTGCCCACCGAGCTCAGCACGCTGGGGCTGACCGAGCTGGAGTATGAGTTTTACCGTCGGCTGGTGGAAAAGCAGCTCCTGACCTACCGCCTGCACGGCGAGGCATGGCATGAAAAAATCAGCCAGCGTCCGGTGGTGCATCAGGATTTTGACGAACAGCCGCGCGGGCCGTTTATCGTCTGCGTGGATACGTCCGGATCGATGGGCGGCTTTAATGAACAGTGCGCGAAGGCATTTTGCCTGGCGCTGATGCGCGTGGCGCTCGCCGACCGACGCCGCTGCTTTATTATGCTGTTTTCCAGCGAGGTGGTCGGCTACGAGCTGACCGGGCAGCAGGGCATTGAGCAGGCTATCCGCTTCCTCAGCCAGCGCTTTCGCGGCGGCACGGATATGGCGAGCTGCTTTCGCGCCATTATCGAACGTATGCAGGGTGGAGACTGGTATGACGCCGACGCGGTGGTGATCTCGGACTTTATCGCCCAGCGGCTGCCGGATGACGTGGTGAATAAGGTGAAAACCCTACAGCGGGATCATCAGCACCGTTTTCACGCGGTGGCGATGTCCGCAAATGGAAAACCCGGCATCATGCGCATCTTCGATCACATCTGGCGCTTCGATACCGGGTTGCGTAGCCGCCTGCTCAGACGCTGGCGGCGTTAATTAAAGAAGAGAACCGACGCTTTCACGAACCTGGTGCGGCCATACGCCACACTGTACCTGGCCGATATGCGACAGCTGCAGCAGCAGCATAGTCAAACGAGACTGGCCAATACCGCCGCCAATCGTCTGCGGCATTTCACCGCGCAGCAGCGCCTGGTGCCACTCCAGCTGCAGGCGATCTTCATCGCCGGTCACGGAGAGCTGGCGCTTCAGGGCGTCGGCATCCACGCGGATCCCCATGGAAGAGAGCTCAAAAGCGTCTTCCAGAATGGGGTTCCAGACCAGAATATCGCCGTTTAGGCCCGCAAATTCGCCTTCGCCCGCGGTGCTCCAGTCATCGTAATCCGGCGCTCGCACGTCGTGGCGTTTGCCGTCGGATAGCTTGCCGCCGATCCCCATCAGGAAGACCGCGCCCAGCTCTTTGGCGATGGCACGTTCACGACCTTTGGCGTCCAGATCCGGGAAGCGGCTCAATAATTCCTGGCTGTGAACAAAGTGGATCGTTTCTGGCAGGAACGGTGCCAGACCGAACTCTTTGCTGACTGCGGCTTCGGTTGCTTTGATCCCGGCGTAGATCGCTTCGACGGTGGATTTCAGCGTACCGATATGGCGCTCGCCATCGCCCATTACGCGCTCCCAGTCCCACTGGTCGACGTATACCGAGTGAATCGGCGTCAGGCGGTCTTCATCGGGGCGAAGGGCTTTCATGTGCGTGTAGAGCCCTTCGCCCGCGCTGAAGTCGTGTTGTCCCAGGGTTTGACGCTTCCACTTCGCGAGTGAATGAACCACTTCGAACTGGGCGTCTGGCAGTGTTTTCACTTTCACCTGTACCGCTTTTTCGCAGCCAGACAAGTTATCCTGCGTCCCGTCACCCACGCGGCTTAAGATTGGCGCCTGCACTTCAATCAGGCCGAGCTTCTCTTCCAGCTGGCGGGAAAAATGGGATTTAACGAAACTGATCTGGCGTTGTTTTGCAATGTAAGCGGTTTTCATTATTTATACTCCTGCGTCCTGTTGGTGATGATTAAGCAACAGAAACGGCACTCAATTCAATAATCCAACAACAAAAAGCCAGCTTCACTTTTGATTCATTAATTTAACGCGCTAAAATAGAGTGATTCATTAATCTTCATAAGAAAAAGCTATGGAAAATTATCAGATCGATAATCTGGACCGCGGCATCCTTGAGGCGCTGATGGCCAATGCGCGTACCGCTTACGCAGAGCTGGCGAAACAGTTCGGCGTCAGCCCGGGGACTATTCACGTTCGCGTAGAGAAGATGAAGCAGGCGGGGATCATCACCGGCGCGCGTATTGACGTCAGCCCGAAGCAGCTCGGCTATGACGTCTGCTGCTTTATCGGCATTATTCTCAAGAGCGCCAAAGACTACCCCTCGGCGCTGGAAAAGCTCAACGCCCTCGATGAAGTGACCGAGGCGTACTACACCACCGGGCACTACAGCATCTTTATAAAGGTGATGTGCCGATCCATTGATGCGCTCCAGCAGGTACTTATCAACAAGATCCAAACAATCGATGAAATTCAGTCCACCGAGACGTTGATCTCTCTGCAAAACCCGATCATGCGTACCATCCGCCCGTGATCGGGCAATTTCATTCCCACATTTTCCACAGGTAGATCCCAGCTCGTTCACAGCGTACAATGGCCGCCTCTTAACATGAGCGAGCGATCAATGGCGGACATTACTCTTATCAGCGGCAGCACCCTGGGCGGCGCGGAATACGTTGCAGAACATCTGGCCGAAAAGCTGGAAGATGCCGGTTTTTCCACGGAAACCCTGCACGGGCCGTTACTGGAAGATCTCTCCACCAGCGGGATCTGGCTGCTGATCACCTCTACTCATGGTGCGGGCGATATCCCGGACAACCTGCAACCTTTATATGACGAACTGCAGGAGCAGCAGCCTGACCTGTCGAACGTGCGTTTCGGGGCCGTCGGTATTGGCAGCCGCGAATATGACACCTTCTGCGGAGCCGTAGAGAAAGTTGAAGCGGCGCTGACCTCCTGCAAAGCGAAACAGATCGGCGAAACGCTGAAGATCAACATCCTCGAACACGACATTCCGGAAGATCCAGCAGAGGTTTGGCTGGAAGAATGGAAAAATTTACTCAAAAATGATTAAAGATCGTGCGATCAGATGTGGATAACTCTGGTTAAAAGCTCGTATTAAGCCGTAGTTATCCAAAGAACAACTCGGGTGTCGTTTTTGGCCTGTGTATAAAGTCGCGATCTGATCCCAGCTTATACTGTCCAGGATCACCGATCATTCACAGCAAACGATCCTTTCTAACTGCATGATCTTCTTTATGAGATCGGACTTACCCACAGGCACAGTCGATCCTAATAAGAGATCACAATAGAACAGATCTCTAAATAAAAAGATCTTCTTTTTAATAGCCCAGGATCCCAATGCTTTCTCGAAAGACTAAAGTTGAGTAGAATCCACGGCCCGGGCTTCAATCCATTTTCATACCGCTTTACGCGAGGCAGACCACCATGTTTTATCAGGATCCTTTTGACGTCATTATCATTGGCGGGGGTCACGCAGGCACTGAGGCCGCAATGGCCGCTGCGCGCATGGGTCAACAGACCCTGCTTTTGACACACAATATCGACACGCTGGGACAAATGTCCTGTAATCCGGCGATTGGCGGCATTGGGAAAGGACACCTGGTAAAAGAAGTGGATGCACTTGGCGGCCTGATGGCGAAAGCGATCGATCAAGCAGGCATTCAGTTTAGGATACTAAACGCGAGTAAAGGCCCCGCCGTCCGCGCCACCCGTGCGCAGGCTGACCGCGTGCTTTACCGCCAGGCCGTGCGCACCGCGCTGGAGAACCAGCCGAATCTGATGATCTTCCAGCAGGCGGTGGAAGATCTTATCGTTGAGAACGATCGCGTTGTCGGCGCTGTGACCCAGATGGGCCTCAAATTCCGCGCGAAAGCGGTTGTGCTGACCGTCGGGACCTTCCTGGATGGCAAGATCCACATCGGTCTGGATAACTATAGCGGTGGCCGTGCCGGCGATCCGCCTTCCATTCCGCTTTCGCGTCGTTTACGTGAACTGCCGCTGCGCGTCAGCCGCCTGAAAACCGGTACGCCTCCGCGTATCGACGCCCGCACCATTGATTTCAGCGTGCTGGCGCAACAGCATGGCGATAACCCAATGCCGGTGTTCTCGTTCATGGGCAATGCGGCGCAGCATCCGCAGCAGGTGCCGTGCTACATCACGCACACCAACGAGAAAACCCATGATGTGATCCGTAATAACCTCGACCGCAGCCCGATGTACGCAGGCGTGATCGAAGGGATCGGCCCACGCTATTGCCCGTCGATCGAAGACAAAGTGATGCGCTTTGCCGATCGTAACCAGCACCAGATCTTCCTGGAGCCGGAAGGGCTGACGTCCAACGAAATTTACCCGAACGGCATCTCCACCAGCCTGCCGTTCGATGTGCAGATGCAAATTGTTCGCTCAATGCAGGGCATGGAAAACGCCAAAATCGTGCGTCCAGGCTACGCTATTGAGTACGATTTCTTCGACCCGCGCGATCTGAAGCCAACGCTGGAAAGCAAATTTATCCAGGGTCTGTTCTTCGCGGGCCAGATTAACGGCACCACCGGCTACGAAGAAGCCGCCGCGCAGGGTCTGCTGGCCGGTCTTAACGCCGCGCGCTTCTCTGCCGAGAAAGAGGGCTGGGCGCCAGGTCGTTCTCAGGCTTACCTGGGCGTGCTGGTGGACGATCTCTGCACGCTGGGCACCAAAGAGCCGTACCGCATGTTTACCTCCCGTGCGGAATATCGCCTGATGCTGCGCGAAGACAACGCCGATCTGCGCCTGACCGAAATGGGCCGCGAGCTGGGTCTGGTGGATGACGAGCGCTGGGCGCGCTTTAACGAGAAGCTGGAGCGCATCGAGCAGGAACGTCAGCGTCTGAAGACGACCTGGGTTAACCCGCTGACCGAAACCGTAGCCGAAGTGAACGCTAACTTAACGGCGCCACTGTCCCGTGAAGCCAGCGGTGAAGATTTACTGCGTCGCCCGGAAATGACCTACGACAATCTGGTGAAACTGACGCCGTTCGCACCGGGTCTTGACGACGCGGAAGCGGCGGAGCAGGTTGAAATCCAGGTGAAGTACGAAGGTTATATCGCGCGTCAGCAGGATGAGATTGAAAAACAGCAGCGCAATGAGAACACGCTGCTGCCGGAAATGCTGGACTATCGCCAGGTGACAGGCCTTTCCAACGAAGTGATCGCCAAGCTTAACGATCACAAGCCTGTGTCGATCGGCCAGGCATCCCGCATCTCCGGCGTCACGCCAGCCGCGATCTCAATTCTGCTGGTGTGGCTGAAAAAACAGGGCATGCTGCGCCGCAGCGCGTAATCGCCGTTGTTTTTTGGCGGGTGGCCCTGCGCTGACCCGCCCTGCAATTCCGTAGGCCCGGTAAGCGCTAGCGCCACCGGGCAAATTATTTATCAACAGGTACTCACCGTGCTCAATAAACTCTCTCGTCTGCTGGATGAAGCAGGTATTTCGCTCACCGATCACCAGAAAAATCAGCTGGTGGCCTATGTCGACATGCTGCACAAATGGAACAAAGCGTACAACCTGACCTCCGTACGCGATCCCAACGAGATGCTGGTTCGTCATATCCTGGATAGCATCGTGGTTGCGCCCCATCTGAAAGGCGAGCGCTTTATCGATGTCGGTACTGGCCCGGGCCTGCCAGGCGTGCCTTTGTCGGTTGTTCGCCCTGAAAGCCATTTCACGCTGCTGGACAGCCTCGGCAAACGCGTTCGCTTCCTGCGCCAGGTTCAGCACGAGCTGAAGCTCGAAAACATCACCCCCGTGCAGAGCAGGGTAGAGGAGTTCCCGGCTGAGCCACCGTTTGACGGTGTGATCAGCCGCGCATTCGCCTCACTCAACGACATGGTGAGCTGGTGTAAGCATTTGCCTGCTGAAAACGGTCGTTTTTATGCCCTGAAAGGACAGCTGCCGGGCGAGGAAATCGATCGGCTTCCGGCCGGTTTTGCGGTGGAATCTATTGAGAAATTAAGGATTCCTCAGCTCGATGGTGAACGCCATCTGGTGATTATTAAGCCAAACAATTTTTAAAAATTTAATAAAAAATGTGGAATTTGTGCTGTTCTTAGAGTGTTAAAAAACAGCACAACTCACGCGGATTTACGGTGAGCAATTTAACCATATTTTTACCAGGGATTTTCTTGAGATTAACCTCAAAGGCATGATTACTCTGAACGATAGTCAACTCTGAAAATATCAGTCTGCTAAAAGTGGAAAGTCGCAATAAGATTCAAATGTTAAATATTTATTAAGAATGTCAATAAAAGGTTTTTGTTGTATACAGGGCTGTTTTGAAAATAGTTGCACTAATTTGTCTTTAATATCATCAAGATGAAATAAACCTATTTACGGCTTTGATAAATACAACCTTATCGTAAATGTGTATTTTGTGATCTCGTGCACGCTTTATCGTCAACGTTTTCGCGCTGTTTGCAGTTTCGCTGGAAGGTCGACGGTTTCATGAAAAGTTAAAAAATAGCGGTGGGGAAAAATATTTAAACATTTATTCACCTTTTCGCTACTTAATGTTTGAAATCACGGGTACGCACCGTATAATTTGTCCGCTTTTTGATGCTTGACTCTGAGCCTTAAAGGACGTTTTATACGACACGCGACATACCTCGAAGGGAGCAGGAGTAAAAACGTGATGTCTGTGTCGCTCTTGAGTAGAAACGTTGCTCGTAAGCTTCTGTTCATTCAGTTTCTGGCTGTGATAGCAAGTGGACTGCTGTTTAGCCTCAAAGACCCCTTCTGGGGCATCTCCGCCGTTTGCGGAGGTTTGGCGGTTGTGCTGCCAAACGTGTTGTTTATGATTTTTGCCTGGCGTCATCAGGCGCATACACCCGCCAAAGGCCGCGTGGCCTGGTCCTTCGCTCTCGGCGAAGTGTGTAAGGTGTTGCTGACCTTTGCTCTACTGGTGATGGCGCTGGCGGTTTTGAAAGTGGTATTCATGCCGCTGATAGCAACGTGGGTTTTGGTGCTGGTGGTACAAGTTCTGGCTCCAGCTGTAATCAACAACAAAGGGTAAAAGGCATCATGGCTTCAGAAAATATGACGCCGCAGGATTACATAGGTCACCATCTGAATAACCTTCAGCTGGACCTGCGTACATTCTCGCTGGTGGATCCGCACAACCCCCCGGCCACCTTCTGGACAATCAACATTGACTCCATGTTTTTCTCGGTGGTTTTGGGTCTGCTGTTCCTGGCCATGTTCCGCGGTGTTGCTAAAAGAGCGACCAGCGGCGTTCCAGGGAAATTCCAGACCTTCGTCGAAATGATCATCGGCTTCGTACATGGCAGCGTTAAAGACATGTACCACGGCAAGAGCAAGCTGATTGCTCCGCTGGCGCTGACGGTATTCGTCTGGGTCTTCCTGATGAACCTGATGGACCTTCTGCCTATCGATTTCCTGCCGTGGATTGGCGAACATGTCCTCGGTCTGCCAGCGCTGCGCGTGGTTCCGTCTGCTGACGTGAACATCACCCTGTCGATGGCGCTGGGCGTATTTATCCTGATTCTTTTCTACAGCATCAAAATGAAAGGCGTAAGCGGCTTTGTGAAAGAGCTTACCTTGCAGCCGTTCAACCACTGGGCGTTTATTCCGGTCAACCTGATCCTGGAAGGCGTTAGCCTGCTGTCCAAACCTGTTTCACTGGGTCTGCGACTGTTCGGCAACATGTATGCGGGTGAGCTGATTTTCATTCTGATCGCGGGTCTTCTGCCGTGGTGGTCACAGTGGATTCTTAATGTGCCATGGGCCATTTTCCACATCCTGATCATTACGCTGCAAGCCTTTATCTTCATGGTTCTGACGATCGTCTATCTGTCGATGGCGTCTGAAGAGCACTGATTTTTTACCAACACTACTACGTTTTAATTGAAACAAACTGGAGACTGTCATGGAAAACCTGAATATGGATCTGCTGTACATGGCTGCCGCTGTGATGATGGGTCTGGCGGCTATCGGTGCTGCGATCGGTATCGGCATCCTCGGGGGTAAATTCCTGGAAGGCGCAGCGCGTCAACCGGATCTGATTCCTCTGCTGCGTACTCAGTTCTTTATCGTTATGGGTCTGGTGGATGCAATCCCAATGATCGCTGTAGGTCTGGGTCTGTACGTGATGTTTGCTGTCGCGTAGTAGTTGTTTTAAAACCCTAAGCCACAGAAATTTAAGAGGTATTGTGCTGTGAACATGAACGCAACAATCCTCGGCCAGGCCATCGCGTTTATTCTCTTTGTCTGGTTCTGCATGAAGTATGTATGGCCGCCTTTAATGGCTGCCATCGAAAAACGTCAGAAAGAAATCGCTGACGGTTTGGCTTCCGCAGAACGCGCTAAGAAAGATTTGGACCTTGCACAGGCCAACGCGACAGACCAGCTGAAAAAAGCCAAAGCGGAAGCTCAGGTAATCATTGAACAGGCTAACAAACGCCGTTCTCAGATCCTGGACGAAGCCAAAGCTGAAGCAGAACAGGAACGTACTAAGATCGTGACACAAGCTCAGGCAGAAATTGACGCCGAGCGTAAACGTGCCCGTGAAGAACTGCGTAAGCAGGTTGCGATTCTGGCTGTTGCTGGCGCCGAGAAGATCATCGAACGTTCCGTGGATGAAGCTGCTAACAGCGACATCGTGGACAAACTTGTCGCTGAACTGTAAGGAGGGAGGGGCTGATGTCTGAATTTGTTACGGTAGCTCGCCCCTACGCCAAAGCAGCTTTTGACTTTGCTGTCGAACACCAAAATGTCGATCGCTGGCAGAACATGCTGGCGTTTGCCGCTGAGGTGACGAAAAACGAACAAATGGCTGAGTTGCTGTCCGGTGCATTAGCGCCTGATACCCTCGCCGCGTCGTTCATCGCCGTGTGCGGAGAGCAACTGGATGCCAATGGTCAGAACCTGATTAAGGTGATGGCTGAAAACGGTCGTCTGCGTGTGCTCCCGGATGTTCTCGAGCAGTTTGAGCACTTACGTGCCCTCAGTGAAGCCACCGCAGAAGTTGAAGTGACTTCCGCGACCGAACTGAGTGAAGAACAGCTTGCGAAAATCACCGCCGCGATGGAGAAACGTCTGTCACGCAAAGTTAAGCTGAATTGCAAAATCGATAAGTCTGTAATGGCAGGCGTAATCATCCGTGCGGGTGATATGGTCATTGATGGTAGCGTACGCGGCCGTCTTGAACGCCTTGCAGACGTCTTGCAGTCTTAAGGGGACTGGAGCATGCAACTGAATTCCACCGAAATCAGCGAACTGATCAAGCAGCGCATTGCTCAGTTCAATGTGGTGAGCGAAGCTCACAACGAAGGTACTATTGTTTCTGTAAGTGACGGTGTTATCCGCATCCACGGCTTGGCCGATTGTATGCAGGGTGAGATGATTTCCCTGCCGGGTAACCGTTACGCTATCGCACTGAACCTGGAGCGCGACTCTGTAGGTGCAGTTGTGATGGGTCCATACGCTGACCTCGCCGAAGGCATGAAGGTTAAGTGTACTGGCCGTATTCTGGAAGTGCCGGTTGGCCGTGGCCTGCTGGGCCGCGTAGTTAACACCCTGGGTGCGCCAATCGACGGTAAAGGTCCGGTTGAGCACGATGGCTTCTCTCCAATCGAAGTTATCGCACCGGGCGTTATCGACCGTCAGTCCGTTGATCAGCCTGTTCAGACGGGTTATAAGTCCGTTGATGCCATGATCCCAATCGGTCGTGGTCAGCGTGAACTGATCATCGGTGACCGTCAGACCGGTAAAACCGCAATGGCGATCGACGCCATCATCAACCAGCGCGACTCCGGCATCAAATGCGTGTACGTGGCTATCGGCCAGAAAGCGTCCACCATTTCCAACGTGGTTCGTAAACTGGAAGAGCACGGCGCACTGGCTAACACCATCGTTGTGGTTGCGACGGCGTCTGAATCTGCTGCACTGCAATACCTGGCACCGTATGCCGGTTGCGCAATGGGCGAATACTTCCGTGACCGCGGTGAAGATGCGCTGATCGTATACGATGACCTGTCTAAACAGGCTGTTGCTTACCGTCAGGTTTCCCTGCTGCTCCGTCGTCCACCTGGACGTGAAGCATTCCCGGGCGACGTATTCTACCTCCACTCTCGTCTGCTGGAGCGTGCTTCCCGCGTTAACGCGGAATACGTCGAGAACTTCACCAAAGGTGAAGTGAAAGGTAAAACCGGTTCTCTGACCGCTCTGCCGATCATTGAAACCCAGGCGGGTGACGTTTCTGCGTTCGTTCCGACCAACGTAATCTCCATTACCGATGGTCAGATCTTCCTGGAAACCAACCTGTTTAACTCCGGTATTCGTCCGGCAGTTAACCCGGGTATCTCCGTATCCCGTGTTGGTGGTGCAGCTCAGACCAAGATCATCAAGAAACTGTCCGGTGGTATCCGTACCGCACTGGCACAGTATCGTGAACTGGCAGCGTTCTCTCAGTTCGCTTCCGATCTGGACGAAGCAACCCGTAAACAGCTGAGCCACGGTCAGAAAGTGACCGAGCTGCTGAAACAGAAACAGTATGCCCCTATGTCTGTTGCACAACAGGGCCTGGTGCTGTTCGCGGCTGAACGCGGTTACCTCGAAGATGTGGAACTGGCGAAAATCGGTAGCTTCGAAGCCGCTCTGCTGGCTTACGTCGACCGTGATCACGCTCCGCTGATGCAAGAGATTAACCAGTCCGGTGGCTACAACGACGAAATCGAAGGCAAGCTGAAAGCTATCCTCGATTCCTTCAAAGCAACCCAGTCCTGGTAATCGTCCGGCGGCTTGTCTCAGGACAGGCCGTCTGGCATTGAGGAGAAGCTCATGGCCGGCGCAAAAGAGATACGTAGTAAGATCGCAAGCGTCCAGAACACGCAGAAGATCACTAAAGCGATGGAGATGGTCGCCGCTTCCAAAATGCGTAAATCGCAGGATCGCATGGCGGCCAGCCGTCCTTATGCAGATACCATGCGCAAAGTGATTGGTCACCTTGCGAACGGTAATCTGGAATATAAGCACCCATACCTGGAAGAACGCGAAGTTAAACGCGTGGGCTACCTGGTGGTGTCGACCGACCGTGGTCTGTGTGGCGGCTTGAACATTAACCTGTTCAAAAAACTGCTGGCGGATATGAAAGGGTGGACCGAGAAAGGCGTTCAGTGCGATATCGCAATGATCGGCTCTAAAGGTGTCTCTTTCTTTAACTCCGTTGGTGGCAATATCGTCGCTCAGGTGACCGGTATGGGTGATAACCCGTCCCTGTCCGAACTGATCGGCCCGGTTAAAGTTATGTTGCAGGCCTACGATGAAGGCCGTCTGGACAGACTGTACGTTGTCAGCAACAAATTTATTAACACCATGTCTCAGGTTCCAACACTCACTCAGATGCTGCCTTTACCGGCTTCAGAAGATGGCGAGTTGAAGCAAAAAACCTGGGATTACCTGTATGAACCCGATCCGAAACCGCTGTTGGATACTCTGCTGCGTCGTTATGTCGAATCTCAGGTTTATCAGGGCGTTGTAGAAAACCTGGCCAGCGAGCAAGCCGCACGTATGGTGGCGATGAAAGCCGCGACCGATAATGGCGGCAGCCTGATTAAAGAGCTGCAGTTGGTCTACAACAAAGCTCGTCAGGCCAGCATTACTCAGGAACTCACCGAGATTGTCTCGGGGGCCGCCGCGGTTTAACCAGGTTTACGAATTACGTAGAGGATTCAAGATGGCTACTGGAAAGATTGTCCAGGTAATCGGCGCCGTGGTGGACGTCGAGTTCCCTCAGGACGCCGTACCACGCGTGTACGACGCGCTTGAGGTACAGAATGGTAACGAGAGCCTGGTGCTGGAAGTTCAGCAGCAGCTCGGCGGCGGTATCGTGCGTACCATCGCCATGGGTTCTTCCGACGGTCTGCGTCGTGGTCTGGAAGTTAAAGACCTAGAGCACCCAATCGAAGTTCCTGTAGGTAAAGCAACACTGGGTCGTATCATGAACGTATTGGGTCAGCCAATCGACATGAAAGGCGACATCGGTGAAGAAGAGCGTTGGGCTATCCACCGCGCGGCACCTTCCTATGAAGAGCTGTCCAGCTCTCAGGAACTGCTGGAAACCGGTATCAAAGTTATCGACCTGATGTGTCCGTTTGCGAAGGGCGGTAAAGTTGGTCTGTTCGGTGGTGCGGGTGTAGGTAAAACCGTAAACATGATGGAGCTGATCCGTAACATCGCGATCGAGCACTCCGGTTATTCCGTGTTTGCGGGCGTGGGTGAGCGTACTCGTGAGGGTAACGACTTCTACCACGAAATGACTGACTCCAACGTTCTGGACAAAGTTTCCCTGGTTTACGGTCAGATGAACGAGCCACCAGGAAACCGTCTGCGCGTTGCGCTGACCGGCCTGACAATGGCTGAGAAGTTCCGTGACGAAGGCCGTGACGTTCTGCTGTTCGTCGATAACATCTACCGTTATACCCTGGCCGGTACAGAAGTATCTGCACTGCTGGGTCGTATGCCTTCTGCGGTAGGTTATCAGCCAACCCTGGCAGAAGAGATGGGTGTTCTTCAGGAACGTATCACCTCTACCAAAACCGGTTCTATCACCTCCGTTCAGGCGGTATACGTACCTGCGGATGACTTGACTGACCCATCTCCAGCAACCACCTTTGCTCACTTGGATGCAACCGTGGTACTGAGCCGTCAGATCGCGTCTCTGGGTATCTACCCGGCCGTTGACCCGCTGGACTCCACCAGCCGTCAGCTGGATCCACTGGTTGTTGGTCAGGAACACTACGACACCGCGCGTGGCGTACAGTCCCTGCTGCAGCGTTACCAGGAACTGAAAGACATCATCGCCATCCTGGGTATGGATGAACTGTCTGAAGAAGACAAACTGGTGGTAGCACGTGCGCGTAAGATCCAGCGCTTCCTGTCCCAGCCGTTCTTCGTAGCAGAAGTATTCACCGGTTCTCCGGGTAAATACGTTTCGCTGAAAGACACCATCCGTGGCTTTAAAGGCATCATGGAAGGCGAATACGATCACCTGCCAGAGCAGGCGTTCTACATGGTTGGTTCCATCGACGAAGCCGTGGAAAAAGCCAAAAAACTTTAACGCCTTAATCGGAGGGTGATATGGCAATGACTTACCACCTGGACGTCGTCAGCGCAGAGCAACAAATGTTCTCTGGTCTGGTCGAGAAAATCCAGGTAACGGGCAGTGAAGGTGAACTGGGTATCTTCCCGGGTCACGCCCCGCTGCTCACCGCCATTAAGCCTGGTATGATCCGCATCGTGAAACAGTTCGGTCACGAAGAGTTTATCTATCTGTCTGGCGGCATTATCGAAGTGCAGCCTGGCAGTGTGACCGTTCTGGCCGATACCGCTATCCGTGGACAGGATCTCGACGAAGCGCGAGCCCTGGAATCGAAGCGTAAGGCTGAAGAGCACATTAGCAGCTCTCATGGTGACGTGGATTACGCTCAGGCGTCTGCGGAGCTGGCCAAAGCTATCGCGAAACTGCGCGTTATCGAGTTGACCAAAAAAGCGATGTAACACCGGCTTGAAAAGCAAAAAGCCAGTCTGGTTTCCAGGCTGGCTTTTTTTATGGCTGCGTTTCAGGAAAAGTGAAACTGAAAAGGTGTTTTATTATTTTGTGATTTTCATCACAAAAATATTGATCGGTTAAAACGTGAGGAGTAGACTTCTTTTTGTGACGAAGGTCACATAATTAACGCCAATAAAATCAGGATACCGCTATGAAACTGATCAACAAAATCATCGCTCTCTTCAGCTCAATGAACGTTTCCTTCGGTACGTTCAACCACTGATCCGCTGAATGCCGAGTGGCGCCACGCTTACCGCTGTGTGATAAGCGAAGCGCCATCTGGCAGCAGCTCCCCCTCGCTGTTCACGCTTTTCCCCTTCGTAATAAAGTAGTTAGACTCGTCGATATTCCCGACAACCGCATCGTCATACTTGCCTGGCGCTGTGCGCACGGACTTATTCCCGGTGAAAATCCCCTGCGTAGACGCATCCCCATACGGGCTCGGGCGGAAGATAAAGTTAAAGCGCTGGTTATCCACGGCCAGGTTATTGGTCACCACCAGCGCGCCCGGATTGAAGTTATCGGTAAACCCGTCCAGATGATTGCCAATCGCCCTGCTGTTACGCACTTCATGCGCCACCGGCTGGCCCTCACCGCCGAGCTTAAAGCCGTTGCTGGTGTTGTTGCGGGCGATTGAATTCTCAATCACGACGACCCCGTTCGCGCCATCCTCAATCTTGTTAAACAGGTCAAAGCCGTCGTCGATATTGTCGTGGGAATAGCAGTTCTCCAGACGATTGCCCTCGCCTACGCGCATTTTGACCGCAAACCCGTCGGCGTTAATCTTGCCCGGATCTTCATTGCCCCAGGATTCCGAGTTGATCACCCGGTTGTGGCTCGCCCACAGCGGACGGCCAATATTCTCCGGCGATGAAATCTGAATGCCGGTGTCGTCGTTGCGGTAGGCCTTCACGCTGTCCAGGAGGTTATGGCTGCCCTGAATACGCAGGCTTTTCCCGGTGATCTCTATCCCTGCGATGTGCCAGTAGCTGGCGTCCAGCAGCAGCCCGCCGAGGGTCGCCTTTCCGTTCGCCTGCAGGGTTTTGGGGCTATCTGCGCTGCCGCTGGCCGTGACTGGGATAACGCTGCGCGGGTAATCCCCGGCCTGCAGCACGATGTTTCCCCCTGCCGGGAGCAGGCGGATGGCGGTGGTGAGATCCATCGGCGAGTCAGGCGTCCCTTTGCCTTCGGCCTTGCCCTGCGGGGAGACGTGCAGCGTGGTCAGTGGATTATCGGGAAGCTTTTCAACGCTGAAATCCTGAGACACCGGGGCGTTATCCGCTGCGCCTGTGGGGGTAAACGTCAGCCGGAAGGCGTTTTTCTCCGCAAGCGTTGCGGGCACGGCGTACATCTCTCCGGCTTTGACCGGTTTATCGTTACCGATCACCACTTCATTTTGTCGGACGCTGAAAACGCCATCGTAGTTAGCGCGGGCCTGCACCAAATACTGCGCAGACGTACTTTGATTTCCCGAGGCGAGCTGCACCACCACGGGCTGCGCCTTGGGCTGCCAGGGCGCGGACGCCACCGTTTTTGCGGGAGAGGTAGTGAGTGACGCATCGGTCACGGTGATTTTGGCATTGCGGGAGGCGAAGAAACCCACGTAATACCGTTCGCGGTTCTGAACGGTAATCAGATCGGCGCGCGGCACGCTCTGGCTTACCCACGCATCGCTGCCTGCGGGCGCCCACGAGGTCACAAAGCCGTCATTGGTGCGCTCCAGGCGGAGGCGAAACTCGGGCGTTTGCCGTAAATCCACCTCCTCTTTATAACTCAGCTTTGTAATTGCCGCGCCGGCGTCGCCCCACGGATCGGAGATCCCCTCCCGGGTGATGGCCTGCATTTTTACCCGGTGATGATCTTTTTTATCCTGGGTCATGATGGCGTTCATGACCTGGTTCGACGCCGCGGGAAACTCCTCATAGCCCTCCTTCAGCGGCTGCTGTCGCGGCACGCCAATGACGTCGCGCACCAGAAGCCCCGCCCCTTCCTGAGCCGCCGGCTTAGCCCCGTTTTCCGGGCCGAACTGATCGACCCTGACGTTGGCCTGCAGAACGAAGTTCTTATCCGCCGGAAGCTCGGTGTAGAAGAAGGTCAGCCCGTCGTGGGAATTCGCGATTTTTCCGCCCCGGCTCTCAATGGTGATGGTCTTTGAGAGATCGGCCGCGTCCTGCGGGGCTAGCGTTGCGCCACCGATGGTGACATCGTTAACGCCAATTTTGGCGGGCAGAACGTTTGAGGAAAAATTCAGATCCGTCGATTGCCCGAAGGCGATCGCTTTCCAGACGTGAGCAGGCTCCGCCGCCGAGGCCGTAAAGGTGCTACACATCATTAGAGCCAGAGGTATTTTATAATTCATCTTATTCTCCTGAGTGATAATTGAGCGCCATTATCATCAAGATGAAACGGTGTTTCTTTTTTGTTTGTCACATTATTCGATTATTAAAACCGTGTTTTGATTTAGCGGTATCTTTATTCATGTGGCGAAAGAATAGCTAAGCTATTGTGAACGCTGGTGACTTGCTGCGAGAGTGCGATTTTCCAGAGAAAAAGTGATTTACGCGGCGTGAAAAAGTATCCTCAAATAGCCCGTAAAGCCCCGGGTTGAACGTTTTAACGCCACTCCATTTTATGGCGCAAAATATGTAGAATTTTCAACGTCAAAGGGTTTTACTTCTCACTCAAATTACAGTCAGGACGCGTATGTTGAACAATACGATGAGCGTGGTCATTCTTGCCGCTGGCAAAGGCACCCGCATGTATTCCGATCTTCCGAAGGTGCTGCACACCCTGGCAGGAAAGCCGATGGTGCAGCATGTCATTGATGCTGCAAATGAACTCGGCGCGAAGCAGGTTCACCTGGTTTACGGCCACGGCGGCGATCTCCTTAAGCAAACCCTGCGTGATGACAACCTCAACTGGGTACTTCAGGCCGAGCAGCTGGGTACGGGCCATGCGATGCAGCAGGCGGCGCCGTTCTTTGCCGATGACGAAGATATCCTGATGCTGTACGGCGATGTCCCGCTGATCTCCATCGAAACCCTGACCCGCCTGCGTGAAGCAAAGCCGCAGGGCGGCATCGGTTTGCTGACCGTGGTGCTGGACGATCCGAGCGGCTATGGCCGTATTACGCGTGAAAACGGCAAGGTGACCGGCATCGTCGAGCACAAAGATGCCACCGACGCCCAGCGTCAGATCCCGGAAATCAACACCGGCATCCTGATCGCCAACGGCGCGGACATGAAGCGCTGGCTGTCAAAGCTGAACAACAACAATGCGCAGGGTGAATACTACATCACCGACATCATTGCGATGGCGTATCAGGAAGGCCGCGAAATCGCCGCCGTCCATCCGGCGCGGATCAGCGAAACGGACGGCGTAAACAACCGTCTGCAGCTGTCCCGTCTGGAGCGTATTTATCAGGCCGAGCAGGCGGAAAAACTGCTGCTGGCGGGCGTGATGCTGAACGATCCGGCGCGTTTTGACCTGCGCGGTACTCTGTCCCACGGGCGCGATGTCGAGATCGATACTAACGTTATCCTTGAAGGCAACGTCACGCTGGGCCACCGCGTGAAGATCGGCACCGGCTGCGTGATCAAAAACAGCGTGATTGGCGATGATTGCGAAATCAGCCCGTACAGCGTGGTTGAAGATGCGCACCTTGAATCGGCCTGCACCATCGGCCCGTTTGCGCGTCTGCGTCCGGGTGCCGAGCTGCTGGAAGGCGCCCACGTGGGCAACTTCGTTGAAATGAAAAAAGCACGCCTGGGCAAAGGCTCCAAAGCCGGTCATTTGACCTACCTGGGCGATGCGGAAATTGGCGATAACGTGAATATCGGCGCGGGGACGATCACCTGCAACTATGACGGTGCCAATAAATTCAAAACCATCATCGGTAATGACGTGTTTGTGGGCTCCGACACGCAGCTGGTGGCGCCCGTCACCGTGGGTAACGGCGTGACCATTGCCGCCGGGACAACCGTCACGCGCGATGTGGCCGACAACGAGCTGGTATTAAGCCGCGTGCCGCAGGTGCATAAGCAGGGCTGGCAGCGTCCGGTGAAGAAGAAGTAACGGATTTACCCCTCACCCTAACCCTCTCCCCAAAGGGGAGAGGGGATCGTTCGGTGCGGTGTTTTTCTCCCTCGCCCCTTTGGGGAGAGGGCTGGGGTGAGGGGATAACATAATCCTCCCCCCACAGGCAGTACCCATAAAAATAACCCCACTCTCTACAAGGCTCGGGGTGCCCGGAAAGGGCAAATACAGGTCAGCGACAACGCAGGCATCATGCCTAAATTCGGAATCTAAAACTATGTGTGGAATTGTTGGCGCAGTTGCGCAGCGTGATATTGCTGAAATCCTTCTCGAAGGCTTACGTCGTCTGGAATACCGTGGCTACGATTCGGCCGGTCTGGCCGTCGTGGATGCAGAAGGTCATATGACCCGTCTGCGTCGTCTGGGAAAAGTGCAGATGCTGGCGCAGGCGGCGGAAGAACATCCGCTGCACGGCGGCACCGGTATTGCGCATACCCGCTGGGCAACGCACGGTGAGCCTTCAGAGGGCAACGCCCACCCGCATGTGTCTGAACACATTGTGGTGGTACATAACGGCATTATCGAAAACCACGAACCGCTGCGCGAAGTGCTGAAAGCGCGCGGCTACACCTTTGTGTCTGAAACCGACACCGAAGTGATTGCTCACCTGGTCCACTGGGAGCTGGCGCAGGGCGGTACGCTGCGTGATGCGGTGCTGCGCGCTATCCCTCAGCTGCGCGGCGCATACGGTACGGTAATCATGGATTCCCGCGATCCGTCCACGCTGCTGGCCGCGCGTTCCGGTAGCCCGATGGTTATTGGCCTGGGCATGGGTGAAAACTTTATCGCCTCCGATCAGCTGGCGCTGCTGCCGGTGACCCGCCGCTTTATCTTCCTGGAAGAGGGCGATATCGCCGAAGTCACGCGCCGTTCGGTCGCAATTTTCGATAAATCCGGCGCAGCCATTAAGCGCCAGGAGATCGAATCCAACCTGCAGTACGACGCGGGCGACAAAGGCGCCTACCGTCACTACATGCAGAAAGAGATTTACGAGCAGCCAAACGCCATCAAAAACACCCTGACCGGGCGCATCAGCCACGGCGAGGTTGATCTGAGCGAGCTGGGTGCGAACGCCAACGAGCTGCTCTCAAACGTTGAGCATATTCAGATTGTCGCCTGCGGCACCTCGTACAACTCCGGGATGGTGTCTCGCTACTGGTTTGAATCCCTGGCGGGCGTGCCGTGCGATGTCGAAATCGCCTCTGAGTTCCGCTACCGCAAATCCGCGGTGCGCCGTAACAGCCTGATGATCACCCTTTCCCAGTCTGGCGAAACGGCGGATACCCTTGCGGCGCTGCGTCTGTCGAAAGAGCTGGGCTACCTCGGTTCTCTGGCCATCTGTAACGTGCCGGGCTCCTCGCTGGTGCGTGAGTCCGATCTGGCGCTGATGACCAAAGCGGGAACGGAAATCGGCGTGGCGTCGACCAAAGCCTTCACCACCCAGCTGACCGTTCTGCTGATGCTGGTGGCTAAGCTGGCGCGTCTGAAAGGGCTGGATGCGTCCGTTGAGCAAAACATCGTGCACGGGCTGCAGGCGCTGCCGAGCCGTATCGAGCAGATGCTTTCTCAGGACAAGCGTATCGAGCAGCTGGCGGAAGATTTCTCTGACAAACACCACGCGCTGTTCCTGGGGCGTGGCGATCAGTATCCGATTGCGCTGGAAGGCGCGCTGAAGCTGAAAGAGATCTCCTACATTCACGCCGAAGCCTATGCGGCAGGTGAGCTGAAGCACGGCCCGCTGGCGCTGATTGACGCCGATATGCCGGTTATCGTTGTGGCACCTAACAACGAACTGCTGGAAAAGCTGAAATCGAACATCGAAGAAGTCCGCGCCCGCGGCGGCGTGCTGTTCGTCTTCGCGGATAAAGACGCCGGTTTTGTCAGCAGCGACAACATGCACATCATTGAGATGCCGCATGTGGAAGAGGTGATCGCGCCTATCTTCTACACCGTTCCGCTGCAATTACTGGCCTATCACGTTGCGCTGATCAAAGGCACCGACGTTGACCAGCCGCGTAACCTGGCGAAGTCCGTAACGGTCGAATAATCCCTTCAGGCTCCACCTTCGGGTGGAGCTTTTTTTCGCCCTTCCGAATATGACAATCTGTCATTTTCAGCTAACTTTTCAGTGTCACATAAAGAAAATTTTTCTGAAATCTTAGCGTCATAATGATGTTTAAGGTGCTGATAATAAACGTCTATTTTGATATTCCTTAAGCAAAATTCCCACTGTCATAAAACTGTCATAATTCGTACATTTATCTGTCACCTGTTTGTCCTATTTTGCTCATCGTAGCCACTAAACAACGATTTACGAAATCCTTGCAGGAGACATTATGAAAGTTATGCGTACCACTGTCGCAACTGTTGTCGCCGCGACCTTATCTCTGAGCGCTTTCTCTGTATTCGCAGAAGCAAGCCTGACTGGTGCCGGTGCAACCTTCCCTGCGCCGGTGTATGCCAAATGGGCAGATACGTACCAGAAAGAAACCGGTAACAAGGTTAACTATCAGGGTATCGGCTCCTCCGGTGGCGTTAAACAAATTACCGCGAATACCGTTGATTTCGGCGCGTCAGATGCTCCGCTGTCTGACGAAAAGCTGGCGCAGGAAGGCCTGTTCCAGTTCCCGACCGTGATCGGCGGTGTTGTTCTGGCTATCAACCTGCCGGGCGTGAAGTCTGGTGAGCTGGTGCTGGACGGCAAAACCCTGGGTGACATCTACCTGGGCAAAATCAAAAAATGGGATGACGAAGCGATCGCTAAGCTCAACCCGGGCCTGAAACTGCCTGCTCAGAACATCGCCGTGGTTCGCCGCGCTGACGGTTCCGGCACCTCCTTCGTGTTCACCAGCTACCTGGCGAAAGTTAACGAAGAGTGGAAATCTAAAGTCGGCTCTGGCTCTACCGTTAACTGGCCGACCGGTCTGGGCGGTAAAGGTAACGACGGTATCGCCGCGTTCGTACAGCGTCTGCCTGGCTCAATCGGCTACGTAGAATACGCTTACGCGAAGCAGAACAACCTGTCCTACACCAAGCTGGTTTCTGCCGACGGCAAACCGGTTAGCCCGACCGAAGAGAACTTCGCTAACGCGGCTAAAGGCGCTGACTGGAGCAAATCCTTCGCACAGGATCTGACCAACCAGAAAGGCGACAACGCATGGCCAATCACCTCTACCACGTTCATTCTGGTTCACACAGCTCAGAAGAAACCTGAGCAGGGTACCGAAGTGCTGAAGTTCTTCGACTGGGCGTACAAAAACGGCGGCAAACAGGCTAACGACCTGGATTACGCAAGCCTGCCGGACAGCGTGGTTGAGCAGATTCGTGCTGCATGGAAGACCAACGTGAAAGACAGCAGCGGTAAAGCGCTGTACTAACAGGATATATTTAACGAAGATGGCGGGTGGCGTTGCGCTTACCCGCCCTACGGTTCCGACTGTAGGCCGGATAAGCGGCAGCGCCATCCGGCAATTTCGTAAACGCGTTTAAAAGAAGAGTAATTTATGGCTGCAACCAAGCCTGCATTTAACCCTCCGGGTAAAAAAGGTGACATGATTTTCAGCGCGCTGGTAAAACTGGCTGCGCTGATTGTGCTATTGCTGCTGGGCGGCATTATCGTGTCTCTGATTTTCTCCTCCTGGCCGAGCATCCAGAAATTTGGATTCTCCTTCCTGTGGACCAAAGAGTGGGATGCGCCGAACGATATCTACGGTGCGCTGGTGCCGATTTACGGCACGCTGGTGACCTCGTTCATCGCTCTGCTGATTGCGGTTCCGGTGAGTTTCGGTATTGCCCTGTTCCTGACGGAGCTGGCGCCGGGCTGGCTGCGACGCCCGCTTGGTATCGCCATTGAGCTGCTGGCGGCCATTCCCAGTATCGTTTACGGCATGTGGGGTCTGTTTATCTTTGCTCCGCTGTTTGCGACCTACTTCCAGGAGCCGGTCGGCAACGTTCTGTCGGCAATCCCGTTTGTGGGCGCGCTCTTCGCCGGCCCGGCATTCGGTATCGGTATTCTGGCCGCAGGCGTGATCCTCGCCATCATGATTATCCCGTACATTGCGGCGGTTATGCGCGATGTCTTCGAACAAACCCCGGTGATGATGAAAGAGTCGGCCTACGGTATCGGCTGCACCACCTGGGAAGTTATCTGGCGCATCGTTCTTCCGTTCACCAAAAATGGGGTGATCGGCGGCGTGATGCTGGGCTTAGGCCGCGCGCTGGGTGAAACCATGGCGGTGACCTTTATCATCGGTAACACCTACCAGCTCGACAGCGCCTCGCTGTTCATGCCGGGCAACAGCATTACCTCGGCGCTGGCGAACGAATTCGCCGAAGCGGAATCCGGGCTGCACGTTGCCGCGCTGATGGAACTCGGTCTGATCCTGTTTGTTATCACCTTCATTGTTCTGGCGATTTCCAAGCTGATGATTATGCGTCTGGCGAAGAATGAGGGGGCACGCTAATGGCAACGCTCGAAATGCAAAACACCGCTGCGCTGGCGGAATCTCGCCGCAAGATGCAGTCAAAGCGCCGCCTGAAAAACCGCATTGCGCTGACGCTCTCAATGGCGACCATGGCGTTCGGGTTGTTCTGGTTGGTGTGGATCCTGTTCTCTACCGTGGTTCGCGGTATCGACGGCATGTCCCTGGCGCTGTTCACCGAAATGACGCCGCCGCCAAACACGGCGGGTGGTGGTCTGGCGAACGCCCTGGCGGGCAGCGGCCTGCTGATCTTATGGGCGACCGTTTTCGGTACGCCGCTGGGCATTATGGCGGGGATCTACCTGGCGGAATACGGCCGTAAATCCTGGCTCGCGGAAGTGATTCGCTTCATCAACGACATTCTGCTTTCTGCCCCGTCTATCGTGGTCGGTCTGTTCGTTTACACCGTGGTGGTGGCGCAGATGGAGCACTTCTCCGGCTGGGCGGGCGTGATTGCGCTTGCGCTGCTGCAGGTGCCTATCGTTATCCGTACCACCGAGAACATGCTGAAACTGGTGCCGGACAGCCTGCGTGAAGCGGCGTATGCGCTGGGCACCCCGAAATGGAAAATGATCTCCGCGATTACGCTGAAAGCGTCTGTCTCCGGGATCATGACCGGCATCCTGCTGGCCGTTGCGCGTATCGCCGGTGAAACGGCACCGCTGCTGTTTACGTCCCTCTCCAACCAGTTCTGGAGCACCGACATGATGCAGCCGATCGCCAACCTTCCGGTCACCATCTTTAAATTTGCGATGAGCCCGTTCGCGGAGTGGCAGCAGCTGGCCTGGGCCGGGGTGCTGATCATTACCCTTTGCGTACTGTTGCTGAACATTCTGGCGCGCGTCATTTTCGCGAAGAAGAAACACGGTTAATTTTTTACGGCGCGGCACATCGCGGCGCCGAATGAGGAAATGAGTCAATGAGTATGGTTGATACTGCCCCGGGTAAGATTCAGGTTCGCGATTTGAACTTCTACTACGGCAAATTCCATGCCCTGAAGAATATCAACCTGGATATTGCGAAGAACCAGGTCACGGCATTCATCGGTCCGTCCGGCTGCGGTAAATCCACGCTGCTGCGTACCTTTAACAAAATGTATTCGCTCTATCCGGAGCAGCGCGCCGAAGGCGAGATTCTGCTGGATGGCGACAACATTCTCACCAATACCCAGGATATCGCCCTGCTGCGTGCCAAAGTGGGTATGGTGTTCCAGAAGCCAACGCCGTTCCCGATGTCGATCTACGACAACATCGCCTTTGGCGTGCGCCTGTTCGAAAAGCTCTCCCGCGCCGACATGGACGAGCGCGTGCAGTGGGCTTTGACCAAAGCCGCATTATGGAACGAAACCAAAGATAAGTTGCACCAGAGCGGGTACTCTCTCTCCGGTGGTCAGCAGCAGCGTCTGTGCATCGCGCGTGGTATCGCCATTCGCCCGGAAGTGCTGCTGCTGGATGAGCCGTGTTCAGCGCTGGATCCGATCTCAACCGGTCGTATCGAAGAGCTGATCACCGAGCTGAAGCAGGATTACACCGTGGTTATCGTGACCCACAACATGCAGCAGGCTGCCCGTTGTTCCGATCACACGGCGTTTATGTATCTGGGCGAGTTGATTGAGTTCAGCAACACGGACGATCTGTTCACCAAGCCCGCGAAGAAACAAACTGAAGATTATATTACTGGCCGCTACGGTTGATTTGGAGTGAACCATGGACAACCTTAATCTCAATAAACACATTTCCGGCCAGTTCAACGCAGAGCTGGAAAGCATCCGCACCCAGGTGATGACCATGGGCGGCATGGTAGAGCAGCAGCTTTCTGATGCGATCACGGCGATGCACAACCAGGATAGCGAGCTGGCGAAGCGCGTTATCGAAGGCGATAAAAACGTCAACATGATGGAAGTCGCCATCGACGAAGCCTGCGTGCGCATCATCGCAAAACGCCAGCCGACGGCGAGCGACCTGCGTCTGGTGATGGCGATTATCAAAACCATCGCCGAGCTGGAACGTATTGGTGACGTTGCGGATAAAATCTGCCGCACGGCGCTGGAGAAGTTTTCTCAGCAGCACCAGCCGCTTCTGGTCAGCCTGGAGTCTCTGGGCCGCCACACCGTGCAAATGCTGCACGACGTGCTGGACGCCTTCGCGCGTATGGATCTCGACGAAGCGGTGCGTATTTACCGCGAAGACAAGAAGGTCGACCAGGAATACGAAGGCATTGTGCGCCAGCTGATGACCTACATGATGGAGGATTCGCGCACCATTCCAAGCGTGCTGACCGCACTGTTCTGCGCGCGCTCGATTGAGCGCATCGGCGACCGTTGCCAGAACATTTGCGAATACATCTTCTATTTCGTGAAGGGACAGGATTTCCGTCACGTTGGCGGCGACGAGCTGGACAAGCTGCTGGCGGGTAAAGATCCAAAAGAGTAAAAAAATAAATAACGCCAGCGTTGCTGGCGTTATATTTAATATCAATTATATAAACCCCATAAATAGTCTATTCCGCGAAGCCGTAATCAACGGCCAAATAAATTTGGCCTTAGTCACAAATCACGCTATTACGCGTTGTGTTTCCTTCTCGTCTGCAATAAAACACCGTGGTACTCAGTCATTGATAAAAATTAATTAGCGGAACGCGCAATTATCGTCATTGCAGGGTTGTAACCGTCACCGTACGGGCAAAACCTGAAAAGACCCACTTCGAAAGAAGCGGTGTTCTTTTCAGGTTTTTTTATTTCCGTAAAACGGTAAAAGGCAGGCTAACAAGCCTGCGCGATGCCGTGCGCGCCTGTATTGCCGGAACCGCTATTGCGATTGCCTCTGCTTTTTTTGTGCCCTCTTTTTCCACTGTATTTTGGATAAGAAATCCTCGGTTGTTTAATAATAATGTTTAAAAGGGAATCTTAATATGTTCAGGAGAAATGCTCTTACCTCTGCATTTTTAATGATGGCGCCGTTCTGCCAGGTGAACGCGGAATCATTAACGGTTGAACAGCGTCTTGAATTACTCGAGAAGGCGCTGAAGGATACGCAAAATGAGCTGCAATATTATAAAAAACAGGCAGCCCCGGCGCAGTCGAGCGTAAAGCCGACGAAAAAACCCAACGCGGTACTGGTGAAAAATGACAACGCCGCGGGGGATGAAAGCGCGCCGGTATATTCATCAATAACCATGAAAGATTTCAGTAAGTTTGTGAAAGATGAAATCGGGTTCAGCTATAACGGCTATTTCCGCTCCGGCTGGGGAACGGCGTCGCACGGCTCACCCAAATCCTGGGCGATTGGCTCGCTGGGCCGACTGGGGAACGAATACACCGGCTGGTTTGATTTGCAGCTGAAACAGCGGGTCTACCACGAAGGCAACAAGCGCGTGGACGCCATCGTGATGCTGGACGGCAACGTCAGCCAGCAGTATTCCACGGGCTGGTTCGGGGATAACGCGGGCGGGGAAAACTACCTCCAGTTCTCTGACATGTACGTGACCACCCAGGGCTTCCTGCCGTTCGCACCGGAAGCGGATTTTTGGGTCGGCAAGCACGGCGCGCCGAAAATTGAGATTCAGATGCTCGACTGGAAAACGCAGCGCACCGATGCCGCCGCGGGCGTGGGTCTGGAAAACTGGAAAGTCGGCCCGGGCAAGGTGGATATCGCCCTGGTGCGTGAAGACGTGGATGACTATGACCGCGAGCTGAAAAATAAGCAGCAGATCAACACCAACGCCATCGACCTGCGCTACAAGGAGCTGCCGCTGTGGGATAACGCGACCCTGATGCTGAGCGGGCGCTATGTCGCGGCGAATCAGAGCTCCAGCGAGAAGTATAACCAGGACAACAATGGCTATTACCAGTGGAAAGACACCTGGATGCTGGGAAGCACGGTGACCCACAAGTTCGACGCGGGCGGCTTCAACGAGTACTCCCTGCTGGTGGCGAACAACTCCATTGCCAGCAGCTTCTCGCGCTATGCCGGCTCCAGCCCGTTCACGACCTTTAATGGCCGATACTATGGCGATCACACCTACGGTACGGCGGTTCGCCTGGCCTCGCAGGGGGAAATGTACCTGGGGGACAACGTCATCGTCGCGAACGCGCTGGTCTATTCGTTCGGTAATGACGTCTACAGCTACGAAACCGGCGCGCACTCTGACTTCGAATCCATCCGTGCCGTGGTTCGTCCTGCCTGGATCTGGGACAAATTCAACCAGACCGGCGTTGAGCTGGGCTATTTCAAACAGAAAAACACCGACCTGACGGGCAAAAATTATTACGAGTCTGGCTACAAAACCACGCTCTTCCATACCTTTAAGGTCAACACCAGTATGTTGACCTCCCGCCCGGAAATTCGTTTCTACGGCACTTACATTAAAGCGGAAGACACCGATCTCGATAATTTCACCTTCGAGGACAAGAAGAAAGATCAGTTCGCGGTGGGTGCCCAGGCTGAAATCTGGTGGTAACCAGATAATTTAAAAAGGATTTACGCATGAAACGAATTAAATCGGCTTTATCGCTTATTACGCTCGCGGTTTGCCTTAGCCAGCCGGCTTTCGCCGCGCAGCTGCCCGATACGCCGGATCCGGCGCTGCCCGTGCAGCAGTACGTGACCCAGGTGAATGCGGATAACTCCGTTACGTTCCGCTTCTTTGCCCCGAATGCGAAAAGCGTGTCCGTGGCGATCGGCGTTCCAACGCCGGACAACATTCATCCGATGGTGAAAGACAGCTCCGGTCTCTGGAGCTGGAAGGCGCCCGCGCTGAAGCCCAACCTGTATGAGTATTTCTTTAACGTCGACGGCGTGCGCAGCATCGATACCGGAACGGCGATGACCAAGCCGCAGCGTCAGGTTAACAGCAGCATGGTGCTGGTGCCCGGCAGTATTCTGGACGTTAAAGCCGTCCCGCACGGCGATCTGATTGCGCTGACCTACCACTCTCAGGCGCTCAATTCAGAGCGGCAGATGTACGTCTGGACGCCGCCGGGCTACAGCGGCAAAGGTAAGCCGCTGCCGGTACTCTATTTTTATCATGGCTTTGGCGATACGGGGCGTTCGGCCATCGACCAGGGGCGCATCGCGCAGATGATGGATAACCTGCTGGCCGACGGAAAAATTGCCCCGATGCTGGTGGTGGTGCCGGATACCGAAACGGACGCGGAGGGCATCGTGCCTGAAACTTTTGTTCCCGGCGAGCGCCGCAAAGAGTTCTATCCGCTCAACGCGAAGGCCGCCGATCGCGAGCTGATGACGGACATTATTCCGCTTATCAGCAAGCGTTTTAACGTTCGCACCGACGCCGAGGGCCGCGCGTTGGCGGGGCTGTCCCAGGGGGGCTATCAGGCGCTGGTGTCCGGTTTTAATCACCTTGAAAGCTTTGGCTGGCTGGCCACCTTCAGCGGCGTGACCACTACCACGGTTCCCGACGCTGGCGTCAGCGCGCGTCTGGACGATCCCCAGTCGATTAATAAGCAGCTTCGCAACTTTACCGTGGTGGTGGGCGACCAGGACATGGTCACCGGGAAAGATATCGCCGGGCTGAAAGCCGAGCTGGAAAAGCGCGATATTCGCTTTGAGTACCATGAATATCCGGGTCTGAATCATGAAATGGACGTCTGGCGCCCGGCCTATGCCGAATTTGTGCAGAAGCTATTCAAATAAACCCGGCTTATCAGGATGATACGATGAAAGTGATCATTACCGATGACTACGAGCAGATGAGCCAGTTCGCGGCGCAGCAGGTGTACGACCTGATGACCAGGCCGCGCCGGGTTCACCTCGCCATTACGGCGGGCAACACGCCTAAGCGGATGTACGAGCTGCTTACGCCGAAGGTCAAAGGCAAGAACTGGCTTAAAAACGTCCATTTTTATAACTTCGACGAGATCCCGTTTCGCGGCAGGCCCGGCGATGGCGTGACCATCACCAACCTGCGCAGGCTGTTCTTCACCCCGACGGAGATCGGCGAGGCCAACATCCACAAGCTGACGGTGGATAACTACCCGGCTCACGACCGGATGCTGGCCGAGCGGGGCGGGCTGGATCTGGTGGTGATGGGGCTGGGCACGGACGGTCATTTTTGCGGGAACTTGCCCAACACGACGCATTTCCACGACATGACCACCACGGTGCCGATCGAGGGTGAGATGATCAGCCTTGTCGCCGAGGGCGAGCTTGGCGGCGACGTTTCGCTGGTGCCGGATCGCTACGTGACGATGGGGCCGAAAAGCATCATGGCGGCAAAAAATCTGCTGATGATGGTTAGCGGTGCCGGGAAAGCGAAGGCGCTAAAAGGGATGCTGGAAGGACCGGTCACGGAGCAGCTTCCCGCCTCCGTGCTGCAGCTGCATCCGTCCCTGACGGTGATTGCCGACAAGGCCGCCGCCGCAGAGCTGACGCAGTCGTACTAAGGTAAACGTCCCGCCGCGCTGCGGCGGGATTATCCTCAGCGGGTAATTTTCCACCCGCGCGCCTTCCACAGCGCCGGCAGTTGCGCCAGGTCGGTAAAGGTCGTCACTTTTGGATGATCGATCGGCTTGTTGTGCGGATCGGCGCAGAAGTAAAACACCTCCATGCCCGCATCAATTCCCGACTGCGCACCGGCGGAGGAGTCATCCACCAGGATGCAGTTCTCCACGTTCACGTTCATTGCTTTCGCCGCATGGAACATCAGCGCCGGGTCGGGCTTCCAGCGCTGGATATCGTAGCCGCTGAACAGCTTTTCCGGGAAGTGGTGCAGCATCTCAAGCTTACCCAGCGAGTGCTGCATTTTGCTGACCGGGCCGTTAGAGACCACGCAGATCGGCACCGTCATGGCGTCCAGCAGCGCGTTCGCGCCAGAGATGACTTCCAGCTCGGCGTCGAAGAGGCGTGCGACCTCGGCGCGGTACACGGGCTCCAGATCCGCTTTTGCGAGATCCACGCCGTGTTCTTCGTTAATGATGTCGATGATCTCGTAGAGCTTCACGCCCTTAAAGCGTTTGAACACCTCGTCGAGCTCGAGCGTAATGCCAAATTCCTGGAACATGGCGACGTACGCACGGGAACAAATGACCTCACTGTCGACAAGCGTACCGTCGCAGTCGAAAAATACCGCCTCAATTCCGGACATGCTTTTCCCTTTTAACAAGTTTAACGTTTACGTGATGCAGTTTAACGACACGCAATCGTTGCCGTATAAGCAAATTCAATGAAAAAAAGTACCTTACAACCGCCCTTATTGTCGCATTTTGGTATAGGATAGCGACGAATTTTCCCTCCTTGTTCGGAAATAGATGATGAGTCAACAACACACTACCCAGACATCTGGTCAGGGTCTGCTTGAGCGCGTGTTTAAGCTGCGCGAGCACGGCACAACGGCACGCACCGAAGTGATCGCCGGTTTCACCACCTTCCTGACGATGGTCTATATCGTTTTTGTTAACCCACAAATTCTGGGCGTTGCTGGCATGGACACCAGCGCCGTCTTTGTAACCACCTGCCTGATCGCTGCGCTGGGCAGCATTCTGATGGGTGTGTTCGCTAACCTGCCGGTTGCGCTGGCACCGGCAATGGGTTTGAACGCGTTCTTCGCATTCGTGGTGGTTCAGGCGATGGGCCTGCCGTGGCAGGTGGGGATGGGCGCTATCTTCTGGGGCGCGATTGGCCTGCTGCTGCTGACCATTTTCCGCGTGCGTTACTGGATGATTGCCAATATTCCGGTGAGCCTGCGCGTGGGGATCACCAGCGGTATTGGTCTGTTCATCGGCATGATGGGCCTGAAAAACGCGGGCGTTATCGTGGCGAACCCGGATACCCTGGTGAGCATCGGCCATCTGACCTCGCACAACGTGCTGCTGGGCGTGCTGGGCTTCTTTATCATCGCGATCCTGGCGTCCCGCAACATTCATGCGGCGGTGCTGGTCTCTATCGTGGTGACCACGCTGCTGGGCTGGATGCTGGGCGATGTTCACTACAACGGCATTGTGTCCGCGCCGCCAAGCGTGAGCACCGTTGTTGGCCACGTCGACCTGGCGGGCTCGCTGAACCTCGGTCTGGCGGGCGTGATTTTCTCCTTCATGCTGGTAAACCTGTTTGACTCCTCCGGTACGCTGATTGGCGTGACCGACAAAGCCGGTCTGGCGGATGAAAAAGGTAAATTCCCGCGCATGAAGCAGGCGCTGTTCGTGGACAGCGTTTCTTCCGTGGCGGGCTCGTTCATCGGCACCTCCTCTGTTACCGCTTACATCGAATCCTCGTCCGGTGTCTCCGTCGGCGGGCGTACCGGCCTGACGGCGGTTGTGGTCGGCATTCTGTTCCTGCTGGTGATTTTCCTCTCTCCGCTGGCGGGCATGGTTCCTCCGTATGCGGCGGCGGGCGCGCTGATTTATGTGGGCGTTCTGATGACGTCCAGCCTGGCGCGTGTGAAGTGGGATGATTTAACCGAAGCGGTGCCGGCGTTTATTACCGCGGTGATGATGCCGTTCAGCTTCTCGATCACCGAAGGTATCGCGCTGGGCTTTATCTCTTACTGCGTGATGAAGATCGGAACCGGTCGTTTCCGCGACCTCAGCCCGTGCGTGATCGTTGTTGCGCTGCTGTTCGTGCTGAAGATTGTGTTTATTGATGCCAAATAAACAGCAAGCCCTTTTCGACGAAAAGGGCTCTGGTGTTTGTCCCCTCTCCCGCGGGAGAGGGCCAGGATGAGGGCATCAGCCCTCTCCGGTTTACGCTTTAACCCGCTTGATATAATCACCAAACGCGGTCAGCTGGCCTGAAAGATGGTCACGCGTGCTTTGATCCACCACTTCACCCGTCTGCGGGTCGACCTTGTTCTGAATCACACCGCCCATAAACTCCGGCTTGTTCATCACCATCGCATCCAGGAACACTAAAATCTGGCGCAGGTGATACTGGCAGCGCGCGCCGCCGATAGCGCCCATCGAGCTGGTCTGGATCAGCACCGGCTTCCCGGACAGCGGCTGCTCCGGCAGGCGGGACAGCCAGTCGATAGCGTTTTTCAGGCCACCCGGCACCGAATAGTTATACTCCGGCGTGACGATCACCACGCCGTCGGCCTGGCGGATCTGCTCTGCCAGCGCTTCCACGCTCTGCGGGAAACCCTCTTCCTGCTGAACGTCAGCATCGTACAGCGGGATATCACCAATTGAAGGCAGTGCGGAGATCTCCATCCCTGCGGGAGCGAACTGCGGCAGCGTGCGGGCGACCATGCCGTTAAATGAACCTTTGCGCAGGCTTCCCAGTAACGTAACAACTTTCAACGTATCAGACATGATTACTCCTTTGCATCATGATGGCCCTGGACGGGTCAGTTAAGGGTAAGAGCTTTTTCTGCCGGTAAACTGGTTAATCTCATTAAGCGCGCGGCGGGTTCGTTGGCGCGCGCAGGGACATCAGGAAGGCTACGCCACCCACGCCCGCTGTCAAATTCCCAGATTTTGAGTCGTTCGATTGCCGGGGTGACGGAGATAGACCAAATCAGCACGTCTTCGGCATCGCTAAGGGCTTCCACCAGCGAGGTTTTCGTGGCGCGCAGGCGGCCCGAGCCGGGCAAAAGCTGAAGCAAGCTGGCATCATCCGCGGCGCATCCGCAGAGCTTGCGAATGCTCTGACGCAGCGTGATCAGCTGCGCTTTCGCTTCGTTCGGGTCGTTCTGGTTACGCACCCACAGCTTCTCGTTGCTGGAGAGCGGATAGGCATCAAGCGGGTTGGCGCCGTGAAGGCCGTGACTCGCACGCTGGAGTTCCATATCCAGCCCGCAGTCGCCTTCGGTGGTCAGCGCAACGCCAATAATATTGCCGGTGTAGGAGACAGAAAAGCGGGGAAGATCCGGGTCTGCGAAGACCGGGCGGCCGCCGGGCTGGGTGATCATATCCGGCAGCTCGCTGGTGCCGTACAGCATGAATAGCAGCTCGGCGAGTAGCGCCCTGGAGGCTAAAAAGCGCGTCCGGCGGTGTTCAGGAAGCTTGAGTGCTTCATTGTGGCAGGCGAGTGAGAGCCTGGCCGATACGAGGCGTCCTTCAGAGAGAGTCCCTCTTGCAAAGTGCGTTGCCATTTTTCGCTCCTTGATAATGGTCGTAGTCGGTTAAACGGTTACATGATTATCGCTTAACTTCGCTTCTGATTTAATCAGTAAATGGGATTAAGAGAAGTCTTAGCGCCGAACTTTACACATTATTAGGCAAAAATTTGATGGCTAACGCAAAGGAACGCCATAAAGCGCTTTGATTGTCTCTTTTAGCCACAAAATTTTCGGATTATGGCTATTACGCTTGTGCCAGATGAGCGTGAACGGCACGGTAAGTTTTTCGGCCTGGGCTTCGTCGATGGGAATGGGAAGTGAGACCAGTTTGCGCTGCTGGAGCTGGTTGTAGTGGTGGCAATAGTGCGGCGCGGTGGCGATGTAGTTATGGCCCGGCTGCGCCGCCATAAACATCGACTGCTCGAATCCCGGCAGGCTCATGGCGATATTCCTGTCGCGCCCCATCTCTTTGAGCACCTCGTCCAGCGCCCAGGTGTCGCTGCGCTCCCAGAAGATGCTGATATGCGGGTAGCGCAGGAACGTTTCCAGATTCCACTCTTCCCGCAGCGCCGGGTGATCTTCACGCAGGTAGACGCACGGACGGTCGCTGAACAGAATTTCATAATCGATAAACCACGGCATCAGCTTCAGCAGCTCCCGGGAGCGCGGGTGCGTTTCGCGCCCGGTAAAGCCGAGGTCTACTTCGCCGCGGGTGATGGCGTCCAGCGAATCGTAATCCCACTGGCGCATCTTCACCGTGGCCTGCGGATAGCGCTGGTTCACCTGCTCCAGCAGGGTATTAAAGCGGATCAGCATCAGCGGGGTTTCCGCCGCCAGCTCAAACTTCAGCCCGCCGGGGGAGTCGTGGTGGAATTTATCGAGGATCTGATTGCCGATTTGCATCCAGTCCGCCAGATCCTGCTCAAGACTGACCGTCAGCGGCGTAGGCAGCAGCCCCAGCGGCGTTTTAACAAACAGCGGATCCTCAAACCAGTCCCGCAGCTTCGCCAGCGATTTACTCACCGCCGACGGCGTGACGTTCATCCGCTTCGCGGCTTTGGTCACGCTGCGCTCCTGCAACAGCAGCTGCAGGGTGAGCAGAAGATTAAGATCGAGACTGCTGATGGGCTTCTTCATAGTGCGCGGCGGGCTGAATGACCAAAAGTAAGAGAATGCAGATAATGCTACAGCCAATCAGAATCCCGATCAGCATATTCAGCGCGTTAAGACCGAGAACCGCCGCCAGCCAAATCCACAGCGACGACCCGCAAACCTGCGCAATGCCCAGCACCGAGCTTGCCACGCCCGCCTTCAGCGAGAACGGGCCGAGCGCCTGGCTCATCGCCACGCCAAAACCTACCGAGAACCCGGCGCAAATCAGGGTGATGCCCGCCAGCATCACCGCGTGTGAACCGGCGGTGGCCAGCATCACGCCTGCGGCGAGGAACAGCGCCTGTGACGTCAGCATCAGGGTGCGCTGACGGAAGATATTGAGCGCAAAGGGCGTTGAGAACGACACGGCCATACTGACCAGCGCGGTACACGCCATCACCGTGGAATACTCCCCGCGATCGAAGCCCATCGTTTCCATCAGCAGCACCGGGGAAACGTTTACATAGGTCAGAATCACCGCCACGCTCAGGGTGGTCACGGCCAGACGGCTGAGGAAAAAGCGGTTGAGAAGCCTCTCGGCGGGATGGAGGGTTGCCGCGCGCGGCGCGCTTTGCGAGCCCGGGTGCGTCTCTTTCAGCACCGTTATCGACAGCGTAAACACCAGCCCCCCCATTGCCGCCATCGTCCAGAACAGGGTCTGCCACGGGAACTTCAGCATGATGAGATACCCGACCACCGGCGCGAGCACCGGGATAATGCAGGTAATGCCGTTGAGCATCGAGAGCACTTTGGCGCGACGCTGCGCGCTCAGGGTATCGCGCAGAATGGCGAAGGCCACCACGTAGCACCCGCCCGCCCCGATGCCCTGGATAAAGCGCCCGGTAAGGAACAGCGTGCTGTTATGCGCCATTGAACAGAGGATAGAGGCCAGCGCAAAGACGATAGCGCCGGTGATAGCCACGGGCTGACGGCCCGCTTTATCCGCGATTTTCCCGGCAAACACCATCGACGATGCCATTCCCGCGAGATAGGCCGAAAACGCGATATGCAGCTGCGCTTCGCTGGCGCCCAGATCCCGGGCGATATGCGGTAAGCCCACCAGATACATATCTATACCTGATGGATAAAGCAGAACCAGCGCAAAGCTACAAAACAGAAAACGAGCCATAAATCCCCCATAGATGCAGGCAAGCAGCATAGGGGCTGGAAAGAGAAGAAGCGAGTTGCCATTTGGACAATGGTGATTTCCCTGGAGGAAATCACCATTCATTCGCGAGAGTTATTTCCCGATACAGAAGCTGGAGAAAATCCGTCCCAGCAGATCGTCCGACGTAAACTCCCCGGTGATCTCGCTCAGATTTTGCTGCGCCAGACGCAGCTCTTCCGCCAGCAGTTCACCCGCCCAGGCGCCGATCAGCTGCGCTTTGCCCTGAACGAGGTGGTTTGCCGCCTCTTCCAGCGCCTGCAAATGGCGACGGCGGGCGAGGAAGCCGCCTTCCATGCTGGTATCGAAGCCCATGCTTTGCTTGAGGTGGTTGCGCAGGTCGTCCACGCCTTCCCCGGTGCGCGCCGACAGGCGAATCAGTGAGTGACCATTCACATCGCTGATGCCCAGCGTTTCGCCCGTGACGTCCGCTTTGTTACGCACCACGGTGATCGGCAGTTTGGCAGGCAGGCGAGCGATAAAGTCCGGCCAGATATCCGCCGGGTCAACGGCGTCGGTGGTGGTGCCATCGACCATAAACAGCACGCGGTCGGCCTGCTCGATCTCCTGCCAGGCGCGTTCGATACCGATGCGTTCCACTTCATCGCTGGCATCGCGCAATCCTGCGGTATCAATGATGTGCAGCGGCATGCCGTCGATGTGAATATGTTCGCGCAGCACGTCGCGGGTGGTGCCGGCAATGTCGGTCACGATAGCCGCTTCACGGCCCGCGAGGGCGTTCAGCAGGCTCGATTTCCCGGCGTTAGGGCGCCCGGCGATAACCACCTTCATCCCTTCACGCAGCAGGCTGCCCTGACGCGCTTCGGCGCGAACGGCATCGAGATCGGCCATTACGCCGTTGAGCTGCGCTTCGATTTTGCCGTCGGAAAGGAAGTCGATCTCTTCGTCCGGGAAGTCGATAGCCGCTTCGACGTAGATCCGCAGGTGAGTAAGTGCTTCCACAAGATGATTTACGCGCGCGGAAAACGCGCCCTGAAGCGAGTTCAGCGCGGAGCGGGCCGCCTGTTCGGAACTGGCGTCGATCAGGTCGGCGATGGCCTCGGCCTGCGCCAGGTCGAGCTTGTCGTTGAGGAACGCGCGCTCGGAGAACTCGCCCGGCTTCGCAATGCGCAGGCCGGGCAGGGTCAGAATGCGTTTTAACAGCAGATCGAGGATGACCGGGCCGCCGTGCCCCTGTAATTCCAGCACGTCTTCACCGGTAAAGGAGTTCGGGCCAGGGAACCACAGCGCAATGCCCTGATCCAGCGCGGTGCCGTCGCTGTCTTTAAACGGCAGATAGTCGGCGTAGCGCGGTTTTGGCAGTTTACCCAGCACCGCTTCGGCGACCTCGCGTGCTTTCAGGCCGGAGATACGCAGAATGCCTACACCACCGCGTCCCGGTGGGGTTGCCTGGGCGACGATAGTGTCGTTATGGCTCATGGTTTGTCTCACTGAATACAAATAAAAAAGGCGGTCAACTGACCGCCCTTATTTTAGCTACTGCTTAACCGAATCAGGATTTTTTCTTTTCGCGGCTATGCAGACCACGCTTCTCCAGACCACGGTAAATCAGCTGCTGCTGGATGATGGTCACCAGGTTGCTGACGATATAGTACAGCACCAGACCTGACGGGAACCACAGGAAGAACACGGTGAAGATGACCGGCATGAAGGTCATGATCTTCTGCTGCATCGGGTCGGTCACAGTGGTAGGCGACATCTTCTGGATGAAGAACATCGTGATACCCATCAGGATCGGCAGGATGTAGTACGGGTCCTGTGCGGACAGGTCGTGGATCCACAGCGCGAACGGCGCGTGGCGCAGCTCAACGGAGCCCATCAGCATGTAGTACAGCGCAAGGAAGATTGGCATCTGGATAAGCAGCGGGAAGCAACCACCCAGTGGGTTCACTTTCTCTGCTTTATACAGGGCCATCATTTCCTGGCTCTGACGCTGTTTGTCATCGCCCAGACGCTCACGCATCGCCGCAATTTTCGGCTGCAGCATGCGCATCTTCGCCATGGAGGTGTACTGCGCTTTAGTCAGCGGGTACATGATGCCACGAACGATGAAGGTGATAACGATGATGGAGAAGCCCCAGTTACCCAGGAAGCTGTGGATGAACTTCAGCAGCTTAAACAGCGGCTGAGAGATGAACCACAACCAACCGTAATCTACGGTCAGATCCAGGTGCGGTGCGACTGCTGCCATTTTGTCCTGGATTTCCGGGCCAACCCACAGGGTGCTGCCCAGATTACCGGTTTGACCCGGCTGAACCAGAACTGGCTCTGATTTATAACCGATCGCCGCAATGCCGTTGCCCAGGTTAGCGGTATAGAAGTTGTTAGTACCTTCGTTACGCGGAACCCATGCAGTAGCGAAGTACTGCTGCAGCATCGCAACCCAGCCGCCTTTCGCGCTGACGTTCAGGTTTTCGTTATCGGCAATGGTGTCGAATTTGTATTTTTCGTACTTCGCATCCGGCGTGGAGTACGCCGCACCACGGAAGGTATGCAGCGCAAAGTTGCTGCTTCCGGTGTCACGATGTGAAGGCAGATTGATGGACTGCTTCAGCTGACCGAAGGTCGACAGTTCCAGTGGTTTTGCGCCGGTGTTCTGCACGCTGTAGCCCACGTTCACCGCATATTCACCGCGTTTCAGGGTGAAGGATTTGGTGAAGGTGTTGCCCGCAGCATCCGTATAGGTCATTGGGATCACCAGTTCGTTCTGGCCATCAGCCATCACGAAAGTGTCTTTCTCGACGTTATACAGTGGACGCGCACCGTTAGCCGGGTTATCCGGGCCATCACGACCGGTCAGGCCGCTCTGTGCCTGGTAGATAAACTGTGGCGTGGTTTCCAGTAACTGGAACGGTTCGTTAGACTTCAGCTCTTTCGGGTAGGTCAACAGCAGCGCCTGCTCAATATCACCACCGCGGGTGTTGATAGTCAGCTCAAGCACATCGGTCTTAACCGTAATCTGTTTCCCCTGGCCACTGGCCGGTACGCCCTGGTCGGCGGCGCTACCCGCTGCTGTGGTCGTGGTCTGCGTGACCTGCTGTTGTGGTTGAGGATTTTTATCCTGCTCCCACGCTTGCCAGATCATGAAAGACACGAACAACAAAGCGATGATAAGAAGATTGCGTTGCGAATCCATCGTTAGTGTTCTCTGGTATCAAATGGTCCAGGCGGGACGGGGTCGTCACCACCAGGGTGTAAAGGGTGGCATTTTAATACGCGTTTCACCGTCAACCAACTGCCTTTTATCACTCCAAACCTGCGCAATGCCTCAATTCCATAGCTTGAGCATGTCGGTGTGAAACGGCAGTGCGGCCCGAGTAGCGGACTAATCAGGCGTTGATAGACCCGAATGAGGGCTATCAGGACCCGCGAGCCAGGCGACAATGGCGGCGCCATAATTTTTCCAACGCTTCCGAGAGAGCACGGTTATCGAGGTCGGCAACCCCTTTTTTAGCCACCACCACGAAATCCATAGACGGAAGTTCATGCTGACGTAAACGGAAGCTCTCACGCGTCAGACGTTTAATCCGATTGCGTTCGTGCGCACGCTTAACGTTTTTCTTGGCGACAGTTAGACCGATACGGGGATGCCCCAGCGAATTTTGGCGGCCGAGGATGGTAATTTGCGGCGTGCCAGCCCGTTGTGGCTGCTGGAAGACGAAAGTGAAATGAGTGGGAGTTAACAAACGTAACTCCCTGGGAAATGCTAGCTTAACCACTCAGGGGTTAGCTTTATTACTTGGAAACGGTCAGACGAGCGCGGCCTTTAGCACGACGACGTGCCAGAACCTGACGACCATTTTTAGTAGCCATACGAGCACGGAAGCCGTGAGAACGGTTGCGCTTCAGTACAGACGGTTGAAAAGTGCGTTTCATGGCGATTTCTACCTAAACTTGAATAAATTCACTGACTTTTGCGTTTACCCGAACGTGTTTCGAACGACTAACGCCTCAGCGTGGGTGATTAAAGAGGCCGGATTGTAATAATTGTACACTCCGGAGTCAATTCTCTTTCCTTATTTCCCGCGTAATTTCGCACGTTTTCGCGCGCAAAATGAGCAACGGACGACGCAGGAAGATGAGCATCACGCGCCGGGTCGAGGATTATACGGGCTCGCGTTCAAATCGCAAGGATCGTCCCGGATCTTCGTTAGATCATTTAAGCAAAAAATTGTCTGTGCTCATTAAATTTTCCAATATGCGGCCTAAATCGCGCGGCACTCCCGTCAGGATCGATTACACTTACCCGGTTTCGGATCTTCCTGTGGATAAATCGGGAAGAATCTGTGAGAAACAGAAGATCTCTGGCTCAGTTTAGGCTATGATCCGCGGTCCCGATCGGGATCCCAGGATCCTGGTCAGGGCAAAATTGCAGATAGCAATTCGCACGTCACCCTTTTTGCACAGGGTCATGTCGATGTGCGCCAACAATCATGAATATTCAATAGTTTTCTTTTATTGTTCGAGTGGAGTCCGCCGTGTCACTTTCGCTTTGGCAGCAGTGTCTTGCCCGATTGCAGGATGAGTTACCAGCCACAGAATTCAGTATGTGGATCCGCCCGTTGCAGGCGGAACTGAGCGATAACACGCTGGCTTTGTATGCGCCAAACCGTTTTGTGCTCGATTGGGTAAGGGACAAATACCTCAATAACATCAACGGACTGTTGAATGACTTCTGCGGGTCTGATGCCCCGCAGCTGCGCTTTGAAGTGGGAACAAAGCCGGTCACGCAAACAGTCCGCGAAACCGTGAACGTCGCGGCGCCTGCCCAGGCGGCACCCGCTCCGGCGCCACGCGTTGCCCCGGCGGCGCGTCCGGGCTGGGACAACGTCCCCGCTCCCGCGGAGCCAACCTACCGTTCAAACGTCAACGTGAAGCACACGTTCGATAACTTCGTTGAAGGTAAATCGAACCAGCTGGCGCGCGCGGCGGCTCGCCAGGTGGCTGATAACCCAGGCGGCGCCTATAACCCGCTGTTCCTGTATGGCGGCACGGGTCTGGGTAAAACCCACCTTCTGCACGCTGTCGGCAACGGCATCATGGCGCGCAAACCCAACGCGAAAGTCGTGTATATGCACTCCGAGCGCTTCGTTCAGGACATGGTAAAAGCCTTGCAGAACAATGCGATCGAAGAGTTTAAGCGCTACTACCGTTCCGTTGACGCCCTGCTTATCGATGACATCCAGTTCTTTGCGAATAAAGAACGATCCCAGGAAGAGTTTTTCCACACCTTCAACGCCCTGCTGGAAGGTAATCAGCAGATCATCCTGACCTCGGATCGCTATCCAAAAGAGATCAACGGCGTTGAAGATCGTCTGAAATCCCGCTTTGGCTGGGGCCTGACCGTGGCGATCGAGCCACCGGAACTGGAAACCCGCGTCGCGATCCTGATGAAGAAAGCCGATGAAAACGACATTCGCCTGCCGGGTGAAGTGGCGTTCTTTATTGCCAAGCGTCTGCGCTCGAACGTGCGTGAGCTGGAAGGGGCGCTGAACCGCGTTATCGCCAACGCCAACTTTACCGGTCGCGCTATCACCATCGATTTCGTGCGTGAAGCGCTGCGCGATTTGCTGGCATTGCAGGAAAAATTAGTCACCATCGACAATATTCAAAAGACGGTGGCTGAGTACTACAAAATCAAAGTGGCAGATTTGCTGTCTAAACGTCGTTCCCGCTCGGTGGCGCGCCCGCGCCAGATGGCGATGGCGCTGGCAAAGGAGTTAACCAACCACAGTCTGCCGGAAATCGGCGATGCGTTTGGTGGCCGTGACCATACGACCGTGCTGCACGCTTGTCGTAAGATTGAGCAGTTACGCGAAGAAAGCCACGACATAAAAGAAGATTTTTCCAATTTAATCAGAACACTATCATCGTGACGCTATGAAATTTACCGTTGAACGTGAACATTTATTAAAACCGCTGCAACAGGTGAGTGGCCCATTAGGTGGCCGCCCAACGCTGCCTATTCTCGGAAACCTGCTGCTTCAGGTCGCTGACGGTACGCTGTCGCTGACCGGCACAGACCTCGAAATGGAAATGATCGCGCGCGTTACGCTGACGCAGCCGCATGACGCAGGCGCGACCACGGTTCCGGCACGTAAATTCTTTGATATCTGCCGTGGTCTGCCGGAAGGCGCAGAGATCGCTGTACAGCTTGAGGGCGACCGTATGCTGGTGCGCTCTGGCCGCAGCCGTTTCTCTCTCTCCACGCTGCCCGCTGCGGACTTCCCGAATCTGGACGACTGGCAAAGTGAAGTGGAATTCACCCTGCCGCAGGCGACGATGAAGCGCCTGATTGAAGCGACCCAGTTTTCGATGGCGCATCAGGATGTGCGTTACTACTTAAACGGCATGCTGTTCGAAACCGAAGGCGAAGAGCTGCGTACCGTAGCGACTGACGGCCACCGTCTGGCGGTCTGCTCTATGCCCATTGGCGATTCCCTGCCAAACCATTCGGTGATCGTCCCGCGTAAAGGGGTGATTGAGCTGATGCGTATGCTCGACGGCGGTGAAACGCCGCTGCGCGTGCAGATTGGCAGCAACAATATTCGCGCCCACGTGGGTGATTTTGTCTTCACATCGAAGCTGGTTGACGGTCGTTTCCCGGACTATCGCCGCGTATTGCCGAAGAACCCGGACAAAACCCTGGAAGCCGGTTGCGATATCCTCAAGCAGGCGTTTGCCCGCGCGGCAATCCTCTCTAACGAGAAGTTCCGCGGCGTGCGCCTGTACGTGAGCGAAAACCAGATCAAAATCACCGCCAACAACCCGGAGCAGGAAGAGGCAGAAGAGATTCTGGACGTCACCTATGCCGGGGCTGAAATGGAAATCGGCTTTAACGTTAGCTACGTGCTGGACGTACTGAATGCACTGAAATGCGAGAATGTTCGCATTCTGCTGACCGACTCCGTTTCGAGCGTACAGATTGAAGATGCCGCATCACAGTCGGCTGCCTATGTTGTTATGCCAATGAGACTGTAATGTCGCTCACCCGCCTGTTGATCCGCGACTTTCGCAATATTGAAAGCGCGGATCTCGCTTTATCCCCTGGCTTTAACTTCCTGGTTGGCGCAAACGGCAGCGGCAAAACCAGCGTGCTTGAAGCCATTTATACGCTCGGCCACGGTCGGGCGTTTCGCAGTTTGCAGATTGGTCGCGTGATCCGCCACGAGCAGGAGTCGTTTGTTCTGCACGGGCGTTTACAGGGCGAGGAGCGTGAAACGTCCATCGGCCTGACCAAAGACAAGCAGGGCGACAGCAAGGTGCGCATCGACGGCACCGACGGCCATAAAGTGGCCGAGCTGGCGCTGCTGATGCCAATGCAGCTGATCACGCCGGAGGGGTTTACTTTACTCAACGGCGGCCCCAAATACAGAAGAGCGTTCCTCGACTGGGGATGCTTTCACAACGAAGCCGGATTCTTTAACGCCTGGAGCAACCTGAAGCGCCTGCTTAAGCAGCGTAACGCGGCGCTGCGACAGGTGACACGCTACGCGCAGCTTCGCCCGTGGGATATGGAATTAATCCCCCTTGCGGAACAAATCAGCCGCTGGCGTGCCGAATACAGCGCAGGGATCGCCGAAGACATGGCTGACACCTGCAAACAGTTTTTACCCGAGTTTTCTCTGAGCTTCTCTTTCCAGCGCGGCTGGGAAAAAGAGACTGATTACGCAGAAGTATTAGAGAGAAGCTTCGAGCGCGACCGCATGTTGACCTATACCGCGCACGGCCCGCACAAGGCGGATTTCCGCATTCGTGCAGACGGTGCGCCGGTGGAAGATACGCTGTCGCGCGGGCAGCTCAAGCTCCTGATGTGCGCGCTACGTCTGGCGCAGGGGGAGTTTTTAACCCGCGAGAGCGGGCGACGCTGCCTGTATCTGATAGATGATTTTGCCTCGGAACTCGACGACGCAAGGCGCGGACTGCTTGCCAGCCGCTTAAAAGCCACGCAGTCGCAGGTTTTCGTCAGCGCCATTAGCGCTGAACACGTTATGGACATGTCGGACGAAAATTCGAAGATGTTTAACGTGGAAAAGGGTAAAATAACGGATTAACCCAAGTTTAAATGAGCGAGAAACGTTGATGTCGAATTCTTATGACTCCTCCAGTATCAAAGTCCTGAAAGGGCTGGATGCGGTGCGTAAGCGCCCGGGTATGTATATCGGCGACACGGATGACGGCACCGGTCTGCACCACATGGTATTCGAGGTTGTGGATAACGCTATCGACGAAGCGCTCGCGGGTCACTGTAAAGACATCGTGGTGACCATCCATGCGGACAACTCTGTATCCGTCACCGATGATGGTCGCGGCATCCCAACCGGTATTCACCCGGAAGAGGGCGTATCGGCTGCGGAAGTGATCATGACCGTTCTGCACGCAGGCGGTAAGTTCGACGATAACTCCTATAAAGTTTCCGGCGGCCTGCACGGCGTAGGCGTTTCCGTAGTTAACGCCCTGTCGCAGAAGCTGGAGCTGGTTATCCAGCGTGAAGGTAAAGTTCACCGTCAGCTCTATACCCACGGCGTGCCGCAGGCACCGCTGGCCGTCACGGGCGATACCGATAAAACCGGTACTATGGTGCGTTTCTGGCCGAGCCTTGAAACCTTCACCAACGTCACTGAATTTGAATACGACATCCTGGCGAAGCGCCTGCGTGAACTGTCGTTCCTGAACTCCGGCGTGTCGATTCGTCTGCGCGACAAACGCGACAACAAGGAAGACCACTTCCATTATGAAGGCGGTATCAAAGCGTTCGTTGAGTATCTGAACAAGAACAAAACGCCAATTCACCCGAATATCTTCTACTTCTCCACCGAAAAAGACGGTATCGGCGTCGAAGTGGCTTTGCAGTGGAACGACGGTTTCCAGGAAAACATTTACTGCTTCACCAACAACATTCCACAGCGCGATGGCGGTACTCACCTGGCGGGCTTCCGCGCGGCGATGACCCGTACCCTGAACGCGTACATGGACAAAGAAGGCTACAGCAAAAAAGCGAAAGTCAGCGCCACCGGTGACGATGCCCGTGAAGGCCTGATTGCCGTTGTCTCTGTAAAAGTGCCGGATCCGAAGTTCTCCTCTCAGACCAAAGACAAGCTGGTCTCTTCTGAGGTGAAATCGGCGGTTGAGCAGCAGATGAACGAACTGCTGAGCGACTACCTGCAGGAAAATCCGTCCGACGCGAAAATCGTGGTCGGCAAAATTATCGACGCGGCGCGTGCCCGTGAAGCGGCGCGTAAAGCCCGTGAAATGACTCGCCGTAAAGGTGCGCTGGACTTAGCCGGTCTGCCGGGCAAACTGGCCGACTGCCAGGAACGCGACCCGGCGCTGTCCGAACTGTACCTCGTGGAAGGGGACTCCGCGGGCGGTTCTGCGAAGCAGGGCCGTAACCGTAAGAACCAGGCGATTCTGCCGCTGAAGGGTAAAATCCTGAACGTGGAGAAAGCGCGCTTCGACAAGATGCTCTCTTCTCAGGAAGTGGCGACGCTGATCACCGCGCTGGGTTGCGGCATCGGTCGCGACGAGTACAACCCGGACAAGCTGCGCTATCACAGCATCATCATCATGACCGATGCGGACGTCGACGGCTCGCACATCCGTACGCTGCTGTTGACCTTCTTCTACCGTCAGATGCCGGAAATCGTGGAGCGTGGTCACGTCTACATTGCACAGCCGCCGCTGTACAAAGTGAAGAAAGGCAAGCAGGAACAGTACATCAAAGACGACGAAGCGATGGATCAGTATCAAATCGCGATCGCGCTTGATGGCGCGACCCTGCACGCCAACTCCAGCGCCCCGGCGCTGGCGGGCGAGCCGCTGGAGCGTCTGGTGTCCGAGTTCAACGCTACGCAGAAGATGATTGGCCGCATGGAGCGCCGTTATCCGAAAGCGCTGCTGAAAGAGCTGGTCTATCAGCCAACCCTGACCGAAGCCGATCTGAGCAGCGAACAGGCCGTAACCCGCTGGGTGAACACCCTGGTGAGCGAGCTGAACGAGAAAGAGCAGCACGGCAGCCAGTGGAAGTTCGATGTTCAGCAGAACGCCGAGCAGCAGTTCGAGCCGGTGATTCGCGTGCGCACGCACGGCGTTGATACCGACTACCCGCTGGAGCACGAGTTTGTGACCGGCCCGGAATACCGCCGTATCTGTACCCTCGGCGAGAAGCTGCGCGGCCTGATCGAAGAAGATGCCTTCATCGAACGTGGCGAGCGCCGTCAGCCGGTTGCCAGCTTCGAGCAGGCGCTCGACTGGCTGGTGAAAGAGTCCCGCCGTGGCCTGTCCATTCAGCGCTATAAAGGTCTGGGCGAAATGAACCCGGATCAGCTGTGGGAAACCACTATGGATCCGGAAAGCCGCCGTATGCTGCGCGTGACCGTGAAAGACGCGATTGCTGCGGATCAGCTGTTCACCACCCTGATGGGCGATGCGGTTGAACCTCGTCGCGCCTTTATCGAAGAGAACGCCCTGAAAGCGGCGAACATCGATATTTAATCGTCGCCGGGCAGCCCGCTCAGAGCCGCGCTTTTAGCGCGGCTTTTTTATGGGGTCAGGCAGATCCAGCGACATGATTATCGGTAAACGGCTCGCCAGGGTGTCGATGGCAATTCTCACCCTCTGGGGCAGATGCGGCGTCTTCTGCCAGACCGCGTGAACGTCAAAGCGCACGTCCGGCGCCTGCCTGAACAGCATCACGAGTTTCCCGCTCTGGATCTCTTTGCTTGCCATCCAGCAGGGCAGCCATGCAATGCCGTGTCCGGCCAGGGCGGCGTCGCAGATTGCCTGTAAATCATCCATGTTTATTGATGACCGGAGCACAAGGGTTTGCGCCGCGCCTTCGCGATCCGCAAGCTGCCAGGGCAAAATTCTGCCGGCCTGAAGATAGTTAATGGCCGTGTGCTGGCGTAATTCGTCCACGGTTTCCGGGTGGCCTTTTTGCTGAAGATAATCCGGCGCGGCGCACAGCACCATCTGGTGCTCTCCCAGCCTTCTGGCGACCAGCGCGGCGCTGTCGGCCAGCGTGCCGTTACGCACCGCCATATCGAACCCTTCCTCCACGAGATCGACAACCCTGTCGCTGAACGACATCTCCAGCTCAAGCCCCGGATGCTCCTGCGCCAGCGCAATCAGCAGCGGCGCAACGCACTGGCGGCCGAACAGCACCGGCATCGACACGCGCAGGCGGCCGCTGACCTGCTGCTTCCCGGTTTCCATCAGCGATTCCGCGCTGCGGATCTCCTCCAGCGCGCGCAGGCAGCGTTCGTAAAAAAGCGCGCCGTTGTCGGTCAGGCTCTGGCTGCGCGTGGTGCGTTGAAACAGACGCACCCCCAGCCGCTGCTCAAGCCTGGCGATGCTTTTGCCCACCGCCGAGCGCGACAGGTGCAGGCGGATGGCGGCCTGCGCAAAGCTGCCCGCTTCAACGGCAGCGACAAAAACGGGAATGTCTTTTAGCGTATCGGACATGGATTGTATCCATTGCGGCGTCAATAAAGGGAAAAGTTATCGCCACTGGCGACCCTGAGTCAACGTTAGACTGTCAGTACACACCCATTTTGATGACAGGATAAAGACGATGACAGAGACAATGCAGCGCTGGTCAATGAACGCCCTCGGGCGCGAGAACCTCAGACTGAGCCAGGAGCCGATTCCGCAGCCCGGCCCCGGCGAAGTCCGCGTGCGGGTGAATGCCGTTGCGCTCAACTACCGCGATAAAATGGTCATTGAAGGCATCATGCCGATATCGCTCTCCTTCCCGTTTACCCCAGCCTCCGACATGGCGGGCGTGGTGGATAGCGTCGGCGAGGGCGTGACCCGCTTCACCGCCGGCGCGCGCGTGATCTCCACCTTCTTCCCGGAGTGGATCGACGGCAGGCCGACTGCGGGCGCGCGCGATTTGCCCTACAGAACCTCCGGCGGTCACTTCCAGGGGATGCTGGCCGAATACGTCATTGTGAATGAAAACTGGCTGGTGGCCGCCCCGGATTCGCTGGATGACGCAGAGGCCAGCACCTTGCCCTGCGCCGGGCTGACGGCGTGGTTTGCGCTGGTTGAGCGGGGAAACTTGCGCGCGGGCCAGTCGGTGCTGGTGCAGGGGACGGGCGGCGTGGCGATCTTCGCTCTGCAAATTGCAAAAGCGCATGGCGCGGAGGTGTTCGTCACGTCGGGCAGCGATGAAAAGCTGGCGCTGGCTAAAAAACTGGGCGCCGATCGTGGCATCAACCGCCTGAAGGGCGACTGGACGGAAGAGATTTTCGCGCTGACTGCGGATCGCGGTATCGACCATATTATTGAAACCGTGGGCGGTGAAAACCTGAAGCACTCCCTGCGGGCGGTGGCGGTACACGGGCGGATTTCGGTTATCGGCGTGCTGGCCGGAAATGAAATCGCGATCCCCGCCGGCGAACTGCTGCTGAAATCACCGGTCATTCAGGGGATTGGCGTTGGGCACCGCCGCGCGCTGGAAGATCTCGTGCGCGCCGTTGACGTCAACGCGCTGAAGCCGGTGATTGAGCATCGCTACCGCTTTGACCAGCTTGAGCAGGCGCTGGAACACCTCGATCGCGGCGCGTTTGGCAAAATCGTCCTGACCCGCGGCTGAGCCGTCGTTCCCCGGGAGCGGAGTAAAAGGGGTGTTTTTGTTGCGCAATGTAGCTCTATTTTTGTGGGCTTAATCGCGTTAGCATGAGGCAGCACTCATTTATCCCGGGGATCTCATGGCTATCAAACTCATTGCAATCGATATGGACGGCACCCTGCTGCTGCCCGACCACACTATTTCACCTGCCGTTAAAAACGCTATCGCCGCGGCGCGCGAAAAAGGGGTGAAAGTGGTGCTGACCACCGGTCGTCCTTACGCGGGCGTCCACAGCTACCTGAAAGAGCTGCACATGAACCAGCCGGGTGATTACTGCATTACCTACAACGGCGCGCTGGTGCAGAAAGCCGCAGACGGCAGCACCGTGGCGCAAACCGCGCTGAACTATGACGATTACCTGTTCCTGGAAAAGCTGTCCCGTGAAGTGGGTTCACACTTCCACGCGCTCGATCGCAACACGCTCTACACCGCCAACCGCGACATCAGCTACTACACCGTGCATGAATCCTTTGTGGCGACCATTCCGCTGGTCTTCTGCGAAGCGGAAAAAATGGACCCGAACACGCAGTTCCTGAAGGTTATGATGATCGACGAGCCGGAGATCCTCGATAAAGCCATCGCGCGTATCCCGGCGGAGGTGAAAGAGAAGTACACCGTGCTGAAAAGTGCGCCGTACTTCCTCGAAATCCTCGATAAACGCGTCAATAAGGGCACCGGCGTGAAATCGCTGGCCGACGTGCTGGGCATCAAGCCGGAAGAGGTGATGACTCTGGGCGATCAGGAAAACGACATCGCTATGCTGGAATACGCGGGCCTGGGCGTCGCGATGGAAAACGCCATTCCGTCGGTGAAAGAGGTGGCAAACTTCGTTACCAAATCCAACCTCGAAGACGGCGTGGCTTACGCCATCGAGAAGTTTGTTCTGAATTAAAACGGCAGGGGCAAATGCCGCCGTATTTGCCCCGCTTTTAGCCCAGCCGTTCCGGCTGCGGGATATGCGCCACGCCGCTTTTCATGATCCACTTCCTGCTCCACGCCGACGTTAACATCCGGCTTTTGATAATTTTCCCGTACAGCTTTATCCGCAGCGCCCGGGTCGCCTTGCGGTACGCGCCGTTTGCGTTTTCAGGCGCGCCGGTGAGTATCGGGCTCAGGATATCCGCGCTGTCCAGCGCGTAGCTGATCCCCTCCAGAGAGCTGGCGCTGATAAACCCGGCGGCTTCGCCGATCAGGAACGCATTCTCCCTGCCGCAGACGAAATCCGCCCAGCGCGAGGGAAACAGCACGGTGCATTTCTCGCTTTTCATCGGCTTGCCGAACTGGAAGTGAAACGCCTCCAGCCTGGCTTTTAGCGCGTCAAAGCGTGCCTGGCCGTCCTTCATCGGATACGCGCCGCCAAAGATAAAATAGCCGTCCTTGCTGATGCTCCATGAGTAACAGTCAGTGATGTCGTTGTCGAAAATACAGGAATAAAACGGCACCGGGTGCTGCTCTGCAAACCACTGTTGAAGGGCGACGTATTTACGGATGCTATGGTCCGGATAGAGGTAGCGGCGCACCATCGAATTGGCCCCGTCGGCACCGATCAAATAGCGGGCGGTGACGCGCTGCTCCACGCCGTCGGCGCGAAAAGCGACGTGCCAGACGTCCTCTTCACGCCAGATTTTGCGGCACAGGGTGTCGTGGTAAACCCGCACATCGTCCGGAATAAGGGACTTCATCCATAAATCAAAGGCGTGGCGATTGATATTGACGTAGCTGCGCTGGTAGTTGCGCGTTAACGACGCCTGCACATCCACCGTTTTGACGCTGAAGATTTGCGGATTGGCGATCACGTCCACGGGCAGCGTTATGCCGTCGCGGATGAACGAGCGCTGGGCGTCGGGCGCCAGCAGGCCGCCGCAGGGTTTGGTGAAGCCCTCATTGCCGCACTGGCGTTTTTTATCCAGCGCAATCACGCGCATTTTGCCGCTGAGCTTGCGCGCCAGAGCAGCGCCCGCCGGGCCGAGGCCAATGATTGCTGCGTCGAAATGTTCCATCGTGATGTCCGTAAAAATTCAGATGGCGGAATGCTAGAGCCTGAAAGTGAAGTCCTTGTGAAGTATGATGGTGAAAATTGTCCTCGAGCGGATCACCCCATGAAACAACTCACCTTCGCGTCGCGCAACCACCAGCTCACCAATATCAATACCTGGACGGCGGACAGCCAGTGGCTGGTGTTCGACGTGCGCCCGTCCGGCGCCTCTTTTACCGGTGCCACTATCGAGCGCGTAAACGTCGCGACCGGCGAGGTGGAGGTGATTTACCGCGCCAGCCGCGGCGCGCACGTCGGTGTGGTGACCGTTCATCCGGCGCAGGATAAATACGTCTTTATCAAAGGCCCGGAAAACCCGGACGCCGACTGGCAGTACGATTTCCACCACCGGCAGGGCGTGGTGGCGCATAACGGCCAGGTCAGCAATCTGGATGCGATGGATATCACCGCGCCATACACCGCCGGGGCGTTGCGCGGCGGCAGCCACGTGCACGTGTTTAGCCCGAACGGCCAGTTGGTCAGCTTTACCTATAACGACCACGTCCTGCACGAGCGTGACCCTAAGCTGGACTTGCGTAACGTCGGCGTTGCCTCGCCTTACGGCCCGGTTCACCCGCAGGGACATCATCCGCGCGAGTATGCTGGCACGTACTGGAGCGTGCTGGTGAGCCGCACCACGCCTGCGCCAGAGCCGGGCAGCGATGAGATCAACCGCGCCTATGAAGAGGGCTGGGTAGGCAACGATCGGCTGGCCTTTATCGGCGATACGCTCTCCGCGCGCGGCGAAAAGGTGCCGGAGCTGTTTATCGTCGATCTACCAAAAGATGAGCAGGGCTGGAAGCGCGCGGGGGATCGGCCTTTGCAGGGAACCTCAGAGAACATGCCTGCACCGCCTGCGGGCGTGGTACAGCGCCGGTTAACCTTCACCCATCAGAATGCGTATCCGGGGCTGGTGAACGTGCCGCGCCACTGGGTGCGCAGTCATCCCCAGGGGACGCAGATTGCGTTTTTGATGCGCGACGATAGCGGCATTGTCCAGCTGTGGCTGATTGCGCCAGAAGAGGGCGAACCGCGCCAGCTCACGCATAACGCCAGCGATATCCAGTCGGCGTTCAACTGGCATCCGTCCGGGAACATGCTGGGATTTGTGCTCGAAAACAGGATCGCCCTGTGCGATGCGGCGACGGGAGAGGTGACGTTTTTGACGTCCGATCATGGCAACCCGCCGTCCGGGGATGCCATCGTCTTCTCGCCCGACGGGCAACGCGTGGCGTGGATGGAAGAGCGGGCGGGTTTCCGTCAGATTTGGGTGGCGGAAACCGCGCAAAACTAGTTCGTAGGCATGGCTGCGGGCGGGATGACGGAGTTGGTCGCCAGATTTTCCTGCTCGCTTTTCTCAACGCGCGAACGCACTGAGCTGTCGGTGCGGAACAGATCCCACGGCAGCAGGAGCGTATCGGCAACCGCAGTGAACGGCATATCCAGTATGACCAGGGATTTGGTGCCCCAGTTGGTGTCATCGTCCGAGATCATTTGGGCACTGGCGCGCGTGCCGGGGTATGTTCCTTCTTTACCGCCAGTGTGAGACATCACGCTCGAACACCCGCAAAGTAATACCACTCCGCTGAACGTTGTCAGCTTTATCAGAACATTTTTCATCATCTTTAATCATCGTTAATGGCGCGGCTGAAACCTGCAATGGGTTTATAGCGAGCCACGTTCGAATTGAATAGTTGAAAAGCGCCGCTCTGTGGCGGCCATCGCAATTTAACCCTTTGTGCTGTAGTCCCAGTCTATGCAAGTCCTGGCAAAGTGCAAAAAAATCTCGCAAAGAGAGTCTTGAAAAGCCCGTATCCAGACCCATTTTAAAGATGTACCCCCGAAACGGGCACGCCTGATGGGTGTTCGTGGGGACATCAGCCTGTCCATGGTGGAAGGCTAAAAATTCTCGCTGATTTCAGGAGCTTTTAATTATGCGTAACTTTGATCTTTCCCCGCTGTACCGTTCTGCAATTGGTTTTGACCGCCTGTTTAACCATTTAGAAAATAACCAAAGCCAGAGCAACGGCTACCCTCCATATAACGTTGAGCTGGTGGATGAAAACCACTACCGCATCGCCATTGCCGTCGCCGGTTTTGCAGAAAACGAACTGGAGATCACCGCGCAGGACAACCTGCTGGTGGTGAAAGGCGCGCACGCGGCAGAGCAGAAAGAACGTACCTACCTTTACCAGGGCATCGCCGAGCGTAACTTTGAACGCAAGTTCCAGCTGGCTGAGAACATTCACGTTAAAGGCGCGAACCTGGTTAACGGCCTGCTGTTTGTCGATCTGGAACGCGTGATTCCGGAAGAGAAAAAACCGCGCCGTATCGAAATCAACTAATTAAGCGGGTCGCGCTGGCGGCCCACCCCGAATTGCTTGCCGAATTGTCGGGAGCATATGCGAATCCATGAGGATTTGCAGGAACAACTGCGCACAAAATTAAACTGTGCCGAACTCGCTTCTCAGAAGGAGATTTAGTATGCGTAACTACGATTTATCCCCCCTGCTGCGTCAGTGGATTGGTTTTGACAAACTGGCTAACGCGCTGCAAAGCACCACCGAACAGCAGACATTTCCGCCGTACAACATCGAAAAGAGCGATGACAACCACTATCGCATCACGCTGGCCCTTGCCGGGTTCCGCCAGGAAGACCTGGACATTCAGCTCGAAGGCACGCGTTTGACCGTAAAAGGTACGCCGGAAAAACAAGAAACCGACACCAAATGGCTGCATCAGGGACTGGTGACTCAGCCGTTTAGCCTGAGCTTTACGCTGGCCGACCATATGGAAGTCTCGGGTGCGACCTTCACCAACGGTCTGCTGCATATCGATTTGACCCGCAACGTGCCGGAAGCCATCGCGCCGCAGCGTATCGCCATTAGCGAACGTCCGGCGTTGAACAGCTAATCGCGGGCGGGCTGATGCCCTCGCCCCGATCAAAAGATAAGGCCCTGCCACGGCAGGGCTTTTTTGTGCGCCATCGCCCATACAACGCCCTTCTGCTCTGAGAGAATCCTTAAAATAACCAAGGTTATACACAGGAAGTGGATCATGAGTGATATCGCGTTAACCGTTAGCGTGTTGGCCCTGGTCGCCGTGGTGGGACTGTGGATCGGTAATATCAAAATTCGCGGCGTCGGGTTTGGTATCGGCGGGGTGCTGTTTGGCGGGATTTTTGTCGGCCATTTTGCTGACCAGCTTGGGCTGGTGCTCAGCGCCGACATGCTGCACTTTATTCAGGAATTCGGGCTGATCCTCTTCGTGTACACCATCGGGATTCAGGTCGGGCCGGGCTTTTTTGCCTCGCTGCGCGTGTCGGGGCTACGGCTGAACCTGTTTGCCTTCGGCATTGTGGTGATGGGCGGGCTGGTCACCGCCGTTCTGCATAAGCTCTTCGATATTCCGCTGCCCGTGGTGCTGGGGATTTTCTCCGGCGCGGTCACCAACACGCCTGCGCTGGGCGCTGGACAGCAAATCCTGCGCGATCTGGGCATCTCGCCGGGCATTGTCGACCAGATGGGGATGAGCTACGCGATGGCGTACCCGTTCGGCATTTGCGGCATTTTGCTCTCCATGTGGCTGGTGCGCGTGCTGTTTCGCGTCAACGTTGAGAAAGAGGCGCAGGAGCACGAGTCCACGCTCACCAATGGCCACGCCCTGATCAAAACCATCAACATTCGCGTCGATAACCCTAACCTCGACAACATGGCGATTCAGGACGTGCCGATCCTCAACAGCGTCAACATCATCTGCTCGCGCCTCAAGCGCGGCGACATGCTGATGGTGCCTTCCCCCGGCACCCTTATTCAGATGGGAGATTTGCTGCACCTGGTCGGCCAGCCGGGGGATCTGCACAACGCGCGGCTGGTGATTGGTCAGGAGGTGGATACTTCGCTCTCCACCCGCGGCACCGACATGCGCGTGGAGCGCGTGGTGGTCACCAACGAGCAGGTTCTTGGGAAGAAAATCCGCGATTTGCAGGTAAAAGAGCGCTATGACGTGGTGATCTCGCGGCTTAACCGCGCGGGCGTCGAGCTGGTCGCCAGCCCGGAGGCCAGCCTGCAGTTCGGCGATATCCTCAATCTGGTCGGGCGGTCGTCGTCCATTGACGCCGTCGCCAACATGGTGGGCAACGCCCAGCAAAAATTACAGCAGGTGCAGATGCTCCCGGTGTTTATCGGCGTCGGGCTCGGCGTGCTGCTGGGCTCCATTCCGCTGTACGTGCCGGGCTTCCCGGTGGCGCTGAAGCTGGGGCTGGCGGGCGGCCCGCTGATTATGGCGCTGATCCTCGGACGTATCGGCAGTATCGGCAAGCTGTACTGGTTTATGCCGCCGAGCGCGAACCTGGCGCTGCGCGAGCTGGGGATTGTGCTGTTCCTGGCGGTGGTCGGGCTGAAATCCGGCGGCGATTTTGTCGATACTCTGATCCAGGGCGAAGGGATGAGCTGGGTTGGCTACGGAATCTTCATCACCGCCATTCCGCTGCTCACAATGGGGATCCTGGCGCGGATGTTCGCCAAAATGAACTACCTGACGCTCTGCGGCATGCTGGCCGGCTCCATGACCGACCCGCCCGCGCTGGCCTTTGCCAATAACCTGCACGCCACCAGCGGTGCGGCGGCGCTGTCGTATGCCACGGTATATCCGCTGGTGATGTTCCTGCGTATCATCACGCCGCAGCTGCTGGCGGTGCTGTTCTGGGGGATAGGCTAACGGCTTAACCGGCATTGCGCTATGCTGAAGCCTGCCTGGAGTACGACAAGGAACCTTCATGAAAATTTCCCGCCTCGGCGAAGCGCCGGACTACCGCTTTTCGCTGGCGAACGAGCGCACATTTTTAGCCTGGATCCGCACCGCGCTGGGCTTTCTGGCGGCGGGCGTGGGGCTTGACCAGCTGGCGCCGGATTTCGCCACGCCGCTGATCCGCGAAGTGCTGGCCCTGCTGCTGTGCCTGTTTGCCGGGGTGCTGGCGATTTACGGCTACCTGCGCTGGCTGCGTAACGAAAAGGCGATGCGCCTGAAGCAGGATCTGCCCTACACGCGCGGGCTGCTGATTATCAGCGGGACGTTGCTGGCTGTCGCCGGGGTAGTGATGGTGCTGGTGTTCTATGGCGGATAGCCGCAAAGCCCGTCGCGAGGCCGATCCCGGCCTGCAGCCGGAGCGCACGTCGCTGGCCTGGCTGCGCACGCTGCTGGGATACGGCGCGCTGATCGCGCTGGCGATAAAGCATAACTGGCATCGCACCGGGGTGCCGTTCTGGGTATCGATAGTGATTCTGGCGCTGGTGGCCATCGTTTTGTGGCGCTACACCCGCAGCCGTAACCTGATGGACGTGGCGAAGGACGATGTTGTTCAGCCGAGGGCGGTGCGGGATAAGTTCCTGATCGCCCTGGCCGTGCTTTCACTCTCGTTACTCTTTGCCGTTACCCACATTCAGCAGATATTGACGCTTTGATTGTCGGTACTGGCTTAACTACTTGCCTTTCGCCAGATACTTCGCCATCTCGTCCTGCGGCACCATGCCGCCGCCGGTCGCCCACACCAGGTGGGTGGCATTCGGCCCTGCGTTAACGCGCACCGGCCCGGCCATTCCCGCCAGCGCCGAGGGCTCCAGGCGAATGCTCTCTTCCTGCGCCAGCCAGCCGAGCATGTCGTACATGCTCTGGTCGCTTAGGGTGTAGAACCCGTCCAGCAGGCGCTCCATCGCCCGGCCAACAAAGCCCGAGGCGCGGCCAACCGCCAGCCCGTCCGCCGCCGTGACGTTATCGATGCCCAGATCCTGCACCGCGATCCCATCGTGCAGCCCGGTGTAAACGCCCAGCAGCATACACGGGGAGTGGGTCGGCTCGGCGAAGAAGCAGTGTACGTTGTCGCCAAAGGCCAGCTTGAGGCCAAACGCCACGCCGCCGGGCCCGCCGCCGACGCCGCACGGCAGGTAGACGTACAGCGGGTGTTCCGCATCCACCGCGCGTCCCTGGGCGGCAAACTGCGCCTTCAGGCGCTCGCCCGCCACCGCATAGCCTAAAAACAGGGTGCGGGAGTTTTCGTCATCGATGAAGAAGCAGTTCGGATCGCCTTCTGCCGCCTTGCGCCCTTGCTCCACCGCCACGCCGTAATCCTGCTCATATTCCACGACGATAACCCCGTGGCTGCGCAGCTTAGCCTTTTTCCACTCCCGCGCGTCGGCGGACATATGCACCGTAACCTTAAAGCCAATGCGCGCGCTCATGATGCCGATAGACATACCGAGGTTGCCCGTCGACCCCACGGCAATGCTGTACTGGCTGAAGAACGCCTTAAAGCGCGGCTCAAGCAGGATGCTGTAATCGTCCTCGAGGCTCAGCATCCCCGCCGCCAGCGCCAGCTTTTCGGCATGGGCCAGCACTTCATAAATGCCGCCGCGCGCCTTAATGGAGCCGGAAATCGGCAGATGGCTGTCCTTTTTCAGCAGCAGCGTGCCGGGAATGGCGGTGCTGAACTCTTTCTCCAGGCGTTTTTTCATCGCTGGGATCGCCACCAGCTCGGATTCGATTATCCCCTTCGTCGCCGCCGTTTCCGGGAACGCTTTTGCCAGGTAAGGCGCAAAGCGGTTCAGGCGCGCGTGGGCATCGTCGACGTCGGCTTTGGTCAGCCCGACGTAGGGCAACCCCTCTTCCAGCGAGGTGGCGCGCGGGTTCAGCCAGGTGGTTTCTTTCAGGGCAATCAGATCCTCAACCAGAGGAAACTGTGCGGTTAGCGTGGTGATAGTTGCGTTTTCCATAATAAATCTCTTCGCGCTCAGATAATGAAAGAAAGCAGGAATGTGCCGCCAAGTGCAAGCACCGAGGCGATAAAGGTCGCCGTCGTATAGTATTTAAAGGTCTCGTTGAGGGTCGCGCCGCAATACTGCTTCACCAGCCAGAAGAGGGAATCGGTCACGATCGTGCAGCCAATGGCGCCCGAACCGATGGCAATGGTGATGATCTCCGGGCTCACGTTCGGATAGAGCGGCAGCATCGGCGCCACAATCGCCGTGGCCCCCATCATCGCCACCGTGGCAGAGCCCACCGCCGCGTGCAGCACCAGCGCCACCAGCCAGGCCAGCAGAATCGGATGCATGTGCAGCGTCGACAGAATGTGCGCCAGCGTATCCGCCAGCCCGCTGGTTTTGAGGATAGCGTTAAACGCCCCGCCCGCGCCGATGATCAGCAGGATGTTCGCAATGGCGCCAAACCCGTGCTCGGTATGGGTCAGCAGGGTGCTCATGCCCATGTGCTGGCGTAGCCCGAGCAGGTAGTAGGCGACAAACACGGCGATAAACATGGCGGTGATCGGGTTGCCGATAAACTCCAGCACCGTATACAGCGCGCCCTCTTTCGCCATGTTCAGCTCGGCAATTGTTTTCACCAGCATCAGGCCAATCGGCAGCAGCACCGTAAACAGCGTGGCGCCCAGCGACGGCAGCGTGTGTTCTTCCCGCACCTTCAGGTCTGAAAACTCCGCCGGTACGGGTTTAAACGGCAGGCGATTGCCCAACAGTTTCAGGAACAGCGGCCCGCCCACCAGCGACGCCACCAGGCCAACCAGCAGGCCGTAGACAATGACCGTCCCCACGTCCGCGCCCAGCTTGTTGGTCACAAACAGCGCGGCCGGGTGCGGGGGCACCACGCAATGCACCGCCATCAGCGCGGTACAGAGCGGAATGGCCAGCTTCAGCAGCGAGGTCTGGGTCTTTTTGGCGATGGAAAACGCCAGCGGGATCAGCAGCACAACGCCCACTTCCACAAACAGCGTAATGCCGCAAATCATCCCGACCAGCACCATGATCGTGTCCGCCGACAGCCAGCGGCAGCGCTGGAGGGTGATGCCGATACGCTCTGCCGCACCGGAAACTTCCATCATTTTGCCCAGAATTGTGCCCAGGCCAATCACCGCCGCCAGGAACCCCAGCGTCCCGCCGATTCCGCTCTCGATGGCGTTCACCATATCCAGCGGCCCCATTCCCATCATGGTGCCGACGAAAAAGCTCGCCAGCAGCAGCGCGAGGAACGGGTGAAACTTCAGTTTTACGATCGTTAATACAATCAACACGATGCTGATGAGCAGCGTCGCCACAACCCAGATTTGAGATCCCATATCTCACCTCGCCCTTATGTAGTCTGCGGGTATTGGACGAAAAAACGGCACGGGCTGACAAACGATATAAATTGGCGTTCAGATGAGGCAGATTGGATCAAGTGAGTGACTGTGCTCAAAAAAGCGCACTTAATTCGTGTTTGGTTCACATAAATTCACCCTTAAAGCGTATTCTGGGGGCGAAAAAAATGAGAGGGAACGACGGATGAATGACGCAAATGAGGCCAGAAACCGCCTGCTGAATGGCTGGCAACTGTCGAAGATGTACACCTTTGAGGTGGCGGCCCGGCACGAGTCTTTTGCGCTGGCGGCGGAGGAGCTCTCTCTTAGCCCAAGCGCGGTCAGCCACCGCATCAACCTGCTGGAAGAGGAGCTGGGCATTCAGCTTTTTGTCCGTTCCCACCGCAAAGTGGAGCTGACGCCGGAGGGCAAGCGCGTCTGGTGGACGCTGAAATCGTCGCTGGATACCCTGAACCAGGAGATCCTGGACATCAAAAACCAGGCGCTTTCCGGCACCCTGACGGTCTATTCCCGGCCGTCGATTGCCCAGTGCTGGCTGGTGCCGATGCTGGGGGACTTTACCCGCCGCTATCCGTCCATTTCCCTCACCGTTCTGACCGGCAATGATTACGTGAATATGCAGCGAACGGGCGTCGATCTGGCGCTCTATTTCGACGATACGCCGCCCAATCATCTTGCTCACCACTTCCTGATGGATGAGGACATCCTGCCGGTGTGCTCCCCGGAATACGCGCAGGAGCATGCGCTATTGCAGAATCAGGACAACCTGCGCCACTGCACGCTGCTGCACGATCGTCAGGCCTGGAGCAATGATTCCGGCACCGACGAGTGGCTCAGTTGGGCGCAGCACTTTGGGGTGAATATGCCGCCATCGTCGGGCATTGGCTTCGATCGTTCTGATTTGGCGATTATCGCGGCGATGAACCACGTCGGCGTGGCGATGGGGCGAAAACGGCTGGTGCAGAAGCGGCTGGCGCGCGGGGAGCTGATTGCGCCGTTTGGCGGCAAAACCCTGAAATGCCACCAGCACTACTACGTCTCTACCCTCTCCGGGCGCCAGTGGCCGAAAATCGACGCCTTTATCGGCTGGCTGAAAGCGCAGGTGTAAGGAAGATTTATTACGCTTTAGCCCTACACCAAATGTGAAAAAGCGTGCTAAATACAGGTTATTGCTTTTAATTTCTCGCAAGGGACATCGTGTTTAATCCTCTCATCACCGCTGCGCTATTACTCACTTCCGGCTGGGCGATGGCCGCTGAGCCGCCGCTGACGGCTGCGCTTTACGCGCAGAAGCTGGGCGTGGGCATCGACGTTGACTGGGCGCGTACCGAGCGCGGCATCCGGGAGTTTGATCCGCTGGTGGTGCGCGATTTCCGCGCGAAAGGCATCACCCATGTGCGTATTCGCGTGGCCGATGAGCCGACCGAAGCCCGGCTTATTCACCTGCGCAAGCTGGTGGAGGCCTGCGAGCAGTATGGCGTGATCCCGATTATCGCGTATCAGGCGGACGAATATAAAAACGACCCGAAAGCGGATAACGAAAAAGAGGTGATTAACTGGTGGATTGCGGTGGCGCACTACTTCGCCCAGCGCTCGCCGCTGCTGGGGTTCGATCTGATCTACGAGCCTGCGGACAAGCTTAATCACAACCTGGCCTCGCTGAATCGCGTCTACGAAAAAGCGATCAAAGACATTCACGCGATTGATGCCAACCGGATGATTTTCATCGCGCCACGCCTGCGCGCCGCGCCGGAAGATCTCTCCAGCCTCAGGCTGCCCGCCCACAGTCAAAACTACCTGCTGGCGGAGTGGCATATCTTCCCGTGGGGGCCGTTGAAAAATAACGGTAAATATCCGTGGACGTCCGGGACGGCGGCGGAGAAGGCCGCCATCCACAGCCGGATCGCCGCGGCGCTGCGCTGGCAGCAAAAGACCGGACACGTAAGCTGGGTGGGCGGCTGGGGCGTGGGTGAGTCCAGCCACTTCTCGCCAACCGCGTCGCAAATGGCGTTTGCCACCTTTATGGCCTGCGAGCTGCAAAAAGCGAAAATCCCGTATGCGATTAACGCCGATTTTCAGTTCTACGACGGGGAAGAGGGGGCATGGCGGCCCGGACCGGAGCCGCTATTGCAGGCGATGATTGCGCCAGCCTGTGAAAAGCCCGGCGAGAAGCCGGGCCATCATGCGGTTAAACCGGCTGCTCGTGATGCGGGACACGGGACGCCAGCGGCAGCCAGCACAGTAAAATCAGCAGCCCCATCAGCGTCATCAGCAGGCCCAAACTAGCCTGACCGTTCTGCGGCAGCATGGCGGAGAGCCAGGCCAGCGCGCCGGAACCGATATTCTGCAAACCGCCTACCAGCGCGCCCGCCGTCCCGGCGAGGAACGGGAAAGGCTCCATCGCCCCGCTGGTTGCCAGCGGGAACAGCATCCCCGCGCCGAAGAAGAACAGCGCCGCCGGGATCAGCAGCGTCCAGACCGTCATCACGCCAAACAGCCCCGGCAGCCACATCATCAGCCCCGCCAGCAGGCAGCTGATCACCGACTGCCACATCAGGGTGGAAAATCGCTTGTTCCTGCGCCCGGCAAACCAGGCGCCGAAGAACGCGGCCGGGATAGGCAGAATAAACAGGATACTCACCACCATGCTGCTCAGACCGAGGCCTGCCCCCAGCAGCACGCCGGAGCTGGCTTCAAACACCGCGATACCCGCCAGGCCGCCGATCAGCATCAGCAGGTAGCAGTTGAACGCGCCGTTGCCGAACAGCGTTTTGTAGCTGGTGATAAGCCTGGTGCGCGGCGCGTCCTTTGGACGCGTTTCCGGCATCCAGCGCGCCATGCTGAAGGTCACGATCGCGCACAGCACCAGCAGGAAGACGTAGCAGGCGCGCCACGACCACACCGTATCCAGCAGGCCGCCAATCAGCGGGGCGAGCAGCGGGCTGACCAGAATCCCCATGTTTAACAGGCTGTTGGCGTGGCGAAGCTGGGAGCCTTCGTACATGTCGCGCGGTAAGGTTCGCGCCATTACCCCGCCCACGCCGGTGCCCACGCCTTGAAGGGCGCTGGCGGCAATCAATACGGTCAGGCTGTGGGTGGTGATGGCAACGATCGTCGCCACCATGAAAATGGACATGCCCACCAGAATCACCGGGCGGCGCCCGACGCGGTCGGAGAGCGGGCCGTAGAACAGCTGGGAAACGCCGTAGGTCAGCAGGTAGGCAGCCATGACGCTCTGCACCGCTCCCTCGCGGACGTTAAGTTCCTTTGCCATGTCGGCAATCGCCGGAATGTAGATGGTTTGCGCCATCTGACCGACGGCCACCAGTAACACCAGCATCAACAGTAAGTTAACGTTCCTTTGTTTTTTCATGTCGCTGAATACGTTTGCCAAAAGTGAGAAATAAAGAATAAGTGACTGGGTTATCCCATAAACGCGCGGGGAATCTACCACAGTAAAATGACAAAATAAGCACCGCTACCCAGAATGGATAGCGTTGAGAAGGCAGGTTTTGTAAACGATGTTCGGCAACTAATGTTGCCAGGGGATTAGGCCAGCCGCAGCAAGATTGCGCCGCCCGCAATGCCCAGCGCCGCCACGATGCGTACGCCGGCAACCTTTTCTTTTAACAGCATAAATGCGATCAGTGCCCCGAACAGAATCGACGTTTCCCGCAGTGCCGCCACGACGGCCAGCGGCGCCTGCGTCATCGCCCACAGCGCCAGGCCGTAAGATCCCATCGTTCCGACGCCGCCCAGAAGCCCCTTCTTCCAGTGCAGGCGCAGATAGCCGGAGGCTTCGCGCCGACGCGCCACCATCGCCCAGCAGAGCAGGCAAAAGCCGTTCATGAAGAACGTCCACAGGGTGTAGCCCAGCGCGGTTCCCGACAGGCGCACCCCTGTGCCATCCACCAGCGTATATCCGGCGATGAAGCAGGCGTTGAGCAGCGCCAGCCAGATCCCTTTACGGGACTGCGAGCGGCCCTGAGCGGCCATCGCAAGAATCGACAGGCAGATGACTCCAATGCCGCACCAGGCCATCCAGGACAGGCTATCCCCCAGCACCAGCACGCTGATTAGCGCGACCAGCAGCGGCGCGGTTCCGCGCATCAGTGGGTAGGTTTGGCTCATATCTGAAACCTGATAGGTCTTCGCCACCAGAACCGTGTACACCACCTGCAGGGCGCAGGAAACCACCAAAAACGGCCAGCTTTCAACGGCGGGTTGGGGGGAGAACGGCAGGAGAATGAGCGCAATCAGCGTGGCAGAGCCGCTGACGCTGATGGCGGAGTACAGTTTGTCCGTGCCCGCTTTAACGATGGCGTTCCAGCTGGCGTGAAGCAGCGCGGCGAACAGCAAAATAGAGAAAACGGAAAGGGTCATAGCGTGTCTTGCGGGTGAAATGTCATACGACTGTAACATTCACCTGCGAAGGCTACCAGTCCGCTACACGGCGCAAAACAGGCGGTGCGTCACCCGCGGCTCGTCGGCGACCAGGGTAAAACCGGCGCGACGGTAGAACGCATAGGCGGCCTCTGGCGCGTGGGTATTGAGGAAATCAAACCAGATGCTGGCATCAGACATCACCACCGTCAGAAGCTGTTTACCGATGCCCAGGCCGCGGCACTTCTCGCTGATGTAAAGATGGCGAATGCGCCCGGCTGCTGGCTGAACGGATCGCGGTTTAAGCCGCACACGCCCACCAGCTTACCGTTCAGGAAGGCGCCCAGCAGCTTTTCGCCCGGCGCGTTGAAGCGATTTTCGCCGCGCAGCCAGCTCTCTTCGAGCCTGCGCAGCATATTGAAATTCAGTGCAATACTTTCGGCTTTCAGGGCGATATAGCCCGGTTCGTCCGGCGTAATGGGCTCGATTAACAGACGCGACATAGCATTCCCTCGTTATTAAAGAGGGGCGGTTGCCCGCCCCTCTCAGATGCGACTTGAACCTGAATCACCGTTGGTATTTCAGGACAGCATCAAGCAGTTGCAGTACAGCAACAATGAGTTTGAGGATAAGTACCACCATATCCACGACGCTCATACGCCTCTCCTTTTGGTTAAAAGGAGCACGGTGCTGGCGTACCTTTCCGCCGCCTGTTGCCAGCACCTGGATTGACGTAACACAGTGTGCTCACTTCGGGGGTTAAGGCACTGACGGCACCACCCGTTTCAGCCAGGACTTCATTGCGCCGGTAAAACAGCGGCCCCCTCGCGCACTGCGAACACCCTCAGTATAGATAAATACTGTATGGATGAACAGTATTTAATGGACAAATATCTACGGGGGATCCATACTCAAAAACGACTAAATCCGTCCCTTAAATTGCGCGTTCGTCACCGATCGCGTATACTTTTTGCGTTGACGTAACACAGTGTGTTCTGCGGTTACCAGCCGCAAACCCTGAAAAAAAACCTCGCTTAGGCGGGGTTTTTTGTTTTCATCACTCAACAAACGAAACGTGATCTCTGACGCATTTTTGTGCGCATGAAAATATTTCCATTGTCAGGCTGAAAAACCTGTGTTTGTATAAATTCAATCAATGATTCCAAACACAGGTCCCCAATGACAGCTTCCATGTTTACTTCGACCCTACTAAAAACTGCGCAACCAGCCGCAGTGGTCGTCGTGCGTGTGGTGGTGGTCGTCGGCAATGCGCCGTAGGGACTGGAACAACACACGATTCCAAAACCCCGCCGGCGCAAACCGGGCGGGGTTTTTAGTTTAAACGCCTCCCGGAACGTCGGCTCATAAAAGGACTGGAGCATGGCAAATTCGGGCACAACATCCACCAAAACGCGTTTTACCGGCGCGCAGCTGATCGTTCATTTACTGGAACGGCAGGGTATCACCACCGTTGCAGGCATCCCCGGCGGCACGGTGCTGCCGCTGTACGATGCGTTAAGCCAAAGCACGCAGATCCGCCACGTACTGGCGCGTCACGAGCAGGGCGCAGGGTTTATCGCTCAGGGCATGGCGCGTACCGAGGGCAAACCGGCGGTCTGTATGGCCTGCAGCGGGCCGGGGGCGACCAACCTTGTCACCGCGATTGCCGACGCGCGCCTCGACTCCATTCCGCTGATCTGCATTACCGGGCAGGTGCCGTCATCGATGATCGGCACCGACGCCTTCCAGGAAGTGGACACCTACGGCATCTCTATCCCCATCACCAAGCATAACTATTTAGTTCGCGATATCGCCGAGCTTCCCCAGGTTATCAGCGATGCGTTTCGCATTGCCCAGTCCGGCCGCCCTGGCCCGGTGTGGATAGACATTCCTAAGGACGTGCAAACCGCCGAAATCGAGATCGACGTACTGCCCGAGCCGGGCGGGCGTGCGCCAGCGCCAGCGTTTAGCGCCGAAAGCGTGCGCGACGCGGCGGCGATAATTAACGCCGCCAAACGCCCGGTGCTCTATCTGGGCGGCGGAGCGATCAACGCCGCCGACGAGGTGCGCCAGCTCGCCGAGAAGGCCAATCTGCCGACCACCATGACCCTGATGGCGCTGGGCATGCTGCCAAAAGCGCATCCGCTGTCGCTGGGAATGCTGGGGATGCACGGCGCGCGGAGCACCAACTACATCCTGCAAGAGTCTGATTTACTGATTGTTCTCGGCGCGCGTTTTGATGACCGGGCGATTGGTAAAACCGAGCAGTTCTGCCCGAACGCCAAAATCATTCACGTGGATATCGACCGCGCCGAGCTGGGCAAAATCAAACAGCCGCACGTGGCGATTCAGGGCGATGTCGCCGAGGTGCTGGCGCAGCTGATCCCGCAGACCGACGCAGCAGACCGCGCGGAGTGGCAGACGCTGGTTGCCGACCTGAAGCAGGAGTTCCCGAGCGCAATCCCGACCGAGGGCGATCCGCTCAGCCACTACGGCCTGATTAACGCCGTGGCCGCCTGCGTGGACGACAGCGCGATTATTACCACCGACGTGGGCCAGCATCAGATGTGGACCGCGCAGGCCTACCCGCTGAACCGTCCGCGCCAGTGGCTGACCTCCGGCGGGCTGGGAACGATGGGCTTTGGCCTGCCCGCCGCGGTGGGGGCGGCGCTGGCGAATCCGGATCGCAAGGTGATCTGCTTCTCCGGCGACGGCAGCCTGATGATGAACATTCAGGAGATGGCGACCGCGGCTGAAAACCAGCTGGACGTGAAAATTATCCTGATGAACAACGAAGCGCTGGGGCTGGTACACCAGCAGCAGAGCCTGTTCTACAAGCAGGGCGTGTTTGCCGCGACCTATCCGGGGATGATTAACTTTATGCAGATTGCCGCCGGCTTCGGCCTGCACACCTGCGACCTGAACGCGGAAGAAGACGCCCACGCGGCGCTGCATGCGGCGATTTCACGCCCCGGTCCGGCGCTGATCCACGTGCGTATCGACGCGCAGCAAAAAGTGTATCCGATGGTTCCGCCGGGTGCGGCCAATACTGAAATGGTGGGGGAATAAGCCATGCAGAAACAACACGATAACGTCATCCTGGAACTCACCGTCCGCAACCACCCTGGCGTCATGACCCACGTCTGCGGGCTGTTTGCCCGCCGCGCGTTTAACGTGGAAGGTATCCTCTGTCTGCCGATTCAGGGCAGCGAGCACAGCCGCATCTGGCTGCTGGTGAACGACGATCAGCGTCTGGAGCAGATGATTGCCCAGATCGACAAGCTGGAAGACGTCGCAAAAGTGGTGCGTAACCAGTCCGATCCCACCATGTTTAACAAAATTGCGGTCTTCTTCGAATAAATCGCTTAAGGTAAGCGGTTTTTGCCGGATGGCGCAGTGCTTATCCGGCCTAAAAGGACTATAAACGTAGGCCGGATAAGGCGTTTACGCCGCCATCCGGCACGTTCACGCATCAGGATCACACCATGACCACCATCGCCCTTATCGACGACCATCTCATCGTCCGCTCCGGATTTGCCCAGCTTCTGAGCCTCGAGCCTGATTTTCAGGTGGTGGCGGAGTTCGGCTCTGGTCGCGAAGCGCTGGCCGGCCTGCCGGGGCGCGGGGTGCAGGTGTGTATCTGCGATATTTCGATGCCCGATCTCTCCGGCCTGGAGCTGCTCGGCCAGCTGCCGAAAGGGATGGCGACCATCATGCTCTCGGTTCATGACAGCCCGGCGCTGGTGGAGCAGGCGCTCAACGCGGGCGCGCGCGGGTTTCTGTCCAAACGCTGTAGCCCGGACGAACTGATCGCCGCCGTGCGCACCGTGGCGACCGGCGGCTGTTACCTGACGCCCGATATCGCCATCAAGCTGGCGGCAGGGCGGCAAGATCCGCTCACCCGTCGCGAACGCCAGGTGGCGGAAAAGCTCGCTCAGGGAATGGCGGTTAAAGAGATTGCTGCCGAACTGGGGCTGTCGCCCAAAACGGTACACGTTCACCGCGCTAACCTGATGGAAAAACTCGGCGTCAGCAACGACGTTGAGCTGGCGCGCCGCATGTTTGATAGCTGGCAATGAGTCCCGTTTTCTCGCGGCTGATCGCCGTTATCGCCAGCTTTTTTATCTTCTCCGCCGCCTGGTTTTGCCTGTGGAGCATCAGCCTGCACCTGGTTGAACGCCCGGAGCTGGCGGTGCTGTTGTTTCCCTTTGGATTACGTCTGGGGCTGATGCTGCAATGCCCGCGCGGCTACTGGCCCGTTCTGCTCGGCGCGGAGTGGCTGATGCTCGTCTGGCTGGCGCAGGAGGTGGCGCTGGCGCATCTGCCATTATTGATGACCGGAAGCGTACTCACCCTCGTACCCGTGGCCCTTATCTCCCGCTATCGTCACCAGCGCGACTGGCGCACGCTGCTGCGACAGGGGGCGGCGCTGATTGCCGCCGCGCTGTTGCAGTCCCTGCCGTGGATTGGCGAAAAGGAGATGCTCAACGCGCTGCTGCTGACCCTGACCGGCGGCCTGACGCTGGCGCCGACCTGCCTGGTGATCTGGCACTACCTGACCAGCACCGTCTGGCAGCCCCTTGGCCCGGCGCTGGTGTCTCAGCCGGTGAACTGGCGCGCCCGGCATCTCATCTGGTATCTGCTGCTGTTTGTGGTGAGCCTCTGGCTGCAATTGGGGCTGCCCGCCGAGCTGTCGCGCTTTACGCCGTTTTGCCTGGCGCTGCCGATTATCGCCCTGGCCTGGCACTACGGCTGGCAGGGGGCGCTGATCGCTACCCTGATGAACGCCATCGCCCTGATCGCCAGCCAGACCTGGCACGACCATCCCGTTGATTTACTGCTGTCGCTGCTGGCCCAGAGCCTGACCGGGCTGCTGCTCGGGGCGGGCATTCAGCGCTTGCGCGAGCTGAACCAGTCCCTGCAAACCGAGCTGGCGCGCAATCGCCGTCTGGCGGAGCGTCTGCTGGAGACCGAAGAGAGCGTGCGTCAGGACGTTGCCCGCGAGCTGCACGACGATATCGGCCAGACCATCACCGCCATTCGCACCCAGGCGGGCATCGTTCAGCGCCTCGCCCCGGAAAATGCGGGGGTGAAGCAGGGCGGCGCGCACATCGAGCAGCTCTCGCTGGGGGTATATGATTCCGTCCGCCGCCTGTTAGGACGGCTGCGCCCGCGCCAGCTGGACGACCTCTCCCTTGAGCAGGCGGTGCGCTCCCTGATGCGCGAGATGGAGCTGGAAAGCCGCGGCATTGTCAGCCATCTCGACTGGCGCATTGAGGAATCCCCCCTGAGCGAAGGCCAGCGCGTGACGCTGTTTCGCGTCTGTCAGGAGGGGCTGAACAACATCGTTAAGCACGCCAACGCCAGCGCGGTGACGCTGAAGGGCTGGCAGCAGGAGGAACGCCTGATGCTGGTGATTGAAGACGACGGCTGCGGTCTGCCGCCGGGCTCCGGGCAGCACGGCTTCGGCCTGGCGGGAATGCGCGAGCGCGTGACGGCGCTCGGCGGCACGCTGACCATCTCCTGCACCCACGGCACGCGCGTCAGCGTCAGTTTGCCGCTGCGCTACGCATAAGGACTCATCATGTTTACACCGCCCGCCAGCGCCGCGCCGATAGGTGATAAAGCGGAAATCGACGCCCGCTATCGCTACTGGCGCCGCCATATCCTGATCACCATCTGGTTCGGCTATGCGCTGTTTTACTTTACCCGCAAAAGCTTCAACGCCGCCGCGCCGGAAATCCTCGCCAGCGGCGTGATGACGCGCACCGACATCGGCCTGCTGGCGACGCTGTTTTACATCACCTACGGCCTGTCGAAGTTTTTCTCCGGCATCGTCAGCGACCGCTCCAACGCCCGCTATTTTATGGGCTTTGGGCTGATCGCCACCGGGGTGGTGAACATCCTGTTCGGCTTTTCCACCTCGCTGTGGGCCTTTGCCCTGCTGTGGGCGCTGAACGCCTTTTTTCAGGGCTGGGGGGCGCCGGTCTGCGCGCGTCTGCTGACGGCCTGGTACTCGCGCAACGAGCGCGGCGGCTGGTGGGCCATCTGGAACACCGCCCATAACGTCGGCGGGGCGCTGATCCCCATAGTGGTGGGCGCGGCGGCGCTGCACTACGGCTGGCGCGTGGGGATGATGATTGCCGGCGGGCTGGCGATTATCGCCGGACTGTTCCTCTGCTGGCGGCTGCGCGACAGGCCGCAAACCGTGGGCCTGCCTGCGGTGGGCGACTGGCGGCACGACGAGATGGAAATTGCCCAGCAGCAGGAGGGCGCAGGCCTGACGCGCAAGGAGATCCTCACCAAATACGTGCTGAAAAACCCCTACATCTGGCTGCTGTCGCTGTGCTACGTGCTGGTCTACGTGGTGCGCGCGGCCATCAACGACTGGGGCAATCTGTATATGTCGGAAACCCTCGGCGTGGATCTGGTGACGGCGAACTCGGCGGTAACCATGTTCGAGCTGGGCGGGTTTATCGGCGCGCTGGTGGCGGGCTGGGGCTCGGACAAGCTGTTTAACGGCAACCGCGGCCCGATGAACCTCATTTTCGCCGCCGGGATTTTGCTCTCCGTCGGCTCCCTGTGGCTGATGCCGTTCGCCAGCTACGTGATGCAGGCGGCCTGTTTTTTCACCACCGGATTCTTCGTTTTCGGCCCGCAGATGTTAATCGGCATGGCGGCGGCGGAGTGCTCCCACAAAGAGGCGGCCGGCGCGGCGACGGGCTTTGTCGGGCTGTTTGCCTATCTTGGCGCGTCGCTCTCCGGCTGGCCGCTGGCGCGGGTGATCGACGCCTGGCACTGGAGCGGTTTCTTCGCGGTGATCGCCATCGCGGCGGGGATTTCCGCGCTGCTGCTGCTGCCGTTCCTCAACGCTCAGGCACCGCGCGAGGCCAGCGAAGCGTGATACGCCTCACCTTTTCGCCCCGAGTGGCGCAAAACTAGGAAATTTTCCCGGTTTCACCTGGACGCTGTCTCAGGCGTCTTTCCTGGCTGATTTTTACAATGCTGCAAAAATCAGCTCAGGAGTAAACCAACCATGCTGGCCTTCTTAAACCAGGTGCGCAAACCGACCCTGGATCTGCCGCTCGACGTGCGGCGCAAAATGTGGTTCAAACCGTTCATGCAGTCTTACCTGGTGGTCTTTATCGGCTACCTGACCATGTACCTGATCCGCAAGAACTTTAACATCGCGCAGAACGACATGATCTCGACCTACGGGCTGAGCATGACGCAGCTGGGGATGATTGGCCTGGGCTTCTCCATCACCTACGGCGTGGGGAAAACCCTGGTTTCCTACTACGCGGACGGCAAAAACACCAAGCAGTTCCTGCCGTTTATGCTGATCCTCTCCGCCATCTGTATGCTCGGCTTCAGCGCCAGCATGGGCGCGGGCTCCGTTAGCCTGTTCCTGATGATCGCCTTCTACGCCCTGAGCGGTTTCTTCCAGAGTACCGGCGGCTCGTGCAGCTACTCCACCATCACCAAATGGACGCCGCGCCGCAAGCGCGGGTCGTACCTCGGCATGTGGAACATCTCCCACAACCTCGGCGGGGCGGGTGCGGCTGGCGTGGCGCTGTTCGGTGCCAACTACCTGTTCGACGGCCACGTGATCGGCATGTTTATCTTCCCGTCCATCATCGCCCTGATTGTCGGCTTTATCGGCCTGCGCTTCGGCAGCGACTCCCCGGAATCTTACGGCCTCGGTAAAGCCGAAGAGCTGTTCGGCGAGGAGATCAGCGAAGAGGACAAAGAGACCGAAGAAAACGACATGACCAAATGGCAGATCTTTGTTGAGTACGTGCTGAAAAACAAAGTGATCTGGCTGCTCTGTTTCTCGAACATCTTCCTGTACGTGGTGCGTATCGGTATCGACCAATGGTCGACGGTGTATGCCTTCCAGGAGCTGAAGCTCTCTAAAGAAGTGGCGATTCAGGGCTTTACCCTGTTCGAAGTGGGCGCGCTGGTCGGCACCCTGCTGTGGGGCTGGCTCTCGGATCTCGCCAACGGTCGTCGCGCGCTGGTGGCCTGCGTCGCGCTGGCCCTGATCATCGCCACGCTAGGCGTTTACCAGCACGCCAGCAACCAGTACGTCTACCTTGCTTCCCTGTTCGCGCTCGGCTTCCTGGTGTTTGGCCCGCAGCTGTTAATCGGCGTGGCGGCAGTCGGGTTCGTGCCGAAAAAAGCGATCGGCGCTGCCGATGGGATTAAAGGCACCTTCGCGTACCTGATCGGCGACAGCTTCGCCAAGCTGGGTCTGGGCATGATCGCCGACGGCACCCCGATCTTCGGCCTCACCGGCTGGGCGGGCACCTTCGCCGCGCTGGATGCGGCAGCGATTGGCTGTATCGTCCTGATGGCGATGGTCGCGGTGCTGGAAGAGCGGAAGATTCGCCGTGAGAATCGTGCGCAGAAATTGAAAGTAGCTTAAATAGTAAGGGCTAATATTGACGTATTGGCCCTTATTAAATTGTTATTCAAGAAGGACAGCTAAATCACATAAAGTGTTATATTCTTGTAAGTTTGTTTGGTTGTCTTTAAAGAAACAACTAATATAAATATCTGTAGCTCGATTGAGTTCTAATGAATTCCCACCAAAAATGTGTTTTGCTTTATCTGCTATGTTAGGGTTTCCTCTGTTGTTATATATTGCAAGAGCAAGGTTATTCCTTTTATCTTCTATGCTGGCCATGTTTCTATACTCGATAATATTAAGTATTATTTGAACCAAATTAATGACTGGTATGTTTTCTGAGAAAGTATAATCGTCAATTTTGAAATTGTATTGGAATGATAATAAATTTTCTATTCCAATATCTCTGACAGTAATATTGGTTTCGAGTGAAATGGTATTCTTGAAAACGCGTGAAACTGAGTTTTCACTGTTGAATGAAAAAATATTAACCCCTGACATTAGTGCATGATAATAGTTGCTTTGTCTTGTATATAATGCCAGGATAAAACTTAGAGAAAGGATTTCTATGTTTTTAATTGAATGACTATAGATTGATTCTATACGTTCAAACCAAAGATTGGTAGTCCTTAAATCCATCGAAAAACCATCTGCGATGACGGTTAAAACTTTTAATATAGTTTCATACGGGGCTGTTTGAGTATCGTGACTTATTAATTGTTTGTTTTTTATGGCATTAGAGAAAGTTACAGAGTTCTGAAGTTTTAGTTCTATAAAATCCTTAAGAGTTTTCTTCTTTAATGTAACTGAACGCATGAAAAATCTGTCAAGGTAACGTCTTGCATCAAAACCTGTACCATATACTGAGCAGATAGAATGAATCAACTGTTCTTTATCAGTTGATATAACAAATACAACTCTTTTAATATCAAAAAGATGTTTAATTGTTTCAAGCATTTCTATTGCATAGGTTGGTCGGCAACGATCTAATTCGTCAATAAAAATAAACATCGGGTAAGAATATTTCTTTTCGCTAAAATCAATTACGGCCTCTAGCCATTCACCGATAGACTTTTTGAAATCTTCAGCAGACGAGTTTGCTTGTCCATGAGCCTTAAGTAATTCATCTACTAGTTTTGAACCGAGATCAGCCTCGGAGTCGAGATCTAAATTATCAGTATCTATACCTAACTTATTTTTAATAACGCACTTTGTTACTTCAGGAGCGACAGATTTCATGAATCTCCAAGCTCCTTTGAGCACATTTCTTTCAAAGAAAGCAAATTCACTTTTAGAAATAAGCGCAGACTTTATCTCTGATACAACGGTTAGGAAAGGATCTCCACAGTGATCATTTTTCCATGCATCTATGTACACCGTCGGGTGAGTTTCCTTTATTTCATTCATCCAACGACGAATAAACCATGTTTTACCTGCCCCCCATTGGGCATCTAAGTTCAAAACATAATTACCGTTAGTACCCTTATCAACTAAGAATGCAGTAAGGAAACGGGCATGCTCGCTACGTTCAAGTGTGTCTGAAGGTAAGTCATCCACTTGCTCAGACCAATCAAAAGGTAATTCTAAATGCTTTGTCATTTTTCTATCCTATGAATTGACATAAACAGATAACTATAAAATTTGATGTTTTACACTGGCGAATGATTCTTCACCAATATACTCCTGTTTTGCATGCCTGCTCAAAATTTTGGAAGCCGCCTCGTAAAAATGAAATTTCATTGTTAGCTATTAACTAACCCCCTTTACCAATTCATCCTTTCGGCATAATTTCCCCTCGTTGCAGCAAACCTGCAACCGGGCGTAGGAACCCGAATAAATGCACAAAATGACGATTTTTTTGTCAGGGCAGCGTACATCTGGATAGAATCATGGTGGCGCTGACGGAGCAGTCGAAAGACTGGCCGGTTTCTTTGTGCATCGGTACTTCCTACCTTCGTCAGCGTCACCACCCTCGGGCGTAGGAACCCAGGTGGTGATAATTACCAAAATTGCGCAAAGAGGCTGCCTTATGGCTACTATCCCAACCCTTACTTTTTCAGATCATCAAGACGAATTTATCTATCAGCTAATCTCTCATCCGCTTCCCTCTAATGCAGATCTTTTTGAGGTTGCAGATTTCAGCGCCGCGTTTGCGAGTGTGCTTGTCGAAACGGACGATGCCGCAGAACGCAATGCCTTATGCGGATGCTTACTGAATGCGCTTATGCATATGGAAAGGCTTTGCGAAAGTGACCTGCCAGTGCATTTAATCGACAAGCTTTCTGCGGAAAAATTACCAGCTTCGACTATGCCTGATTGTTGGCAGGAAACGGATATTCCGGTTTCTTATGCAATAGCTCTAACACAGGCTCTGATAGGTAACAACCTGCTTGGCTCAGTCGAAAAAGCACTGACAGGGCTTTTGCATGACGTGGTTTACCTGTTGGCTGATTATGTGAAAGAACCATATCTTCCTCAGCATTAACCATTCTGATCATCTAGCTGTTGAGCGGCAGGCTTTACACCTGCCGCTGGCTAACATCCAGCAAAAACAAACTCCTCAGCCACATCTGCACCGTATTGTTGTGTGTTCATTCAGCGTGCGTAGATCCTCTTTCATGCCGATTTTCCACCTCTTTTCCGTACACTATTCTGGTTCTGCCCGCTGTCGACGCCCTGCGTTTCCCGCTATGATGGGCGGCTATTCTAAGGAGAACGCATGATCTGGATAATGCTGGCAACCCTGGTGGTGGTGTTCGTGGTGGGATTTCGCGTCCTGACCTCCGATTCCCGCCGCGCGATCAAACGATTAAGCGAACGCCTGGGCGTCACCCCGGTTCCGGTTGAGTCGATGATCGACCAGTTTGGCAAAGCGCAGGGCAATGAGTTTATCCGCTACCTTGAGCGCCCGGACGAGGCGCATCTGCAAAACGCCGCGCAGGTGCTGCTGATCTGGCAGGTCTGCATTGTCGACGGGAGTGAAGAAAACCTTCACACCTGGCACCGCATGCTGCGTAAAGCCCGCCTGGCTGCGCCCATCACCGATGCGCAAATCCGCCTCGCGCTCGGCTTTATGCGCGAGATAGAGCCCGATCCGCAGGAGCTTAACGCCTTCCAGCTTCGCTATAACCAGCTCTTCCTGCCGGAAGAGGGTGTGTTTTACCTGCACTGAACCTACAAAAGTTGTCGAAACGTTAAATTCGTCACACTTTTGATGATAAACTGCGCGACTTTTCCGCACGTTTATCTTCAGGTGACGCCATGACAGAACATATCCAGCCCACGACCAGACCGCAGACCAAAGAGGTATCACGCCCTAACTGGTCGGCGGTTTTCTCCGTGGCATTTTGCGTCGCGTGTCTTATCACCGTGGAATTTTTACCGGTCAGCCTGCTGACGCCGATGGCGCAGGACCTGGGCATTTCCGAAGGGGTGGCGGGGCAGTCCGTGACCGTGACCGCGTTTGTGGCGATGTTCGCCAGCCTGTTTATTACCCAGGTGATTGGCGCAATCGACCGCCGCAAGGTGGTTATCCTGTTCAGCGTGCTGCTGACGCTCTCCTGCTTGCTGGTCTCCTTCGCTGAAAACTTCACCCTGCTGCTGCTGGGTCGCGCCTGTCTGGGATTAGGGCTGGGCGGTTTCTGGGCGATGTCGGCCTCGCTGACCATGCGCCTTGTGCCCGCGCGCACCGTGCCAAAAGCGCTGTCGGTTATCTTTGGCGCGGTCTCCATTGCGCTGGTGATCGCCGCGCCGCTGGGCAGTTTCCTCGGCGGCATTATCGGCTGGCGCAACGTGTTTAATGCCGCCGCGGTGATGGGCCTGCTGTGCATTATCTGGGTGTGGAAGGCGCTGCCGTCCCTGCCGGGCGAGGCGGCGCATCACAAGCAGAACATGTTCGCGCTGCTTAAGCGTCCCGGCGTGCTGGCGGGGATGAGCGCCATCTTTATGGCCTTTGCCGGGCAGTTTGCCTTCTTTACCTACATTCGCCCGGTGTTTATGACCATGGCGGGCTTTGACGTGGACGGCCTGACGCTGGTGCTGCTGAGCTTCGGTATCGCCAGCTTTGTCGGCACGTCCCTGTCGTCGCAGTTCCTGAAACGCTCCCTGAAGGTGGCGCTGGCGGGCGCGCCGCTGGTGCTGGCGGTCAGCGCGGCGGTGCTGGTCATGTGGGGCAGCGACAAGTGGGTGGCTTCGGCGATCGCGATTATCTGGGGCTTTGCCTTTGCGCTGGTGCCGGTGGGCTGGTCGACGTGGATCACCCGCTCCCTTGCCGATCAGGCCGAGAAAGCCGGGTCGATTCAGGTGGCGGTGATCCAGCTGGCGAACACCTGCGGTGCGGCGGTGGGCGGCGTGGCGCTTGACCATCTGGGGCTGATGTCGCCGCTGGTGATTTCGGGTACGCTGATGCTGCTGACGGCGCTGCTGGTGGCGGGGAAGGTTAAGGCGAAGTAAGTCAATTTTCCCCCTCACCCCGGCCCTCTCCCCAGAGGGGCGAGGGAGAA
>NZ_CAXOFU010000021.1:0-92110 GCF_964208575.1 Enterobacter soli | reverse complement strand
AATGAACTGGTGGTCATGATGCGCGACACTCCTGAATTCCCTGGCGGGCCGCTGCGCGCAGATGTTCATTGTGATGAGGTGGATAACTGGTTGGCGCTAGACTGGCGTCTGGAGGAGTAACTATGCTGGTTGCCGATCCTCATTCGCCCGATTTCAACAGCTACGCCAGCGTTAATGACCTGCGCGCGTTCGCGGCGGGGCGCGGCTATACCGTTCCTGCCGATGACGGCGAGTGCGGTCAAATGCTAATGCAGGCGATGGATTATCTGGAGGGGAGGACTTGGCGCGGCCGGCGCTCCAGAGCATCGCAGCCGTTGTCATGGCCACGCTCCGGTGTTCGCCTCGATGGCATTGACCTGCCGGATGACTCCATTCCGCAGCGTCTGGTTGATGCGCAGTGCCGCCTGGCTATCGAATCGCAGGAGATTGACCTGACGCCTTCGGTTGCTGGTGGCGGGGCAGTGACGATGGAGCGCGTCGAGGGTGCGGTGACAGTGCAGTATGAACCGGGCACGAATAAGGCCGCGCCGTCATTCCCTTGGTTTTATTCATCGCTGCGCGGGCTGGTGGTGGGCGGAAATCAGATCCGCATCGAAAGGGGGTGATATGCCAATCGACTATCGACGAATGCGCGCTACGGCTACCCGGCTGCTCACCGATAACGGGAAGGCATACCAGCTTACCCGCGGCGGCGGCGCCATCCGAGACTCGTCCGGAAAAGAAGTCACTACTCCGGCAACTACTGCTGTCGTCACCGGCGTTATCACCGAATACTCCTCCCGCGAAATAGACGGCTCCCTGATCGCCACCGGTGATAAGAAGCTGGCGGCCACGTTCGAAACGGAAGTGCGTATCGATGATCGCATCGAAATCGACGGCAAGAAATGGCGCGTTGTGCAGCCGAATCCGGTTAAGCCTGCCGATGTACTGATTTCATACAACATTCAGCTGAGGGCGTGACTATGACCAGTTCTGCTAATCAGCCGTTCCTGGCTGGAATTCAGTTGTTCGTTGATAGCTCAAAGCAGGAGATGGACGAGGCGGTGCGCCGGACGGGTATTAAAATTCTCGCTCAGCTGGTGGAGATGTCCCCGGTGGGTCAGCCGGATATCTGGCAGGTCAACCAGACCGCAGCGGCGTACAACACTGCGGTGAGGGAGCACAACGCGACACTGCGTGATGATCCGGCCAACCTGACCAAATCAGGACGGCTTAAGCGCGGGCTGCGCGTAAACGACTCGATGGACATCAAAAAGCCAGAAGGTTATGTCGGAGGACGTTTCAAAAATAACTGGTATGTTGGCTTTGATCGCCAGCCAACCGAAAGTAACGACACCCCGGATGCTTCCGGCCAGGGTTCCAGCTCCCGCGGCATGGCGGTGCTGGAGGTTTTCCGCGTGGGGCAAGTCAGCTCGATTTACTTCACCAACAACCTGCCGTATGCCCAGGCGCTGGAAAACGGTCATTCCACCCAGGCGCCGGGCGGGATGGTGGGCATTACAGCTATCGACGCGGCGCAGCTGTTCCGTGATGCAATGAGTGAGGTGCGCAGTGGCCGATGACCAGTCAATGCGGATAGCTGACCTGCTGGAAGGTCGTGTTGCGGTTATCTGCTCCTCGCTCGGGCTGCCGGTGGCCTGGCCGAACATCGCGTTTACTCCACCGGATAATGCGCCTTACGGGCGTGTTTATGTTCTGCCGGCGCAAACCGTGGGGCAGGATCTGGAAGGCCAGTTGCGCACGTATCAGGGCATTCTCCAGCTCAACATCATCGCACCGGCAGGCAGCGGCGTGGCACTGGTAAGGGGGCTGGCTAAGTCTGTGGCCGATGCCTTTCCTGAAGGGCTGCCGCTGGTGGATGGTGATCTGACTGTGTACATCAATGGCCCGCCGCAGGTGCGCCAGCCAATCCAGGATCGTACCGCGAGCCACAACGGCTCGAGCGGCTCCATCACCTACACCACCCCTGTCAGTATGCAGTACCGCGCTGATTACTGACCCGCCGCCCGGCGGGTTTTTTATTACCTAAATTCAGGAGAGTGCTATGGCATTCGCAATCCCTAATGGCTCGCGTGTGAACGTGGCCAAAGCCTATCAGGCTCCGATCACCTTTACAGCAGCTTCCAACGCGACGGAATGCGAACTTACTGTTGCATCTGCCGCTGGCATCCTGGCGGGTGATGTCGTCCAGGTCAGCTCTGGCTGGCTCAAGCTCGACAACATGGTGGTGCGCGTCAAGTCGGTGACCAGCACCAAAATTGTTCTTGATGCGTTCGATACTACCGACACCACTAAATTCCCGGCAGGCACTGGCGCGGGTACACTGCGCAAAGTTGATTCGTGGATCACCATGCCGCAAGTCATGACGCTTTCCACCGAAGGCGGTGACCAGCAGACCATCAGCGTGCAGTTCCTCGAGGACGACAAAGCACGAACTATCCCAACATTCAAAAACGCCGTGGTTCAGGTCTACACCTTTGCACACGACCCACAGCTGGCGATCTACAAGCGCCTGATTGACCTGGATGATTCCAGCGATACCACGGCGGTGTGGTTCCACAACCCGCGCGGCAAAGCGGATCGTTATTACTCTGCCAAGGTTTCCTTCCAGCGCGTTCCGCGTACTGAAATTAACGCTGTGGAGAGCAACGAAGCGCGCATGAACTTCGAATCGGACATGCAGATTTACCCCATTGCTGATTCCTCGGCTATTCCTCTGGCGTTCCTTACTGATCTCCCGGCCACCAAATCTCTTGCAGTTGGCGCTGCGCTGGATCTGGCCGTGGTTATGCAGGGTGGCTCCGCTCCGTACACCTACGTGTGGAAAAAGGGCAGTACCGCCGTTCCGGGCAAAACCGCTTCGACGTTCAATATCGCATCGGTTGCATCCGGTGATGCTGATGTTTATACCTGTGAAGTCACCGATGCAGCGGGCAAAACCATCACCTCTGCTGCGTGTACTGTCACGATCAGCTAACCAATCAGGCCCGGTACGCCGGGCTTATTTTTATACCTACGTACAAAGGTGTTCCAGCAGGTATCCGCGGTGTGCCTGTTAAAGTGCTTTCGAATATACTCATCCAAAAAAGTGAGGTTTTTATGGATGAGAAAGTGATGGCGTTGGCCACTCTAAAGGCCGCTCAGGATGCTGCTAGTTGGGCATTTTGGTCAATGATAGGTACATGGGTTGCTGGAATAGCGACCTTTTTGGCAGTGTGTGTATCTTTGCATCTGGGTCTAAAAAAGCCTAAGGCACATATCAGTTGCCGTATAAATGTTGGTGTAACGTGGCAAGGACCCTATCAAAAAAAAGGGGTGATGATTGTTATTACAAATCTTGCGCTTTATACCGTAAAAGTTACAGCTATAAATTGGACATTCAAAAAAGATATTACGTTTTATCAGCCGTTCCATTCACCATTATCAATGCAGCTGCCTCAAAAATTAGATTATGGAGAACAGGCAACTTTTTGGATAGATATTGATAGTGGCTCTGAATGGATTGAAAAAATAGCATTGGGTTTAAAAGAACATAATGCCGACCCCAAAGATTTTAGATGCGTTGTCAGTGTTACAACTGGAGAAAGCTTCACATTTGAAATCGAAAAATCTTTGATGGACAAAATAACAAGTAGCTACCAACAGATCTCAGAGGCTAAGAGCCACTAGTTGCAGGTTGGCTTTCATACGAGTTGTACAATTACCATTATCCAATTTAAGACCCGCTCCGGCGGGTTTTTCATTTTTAAGGAATCGAAATGACCCAATTCTCCCTGATCCCAAACCCAACCTTTTCTGTTACCGCCAGTATCCCACGCGCTGGCGCCGAAGACGGCAAACTGACGTTCACTTTCCGCCATAAAACGCTCGAAGAGTTGCGTGCCATGGATTCGAAGATGCAAAAGGCTGCGGAAGGTAAAAAGGCTGTTATCGAGCCGCAAGCTGACTACCTCATGGAAATTGTCGAAGGATGGGCTCTGCCGGACGAGTTCAACCGCGAAAACGTTATTGTCCTCCTGCAAAACTATCCGCGTGCTTTTGACAGCATCGGCATGGCGTACACCAAAGAGCTGATGGGGATTCGCGAAAAAAACTGAGGCAGGTCGCCGCAGCGTTGTATACGCCGGGTCCGACGCTCGCGGAGCTGAGCGCTTTTGGTTTGACGCCTGAGGATGTGGAGGAAGAGGTGGGGATCCTACCGTCAGTATGGAAGCCCTTCACTATCTTCTCTGCGCTGGCGACTCAGTGGCGCGTTGGCGCGAACGGTGCGACCGGCCTTGATTATAACGTTCTCCCCTGGATGTTCGATTTACACGGGGTTGAGGATGCGGCGACCTGCATGGCTGACCTTCAAATTATGGAAAGCGAGGCTCTCAAAGTAATGCACAAGGAGACGAAATAATGACTGACCAAATCGCCTCGATTACTTTGCGGGCCGATGTTTCTGACCTGAAAACAGCCAGCAATGAACTGGACAAGCTCGGTGAAGCCGCGGCGGGAGCCGTAGGTAAAGCCGATGACCTTAACAGCGTATTTCGCGCTGGCGCGGAGTCTGCGAAGCAGGGCAGCGAAGGTATCAAAGAGCAGCAGACTGCGCTCAAAGGCCTTCTGGAGAATATCGATCCGGTCACCAAGGCTTTGAACCGCCTGGATGAACAGCAGGAATCCCTGCGTAAATTTCAGGCCAAAGGCTTTCTGGATACCGACACCTTCCAGGCTTATAACAAAATCCTGGACGATACCCGTCTTAAGCTGACCGATACCGGAGAAGCCGCGGCACGCGCCCAGGCCGAACTGGCCGCCACTAAAGCCGCCGAGAAGCAGTCCGCAGCGTTAAAGAACCTGCTGGGCTCCATCGACCCGACAATCCGCGCGTTCAACTCACTGGATGAACAACACGCACAACTGGTGGCCCATTTCGAAGCAGGGCGCATTAACGGCGCTCAGTTCGAGCACTTCAATAACATTCTCAGCCAAACCCGCGAACGACTCTCTGGCGTTGCTGACGCTCTCCCAGAGGCGCTATCCCGCCAAGAGGCGGCGGCCCGCCGCGCCGGAATCTCTGTAGGCCAGTACAGCGCAGCGATGCGTTCGCTACCGGCACAGTTCACCGACATCGCCACGCAGCTGGCTGGGGGGCAGTCTCCGTTCCTGATCCTGCTCCAGCAGGGTGGGCAGATTAAAGACCAGTTTGGTGGAGTCAAGGGCGCGCTGACTGGTGTAGGCGATTATTTACGCACCCTGATTGGTTTCATTAATCCGGTGACGGTGGGGATTGGCGGCCTAGTAGTTGGCCTTGGGGCAATAGCTGTAGCTTGGTACAAAGGCAGCCAAGAAGCTGGGGAGTTTAATAAGCAGCTCATATTAACCGGAAATTATTCAGCTAAATCGGCGAACCAACTGACAGACCTGGCTCAAAAAATTGGTGGTTCAAGCGGTAAAGTTGCCGCAGCTGCTCGTACGCTCGCAGAGGTGGTTGGGGCCGGTACGTTTAAAACCGATCAGCTCGAAACAATCACCAGAGCGGCGTTGGCTATGCAGGAGGCCACTGGCCAGTCAGTAGATACCACTATTAAGAACTTCCAAAAATTATATGCCAGCCCAACCAAGGCGGCAGAAGATCTTAATTCGACCCTTCACTTTCTGACATCTACGCAATACGACTACATATCTTCACTGGAGCGTCGCGGTGAAAAAGAGGACGCAGCGGAAGCAGCAGCAAAAGCCTACAGCCAGGCTGAGCAGAAGCGTAGTCAGCAAATCCTCGACAATATGGGATTAATCGAGAGGGCCGCTGGCAGCGTCAGTAAAGCACTCAAGGGGATGTGGGACGAGCTTCTGAATATCGGTCGCCCTGATGCTCCAAATGATATGCTTCGAAAAATGCAGGCAGAGCTGGCTGAGCGAGAAAAGGCACTGCTTCCAGAAAGGCAGCGTCAAGGTTATGGGTACAGCTATGATGCCAGCAGTAATGATCAGGAGTATGACGCTCGTAGGAAAGCACAATTATCTGCGATAAGCGCTTTGAAGGCTCAGATAGGGCCACTTCAGCAAGCCGCACAGCTTCAGGAAGATATCAATGTTTCTGTTCAAAAAGGTATAGAGGTTGATAATAAGCGCACCGATGCGCTGATTTATAGAAACCGCATCCTCGAGCAATCTGCCACCTGGCAAGAGAAACGCAGTAAAGCCCTTTCTGAATTATGGAAAAATGTCGCACTTGCTCCTGATAAATGGAGTGATCAACAACGCCAACAGGCAGTTGACGCGATAAACAAGCAATTTCATCCAAGCAAAACGCCCAAAACTCCAGCCGTTAAGGTGTCTGTAGGTGATCGCTCAACCGACACGTACAATGCTGAGACTTTAGCTCTGCAAGCTCAGCTAAAAACGCTTCGAGAACATCGTGATATTAACGATGTAATCAGTCAGCAGCGTAAGCAGCAATGGGAACTGATTTCCAAAATCAGTATTCTCGAGGCAACGGCAAATGATCCAAAAGGCCGTGCGCTTACCATTGATGAGAAGTCACTGCTCGCCAATAAGGATAAACTTCTCGCGCAGGCTGATATTAATGCTGCATTGGGCGATCAGATCGCAAGACAGCAGAAACTGAATGCTCTTGCCGAACAGGCGACTAAATTTGCTCAGCAGCAGGCAGCTAGGCAAGCAGAAATTGATGCGGCAGCAGAAGGGACTTCAACCAGGGAGGCAGAGCGGGCGGCAACACGTCAGCGTTTGTCTGAGACATATGCCTTCAATACTGACGCGCAAAAAAAAGTTTTGGCTCAGCAGGAAGAGACATACCGTAAGGAAGACGAACTTCGCAGTAATTGGCAGGCTGGAGCAAAGCGCGGATGGGCCGATTATGCGGATTCTGCAACTAACACATTCGAAGCAATGCGTAACGTGGCTGGATCCACCTTCAGCGGCCTTTCCGACATGCTGACCAGTTTGGTCACAACTGGAACTGCCAGCCTCAAAGAATTCACAAATTCCATGTTAAAGATGATCGCCGAGGTGACCAACCGGTTACTGGTCGCCTATGCAGTACAGGCCGCAATGGGCTGGATAAGTGGTGGCATTGGCGGTGGCAGCACTCCTGGCGGATCATATGCAAACGCCGCTGCTGGCATAACCTTCAATGCTAAAGGTGGCGTCTATGAATCTCCTGGCCTGGGTAAGTATGTGAACGGTGTTTACGATACTCCTCAGTATTTCACATTCCAGGGCGCATCTAAGTTTGCGAAAGGCGGAGTCTTCGCAGAGGCTGGTGCTGAAGCAATCATGCCGCTAACTCGTGATTCTGCGGGGCGTCTCGGTGTGAGGGCGGATGGTGCTGGTGGTTCTGGGCCTCAAATCTACGTGGATATCTATGTCGATAACAAAGGAAACGCGACAGCAAATACTAGCGGGGGAGGAGATGCGGCAGCCCGGGCGTTAGCGGAGAGGATGAAGCAATACGTACAGGAAGGCATCATCCGAGCCATCAGGGATGATGGGGCTATCGGCGGGAACTTTGTGAAAAAGTAATATCAGCTCATCGCGTTACATTCTCATATCCCCTGGTTATTATTAGAAAAAATATGATAGTCAGGGGATGATTGTGAAAAAAATTATTTGCTTAAGCTTAGCCTGCATCGCACTTGCTGCGTGTAAACCTTCAGAGGAAAAAGCACTTCAACTTGGGCAGCAAGAAATTGCAAATGGGTTGATGGACCCGGATAGCGCCAAGTTCAAAATGGTTAGGTTCAACATGGACAAAAACCAGGAGTCCGGTGATGTTGTCAGTGGTTTCGTATGTGGCAGAGTCGCTGGCAAAAATGGGTTTGGTGCGTATGTTGGATATCATCCTTTTTATGTTCATCTAAAGATGACCTCGAAAGGGATGTTTTCCAAAGGCGTGAGTTATGAAGTCGGAGAAAAAGCTATTTATCGCGATGGAAGAGATGAATCGTGGATAGATCTCGACGGAAACTCTTATGTCAGCCGCTGCGGCCCAACCCCTTCGGAGTAATCTGTTTATGGATAATTACTTTGATGATCCTTTGATCGAACCCGCAATTGAGTGGGTTGTTATCAATCAGAAGGTTTCCATATCGGGCATTCAGCGAAACTTTCGAATAGGGTACAACCGGGCAGGACAACTGGTTGAACTAATGGAAAACATCGGCCTTGTATCACCTCAAGGATTTGATGGTAATCGCACAGTGCTCTGCGCAGAACTTGAAATTGGGCTTTCGTTATTCAGGCAATATAAAGATGCTGTTGATGAAGACCCTGATATGACAAACGTAATTTTATTTCCTAGTAAGAAATGAACCCAGGCCACGCCTGGGCAACCAAACAGTATTACAGCCTCGCTAATGCGAGGCTTTTTTTTGGAGAAAATATGGCGGTTGAAACCTACAACTGGCGCTCGCAGCTCGGTGCTGGGTCGATTGAATACAGCCAGACGGTGCGCACGGCGCAGTTCGGCGATGGTTATGAACAGGTTGCTGCGAACGGCATCAACTCCACGGCCATTCAGATCCCGATGAAACACACTGGCGCCGAATCTGAAGTGGACAGGGTGCGTGATTTCCTACTGGCTCATACCGTGAAGGCTTTCATCATTACGCCGCCAGGTGAAGAGAAGGGGCTTTACCGCGTAGTAGCCGACTCGGTTCGTAAAACGCAGATCAGCAGCAAATTCGCTGAGCTGACTTTCACCATCAAACGCGCATACGGAGTTTACGCATAATGTCATTAGTCGATCAGGCGGCAATGCTGGCGCCGGGTGGAAGAGTTCGCCTGGTTGAAGTTGACGCCTCTGAGTTCAGTGGCGGGATCCACCGATTCCACTACGCACCTTTCCCCCACACGCCAGCAGAGATAGACGCTGCAAAGGGCGACGAGAATAAGCTCGGTCCAAAGCCGATCGTTTTCGGCGGCAAGGTCTATGACTTCTGGCCATTCCAGATAACCGGCCTGGCGCTCTCAACTGACCAGGCGGCAGAGCCTTATCTCAGCGTGTCGAATCTCGATGGGCACATCACCGCGCTGTGTCTTCAGTTTAAGGATATGGTGAATGCGAAGGTGAGCATTATCGACACCTACACGGTCTATCTGGATGCAGTAAATTTCCCCGATGGGGTGAACCCGACCGCTGACCCGTCTATGTTCACGCTTCAAACCTTCTGGCTTGATACCAAGACCTCTGAAGATGATGAGGTGGTTAGCTGGACGCTCAGCAGTCCCGCCGATTTGCAAAGCCTCGTAATTCCCACCCGGCAAATCACATCGCTCTGCGAGTGGGCGCTGCGCGGCCAGTACCGCAGCGGTGATGGCTGTACCTATAACGGTACGGCGTATTTCGATGCGAAGGGTAACGCGGTGACTGATCCGGCGTTGGATGCGTGCGGCGGCTGCCTCAGTGACTGTCGTAAACGATTCGGCGCTGGTCTGGCGGAGCCGAGCGCAGCCATCCTTGATTTTGGTGGTTTCCCTGCCACTGTACTTTTTACGCGATGACCGGACATCTAAATGAACAAAACCATTATGGCGGCGATCCGCGCACATGCGCTGGAGGAATCCCCGCGCGAGTGCTGCGGCTTCGTTATCCAGGCGGGGCGGCGTCAGCGTTACATCCCGGTACCGAACAGCCACGAAAACCCTACTGAGCATTTCCGCATTGACGGCGAGCACTGGGCAAATGCCGAGGATGCCGGAACGATAGTCCGCGTCATCCATTCCCACCCGGGCGACGGCGCCCGACCTATCCCGTCAGACCTCGACCGCCAGCAGTGTAATAACTCCGGCGTGGTCTGGGGCATCTACGCGCCGGACTGCGATGAATATGCAGAGGTAACGCCGGATGCTATCCCGCTGATTGGTCGCCCGTTCATTCTGGGCTCGCACGACTGCTGGGGGCTGATTATGGACTGGCACGCCACCCAGGGCGTGATGCTTAACGATTTCCGCGTGGATTACCCATGGTGGGAAAGCCAGTACCCCGACAATCTCTATTTCGAAAACTGGGAGCGGGAAGGTTTCGTCGAGTGCGATCCGGCACCAGGCAGCATGGTTATCATGCAGGTTGATTCTGATAAGTGGAACCATGCGGGCATCATCACTGAAGAAGGTGAGCTGCTCCACCACCTGTACGGACAGCCTTCCTGCGTTACCCCATATTCCCGAGGCTATTTTAAAGACCGAACGATGATCTGCGTTCGTCACAAAGACCTGCCGCAGGAGATAAAGCCATGGCGCGTTTAACCACTATCCGCCTGTATGGCGCGCTGGGCGCCCGGTTTGGGCGCGTACACAAACTGGCCGTGCAGACATCGGCAGAAGCTGTGAAGGCGCTGTGCATCAACTTTGACGGGCTGGAAAGCTACCTGATGAATGCCAAAAAAAACGGCATGACCTTCGCAGTGTTCCGCGGTAAGCGCAACATCGGCGTGCAGGACTTCCAGGAGCTGGCTGGTGGCAGCGATATTCGCATTGCGCCAGTTATGGAAGGGGCAAAAAAAGCGGGCTTGTTCCAGACGATATTGGGAGCCGTGATGGTTGTGGCGGGTATTGTCGTCACGGGGATGACGTTTGGTTCAGCTGGAGTAATTGGTGCGGGGATGATCTCCGCTGGTATCGGCATGATGGCCGGCGGAATTTACCAGATGCTCTCGCCGCAGCCAAAAGGCCTCCAGGGGCGTGATGATCCTGACAACAAACCCAGTTATGCCTTTGGCGGTGCAGTGAACACTCTGGCGATGGGAAATCCGATCTCACTATTGTATGGCGAGCGCGAGATTGGAGGCGGAATCATCAGTGCCGGCGTAGTAGCTGAAGACATTTGATATTCTCCCCTCAGACCAATAAGCACCCAACCGGGTGCTTTTTTTATGGACGCAATATGGAAACCATCACTGGTGCAAAAGGTGGCAGCCAGAAGCAACACACGCCCGTAGAACAGCCTGACTCAGCGCAGTCCATGGCGCGCTGTCGCATGTTGCTGGCACTCGGGGAAGGCGAGTTTGCTGGTAGACTGGATGCTACCCGTATTTTCCTGGACGGCACACCGCTGGGCAATGCCGACGGGTCAATGAATTTCGAGAACGTATCATGGGATTTTCGTCCAGGCACCCAGACACAGACGCCGATTTCTGGATTCCCTGCTGTCGAGAATGAAACCACCATTGGAGTGTCGCTAACAAAGGCTACTCCGTGGACCCGGGCGCTCAGCAATACACAGATTGATGCGGTGCTGGTGCGAGTGGGCATCCCAGGGTTACAACAACAGAAAAATAATGGCGATATCGTCGGTACTACCGTCAAGTATCACATCGACTTGGCCGTAGACGGCGGTGCGTTCTCGACGGTCATGACAAGGACTGTGACTGAGAAACTCAGTTCGCTCTACGAACTCACCCATCGAATTAATCTTCCCAAAGCCAATACGGGCTGGCAGATTCGCGTGGTACGCGACACTGACGACAGCACCAGCCAGATGTTGCAGAACAAAACGCAGATACAGGCCATCACAGAGGTGATTGATGCCCGCCTGCGCTATCCCCACACGGCGCTGCTGTATGTGTCGTTCAACGCAAAGTCATTCAACAACATCCCGAAGATTTCCTGTAAACCAAAGGGGCGTATTATCCGCATCCCTTCGAATTACGATCCGATAGCCCGAACCTACAGCGGCACATGGGACGGGACGTTTAAGTGGGGCTGGACGAATAACCCAGCATGGATTTGGTTCGATGTACTCACTGAGCCGCGCTTCGGACTTGGCCGACGCGTCACGGCGCAGATGCTGGATAAGTGGGAGCTTTATCGTATCGCCCAGCGTTGTGATCAGAAAGTACCTGACGGGAAGGGGGGAGACGGTACCGAGCCGCGCTTTATGTTTGACGTTTATATCCAGTCGCAGGCTGATGCGTGGCAGGTAATCAAGGACATCGCGGCGGGGTTCAATGGCATGACGTTCTGGGGCAACAACATGTTCAATGTTGTCTCTGATATGCCGGCGGATACGTCGAAGCTGCAAATCCTCACCCGCGCTTCGGTTGTGGGCAAGCCGGTTTACTCGAGCGGCAGTGAAAAGACCCGCTTCTCAAGCGCGCTGATTAATTTCAGCGACCCTGACAATCACTACCAGGACCGCACAACAGCGGTGATGTTCCCGGACCTGGTTAAGCAGTTCAAGTTTAAGCAGACGCAGATCACCGCAATCGGCTGTACGCGCGAGAGCGAAGCACAGCGCCGTGGCGGGTGGGCTGTGTACTCCAACTCACTCGACCGGATTATCACGCTACAGACCGGGCTTGATGGCTATGTTTACGTGCCGGGTACCGTGTTTGCATTTGCCGACGAACGCCTTTCAGGGCGTGTCTATGGCGGGCGTATAACCGGCTATAACGCCGGGTTGAAAGCTGTGACAACCGATCGGGGTACCAGTGCCGTTGCGGGTGACACACTGATGATCCGCACACAGGGCGGTACCGTTGAAAGCAGGGTGATCCAGGCCGTAAACGGCACGCAGCTGGTGGTCGCCACTCCTTTCACGGCAGCACCGTTACCCAACGCTGTATTCGTTATCGATGCCGGGCAGTTACGCCTGCAATATTTTCGTGTGACGAACCTAAATTTTGATGATGAAGAAAACACCTTCACAATCACCGGGGCCGAATATAACGCATCAAAATATGATGCAGTAGATAACAATGCCCGGCTGGATACGCCGCCAATTAGCCTGATCCCGACAGGGCTTGTGAACCAGCCGACCAACATTGTGGTGTCGAGTTATGACTCGGTTCAACAGGGGCAGCGCGTGGCCACGCTAACCGCCTCATGGGATGCGCCGCTGGATAAAAGCGGCAAGCCGCAGGCGGACGTGATCGCCTACCGGGTGCAGTGGAAGCGCGGCGATAACGAATGGATCAACGTGGAGGAGACCGGCCTTCGCAATATCGAAGTGCCAGGTATTTTTGAGGGCGACTATCTTGTGCGCGTGCGCGCGATTAACTCCGGCGGTGCGTCCAGCCTGTGGGCGTCATCAGCGCTGACTAACCTGAAAGGACGCACCGGGGATGTTCCAAAACCGGTCGGCCTTACGGCGTCTGAAGACGTTGTTTTCGGGATTAACGTCACCTGGGGATTTCCGTCCGACACGGCAGACACACTCAGCACCGAGCTGCAATACAGCGTTACCGCAGATGGGGCAAACCCGATGCTCCTGGCTGCCGTTCCTTACCCCCAGAAGCTCTATCAGCAAATGGGTCTGAAAGCAGGGCAAGAGTTCTGGTATCGGGCACGGCTGGTGGATCGGATAGGAAATCAGGGGGCCTATACCGACTGGGTGCGAGGACAGGCCAGCATCGATGTTTCCGACATCACGGATGCCATTCTGGAAGACATGAAAGGCTCCGATACATTCAAAGACCTGATCGAGAACGCGGTGGACAGCAACGAGAAAATAGCCGGTGTGGTCGACGATATCAAAAAGGCCAATGACGAGTTGGAGCAGCAGGCGCAGACCATCAAAGAAACCGCTGACGGGCTGGCCCAGGCCGAAGTGAAGATCGACGAGATGTCGGTTTCGATTGATGGCATGACCGGGGGCGTCAAAAACACCTCAATAGCCGTGATCCAGAACAGCTTAGCGCAGGTGTCCACCCGCCGCACGCAGACGGCCACGAACGCCGGGAATAGCGCCAGCATTGACCGTATTGATACGACCATTGCCGATACCAGTTCGGCGGTTGCGCGCGCGCTGGTGACGCTGGATGCCTCAGCTGGTGGGAATATCTCCAACGCGACTGACCTCACCGAAACGCTGGCCGACTTCACCCAGGCCTCTGCGACGAAGATCAATTCGCTAAATGTAACGGTTAATGGTCAAACTGCGGCAATAACGCAGACCGCCAATGCGGTGGCGGACATTAACGGCAACATTAGCGCGATGTATAACATCAAAGTTGGCGTAGCCGCTAACGGACAGTATTACGCGGCAGGGATGGGGATTGGCGTTGAGAACACGCCAAACGGCATGCAGTCACAAGTTATCTTCCTTGCTGACCGCTTCGCCGTCACCACGGCAGCAGGTAACAGCGTGGCGTTGCCGTTCGTGATCCAGAACGGACAGACATTTATCCGGGCCAGCTTCATCCAGGATGGCACCATTGAGAACGCCAAAATCGGCAACTATATCCAGTCGAATAACTATGTGGCTGGATCTGCGGGCTGGAAGCTTGATAAGGGAGGGACGTTCGAAATTAACGGCGTGGCCGGGGGCGGGAGGATGCTGATATCCAGCACTCTCATTCGCATCTATGACAGCAACAACGTGCTGCGCGTCAGAATGGGGTTATGGTGATGCCACAGGGTTTGCAGTGCTGGGATAGTGCAGGGCGGATAGCAGTAGATTTAAGCGATTACGCGATCCGTTATATGGGCAGCGCAACGGTTTCACTTGCTTCCGGAGAGACGTCAAAAAATGTCGCTTTTTCTGGCGCAACGCAGGACGGGACGTTTGTCACAATCGTTTCAACTGGACTGACTGTAAACGAGTATTTTTGCCGCGCTTATAACGGCGGCTTTACTCTCTACTATCTCCCCACGGGTGGAAGTGCCGCAATCACTCTCAATGTTGAGGTTTATAACTTTCAATGAGCATATTCGAAGTTTACAACAGCGATGGAAAACTGCTGGTGGACTCACAAAACAGATCGACTCTATTTTATGATCAGCGCGCGTTGGGTGCTGTAACCGATAAAGGCTTTTACCGTGTTGATAGCCCGTTTGGTGATGGCAGTACACTTGGCACCACGCCTCAGGCATTCTGGAATGACGGAAGGTTACGATGGCTGCAATTGGGTACAAATAAATACGGGATGCCTGGTGCTGATCTGCTTGAAGATAATGCGGGGAATATGATCCGAACAGCGCGTAATGTCGGATTGCAGAGCGGTTATCTTGATTTGTTTGACAGTGCTGGCACTTTTATCTGGAGTGCTGTTTCTGCATCAAAAATGCCCCGCGTTGTCGGGTTCTTTGATGTGCCAGCGAATTATGATCTTCAGAATAATACTTTTTCAGTCAGTCTAAGCTTCAATCCCTGGATTCTGATAAACAACTGCCCAGGAAACCTCAGCGATGATGGTACGGTTGTCGGGTATTCAGGCGTAGTTCTCAAATGGACTGGCTCTCAATTGCAGGGAAGATACATTTCAAAAAATCAGCGCAACTGGAGCCAGACGTTTCAGGGACGGGGATTAAGAATCCCCATCGCTCAGTTTGTTGGCATTTGATACGGGAGGAACGCGCGGGTAATGAGTCGCGATCATATCTTGTTTCACGCCCTTTGCTGAATTAAAGCGATAAACAATATCCAGCTTATCCGTTTTTTTATAGCAAATATTACTCAAACGTTTATTAATATGGCGGCTGAATATTCCGTTGCTACTGTCTGAAATAACTTCAATCTCTCTCGTGGTACAGTCGATATTTACGTGAATATCACCACCCAGCGATAAACGAGCTGCATCAACCGGGTAATCCATCTGGAATGCGTAATCTGTGTGTTTGTTCGTACATCCAGCCAACAGCAAAAGCGCTGCAGCAAATAAAAGTTTCATTTCAACATTCCTGTTTATGCGGGAAGTTCCATTTTATTTGAGTTTAAAAAATAGTCAGATTGATATGAGCGATCAATTTTACACGATTGATCGCTTTTAACGATCGTTATTATCGTGAGGTAGTTCATGCTTTATAACACCGGCACCATCGCAATTAACGGAAATACCGCAACCGGCACTGGCACAAACTGGACGACATCCGCCAGCCAGGTTCGCGCTGGCCAGACGATTATCGTGATGTCTAGCCCGGTGCAGCTGTTCCAGATTTCATCTGTGAACAGCGCCACGTCAATGACGGTTACACCTGCTGCTTCCCCGGCGCTGAGCGGCCAGAAGTATGGAATTCTCGTTACCGACAGTCTCTCCGTCGATGGCCTGGCGCAAAGTATGTCGCAGCTAATTAACGAGTACGACGAGAACATTGGGGCGTGGGAGGCGTTCGCAACGACATCGGCAAACCAGAGCATCACAGTGACTATCAATGGTGCCAGCGTTTCGATACCCGGCATCGGTAAATTGCTTCAAAAGGGTACTAACGGAGCGCTGGCGGTTACAGATGGTGGAACCGGTGCAACGAATGCAACAGACGTTCGCAAAAACCTCGGTTTGGGAAGTTCAAGTGATGTTGGCTTCGCGAAGGTAGTTAGCACCGTTGCTGACGGTCGCGGCCTGAGCCACATAGGTTCTCGTCCTGGCATCAATGATATCTACACATATCAGCCTGCGGATACACTAACAGTCGGTACTTACCCCAATGAGATACGGGGCCAATGGTTTAGTGATTTATGGAGAATTGGCGGGATCCGTGGAGGCGGACAGGAACTGGAATCCTTCTCGATCCGTATCTCAGGAGCGACCACTCAATACTGGACCTTCAATCGTTCCAACAGCGCGATTACAACCGTAGCAGGGACAATCACTCCTGTGGTTTCTGATATCCGCGTAAAAAATGAGAAAAAAATTATCTCAGAGGAAGAGGCGGTCATGTTCATTAATGATCTGGAGTCAATCCTGTACACCCTGAAGTGGGCGCCAGATACCCTTCGTGCTGGTTTTCGTGCTCAGGACATTTATTCCCGCAATGAGGAACTTATCAAGTTACAGGAACTTGAAGATGGTGAAGGCGGAATTATAAAAGACGGAATGATTGTTGATGGGGCTGAAGTTGCCTCTGCTTATCTAGTGCCTGTTGTTCGGCAGCTTCTTCGTCGAGTAAGGGAACTTGAAAACCAGCTTATTCACATGGTCAGCGAGGCAGGACAGGAGGCAAGTAGTCCTCATTTATGAGGTGGCAGCATAAACACTTTATAAAAGCTCCCTTTGTCAAAACAGGCTTAAATTTGCTCGCTTGAAGCTACTCCCTAAAAATTTACAAAATTCATAATTCGAGGCGACATAGAAACTTATAGACAAAACGGTGAAGCTTCATACAGCTACGACATCGCCTCTGTATTGCGGGAATTTCAGAATAAAACTACTGTATATAAAAACAGTATTTAAGGCGTGCGTTATGAAATTCTACAGGCTGACAGAGTTACGCGAAATTATCGTAGTCCCGCTTTTCAGCGACTTGGTTCAGTGCGGCTTCCCAAGTCCGGCGGCTGATTACGTGGAGCAGCGCATTGATCTCAATGAGTTACTTGTCGCTCACCCGAGTTCAACGTACTTCGTCAAAGCAGCTGGTGATTCGATGATCGAAGCCGGGATTAGCGACGGTGATCTGCTGGTGGTAGACAGTTCACGCACTGCTGAACATGGTGACATCGTCATTGCCGCGGTGGAGGGGGAATTCACTGTTAAACGCCTGCAGCTACGCCCAACAGTGCAGCTCAATCCTATGAACAGCGCTTACTCACCGATCATAGTCGGTAGCGAGGACACGCTCGACGTGTTCGGCGTCGTGACTTTCATCGTTAAATCTGCGAGCTGAATATGTTTGCTCTATGTGATGTGAATTCGTTCTACGCATCGTGCGAGACTGTATTCAGGCCAGACCTGAGAGGGCGGCCAGTTGTCGTTCTGTCCAATAACGATGGTTGCGTTATCGCTCGCAGCGCGGAAGCCAAAGCGGTTGGCATAACGATGGGTGAGCCATTTTTCAAACAAAAAGAGCTATTCCGGCGCGCTGGTGTTATTTGCTTCAGTAGCAATTACGAACTGTATGCTGATATGTCCAACCGCGTGATGACAACGCTCGAAGAGATGTCGCCACGGGTAGAAATTTACAGCATTGACGAGGCCTTTTGCGATCTGACTGGTGTTCGCAACTGCCGGGACCTGACGGAGTTTGGCAAAGAAATCCGCGCTACCGTTCTGAAGCGTACGCACCTGACCGTTGGGGTTGGCATCGCGCAGACAAAAACACTCGCTAAGCTGGCAAACCACGCTGCGAAAAAATGGCAGCGGCAAACGGGAGGGGTAGTTGATTTATCCAATATCGACCGCCAGCGCCGATTGCTCGCTATCGTGCCAGTAGAGGACGTCTGGGGCGTTGGCCGCCGCATAAGTAAGAAGCTTAACGCCATGGGCATTAAAACGGCTCTGGATCTCTCAGAACAAAGCACATGGATTATCCGTAAACACTTTAACGTGGTACTCGAGCGAACGGTCCGGGAGTTGCGCGGCGAGCCTTGTCTTGATCTGGAGGAGTTTGCGCCAGCAAAGCAGGAAATCGTCTGCAGTCGGTCTTTCGGTGAACGCATCACTGAATACGAACAAATGAGGCAGGCCATTTGCTCTTATGCCGCCAGAGGCGCTGAAAAACTACGTGGCGAGCACCAGTATTGTCGTTTTATCTCGGCGTTCGTGAAGACGTCACCCTTTGCCCTGAATGAGCCATATTACGGCAACAGCGCTTCAATGAAGCTTCTCACCCCCACTCAGGATTCCCGTGACATTATCAACGCCGCGGTAAAGTGCCTGGACAAAATCTGGAAGGATGGTCACCGGTACCAGAAAGCGGGGATAATGCTCGGTGACTTTTTCAGCCAAGGGGTAGCCCAGCTCAACCTTTTCGACGAGAATTCGCCGCGGGCAGGTAGCGAGAGGTTGATGGAGGTTCTCGATCATCTCAACGCGAAAGACGGGAAAGGCACGCTCTACTTTGCTGGGCAGGGCATACAGCAGCATTGGCAGATGAAACGAGAAATGCTGTCGCCTCGATATACGACGAGATATTCAGATCTGCTTAGAGTCCGATAAATTTTCCTGATGCCTTGGTCCGCTTTGCGCCAGAATTGGACGTTACAAAAATCATCAATTGGAAAGGTCGGGAATGTATATCGTTGCTGGTGCGACGACGACCACTTAGTTCATTGAATTCACAATTCTTTACTTAAAGCCCTTACGTAAAAATTTCCATTTTAACCCCCCCCTGTCTCAGAGTTAATGTTGCGTAGATGCAGTCCACTTTTCAAAAACTAAGGAATTTGCTAAACCCCGTTTTTAGGCACTCTTCGTTTTGTTTAAAAACCGCATAAGCAGCTGCAACTCCGAGAATGGTTACAAATACTGGCATCGTAAACGTCATGGTTGTTCCGACAACTATTGCTTCCAGTGCGGTAACTCCCCACATTGTCAAAACACCGGCTTTGATATGCTTAAGCGAGTCATAAGTTGCCTCAACATTGCAGGCGAATGCACGATTTTGATAGCTTGCAAACAATGTCATGGAAATAGCAGATAACACAAAAGATCTTCTGGTTAATTCCATATGAGCGCCTCACTTAATTCTGGTCAGTAAAGGGGTTGCAGTTACGCCATAAAGGTCTTTCAATGCCAATGATGTGGTAATGCCTGAGATCGCAGCATGTTCTAGGGAGTATCCTGAGTAAACCTGTTCTAAAGGCACTGACGACAAATATTTATCAATTACATCATGGATGCCATCCATACTAAGTCCGTTTTTGTCATACATCTCTTTATAAATTTTGGTTACTAAAACCATGCGATACTCGGCCCTCAGTTTGAAGATCCTTGTCCATACGTTTAGATCAGCGTCATGCCTCAAAATGTTTGCGAGCAGTATAGGCTCCCCGTTTTGTATGCTGGGAGCAATTTCTTTGATGAATTTATGAGCTGAATCGCCGCAAGAGGTACTGAAAATAAAAATTTTGCTGTTATCCGATACTTGTCCTATCGGAAATGTGCTCATGAGCTGAGCGTCAGCTGCTGTAAATACGTGATCTTTTACTAGATCTACGGATTGAAATTTAACGTCGCTAATCTTCAAGGTTTTGGGTTTAGCGGATAGATCCATTTTGATTACTCACGGTTAGTAATATACTAAGAGAGTAGTTGAGTTTTTACCGGTTGCACGCCTCATTTTTTTCACATGGCAACTTTTCTAGCGGTCTTGTTATATTGCGCTATCACCAGAATGTGAATATCAGCATATAAATAGACACGTCTAATCGTAGCCATTTTTCATTGATGGTAGATACTAAACTCCCCTCTTCGCTAAATTCGGACGTTCTGGGTTTCTTTGTAATTTCATCGGGTTGCCTCTAGTAACTTTGGACCCTGATTCTTCACATTCCCCACGGCGCGCGTCACGGCGTGCCAACTAAACTTGTCTGCCGGAACGGCACCTTCTGCAGCTATCTCTTCAGCTTCTTTCCCGCCTATATCCTGTCGCATCCACTCCCGGGCCGCTTCAGGTGACAGAACCAGCGGCCGGCGGTCGTGAATATCGACTAAACCTTTGTCAGCTGCAGACGTCACTATCAGAAAACCTTCTGCTTCATCACCACGCTCAAATGGCGTACTGCCGATCGCCGCCATGAATATGGGCTGTCCGTCGGCGCGGTGAATGAAGTAGGGCTGTTTTTTGTCGCCTTCCTTCTTCCATTCGAACCATCCATCCGCAAAACAGATAGCCCGGCCATGCTGCCAGAGAGGTTTAAACATTCGGCTTGTGGCTGCGGTTTCGACGCGTGCGTTAATCAGTGGCGGTTTATCCCACCATCCAGGGGCGTATCCCCAGAGCACGGGGTCGAGATGCAGTTGCTCATCACGTTCGCTCAGTAACAGGACTTTGGTACCGGGGGCGACGTTGTAACGTCCGATTGGTTCAGGGTCATATGCGATGTCGCGATCGGCTTCGCCGGCCAGGTAAGCCAGGTATTCTTCACGGGTTTGTGCTTGTGCAAAGCGTCCACACATAGAAACCTCCAGTCAGCCAGACTGAAAGTATAGGGCAGGGAGAAAAAGAGGTGCGCACCGAAGCTATTGTTTTAAAGCAGAGGCATTGTGATAGAAGTAGATGGGGTGATAAAGCAGGGCGTTGCGGAACTGGAAGGAGCTACGCAAAAGAGGGGGATTATGGGGGCAAATTGGGGGCATTTTGAAAGAAGGGACACCGATAGGGGCACAAAAAAGACCGTGCACGTCCGTAGATGTCCGCTAAACGTTTCGGGCTAACTCACTGATATCATTGTAAATAAAGCCATATCAATGAGTTGCGAATTTTCTGCACACTAAAACTGCACAAACAGCTTTTTCATTAAATCCCACCGAGCCGGGGTTGATATTCAGGGGCTATAAAAGCAGGGTTTATTCCCCCTGACAATATCCCTCGCGCACGAACGGTCTCAAAACCGCCGACCCTGGCGGTTTTATCATGGTCACAGGCGAATTACATCGCGTCCGAGCTGCGTTTTACTTTTGCGATCAGGCTTTCAGTCACGGACAAACCTTCAACGACATCGGCATCAATGACGGAGGTTCCGAATTCGTTGATTAAATCAAGGAGGGCTTCGTAGGTCTGGATGAGTTCCAGAAGACTGTAGAGGGCTTTTTGGTCAGGTTTAGTTGGCAAATGCTGGCCGGCAGTTGCTTGATGAACAATCCATTCAAGATTGGTCTTTATATTCACTATGTCATCGTAGCTATACATACGTCATGGGCTTAAATCCTCATTTCAAGATTTTTGTGAGAAAAATGCGTTCAGGCTTCTTAGGGAGAAGCTTACAGGTCTGGTATGGAACGGTAATGTAAGAGGTGAATGGCCAGACCGGTCAGGGGATCGCACTGCGACTTCGGTATCCCATTAAGAATGGTCTGATGTGTTAATTTAATTATGCAGTAGCGCAACAGGATAGCAAGGATCCTGGTGCGCAAATTACAAAAATAATCAGATAAATGGAAGAGGAATTATCAGGTTTCCCAGGCGTGTGGGGCAAAAAGATACCCTTTGTTACGTACGGTTTTGATGCGGTAGGGTTCGGTGGCGTTATCCAGCAGCTTTTTCCGCAGCCGCGAAATCGCCACGTCAACGCTGCGATCCATTCCGTCGTAGCTCACGCCGCGCAGGTTTTTCAGCAACGCGTCCCTGTCCATGATTTGCCCGGCGTGGGTTGCCAGCTCCCACAGCAGGTCGAAATCGGCGGTTGAAAGCGCAATCAGCTCGCCGGATAACAGCACCTGGCGGTTGACGGGATCGATAGACAGGGTGCCGAAACGCATCGCTTTATGCGGGGTGAGCGACGGGGCGGGTGCTTCACGCTCAATGCTTGCGCGCTGGCGCAGATGCAGCCGCAGGCGGGCGAGCAGCACCGCAGGCGGCGTGGTTTTCAGAATGTAGTCGTTCGCCCCCATCTCCAGCGAGAGAATATGGTTCATGTCGCTGTCCAGAGAGGTGAGAAGTACGATGGGGCCATCCCACCGGGCGCGCAGATCGCGGCACAGCGTCATGCCGTCTTTGCCGGGCAGCATGATGTCCAGCAGCACCAGATCGGGATTTTCGCGCATAACCACCTCTTCGGCGCGATCGCCGCGAGGCTCAACAATAACGTCCATATCATGCTTGCCGAGATAGGCGGCGATTAACTGACCGACTTCTGGCTCATCTTCTACATAAACGATCTTATTCATACTGCGTCTGTTTTCGCGAAAAAAGCCAACATACACCGCGTAACCTTAACCTTCCATTAATCTTTCAAAATTAACGCGGGTTCCGCTATGCTGGGGCTCTTTGTTACTTGATTGTTATAGGAAAAAAGCATGGGGCTGGTGATCAAAGCCGCGCTGGGTGCGCTGGTGGTGCTGTTGATTGGCATTCTGGCGAAAACGAAAAACTATTATATTGCCGGGCTGATACCGCTTTTCCCGACCTTTGCGCTGATTGCCCACTATATCGTGGCGTCCGAGCGGGGCATTGAGGCGCTGCGCACCACCATCGTGTTCGGGATGTGGTCAATCATTCCCTATTTTCTCTATCTGCTGTCGCTGTGGTACTTCACCGGGTTTATGCGTCTGCCCCTGGCGCTGGGCGGGGCGGTAGTGTGCTGGAGCCTCAGCGCCTGGGTATTAATCTTTTTCTGGAGCCGCTTCCACTAGCGCAGCGGACGTCCGCCGTCGACGGCGAAGGTTCTGCCGGTGACGTAGCAGCTGGTCAGCAGATAGTCGATAAGATCGATAACCTCCTTTTCGCCGGGCGCGATTTTCATCAGCGATTTATTCAGCGCCTGCTGGCGATACTCGGCGTCGTCCCCCTCGTTGAACAAAATCAGCGATGGGGCGATGGCGTTCACTTTCACCTCCGGCGCCAGCTTGCGCGCAAAGGAGCGCGTCATATTGTCGAGCGCCGCCTTACTGGCCGCATAGGCGATATGCTTGTCGCTTCCGCGCTCCACCACGTAATCCGTAAAGTGAATAATATCCCCCGCCGCGTGACCGTGACCGCGCAGCAGGTCCTGAAGCGCATGGTTGAGCAGGTAAGGCGCATTGACGTGGATTTGCATCATGCAGGCGAGCGTATCGCTCAGGGACGTGTCGGGCTTTTCCGCAAGCCAGGCGCTGGCGTTGTGGATAATCGCCCGCAGCCCGCGGGTGGTGGATTTCACTTTTTCGGCAAAGTCGAGAATGCCCGCATCGGTGGAAAAATCGGCCTGAATGCAGGTTGCGCCGGCGCTGCGCAGCCCCTCTATTGAGGGATAGTCATTGCGGTAGCTGACGATCACCGGCTGGTGAAGGTTGAGAAAATGATGGGCAAGGGCGAGGCCGATGCGACGGCCTGCGCCAGTGATCAGAATAGGGCGTTGCTGTGCTTTTCCCATCGTAGTCTCCTTGAAGTTCAACAATGGGAAAGCGGCGCTATCCCATTAACATCCAGGTTGCCGGTACCGCAGCAACCAGTAATAGCCCAATCAGCGCCATCTCGCGGCGTTTTAACGCGTTGTCGAGCTGATGCGTGCGGCGCGCGTAGATAAATACCAGCAGGCCCGGCGCATACAGCACCACGGACAGCAGCAGGTGCATCGGCCCGGAAGCATACAACAACCACAGCCCGTAAATACAGGCCCCCACGCCCACGACGTAATGCGCAGGGCGCGTGGCGATTTTTAACAGATATGCGCCAACCAGGAAATAAGGTACCAGAATCATCTCGGAGGCGATGGTCAGCAGGGTGTTATAGTCCGAACCTGTGAGCCAGATCAGCACCAGACACACCTGCACGCTGATGTTGGTCAGCCACAGCGACGCCGACGGCGCGTTGTTTTTATTCTGACGAGCAAACAGGCGCGGGAAGGCTTTGTGCGTGGCGGCGAGGAAAGGCACCTCTGCGGCCATAATCGTCCAGCTCAGGTAGGCACCGCACACCGACACAATCAGCCCCGCGGCAATCACCACGTCCCCCCACGGGCCGAGCATTTTAACCATCAGGCCCGCCATGGACGGATTGCGCATTTCCGCCAGCTCAGGGCGCGCCACCACGCCCAGGGAGAGCAGGGTGACCAGCAGATAAACGCCCAGCGCCGCGAGCACCGCTAACAGCGTCGCACGGCCCACGTCGCGCTTGTTACGCGCGCGGGCAGAAACCACCACCGCGCCTTCCACGCCGATAAACACCCACAGAGTGATCAGCATGGTGTTTTTAACCTGCTCCCAGACCGGCACGCCGAGCGCCACGCCCGTAAAATCGAGATTAAACACGTCCATGCGGAAGGCGACAAACGCCAGCACGATAAACAGACCGAGAGGAACCAGCTTGGCGAGGGTCGCCACCAGGTTGATGCTGGCCGCCGTCTGCACGCCGCGCAGCACCAGCCAGTGCACAAACCACAGCAGCACCGACGCGCCGACGATAGACTGCCAGGTGTTGCCGTCACCGAACAGACGCAGCTCAGGCGTATCGGTAAAGAAACTCAGGGCCGAGAAGACAATAACCAGATAGGAGACATTGGCGATCACCGCGCACAGCCAGTAGCCCCAGGCGGAACAGAAGCCGATCAGCTCCCCGAATCCTTCGCGCGCGTAGGTGAAAATGCCGCCGTCGAGGTCAGGACGAATGCGGGTCAACAGCAGCATGGCGAACGCCAGCAGTAATATCCCGACGCCGGTGATGCCCCAGCCAATGAGTAACGCCGCAGGGCTTGCGACGGCCGCCATGTTTTGCGGCAAACTGAATACGCCCGCGCCCAGCATTGAGCTTAAAACGAGTGCAGTTAATGCACTCAGGCCAAGTTTCTTTTCCATTGGCTTCCTGTTATGAAAGGTCCAAATCCAGAATAATTATTTCGCACAGGCGCATAAAAATGGTGGATCACACTAAGGCGCGGGATTTTACGGAGAGTCAGGAAGTCATGCAATGATGTGTGGCAGAAATCAGAAAAAAAGTAACAAAAAAGGCGGCACAGCGGCCGCCTTTTTTAAACAGGTCGATTACTTATACAGATCGGCACTGATAGTCACGTTGTTACCACGTTCCTGCCACTGGCGGGTGATGTGGTAGAACTTGGCGCCTTTCTTGGCCGCACGTTTCGCGACCTGGTAAGACACTTCGGTCATGTTGCCGTAGTTGCCGGTGAACTTGATGCTGTCGAACGGCACCATCTGCGCGGCGGTGGCGTTGTTCAGTTCTTCAATTTTGGTGCCGTCTGGCAGGGTCACGGAGTAACGACCGCCTTTGGTGGACTGGGTTTCGAAGAAACGGCCTACTTCAGCGCTCGGTGCCGCAGAGGTGGCGACGCCTGGGATCTCAACTTTCTTCGCTTCTTCGCCGCCTTTTGCTAACGCAGCGCGACCCGCATCGGAGTTTGCAGGGATAACGTCCGGGCTCTGCAGAACGCGTTTTTTCGCATCCTTTTTATAGATGAACGCGGTAATGCGCTGGTTGCCGCCCTGGTTAGCATCCACCTGACGCACGATGTAGAAAGAGTCAGCGTCTTTCTTTTTCGCGGCTTTGGTGATGGCGTCGTTAACTTCAGGCTGGCTGCGGTAGAAGCCCTGAACGGTCACGGTGTCGTATGGCTCGAGCAGAATCGCCTGATCTTTTGGCAGCTCAACCACGCCGTTAATGACGCGGTTTTGCGGCGCGTCAGATTTTGGAGCATCGGCTTTATACAGCGCGATGGTCACGCGCTGGTTGCCGCTGTTGCCGTAATCAGATTGATCGACAACGTAAAATGAGGCAGCACCGTTTTTATCGGCGGCTTTTGATGCGGCTGCGACGGCGTCGCTAATCGCGTTGTAACGACCCACAATGACCGTATGGTCAAAAGGTTTTAACGCTGCCGCTTGCTCCGGCGTTAACTCTGTCGCGGCATTTGCGGACAGGGCGGTCGCGGAAAGAAGTGCGGACGCCAGGAGTGTGTTCTTAAGCTTCATAAAAATAATCCTTCGCCTTGCGCAAACCATATACTGGTAATGTTGTTAATTTGAAACGGCCTCGATTATTGCATTTATAACCCGTCGCTGTCTGCGCCATTTTTCACAGCCTGTGCTCAGGGCAGAACATGATTCGATAACATTTAGTGATATGTTGAAAAAACAGGCGTTTGACAAGCAAAACTGATAAAGCATATGACTTTTACAAGTTAATTTAATGTTAATGAGTTGATCTGTTATGGCGCTATATCATGTTTTTACCGCTCCGCTTACGCGATTTATCGGTTCTGGCAATGAATTTAAGGTAAATATCTCTGTCAGCGATGCAGATCACTTATTTTTGACAGATAAAGTCAGAAATAGTGTTTTCTGGCGGTAGATCACAAGCGTTATTTTCAGTAGGTTATAGAAAGTTTGTTACTGTTTTATTTTCCGGGGTTAATCATTTGTCGCCGCTATCACGCTGGCGAAAGTTGATACAAATCACGGGTATTTATCGACAAACCATCATCAATAACCGATGGAAGGGAAAACTATGCGTATTGGGGTACCAAAAGAACGGTTAGCCAATGAAACCCGCGTAGCGGCAACACCGAAGACGGTGGAGCAACTGCTTAAACTGGGTTTTACCGTCGCGGTTGAAAGCGGCGCGGGCAAACTGGCGAGTTTCGATGACGACGCGTTCGTGCAGGCCGGGGCAGAAATAGTCGAGGGCGCAGAAGTATGGCAGTCGCCAATCATTCTCAAGGTGAATGCACCGGAAGAGAGCGAGATTGCGCTGCTGAATCCTGGCACCACGCTCGTCAGTTTCGTCTGGCCGGCGCAAAACCCGGAGCTGATGGAAAAGCTGGCGGCGCGTAACGTGACCGTCATGGCGATGGACTCCGTGCCGCGTATCTCGCGCGCGCAGTCTCTGGATGCGCTGAGCTCAATGGCGAACATCGCGGGCTACCGCGCGATTGTCGAAGCCGCTCACGAATTTGGTCGCTTCTTTACCGGTCAGATCACCGCGGCGGGCAAGGTTCCACCGGCGAAGGTGATGGTGATCGGCGCAGGCGTTGCTGGTCTGGCTGCGATTGGCGCGGCGAACAGCCTCGGCGCGATCGTGCGTGCGTTTGATACCCGTCCTGAAGTGAAGGAACAGGTCCAAAGTATGGGCGCCGAATTCCTTGAGCTGGACTTTAAGGAAGAAGCGGGCAGCGGTGATGGTTATGCGAAGGTGATGTCTGAAGCCTTCATCAAAGCGGAAATGGCGCTGTTCGCGGCGCAGGCGAAAGAGGTCGACATTATTGTCACCACCGCGCTGATCCCAGGCAAACCGGCTCCGAAGCTGATCACCCGCGAAATGGTTGACTCCATGAGCCCGGGCAGCGTCATTGTCGACCTGGCCGCGCAGAACGGCGGTAACTGCGAATACACCGTGCCGAATCAGGTTACCACCACGGCGAACGGCGTGAAGGTGATCGGTTATACCGATCTGCCGGGCCGCCTGCCGACCCAGTCCTCACAGCTGTACGGCACTAACCTCGTTAACCTGCTCAAACTGCTGTGCAAAGAGAAAGACGGCAATATCACCGTTGATTTCGACGACGTGGTGGTGCGTGGCGTCACCGTGGTGCGCGAAGGCGAAATCACCTGGCCTGCGCCGCCTATTCAGGTCTCTGCCCAGCCTCAGGCGGCACCAAAAGCGGCGCCTGAGCCGAAAGAGCCTGCCAAACCGGCATCTCCGTGGCGCAAATACGCGATCATGGCGCTGGTGATTATTCTGTTTGGCTGGCTTGCGGACGTTGCGCCAAAAGAGTTCCTCGGCCACTTCACCGTCTTCGCGCTCTCCTGCGTGGTGGGTTACTATGTGGTGTGGAACGTTTCTCACGCGCTGCATACGCCGCTGATGTCGGTCACGAACGCCATCTCCGGGATCATCGTGGTCGGGGCGTTGCTGCAAATTGGTCACGGCGGCTGGATTAGCTTCCTGAGCTTTATCGCGGTGCTGATCGCCAGTATCAATATTTTCGGTGGTTTCACCGTGACTCAGCGCATGCTGAAAATGTTTCGTAAAGGCTAAGGGGTAGCATATGTCTGGAGGATTAGTAACAGCTGCATACATTGTTGCTGCGATCCTGTTTATTTTCAGTCTGGCGGGGCTTTCCAAACACGAAACGTCCCAGCAGGGTAACAACTTCGGTATCGCCGGGATGGCGATTGCGCTGATCTCCACCATCTTCGGGCCGGACACGGGCAACGTCGCCTGGATCCTGGTGGCGATGATTATCGGTGGTGCTATCGGTATTCGTCTGGCGAAACGCGTTGAAATGACCGAAATGCCAGAGCTGGTGGCGATCCTGCACAGCTTTGTGGGTCTGGCTGCGGTGCTGGTGGGCTTCAACAGCTACCTGTATCACGAACCGGGCATGGAGCCGATTCTGGTTAACATCCACCTGACCGAAGTGTTCCTCGGCATCTTCATTGGTGCGGTGACCTTCACCGGTTCGATTGTGGCGTTCGGCAAACTGCGCGGTAAGATCTCCTCTAAACCGCTGATGCTGCCAAACCGCCACAAGCTGAACCTCGCGGCGCTGGTGGTTTCCTTCGTGCTGATGGTGATCTTCGTACGTACCGAAAGCGTTGGCCTGCAGGTTCTGGCGCTGCTGGTAATGACCATCATCGCGCTGGCGTTTGGCTGGCATCTGGTGGCCTCCATCGGCGGGGCGGATATGCCAGTGGTTGTGTCAATGCTGAACTCCTACTCCGGCTGGGCGGCAGCGGCGGCGGGCTTTATGCTGAGCAACGACCTGCTGATCGTCACCGGTGCGCTGGTGGGTTCTTCCGGTGCGATCCTGTCCTACATCATGTGTAAAGCGATGAACCGTTCGTTTATCAGCGTCATCGCAGGCGGCTTCGGCTCCGACGGCTCTTCAACAGGCAGCGATGAAGAAGTGGGCGAGCACCGTGAAATCAGCGCGGAAGACACGGCTGATATGCTGAAAAACTCGCACACGGTCATCATCACCCCGGGCTACGGCATGGCGGTGGCGCAGGCGCAGTATCCGGTTGCGGAAATCACTGAAAAACTGCGCGCGCGCGGGATCAAGGTTCGCTTTGGTATTCACCCGGTTGCGGGGCGCTTGCCTGGCCACATGAACGTGCTACTGGCGGAAGCGAAGGTGCCTTACGACATCGTGCTGGAGATGGACGAGATCAACGATGATTTCTCCGACACCGATACGGTGCTGGTGATCGGCGCGAACGATACCGTCAACCCGGCGGCGCAGGACGATCCGCGCAGCCCAATCGCCGGTATGCCGGTTCTGGAAGTGTGGAAGGCGCAGAACGTCATCGTCTTCAAACGCTCCATGAACACCGGCTACGCGGGCGTTCAGAACCCGCTGTTCTTCAAAGAGAACACCCACATGCTGTTTGGCGACGCCAAAGCCAGCGTGGATGCGATTCTGAAAGCGCTGTAATCGCAGCGCATAAAAAAACCGCCGGAAACGGCGGTTTTTTTTCATCTGAAGACTCAGTCGTCTTCGTCATCGTCCAGCTCAACCGGGGTCTGATACTGATCCGGCTTAATCACCAGCAGGTCGCAGCGCAGGTGGTCGATAACCTGCTCGGCGGTGTTGCCCAGGAAGGCGGCGGAAATCCCCGTGCGGCCAATGGTGCCCAACACCACAATCCCCGCCTGAAGATGTTCTGAAAGATCGGGAATGACCTCTTCCGGCAGGCCTTTCTCAACGTGAGTCATCTTCTCATCGATACTGAACTTCTGGCGCAGCGCTTTCATCGCCAGCAGGTGCTGGCCGCGAATGGCGTCGTTGTACACGCTTGGATCAAATTCAGGTAATTCGATGGCGATGTTGATTGGCGTGACCGGGTACGCGCCAACGAGGTGGACTTCGGTATGGTTAACCTGTTCGGCAAGCTGCAGGGTTTCTCTCACCAGCTTTTCGTTCAGAGAATTATGATAATCCTCTTCGCTGGCGAGGTTCACCGCCACAACCGCTTTGCCGCCTTCCGGCCACGGCTGGTCTTTCACCATCCACACCGGACAAGGGCATTTGCGCAGCAGGTGCCAGTCGGTCGGGGTGAAAATCACCGACTCCAGCTTGTCGTGCTGGTGCGCCATTTTCAGCAGCAAATCGTGACCGCCGCTGACAATCTCCTGGATGATGGCTTCGAAAGGTCGGTTATGCCACACCACTTTAATATCGATAGGAACGCCCGCTTCGAGGTAATACTTCGCCTGTTCGCGGATCCACGCCGTACGTTGGCTGATCACTCCCTGACGCATAGCGGTACGCTCGTCAGGCGACAGAAGGGTGGTCATCTCATATGAGAAGTCATAGATCGGCAAAAACGCTTTGATTTTGCCACCAATCCGTTGATGTAAATACACAGCGCGTCGTAATGCAGGTTGATCGTCCTGATTAGGATCGATTGCCACCAGCATGTTTTGATACTTGGCCATACAGGTCTCCTTACTACTGTCACCACAGTCTGTAATTAAAAGAGTAACCTATATATCTTGAATGAAACAGGGGAGAAGTTTTTGCCAGATCAATAAATCACGCAAATTTATCGACCTGGCAGGGTCGTGCGGGGGATTCTTACGCCACGTTGCGAGAGTGCCCGGCGAGAATCGCCAGCGCTTCGCCGTTTTCGATGGTGATGTATTTACCTTTCACCGCCAGCATGCCGCTTTTCTGGAAACGACCCAGCAGACGGCTGATGGTTTCCACGGTCAGGCCGAGGTAGTTACCGATATCGCCGCGGGTCATGGTCAGACGGAATTCACGCGGGGAGAATCCACGCTCTGCAAAACGGCGGGAGAGGTTATAGATAAACGCGGCCAGGCGCTCTTCTGCATTCTTTTTGGAAAGCAGCAGGATCATGTCCTGATCGCCTTTGATCTCGCCGCTCATCAAACGCATCATCTGCTGACGCAGGTTTGGCATTTTACCGGACAGATCGTCCAGGGTTTCGAACGGGATTTCACACACCATTGAGGTTTCAAGGGCCTGAGCAAAGCTCGGGTGATGGCCAGTGCCGATAGCGTCAAAGCCGACCAGGTCGCCCGCCAGATGGAAGCCGGTGATCTGCTCATCGCCCTGTTCGGTGATGGTGTAGCTTTTGATGGTGCCAGAACGGATAGCATACAGCGACTTCAGTTCATCTCCCGCTTTAAACAGCGTCTGACCTTTCTGAATCGGCTTTTTACGCTCGATAATATTATCAAGCTGATCAAGCTCGTGCTCATTCAGGGTAAACGGGATACAGAGCTGGCTGATGCTGCAATCCTGACAATGGATAGCACAACCGCCAGACTGAATGCGTCGTATAATTCGCTTTTCCGGGATCATAGGTTTGCTCAAGCCTTAATTGATATTGGTCAATTTTAACATCTTTTTGGGGAGTACGTAAGCCTGGCAATCTATCATTAAGGACAAGCGGCGGCATTGTGCCGCCATCTTCTTGAAATTCCACAGCTTGATTATGGATTCTAAGACTAACTGGAAGAAAATTAAGCACTAAAAGCCTGGAATCTACAGCAGGAGATACCCTTCGTGGCGCAATAACCACTCCTTGCGCTGCACCCCTCCGGCATAGCCGGTCATGGTGCCGTTGCGTCCAATCACGCGGTGGCAGGGTACCACAATACTGACCGGATTCGATCCATTGGCGGCGCCAACCGCACGGGCAGCGCCGGCCCGGCCGAGCTGCTCGGCGAGCTGGCCGTAATGCATCACCTGGCCGCACGGAATGCTGCGCAGCGCCTGCCAGACCTCGCGCTGAAACGGGGTGCCCGCCGTGGCGGTGGGCAGGCTATCGATAATGCTGAGATCGCCCTCGAAGTAGGCTGCAAGCTTGTCGCTCAGGCCGCCGGGGTTGCGGGCCGTGATGCGCTCATAGCCCTGGGCGCGATAGTGAATATCGAGCAGCTCGACCATGCGGTCGCTGTGCTCTTCCCACTCGACGGCGCGCAGATTGAACGCTTCGTCGGCGATAACCCACAGCGGCCCGAGCGGGGTCACAATCTTATCTTCGAGTAATCTCAGCATCCTCTTTCCTTAGTTCAGCCTCGGGTAGATCCCCGGTCCAATCGGCAGGCCGACAAGATACCACGCCACCAGCATCAGCAACCATACCCCTAAAAAGATAAGCGGATAGGGTAAAACCAGCGAATAGTAGGTACCCAGCTTTGCCTCGGGCCTGTAGCGCTGCAGGAACCCTAAAAACAGCGGCACGAACGGAGATACCGGGGCGAGGGGGATCACCGAGGAGTCGGCAACGCGGAACAGGATCTGCGCGAACGCCGGATGGAACCCGAGCATCATAAACATCGGCACGAAGATAGGCGCCAGGATAGACCAGATTGCGGAACCGCTGGCGATAAACATGCACAGCAGGGACGAGAGCAGCGCCAGCCCGACAAACGCCGGCACGCCGCTCAGCCCGGCGGCTTCGAGGGTATCCGTCAACCCTACGGCCATGAATTTACCCATGTTGCTCCAGTTGAACATGGCAACGAACTGCGCCAGCGGGAACACCATCACGATAAACCCCGCCATCTCTTTCATCGGCTCAATCATCAGCTGAGGCAGATCGCCCTGACGGCGAATTTTGCCGGTAGCGATGCCGTAGGCGAGCGAAACCACAAAGAAGAAGAGAATAATCAGCGGCACGATGCCCTGAATAAACGGCGACGGCAGCACGGTATGTTTGACCGGATCGCGCAGCACGCCGTTTTCCGGGATCACCATCAGCGCGACGACGGCGATAAACGCCAGGGACACGAGTCCGGCCACCCGCAGGCCAAAACGCTGCTCTTTGCTGAGCGACTCCAGCTTTTCGTCGCTGCGGCCTTCCCATTTGCCCAGCCGCGGCTCGATGATTTTATCGGTGATCAGGCCCCCGACAAGGGTCAGAACAATGACCGAGCTGGCCATAAAGTACCAGTTGTCGATAACGCTCACGTGCATCGTCGGATCGAGGGTTTTCGCCGCTTCGGTACTGATCCCCGACAGCAGCACGTCGGTCGTCACGATAAGCAGGTTGGCGGTAAACCCGCAGCCCACCCCGGCAATTGCCGAGAGCAGGCCCGCCACCGGATGACGGCCGACGGCGAGGAAGATCAGCGCCCCCATCGGCGGCATAATCACCAGCGCCGCGTCGGACGAAATGTGGCTGAAAAAGGCGATAAACAGCACCATGTAGCTGGCATAGCGCGCGCTAACGTTGGAGGCCATCTTTACCATCAGGGCCGGTAAGAGCCCCACGCGCTCGGCAAGCCCGGCGCCGAGCACCAGCGCCAGAATCGCCCCCAGCGGCGCGAAGCCGCTGAAGTTTTTGATAACGTTAGGTAAAAACCAGTGCAGCCCTTCGACGCTCAGCAGGTTTTTCACCGCCACCATGCTGCCGTCGGCGGGGCTGCGCACGCTCACGTCGAAGGCCGACAGCACGGCGGTTGCCAGCATCAGGATCACGATTAAATAGATAAAAAGCAGGAAAGGGTGCGGCACTTTATTGCCGATCCTTTCAACCCAGCCATAGAGCTTACCGGATGGGGAATGCGAAGGTATGGAAGACATACTCATGGGCGTTCCTCGGGACTGTTGTGTTGTTGTTTTGTGTTGTGTTTTTTATTTTAAAGGTGACGGTGTCACGCCCGCGGGGATCGGACACGCGTACGGTCGTTCTGTGATTTGTTGTTCAAACTCATCCCGGCACTGCTGGAGCAGCGCGGCGTCCAGCAGCAGGTTCAGCGCCGTGGCCCCCATCACTTTCCCGGCCAGCAGCATGCCCTTGTGGGCAATCGAGGTGCGGCCCTGCGCCACCAGCTGCCAGGTGTGCAGCGGCGTCCCGACGGTGAAGCACGGGCTAAAGCACTGCGCGACGGGCATTTTCCAGCTCACGTCGCCGACGTCGGTGGAGCCGGCCAGCACGTTATCGGTGACGGCGTAAGGCGCCACTTCCTCTACCAGCAGCGTTTCCTGGTTGCGGCGGGCAAAGGCTTTTCCGTCCTCACCCCCGGTGGCGGCGATGTTTTTCAGGCTGTTTTGCAGATCGTTGGCGCTCAGGGTGGCGCGGATCTGCCGGGCAAAGTCGCGCTCTTCCTCGCTCCACTCCGGCGTGCCGTAATGCTGCATCGCCCGGTACATCGCGCCTTCAAGGGTGCGGTTGGGCAGGTAGCTGGAGCAGGCCTTGTCAAAGCGGCGCTCGACGGTGGTTTCGGTCATCATCGCCGCGCCCTGGGCGATTTTTTCTATGCGCTCGTAGATCTGCTGCGCATCGGCCATTTCCGGGGCGCGGATCAGATACAGCACCTCGGCCTGCGCCTGCACCACGTTTGGCGAAATCCCGCCCGTATCGGTGATGGCGTAATGCACCCGCGCCTTCTCAATGATGTGCTCGTTAAGGAAGTTCGTGCCGGTGGTCATCAGCGTAACGGCGTCCAGCGCGCTGCGCCCCAGATGCGGGGAGTTTGCCGCGTGCGCCGCCACGCCGTGAAAGCGCCACGCGGCCTGGATGTTGGCCAGGGTGCTGACGTTGAACATGCCGGCAAAGGCCTCCGGGTGCCAGGTGACGGCGGCATCGACGTCATCAAACAGCCCTTCGCGTACCATAAAGGTTTTGCCTGAGCCGCCCTCTTCGCCGGGGCAGCCGTAAAAACGCACCGTTCCGCTGCCGCCGTGCTGCTCCAGCCAGCTTTTGACCGCGACGGCACCCGCAAACGCCGCCGTGCCCAGCAGGTTGTGCCCGCAGCCGTGACCGTTTGCGCCCGGCGTGGAGGATTGCGCCGTGGCGCAGTGCGCCTGCTGGCTCAGTCCCGCCAGGGCGTCGTACTCGCCGAGCAGGGCGATAACCGGTTTGCCGCTGCCGTAGCTGGCGATAAAGGCATTGGGGATGCCGCCCGCCTCGCGCGTCACGGCAAAGCCTTCCGCCTCCAGCGCGCCCGCGAGCCGTTCGGCAGACCAGAACTCTTCAAAGCGCGTTTCGGGATGATCCCAGATGTCGTCGGCAATGGCGGTGAACGTCCGACATCGCGTGTCGATTGCGTCAGCAATAAAAGCGTAGTTCTCCTGCATTACACACCTCGCGTCCACGGGAAGTTGAGCGCGGTACGCGCCAGGGTTTCGATAGCGACGCCCATGATCCGTTCGTCGAAGTCGAATTTTTCGTTGTGATGTCCGGCGCTCAGCTCGGTGCCAAACACCATATAGGAGGCGAGGCCGCCGTTTTGCTGGACGCGCGCCATCATCAGGGTGGCATCCTCCGAGCCCGCCGGCGCCTTCACCTTATCAATGGCATGTTCCACGCCCGCCACCTGAGCGGCCTGTTCACGCAGGTAGTTCACCCAGGCCGGCGACGGCGAGCTGGAGGTGGCAGCGCCCATCAGCTGCACCTCAGCGGTCACGTCGTAGAGCGCCGCCGCGCCGGTAATCACCGCCTGCGCGCGCTCGAAGACGTACTGATTGATGGCTTCGCTTTCGCCGCGGGTTTCGACCTTCAGCAACGCATTGGCCGGCACGACGTTGCGTCCGCTGCCCGCCTGCATGACCCCCACGTTGACGCGAGACGCGCCTTCGCTGTGGGGCGCAATGCTGTGCAGGGCCAGCGCGGCCTGCGCGGCGGCGAGCAGGGCGTTGCGACCGTCCTCCGGCCTGCCGCCCGCGTGAGCCGCCACGCCGGTAAAGCGCACGTCGAACTTGGTGGTTGCCATAAAGTTATCGCTGCCGCAGATCACCGTGCCAGCCGGCACGCCGGTGCCGATATGCACGGCGGTAAAGTAATCCACGCCGTCCAGCGCCCCGGCGGCGACCATGGCGCGGGCGCCGCGGGTGCCTTCTTCGGCAGGCTGGAAGATAAGTTTGAGGGTGCCGTTGAGCTGCGCTTCATGCTGCTTCAGCACCCGCGCCAGCCCCAGGCCGATAGTCGTGTGCCCGTCGTGGCCGCAGGCGTGCATCATTCCCGGATTGCAGGAGGCAAAGCCGTCGCGGAACGGGCGATGGCTGTCGTCCAGCGCTTCGCTCAGATCCAGCGCATCCATGTCCACGCGAAAGGCCAGCGTCGGGCCGGGGCGTCCGGTGTCCAGGGTGGCGACGATGCCGGTGAATCCGCCTTCGAACGCGCTCAGCCATTTTTCAGGCGCGCCCTGCGCACGGGCGCGGGCGAACGCACTGGCCAGCGTGGCGTCGTCCGGCAGCCCCATCCGGCTTTCGGCATCAACCACATCGCGGCCCATCGCCAGCGCGTAGCCCAGGCCGTCCAGGATCTCCGCGACTTTCGCCGCGGTGCGAAACTCTACCCAGCCAGATTCAGCAAACTGATGAAAATCGCGACGCCAGGCGGTCAGCTGCGGGGTTAAGGTTTGGATGTCTTGCGCCAGTAAATCCATATCGTGTCCTGTCATTATTAAAATATGTGAACTGCTTCACGCTGTGATAGTTTTTACTTATCACTAACCGATTTTTCACAGTTTTAACCGTTCAGGAATTACCCTCGCACATCCCTTTCCATTAAAGTAGATGCCAATTTCTTTACTCTGATAAACAACGGTTATCGTTCGGGCTATGTCATTTCAGGTTAAATTTCATCAAATCCGGGCGTTTGTCGAAGTGGCGCGTCAGGGGAGCATTCGCGGCGCCAGCAGAGCGCTCAATCTTTCGCAGCCCGCGCTGACGAAGTCGATCAAAGAGCTGGAGGAGGGCGTGGCGGCACAGCTTTTTGTGCGCCGCAGCAAGGGCGTGGCGCTGACCGAGTGCGGTGAAAGCTTCTATCAGCATGCGAACCTGATCCTGGAAGAGCTGCGCGCGGCGCAGGACGACATCCGTCAGCGGCAGGGGCAGCTGGCGGGGCAGATCAATATCGGGATGGGGGCGAGCATTTCGCGCACCTTAATGCCCGCGGTCATCACCCGTTTTCACGCGCAGCACCCGCTGGTTAAAGTCCGCATTATGGAAGGTCAGCTGGTGTCGATGATTAATGAGCTACGCCAGGGCGAGCTGGACTTCACCATTAACACCTATTTTCAGGGGCCTTACGATCATGAATTTACGTTCGAAAAGCTGTTTGAAAAACCCTTTGCGATATTTTGCCGGGAAGGGCATCCGGCAATAGGGGCAAAGTCCATTAACGATCTTCTGAATTATAACTGGACAATGCCAACGCCGCGGGGGAGTTATTATAAGCAATTACAGGATATATTTAATCATCGCTCGCAAATACCGCAGATTGGCATTGTTTGCGAAACGTTCTCCTCCTGTATTAGCCTGGTGGCGCAAAGCGATTTTCTCAGCATCCTCCCGCAGGAGCTGGGCTGCGACCCGCTTCTGGCGCACAGGCTGGTGATGCTGCCGGTTGCCGAATCTTTACCTAAAGCTGCTTATTATTTAATTCAGCGCCGGGATTCTCGCCAGACGCCCCTTACCGAATCGTTAATTACGCAGTTCAGAAGGGAAGCGCGGAAAATAATTTCCGAATAAAAGAGGATAATAAAAAAACAGAGTCTGCCGACATCAGACAGACCCTATAGTACACACAGCAGTGCATCCCGTTGCGAATCCCGCATGTTTTATCCGTAAGGCGGGTTTAATTAGTTATAACACCTTTCCCTTAAAAAGATAGTATTCCCGATGATTGTTTTTACGAATTTTTAACTTAAATTTTTCATTTAATCGATGCTGAAATTTTAGTTAAGTTGAGTTTAATGTTTTTCGTTAATATTATTTAATATATTCACCCGGTAATTATTCGGGCGCCACCCGCAGTCGGGGAGCGTTGAGAGAGCAGGCGGGCAGAGGTATAGTACAGCCTCGGATGTAGCCGGAGAATTCCCATGAACCCTGACGACAAATCACTCTTTCTTGACGCCATGGAGGATGTCCAGCCCCTGAAGCGCTGCGCGGATATTCACTGGCAGCCGAGCCGCAACGCCCGCGCCCGGCAGGCGATCGACACGGAGCAGCTCGACAATTTCCTCACCCTGGGTTTTCTTGAGCTACTCCCGCTGGCAGAGCCGCTGGCTTTCCAGCGCGAAGGTCTGCAGCAGGGGGTTATTGATAAGCTCCGCTCAGGTAAATATACCCGCCAGGCCAGCCTGAATTTGTTACGCCAGCCTGCCGAACAGTGTCGTCAGATGCTGTTTTCGTTTATTCGCCAGGCCGAGCGCGACGGGCTACGCAATCTGATTATCATCCACGGCAAGGGGCGCGAAGAGAAGTCGCACGCCAACGTTGTGCGAAGCTATCTGGCGCGCTGGCTCACCGAGTTCGATTCGGTACAGGCCTTTTGCGTGGCGCTGCCGCACCACGGCGGCAGCGGGGCCTGCTACGTTGCCCTGCGAAAATCGGACGAAGCCCGACAGGAAAACTGGGAGCGGCACGCCAAGCGCAGCCGCTAGAAGGATGCGCAGCGTCCGAAAACGCTGCGCGCTTCTCAGAAGGTTTCCCAGTTCCCGTCCGCCGCGGTTGCCGACGCGGCCGCCGGGCGTAACAGCTGCGGCGTTTTGAGGTGGGTCGCACGCGGCGCCTGCGTCTGGTCCTGGCTGTTCAGGCGAAACGCCGCCACGGCCTGACGAAGCTGTTCGGACTGATCCTCCAGCGCCGCCGCCGCGGTGGCGGACTCCTGCACCAGCGCGGCGTTTTGCTGCGTCACGCTGTCCATCTGCGATACCGCCAGGCTGACCTGCTCAATGCCCCGGCTTTGCTCATCCGAAGCCGACGATATCTCGCCCATAATGTCGGTCACCCGGGTGACGGCGGCGACGATCTCTTTCATCGTATCACCCGCTTCGCTCACCTGACCGGAGCCGGTATTCACCCGGCTGACCGAATTTTCGATCAGCCCTTTGATCTCTTTTGCAGCCTGCGCGCTGCGGCTCGCCAGGGTACGCACTTCCCCGGCCACCACCGCAAATCCGCGGCCCTGCTCGCCGGCGCGGGCGGCTTCAACGGCGGCGTTCAGCGCCAGAATGTTGGTCTGGAAGGCGATGCTGTCGATAACGCTGGTAATGTGGGCAATTTGCTGCGAACTGTCGGCAATTTCACTCATGGTGCGGACAACGTTATCCACCACGCGACCGCCGCGGGCTGCGGTTTCGGAGGCGTTTTTCGCCAGCAGCGTCGCCTGGCGGGCGTTATCGGAGTTCTGCTTCACCGTTGCCGTGAGCTCTTCCATGCTGGCGGCGGTCTCTTCCAGGGACGAGGCCTGCTGTTCGGTGCGGGCAGACAGGTCGTTGCTCCCGGCGGCGATTTCCCCCGCGCCGGTGTAGATAGAGTCGGTGCTGCCGCGCACGGCGCTCACCGTTCTCACCAGCGACTGCTGCATTTCGTGCAGGCCCGCGGCGAGTTGCCCCATCTCGTTGCGGCTGCCCAGCGTAATGCTGTGGGTCAGATCGCCGCCTGCGATGGTGCGAATATGGTTCATAATGGTTTTAAGCGGTTTTAACAGCAGGTGCTGCAAGCCCTGCCAGATCACCACCAGCACCGCAATCACGGCGAGGAAAATGCCCGCCAGCGTCCACTGCATATGGGTAAAGCTGCTCTGGTTCTCTTCGGTGGCGGCCTTCAGCAGGGCGTTGTTTTCGCTGCGCCAGTGGGTGTAAACCGCTTCCATATCGTCCTGCGCCTGCTGTGCGTCCAGGTCGCCGTAGGCCTGATAGTTATCCGCACGCAGATACTCAATCGACAGGCGCAGCACCTCATGCATCTGGCTCCAGGACTTCTGCATCTCTTCGGTGAGCGCGGCATTTTGCCCCTTAACCTGCGGCATTTTCTGCCAGGCGCTGTTATAGGCTTCCGCTTTGCCGAGGGAGTCTGCGGCGGTGCCCAGAAGTTTATTAATGGCGGCCAGAGAAGCGGGGTCGCGCTGATTTTTCAGGTAGCGGATCGCCACGCGGGTGACGGTCACGCGCGTTTTCACCAGCGTATTCACGCTGTCGCTCAGGCTCTCCTGCTGGGCGTTGAGCACCCCGGAGTTCTGGAAGTTATGACGATCGTTGCTCACGGCTGAGTAGAACAGGCCTCCCGTGACAACTTGCAGCAGACAGAATATGGTGAGGGCAAAGATAATACCGGTAATCACGTGCAGATTTTTCAGCATGGCGGTCGTCCGTTATAGGTGCAGGGTTACTCAAATACTATCGACGTAGCGAAATTAAACTTTAATTTAACTATTGCTTAACTAATTGTTCCATCCCGGAACCTGTTGTAAATCCGGATCATTTTTATGAGGAAGGTCGACATGAGCAGCATTGAGAAAAGCGGCAATTTTGCTTTAGGCACGCGTACCGTTAAGCGCCTCGGCTATGGGGCGATGCAGCTGGCCGGGCCGGGCGTTTTTGGCCCGCCAAAGGACAAAGAGGCTGCGCTGGCGGTGCTGCGCGAAGCCGTGGCGTCCGGTGTGGATCACATTGATACCAGTGATTTTTACGGCCCCCACGTCACCAACCAGCTGATTAGCGAGGCGCTGCATCCGTACCGGGACAACCTCACCATCGTGACCAAAATCGGCGCGCGGCGCGGCAGTGATGCCTCCTGGCTTCCGGCGTTTTCCGCCCAGGAGCTGACGCAGGCGGTGCACGATAACCTGCGTAACCTGAAGCTGGACGTGCTCGACGTGGTAAACCTGCGCGCGATGTTCAGCACCCACGGCCCGGCGGAAGGGGATCTCACCGGGCCGCTGACCACGCTGGCGGAATTACAGCAGCAGGGGCTGGTGCGCCATATCGGGCTGAGCAACGTGACGGCGAAGCAGGTCGCCGACGCGCAGAAAATCGTGCCCGTGGTCTGCGTGCAGAACATGTACAACATTGTGAATCGCGGTGATGACGCGATGATCGACGCGCTTGCCGCGCAGGGGATTGCCTACGTGCCGTTCTTCCCGCTGGGCGGCTTTACGCCGCTGCAGTCTTCCGGGTTACAGACGGTGGCGGATTCGCTCGGGGCAACGGCGATGCAGGTGGCGCTGGCCTGGCTGCTGCAGCGTTCGCCGAATATTCTGCTGATCCCCGGCACCTCTTCCGTGGCGCATTTGCAGCAAAACCTGGCGGCAGGGGATCTGGCGTTGCCCGCCGAAGCGCTGGAGAAGCTCAATTCGCTGGTGGATTAAGCGCAAGCACCCAGGCCCGGATGTCTCTCATTCGGGCCGTTAGCGTTTTACCGGGCCTCGTCGCCTGCGGCCTCTGCCCGACGGTTTTTTCGGTGAAGTGCCAGCGCTTCCGCCACGATCTCCTGCTTGCTTTTGCGTGTTTCATACGCGGTCGCTCTGACATACTCCATTAAGTCTTCGTCTACTCTGGCGCTTAACATCTTCAGGTCAGCCTCCTTTGCTAAACCGCGAGCAGCACGCTTGTCAGGATAATCACGGGATGGCATAGAAAACACTCTCCAAAAATTGTCTTGTTATTTCGTGCTGTGAAATATGCGCCTGCGCCATTTTTAAGTCAATACGTAGTGTGTTGAGAGTGAATTTTTTAGTTTCATTTCTTTTGATTTAAGTCATTAATAAGTGACTCGCATAATAACTTGCCAATGACTACTTTCACCTGAAACCGTTAGCCTCCTTTCAACGTATCCTTTAAGGTGACAGAAACTTAAAACGTGAGGTTAACGACATGGATTTTCGCACGCTTCAGCTTCAGCCCACGGCCGCGCCGCCGCAGTTTACGGATGTGGCCCCCGTTCCTCTCAGCGACGCGACGCTTCGGGCGCGTAAAGAAAAGATCCTCGAGCGCATGGCTGCCGAAGGATTTGACGCCCTGATCGTTTACGCCGACAAGGAGCACGGCAGTAACTTTGAGTATCTGACCGGGTTTATTCCCCGCTTTGAAGAGGGGCTGCTGGTGCTGGAGAAAAGCGGGGCCGCCAGCGTTATTCTCGGCAATGAAAACCTGAAGATAGCCGCGCATTCCCGCATTCCGGTCACGCTTAAGCACTGCCCGTATTTCTCGCTGCCCAATCAGCCGATGGATAACGATAAGCCGCTGGAGGCGCTATTCGCTGAGATCGGCCTCGGCAACCTGCGCCGCGTCGGGCTGGTGGGCTGGAAGATGTTTACCTCCGCGCGGACGGACAGCCGTCAGCTCTTCGATTTACCCTGGTTTATCGTGGAGGCCGTCAAAAACAGCCTTTCTGACGATGCGGTTCTGGAAAACGCGGCGCACCTGTTTATCGGCGGGGATAACGGCGCGCGCGTTACCAACAATGCGAATGAAATCGCGCACTACGAGTACGGCGCGAATCTGGCGTCAAACTGCATCCTGAACGCCATGAATGCGGTGGAGCCGGGTATCCGTGAGGTCGACCTGGGCCAGTATCTGACGGCGGAAGGGCAGTACAACACGGTGGTGACCATTGCGGCGTCCGGCCAGCGTTTTGAAAAAGCGAATCTCTATCCTACCCACAGGCCGGTGCAGCGCGGTCAGCCGCTTTCGATGACCACCGGCTTTAAAGGCGGCCTCTCGAGCCGAACCGGATTTGTGATTGCCGACGAAAGCGAGCTGCCGGAAAACCAGAAAGCGTATCTTGAGCGCGTGGCGAAACCCTATTTTGGCGCGGTGGTCACCTGGCTTGAAAATATAAAAATCGGCATGCAGGGCGGGGAGCTCTATGCCCTGATTGAATCCGTTTTGCCGAAAGAGAAATATGGCTGGCATCTGAATCCGGGGCATCTCAGCGCCGATGAAGAGTGGATGTCTTCCCCCATTTATCCTGACTCCACGGAAACCCTGAAAAGCGGGATGATTTTGCAGATTGATATTATTCCGTCCGTACCGGGCTATACCGGCGCCAGCGCGGAAGAGAGCATTGCGCTGGCCGGGCGGGCGCTGCGGGAGGAGATCGAACGCACCTGTCCGGCGCTGTGGGCGCGCATCGACGCCCGTAAGCGCTATCTCACGGAGGTGCTCAACATTAAGCTCAGTGAGGACGTCATTCCGCTCTCCAGCGCGGTCGCCTATTTGCGTCCTTTCTTCCTCGCGAAGGATAACGCCTTCACCTGCTAAACCGCTCTTGCAGAACTTGTTGCAGGGAGCATGGTTATTTTCGCTTTTGTCGACCATGCTCTTTGTAACTACAACACCAGGCGCCGTAAATGCCGTCAGCGTAATCGTACTTACTCATGCTCAGGATACGTTATGCGCAATGCACTTATTCCTGTTATCGCAGCCGTGGCTCTCCTTATTGCAGGCGTTTTTATTCTGAATATTCAGCTCTGGTATTCCGCGCGCGCCGACAGCCTCGCGGGAGCCCGATATGCCGTGAAAAATATGGATACGATCCTTGCCGAGGCGCGCCATGCGACCCGGGTTGCAAAGGCGATTGCGGATAAAGGATGTGGCCTGGAAGGGCAGTATCAGCTGGCGACCGAAGCGGCCCTGCAGCCGCACCTCAGAACCATCCTCATCACCAGACAGGGTAAAATCGACTGCTCGTCCCTGCCGGGCAACCGAATGCTGCTCCTGGACGTGGCGACCTTACCGGACGATCCGCTGCTGCTGCTGCCGGCAAAAAGCACGGTGAACGGGCTGCCGGTGCTGATTTATCAGATTCACTTTGCGCAAAGCCGGGTGGTGGTGACCATGAGCGACCGCCACATTCGGGACGCGCTGGGCATTCCGCTTAAGGGCGTGACCTATTCATTAAGGGTCGGGAATAGCGTGCTTGCGACCGCCGGGGACGTCACGGCCCCCGCGCGGGAGCGCCTCGGGCGGGTTCGCGCCGGCGATTATCCCTACAGCATTGAATACCGCTACCCGCCGCTGTTTAGCCTGACCAGGCTGGTGGAGCAGGGCGGCGGTATGCTGCTGTTTTTACTGTTTATTGCCTGCCTTGCCGCCTACGCGCTGTACAAGTACCTTAACAAAAGCACGCTGCCGGAAGAGTCCCTGCGCGGCGCCATCGCGAAGGGGGAGATTGTGCCGTTTTACCAGCCGGTGGTTAACGGCCGGGAAGGCACGCTGCGCGGCGTCGAAGTGCTGGCCAGGTGGAAACACCCCGGCGGCGGGTATATCTCTCCGGCCTCGTTTATCCCGATTGCGGAAAAATCCGGGCTGATTGTTCCCCTGACGCGCAGCCTGATGGCGCAGGTCGCGAAGCAGATGAACGACATATCCAGCAAGCTGCCGGAAGGCTTTCACATCGGCATTAACTTCAGCGCCTCCCACATCGCCATGCCCACCTTTGTGGAGGAGTGCCTGAAATATAAGGGCAGCTTTACCCGCAGGGATTTGAACCTGGTGCTGGAGGTGACCGAGCGGGAGCCGCTGGACGTCGACGAACGCCTGGTGCAGACCCTGAACGTGCTGCATGAAAACGGGTTTGCGATTGCGCTGGACGACTTCGGCACCGGCTATTCCGGGCTGTCCTACCTTCAGGATCTGCATATCGACTACATCAAGATTGACCAGAGCTTCGTCAGCCGGGTGGATGAGCATCCCGACTCCACCCGGCTCCTCGACTGCGTGCTGGATCTGGCGCGCAGGCTGTCGATAAGCATCGTCGCGGAAGGCGTCGAAACGAAGGCGCAGCTTGATTACCTCAACCGCAACGACATCACCTTCCAGCAGGGATATTATTTCTTTAAGCCCGTACCCTTTATCGAGCTGATTAAAATCCTGCTGTCGAAGCCGAAAGTAAAGGTGAGGGTGGAGTAAAGCCGGCTGAAATAAATCCTCTTGCATCAAGGCGTTTCGACGATCCTCCGTAAAGCGCCTTGATCCTTGCCCGCAATCCGTAATACTGTATTTATATACAGTAGATGGCAGGCAAAACAATTATGAGCACTCTTTTTTCTTACGATCCACGGCAATGCATTGAATTACCCTTGTTTCTGGAGCGGGTCGCCTGTGGCTTTCCAAGCCCCGCGCAGGATTACGTCGAAGATCGTATCGATCTGAACAAGCTGGCGATAAAACACCCCAGCGCCACCTACTTTGTTAAGGTCAGCGGAGATTCCATGAAGGGCGCCGGGATCGGCGACGGCGATTTGCTGGTGGTTGACCGCTCCCTCACCGCCGGACACGGGGATATCGTTGTTGCCGCCGTGGCCGGGGAGTTTACGGTGAAAGAGCTCCAGACCCATCCGGTGCTCAGGCTGCTTCCCCACAACCCCCGCTATCAGCCTATTACCTTTGAGTCCGAAGAGGAGCTGCAAATCTTCGGCGTCGTCACCCATACGCTGAAAACGCATAAACATGTTCGCACTGGTTGATGTAAACAGCTTTTACGCCTCCTGCGAGACCGTTTTCCGCCCGGATTTGCGGGGGAAGCCCATCGTGGTGGTGTCGAACAACGACGGCTGCATTATTTCCCTTTCGCGAGAGGCCAAACGGTTCGGCATCAAAATGGGCGAGCCCTACTTCAAGTTCAAGGAGAAGGGCTACCCGTCGCGGGTGTACGTGTTTAGCTCGAACTATGCGCTGTATGCCGATCTCAGCAGCCGGGTGATGCAAACCCTGACCGATCTCGCCCCGGCGATAGAGATCTACTCCATTGATGAGGCGTTCGTGAACGTGTCGGGCATTGACGGCTGCATGTCGCTGGAAAGCTTCGGTCACCAGATGCGCGACCAGGTGTTTAAAAACACCGGGCTGACGGTGGGCGTGGGGATCGCGCAGACCAAAACGCTGGCAAAGCTGGCGAACTACGCGGCGAAAAAATGGCCCGGCACCGGCGGCGTGGTGGATTTATCGAACGCGGAACGGCAGCGCAAGTTGCTCGCCGTTGTCCCCGTGGACGAGGTGTGGGGCGTGGGGCGGCGCATCACCAAAAAGCTCAACGCGATGGGCGTGACCACGGCGCTGGATCTGGCCAACAGCTCATCCTGGGTAATCAGAAAGCACTTTAACGTGGTGCTGGAGCGCACGGTGCGCGAGCTGCGCGGCGAGCGCTGTCTCGATCTCGAAGAATTTACCCCGACCAAACAGCAGATTATCTGCAGCCGCTCGTTCGGTCACCGCATTACGGAGTACGTCGAGATGCACCAGGCGATTTGCGCCTACGCGGAGCGCGCCGCCGAAAAGCTGCGCGGCGAGCATCAGTACTGCCGCTTTATCAGCGTATTTGTCCGCACCAGCCCTCATGCGGACAACGAGGTTTACTACGGCAATCAGGCCTCTGTCACCCTGAGCACCCCGACCAACGATTCCCGCGATATCATCCGCGCCGCCACGGAGGCGCTGGGGCGAATATGGCTGGACGGACACCGCTACATGAAAGCGGGGGTGATGCTGGCGGACTTTTTCAGCAGCGGCGTGGCGCAGCTGAATTTGTTCGATGAAAACCGCCCGCAGGCCAACAGCACGGCGCTGATGGAGGCGATAGATAGCCTGAATCACTCGGGCACGGGCAAGGTGTGGTTTGCCGGGCAGGGGATCGAAAAGGCGTGGTCGATGAAGCGCGAAATGCTGTCGCCGTCCTATACGACAAAGTATGCGGATTTGCCGGTGGCGCGGTAATGAGAGATAAAACCAACGCAGCCGCCCGGCACGTATGCCGGGCAGCAAAACTCAAGCCGCCAGCCAGCGCCGTGCATCCGCCTTCATGTTGCTTTCCAGCTCGCTGCCGCGCGTAGCAAACACCCGTCCGAGCGGGAACCCGCTCTGCTCCAGCAAATACGCCAGCGCGGCATATTCCCGGGGATATCTGGCCACGATGCTTCGGTCAATCTCAACCGGGCCCAGCGGGAACGTAAACGTCCCCATGTCATAAACGCTCTGGCGGTGGAACAGCTTCCAGACGCCCTCTCGCTTCTCTGCCAGATCGTAAAAACGGTTGTGGCATTCGCAGCCGATATTCAGTTTGACGTTTTCAGCAATGATGATGGCATTGGTTTCAAGAATGGCCTTGTCGCCGCGCGCGTTGAACGCGACGGCGGGCGAAGCGATAAGGTGTTTGGTGCGTAAATCTGATGCTCCCATCCGCATGGAGCCGTCCACGAAATCGCTGGCCAGCCCTTCGAACCAGGTAATTTCAATCGTGCCGTCGGGGTGAAACAGCTCGCGCAGCCGATCCCATTCACTGAGATCCCGGTGCATCCAGCCGTTCATAAGGTCGTTAAGCTGCTGTCGATCGTTCTGTTGAGTAGGCATGGTCATCGCTCCTGTTGTTTGACGGGGTTCAGTTTGCCGCGCGGAGAAGCTAAAATGAAATATATAGATTTTACAGATCAATCAATTTTAATTATCAGTAAGGGTCGGTATGGAGCTGCGCCACCTGCGCTATTTTCTCGCGGTCGCCGAAGAGGGGCATTTCGGGCGCGCCGCTGAAAAACTGAATATCGTCCAGCCAGCCTTAAGTATGCAGATAAAAGCGCTGGAGGCCGAGCTGGGCGGCGCGCTTTTTATCCGTACCAGCCGTCGGGTTGAGCTGACGGAGGCAGGCGTATTGCTGCTGACCGAAGCGCGGCGGACGCTTGAGCAGGCTGAACATACCCGGCAGACCGTGGAGCGCGCGATGCGGGGCGAAACGGGGCGCGTCAGAGTCGGGTTTGCCGGAAACGCGATCTTTAGCGGGAAGCTGATAGCGGATCTGCGCCTTTTCCGTCAACGCTTTCCGGATGCCGAGCTAATGATTCAGGAAGTCGGCCCGCAGGAGCAGGTCGAGGCTATCCTTGCCGGTCAGATGGACATTGGCTACACCCCGGCGCACAGCAACCTTTCCGCGCCGGATATTTCCGTCAGGCGCATTGGCGACTGGGATATTCTGGTTGCGATGACCGACGATCACCCCCTTGCGCAGCACGAAGACTTAACGATGGACATGCTCGCCGGACAGCCGCTGGTGCTGTACGACGCCCACGACGTGCATGAACATCTCTACATCACGCTGATGCAAAAGCTGGGCGAGCGGTGTCATATCGCGTATCGCTCCGGCAGCACGCTGAGTATTCTGGCGATGGCGGCGACGGGTCTGGGGCTGGCGCCGATCCCGGCACCGCTACAGCAGGTCGCTATTCCGGGGCTGGTTTATCGCCGCCTGAATGAGCCTGATTTGACCGCGAATCTGGTGATCGTGAGCCGAAAACACGAACCCAGCGAAGCGGTAAAAGCGTACCTAAGCCTGGCGGATAACCCTTGTTCAGTGAGAACCTCATGAATAACCTCGCGCTCTGGTATCGCCGCTTTGGCGAGCCCGCTGCCGTTTTGCAGCCTGAAAACGCGCCGCTTGCCCCGCTCGGACCGGGCGACCTGCGGGTGAGAATGCTGTACGCCCCGGTGAATGCCTCCGATCTTATCCCCCTTACCGGCGCGTACCGCCACCGCACGCCGCTGCCTGCCGTGGCGGGCTACGAAGGCGTCGGCGTGGTGACGCAGGCCTCCGAGGCGTTCGCGCATTTGATCGGCAGGCGCGTGCTGCCGCTACGCGGGCACGGCACCTGGCAGCAGTACGTGGACTGCCCGGCGGAATACGCGATCCCCGTGCCGGACGGTATCGACTCACTGCTTGCGGCGCGGGCCTACATTAACCCGTTGGCGGCGCAGATGATGCTCGAGCGCTATTCGCCGCGCGGAAAGCGGGTGCTGTTAACGGCGGCGGGATCGGATTGCGCCATTTTGCTCGGGCAGTGGGCGCGCGGCGCGGGGGCGGAGGCGGTCTACGGCATTCACCGCTCGCCGGTTCACGCCGGGCGGCTATCGTCGATGGGGATTATCCCTGTCGATCAGCAGGATACCGCCGCGATAAGCGCCATCGCGGCGGGCGCGGACGTGGTTTACGACGCCACGGGCGGCGGCCTGGCGGAGGCGATTCTGGCCGCGATGCCGCAAACGGGCATTTTTGTCTGCTACGGGCTGCTCTCCGGACAAACGTTCCGCCAGCAGCGCGCCTTGCCGCGCGTCGAATGGTTCCATATCCGCAACTATCTGGATGCGCTAAGCGTCGAGATGTGGCAGGCGCAGTTCCGGCAGATCTGGCAGACGCTATCTGCGAGTCAGTACAGCAGCGCCACGCTCTACCCGCTGACGGAGTGGCAGGTGGCGCTGCGGAACTACCAGCAGGCCGGAAGGCTGAGCAAGCCCGTGCTGGCGATGGAGGAATAAGCCCGCATTACTTATGACTCATGTCCCCCAGCAAAATGGCGATGCTTTGCCCGCCTGCGGTTTGCTCAAGGCCAATTTTCACGATGATGGTCAGCGGAACCGAGAGCAGCATCCCGACGGGGCCGAGCAGCCAGCCCCAGAATATCAGGGATAGAAACACCACCAGCGTCGACAGACCCAGCCCGCGCCCCATCATCCTCGGCTCCAGAATGTTGCCGAACACCAGGTTAATGATCAGATAACCCGCCAGCAGGATCAGCGCATCGTAGAAGCCGCTGAACACCAGCACCTGAAGAATAGGGGGGATCGCCGCCAGCACCGAGCCGATGTTGGGAATATAGTTAAGCGCGAAGGCCAGCAGCCCCCACACAAACGCGAAGCGAACGTCCAGCGCGGCGAGCATCCCCCAGACCACGAGCCCCGTCACCAGGCTGATGGCCGTTTTCAGCACCAGATAGCGCGAAACGCTGTCGAGCGCGCGCTGAATGGCGCCCATACCTTCCACCGGGCGGGACATGATCTGCTCCAGCTTCGCCGGAAGCTGCGGCACCTCAAGGAGCATAAACACCACCGTCAGGAACAGCAGGAAGATAGAGGTCATGGCGTTGGAAAGCTGCGTCAGCAGGCTGGTGACCAGCGTCATCGCGGCGTTGGGATCGATATAGCGCAGCAGCTCCTCGACGGAAACCTCAATGCCCGCGCGCTGCAGCCAGGGCTCGATTTGCAGCAGCGGAACCGCCAGCGACGAGCGGTATTTGGGCAGCGTGCGCGCCAGCTCGTTCAGGGAAGTGCCCAGATACGCCACCAGCAGCACCATCGCCACAATGATAATGCCGATCAGCAGGGAGATGGCCAGCACCCGGGGCACGCGCAGACGCACCATGCGCTGAACCAGCGGGTTGAGGATCACGGCGATGAACAGCGCGAGAATAAAAGGCACGATGATATCGGCCGCAAAACGCACGCCGGTCAGAATGATCACCAACATGCCCAGCATGATGACGATTTTAAGCCCGTTCAGGGTAATGATGGGTTTAGCCATGAAGAGTCCTGGAATAATGCTTTTATTTATAATAAAGGCGAATGCCGATCCAATAAACTAACCAAGGTCAAACGAGATGGGTAAAGAATTGAAAAGACTTTGAGTAAATTCCTGGCTTATGGTACAAATCAGGCGTGTTCAACTACCGAGGACAATTTTCATCCGCAAAGACGAGAAGCAACACCGCGGATAATTGTAATTTTATGGACAATTTGTTCAGGACGTATTTTTCAAAAAACACCGCTGTATATTCAACCTCCCTCTGCCTTCTGTCTGGTGAGCAACACTGGCGTTCCGCGCTATAGTCACGTCTTCTGCCTGAGCTGGCGCCATGCGCTTAGCTGTCTGATTTAATTTCATATTTTTTGGTTTGCTGCCCGCAGCGAGCCTCGATGGATTATATTCTCAAGCAGGAGAAAAAAGATGTTCTACTGGATTTTATTAGCTCTGGCTATCGTCGCTGAAATTACCGGCACGTTGTCTATGAAATGGGCAAGTGTCAGTGATGGCAACACTGGCTTTATTTTAATGCTGGTGATGATTTCACTTTCCTATATTTTCCTGTCCTTTGCGGTGAAGAAAATCGCACTGGGTGTGGCGTACGCTTTATGGGAAGGTATTGGTATTTTGTTGATCACGCTGTTTAGCGTCATGATATTTGACGAAGTGCTTTCAACAATGAAAATTGCCGGTCTGACGACGCTGGTAGCAGGTATTGTGCTGATTAAATCGGGTACCCGTAAACCGACAAAACAGCCGAAGGAGCAGACCCATGCAGCAGTTTGAATGGATCCACGCGGCCTGGCTGGCGTTCGCAATCGTTCTGGAAATTATTGCTAACGTCTTTCTGAAGTTTTCCGATGGTTTTCGCCGTAAGTTTTACGGCCTGATGTCCATCGCCGCCGTGCTCGGGGCGTTTAGCGCCCTGTCGCAGGCGGTAAAAGGCATCGATTTATCCGTGGCCTACGCGCTGTGGGGCGGTTTTGGTATCGCCGCCACGCTTGCCGCCGGATGGGTTCTGTTCGGCCAGCGCTTAAATAAAAAGGGCTGGGCAGGGCTGGTGCTGTTATTGCTGGGCATGGTGATGATAAAACTGGCCTGACGGTGACATAGCCATTTACAGGCAGCGAAATTCGCTGCCTGTATTACTCTTAGAAAAGCAGGACTTTTGAAGAGGATGGCGGATGTCTCACACCTTAAGCTGGCGAAATATTCCCACCGCAAAAACGCTGTTCGTGATGATCTTCATGGCGGGGATCGGCTTAATCATTTCCGTTATCGCGCTGCTCTACCTCTCTTTGCACCTCATCAGCACCAAAACCAATGAAATTGACGAACACCGCACCGCGCTCTCGGTTCAGGGGGCGATCCAGACCTCCGTTAACCGCGTTTCCTCGCTGGTGATTGATAACTCCGTCTGGGACGACGCGGTGCGAGAAGTGTACAGCCCGACGCTCGATACCACCTGGCTGTACAACACCTGGGGCGCGGGGTTCAAAATCAATAACCTCTACGACGGCACCTTCGTGCTGGACGAAGGGTTCAACGTGCTGTGGGGCTCTTTTCAGAGCAAACCCTTCACGGAACATAGCCTCGACTTTTTTGGTAACGGCCTGAAGGCGCTGATTGAACAACACCGCAGCGCGCTGCCCGGCGGCAAAAATATCTACGCCGGGATCACCCGCACGCGCGACGGCGTGGCGTTTATCGGTATTGGCCTGATCCGCCCGATGGTTGGTCGGCTTCAGGCCACCGGCGACACCCGGCGCTATCTGGTGATCACCCGCCACCTTAACCCGCAGATTTTGTCCGATCTGGGGGCCACCTTTCAGATAGACCGCCTCAGCTTTAGCCCCGAGAAAGTCAGCGATGCGAGTATGCCGCTCAACAGCTCGGCGGGGGAGCCGCTGGGCTATCTCAGCTGGCAGGCGCGCCTGCCCGGGGCGCAGGCGGCCCATGCCGCCTCGTCCGATATCACCCAGATCGTGGTGCTTGCCGCCGCCCTGATCCTGCTGTTTATCCTGGTGAGCAGCGTGGGGCTGTATAAGCTCGCCAGAGGCGAAAGCCAGGCGCGGCGGGTGGCGAGAACCGACTGGCTGAGCCATCTGCCAAACCGGCGTGCGCTGATCGAGGCGCTGGATCAGGTCAGCCTGCGCGGGGATATCGACGTCAAAAGCGTGGTGTTTATCGACCTGGACGGCTTTAAGGACGTGAATGATATCTACGGCCACAGCGTGGGCGATGATTTGATTATCGCGATTGCCAGAGCGCTGCGCGAAAGGGTGCCGCCGGGCGGGATGCTGGCGCGGATGGGAGGCGATGAGTTTGCCATGACCATCGGCGGCGATCGCTCGGAAGCGCTGGCGGCGGCATTTGCCGGATCGGTCATCGACTTCCTGAATGCGCCCATTCGGCTGGGCGAGCGGACGATCCACATCGGCGCCAGCATCGGTATTGCCAGCGGCACCCTGATCGAATGCACCAGCTCGGAGCTGTTTCGCCGCGCCGATATCGCCATGTATCACTCCAAAATTACCGGAAAAGGGCGGATAACCCACTACGACGCCGAGCTAAACAGCGCCCGCGAGCGCCAGCTGGCGATTGAAAATCAAATTCGCGGCGGGCTTGAGCGCGATGAGTTTGAGGTGTGGTATCAGCCGATTATCGACGCCCGCAGCCAGCAAATGACCAGCGTGGAAGCGCTGGTGCGCTGGCCGCGTCGCCCCGGCGGGGAGCTTGGCCCGGACGCCTTTATAGCCATCGCCGAAACCAGCGGCCTGATCTACAGGCTCGGGCAGTTCGTTCTGCATCGCGCCTGTGAAGATCTGGAGCCGTTTGGCGATCTAAAGCTGTCCGTGAACATCTCGCCCGCCCAGTTTCGCGATCCGGAGTTTGAAGACAAGGTCGCCCACGTGCTCGACGTTACCCGTTTTCCGGCCAATCGGCTTCAGCTTGAGGTGACGGAAACCTACGTGCTGGAAAACCCGGAGCGGGCGCGCTCGGCGATAATGAACCTGAAAGCGCTCGGTACGGCGGTGGCGCTGGACGACTTCGGCACCGGGTATTCGAGTATCGGCTATCTGCGGCGCTTTAATTTCGACACCATCAAGATAGACAAGTCTCTGGCCGGGCTGGTGGATAACGACGAGCAGGCCGCCGCGCTGGTGAGCGGAACGGTGCGGATCGCCAACGCGCTGGGGATGGCGGTGGTGGCGGAGGGTGTGGAAAACGAAAAGCAGATGAAGCTCTTGCGGCTGGCTGGCTGCGATCAGTTGCAGGGCTTTTGGTTCAGCCAGCCGATGCCGATTGAGGCGATTATCGAACTGCGTCAGCGCAGGCAGGGGTGACTATTGCTGCGCCAGCGCTTCGAGCCGATCGCGAAAACCGGTGACGGAGAGCGCGCGGTTGTCGGCGCGCCATCTGTCTTTGGCCGCCGGGGCGGAGCTTTGCACGCCAATCAGCTGCCAGCCAGCGTCGGTTTTCAGCATCAGCGGCGATCCGCTGTCGCCCGGCAAGGTGTCGCACTGGTGTGACAACACGCTGTTTTGCGCCCAGCCGGTGACGACGCAGTCCGTGTGGGTGTAAAGCGAATCCAGATGATCCACCGGATAGCCCGACTGCGTGACCTTGCGGTCGGCGGCTTTCAGAGCGGCGGTCAGCGCGGCTTTATCGCCGTCGAACAGCGGCAGCGGGGTGATCCCGGAAGGCGGATAGCGTAGCACCACCAGACCAAAGTCCCAGGACGCCGCACCTGGCGGCACAATCCAGCCATCGCCGTCCGGCTTCAGGCGTTTACCCAGCGAAGGGTCGACGCGGCCCTCAATTCCGTGGATCTCATAGCGCCATACCCCTTTTTGCGACACGAAGCGCAGCGCAACGGCTTTGTCCGGCTTGCCGTCCGGCGGCGTCAGCAGACAGTGGCCTGCGGTGAGGGCAAGCTGCGGGGTGATCAACGTGGCGGTACACAGGTTACCGCTGGCGGTTTCAAGCTGCCCGATGGCATCCCAGGGGGCCTGGGTAGGATTGGTGACACGCGTGCGATCGTCATGACCAAAAAACAGCGTCTTTACTTCTTTGGCGTTGATCGCGTCGTCATCGCCATCGTCCGCATGAGTAAAGCCAGAAATAAGACTACACGTTCCCAATAACAACAAAACATATTTACGCATATCACACTCTGGTGGGGTAATTATGATTATTAAAAGTGAACCCTGAGAAAATACTATAGACGGGACCGCGCTAAAGTGGGAGTAAAATCAGCGTGCTACATTCAGGAAAGATAGAAATGGCTTGCGATGAGCGCGCATAAAATAAGTAAGATAAGGATCAACTCAAACCGATAGCGCCGCAGCATACGCCCTCCGGATAAAAAAACGGCGCGGAACTGCACGGTTCAGCGCCGGTTTACCAACGTGCCCCGAAGGGCACGGTTAAGCTTGTACTCTTACGCAGCTGGCTGAGCAGCTGGTTTAGCAGCTTCGTGTTTTACTGCTTTTTTGTGATGCTTTTTAGCGGCCTGAGCTTTCTGCTCTACGGCTGGCTTGGTCGCTTTTTTGTGGTGCTTTTTAGCGGCCTGAGCTTTCTGCTCTGCGGCTGGTTTGGTCGCTTTTTTGTGGTGCTTTTTAGCGGCCTGGGCTTTCTGCTCTACAGCCGGTTTAGCGGCTTTTTTGTGGTGCTTTTTAGCAGCCTGCGCTTTCTGCTCGGTTGGCGCGGCGGTTGCCGGAGCAGCGGTCTCTTTTTTCGCTGCGGCTTTGTGATGTTTCTTGTGGTGCGTCGCTTTTGCTGGCGCAGCGGTGGTGGTGGCAGCTGGCGCAGCAGCAGGTGTTGCGGTAGCGGTAGTTTCAGCAGCGAATGCAGCAGAAGACAGACCCATAGCAGCGGCAACAACCAGAGCTAATACTTTATTCATTCTCATACCCTCGAATTTGGCTTTTCATTTAACCCCACTGCGGGGCCGTTGAAAGAACTATATCCCTGTAAATCCGAGGTTTCCGTGAGTCATTGGTATCGGCGTGTAACCATATGTACAACGCCGGGGATGGCCCCCGGCGCTGTCAGTTACAGATAGCGAGACGTGAGGTGTTCGCGGAAGTAGCGGATGTTGAGATCTTCCCCCGTTGCCTGGGTAATCAGCTGCGAAGTGGTGAAGCGGCTGCCGTGCTGCCAGACGTTCTGGCGCAGCCAGTCGAACAGCGCGGAGAAATCCCCCTGTGCAATGGACGCCTGCAGGCCCGGCAGCGCCGTTTTCGCCGCGTGGAACAGCTGTGCGGCATACATCGCGCCCAGGGTGTAGGACGGGAAGTAGCCAAAGCCGCCGTCGGTCCAGTGGATATCCTGCATACAGCCGTTGCGGTAGTTGTCTTTGGTCGACAGCCCAAGCCACGCCTGCATTTTCTCATCCCACAGCGCCGGGATATCCTCGACCTCGATGTCACCGTTGATCAGCGAACGTTCGATTTCGTAACGCAGCACCACGTGCGCCGGGTAGCTCACCTCGTCAGCATCGACGCGAATGTAGCCCGGCTTCACGCGCTGGTTCCAGGCAATAAAATTCTCCTCGCTAAAGGCGGCCTGGCTGCCAAAGCGGGCGTGAACGGCAGGGAGCAGATGTTTCAGGAACGCCTCGCTGCGCCCAAGCTGCATCTCAAAGAACAGGCTTTGGGATTCGTGGATGGCGGTAGAGCGCGCCAGGGCAACGGGCTGGCCGGCCCACGCGCGCGGCAGGTTCTGTTCGTAGCGGGCGTGGCCGGTTTCGTGAACCACGCCAAACAGGGCGCTGAGCAATTCGTCTTCGTCGTAGCGCGTGGTGATGCGCACGTCCTCCGGCACGCCGCCGCAGAACGGATGCGCGCTCACGTCCAGGCGACCGCCGTTGAAGTCAAAGCCGAGCATGTTCATGGCTTCCAGCCCCAGCTCGCGTTGAACGGCGGTCGGGAACGGCCCCTGTGGCGGTACAAAGGCGTGCTGGGACTGCTTTTCAACCACGTTCGCGAGCAGATCCGGCAGCCAGGATTTCATGTCGCCAAACAGCACGTCCAGGCGGGCGCTGGTCATGTCCGGCTCAAAAATATCCAGCAGCGAATCGTACGGAGAGCAGCCTTTGGCTTCGGCACGCAGGCACGCCTCTTCGCGGCTGTACTTCACCACCTCTTTCAGGTTGGCGGAGAAGCCCTGCCAGTCGTTGGCCGGACGCTGGGTGCGCCAGGCGTGTTCGCATCTGCTGCCCGCCAGGGATTTGGCCTCCACAAGCGATTCCGGCAGCAGCGAGGCCTGCTGATAGAGGCGGGTCATTTCGCGCAGGTTGGCCTGCTCAACGTCATTCAACTCTTCGCTCTGCGCCGCCGCCAGCCAGTCACCCACCTTTTTGTCCGTCAGGATCTGGTGCTGCAAAACGCTCATTTCTGCCAGCGCTTCACCCCGCGCGGCGCTGCCGCCCGGCGGCATCATGGTAAACATGTCCCAGCTGGCGATGGCGGTGAGGTGGGAGAAGCGGGAGAGGCGCTGGAAGGTGCGGGTGAGTTCCTGATAAGCAACATTTTTTGACATAGTTATTGTTCTCGTTCGGTTGGATGTGTTCAGGGGAGTTTAACGTGATTCCGGCGAGTTATGCGAGGGTGGGGGGACAGGTTAATTAAGAAAGGGGCGGGTTGCCCCCCAGGTTAGTCGTAGAGCCATTTTCCGGCTTTTGCTGATTCGGCAAGCATTCTTAGGGTGAGGGGCTGCGGTTGATCGTCATCCTTTCCGCAGGTGAATAGTGAGTAAAGAATGAACGTCTCTTCAGGCCAGTATCGATAAAAGTCGAAGTGAGCGGGATCAACATTAAAGCGACTGAAATATTCATCCATGATATCCGCACCTGTCTCGCTGGCCCAGACGTAATCTCCCGTGCTCAGACTGGTATCGAGAGTGGCAGGCCATCGCCTGTTCGTGAGCAAGGCCGGTTTATTAAACCGCTCGCTGTACCACGAGATCACGTCCTCATCGGTTACCATAACTTATCGTTTCCTCTGGCTATGGTGTTGTATTTCGTCGTTGCTTTATAAGCGATGGCAGAAATATCTCCGGCAACAAAAGCTTTGAAGAGGTAAGGGGAGGCGCTATCAAACTCTTTTTCAAACATCAGAGCACCGTGTACGCGTGTTCCTGTCAGTTTGCCGGTATTACCATCAGTTGGGATGTAGAGGTTGTGACTAAATGAGGTGACTTCGATAGAGCTCTCACGGTTTTGTACATCCACAGAACCCTTGATAAGAGAGCCACCATCGTCCTTGAGCCAGAGATAAGCGGGGATTGCCATGCGTCATTTTCCTTATATTTATTGTGGGTAATTAACGCAAAGTCTACTCTCTCACTCCTGCTGCGTAAATAAACAATAAATCATAACCTATTGTTTATATTCATAATAATTATAATCCGTGGAGATAATATAAACAAAAACCCCGTCCCGGCTCAGCACCGGAACGGGGTTGTTTTGATCGCTAAATTAACGCAGGCGTTTATGCAGCCCGGTGCCTACCAGCAGCGCGGCGCACAGCATCAGCGCGATAAACCCGCCCACGCCGTTCCAGCCGTAGTTGTGCCAGAACACGCCGCCGAGCGTCCCGGCGATGCTGGAGCCGAGGTAATAGCTGAACAGGTACAGCGATGACGCCTGGCCTTTGGCGCGACGCGCGCGCGGGCCGATCCAGCTGCTGGCGACCGAGTGCGCGGCGAAGAAGCCTGCGGAGAAGAGCAGCATTCCGGCAAAAATCAGCCACAGCGAGGAGAAGAGGGTCATCAGCAGGCCGAGGAGCATCACCGCGGTTGACACCAGCATCACCGGGCCGCGCCCGAAGCGGGCGGTCATCGCCCCTGCCTTTGGGGAGCTCCAGGTGCCGGTGAGATAGGCCACGGAAAGCAGGCCCACCACCGCCTGGCTTAGGTGCCACGGCGAGAGCATCAGGCGATAGCCAATGTAGTTAAACAGCGTCACAAACGAGCCCATCAGCAGGAAGCCGGTCAGGAACAGCAGCGGCAGCCCTTTGTCGCGCCAGTGCAGGCGGAAGTTGATAAACAGGGTTTTGGGACGCAGGGACGTCGGGCGGAAATGCCGCGACTCGGGCAAGATTCGCCAGAACATCAGCGCCGAGGCGAGGGCGAAGCAGCCAATCACCGCCAGGGCGATGCGCCAGTTGAAGAAGTCGGTGAAAACGCCGCTCAGCAGGCGTCCGCTCATCCCGCCGATGGAGTTCCCGCTGATGTAAAGCCCCATCGAGAAGGCGACAAAGCTGGGGTGGATCTCTTCGCTGAGATAGGTCATACCGACCGCCGCCACGCCGCTTAGCGATAAACCAATCAGCGCGCGCATGATCAGAATGCCGTGCCAGCTGGTCATCATGGTGGACAGCAGCGTACAGATGGAGGCAAGCATCAGCGCCGTCACCATGACCTGCTTGCGGCCGATGGCGTCGGAGAGCGGCCCGGTGAAGAGCAGGCCGACCGCCAGCATCCCGGTCGAAATCGAGAGCGAGATACTGCTGCTGGCCGGCGACACGCCAAACTCATGGGAGAGCACGGGCAGGATCGGCTGAACGCAATAGAGCAGGGCAAAGGTTGCCAGGCCTGCTGAGAAGAGCGCCAGCGTGACGCGCATAAATTGAGGGGTACCACGTTTTATAAACTGAACCGGCTGCGGTGCTGCGGGTAAATCATCAATATCGCTTGCCGGATCGATATCAACGGTAGTTGTACGACTCACAAAGTTTCCTTGCTTAAACATCCCCGTGATTGGCTGGTGACGGGTATGACCACCTCTTCAGGGTAGGAAATTGTAAATATTCTGTCTAATATATTAATAATCTCAAATAAGACGTTAAACATATGAATATCGAGCTGCGCCATCTGCGCTACTTTATCGCCGTGGCGGAAGAGCTGCATTTTGGTCGCGCCGCCGCCCGGCTGAACATCTCTCAGCCGCCGCTGAGCCAGCAAATTCAGATTCTCGAACAGCAGATTGGCGCACGCCTGCTGGCGCGTACCAACCGTAGCGTCAGCCTGACGGCGGCCGGGAAGCAGTTTCTTACGGACAGCCGCCAGATCCTCAGCATGGTGGATGACGCGGCCGCAAGGGCGGAGCGCCTCTACCAGGGGGAGACCGGCGAGCTGCGCATCGGCTTTACCTCGTCAGCGCCGTTTATCAGCGCGGTGTCGGCAACGCTGTCGTCGTTTCGCCGTCACTTCCCGGACGTGCATATCCAGACCCGCGAGATCAATACCCGCGAGCAGATTGCCCCGCTAAACGAAGGCACGCTCGATCTGGGGCTGATGCGAAATACGCAGCTACCCGACACCCTGGCGTGGCAGGTAATCCTGCGCGAGCCGCTGATGGCGATGATCCCGCACGATCATCCGCTAGCCGCCCGGCCTTCGGTTACGCTGGCGGAGCTGGCGCAGGAGCCGTTCGTCTTTTTCGACCCGCAGGTGGGCACCGGGCTGTACGATGATATTCTTGGGCTGATGCGCCGCTACGGGCTGACGCCCACCATCACTCAGGAGGTGGGCGAGGCGATGACCATTATCGGCCTGGTCGCGGCGGGGCTCGGGGTGTCGATTCTTCCGGCCTCTTTTAAGCGCGTTCAGCTGCGGGAAATGCGCTGGGTCAGCATCGCGGAAGAGGATGCCGTGTCGGAAATGTGGCTGGTATGGTCTAAACACTGGGAACAGAGCCATGCGGCACAGCGTTTTAAAACGCAGCTGATCGAGGCCTCGCGCGGGCGCTTTTTATAGGGAAATGTGGGCAAAAATGTGCGGTAAATCACATGGCTAAGTAAATATTTGACGAGCGCCATCGAAGTGTTTCACCATAGCCCACAGTTTATTTCGAAGCTCGAAAATAAGGGAGTTCCAGGTGGTCGCGGATAGTCAGCCAGGGCATATTGATCAGATTAAGCAGACCAACGCCGGCGCGGTTTACCGCCTGATTGATCAGCTTGGTCCGGTTTCGCGTATCGATCTCTCGCGCCTGGCACAGCTGGCCCCCGCCAGTATCACCAAGATTGTCCGCGAAATGCTGGAAGCCCATCTGGTACAAGAGACGGAAATTCAGGAGCCGGGCAGCCGCGGGCGCCCGGCGGTCGGGCTGGTGGTAGAAACCGAAGCCTGGCACTACCTGTCCCTGCGCATCAGCCGTGGCGAAATCTTTCTGGCCCTGCGCGACCTCAGCAGCAAGCTGGTGGTTGAAGATCGCATGTCCCTGCCGCTTGACGCGGAACAGTCCCTTCTGGACGCCATTCTTAGCCATATCGACCAGTTCTTCATTCGCCACCAGCAGCGCCTGGAGCGTCTGACGGCGATTGCCATCACCATGCCGGGGATCATCGATACCGAAAACGGCATCGTCCATCGGATGCCGTTCTACGAGGGCGTGAAAGAGATGCCGCTGGGCGACGTGCTGGAAAACCACACCGGCGTGCCGGTCTACATCCAGCACGACATCAGCGCCTGGACAATGGCGGAGGCGCTGTTTGGCGCATCCCGCGGCGCGCGCGACGTGATTCAGGTGGTGATCGACCACAACGTTGGCGCGGGGGTCATTACCGACGGGCGTCTGCTCCATGCCGGCAGCAGCAGCCTGGTGGAAATCGGCCATACGCAGGTCGATCCTTACGGCAAGCGCTGCTACTGCGGAAACCACGGCTGCCTTGAAACCATCGCCAGCGTGGAGAGCGTGCTGGAGCTGGCGCAGGTGCGCCTCAGCCAGTCGATGAGCTCCTCGCTGCACGGCCAGCCCTTAACGGTCGATTCGCTGTGCGAGGCGGCGAGGCAGGGGGATCTGCTCGCGAAAGACATTATTACCGGCGTGGGGAACAACGTCGGGCGCATTCTCGCCATCATGGTGAATTTGTTTAATCCGCAAAAAATATTGATTGGCTCACCGCTAAGCCAGGCCGCCGAGATCCTCTTCCCGGCGATCTCCGCCTGCATTCATCAGCAGGCGCTTCCCGCCTACAGCAAAAATATCGTGGTGGAAAGTACGCAGTTCTCGAATCAGGGAACCATGGCCGGCGCGGCGCTGGTCAAAGATGCCATGTACAACGGCTCCTTACTGATTCGCCTGCTGCAGGGCTAACTCATTTCCACAGATGTAAGAAAAATTGCGCTATCTCAAGCCGGATAGCGTATGCATCCCGTAGACTTCCCCCCACTAAATTATTTACCTGGTTTATATTTTTTGAAGCATACCCAAGAGGTGGAATGAGTCATGCTTAAGCGTTTCTTTGTAACGGGTACTGATACCTCTGTCGGAAAGACCGTTGTGTCCCGCGCTTTGCTGCAAGCCCTGGCGGCAAACGGTAAACGTGTAGCAGGGTACAAGCCGGTCGCAAAAGGCAGTAAAGATACGCCTGAAGGACTGCGCAATAAAGACGCTCTGGTTCTGCAAAGCGTCTCCAGCCTGGAATTACCGTATCACGCCGTCAACCCGATTGCCCTTAGCGAAGACGAGAGCAGCGTGGCGCACAGCGGCCTGATCAACTACACGCTGCTGTCAGACGGGCTGGCTAGCCTGAGCGAGCAGGTCGATCACGTTGTGGTTGAAGGCACCGGCGGCTGGCGCAGCCTGATGAACGATTTGCGTCCGCTGTCTGAGTGGGTGGTACAGGAACAGCTTCCGGTCATTATGGTGGTGGGCATTCAGGAAGGGTGCATCAACCATGCGCTGCTGACGGCGCAGGCCATTGCCAACGACGGCCTGCCGCTGGTGGGCTGGGTGGCAAACCGCATTAACCCGGGCCTTGCCCATTACGCCGAAATCATCGACGTGCTGAGCAAAAAGCTGCCGGGGCCGCTGGTGGGCGAGCTGCCTTATCTGCCGCGCGCCGAGCAGCGCGAGCTATCGCAGTACATCGACCTCTCCGCGTTCGGGAGCGTGCTGTCCGTAGATAGAGTCGTGGCGTAACGTCCGCGACAGCACCGACGCCACCACGCAGGCGATCAGCAGGCCGGGCAGCAGCGAATACTGCCCGGTCATTTCACAGACCATCAGTGCCGACATAATTGGCGCATGGGTGGTCGCCGCAAGCAGCGTCGCCATTCCCGCCAGCCCCAGTAAAATCGCGGTGTCTGAGCCGGGTAGCCACAGCATAACAATCTGCGCAAACAGCATTCCCGTCGCCATTCCCACAAACAGCGTTGGCGTAAACACGCCTCCCGGCGCGCCGGAGCCGCTGCTCGCCAGCACCGCCAGCAGCTTGCAGATAAAGACTCCGGCAATCACCGACAGCAGCGGCGGCGCGAGTAAAAACGCCTGCACCACGCTGTAGCCGTTGCCCCAGACTTTGGGCGTCAGAAGCGACAGCAGGCCGACAATCAGCCCGCCGAGGGCAAGCTGAAGCGGCGGCGAAAGCCGAAGGCGCAGGAAAAGCGCGTGGCTGGCGTCCATCAGCCACATCAGCAGCGGGCCGCACGCCCCCGCCAGCAGCCCCATCCCGACCATCAGGGAATAATCGACGCCCGTCAGGGCTTCACTCAGATGAACCTCATACAGCTGGCTGGCGCCGGGGCTGAGCAGGCGCGTGGTCAGCAGCGCGACGACCGCGGCAATCACCACCGGGCCAAGGGAGGCCAGCATCAGCGTGCCGAAGAGGATCTCGGCGATAAACAGGCTTCCCGCCAGCGGGGCGTCATAGGCGCTGGCCATCCCGGCCGCCGCGCCGCAGGCGATCCACAGCTTCCACTCCGACTTCGGGGTGAAGCGCCGGGCGAAGAACGAGGCGGCGAGGGCGGCAAGCAGGATCATCGCCCCTTCGCGGCCGATGGCGCTGCCGCTCGACACCACCAGCAGCGAGGCGAGGGATTTCACCAGGCTGGCGCCGTAGTCGAACTGCCCGTCGCCGGTCTCCAGCGCCTCCATATAATCCGTCGGCGCGTGGGGGCGCTGGGCGGTCAGGCGTTGCCATCCCCAGAGCAGCAGCCCTGCCGCCAGCCCGCCCAGCGCCGGAGTCAGCGCCCGTCGCCATGGGGAAAGCGCGCCCGCGGCATTGACCAGGCTTCCGCTTTCGTTGCTGAGAAACAGCCATTCGAGCAGAAACATGGCGTGGCGAAAGAGGGCAACGGCCAGCGCTGCCAGCACGCCGGTCAGGGTGGCAATCAGGAGCCTGCGGAACATCGCGCGGATGTCGGGATAAGCATGAAGACGTTGCATGGGTCACGCGTAAACGGGAAAGATACAATATTGTGCGGTGAAAACGCGGGGTTAGCAAAAGCTATGCGTGGGAAAATGCGCCGGGCGGAAAAGATCCCGCCCGGCGTTCGGTCAGCTGTCGCTGTGAATATTCAGCGCCCGGCGGGTACGGCCCGAGCTGAGATATTCAGCAATATAATCCTGTGAAATTTCGCCGTTGTAGCGCCCGTCTTCGTCGACGATCGGCATCCAGCTGGTATTGCTTTCGTACAGACGGGACAGCACCACCCGCAGGTTGTCCTCGGCTTTGCCGGTCATGCGGAACGGATGCAGGATGTCGGCGCAGCTGCCGCTGGCGTTGCGCGCCTCGCGGCGTTTGACGAAGCCGAGCGGTTTGCCGTGGGCGTCCACCACGGTAATGGCGCGAATGTCGTTGTCATCCATCGTGGCAAAAGCCTCCGGCAGCGGGGTGGACTCGCGCACCGTAATCGTCGGCTGCTGGTCGGTGACATCGCCCGCGGACACCAGCAGCAGGCGCTTCAGGGTACGGTCCTGGCCGACGAAAGAGCCGACAAACTCGTTGGCCGGCTTCGCCAGCAGCTCGTCCGGGCTGGCACACTGGACAATTTTCCCCTGACGGAAGACGGCGATACGGTCGCCGAGCTTCAGCGCCTCGTCGATATCGTGGCTCACCAGCATCACGGTCTTTTTCAGCTTGCGCTGCATCTCGAGGAACTGGTTCTGGATCACCTCGCGGTTGATCGGGTCGACCGCGCCGAACGGCTCATCCATCAGCAGAACCGGAGGATCCGCCGCCAGGGCGCGGATCACGCCGATACGCTGCTGCTGGCCGCCGGACATTTCGCGAGGATAGCGGTTCAGGAACTTGTGCGGATCCATCGCCACCATATCCATTAGCTCTTCCGCGCGGGTTTTGCAGCGCGCTTTGTCCCAGCCCAGCATCCGCGGCACCACGGTAATGTTCTCTTCGATGGTCATGTTCGGGAACAGGCCAATCTGCTGGATAACGTAGCCGATGTTGCGGCGCAGGGTGACGGTATCCATGCCGCTGGTGTCTTCGCCGTTGATCAGGATGTTGCCGCTGCTCGGGGTAATCAGGCGGTTGATCATCTTCAGGGTGGTGGTTTTCCCGCAGCCGGACGGGCCGAGCAGGACGCACATTTCCCCTTCGGGCACGTTCAGGTTGACGTTGTCTACGGCCTTAAAGGTCTGGCCGTGCTTCTGTGAAAATTGTTTGGTGAGATTTTCCAGTTTTATCATTATCGAATCCCCTTCGGAGTCAGCGCGATCTGCAAACGGTGCAGTAGCCAGTCGAGCACAATCGCTAAAAGACAAATCATCAGTGCGCCAGCAATCAACATACGAATGTCGCTGCCGCCAATACCGTTAAGCAGGAGCAGGCCCAGACCGCCCGCGCCGATGACGGCGGCAATCGCCATCACGCCGATGTTCATCACCACGGCGGTACGGATCCCGCCGAAAATCACCGGCAGCGCCATCGGGATTTCAACCCAGCGCAGACGCTGCCAAAAGGTCATGCCGATGCCGCGTCCCGCTTCGCGCAGGCCGGGCGGCAGGCTGTCGAGGGCGGTGTGGGTGTTACGCACAATCGGCAGCAGCGAGTAGAGAAACACGGCGGTGATGGCGGGCAGGGCGCCGATGCCCTGGCCAATCATTGAGAAGAGCGGGATCATCAGGCCGAACAGCGCAATAGACGGAATGGTCAACACGATGGTCGCAATGCCCAGGACCGGCGTCGCCAGCCACTTGTGGCGCACGATCAAAATCCCCAGCGGTACGCCGATAATAATCGCCAGACCCACCGCGAGGGCGACCAGCCACAGGTGCTGGAGAGTCAGGGTTAACAGATAGTCCCAGTTATCAATGATGTAGTGAACGGTATCCATAGCGCCTCCTACAGCAGCTGTTTGCTACGCAGGAAATCACGGGCGACCTGCTGCGGTGACTGATGATCGATATCCACCTTCTTATTAAGCTCGGTGATAACGTCGTTATTGAGCTGGCCTGACAGGGTATTCAGCGCCTCTTCCAGCCCGGGGTGGGACTCCAGCGTGTCTTTACGCACCACCGGCGTTACCGCGTAGCTCGGGAAGAAGCCTTTGTCATCTTCCAGCACCTTCAAATCAAAGCCTTTCACGCGCCCGTCGGTGGTGTAGATAAGCCCGGCGTCGACAAAGCCGTCGCGCACCGCGTTATACACCAGCCCCGGATCCATCTGGCGAATCTGCGGGCGGTCGAGTTCCATGCCGTAGGCTGCCTGGAGCGGCTTCATGCCGTCGCTGCGCCCGGCGAACTCAAGGTCAAGGCCCAGCAGCCAGTTGTTGTCCGGGTCGGTTTGGCGGATCTGCTCAATTTTCGCCACCATCTCCGACATGGTGTTGATATGTTCCGCCTCGGCGCGCTTGCGCTGCATGGCAAAGGCGTAGGTGTTGTTCATGTCGGCAGGCTTAAGCCACACCAGACCGTGCTTCGCGTCGAGGCGTTTTACCGTGTCGTAAGACTCCTGCGGCGACATGCGTTTGTTGATGTGGTTAAAGATGATGAGGGAGGTGCCGGTATATTCCCAGGTCATATCAATCTGCTTGTTGATCATCGCGTTACGGGAAATCACCGTGGCAATATTGGTTTGCGGCTGCACCTGGAAACCTTTCTTTTGCAGATACTGCACGGTCATCGCCGACAGGATGTGCTGCTCGGTAAAGCTTTTGGTTGCCAGAATCAGCGGGGCCGCGAGCGTCTGGCTGCTGAAGAGCGCCGCGGCGAACAGGGCCGTCAGGCCGGAGGTCAGTCTCATAAAAGCTCCTTGTTATTGTTATTTTGCGAGATGCGGGCTCATCAGGCGGCCCAGCGCGGCCAGCAGGGTATCCAGGATCAGCGCGAACAGGGCGGTGGCGGCCGCACCCAGGATCAGCGTCGGGAAATCGTTGAGATAAATGCCCGGGAAAATCAGCTCGCCGTAGCTGCTGGCGCCAATCAGGAAGGCCAGCGGCGCCGTACCGACGTTGATCGCGGTGGCGATGCGGATGCCTGAGAGCATCACCGGCCAGGCGTTAGGAATTTCAACCTGACGCAGGCGCTGCCATTTGGTCATCCCGATGCCGTTTGCCGCTTCCAGTAACGACGCCGGCACCGAGCACAGCCCGGCATAGGTGTTGCGTACAATCGGCAGCAGAGAGGCGAGGAACAGGGCGATAATCGCCGGTTTGTCACCGATGCCAATCACCACCATCGCCAGCGCCAGCACCGCCAGCGGGGGCAGCGTGTTGCCGACGTTAAAGATTTGCATCACGTATTCAGCAACCCCGCGCGCGGCGGGACGGCTGAGCAAAATCCCGCTCGGGATCCCGACCAGCAGGGCAAAGAACATTGAAGAGAAGACCAGAATCAGGTGCTGTTGCCCGAGATAAACCAGGTCGACCTGACGCGCCCTGATGGTTTCAGGCCCAATTCCCCAGACGAGGAGGGCGAGCACCGCGATTATCGCGATGACAAAAAGCGCAGAACGTTTAAGTAATGGGTGCATTGCGGTGTGTCTCCCTGTACGCATGCGTTATAGCAACCGCCGGTTGCCTGTTGTTATGCCATGTTCCGGCAGGGGTATTTCAGCTATAGCAAGCGATCGGGAAGGGTTCCAGCGAAGGGGCAAAATCAGTAACCCTATGAAATTCGGGGAAACCTTGTCTAAGCCTTATGGAGTAAGGCCTGATAAGGAGCAGGCAGATAAGTCTTAAAAAGGCGGGTTTAAAGTGACGTTGTCACGATGAAGTGCCGCTGCCACATAAAAATTGGGATCGCGAGGGGCCGATCCCGTCCATCAGCACGCGCATTGCGCAGACGGACGCGATGCAGGGGCAGCGGCAACCCTCAGGCGGAAGCCCGAACACGCCGCACCCGCGTGGAAACGGTGATTATCGACACGCTGGCGACCAAGACGAGCATCAGTCCGATCGCCAGCATGGCGTTAAAGCCAATCCATCGGAAGAGCAGTAGCCCTGCGATACCGCCCGTGATAAACGAGAACAGGGTGGTGAGATGGGTGAGCAGCTGGCTTTTTTGCGCTGCCGTATTTTTGGAGTAGTCCCTGCGGAGCATCGCCACCGCGACGGAGGCGAGGGATATTCCCGCGTCCGTCAGCGTGCCGGTAATATGCGTCGATCTCACCCGTCCGCCGGAAAGCTGCGTGGACGTTGAATTATGAATGCCCATCAGGCCGCACAGAAAAAGAACGATCTCGCGGTTGCTGGACATGGCGTGAAAATACATTTCGTAAAAAGAGACGCCGCTCAGCAATAATCCCTCGACGAAAAGGATCTGGCAAAAAACCAGCCTGATATTATGGATAATGCCCCATAAAACGATAAGCCGCGCGGCGATCGCCCCCGTTACAAAAGAGAGAATTATCGCGCTGAAGAAAATAATATCGCTGAGATCGGTGGAAGAGACTTCGCTGGATAATTGTGAGGTGTTGCCGGTCATGTGCGAGGGGAAAAAGCCAAATGCCCCGAGGGCGATAGCGTTCAGCAAACCCGCAGAAGTCGCCAGCCAGAGGGCAAGCCGGCGATCCTCCCGGTGCGTGCGTTCTTTCTTGAGTTTAATCAGCAAGAATACCTCCGGTATAAGCGTTGCCTGAATATTCAGGCTAGCAAAGCGGTTAAGCGGGCTGTCCAGGATATGGCTTAATTATTATTCCCTCTGACGATCGTCAGGGTTTCGTAATTAAATAAAACAGCCTTGCCTCGGGTATTCTTTCTCAGGGTAATTTTTACACCATGCCGTTATTGCCGTGGCGCAAAAATGCCGGGCGCTGATTAAGCCGCTCGAACCAGGCGTCAATGGCGGGAACGTCTGGCTTATCAAAGGGCGTCATTTTCCAGCGATTCACCGACAGCCCGAGCACCACATCGGCCAGGGTAAAGGTTTCGCCCGCCGTGAAGGCCCCGGTGCGCTGGAGCTGCTGTTCAAGAATGCCGATACAGTGGTTCCACTCCTTAATGCCTGCGGCAATGCGTGCGGGATCGTTAAAGTCCGGGTTTTTACGCCCCAGCGCCGGGAAGACGTAGCGCCAGGCGTTATTGAATTCGCTGGCCTGCCAGTCCATCCAGCGTTCGACATTCGCGCAGGCCTTGGGCTCCTGCGGCAACAGGTCGTCGCGTCCGGCCCTGCGCGCCAGATAGCGGCAAATGGCGTTGGACTCCCACAGCACAAAATCATCGTCAATCAGTACCGGCACCATCGCGTTGGGGTTCAGGGCCAGGAATGTCGCGGTGTGGGTGGAGGCAAATCCGCTGCCGTAATCTTCCTGCTGGTAGTCCAGACCGATTTCTTCGCAGGTCCAGAGCACTTTTCGCACGTTAATGGAGGTGGTTTTGCCGAGGATGTTGATCATGGTGAGTGTCCAGTGAAGGGGGTATTTAAACAATAGATGACTTGTGGCAGGGAGGTTGAGGGAGATTCTGGTGGGGATCGGCAAGGCCGGGCATGCGAAGCCCGACCGCAGATAGCGCGGTCATCTCCGCTGCAATCGCGAAATAAACAGCGTTAGCCCGCCCGCCGCCAGCAGCAGTATGCCGCTCAAGGCAAAGGTGCTCTGCCAGCCGAGATGGTCGAATGCCCGGCCGCCCGACGTTGAACCCAGCGCGATGGAGAGCTGGATCACCGTGACCATCATCCCTCCGCCTGCCTCGGCATCGTCAGGAAGGGTTTGGGCGAGCCACATCCACCATCCAACCGGGGCTGACGTTGCCAGCAGCCCCCAGCAACCCAGGAGCAGAATCACCATCCACAGGCTGTTTCCTGCAAGCATGAGCGTTCCGGCAATGGCTGCCATCAGTAACGGAATGGCGATTAACGTCGGATAAAACGCGGCGTTGAGAACCTTCGCAACGATAAGCGTGCCTGCAAACCCCGCGAGGCCGATAACGAGAAGGATCGACGAGAGTTCGGACGCGCTGACCCGCGTAACGCTTTCCAGAAACGGGCGTACATAGGTAAACAGCGCAAATTGCCCCATGAAGAACACGCCGCAGGCCATCAATCCCACCAGCACGTACGGCTGGCGAAAGAGGCATCTTCGTGTGGCCCGACGGTTAGTTGGGGCCATCCGGGGCAGGCTGACGCATTGCCAGATAAAGGCGACGATGGCCAGTGGAACCAGACAAAGAAAGGCGCCGCGCCAGCCGATGGTCGCCCCAAGATAGCTGCCAAGCGGAGCCGCGACGACCGTTGCCAGCGCGTTACCGCCGTTAAATATCGCCAGCGCCCGCGAAACCTGCGGCGCGGGCACCAGGCGAATGGCCGTTGCCGCAGACATTGACCAAAATCCACCGATCGCGATGCCAATCAATGCTCGGCCCACCATATACGTCAGATAGCCTGAAGCGAAGGCGATAATCACCCCGGATACAGCCATCAGTAAGGTCATTCCCAGCAGCAGGGTTTTGCGAGCCATAGTCCCGGCCAGTCGCGAAAGCGTCAGGCTGGTGATGACCGCCAGCGCGCCGGAGAGGGCGATGCCCTGGCCTGCCAGTCCTTCAGTAATGCCTAAATCCCGTGCGATGGGGGTGAGCAGGCTGACGGGCATAAATTCAGAAGCAATCAGAACGAAGACGCACAGGGTCATGGCGAAAATCGCGCTCCAGTGTGCCCGATCGGCGTTATGGGTTGTGGTTTGGTTCAGCGTGGACATAGACGACGTTCTTGACAGTAAAAAATGAAGCCCCCCGTTGTTGCAGGGGGCCGGAGAGTTATTTCAGGCTGGTTTTGAAGAACTGTTCAAACTTCACGAAAGGAATTTTCCCCGCGGCGTTGTCGTACAGGTCAACGTGATTTGCGCCCGGGACAACGATCAGCTCTTTTTCTTTGCTGCCGACGGCGTTAAAGGCGTCTTCTGCAAAATAGCGGGAGTGCGCTTTTTCACCGGTTACGATGAGGGTCGGGATGCTTATCTCTTTGGCATAGCTCAGCAGCGGCATATTCATGAACGATAACGGCGTGGTTGCCGTCCAGGCACCGGTTGAGTTGACGGAGCGTGCATGGAAGCCGCGTGGCATCCTGTAGTAATCGAAGAACTCCTTCAGCACCGGGTTCGGGTTCGCCGGGAGGGTTTCCGGCAGAATACGTTCGGATGCTGACGCCTTGCCGTTTTCATCGACATAAATATCGTGAGCGGCATGGGCGAAGGTGCCGCTCTCGGCATCCTTCCAGCGCTGTGCGTTCAGGTATTCCAGCACGGCATGGCGGTCGGCTGCAGAATAGCGATCTTTCCCGTCGCCTACGCCATGCCCCATCGCACGGCTCATGTCATACATCACGCTGGTGGCAACGGCTTTCACGCGTGTGTCCATGGAGGCGGCGTTTAGTGCCATGCCGCCCCAGCCGCAGATGCCGAGGATGCCGATGCGGTTACGATCGACCTCTTTTTGTAGGCCGAGGAAATCGACCGCCGCGCTGAAGTCCTCGGTGTTGATATCCGGAGAGGCGACGTTGCGAGGCTGCCCGCCGCTTTCGCCGGTATAGGAAGGGTCGAAGGCGAGGGTGACAAAGCCCTGCTCAGCCAGCGTTTGCGCGTATAAACCGCTGGACTGCTCTTTGACCGCGCCAAAGGGCCCGCTAACGGCGATCGCTGCCAGCCTGCTGTCACCCCGGTTTTTAGGGAGATACAAATCGCCCACCAGCGTGATCCCGTAGCGGTTCTGGAATGACACTTTACGGTGATCGACTTTGTCACTTTCAGCGAAGGTTTTATCCCAGGTCGTGACCATCGAAACGGGGGCGTTAGGATTATTTGTTTCTGCATAGCTCATTGTTGTCACTCCACTTAATGATGCACATAGCAGCATCGCAACGGATAGTTTTTGGGTGAGTGTTTTCATTAAAGAGACCCAGTGTTGTGGTGTTGCGGTCATTATAGTTAGCAGAAATAGTGCTGATTAGAGGGAAAAAGCTGCTAGGATTCATACCAAATTGTGATTAATTGGGGGCAGGATGGCAAAGCGGGAAAACTACAACGAGCTGTATCTGTTTATGCAGGTCGTGCGGGAAGGGAGCTTTACCGCCGCCGCGCACCGGCTTGGGCTGGCGCAGTCGGGGATCAGCCGCTCAGTTCGTGAGCTGGAGGAGCGCCTGGGCGTGCAGCTTCTGGTGCGCACAACGCGAAAACTGTCGCTGACCCAGGCCGGAGAGCAGCTTTACCGCACCGCTGAATCGGGATTTGACGCGCTGGATAACGGCCTCGCTACCCTGGCGCATTTTCGTGAAACCCCTTCCGGTACGGTACGTATAAACGCCAGCCAGCACGCCATCGATAAATGCCTGCTGCCTAAACTCGCCGTGTTTAAGCAGCGCTACCCGGACATTCGTCTGGAATTGATGAACGAGAGTCGGTTTGTCGACATCATCGCCGAGCGCTTTGACGCGGGCGTCCGGCTGGGGCCGGAAGTCGGGAAGGGGATGATTGCGGTGCGCATCACGTCCGACATGGAGATGGCCGTGGTGGGCACGCCGGAACATTTGCGCCGCTACGGTTTCCCTCAGATGCCCGCCGATTTGTCGGCTCACCCCTGCATCGCTTACCAGTTTGCTGACGGCAGCCTTTACGACTGGGAACTGGTGCAGGACGATAAAACCGTAACCCACCGACCCGATGGGCAGTGGGCGTTATCCGATAGCTATATGGAGGCCGAGGCCGCACGGCTAGGGCTGGGGCTGGCCTATGTGCCGGTAGAGTTGGTGGCCGACGATCTTGAGCGCGGAACGCTTATCCGGGTGTTGCAGCGCTTTAGCCTGCGCATGGAAGGGCTGTTCCTTTACTATCCGCACCGCAACGTATCGCCCGCGCTGAGAGCGGTGATCGATACGCTGAGAATATAGGCGGGGCAAGCGCCGCGCCCCGGTGAACCGTAATTAATTCCCGGTATCCAGAAGCGACGTACCGTAGGAATTGTCGATAGTGCAAAGCCAGCGACCGTCGCTCTCCTGTCTAAAAACATAGGTCGCGCGGCGCGACGTTTCCGCAGTTCCTCCCTGGCCATCGGGAAAGCGCAGAACGGTTTCCATGATAACGAGGGCATTCACCCCCTTCGATCACCTGCATTTCCCCTTGTTCAACGACCAGCCGATCCTGAAAATAATTGGCGATGGCAATAAACGCGCTGCGGATATTCTCTTTACCCTTAACAGTCATGCCGGGCTTGACCACCAGCGCCGCGTCTTCGGCGTAGTGCTCCATCAGCGCATCATAATTTTTGGCGGTAATGGCGCGATCGCAGGCTTCAACAATCTGGCGTAGCGGGTGTGAGGTCATGCGCATTTCTCTTTGAAGGAAGATGACGTATTAACGTAACAGCCCGGCGCATTTGTATAGCTACCAGGTTTTATAGCGGGGTGGGGGGTTGCTATGAGAGAGGGGCGGACTACCTAAAACATTAGCTACAATAATAATCTTACAACGGTTACATTGTATTTTTAGGCAAAGGAAATGCACATGAACAGCTATGTAATCTTCATTAAAGGCGATGAGTCCAAAGTAATAATAAAGAGTCAAGTGACGCGTCAGATGTCTAAAAGCCTGAAAGCGAATGGCTTTACCCGATATCCTCATACAATAGATGCAGATAACGAAAACAACGCCCTGAAGATACTCAATAAACAAGGTCAGGAGCACCTGAACGCGCTTTCTGAATTCACAGAAAATATCTTTTTCTACTGTGCTGTTTTAGTTATTAGTTTGGTTGTCGCACTCATTTTATCTCGGTGAACGCTTTAATACGTTACGCTGTCAGTGTTCCTGCAAACGAACCATCATTTTAGAGATTCTCTTGTACGCCAACGTCCGCTTCTGGTACATAGCAGATAGCTATATGCTGCGGAAGGTCCGCTATGGGCGAAAAGCGAACCTTTAGTTGCAAAAACCTTCGAAAGGCACAAGAACTAAGCCCTCAGCCAGAACATACGTTTCTGGCTAAATGGGACAATCAGATCATCAAATGTTGCTTCTCTCATGATCAATGAGCCATTCTTTACGAGAAATGCCACCACCATAACCGGTCATCTTTCCATCTTTTCCAATTATTCTATGACAAGGGATCACAATCGCAATTCGATTTGCGCCATTAGCTGCAGCGACGGCGCGCACAGCATTTGGCTTTTTAATCCGTAGTGAAATGGCCTGATAGTGTGAGGTCTGTCCATATGGAACTGCACGCAACGCATGCCATACGGATTGTTGAAAATCACTACCCGGGGCATCGACAGAGAGATCAAACTGTCGGCGAGTTCCGGCAAAATACTCGCTGATTTCTTTTACTGTCTGCCGGGTATGGCTGTTTTCGCCGGTGACAATTCTGGCGTTAAATAAACGCTGGATATCGCGAAATTCTGTTTCTAACATCCGGCGATCGGTAAATTCCAGCAGACAGACTCCCCGCTCTGTCGCACAGACAAACATAGGCCCCAGCGTCGTGGTAAACCGGTGAATGACAATCACCTGGGTTGCCTGAGTCGGAGCGGCGCCAGTAAGCCGCTTGTAGGTATAACCAAACCCGCTCAGGGATTCATAGCCATTGTCCAGCGCAACGTCAGTCGCCGCTCGTCCGCTTTTCAGCTCCTGCAGCGCAATGTTCACCCGCTGCATTCGCTGGAAAGTCTGAAAAGTGATGCCGTGATGTTGCAGGAACCAGCGTCTTACCCTCTCCGGACTGATTCCATGCTGACGAAGCTGCGCGTCTGCTACACGGGACTTCATATCGCGCCTGACAAGCGCAAGCGCCTGTTCAACAAATAATGGCGCGCTGTGCGCATTTTCAGCAGGTCTGCAGACCTTACATGGACGGAAGCCGGCCGCCAGAGCAGATTTGGCATCTTTATAAAATTCAACGTTTTCGCGTTTGGGCTTTCGTGCCCGGCATACTGAAATGCAGAATACGCCAGTGGTTTTGACGCCAACAAAAAACACGCCGGTATATTCTGAAGCACGTTCAAGCAATGCCTGATACCAGGTATCACACAAATTCTTATCGGTTATTTTCATCACCAAATAGTCCTTCAAACGTTTGACGCGACCGGATCGTATGCATTACATCAGTCAGCGTTGACTGAATGGACGAATGAACAAAATTACCCATTGAAATGCGGCTTACCCCGGCCAGTTTCAGCCTGTCGAACGACGGAAGATCGGGCATACACATGACATTCAGAGGCAGGCCCGTTGCCTCTGCAATGAGGCTGATGTCTTTCTCTGATGTCAGACTGGGAACAAAAAGGCCGTCAGCACCTGCAGCTTTATAGCTCTGACCCCGTAATATCGTCTCCTGCAACGCGTCTTCATGCCCCAGCAGGTAAGTGTCAGTCCGGATGTTCAGAAACAGGCGATACTTTTCGCTTCTCAACGCATCGCATACTACTCTCAGATTACGGGAAAAATCAGAGGCATCGTCAAGCTGACGCGCCCCATTAATGACTCTGCTGTCTTCAAGGTTAACGCCTGATACGCCTGTCTGAGCAAGGCGCCTGAGATTGGTTGTTATCTCTTCGGCTGAAACACCATATCCTGCTTCCATATCAACGCTCAATGGCAGGCTGCTGACGGACTGGATACGGGTGACCATATAAAATAACTCATCAAACGGCATGCCCTGTCCGTCTTCATATCCTAGTGTGGACGCTATTGCTGCGCTGGATGTTCCCAGTACCTGATAACCGGCTTCTTGCGCTGCGACAGCACTGGCGGCGTCCCAAACGTTAGCGATAAGAAGAGGTTGGTGCTGGTTGTGGAGTTCTGCAAAATTCATATTTATTTCCTCTCAATAGATTGAAAATGAATCTAAGCATTCAGTAAGAACCTCACAACCGAAATTCAGACGACCATTTTTAAGAAAGCGTAGTCCGAGTTCGGGTCGGACCGAACTCGGACTACGTCCGCTTCTGGCACCTAGCGGACACCGGGGTTGCGGGATGTGAACAACCTAACGGGCAGATTTCGATACTATGCCGGACCCGCTAAACAACATGCGGATACCCAGGCCAATCATGACAACGCCTGTAAATCGTTCCTGCCATTTGATAACGCCCGGGTGTTTACCTAGCCAGTTTCCAAATGTTCCTGATGCCATCGCGACTGACCCCAGGGAAACAATTCCTGCCAGCTTTTGGATACTGCCCAGGACAAGTAATTGCAGCCAGACTGGACCCGCAGCAGGGTCGACAAACTGAGGAAGAAAAGCAAACATGAACAGCAGGGATTTTGGGTTAGTCAGGCTGTTCAGAGCGCCTTCCTTAACGGCATTCCAGTCAGAAATTTTTGCCGTTTTTCGCAGCCGCGTATCAGTGCCTGAAGTCGCAATCATTTTTATGCCCAACCACATCAGATAAGCCGCACCAGCCCACCTAAGAAGATCCAGCGCAACCGGCCAGGCATGAACAACGGTTACCAGCCCCAGGACAAGAAAAGAAACTTGCACAAAACCCGCTACAAATACATTACCCAGTACCGTAAGCAGTGCAATACGTCTTCCCTGGCCGACGCCTCGGGCGATGGTCAGCATCATGTCTGGCCCCGGAGAAATCTCAAGCAGCGTCAGCGCGAGAAGGAAAGTTACAAACGTTTCGATGGAAGGCATTTTGGTCGAGTCCGGGATTATATTTCCGCTACGTTATCTCAATCCGATTCGCGTCGAAAGCGGAATGTACTCCAGCGTCCGCTCCCGGCACGAAGCGGACTGTTAATACGCAGATGATGAACCAGGCGGCTGGTCATTAAGGTCGTCACAGAACGCTAATTCTCACCCCGTTGCCACGCGTAAACATCGTCATTACCGCTTTTCTGGCAGAGTGACTATTTATGCCTGAACAACCTTAACGTACCCTAATATCGATACCCTGACTGACCTCTTATTCATTCCGGCGCGTGGCAGACCGCCTCAATATTATGGCCATCAGGCGCAATGACAAATGCGGCATAGTAGTTTTCGCCGTAGGAACGTAAGCCAGGCGCGCCGTTGTCCCGTGCGCCCGTGCGCAAAGCGGCGTGGTAAAATTCATCAACCTGCTGCCGGGTGGTGGCGACAAACGCCAGATGCAGCGGAGCCGGTTTGTCATTCGTCTGGAACAGGCAAAGTGAAACATCGCCGGAACTCATTTCCACACCGTAGTCTGGCGTGCCTTCGTCAATAAGCGTTACGCCGAGCGGCTCAAGCGCGGAGAGGAAGAACATTTTACTTTTTTCATAATCACTCACGCCGAATTTCACATGATCGAACATGATTTATTCCTTAAAAAATATGAACAAATAAAGAGTATAGAAAGAGATTGCGGTCGAATTGATACCGGAGCGCGTCAATGTGATGAGCATCAAATCTCACTATTTAGAATATCTGCCCAGACATATTTTAAGGTTCGTTTTCTTGCCGGGATCCCACTCACCGTTCCAGTTCATTCAACGCCAGTTCGGCGATTGTTAATGTTGTTGAAGTACTCTCAAAGCCTGAAAGGGACCAGGCGGTTGAAAGACCGCACCATGCGATTATCCATTTAAGCAGGCGTTCTCTGTCGAGGTTAGCCGTGCGGGCGACGATACTCAGACGCCGTTTAAACGTCTGCGGGACAATCGCAACAGGCGGCAGGGGATTATCCAAATCCGGATTAGTGAAAATATTAGCAAAGTCGAATCCCCGTTCACCCTTGAGCCCTTTGGGGTCAATGGCCAGCCAACCCGACTGTTCAAAATCAAGCACGTTGCCGTGGTGTAGGTCACCGTGCAGTGCCACCACGTCTCGAGGTGAAGCAAGCAGCTCGTCTGCAATTTCAGCGCAGCGCGTCAGGATGCCGCCATACTTCAGGGCTGCAGGTTTTAGAGGAAAGAACCATTCGTTCAGGGGCGTTAGCTGGGGTAACGGTCTTTTGCCGAATGCATGAAGCCGGTTCGCAGTCGTACACAAAATCCGGCAGGCGACATCATCCCGATCGCCGCGGGACATTGCCGATAAAGACGCGGAGCCGGTGGCTCTTGCGAGAAGAAGTGCTCCATTTTCATGCGCAATCACCGGCGCCGCACCGTTTCCTTCCCACCATGCCATGAGCGCGTTACCGGCTTGTTCGTCGGCATCCTCGGTGACTTTTAGCATGGCTTTAAAACCCTGTGCTGTTTTAACCGGATACAGCTGTGACGTATGGGTTGTAAACGGGGTGCCGTCCGGAACGAGATCCCAGCGGTCCAGCCAGGGTTCTAACGTGAACATATCCTTAAACATTCCTGAATCCGAAAGGTTAACTCGCGCGCATTTTAACCCGCGGTGAGGCGCTTTTCTGCACTTTGCGACGGAGCGATATCAGCCCGGCCCCTCGCTTCCTGCCGCCAGCAGCGGCACCACGACGTCGCTGATGGGGGTGGGGATCTGATGCACCCGACCGTAGCGCTGTATCACGCCGTTGCGGATATCCCACTCCATCGGGCGATTGGCCTGGCGGTCAGCGAGAATAGAGGTGCTTAAATCCGCGGGCGCACGGCGAAAACCGTCCACGATCTCCTGCACAACGCTATCGGGCAGCGCGGCGCCCTCGGCGCGGGCAACCGTCAGACATTCGCGCAGGTAGGCCAGCGCCAGCCCGGTGATATCCTCGCGTGCGAACATCCCGGCACGGCGGTTCGCCAGCACCATCAGGCCCGCGACGGCGTTCTGCAACAGTTTGCGCCAGGCGATGGAGATAAAATCAGCTGACAGATCAACGGTGCAGCGTGTGCCGCTGAGCGCATCCACGACCCGTTGTGCCTGGGGCTCGTCCGGCAGCGTCAGGCGCGGTCTGGCGCGCAGCCATACCGACGCGTCCGGCTGGCGCTGTGCCGGGAACCACACCACGGAAGGCAGCACCTTCGCGCCATTCACATAGGGTTCGAGCTGCGTGGTCTGCTCGACGCCGTTTTGCAGCGCGCACACAACGGTATTTTCATCGCACAGGGCGGCCAGCCACCCGGCGCTGTCAGCGACCTGCGTCGTTTTCAGCGCGACAAACACCAGATCGAACGGGTGGTCTATCGTCGTCGGATCGCTCAGCACCGGGCCCGGCACAGTAATTTCACCCTCATCATGGCGTAAAACTAACTGCGGATGTGGCGTGCGCCCGCAAAGAACGGGGGTACGATCAACGTCATGAAGCACCGCGGCGATGGTCGTACCGATAGCCCCCGGGCCAACGAGCGCAATCGTGGCATGGTCAGACATCATGCATTCTCCTGATTTGATTAACCCAACAGAACGGTAAATAACGTGAGCAAACAATCCGTAACGGCATCAACTGATGCTATACGCCAGGCGTCAGAATGAAAAGTGAAGTGTCGTCATGGGATCACGAGCCGCATGCGGCCCTGATTTACGGGAGAGAGCGGGGCCGTTTACGTCGCGGCAACGTTAACGACCAGCCCGCTTGATAGAAAAGCATTTATAGAAGGTTTCACCGCGTGCCAACGCGCATTGGCACGCTGTTTACCGGCAATCAGGCCGCTTTCACCGCTCTGATTTTTTTACTGCCCACTTCATCTGACTCGGTGTTCTCGGCAGCCGCCGGCGCGTCGAGGGCAGGGAGCTTGCTGGTACGCAGAATATGCTGCACGGTCTCTTTCTGCTCGGCGAAATAGAGCCCAAGATCCTCAGCCTGCTTTTCATCCATCTGCATTTCGCTTTGCAACAGCCAGTCGGTGAACGCGTCTGCCATATCGAGCAGCTTGTCGTAGGCGTCAGCCTCTTTCTTACTGGCAAATGTCATTTTCTCTTCACCTTTTCTTACGACAACAAATTTTGTTTCAACAGCCATCACACACCTCGCTTCACTGTATTTATATACAGTATAACAGCTCCGGATGGAGGTTGCAGCAAAATGTGTTACTGGCGCAGCGGCAGCGTGTCCGGCCCGCCCATGCTGCGTCGCCACGCGCCGGGCGCCTGACCATACTGGCGCTTAAAGCTGCGGTTGAACGACTGCTGGGAGTCAAAGCCCAGCGCAATCGCCACGTTCAAAATAGGCTCATCGCTGTGGCTCAAGCGTTCGACCGATTTTTGCAGCTTTTTCGCGCGAATATACCCGGCGAGGGGATAGCCCGTATGTTCTTTGAACAGCCGCTGGAGGTGCCATTTTGAGTAGCCGGATCGCTTCGCGACGGACTCAATGTCCAGACGGCTGTCCAGGTTATTGTCTATCCAGTCCAGTAAATCATGCATAAATGCGCCAGTGTTCATCAGGTTATCTCCACGCCGCGTATCAAAAGGTATCTTTGTCAGTTGCATTTAAAGGTGGCGCGTTTTTGCGGTAATTGCAAGTTTTATTGTTGCATTTAAATCCCTGTCCAAAACGGGTCTTTTAACATCTGCTCAAATAGCACATAAAGTGCAACAATTATTCTTGCACTTAATTAAGCGCCTTCCTACAATCGCCGCGATAGTGTATTCGCAACTGTTACAGTTTTGTGGCGATGAACGACACAAATGGCCTTAAGCCAGCCACCGGACAAAGGAAGTGGCGCAGCGCCTCCCGCTGCGTCTTGCCCGGCGGCTACAATAACCGGAATAAAAATAATGAGCCTGCAAAAAACCTGGGGTAACTTTCATCTGAGCGCGCTGGGGACGATGCTGATCGCCGTGCTGCTCGTCGGATGTGATGACAGTGTCGCGCAAAATGCCGCGCCACCCGCGCCCGCCGTCAGCGCCGCTGACGTGGTCGTGAAATCGATAAGCCAGTGGGACAGCTTTAACGGCCGGATTGAAGCGGTGGAAAGCGTTCAGCTTCGACCGCGCGTTTCCGGATACATTGATAAAGTGAATTACACCGACGGCCAGGAAGTGAAAAAGGGCGAGGTGCTGTTCACCATTGATGACCGAACCTATCGCGCCGCGCTGGAACAGGCCCAGGCAAACCTGGCGAGAGCCAGAACCCAGGCCAGCCTGGCGCAAAGTGAGGCTAACCGCACCGATAAGCTGATCAATACTCACCTGGTTTCCCGGGAAGAGTGGGAGCAGCGTCGTTCGGCGGCCACGCAGGCCCAGGCCGATATTCGCGCCGCCCAGGCGGCGGTTGACGCGGCGCAGCTCAACCTGGACTTCACCAAAGTCACCGCGCCTATCGACGGCCGCGCCAGCCGGGCGCTGATCACCAGCGGCAATCTGGTCACCGCAGGCGATACCGCCAGCGTGCTGACCACGCTGGTCTCGCAAAAGACAGTTTACGTCTATTTTGACGTGGACGAGTCAACCTACCTTCACTATCAAAATCTTGCCCGCAGCGGGCAGGGGGCGTCCAGCAATCATACGGCGCTGCCGGTCGAGATCGGCCTGACGGGGGAAGAGGGCTACCCGCATCAGGGCAAGGTTGATTTCCTGGATAACCAGCTTACGCCGAGCACCGGGACGATCCGCATGCGCGCGCTGCTGGATAACGCGCAGCGTCAGTTCACGCCGGGGCTGTTTGCCCGCGTGCGCCTGCCGGGCAGCGCGGAGTTCAAAGCCACGCTTATCGACGACAAAGCGGTGCTGACCGATCAGGATCGCAAGTACGTCTATGTCGTGGATAAAGAGGGGAAAGCGCAGCGTCGCGACATTAAGCCAGGGCGTCTGGCAGACGGTTTACGCATCGTGCGGCAGGGGCTGAACCCTGGCGATAAAGTCATTGTCGAGGGTTTACAAAAAGTGTTTATGCCGGGGATGCCGGTTAACGCCAAAACCGTTGCCATGACCGCCAGCACCGCCCTTAACTGATCCCTTGACCTGAGAATCCAACCCATGGACTTTTCCCGTTTTTTCATCGACAGGCCGATTTTTGCCGCCGTTCTGTCGATCCTGATTTTTATCACCGGGCTGATCGCCATCCCGCTGCTGCCGGTGAGCGAATACCCTGACGTCGTGCCGCCAAGCGTGCAGGTGCGCGCCGAGTACCCGGGCGCCAACCCAAAAGTGATTGCTGAAACGGTGGCGACGCCGCTGGAAGAGGCGATCAACGGCGTTGAGAACATGATGTACATGAAATCCGTCGCGGGATCGGACGGCGTGCTGGTCACCACCGTCACCTTCCGTCCGGGAACCGACCCGGATCAGGCGCAGGTGCAGGTGCAAAACCGCGTCGCCCAGGCCGAGGCGCGCCTGCCGGAAGACGTGCGGCGTCTGGGCATTACCACTCAGAAACAGTCGCCGACGCTGACGCTGGTGGTGCATCTGTTCTCCCCGGGCGGGAAATACGACTCCCTGTACATGCGTAACTACGCCACGCTGAAGGTGAAGGACGAGCTGGCGCGTCTGCCCGGCGTCGGCCAGATTCAGATCTTCGGCTCCGGCGAATACGCGATGCGCATCTGGCTCGATCCGAACAAGGTGGCGTCGCGCGGGCTGACCGCCTCGGACGTGGTCACCGCGATGCAGGAGCAGAACGTCCAGGTGTCTGCCGGACAGCTTGGCGCCGAGCCGCTGCCGAAGGAGAGCGACTTCCTGATCTCCATTAACGCCCAGGGCCGTCTGCACACCGAAGAGGAGTTCGGCAATATTGTGCTGAAGACGGCGCAGGACGGCTCGGTCGTTCGCCTGCGCGACGTGGCGCGTATTGAAATGGGCTCCGGCAGCTATGCGCTGCGTTCCCAGCTCAACAATAAGGACGCGGTCGGGATTGGTATCTTCCAGTCTCCAGGGGCGAACGCCATCGATCTGTCTAACGCGGTGCGCGCCAAAATGGACGAACTGTCCACGCGTTTCCCGGAGGACATGAAGTGGGCGGCACCTTACGATCCGACGGTCTTCGTGCGCGACTCCATCCGTGCGGTGGTGCAAACCCTGCTGGAAGCGGTGGTGCTGGTTGTGCTGGTGGTGATCCTGTTCCTGCAAACCTGGCGCGCGTCGATCATTCCGCTGATTGCCGTGCCGGTTTCGGTGGTGGGTACCTTCAGCATTCTTTACCTGCTGGGCTTCTCGCTGAACACCCTGAGCCTGTTCGGGCTGGTGCTGGCCATCGGTATCGTGGTGGATGACGCCATCGTGGTGGTGGAAAACGTCGAGCGAAATATCGAAGAGGGGCTGGCGCCGCTGGCGGCGGCGCATCAGGCGATGCGTGAGGTGTCCGGCCCGATTATCGCGATTGCGCTGGTGCTGTGCGCGGTGTTCGTCCCGATGGCGTTTCTCTCGGGCGTGACCGGGCAGTTCTACAAGCAGTTTGCGGTGACGATTGCGATCTCGACGGTGATCTCCGCCATTAACTCGCTGACGCTCTCCCCGGCGCTGGCGGCCCTGCTGTTAAAGCCGCACGGCGCGCCGAAAGATTTTCCGACCCGACTTATCGATCGTCTGTTCGGCTGGATTTTCCGTCCGTTTAACCGCTTTTTCCACCGCAGCTCGAACGGCTATCAGGGGCTGGTGGGTAAAACCCTCGGACGCCGCGGCGCGGTGTTTGCGGTTTATCTCCTGCTGCTCTGCGCGGCGGGCGTGATGTTTAAGGCGGTGCCGGGCGGATTTATTCCGACACAGGACAAGCTGTACCTGATTGGCGGCGTGAAAATGCCGGAAGGCTCGTCGCTGGCGCGCACCGACGCGGTGATCCGTAAAATGAGCGAAATCGGCATGAACACCGAAGGCGTGGATTATGCGGTCGCGTTTCCGGGGCTGAATGCGCTGCAGTTCACCAATACGCCGAACACCGGGACGGTCTTCTTTGGCCTGAAGCCGTTCGACCAGCGTAAGCACTCTGCTGCGGAGATTAACGCCGAGATCAACGCGAAAATCGCGCAAATCCAGGAGGGCTTTGGCTTCTCCATCCTGCCGCCGCCGATTTTGGGGCTGGGCCAGGGGTCGGGCTATTCCCTGTACATTCAGGATCGCGCAGGTCTGGGCTATGGCGCGCTGCAAAACGCGGTGAACACCATGTCTGGCGCGATTATGCAGGCGCCGGGAATGCATTTCCCGATCTCCACCTACCAGGCGAACGTGCCGCAGCTGGACGTGCAGGTTGACCGCGATAAGGCGAAAGCGCAGGGCGTGTCGCTCACCGATCTCTTCGGCACGCTGCAAACCTATCTGGGCTCGTCGTACGTGAATGACTTTAACCAGTTCGGGCGCACCTGGCGCGTGATGGCGCAGGCGGACGGCCCGTTCCGCGACAGCGTGGAGGATATCGCTAACTTACGCACCCGCAACAGCCAGGGTGAAATGGTGCCGATCGGCAGCATGGTGAATATCAGCACTACCTACGGGCCGGATCCGGTGATCCGCTATAACGGCTACCCGGCGGCTGATCTGATTGGCGATGCCGACCCGCGCGTGCTGTCGTCCACGCAGGCGATGACCCAGCTGGAGGGGATGTCTAAGCAGATCCTGCCCAACGGGATGAACATCGAATGGACTGACCTGAGCTTCCAGCAGGCCACGCAGGGCAATACGGCGCTGATCGTCTTCCCGGTCGCGGTGCTGCTGGCTTTCCTGGTGCTGGCGGCGCTGTACGAGAGCTGGACGCTGCCGCTGGCGGTGATCCTCATCGTGCCAATGACGATGCTCTCGGCGCTGTTTGGCGTCTGGCTGACCGGCGGCGATAACAACGTTTTCGTGCAGGTGGGGCTGGTTGTGCTGATGGGGCTGGCCTGTAAAAACGCCATTCTTATCGTTGAGTTTGCCCGCGAGCTGGAAATGCAGGGGAAAGGCATCATGGAGGCCGCGCTGGAGGCGTGTCGCCTGCGTTTACGCCCGATCGTGATGACCTCCATCGCCTTTATTGCCGGCACCATTCCGCTGATCCTCGGTCACGGGGCGGGCGCAGAGGTGCGCGGCGTTACCGGGATCACCGTGTTCTCCGGGATGCTGGGCGTGACCCTGTTTGGCCTGTTCCTGACCCCGGTGTTTTACGTGACGCTGCGTAAATTAGTCACCCGCGGCAAAGAGGAAAGGGACGTTCTGCCCGCGTAGAAACGATGCAGAAAATAAAAAACCGCCTTCACTGTGAAGGCGGTTTTTTTGTATCAGATAAACACGCAGGCCGGGTAAGCGCAGCGCCACCCGGCAAGAGGGCCGCTACTTTATGTAAAAGATAAGGCGTTAAGAGGTTTTTTGATACTTAGCGATAAGGTCGGGAAGCGGATCGCATCCGCTGCTGTCGGCTTTTTTCACCTCTTCCAGCGCGCTTGCCACCGTATGACGCGCCAGAACCGCCAGCGACGCCTGCTCCGCCTCTTCGGCAATCGATTTAAAGTACCAGCAGGCGTTAGCGCTGACCACGCAGCGGGCCGGTACGTCAGGGCGCGACGCCCACAGCTTTTTGTCTTCGATAACCGAAAGGTAGATGTCGCGCAGGGTGATCTGCTCCGGCGGGCGGCCAAGATGGATTGAGCCATTGCGGCCAAGCGTTGAAACGATAATGCCGTCACGCGTGAGCGGAACCATCAGTTTGCGGATGAAGCTCGGGTTCGCTTCCAAGCCGTAGGCCAGAATCGCACTCGTTGAACGTTCACCTACTTGCTCCGCCATCGCTACGCTGAGAACCATCTGCAAAGCTGTCGGGAAGCGGTAATCTAGCATTTTTATGTCCTGGGTCGCGGTGAATCTTGTTCTTTTTGGCACCGCAGAGGTGAGTAAGCAATAAACAACAATATAACAAATACGGTAATTTTTTTGAAGCAATCTGCGGCATTTGCGATCGCGCTCAGCCTATCAATGGGCGACATCGGGGGCTGATGAGGTCACCCGATAGTGCGACTGAACCAGGCCCGAAGGGAAACTGCGGCTCGATAGGAGCGTTAAGTCGATATCCTGAGTCAGGGAGCCGAACAGCGGTTTTCCCGCGCCGAGCAGGACGGGAACGGTCGTGATAACGATATCGGCGACCAGCCCTTCGCGCAGGAACGACTGTATCACCTGTCCGCCGTCAAGATAGACGCGATGCACGTTTTGCTCCGCCAGGTCAGCCAATACCTCGCCGGGCGCGCGGCATGAGAACTGCACTTTGCCGTTCAGCTTTTCGGGCAGCGAGCCAGCGTTCAGCTGGCGGGAGAGCACCAGCACCGGGCGATCGTACGGCCACGCGTCAAAGGTCAGCGCCTTCTCAAAGGTGCCTCGCCCCATAACAATCCACTCTTTGTCCGCGATGAACGCAGCATAGCCGTGATCTTCCGTCGGGTCATCGCGCTGCAGCAGCCAGTCGATATCGCCATCCTGCCGGGCGATATAGCCATCAAGACTGACCGCGATAAAAACGTGTGTGGTGACCATCAGGTGTTCCGTATTAAGGTTGTAACTCTCTCAGTATATCCTTTTCTTATGCCACAGAAGTTCCCTGGCGTCATATAACAAATATGGAATAACAAGTTGAAAAAGAAGCTATTTATTTACTGGGGTAAGGATCTGCTGTGAGCGAGGCGCGGACAATGCGTAAAACTCCCTTCAAATGACACACAGTTAATTGAGGGGAGTTAAGCGGGATACTCAGAACGCCACAGGCTACTCTGTCTTGTCAGGTACAAACCGAGTCAGAAGCAGCGTAAACACACAGATAACCGCGCCTGCAATAAAAGTAGAGGCAGAGCCCCAGATATCCCATAGTAGTCCTGCCCCGAGACTTGCTATGAGTAATCCCATGCCACTTAACAGACTGAAAAAGCCAAACGCGGTTCCGCGCAGATCGGCGGGTGCGGTGCGAGCAATCATGGCGTTCAGCAGGCCCTGAGTCATTCCCATATGGACACCCCACAACGCTACGCCAATGATAATCCCTACCCAGGAATCACTCAGGGCAAGCACTAAATCTGCCGCAATGAGCACGACGAGACCCGCCTGCAGCAATCGCCTGTGACTGATGCTGTCTGACAAACGTCCGAACGGATAGGCTGTAAATGAAAAGACAATATTCATAGCGACCATAACGAGAGGGATTAAAGCAAGTGGGATATTGACCTCTTGCGCTCTGAGAACCAGAAAAGCCTCGCTAAACCGTGCGAGAGTAAATACGCCGCCCAGTCCAATGACCCACCAACACGCTACGCCCAGCCTTTTCAGATTTTCTTTTTTAATCGGATTACTTCTGACTGTTACGACAGGCGTGCGGGGTTCATGTAATCCGAAGAACAACAGGGCAACGGCCATAAATGCCGGCACGACCGCCACCCAGTAAACAGCGCGGAAATCGTTACTCCATAACAGCATCAGTCCCACGGCCAGCAGCGGTCCGAGGAACGCGCCCATCGTATCAAGCGTCTGGCGCAGGCCATAAGCAGCCCCTCTGATCTCGGGCGGCGTAACGTCGGCAACGAGAGCGTCTCGGGGTGCCCCTCTTATTCCTTTTCCTACACGGTCGATCATGCGCGCGCTGAATATCATTCCAGATGTAGAGGCCAGTGCAAACAGTGGCTTGCTGAGTGCGCCGAGGCCGTACCCGAGGACAGCGAGCCCTTTACGCTTGCCTATGTAATCGCTGATAACGCCCGAAAAAACTTTGACACACAGTGCGGTTGCTTCAGCCAGGCCCTCAATAAGTCCAATGATGACTACCGGAGTGCCTAAAGCCGTTGCCATGAAAAGCGGAAGAAGGCTGTGGATCATTTCCGATGAAACGTCCATCAAAAGACTGACAAAACCAATAATCCAGACGCCACCGGGAATGCGCCGCAATGTCGAAAATCGAGTGCTCATTTCACATCCTTGAAAATGGAAAACGCTATTAAACAGTAGAACGCGTTACATGTTAATGAGAATCATTTTTCTTAACTGCGGTTTTTGTCAGGAGAAACTCAGGTTGTGTCTTTTGCCCACGCCTGGCGTCCGCTCTTGATACGAAGCGGACAAGCGCCTGCAATAAAAGCTCCGCTTTGAGCGAAAAGCCGACCTTTGTTATTCTGTCGTGTAACTCACCACATGGTCAGGATATAACAATACCTCTCGCCCTCAGGCTACGTCTGCTTGAATTGATAGCGTCGAGAAGGCGGATTCGGCTTTCCCTGAGATGAGCGGCAAGTAACTCTGCTGCTTTCTCAATGTCCTGCGAGCGAAGCGCAGCAACTATTTCGCGATGATCTTCCCAGGCGGGATTCGACGGCGCTTTATCCAGCCATCTTGCCCGTGAAAGCCGACGCAGTGCATCACTTATCCCTTCGATGAGAAACGCATTCTGGCAAAAACGGGCCAGATGCAAATGGAATCGTGTTCCTGCATCGTCCAACATCCCTTCAGACGCATCAGCAGTCTTCTCTTTAAGCAGGGTTTCCAGACCGTTTAGTTGTTCCTCAGTCATGTGGCTGGCTGACAGTTTTAATGCCGACACTTCAAGTATTTCGCGGTAAATACACAGCTGTTCAACTTCAGCGACATCGATCGGTGCCACCAACCAGCGCAAGCCGTCACGACATACCAGCCCCTCCGACTCCAGCTTTTGTAATGCGGCTCGAACAGGCGTCCGGGAGGCGTTAAACGTTGCTTCAGCCCACCGCTCGGTCAGTCGTTCTCCTGGACCCAGCTCCATGCTGAGTATCAATTTTCTTAATTGGTTTTCAACCTCTGATGCCTGGCTCATGACGGCAATGTTCTCCCGCAAATTGACAGTTAAATGCATAATCGATATGGTATACCAAATTGGTATACCAAGAAAGAGCGTTTTTATGACCCAATTTTATAACAGCTTTTGGCAGCGAAACCTGATTGTTTGCTTCATAGGCTCGTTCTCGACCGTCTTTGCAATGACCCTGATGTTGCCGTTTCTGCCTTTGTATGTCGAAGAGCTTGGTGTTCATGGGCATGCAGCAGTTGTTCAATGGTCTGGTGTGGCATTCAGCGCAACGTTTATTACTGCCGGGTTGATTGCCCCCGTCTGGGGACGACTTGGTGACAGATATGGACGCAAGTCGATGCTCGTGAGAGCCAGCCTTGGCATGGCTATTACTGTTTCGCTTATGGGGCTGGTGACAAATATCTGGCAACTTGTCGGTCTGCGGTTGTTAGTCGGCCTGGCGGGAGGCTACTCATCCGGCGCGACAATTCTTATCGCCGTCCAGGCCCCCAGAGAACGTGCAGCCTGGGCGCTGGGGATTGTTTCATCCGGTGTCATGGCTGGCAATCTTGTCGGTCCACTTGCCGGGGGATGGCTGCCGGGGCTGATTGGTATCCGGTCCACATTTTTCGGTGCAGGCGCACTGATTTTTCTGGCCTTTATCATGACCTTCACTCTCATCCGCGAAGCGGTACAAAAGCCCGAGGATGCTGCGGCAAAAACGCGGGTGAGCTGGTCCCAATTGCCTTCCCGCCCTGTGATTGTCTGTATGCTTTGTACCGGTCTGCTGCTGATGCTGGCCAATATGTCGATAGAACCCATTATCACGGTCTATGTGCGTACTCTCGTCAGCGACGCTTCACAGATAACGAAAGTGGCGGGATATGTGATGGCAGCCGCGGCCCTGGGCAGCATTATTTCAGCTTCCTGGCTTGGAAAACTGGCAGACAAGATAGGACATTTACGCATTATCACGCTGGCGCTGACTACGGCTGGTTTCCTGCTGATCCCGCAGGCATTTGTCACCTCCGGTTGGCAATTGATTGCCCTGCGTTTCCTCATGGGATTGGCGCTTGGCGGCTTATTGCCTTGTATTGCGGCAGTCATACGGCACCGCCTACCAGAAGGCATGGTGGGTAGCATCCTTGGCTATTCCGTCGCCGCACAGTTCGCCGGCCAGTTCATCGGGCCGCTGATTGGCGGCTTTGTCGGCGGGCATATAGGTATGCAAGCTGTCTTTCTGGCAACCAGCTGCATCCTGCTAGCCGGAGCGGCCTGGAACTTTAAAATACATCGCCAGTCAGCAACGCCCTGACTTTATTACTCTTCATCTACAAATTTCGGAAATTTATGTTAAATCAACTCAGTAACATCAGTAAAAACAGCGCTCTGCTGGTTATGGATTTTCAGACGATCATTCTTAACAATTTCCTCCCACAAGAAATCGCTGGAAATGTTATCCGCAATACCGCATCACTGATAGCCGCTGCGCGTACGGCAGCCGTACCGGTCATTTATGTCAGTGTCGGATTCCGCAAGGGGTATCCAGAGGTCAGCAAAAACAACGCTATCTTCTCTTCGATTAAAGAGAATGGAATTTTTATGGCTGACAACGAGAGCACGGCTATTCATCCTGATATCGCTCCCGCAGAAAATGAGACTGTCATCGTTAAACGCAGAGTGGGTGCATTCTCATTTACCGAACTTGAGATGATTCTTCGCGCGCAAGGCATTGAAACGTTGATCCTTGCCGGCGTGACCACCAGCGGCGTGGTGCTTTCTACAGTCGGGCAAGCTTTTGACCTGGATTACCGACTGGTGGTTGCGGGTGATTGTTGCGCCGATCCAGATCACGACACCAATTTGTTTTTACTTAACAAAATCCTGCCTCAACATGCCATTGTTACCCTTTCAACTGAAATATCAGAAGCATGGGCCTAAAAATAAGAATATCTGACGTCAAGATAACCGCAATGTAGAGGGAGTAGATGACCGGGCATTTGTGGTTGCTTGGTCATATAAACGTCTGCTCCTGGCACAGGGCGGGCCAGGGCAGGCAGATTTGACGAGATAAGGGTATGGATGAATCATCCACACCCTGAATGATTACTTCCCAGTTGATTTGCCTGGCTTCAGTCCTGGGGTATTGCCGGGTGCATCCTTATTATCACGTCTGCGTTGATCGGGTTTTCCTGTTGATTTTGCGATTGGTTTTGGACCAGGTTTAAGACCCATAATCGTGTTCCTTTTCCGTTTCAGAGGTTATTCCTCAGTATGGATATAAGGGGGGATGATAAGAATTATCAAGCTCGGATGGGAGGTAGATAGTGATTACTAAACTATTATGTGAACAATGTCTGCTTTTGGCACAAACCCGACCTGTAACAATCCCAAACCCCCATCACTCTACCGGCCATCAATCAGACAAAACAATCAAAAAAAGCCAGCTTTCACTGGCTCTCTTCTGTCACCGATAAAGCGTTTTATCCGCCATCGGAATCAGCAAGTTCGACCGCCATTCGGCCAGCGTCGCCTGAGCCAGCTTGCCCAGAGCCACGTAGAATGGGTGTCCGGCGTTGTCGATAAACACCTCCAGGAAGCGCTGACTCCACGGCAGGAGATGCCAGGCCAGAAGCTGGTCGCGCTCTGCGTCGCGGCCATTCTCCGCAAGCCATGCCGCCAGCATCAGCAGGGTGCCGATGTGATCTTCCGGCTCGTTTTGCTGCATCTCGAAGGCAATCGCGTTTTCACGCATCCACTGGCGCAGCGCGAGGGTGGAGTCGCCGAACAGCACGGATTCCCTATCCAGCCAGACGGATCCCCACGGCGGGGCGGGCAGGGCGTAGGGGCCGATGAACAGGCGCTGCCAGGCGTCGGTGAGCGGTTCTTCTGCCGGAGTACGGAAGGTTTCCGCGATAGAGTGCAGCGGCTCGGACGCCATCGGCCAGTCGTGAGTCCAGTCGCTGGCGGTCAGCGCGCTTACCAGCGGCGCGACCTGTTCGTTTTCAGGCGAATAATAAAACAGCGCGCCCAGAACACGGGCGCTGAAGGCGAACGACTCGCGTGGTGATACATCATTCATAACAACATTCCTTTCTCGCGCGCGGGTTGCCCCGCACGCGTGTGTTAACCGGCAACAGCCATACCTGCGGTCATATGCAGACCATAAAACAGCCCGCGGCCAATCAGCTCGCCGAGGACGACCAGAATAACGCCTGCAAACAGGCCGAGCGTGTTGGGCTCACGGCGACGAACAAGCGGGCACAGCCAGCAGCCCAAACCCGCAGCGAGCAACAGGATACGCCAGATTTGCAGCGTGCCATAGTCCGGCAGCAGGGCGCTTGCCTGCTGAACGGAGCTATGAATGCTCGCCAGCCCGTTGCTTTGCAGTACCACAACCGCAACGCTTGCCAGTAATGCCAGCACGCTCACCGCCGCGGCAAAATGACCCGTAAATTTCGCATTCGCCGCGCGCAGCAGCAGCGCCGCAAACAGCGGGCCGCCCAGCGCCATCGTCAGGAAAAAGCCCCAGGTGGTATAAGCAGTATACCAGGTCGGGACGGTGTCGATTTGGTAAACGCGGGTCATCGCGAAGACAAACACGACGCCGAGGATCTGGCTAACCGCCAGCCAGATTTTGCCGAGCGCAGGCGGCATTTTGTTGATAACGGAAACCAGCCACCAGAAGCCGCCCACGGCAAAGAAGACCGAGCCCGCGGCGATTTCGTTGCTGAGGGCAGAGGCGCCCACGCGGTTCAGCGAATTAAAGGCGCGCATCGGCGAGCCGAGATGCAGCACCGAGGCGATAAAGCCAATTCCCATCACCACCCACAGAAAGAACATGCTGCGCACGATCCGCGTTTTGGCGGCGCTATCCTCTTCTCTGAACCACGCGCACCCGGCAACGATTAACGCCCCCGCCACGCACTGCCCGAAGACGGTGAAGATCACCAGCGGCCATTCATGCCATCCACTTCCCATCTCACACCTCCTTCGGGTTTGCCAGGTAGCCGGTGGTGTCACCCGTCGGACGGCTGTTGGCGTTAGGTTTAATCACAATGCTCGGCTTCGTGAAGTGCGCGGACGGCAATGGTGCCACCGCCGCAAGCTGGCCGTGCTTTTTG
>NZ_CAXOFU010000020.1:0-98591 GCF_964208575.1 Enterobacter soli | reverse complement strand
CCCCTTCACACAACCATCATCCCCCTGACGCCTGGCTGTCACATCTCTGTAAATAAACGGTTATTTTTCTGTCATTCGAGCATGTCATGTTACCTCGCGAGCATAAAACGCGTGATATCGCGCATCCGGCACAATAAGAGAGATGACAATGACATCGTTACGACACACAGCTTTGGGTCTGGCACTGGGTCTGGCTTTTGCGACGAACGCAATGGCTGTCACCACCATTCCGTTCTGGCATTCAATGGAAGGGGAGTTGGGTAAAGAGGTTGACTCCCTGGCGCAGCGTTTCAACGACACCCACCCGGATTACAAAATTGTGCCGGTGTACAAAGGCAACTACGAGCAGAGCCTGAGCGCGGGCATCGCCGCGTTCCGTACCGGCAACGCGCCAGCCCTGTTACAGGTTTATGAAGTGGGCACCGCCACCATGATGGCCTCCAAAGCCATCAAGCCAGTGTACGAAGTATTTAACGATGCGGGCATCAAATTCGACGAGTCGCAGTTCGTCCCGACCGTCGCCGGTTACTACACCGATTCCAAAACCGGGCATCTGCTGTCCCAGCCGTTTAACAGCTCCACCCCGGTGCTGTACTACAACAAAGACGCCTTCAAAAAAGCCGGGTTAGATCCCGAGCAGCCGCCAAAAACCTGGCAGGATCTGGCGGAGTACACCGCCAGGCTGAAAGCGGCGGGGATGAAGTGCGGCTATGCGAGCGGCTGGCAGGGCTGGATCCAGATTGAGAACTTCAGCGCCTGGCACGGCCTGCCGGTGGCCACTAAAAACAACGGCTTCGACGGCACCGACGCGGTTCTGGAATTCAACAAGCCCGAGCAGGTGAAGCACATCGCGCTGCTGCAGGAGCTGAACAAGAAGGGGGATTTCAGCTACTTCGGGCGTAAAGACGAATCCACCGAGAAGTTCTACAACGGCGACTGCGCCATTACCACCGCCTCGTCCGGCTCGCTGGCGGACATCCGCCACTACGCCAAATTCAACTACGGCGTGGGCATGATGCCTTACGACGCCGACGTGAAGGGCGCGCCGCAGAACGCCATCATCGGCGGGGCGAGCCTGTGGGTGATGCAGGGCAAAGACAGCGGCACCTACAAGGGCGTAGCCGAGTTTCTCGACTTCCTGGCGAAGCCGGAAAACGCCGCCGAGTGGCACCAGAAGACCGGCTACCTGCCGATCACCAAAGCCGCGTATGACCTGACCCGCGAGCAGGGCTTCTATGACAAGAACCCGGGCGCGGATATCGCCACGCGTCAGATGCTGAACAAGCCGCCGTTGCCGTTCACCAAAGGCCTGCGCCTGGGCAACATGCCGCAGATCCGCACCATCGTGGATGAAGAGCTGGAAAGCGTGTGGACTGGTAAGAAGACGCCGCAGCAGGCGCTGGATTCGGCGGTAGAGCGTGGTAATCAGCTGCTGCGCCGCTTTGAGCAGTCGACGAAGTCGTAAAAAAAATGCCCGGTGGCGCTCCGCTTACCGGGCCTACGGATTAATGCGGCCTGATGCCCTCACCCCAACCCTCTCCCACGGGGAGAGGGAGAAAACCGAAACCGCCATCCGGCATTGTTCAGGAACCAAATCTTAATGTCATCATCCCGTCCGGTGTTCCGCTCCCGCTGGCTGCCCTATTTGCTGGTCGCGCCGCAGCTGGTCATCACCGTTATCTTCTTCATCTGGCCCGCGGGCGAAGCGCTGTGGTACTCGGTGCAAAGCGTCGATCCCTTTGGGCTGTCCAGCCAGTTCGTTGGCCTGGCTAACTTCGCCGCCCTCTGGCACGACAGCTACTACATCGACGCCTTCTGGACGACGATCAAATTCAGCGCCCTGGTCACCGTCAGCGGCCTCGTCGCCTCGCTGTTCTTCGCTGCGCTGGTGGATTACGTGGTGCGCGGCAGCCGTATCTATCAGACGCTGATGCTGCTGCCCTACGCCGTGGCGCCCGCCGTGGCCGCGGTGCTGTGGATCTTCCTGTTTAACCCAGGACGCGGACTGATCACCCATTTTCTGGCCGAATTCGGCTACGACTGGAACCACGCCCAGAACAGCGGTCAGGCGATGTTCCTGGTGGTATTCGCCTCGGTGTGGAAGCAGATCAGCTACAACTTCCTGTTCTTCTTCGCCGCGCTGCAGTCCATCCCGCGTTCGCTGGTGGAAGCCGCCGCGATTGACGGCGCAGGGCCGATCCGCCGCTTCTTTAAGCTGGCGCTGCCGCTGATCGCCCCGGTGAGCTTCTTCCTGCTGGTGGTCAACCTGGTGTACGCGTTCTTCGACACCTTCCCGGTGATCGACGCCGCCACCGCGGGCGGCCCGGTGCAGGCCACCACTACGCTTATCTATAAAATCTACCGCGAAGGGTTTGCCGGGCTCGATCTGTCGGCCTCCGCCGCCCAGTCGGTGGTGCTGATGTTCCTGGTCATCATCCTCACGGTGGTGCAGTTCCGCTATGTCGAAAGTAAGGTGCGCTACCAATGATTGAGAACCGTCGCGGGCTGACGATTTTCAGCCATACCATGCTGATTCTGGGGATCGTCGTCATCCTGTTCCCGCTGTACGTGGCCTTTGTTGCCGCCACGCTGGATACCAAAGCGGTGTTTGATACGCCGATGACGCTTGTTCCCGGCACGCATCTGTTCGAGAACATGAAGACCATCTGGACCCAGGGCGTGGGCGCCAACAGCGCGCCGTTCTGGCTGATGATGCTCAACAGCTTCATCATGGCGTTCGGCATCACCGTGGGCAAAATCACGGTGTCGATGCTCTCGGCCTTCGCCATCGTCTGGTTCCGCTTTCCGCTGCGTAACCTGTTCTTCTGGATGATTTTCATCACCCTGATGCTGCCGGTGGAGGTGCGTATCTTCCCGACGGTGGAAGTGATCGCCAATCTGAAGATGCTCGACAGCTACGCGGGCTTAACCCTGCCGCTGATGGCCTCGGCGACCGCCACCTTCCTGTTTCGCCAGTTCTTTATGACCCTGCCGGACGAGCTGATTGAAGCCGCGCGCATCGACGGCGCGTCGCCGATGCGCTTCTTCCGCGACATCGTGCTGCCGCTGTCGAAAACCAACCTCGCGGCGCTGTTTGTGATCACCTTTATCTACGGCTGGAACCAGTACCTGTGGCCGCTGCTGATTATCCAGGACGTCAACCTCGGCACCGCCGTGGCGGGCATCAAGGGCATGATCGCCACCGGCGAAGGCACCACCCTCTGGAACCAGGTGATGGCGGCGATGCTGCTCACCCTTATCCCACCCGTAGTCATTGTTTTAGCCATGCAGCGCGCGTTTGTCCGCGGCCTGGTCGATAGCGAGAAATAAGATGGCAGGTTTAAAACTTCAGGCAGTAACCAAAAGCTGGGACGGCAAAACCCAGGTCATTCAGCCGCTGACGCTCGACGTGGCGGACGGAGAGTTCATCGTGATGGTCGGCCCGTCCGGCTGCGGCAAATCGACGCTGCTGCGCATGGTGGCGGGGCTGGAGCGCGTAACCTCCGGGGATATCTGGATCGATCGCCAGCGCGTCACCGAGATGGAGCCGAAAGACAGGGGCATCGCGATGGTGTTCCAGAACTACGCCCTTTACCCGCACATGAGCGTGGAAGAGAACATGGCCTGGGGGCTGAAAATCCGCGGGATGGGCAAAGGGCATATCGAGGAGCGCGTCAAAGAGGCGGCGCGCATTCTTGAACTTGATGGCCTGCTGAAGCGCCGTCCGCGCGAGCTCTCCGGCGGCCAGCGTCAGCGCGTGGCGATGGGCCGCGCCATCGTGCGCGACCCGGCGGTGTTCCTGTTCGACGAACCGCTCTCCAACCTCGACGCCAAGCTGCGCGTGCAGATGCGTCTTGAGCTGCAGCAGCTCCATCGCCGCCTGAAAACCACCTCCCTCTACGTCACCCACGATCAGGTGGAGGCCATGACCCTCGCCCAGCGCGTTATGGTGATGAACAAAGGGATTGCCGAGCAGATTGGCACTCCGGTCGAAGTGTACGAAAAGCCGGCCACCCGCTTTGTGGCGAGCTTTATCGGCAGCCCGGCGATGAACCTGCTGGAAGGGCGTATCAGCAGCGCGGGCACGCATTTTGAGATGGAAAGCGGGATGGCATTGCCGATTGGCTGGTACTATCGCGGCTACGCCGGGCGTAAAATAACGCTCGGCATCCGCCCGGAGCATATTGCGCTCGCTACCCAGGCGGAAGGCGGCGTGCCGCTGGTGATGGACACGCTGGAGATGCTCGGCGCAGACAACCTGGCGCACGGACGCTGGGGCGAGCAGAAGCTGGTGGTGCGCCTCGCGCATCAGGAACGGCCAAAAGCAGGCAGCACGCTGTGGCTGCATCTGCCGGAAAATCACCTGCACTACTTTGACGGTGAAACAGGACAACGACTATGAGCAACTGGCCTTATCCCCACATTGTCGCCCACCGCGGCGGCGGCAAGCTGGCGCCGGAGAACACCCTGGCGGCTATCGATGTGGGCGCGCGTTTCGGTCATACGATGATCGAGTTTGACGCCAAGCTGTCGAAAGATGGCGAAATTTTCCTGCTGCACGACGACAACCTCGAGCGCACCAGTAACGGCTGGGGCGTGGCGGGGGCGTTGCCGTGGCGCGATCTGCTGAAGGTGGACGCCGGAAGCTGGTACAGCGGCGAGTTCAAAGGCGAGCCGCTGCCGCTGCTGGCGGAGGTGGCTGACCGCTGCCGTCAGCACGGCATGATGGCGAACATTGAAATCAAACCCACTACCGGCACCGGGCCGCTTACCGGCAAAGTGATTGCGCTTGCCGCGCGCGAGCTGTGGGAAGGGATGACCGCGCCGCTGCTGTCGTCGTTTGAAATTGACGCGCTGGAAGCGGCACAGGAGGCCGCGCCGGAGCTTCCGCGAGGGCTGCTGCTGGACGCGTGGCGGGACGACTGGCGCGCGCTGACCGCGCGCTTAGGCTGCGTGTCTATCCACCTGAACCATAAGCTGCTGGATGAAGCGCGGGTGAGAATGCTGAAAGAGGTCGGGCTGCATATTCTGGTCTATACCGTCAACAAACCCCAGCGCGCGGCCGAACTGCTGCGCTGGGGCGTGGACAGCATCTGTACCGATGCCATTGACCTGATTGGCCCGAACTTTAGTTCTGCGGATTATTAAGCATACTGCCGTTCGACTGCGGCGGCAGCATGTGCTGCTGGCCGCTACCCGACGACGACATCCCACCTAACATCCCGCCGTTTTTGTTCTGCAGCGGCTGCTCGCGCACCTGACCCTGCTGGATGCGCTGGGTATTGCTGTTCATCTGGTTTTGCAGGCTCTGCTGCTGGATTTGAGTCTGGGTTTTCAACTGCTGGTTGAGCATCCCTTTCTGCTGCTGTTGCTGGCTCATCATCTCGTTTTGCATTCGCTGCTGGCTGGGGATGACGTAACCCTGCTGGTTAGGGTTGTTCAGCGTATTAATGGGCTGTGCGAGCGCGGCGAAGGGAAGCAGCGCGGTCAGAAGCAGTAAGCGTTTCATGGTTATTTCCTCCTTTGAGGCTTCTCTTAAGTTTACCCTGAATCCAGCATAACGATGATTTTTTAGGAGTTGTGAACCAGGCTTAAGCGGGGAATATGGACCCCTTCACCTGGAGAACAATAATGATGAAACCAACGTTTTTGCGCTGGGTAGCGATTGCCGCCTTAATGGCAGGCGGCACGTTTTACGCGGCGGCTAACCCGCCCGCGGCACCGCCAGTCTCCTACGGCGTGGAGGAAGATGTTTTCCATCCCGTGCGGGCGACGCATGGCATGGTGGCCTCCGTGGACGCTCTGGCAACGCGGGTGGGCGTCGATATTCTCAGGCAGGGCGGTAACGCGGTGGATGCGGCGGTGGCGGTCGGCTACGCGCTGGCGGTGACCCATCCGCAGGCGGGTAACCTGGGCGGCGGCGGCTTTATGATGCTGCGCACCAAAGAGGGCAAAACCACCGCCATCGACTTCCGCGAAATGGCGCCAAATCAGGCGTCGCGGGATATGTTCCTCGACGATGGGGGCAACCCGGACAGCAAAAAATCCCTGACCTCACATCTCGCCTCCGGCACGCCGGGCACCGTGGCGGGCTTCTCCCTGGCGCTGGAAAAATACGGCACCCTGCCGCTGAACAAAGTGGTGCAGCCTGCCATTAAGCTGGCGCGCGACGGCTTTGTGGTGAACGATGCGCTGGCGGACGATCTCAAAACCTACGGCAGCGAAGTGATTCCGAATCACGAAAACAGCAAGGCCATCTTCTGGAAAGACGGCGAGCCGCTGAAGAAGGGCGACAGGCTGGTGCAGAAGAACCTCGCTAAAAGCCTGGAGCTGATTGCCGAAAACGGGCCGGATGCTTTCTACAAAGGGGCGATTGCCGACCAGATTGCCGACGAGATGAAAAAGAACGGCGGGCTTATCACCAAAGCGGATCTGGCGGAGTACAAAGCAGTGGAGCGCGAGCCCATCAGCGGCGACTATCGCGGGTATCAGGTGTTCTCCATGCCGCCTCCGTCTTCCGGCGGGATCCACATCGTGCAGATCCTCAACATTCTTGAAAACTTCGATATGCACAAGTTCGGCTTCGGCAGCGCGGACGCGATGCAGGTGATGGCGGAAGCGGAAAAGCGCGCCTACGCCGACCGCTCGGAGTATCTCGGCGACCCGGACTTCGTGAAGGTGCCGTGGCAGGCGCTGACCAACAAAGCCTATGCCAAAGCCATTGCAGACGAGATCGACATCAACAAGGCTAAGCCGTCGAGCGAAATCCGTCCCGGCAAGCTGGCGCCGTATGAGAGCAACCAGACCACGCACTTCTCAGTGGTGGACAAAGACGGCAACGCGGTGGCGGTGACCTATACGCTCAACACCACCTTCGGCACCGGGATTGTGGCGGGCAACAGCGGCATTCTGCTGAACAACGAGATGGACGACTTCTCCGCGAAACCGGGCGTGCCGAACGTCTACGGGCTGGTGGGCGGCGATGCCAACGCGGTGGGGCCGAAGAAACGCCCGCTGTCGTCCATGTCCCCGACCATTGTGGTGAAAGACGGTAAAACCTGGCTGGTGACCGGTAGCCCTGGCGGCAGCCGGATTATCACCACCGTGCTGCAAATGGTGGTGAACAGCATCGACTTTGGCATGAACGTGGCGGAAGCCACCAACGCGCCGCGTTTCCACCACCAGTGGCTGCCGGACGAGCTGCGCGTCGAGAAGGGCTTTAGCCCGGATACGATTAAGCTGCTGGAGCAGCGCGGGCAGAAGGTGGCGGTGAAAGAGGCGATGGGCAGCACCCAGAGCATCATGGTCGGGCCGGACGGCGCACTGTTTGGCGCATCGGATCCGCGTTCGGTGGATGATTTAACCGCTGGATATTGATGTATTGTTGCCGGGTGGCGGCTTCGCCTTACCCGGCCTACGTTTTTCATTCCCTCTCCCTGTGGGAGAGGGTTAGGGTGAGGGCAACAAACTACTTCACGCGCGCCATATAATACGCATCAACCAGCTCGCCGTTGCGCAGGGCAAACTTCTTGCCCGTCCCTTCAATTTCAAACCCAAACTTGCGGTACAGCGCCAGCGCGGGAGGATTATCGGCGTACACCGTCAATTCGATACGCTCAACGCGCATCCAGTTGTCGCACAGGTTGATCATCTCGCGCATCAGGGCGCTGCCTACGCCTTTTCCCTGCGCGTCAGCCGCCACGCTGATGCCAAAGGTTGCCACGTGGCTGCGGCGCGGGTTGGGTTCCACCTGCAGCGCCAGGTCGCCGACAATTTTCTCATCGATGCAGGCAACCAGGCGTTTTTGTCCCGGTTTCGGGGCGAGGCGTTCCTGCCACATTTCGAGGGAAGGATGAGGTAGCTGTAGCGTGTCGCAATACACTCCCGGATGCATATAGTTCTGGCGCAAGGCTTCGGCATCTTTCGGTTCAGCGTGGCGTATCACTATCTCACTCATTCCTTAATCCTCAGTTAGTTAACGGTCGCTTCCAACATCGTCGACTTTGAAATTTGCGTCAACCGCTAATTTTTGCAAAAAGTAGTGGACAGGTGCGAATGAGAATGATTATTATTGCACTGCATTCAGGAACACCTCAACGAGACCCTGAAAGCACGACATTGCTCACATTGCTTCCAGTATTACTTTAGCCAGCGTATAGCTGGCTTTTTTTTGCTCTTTTTTCAGCTATTTGGCTTTTTTGGCGTCGGTGGTTTTTGGGGTAACTGTGGCTGCGGGCTCACTCTCTTTCACCAGGCCAACCACGTTGTTCTTCTCAACCACCGCAGGCAGCATGTCGGCGTTGCCGGTGAACACGCCGCCTTTCTTCACCGCCAGCGTGCGGTAGGCGATCGTGCCGGACATCTGGCCGTGCTCGCAAATTTCAATGGTGTCGCTGCTGCACTGACCGATAACGCTGCCGTCGACGATCAGCTCCCGGCTGGTGATGTTTCCCTCCACCCGGCCGCCGCGCATGATTTTGATCAGGCTCTCTTTCGCGTCGATATTGCCGATAAGCTCGCCGTGAACGTAGACGTGACCGCCAGATACAATATTGCCCTCAAAGCGCACGTCGCTGGCGATCACCGTGGTCCCGTGCTTTTCGACGGCAGGCTCTTTCTCGGCAGCGGGGGCTAACGGAGTCACGTCTGGCGTCTGGACTTCAACAACTTTGCTTTTCTTAAACATAACAATAACCTGCCTGAATAAAGGGGGGAGAATAAACGTCAGTAAAGACAAGGCCGCGAAAAACCACGCCAGTTGCCGGGCATCGAAGCACCAGACGACCAGGGCGATCAGCCAGAAGAGAAGCGCACTGCTAAAGGCGAGATGTTTTCTTTCCATAGAAAATGGTCGCGACTCCCTTCGCGGAACATGACGTTGAGCGCCACCTTATCCTGTTTTTTCGCAGCACGGTCAAGGCTAATGCCGTGCTTTTCAGATTTGTTAAAGTACTTTTCTTAATATTGGCGCGAGGTTGCGCTATGGTGGAGGGAGTGACCTTAACAAGGAGTGAGCTATGACGTTACATTGCGCATTTATTGGATTTGGCAAGAGCACGACCCGCTATCATCTTCCCTATATCCTTCACCGCAAAGACAGCTGGCACGTGGCGCACGTTTACCGCCGCAGCCCGAAGCCGGAAGAGCAAGCCCCGCAGTATTCCCACATTCACTTCACCAGCGATCTCGATGAAGTGCTTAACGACCCGCAGGTGAAGCTGGTTATCGTCTGTACCCACGCCGACAGCCATTTTGACTACGCGAAGCGCGCCCTCGAAGCCGGTAAAAACGTGCTGGTGGAAAAACCGTTCACCCCCACGCTTGCCGAAGCAAAGACGCTGTTCGCGCTGGCGAAAAGCAAAGGGCTGACCGTCACGCCGTATCAGAACCGTCGCTTTGACAGCTGCTTCCTGACGGCGAAAAAGGCGATTGAGAGCGGCAAGCTCGGGAAAATCGTGGAAATCGAGAGCCACTTCGACTACTACCGCCCGGTGGCGGAAACCAAGCCCGGCCTGCCGCAGGACGGCTCATTCTACGGCCTGGGCGTTCACACCATGGACCAGATTATCTCCCTGTTTGGTCGCCCGGAGCGCGTTGCCTACGACATCCGCAGCCTGCGCAATAAAGCGAACCCGGACGACACCTTTGAGGCGCAGCTGTTCTACGGCGACCTGAAAGCGATCGTCAAAACCAGCCACCTGGTCAAAATCGAGTACCCGAAATTTATCGTCCACGGCACCCAGGGCTCGTTTATCAAATACGGAATCGACCAGCAGGAAACCAGCCTGAAGGCCAACATCATGCCGGGCGAGCCGGGCTTCGCGGCGGATGATTCCGTTGGCGTGCTGGAGTATGTGAACAGCGACGGCGTGACGGTAAAAGAGGAACTTGCCGCCGAGCCGGGGGACTACGGTCGCGTGTATGATGCGCTGTATGACACCCTCACGACCGGCGCGCCGAATTACGTCAAGGAATCTGACGTTACCACCAACCTCGAACTCCTCGAACGCGCCTTCGAACAGGCTTCACCTGCCACGGTAACCCTCGCCAGATAAGCAAAATCGGCTCCTCTGCGCTTGTTCATAATTTTTGAACAGAGGAGTCAATTTTCACCCTCTATGATCCCAGGCGGATTGGGTCCACACTTACTCCATCAAAACGAACTGAGGGTGAAAACAATGATCTACTTACGCAAAGCAAACGAACGTGGTCACGCGAATCATGGCTGGCTGGACTCATGGCATTCATTCTCGTTTGCCGATTACTACGACCCGAACTTCATGGGCTTCTCCGCGCTTCGCGTCATTAACGACGACGTGATCGATGCAGGCCAGGGCTTCGGTACTCACCCGCACAAAGACATGGAAATCCTGACCTATGTGCTCGAAGGCGCCGTGGCGCACAAAGACAGCATGGGTAACGAAGAGCAGGTTCCGGCGGGTGAATTCCAGATTATGAGTGCGGGCACCGGGATCCGTCACTCCGAGTACAACCCGAGCAAAACGGAAAAGCTGCACCTGTATCAAATCTGGATCATTCCAGAAGAAACCGGCATCACGCCGCGCTACGAGCAGCGCCGCTTCGACGCGCTGCAGGGCAAACAGCTGGTGCTGTCCCCGGATGCGCGTGACGGTTCCCTGAAAGTGCATCAGGATATGGAGCTTTACCGCTGGGCGCTGGCGAAAAACGAACAGTCTGTGCATCAGATTGCCGCGAACCGCCGCGTGTGGATCCAGGTTGTGAAGGGCGACGTGACCATTAACGGCACCAAAGCTACCACCGCCGACGGTCTGGCAATCTGGGATGAGCAGGCGCTCTCCGTCCACGCCGACAGCGAAAGTGAAATCCTGCTGTTCGACCTGCCGCCGGTTTAATAAATCATAAATAAATGCCCAACCTTCCCTCTGAAAGGGGAAGGTTGGGCTTTGTCCGTGATAAACTGAGCAAATCTTTCCCTTCAAGATTTCTCAGGACGATGAAAAAGAAACGCCCCGTACTTCAGGATGTAGCCGATCGCGTTGGCGTGACCAAGATGACGGTCAGCCGCTTTTTACGTAACCCGGAGCAGGTTTCCGTGGCGTTACGAGGCAAGATTGCCGCTGCTCTCGATGAACTGGGTTATATCCCCAACCGCGCACCCGATATTCTCTCCAATGCGACCAGCCGTGCGGTGGGCGTCCTGTTACCTTCTCTGACCAACCAGGTCTTCGCCGAAGTTTTGCGCGGTATCGAAAGCGTTACCGACGCGTTTGGCTACCAGACCATGCTGGCGCACTACGGCTACAAACCGGAACTGGAAGAAGAACGTCTTGAATCGATGCTTTCCTGGAACATCGACGGCCTGATCCTAACCGAGCGTACCCACACCCCGCGCACGCTGAAAATGATTGAAGTGGCGGGCATTCCGGTGGTGGAGCTGATGGACAGCCAGTCTCCGTGTCTCGATATCGCCGTAGGCTTTGATAACTTCGAAGCGGCGCGCCAGATGACGGCGGCCATCATTGCGCGCGGCCATCGTCACGTGGCGTATCTGGGGGCGCGTCTTGATGAACGTACTATCATCAAACAGAAGGGATACGAGCAGGCGATGCTCGACGCAAACTTAACGCCGTACAGCGTGATGGTGGAGCAGTCCTCTTCCTATACCTCCGGCATTGAGCTGATGCGCCAGGCGCGACGCGAGTATCCGCAACTGGACGGTATTTTCTGTACCAATGACGACCTTGCGGTCGGGGCGGCGTTTGAGTGCCAGCGTCTGGGGTTAAAAATTCCTGATGATATGGCGATTGCCGGTTTCCACGGCCACGACATCGGCCAGGTGATGGAACCGCGTCTGGCGAGCGTCCTGACCCCGCGTGAACGCATGGGGCGGATTGGCGCAGAACGCCTGCTGGCGCGCATTCGTGGCGAGGCGGTTACCCCTAAAATGTTAGATTTAGGTTTCACCTTGTCACCGGGCGGATCTATTTAAGTCTGACAAATTTGAAGTAGGTCACACTTATTCATTTCTCGCACGTTTGGATATTGCTTCTCTTTTGCCCCGGCAGGACAATGTTACCGATAACTGTTACCCGTAACAATTGACTGAGGGACACCCTTTGAGCACGACTAATCACGATCACCACGTTTACGTTCTGATGGGCGTTTCCGGTAGCGGTAAGTCAGCCGTCGCCAGCGAAGTGGCGCATCAGCTTCAGGCCGCGTTTCTTGATGGCGACTTCCTCCATCCGCGCAGCAACATCATGAAAATGGCCTCCGGCGAGCCGCTGAACGACGACGACCGCAAGCCGTGGCTGCAGGCGCTGAATGACGCCGCGTTCGCAATGCAGCGCACCAATAAAGTCTCTTTGATTGTCTGTTCCGCGCTGAAAAAAACCTACCGCGACCTGCTGCGCGACGGCAACCCGAACCTCTCTTTCATCTACCTGAAAGGCGATTTCGACGTGATTGAAAGCCGTCTGAAAGCGCGTAAAGGTCACTTCTTCAAAACCCAGATGCTGGTGACGCAGTTCGAAGCGCTCCAGGAGCCGGGTGAAGACGAGAAAGACGTATTAGTGGTTGATATCGATCAGTCACTGGAAGGTGTTGTCGCCAGCACCATCGAGGTCATTAAAAAAAGGCAGTAAGTTTTGAGTACATTAACGCTTGTTTTAACGGCAGTCGGCTCCGTGTTGCTGCTGCTGTTTTTAGTGATGAAAGCGCGTATGCACGCCTTCGTTGCTTTGATGGTGGTTTCTATTGGTGCAGGTCTCTTTTCCGGCATGCCGCTCGACAAAATCGCAGCGACCATGGAAAAAGGGATGGGCGGCACGCTGGGCTTCCTGGCGATTGTCGTGGCGCTTGGCGCAATGTTTGGCAAGATTTTGCATGAGACGGGGGCGGTCGATCAGATTGCCGTCAAGATGCTGAAATCCTTTGGGCACAGCCGCGCGCACTATGCGATTGGCCTGGCCGGTCTGATTTGTGCGCTGCCGCTGTTCTTCGAGGTGGCAGTTGTGCTGCTGATAAGCGTAGCGTTCTCGATGGCGCGCCATACCGGCACTAACCTTGTGAAGCTGGTCATTCCGCTGTTTGCGGGCGTGGCGGCTGCCGCAGCCTTCCTGCTGCCGGGGCCCGCGCCGATGCTGCTTGCGTCGCAGATGCACGCGGATTTTGGCTGGATGATCCTCATTGGCCTGTGCGCCGCCATTCCGGGGATGATTATCGCCGGTCCGCTGTGGGGCAACTTCATCAGCCGCTACGTTGAGCTGCATATTCCTGACGACATTACCGAGCCGCATCTGGGCGAAGGCAAAATGCCGTCCTTCGCCTTCAGCCTGTCGCTGATCCTGCTGCCGCTGGTGCTGGTGGGGCTGAAAACCATCGCCGCGCGCTTTGTGCCGGTGGGGTCAAGCGCCTACGAGTGGTTCGAGTTTATCGGTCACCCGTTCACCGCGATCCTGGTGGCGTGTCTGGTCGCCATTTACGGCCTGGCGATGCGTCAGGGGATGCCGAAAGACCGCGTGATGGAAATCTGCGGCGCTGCGCTGCAGCCGGCGGGGATTATCCTGCTGGTGATTGGCGCAGGCGGCGTGTTCAAGCAGGTGCTGGTGGATTCCGGCGTGGGCCCGGCACTGGGCGAAGCGCTGACCGGGATGGGCCTGCCGATTGCGGTGACCTGCTTTGTGCTGGCGGCTGCGGTGCGTATCATTCAGGGCTCCGCGACCGTTGCGTGCTTAACCGCCGTAGGTCTGGTGATGCCGGTGATTGAACAGCTGAACTACTCCGGTGCGCAGATGGCGGCGCTGTCGATTTGTATCGCGGGCGGCTCGATTGTGGTGTCCCACGTGAACGACGCAGGCTTCTGGCTGTTCGGTAAGTTTACCGGCGCCACCGAAGCGCAAACTCTGAAAACCTGGACGCTGATGGAAACCATCCTCGGCACCACGGGTGCGATTGTCGGGATGATTGCGTTTACGCTGCTGAGTTAATATTTGTTAGGTTAAAAAGGGCTTCTTTTCGAAGCCCTTTTTCATTGCAGCAGGTAAGAGTTAGATGGTGATAAAATCCCGGGTATACCTTTGAGCTGGAAATAGCATCGGCGATTTTTATTGTTTGATTCGGCCAGTAACGCACTGATTTTATCTAAATCAGCTACCTCATAACGTTCATAAGAATGCATGTATCGTTCAAGTTCTTTCATGCACAAAATCTGGCGAATGCGTGACTCAATACCCACATCCATAACATACTTTTTAAATTTTGGTGATATCCAGAAAAGCAACTCCATGATGCTATTCAGCTTATCTATTAATTGTTCTATTACGCCCTGCTTGTTGTGAACACTCCCCACCATCCATGCGGGTTCGTTATGCGATATGCGATTTCTAAACGAGCGGACTTCCTCAATACGACGACGAATAGCATCTCGCTGATGAAACATGGGATTTTTTGTTTCATGAACTCTAGGAAGTTTGCGAAACACTCGCGTGAGCTCGTGAGGCCAAAGAAAACGCTTATCTGAGCCATCGTAAAAATGCTTATCCAGCAGATATTCCCAAGTAGCGAAATCGCACTGTGAAATGACTTGATCAACGGTGGGGATTGGATTTGCGATCCCTTTGTTTTCAAGGTTGCGCCTGACACTCTTCTTTGCAGTTTTTATGCTGTCGTTAAATTTACGCACCTGCTCGGCTGTTATCGGCTGGCCGTTTTCATCGGTGTCCTGTCGGTTCGGCACAAGATTGAACCAATATTCGCCGTTAGCCCCCTGATATTTGGCGGATGTGACATGGTGAAGGGCGTTGCGGAGTGCGACTTCTACAAGTTGAATTAGAGGATAAAATGCCCCAACGATGGCAAGATTCCAACAATATGCCCCTAAAAGCTGAGCATCGGTTTGGGTCGACAGCGAGGTCGTGTAACTACTGAGTCGAATTCGGCTTAGTAATCTTATGGGTTCAGCGTAATCATAGGTCTCTGGCATGGTATTAATTATCTGTAGGATTTAGAGAGGACATTTTAAATCTTTAGAACATTAATCTCTATAAAATGAATGGCTTCTTGAACATAGCTTACAGCTTTGAATATGCATTGTGTATGTACTCCGTACATACATTGTATTCCTTGCTATAAAAAAGATGGGTCGATATAATCCTCCGTGTAGCTAATCGAAAGTTCTTCTCCCACCTCAGTCGTGGTGCCAGTTCTTCGATAAAAAGCGAAAGGATACCAGCCCGGAATCATGAAAATGATTCCGGGCTGTTTTTTTGCTTTTACCTTGCTAGCCCTTCATCCACGCCCGAATCCCGTCCAGGAACATCTGGGTGGCCATCATTACCAGAATCAACCCCATCAGCCTTTCCAGCGCGTTCACCCCTTTTTCGCCCAGCAGACGCAGGAACAGCGACGACTGCAGCAGGATGATAAACGTCCCGCCCCAGGCGATCAGCAGGGCAATCACCAGGTGGCTCATCTGATTCGGGTACTGGTGCGACAGCAGCATCAGCGTCGCCAGAATCGTCGGCCCGGCGACCAGCGGGATCGCAAGCGGCACAATAAACGGCTCTTCACCCGCGGGGAGGCCGCTGCTGCTGCCTTCGGCGCTCGGGAAAATCATCTTGATGGCGATCAGGAACAGAATAATCCCGCCGGAAATTGAGACCGTTTCGGCGCGCAGATTGAGGAATGCGAGGATTTTTTCGCCCGCGAACAGGAAGATAAACATCACCAGCAGGGCGATGAGCAGTTCGCGGATCATGATCGCCCGGCGGCGCTTGGGTTCGGTGTGTTTTAACACCGACATGAAGATAGGTAAATTCCCCAGGGGATCCATAATCAGGATCAATAAAACCGCGGCGGAAATGATATCACTCATCGTAAATTATCCCTGATACTTAACGTCAACATGATGATGATTAGCTGCTTTTCTGATTGCCGCGCGATCATCGATTAATTTCGCTTGCGACTTTGGCAGCATTTTGTAAGGTGAAGCATATCCCAGTTCAATACTGGCTTGCACAACAGCACACACCTCTCCAGGAAATAAATGCTATGAAAAACGTTGGTTTTATCGGCTGGCGCGGAATGGTCGGCTCTGTACTCATGCAACGCATGGTCGAAGAGCGCGATTTTGACGCCATCCGCCCGGTCTTCTTCTCTACTTCCCAGCTCGGCCAGGCTGCGCCTTCATTTGGCGGCAGCACGGGGACGTTGCAGGATGCTTTCGATCTGGAAGCGCTGAAGGCACTCGACATTATTGTGACTTGTCAGGGCGGCGATTATACCAACGAAATCTATCCAAAGCTGCGTGAAAGCGGCTGGCAGGGCTACTGGATTGACGCGGCCTCTTCGCTGCGCATGAAAGACGATGCCATCATTATTCTTGACCCGGTTAACCAGGACGTCATCACCGACGGCCTGAACAAAGGCGTGAAAACATTCGTTGGCGGTAACTGTACCGTCAGCCTGATGCTGATGTCTCTGGGCGGCCTGTTCGCGCAGGATCTGGTTGAGTGGGTCTCTGTCGCGACCTATCAGGCGGCGTCCGGCGGCGGCGCGCGCCATATGCGTGAACTGCTGACGCAGATGGGCCAGCTGCACCACAGCGTGGCGGAAGAGCTGGCGAACCCGGCGTCTGCGATTCTGGATATCGAGCGCAAAGTGACTCAGCTTACCCGCAGCGGCGAGCTGCCGGTCGATAACTTCGGCGTACCGCTGGCCGGTGGACTGATCCCGTGGATCGACAAACAGCTTGATAACGGCCAGACCCGCGAAGAGTGGAAAGGCCAGGCCGAGACCAACAAAATCCTCGCGACCGCGAACACCATTCCGGTGGATGGCCTGTGCGTGCGTATCGGCGCGCTGCGCTGCCACAGCCAGGCTTTCACCATCAAACTGAAAAAAGATGTGTCCATTCCGACCGTCGAAGAGCTGCTGGCTGCGCACAACCCGTGGGCGAAAGTGGTGCCGAACGATCGCGACATCACCATGCGTGAACTGACCCCGGCTGCCGTGACCGGCACGCTGACAACGCCGGTCGGCCGTCTGCGCAAGCTGAACATGGGGCCGGAGTATCTCTCCGCGTTCACCGTCGGCGACCAGCTCCTGTGGGGCGCCGCCGAGCCGCTACGCAGAATGCTGCGCCAGCTGGCGTAATAATTTGTTAAATCTCAGGGGTGCATTGTCACCCCTTTTTTTGCGTACTACATGGAGTAAAACGCACATGTCTTATTTTTATCAGGAGTCATTAAAAGCGTTGGCTATGCTTTAAGGAAGAATCATTTCTTACCTGAGGGTAGGACGGGGCAGAGAGGAGCACCGTTCAGGTCACATTAAAAATCGTCCCGGGCGCTAAAAATGGGCGATTACAAAAAAACAGGATGAGTATCATGTCTGATCGTGTGGATAGACACGTTATTAATGCGCTTATTGCGGGTCATTTTGCCGACCCTTTTTCTGTCTTGGGAATGCACCGTACAGACGCCGGACTGGAGGTTCGCGCACTGTTACCTGATGCCACAGAGGTGTGGGTCATTGAACCTAAAACCGGCCGCAAGGTGGGTAAACTGGAATGCCTTGATTCACGTGGCTTCTTTTCGGGCGTTATGCCTCGCCGTAAAAACCCTTTTCGCTATCAGCTCGCCGTTATCTGGCACGGCCAGCAAAACCTGATTGACGATCCCTACAGCTTTGGCCCGCTGCTAAAAGAGATGGATGCCTGGCTGCTGTCCGAAGGGACGCATCTCCGCCCGTATGAAACGCTTGGCGCACATGCCGATACGATGGACGGCGTGACGGGAACGCGCTTTGCCGTGTGGGCGCCAAACGCCCAGCGCGTGTCCGTGGTGGGGCAGTTCAACTACTGGGACGGCCGTCGCCACCCGATGCGCCTGCGCCGTGAAACCGGCATCTGGGAGCTGTTTATCCCCGGCGCGCACAACGGTCAGCTCTATAAGTTCGAGATGATTGATGCCCACGGCAAGCTGCGCATTAAAGCTGACCCGTATGCCTTCGAAGCGCAGATGCGCCCGGAAAGCGCCTCGCTGATTTGCGGCCTGCCGGAAAAGGTCACCCAGACCGAGGAGCGCAAAAAAGCCAACCGCTTTGATGCCCCTATTTCCGTGTACGAAGTGCATCTCGGGTCGTGGCGTCGCCACACCGATAACAACTTCTGGCTCAGCTACCGCGAGCTGGCCGATCAGCTGGTGCCGTATGCCAAATGGATGGGCTTTACCCATCTGGAGCTGCTGCCGGTTAACGAGCATCCGTTCGACGGCAGCTGGGGCTATCAGCCAACCGGGCTGTATGCGCCCACGCGCCGCTTCGGTACGCGCGACGACTTCCGCTATTTCATCAACGCCGCCCACGCCGCCGGGCTGAACGTGATCCTCGACTGGGTGCCGGGCCATTTCCCGTCCGACGACTTCGGGCTATCCGAGTTCGACGGCACCGATTTGTACGAGCACAGCGACCCGCGCGAAGGCTATCACCAGGACTGGAACACCCTGATTTACAACTATGGCCGCCGGGAAGTGACTAACTACCTGGTGGGCAACGCGCTCTACTGGATCGAACGCTTTGGCATCGATGCCCTGCGCGTCGACGCGGTGGCGTCGATGATCTACCGTGACTACAGCCGCAAAGAGGGCGAATGGATCCCTAACGAGTACGGCGGGCGCGAAAACCTCGAAGCCATTGAGTTCCTGCGCAACACCAACCGCATTCTTGGCGAGCAGGTGGAAGGCGCGGTGACCATGGCGGAAGAGTCCACCGACTTCCCCGGCGTGTCTCGTCCGCCGTCAATGGGCGGCCTGGGGTTCTGGTACAAATGGAACCTCGGCTGGATGCACGACACCCTCGACTACATGAAGCTCGACCCGGTGTACCGTCAGTATCACCACGACAAGCTCACCTTCGGGCTGCTCTATAACTACACCGAAAACTTCATGCTGCCGCTGTCCCACGATGAAGTGGTTCACGGCAAAAAATCCATTCTCGACCGCATGCCGGGCGACGCGTGGCAGAAGTTTGCCAACATGCGCGCTTACTACGGCTGGCTGTTTGCCTTCCCGGGCAAAAAGCTGCTGTTCATGGGCAACGAATTTGCCCAGGGCCGCGAGTGGAACCACGACACCAGCCTCGACTGGCATCTGCTGGAAGGCGGCGACAACTGGCACCACGGCGTTCAGCGTCTGGTACGCGACCTGAACCTGACCTATCGCCACCATAAGGCGCTGCATGAGCTGGACTTCGATCCTTACGGCTTTGAGTGGCTGGTGGTGGACGATCACGAGCGCTCGGTGTTTGTCTTCGTGCGCCGCGACAAGGCGGGCAATGAAATTATCGTGGCCAGCAACTTTACGCCGGTTCCGCGCCATCATTACCGCTTCGGCATCAATCAGGCGGGTAAATGGCGCGAAATACTTAATACCGATTCTATGCACTATCACGGCAGCAATGCGGGCAACGGCGGTCTGGTTCAGAGTGATGCGATGGAAAGCCACGGGCGACCTCAATCCCTGAGCCTGACGCTGCCGCCGCTGAGCACCATCTGGCTGGTGCGGGAGGGGGAATGACGCAGCTTACGGCAGGCAGTCACGCGCCCTCTGGGGCGAGCTTCGACGGAAAGGGGGTGAACTTCACCCTCTTTTCCGCCCATGCGGAGCGGGTGGAGCTTTGCGTGTTTGACGGCGCAGGCAACGAGCACCGCTACGACCTGCCCGCCCGCACGGGCGACATCTGGCACGGCTACCTGGCCGGAGGAAAGCCGGGAATGCACTACGGTTTTCGCGTGCATGGCCCGTGGGAGCCTGCTCAGGGGCATCTGTTCAACCCGGCGAAGCTGCTGATCGACCCGTGCGCGCACCGCGTGGACGGCGAGTTTAAAGACGATCCGATTTACCACGCCGGGTACGGCGAGCCGGACAGCCGGGACAGCGCGCCGCTTGCGCCGAAAAGCGTGGTGGTGAGCGAGCGGTACGACTGGGAAGACGATAAACCGCCGAGAACGCCCTGGGGCAATACGGTTATCTACGAGGCGCACGTCAAAGGGCTGACGTACCTGCATCCGTCGATCCCGAAGGCGATCCGCGGCACCTACAAGGCGCTCGCCCACCCGGAGATGATTGCCTATCTCAAACATCTGGGGATCACCGCCCTGGAGCTGCTGCCCGTGGCGCATTTTGCCAGCGAGCCGCGCCTGCAGCGGCTTGGACTGAGCAACTACTGGGGCTACAACCCGCTGGCGATGTTCGCCCTTGAGCCGCGCTATGCCGTGAAGGCCGAGAACGCGCGGGATGAGTTTCGCGATGCGGTGAAGGCGCTGCACCAGGCGGGTATCGAGGTCATTCTCGACGTGGTGTTGAACCACAGCGCCGAAGGCGATCTCGACGGCCCGACGCTCTCTCTGCGCGGAATTGATAACCGTAGCTATTATTGGATAAGGGAGGATGGCGATTACTACAACTGGACCGGCTGCGGTAACACGCTCAATCTCAACCATCCGGCGGTGATGCAATACGCGTACGACTGCCTGAAGTACTGGGTTGAAACCTTCCATATCGACGGCTTTCGTTTCGATTTAGCCACCGTGATGGGACGTACTCCCTCGTTCGACCCGCAGGCGCCGCTGTTTGAAGCGATAAAAAACTGCCCGGTGCTGTCGCAGGTCAAGCTGATTGCCGAGCCGTGGGACGTGGGGGAAGGCGGTTATCAGGTGGGGAACTTCCCGCCGCCGTTTGCGGAGTGGAACGATCATTACCGCGACGGCATCCGCCGCTTCTGGCTGGAGAGAAGTTTGTCGCTGGGCGAGCTGGCCGGGCGCTTTGCGGGCTCCAGCAGCCTGTACAAACGTGAAGGAAAACTGCCCTCTGCGACCGTTAATCTGGTGACGGCGCACGACGGTTTTACCCTTCGCGACTGCGTTTGTTTCAATCAGAAACACAATGAGGCAAACGGAGAAGAGAATCGCGATGGTACTAACAATAACCATAGCTTTAATCATGGTATAGAAGGGTTAGGCGGCAGTCTGGACATCATCGAGCGTCGACGTGACAGCGTTCACGCGCTGTTGACCACGCTCCTGCTGTCGCAGGGCACGCCGATGCTGCTGGCGGGCGATGAACATGGCCACAGCCAGCACGGCAACAATAACGCCTACTGCCAGGATAACACGCTCACCTGGCTGGACTGGGAAAAGGCGAACAGCGGGCTGGTGCACTTTACCGCCGCGCTGATCCGCCTTCGCCAGACCATCCCGGCGCTGACCCAAAATCAGTGGTGGGAAGAGGGCGATGGCAACGTTGTCTGGTTAAACAAAGCGGCACAGCCGTTAAGCCCGCAGGAGTGGCAACAGGGTATGCCGTGCCTGCAAATCCTGCTTTCGGAACGCTGGCTTATTACGCTAAACGCCACGCAGGACGTGGTTGATTTTGTATTACCTGATGGGGAATGGCGCGCCATTCCACCTTTTGCCGGAGAGGATAACCCGGTCGTTATGGCAGTCTGGCATGGACCTGCGCACGGAGTGTGTGTGTTCCAGAGATGATAAAAAAGGAGTTAGTCATGGTTAGGTTAGAGAAGAACGATCCCTTAATGTTGGCCCGCCAGCTACCATTAAAAACAGTTGCCCTGATCCTTGCGGGTGGACGCGGCACCCGCCTGAAAGATTTGACCATCAAGCGCGCCAAACCGGCCGTTCACTTTGGTGGTAAGTTCCGTATTATCGACTTTGCGCTGTCTAACTGCCTTAACTCCGGCATTCGTCGCATTGGCGTCATTACTCAGTATCAGTCGCACACGCTGGTGCAGCACATTCAGCGCGGCTGGTCATTCTTCAGCGAAGAGATGAACGAGTTTGTCGATCTGCTCCCTGCCCAGCAGCGCGTGCACGGTGAAAACTGGTATCGCGGCACCGCCGATGCGGTTACCCAGAACCTCGACATCATTCGCCGCTACAACGCGGAATATATCGTCATTCTTGCGGGCGACCATATCTACAAGCAAGACTACTCCCACATGCTGATCGACCACGTCGAAAAAGAGGCGCGCTGCACCGTGGCGTGTCTGCCGGTGCCCGTTGCCGAGGCGACGGCGTTCGGCGTGATGCACGTTGACGCAGACGACAAGATTATCGACTTCGTGGAAAAACCGGCTAACCCGCCGACCATGCCGGGGGATGACACCAAGTCGCTCGCCAGCATGGGGATCTATGTCTTTGATGCGGATTACCTTTACGAGCTGCTGGAAGAAGACGACAAAGACGAAAGCTCCAGCCACGACTTCGGCAAAGACATCATCCCAAAAATCACCAAAGCTGGCATGGCTTATGCACATCCTTTCCCGCTGTCCTGCGTGCAGTCCGATCCGAACTCAGAGCCGTACTGGCGCGACGTCGGGACGCTGGAAGCGTACTGGAAAGCCAACCTGGATCTGGCCTCCGTGACGCCTGAACTGGATATGTACGACCAGAACTGGCCGATCCGTACCCATATGGAATCGCTGCCGCCGGCGAAATTCGTGCAGGATCGCTCCGGCAGCCACGGCATGACGCTGAACTCGCTGGTCTCCGGCGGGTGCATTATTTCCGGCTCGGTGGTGGTGCAGTCGGTGCTGTTCCCGCGCGTGCGGGTGAATTCATTCTGTAATATCGACTCGGCAGTCTTATTGCCGGACGTCTGGGTAGGGCGTTCATGCCGTTTACGTCGTTGCGTTATCGACCGCGCCTGCGTCATTCCTGAAGGGATGGTGATTGGCGAAAACGCGGAAGAGGATGCTCGCCGCTTCTACCGCTCGGAAGAGGGGATCGTGTTAGTGACACGGGAAATGCTACGGAAATTGCACGTCAAACAGGAGCGATAATGCAGGTTTTACATGTGTGTTCAGAGATGTTCCCGTTGTTAAAAACGGGCGGTCTGGCGGATGTACTGGGAGCGTTACCCGCGGCGCAAATTGCTGGCGGTGTGGATGCCCGAGTCTTGTTGCCCGCCTTTCCTGATATCCGGCGCGGTATCCCTGATGCTCAGGTGGTGACCCGCCGCGAAACCTTCGCCGGACGCATAACGCTACTGTTTGGGCATTATAACGGCGTAGGGATTTACCTGATCGACGCCCCGCATCTGTACGACCGACCGGGGAGCCCGTATCACGACACGAACCTGTTCGCCTACGCGGACAACGTGTACCGCTTTGCGCTGCTCGGCTGGGTTGGCGCGGAGATGGCCACCGGGCTGGATCCGTTTTGGCGCCCGGAAGTGGTTCACGCGCACGACTGGCACGCGGGGCTTGCCCCGGCGTACCTCGCCGCGCGCGGCCACCCGGCCAAGTCGGTCTTTACGGTACACAACCTGGCGTATCAGGGGATGTATTACGCCCATCATATGAATGACATCGGGCTGCCATGGTCGTTCTTTAACATGCACGGGCTGGAATTTAACGGGCAGATCTCCTTCCTGAAGGCCGGTCTGTACTACGCCGACCACATTACGGCGGTCAGCCCGACCTACGCCCGGGAGATCACCCAGCCGGAGTTTGGCTACGGCATGGAAGGGCTGCTGCAGCAGCGTCACCGTGAAGGCCGCCTGTCGGGCATTTTGAACGGCGTTGACGAGAAAATCTGGAGCCCGGAGACCGACCTCCTGCTGGCGTCCCGCTATAACCGTGATTCGGTAGAGGACAAAGCGGAAAACAAACGTCAGCTGCAGATTGCGATGGGGCTGAAGGTGAACGACAAAGTGCCGCTGTTTGCCGTGGTCAGCCGCCTGACCAGCCAGAAAGGGCTGGATCTGGTGCTGGAAGCGCTGCCGGGCCTGCTGGAGCAGGGCGGACAGCTGGCGCTGCTCGGCGCGGGCGACCCGGTGTTGCAGGAAGGTTTCCTTGCCGCCGCCGCCGAACATCCTGGGCAGGTGGGGGTGCAAATCGGCTATCACGAAGCCTTCTCGCACCGCATCATGGGCGGCGCAGACGTGATTCTGGTGCCGAGCCGCTTCGAGCCCTGCGGGCTCACCCAGCTCTACGGCCTGAAATACGGCACCCTGCCGCTGGTGCGCCGCACGGGCGGGCTGGCGGACACGGTGGCCGATAGCTCTCTGGAAAACCTGGCAGACGGAATCGCCAGCGGCTTTTCGTTTGAAGACAGTAATGCCTGGTCCCTGCTGCGGGCGATACGGCGTGCTTTCGTATTGTGGTCCCGTCCTTCTTTGTGGCGTTACGTTCAACGCCAGGCGATGGCCATGGATTTTAGCTGGCACGTTGCGGCGCAGTCATACCGCGATCTCTATCAACGCTTGATGTAACGAGGCGAGTCACTGATATGAATGCACCATTTAGCTACTCTTCACCCACCCTCAGCGTTGAGGCGTTAAAGCACTCCATCGCCTATAAGCTGATGTTCACCATCGGGAAAGATCCGGTCATCGCCAACAAGCACGAATGGCTGAATGCCACGCTGTTTGCGGTGCGCGACCGCCTGGTGGAACGCTGGCTGCGCTCGAACCGCGCCCAGCTTTCGCAGGAAACGCGCCAGGTTTATTACCTGTCGATGGAGTTTTTGATTGGCCGTACCCTTTCCAACGCGCTGCTGTCGCTCGGGATTTACGAAGACGTCAAAAACGCGCTGGAAGAGATGGGGCTGGATTTAGAAGAGCTGATTGACGAAGAAAACGACCCGGGCCTCGGCAACGGCGGTCTGGGGCGTCTTGCCGCCTGCTTCCTCGATTCGCTGGCCACGCTGGCGCTGCCGGGGCGCGGCTACGGCATTCGCTACGACTACGGCATGTTCAAACAGAACATCGTCGACGGGCGTCAGAAAGAGTCCCCGGACTACTGGCTGGAATACGGCAACCCGTGGGAATTCAAACGCCACAACACCCGCTACAAGGTGCGCTTCGGCGGACGTATCCAGCAGGAAGGCAAAAAATCCCGCTGGGTCGAAACTGAAGAGATCCTGGCGGTGGCCTATGACCAGATCATCCCCGGCTACGACACCGATGCCACCAACACGCTGCGCCTGTGGAGCGCGCAGGCGAGTAGCGAAATCAACCTCGGCAAGTTTAACCAGGGCGACTACTTCGCGGCGGTGGAAGATAAAAACCACTCCGAGAACGTGTCCCGCGTGCTCTACCCGGACGACTCGACCTACTCGGGCCGGGAGCTGCGCCTGCGTCAGGAGTACTTCCTGGTCTCCTCGACGGTGCAGGACATCCTGAGCCGCCACTATCAGCTGCACAAAACCTACAGCAACCTGGCGGAAAAAACCGCGATTCACCTCAACGACACCCACCCGGTGCTCTCCATCCCTGAGCTGATGCGCCTGTTGATTGACGAGCATAAGTTCACCTGGGATGACGCCTTTGAGGTGACCTGCCAGGTCTTCTCGTACACCAACCACACGCTGATGAGCGAAGCGCTGGAAACCTGGCCGGTGGATATGCTCGGTAAAATCCTGCCGCGCCACCTGCAGATTATCTTCGAGATCAACGACTACTTCCTGAAAACCCTTCAGGAGCAGTATCCGAACGATACCGGGCTGCTGAGCCGCGCGTCGATCATCGACGAATCCAACGGGCGCCGCGTGCGCATGGCCTGGCTGGCGGTGGTGATCAGCCACAAGGTCAACGGCGTGTCGGAACTGCACTCGAACCTGATGGTGCAGTCCCTGTTTGCGGACTTCGCGAAGATCTTCCCGACCCGCTTCTGCAACGTGACCAACGGCGTCACGCCGCGCCGCTGGCTGGCGCTGGCGAACCAGCCGCTGTCCGAGGTGCTGGATGAGAACATCGGCCGCACCTGGCGTACCGACTTAAGCCAGCTGACCGAGCTGGAGCAGCACATTGACTTCCCGACGGTGAATAAAGCCGTGCGCGAAGCCAAGCTGCTGAACAAAAAGCGTCTGTCGGTGTGGCTGGCCATGCACCTTAACGTGGTCGCCAACCCGAAAGCGCTGTTCGACGTGCAGATCAAGCGTATCCACGAGTACAAGCGCCAGCTGATGAACGTGCTGCACGTCATTACCCACTACAACCGCATCAAGGCCGATCCGACGGCGGAGTGGGTGCCGCGCGTGAAAATCTTCGCCGGGAAAGCGGCCTCCGCGTACTACATGGCGAAGCACATTATTCACCTCATCAACGACGTGGCGAAGGTGGTGAACAACGATCCGGACATCGGCGATAAGCTGAAGGTGGTGTTCATCCCGAACTACAGCGTGAGCCTCGCGCAGCTGATCATCCCGGCGGCCGATCTCTCCGAGCAGATCTCCACCGCAGGGACGGAAGCGTCCGGCACCAGCAACATGAAGTTTGCCCTTAACGGCGCGCTGACCATCGGCACGCTGGACGGCGCGAACGTCGAAATGCTGGAGCACGTGGGGGCGGATAATATCTTTATCTTCGGCAACACCACGGAAGAGGTGGAAGAGCTGCGCAAGCAGGGCTACAAGCCGCGCGAGTTTTACGAGCAGGATGAGGAGCTGCGCCAGGTGCTGACGCAGATCGCCACCGGCCTGTTTAACCCGGACGAGCCGAGCCGCTACCGCGACCTGGTGGATTCGCTGATTAACTTTGGCGATCACTATCAGGTGCTGGCGGACTACCGCAGCTACGTGGATTGTCAGGACAAGGTTGACGAGCTGTACCGCCAGCAGGAGAAGTGGACCAGCGCCGCGATGTATAACATCGCCAATATGGGCTATTTCTCGTCGGACAGGACTATCAAGGAGTATGCCGACACCATCTGGCATATCGATCCGGTGCGGTTATAAAAGCAAAACGGCAACCCAGGTTGCCGTTTTTAGTATCTGTTCCTTCTCCCTGTGGGAGAGGGGCAGGACGACGCCAGTTTTGTAGGCCGGGTAAGGCGGAGCCGCCACCCGGCTTTTTACAATTACGACGCCAGCGACAGCTCACGCTTTCCCGCGTTTTGCAGCAGCCACTGCGCCACGCGGGACTGCTGTTCCGCATCCAGCCACATGCCCTCTTTGGTACGACGCCAGATCGCATCGTCCAGACGACGAACCCACTCGTGCTCGACCAGATAGCGCAGCTCGGCTTCGTAAAGCTCGTGGCCGAAGTTCTCGCCCAGATCCGTCAGGGCTTTCGCCTCGCCCAGAATCAAATCCGTGTTGCTGCCGTAGGTGCGGGCGTAGTGGCGCGCCATCCCTTCGGTGATGAACGGGTAGCGGCGGCGCAGCTTGGCGGCAAAATCGTCGCGATTGCCTTCGATATCGCCACCCGGCAGCACGGCGTCCTTCGTCCACGCCGGGCCAATGCCTTTGTAGTACGGCGCCAGTTTTTCCAGCGCGTGCTCGGCGAGCTTGCGGTAGGTGGTCAGCTTGCCGCCGAACACCGACAGCAGCGGCGCCTGCCCGTCGACATCGTGAATGTCGAGGGTGTAATCGCGGGTAATCGCCTGCGGAGAGTCGGACTCGTCGTCGCACAGCGGACGCACGCCGGAGTAGGTCCAGACCACGTCGTCGCGCGCCAGCTGTTTCTTGAAATGCGCGTTGTAGACCTTCAGCAGGTAGTTCACTTCGCTCTCGTCGATCTCGACGTTTTTCGGATCGCCTTTGTACTCCACGTCGGTGGTGCCGATGATGGAAAACTCGTCCATCCACGGGATAACAAACACGATGCGCTTATCTTCGTTTTGCAGGATGTACGCCTGCTTTTGGGTATGCACGCGCGGCACCACGATGTGGCTGCCTTTGATCAGACGGATGCCGTAAGGGGATTTCAGTTGCATGCCGTCGTCGAAGAACTGCTTCACCCACGGGCCGGTGGCGTTCACCAGGCCGCGCGCTTTCCAGCTGAACTTCTCGCCGGTATCCACGTCTTCCGCTTCGACAATCCACAGGCCGTTTTCACGACGGGCAGAGGTCGCGCGGGTGCGGGTTTTCACCTCGCCGCCTTTCTTCGCCACCATCTGGGCGTTAGCCAGCACCAGGCGCGCATCGTCCACCCAGCAGTCGGAATATTCGAATCCGCGCACGATTTCAGGCTTAAGAACCGATTCTGAGCCAAAACGCAAACCGGTGGAGCCCGGCAGACTGGTGCGTTTACCCAGGTGATCGTACATAAACAGACCGATTCGAATCATCCACGCCGGACGCAGATGCGGGCGGTGCGGCAGGCGGAAGCGCATCGGGATTGCCAGATGCGGGGCCATTTTCAGCAGCACTTCGCGTTCAGCCAGCGCTTCGCTGACCAGGCGGAATTCGTAGTGTTCCAGGTAGCGCAGGCCACCGTGAATCAGCTTGGAGCTGGCGGACGACGTCGCGCAGGCGAGATCGTTAGCTTCCAGCATCAGCACGGACAATCCGCGTCCTGCGGCATCGACCGCAATACCGGCACCGTTGATGCCACCGCCTATCACAATCAGATCTTTGGTTTCCATAACACCCTCATGCACTTTCGTTAAAGCTCAGAAATGTTCGATATCGCTCATAATAGCAAACGATCGCGCTTTTGGTAACATCAAAAAAACAATTTAGAGTGATATGGATAACATAATGGCGTTTACCCGCCGCCAGGACGTACACTAGGGGGTAAAATAGTGCGGTCTGATGCCCTCACCCCAGCCCTCTCCCACGGGGAGAGGGGGATCTGTTTCCCTCTCCCTCTGGGAGAGGGTAGGGTGAGGGGAAAAACGCACCACACCTGAATTTAAGATGAGAACACCATGGAACACTTTGAATGTATTAACGTAGAAGAAGCCCACCAGAAGATGCACAAAGGAACGGCGGTGCTGGTGGATATCCGCGATCCGCAGAGTTTTGCGATGGGCCATACGCCGGGCGCGTTTCATCTGACCAACGACACGCTGGGCGCGTTTATGCGCGATAACGACTTCGACACGCCGGTGATGGTGATGTGCTACCACGGCAACAGCAGCAAAGGTGCCGCGCAGTACCTGCTCCAGCAGGGCTACGATGCGGTTTACAGCGTTGACGGCGGCTTCGACGCCTGGCATCGTCATTTCCCGGCGGAAGTTGAGCACGCGTTTGGCGGCTAAAACCATTCGCTCTATACTGTCCCCTTTTGTGTGGAAATAAGCGACCGCCGCCCATGTTGATGATTACCTCTTTTACCAATCCGCGCGTTGCCCAGGCGTTTGTCGACTATATGGCGACGCAGGGCGTTATCCTGACCATTCAGCAACATACGCAAACCGATGTCTGGCTGGCAGACGAAAGCCAGGCCGATCGGGTCAACGCTGAGCTGGCGCGCTTTCTCGAAAATCCCGGCGATCCGCGCTATCTGGCCGCAAGTTGGCAGTCGGGGCATACCGGCAGCGGGCTGCGCTACAGCCGTTTCCCTTTCCTTGCCACCATCCGCGAGCGCGCGGGGCCATTTACCCTGCTTCTGATGGCGGCCTGTATTATCGTCTTCATCATCATGAACGTGGTGGGCGATCAGAGCGTGATGATTGCGCTTGCCTGGCCTTACGATCCCTCGCTGCAGTTCGACGTCTGGCGCTACTTCACCCACGCGCTGATGCACTTCTCAGTGATGCATATCCTCTTTAACCTGCTGTGGTGGTGGTATCTCGGCGGCGCGGTGGAGAAGCGGCTTGGCACCGGGAAGCTGGTGGTCATCACGATTATCAGCGCCCTGCTGAGCGGCTATGTGCAGCACAAGTTCAGCGGCCCGTGGTTTGGCGGGCTGTCCGGCGTGGTCTATGCCCTGATGGGATATGTCTGGCTCAGGGGCGAGCGCGATCCGCAAAGCGGCATCTATCTGCAACGCGGTTTAATCACCTTTGCATTAATATGGCTAATTGCCGGATGGTTTGATCTGTTTGGTATGTCCATCGCCAACGGCGCGCACGTCACCGGGCTGGCGGTTGGGCTGGCAATGGCCTTTGCCGACACGCTCCATGCGCGAAAACGAACATAATTCCCAGGGATATTTCATGAAACAAACACAGCGTCATGACGCCATTATCGAACTGGTAAAAAAGCAGGGATACGTCAGTACCGAGGAGCTGGTGGAGCAGTTTGCCGTCAGCCCGCAAACCATTCGTCGTGACCTGAACGACCTCGCGGATCAGAACCGTATTTTGCGCCACCACGGCGGCGCGGCGCTGCCGTCCAGCTCCGTGAACACCTCCTGGCACGACCGTAAAGCGACGCAAACGGCGGAAAAAGAGCGCATCGCCCGTAAAGTGGCAAGCCAGATCCCGAACGGCGCAACGCTGTTTATCGATATCGGCACCACCCCGGAAGCGGTGGCCCATGCGCTGCTGGAGCATGAAAACCTTCGCGTGGTGACCAACAACCTCAACGTTGCCAACACGCTGATGCAGAAGGATGATTTCCGCATCATCCTCGCGGGCGGCGAGCTGCGCAGCCGCGACGGCGGGATTATCGGTGAGGCGACCCTCGATTTTATCTCTCAGTTCCGCCTCGACTTCGGCATCCTGGGGATCAGCGGCATCGACAGCGACGGCTCGCTGCTGGAGTTTGACTACCACGAGGTGCGCACCAAGCGCGCGATTATCGAGAACTCGCGCCACGTGATGCTGGTTGTGGATCACTCCAAGTTTGGCCGTAACGCGATGGTGAACATGGGTAGCATCAGCATGGTGAATGCGGTGTACACCGACGTAATGCCGCCAGCGGGGGTGATGCAGGTGATCCAGGATAATAAGGTGCAGCTAGAGCTGTGCTAAAGGCCGTTCTCCCTCTCCCCGTGGGAGAGGGCCGGGGTGAGGGCATCAGGCCGCAGAGGATTTAAACCCCATACCCCATCATCTTCAACAGCTGCTGCGCGTGCTGCACCGCATCCTGACGGTGCGCCACGCCGAGTTTCTGATACAAATTACGAATGTGCGTTTTGATGGTGGTCGCCGCCACCGCCAGCTCGCCCGCAATCTGCTCATTGCTGTAACCGGAATAGATCAGCCCCAGCACCTGCCATTCACGCTGGGTGAGCGGGCTGGTGCGGATAAGTTCCGGCACTTCCGGGTGGTTCAGCAGGCGTTCGACAAAATTCTCGTCAAAGTGGGCAAACTTGTGCCGGTGGTGCTGGTTAATTTCCCGCAGAATGCGCTGGGCCCGATGCTGATCCAGCTCCGGCAGCGTGTTGAGCTGAATCAGCTGGCGCAGCTGCTGCGCCATCACTTCACCTTCAATCACAAAGTGGCTAATAAACCCGGTGCGGTTCGCCAGCTGCAGCGCTTCCAGCAGCACGCGCTGGGCATCGTTTTTACGCCCCGCCTGCCAGTAAAGCTGGTTCAACAGCAGCAGGTTGCGGTTCAGATCGCTCATCAGCCGCAGGCTGCGCGCGTTCTCGTTTAACTCTTCCAGCACAATCTCCGCGGGCTCAAACTCGCCGAGCAGGATCTGCACGCGGGCGATGTTGCGCCACTGGCTTTGCAGGAAGTGGTTGTTGGCGAATTCCGGCTTCGGCGTGTGGCGCAGCCAGTTGGCGGCAGATTTCTTGTCGCCGGTCATCTGCCAGTAAATGACGCGAACCTTATCGGCGTTGGATACCCAGTCGCTGTGGTACTGACCGTTACCGAGCAGGTTTTCCAGACGGTTGAGATGGTTGCGGGCGTTGTCCAGATCGCCGCGCGCCAGCGAACACTGCACCAGCAGCGCCAGACACTGAAGCTGCTGCTGCGGCTGGAAGCCGGACAGCACGTCGAGGCCGTGACGCGCAGAACTTTCTGCCTCATCCAGACGCGACCAGGCCCACATCAGCTGGGCGCGAATGCGCAGCAGGAACTCGTGCATCGGCAGCTGTTCCAGATGCTGATCGCGGATAAGCTGGAAGGCCTTCTCCTGGTTTTCCCAGGCCGCCTGGAGGAAGCCCTGCGCAAACAGGATTTCGCTTTGCTGGATCAGGCTCCACAGGGCGTAATGCCAGACGTCGTGACGGCGCGCCATCTGTTCCGTTTGCTGCATTAACGCCAGCGAGCGGGTGAGATCGCCTTTACAGTGCAGCACCTCGCCGTGTACCGACGTCGCCACAATGCGGCTGTAGAAATTCGCCAGCGGCAGTTCGTCGAGCGCCACCATCGCCAGCCGTTCGGCCTCGTCCGGGTCGCCGTCGTTGATCGCCACCTGAGCACGCAGCGCGTTAAACTCGCCGTGCAGGGTCGGATCCATTTCGCTTTCCATCTCCTGCTCGGCGCGCGCCAGCAGGGTGTTCACTTCGCTGTAGCGGTGCTGGCTCTGCATTAGCCAGGCCTGTAGCAGCACCAGACGCGGGTTTTCCAGCAGGCTTTCCCACGGCAGCGCCTTTAAGGACTCTTCCAGCAGGGTCAGCTCGCTATGGTTGAACAATCCCCACGCGTGGTTAAGCAGAATATCGCGCAGCATACTGGCGTCGCCCGCCGCGAGGGCGTGGTGAATGGCCTCGCTCGGGAAGCCTTGCGCCATCCAGCTTTCCGCCGCGGCGCGGTGGATCTCCGGCAGCTCGACGGCCAGCTCCCACTGGCAGCGCTGGCGCAGGAAACTGCCGAACAGCGGATGATAGCTAAACCACTCGCCGTTATCGTCCATACGCGTCAGGAACAGACCCTGACGCTCAATCTCTTCAAGCTGCAGCTGGCCGTTCTCGGTGCCGGTGACGCGGACAATCAGCGCGTCATTCATGGAGCGCAGCAGAGAGCTTTTCAGCAGGAAATGGCGGGTGGAGAGATCGACGCTGTCCAGCACTTCATCCACCAGGTAATCGGAAAGATGGCTGGCGTTAATGCCGGACAAACGACGCGCCGACTGGTGCGCCGGGCTGTTGTTCTGGCGAGCGGATAACGCAATGAGCTGCAGCGCGGTCGCCCAACCGGCAACGTCGTCGCACAGGCGGCTGCTTTCGGAGGCTTCAATAGGCGACGTCAGGCGGCAGTCGAAGAACTGCTTGGCTTCCTGATGGGTAAAGGCGAGCTGCTGGCTGCCCACTTCCAGAAGCTGATCGCGCACGCGCAGGTTAGCAATGCCGAGCTGCGGCAGGTTGCGCGACAGCACCACCAGCGTGAGGTTTTCGGGCTGGTGGCGCAGGAAAAAGCGCATCGACTCGTGAATCACCGGGTTGGTAATCAGATGGTAATCATCAATCACCACGTACAGCGGGCGATGCCATTCGGCGAGTTCAATAAAGAGCTGTGAGAAAAGAGAGGACAGGCTCGCATACTGGCGCTTTTGCACCATCACCTCGCTGGTGACGCAATGCCCGTTAGTCGCCTGCTGAATAGCGGCAATCAAATAGCTGGCAAAACGCTCCTGCTGGTTATCGCCCTCGTCAAGGGAGTACCAGCCCAGATCGCTTTTACCTGCCGCCCATTGCGAAATGAGCGTTGTTTTTCCATAACCTGCAGGGCTCGTAACCAGCGCCAGTCGGAAATTATGCGCGCCGGAAAGTTTAGCCAGCAGACGCTCGCGAACCACCGTGTGGTCAAGACGAACCGGGCGACTTAATTTGGACGGAATCAACATAGTTTTCACTTCACTGTGGGGAACGAGAGAATTTATTTTTTTTGCGCTTCGTAATTAATAGATATAAGGTCGGCCAGAAAGGGAACTATTGCAAGTTATGTCTGGGTTTTGTGCCTCTGAATTTGCACTCTGTCACAAAACATTCTTATCGTCGCTGGAACTTTCTCAAATGGCGTTCATGCCGCGTGGATGCTGGATTGTATGCATTTAGTGCGCTTAAACTGAAACTGGTTTCAGTGAGTTATTGTGACTTCAAAGTTAATAAACTTTCGGTAAAGTTGACCCACTTAAATAGTGTTCTGAGACTAACCTGATTTCCAAAAATATTATTCAACGTAAGTAATCATTTCCGCGCGGAGTAATTTCCCGCGAAACCGCATTTCATTTTTTTGACACTCTTCCGGGTTATCTTTCCGGTAACCCTGCACACTCCAGCTATGCTCACTTAGTGGCCTCGATCACACTTTTACGCTCATCCCCGCTACTCCTCCCTGTCTAATCCCCGGCAGGAGGAGGAAGAGGAGAAATGAGCCAGGCACACTAACGCAAATCTCTTTTTCTCTCTACAGGATGCCGATTCCCTATGTCACAGCCTACCTTCAACAAAGTTCAATTTCAGGCTGCCCTGACGCGTCAGTGGCAGCGTTTTGGTTTACATGCTGCAAACGAGATGACGCCTCACCAGTGGTGGCAGGCCGTGAGCGGTGCGCTCGCCGAGCAGCTGGATGCTCAACCTGTGGCAAAGCCTGCGAAGGGCCAGCGTCACGTAAACTACATTTCGATGGAATTCCTGATTGGCCGTCTGACCGGCAACAACCTGCTGAACCTGGGCTGGTATCAGGAGGTGGGCGATGTGCTGAAAGAGCATGACATCAACCTGACCGACCTGCTGGAAGAAGAGATCGATCCGGCGCTGGGCAACGGCGGGCTGGGGCGTCTGGCGGCCTGTTTCCTGGACTCCATGGCGACCGTCGGGCAGTCGGCGATTGGCTATGGCCTGAACTATCAGTACGGCCTGTTCCGCCAGTCCTTTGCCGACGGCCATCAGATGGAGGCGCCGGACGACTGGCACCGCAACACCTATCCGTGGTTCCGCCACAACGCGCAGCTCGACGTGCAGGTGGGGATTGGTGGCAAAGTGACGAAGCAGGGGCTGTGGGAGCCAGCGTTCACCCTCACCGGTGAAGCCTGGGATCTGCCGGTTCTCGGCTACCGTAACGGCGTGGCGCAGCCGCTGCGCCTGTGGCAGGCCAAGCACGCGCATCCGTTCAACCTGACCAAATTCAACGACGGCGATTTCCTGCGCGCCGAGCAGCAGGGTATCGACGCCGAAAAGCTGACCAAAGTGCTCTACCCGAACGACAACCATCTGGCAGGCAAAAAGCTGCGCCTGATGCAGCAGTACTTCCAGTGCGCCTGCTCCGTGGCGGATATTCTGCGCCGCCATCATCTGGCGGGCCGCAAGCTGGCGCAGCTGCCGGACTTCGAAGTGATTCAGCTGAACGACACCCACCCGACGATTGCCATTCCTGAACTGCTGCGCGTGCTGATTGACGAGCATCAGCTGAGCTGGGATGACGCATGGGCGATTACCAGCCGCACCTTCGCCTACACCAACCACACCCTGATGCCGGAAGCGCTGGAGTGCTGGGACGAGAAGCTGGTGAAAACGCTGCTGCCGCGCCACATGCAGATCATCAACACGATCAACGACAACTTTAAAAAGTTGGTGGAGAAAACCTGGCCGGGCGACGACGCGGTGTGGGCGAAGCTGGCGGTTGTTCACGACAAACAGGTGCGCATGGCGAACATGTGCGTGGTGAGCGGCTTCGCGGTGAACGGCGTGGCGGCGCTGCACTCGGATCTGGTGGTGAAAGATCTGTTCCCGGAATACCACCAGCTGTGGCCGACCAAGTTCCACAACGTGACCAACGGCATCACGCCGCGTCGCTGGATCAAGCAGTGCAACCCGCTGCTGGCCGACCTGCTCGATAAAACGCTGAAGAAAGAGTGGGCTAACGATCTGGATCAGCTGATCAACCTGGAAAAACAGGCCGACAGCGCGAAGTTCCGCGAGCAGTACCGCGCCATCAAGCTGGAGAACAAAGCCCGCCTGGCGGAATTCGTGAAGGTGCGCACCGGGATTGAGATCAACCCGAACGCCATTTTCGACATCCAGATCAAACGCCTGCACGAGTACAAGCGTCAGCACCTGAACCTGCTGCACATTCTGGCGCTGTACAAAGAGATCCGCGAGAACCCGCAGGCCGACCGCGTTCCGCGCGTGTTCCTGTTTGGCGCGAAAGCGGCGCCGGGCTACTACCTGGCGAAGAACATCATTCTGGCGATCAACAAAGTGGCGGAAGCCATCAACAACGATCCGCAGGTGGGCGACAAGCTGAAGGTAGTATTCCTGCCGGATTACTGCGTCTCTGCGGCGGAAATGCTGATCCCGGCGGCGGACATCTCTGAGCAGATCTCCACGGCGGGTAAAGAAGCCTCCGGCACCGGCAACATGAAGCTGGCGCTGAACGGCGCGCTGACGGTGGGGACGCTGGACGGGGCCAACGTCGAAATCGCCGAGAAGGTGGGCGAAGAGAACATCTTTATCTTCGGCAATACCGTTGAGCAGGTCAAAGCCATCAAAGCGAAAGGCTACGATCCGCTGAAATGGCGCAAGAAAGACAAAGTGCTCGATGCGGTGCTCAAAGAGCTGGAGAGCGGTAAATACAGCGACGGCGACAAGCACGCGTTTGACCAGATGCTGCACAGCCTGGGCAAGCAGGGCGGCGACCCGTATCTGGTGATGGCCGACTTCACCGCCTACGTTGAGGCGCAGAAGCAGGTGGATGTGCTGTACCGTGACCAGGAAGCCTGGACCCGCGCGTGCATTCTGAACACCGCCCGCTGCGGGATGTTCAGCTCTGACCGTTCCATCCGTGATTATCAGACTCGTATCTGGCAGGCAAAACGCTAAGGAAGCGCAATGGATAGCAAACGTCTGGACAGTGCCGCGCAGGCGGCGGGTATCAGCCTCAGTTACATCAATGCTCACGGCAAACCACAGTCAATTGGCGCTGACACCAAAAGACGTTTGCTGGATGCCATGCATAAGTCCGACGCGAAAGCGTCGGCTGCCCCGGTGCCGAACGTGAAACTGTTCACCGCGGGCAAAAAGATGCCGCTGGCGGTGGAGGGGCGCGGCGAGTTTACCTGGATGCTCACCACCGAAGAGGGGCATCAGCACAAAGGCCACGCCACCGCTGGCAAAACCGTTAACCTTCCGGCAAAGCTGCCGGAGGGCTACCACACCTTAACCCTGACTCAGGACGATAAGCGCTATCACTGCCGGGTGATCGTGGCGCCGCAGCGCTGCTACGAGCCGCAGGCGCTGCTCGAAGGCAAAAAGCTGTGGGGCGCGTGCGTGCAGCTCTATACGCTGCGCTCCGACAACAACTGGGGCATCGGCGATTTCGGCGATCTGAAAAAGATGCTTGCCGAGGTGGGCGAGCGCGGCGGCGCGTTTATCGGCCTTAACCCTATTCACGCGCTCTATCCGGCGAACCCGGAAAGCGCCAGCCCGTACAGCCCGTCTTCACGCCGCTGGCTGAACGTGATTTATATCGACGTTACCGCGCTGGACGATTTCAAAAACAGCAAAGAGGCGCAGGCGTGGTGGGCGATGCCGACCACGCAGCAAATGCTCAGGCGCGCCCGCGAGGCCGACTGGGTGGATTACTCCACCGTCACCTCCCTGAAAATGGCCGGGCTGCGTCTGGCCTGGAAAGGCTTCTCGACGCGGGACGACGAGCAGATGACGGCCTTCCGCGAGTTTGTGCTGCGGGAAGGGGAGAGCCTCTACTGGCAGGCCGCCTTTGACGCGCTGCATGCCTGGCAGGTTAAAGAAGACGAGATGCGCTGGGGCTGGCCGGTATGGCCGGAAGCCTATCAGTCCGTCGATAGCCCGGAAGTAAAGGCCTTCTGTCAAGAACATGCCGACGAGGTGGAGTTCTACCTGTGGCTACAGTGGCTGGCCTACAGCCAGTTTGCCGCCTGCTGGCAGGTGAGCCAGGGCTATAACATGCCGATTGGCCTGTACCGCGATCTGGCCGTTGGGGTGGCGGAAGGCGGGTCGGAGACCTGGTGCGACCGCGAGCTTTACTGCCTGAAAGCCTCCGTGGGCGCGCCGCCGGATATTCTTGGCCCGCTCGGTCAGAACTGGGGGCTACCGCCGATGGATCCGCACGTGATGGCCGCCCGCGCCTACGAGCCGTTCATCGACCTGCTGCGCGCCAACATGCAGAACTGCGGCGCGCTGCGTATCGACCACGTGATGTCGGTGCTGCGCCTGTGGTGGATACCCTACGGCGAAACGGCCGATCACGGTGCCTACGTGCAATACCCGGTGGACGATCTGCTGTCGATTCTGGCGCTGGAGAGCAAGCGCCATCAGTGCATGGTCATCGGTGAAGATCTGGGGACGGTGCCGGTTGAGATCGTCAGCAAGCTGCGCGACAGCGGCGTTTACTCTTACAAAGTGCTCTATTTTGAAAACGACCACGAGAAGATCTTCCGTGCGCCGCAGGCGTACCCGGAACAATCAATGGCTGTCGCGACGACGCATGACCTTCCTGTACTGCGCGGCTACTGGGAAAGCGGCGACCTGACCCTCGGCAAAACCCTCGGCCTGTATCCGGACGAAGAGGTGTTGCGCGGGCTGTATCAGGATCGCGAGCTGTCCAAGCAGGGGCTGCTGGACGCGCTGCACAAGCACGGCTGCCTGCCGAAACGCGCCGGGCACAAGGCGTCGCTGATGTCGATGACCCCGACGCTCAACCGCGGGATGCAGCGCTATATCGCCGACAGCAACAGCGCGCTGCTGGGGCTGCAGCCGGAAGACTGGCTGGATATGGCCGACCCGGTGAACATTCCGGGCACAAGCTACCAGTACAAGAACTGGCGCCGCAAGCTGTCCACCACCCTTGAGAAGATGTTCGCAGATGCTGAGGTGAATAAGCTGATTAAGGATTTGGATAAGCGTAGAAGGGCGGTGGGTAAGAAGCGGTAATTTTCCCTCACCCTAACCCTCTCCCGGGGGGAGAGGGAATAGAATGTAGGCCGGGTAAGCGTCAGCGCCACCCGGCTTTTTTACATCAGAGCGCCATATTCAGCAGCAGACACCCGACCAGGCCGCACACGGAAATAATGGTTTCCAGCATGGACCAGGACTTGATGGTTTCACCGATAGTCAGGTTGAAGTACTCCTTGAACAGCCAGAAGCCCGGATCGTTAACGTGAGAGAAAATCACGCTGCCGGAACCTACCGCGATAACCATCAGCTCAGGGCTGACGCCGGTGGTCGCAATCAGCGGCGCAACGATACCGCCCGCGGTGATCGCCGCCACGGTCGCAGAGCCCAGCGCGATACGCAGTACCGCAGCGATAGACCACGCCATAAAGATTGGGGACAGGTTGGTTTCGTGCATCATGGACGCGATGTATTTATCCACGCCGCTGTCGACCAGAACCTGCTTGAACGCGCCGCCGCCGCCGATGATCAACAGCATCATGGCAATAATTTTGATGGACGAGGTCAGGGTATCGTTAATCTGATCCATTGAACGACCCCGGTTCAGACCGAAGGTGAACATCGCAATCAGCACGGCAATCAGGGTTGCCATCACCGGGTCGCCGAGGAATTCGGCAACGGAGAGGAACGCGTGGCCTTTTGGCAGCACCATCTCAGCAACGGCGCGCATCGCCATCAGCACCACCGGCACCAGAGAGGTCCAGACGCTGACGCCAAAGCCCGGCATCTCTTCTTCGGTGAAGGTTTTCGCGTTGTACAGGCCTTCCGGGATCGGCTTATCGATGCTTTTCAGCGTGCGGGCAAATACCGGGCCTGCCAGGATAACGGTTGGGATCGCCAGAATCGTACCGAACAGCAGGGTTTTACCCATGTCGGCGTGGAAAATGGTGGCGATAGCGGTTGGGCCAGGGTGCGGCGGCAGGAAGCCGTGGGTCACGGACAGCGCGGCAGCCATTGGCACACCGACGTACAGCAGCGGGATGTTTGCCGCAGCAGCGATGGTGAATACCAGCGGCAGCATCAGCACGAAGCCCACTTCATAGAACAGCGCGAAACCGACGGTAAAACCGGTTAACACCACGGCCCACTGGATGTGCTTTTTGCCGAATTTGGCAATCAGCGTGGTCGCGATACGCTGCGCACCGCCGCAGTCTGCCAGCATTTTGCCGAGCATAGCGCCGAAGCCCATGATCAGCGCCAGGCTGCCGAGCGTGCCGCCAACACCTGCTTTAATGGAGCTGATAACTTTTACCAGCGGCATCCCTTGCATCAGACCGACTGCAAGTGCCACCAGAACCAGAGCGATAAATCCGTTCATTTTGAAACGGATCATCAAGAGCAGTAATAAGACTACACCGATAGCGACGATGACTAATGGCATGATTTACCTGGCCTTTGAATTGTTATGGGTAACGTCATTGTTTCAACGACAAATTCCGGTTGTCCCAACTGGGAACAGAGCGATAACGGCACTAATACTGATGCCTTAGAAACGATTAAGTTTAGTCGGCTGTTATGAGTGTGCTTAGTGCCCATGAGAATGATACGGGTAACATAGAGCGATTGAGAATCACCCTGGATGGCAAAATTTGAATTATGAGACACAGGTCAACATCTGGGGAGGAGGGCAATAAAAGCAAAACGGTAACCCGAGGGTTACCGTTTAAAGCGTTTTCTCCCTCTCCCTGTGGGAGAGGGCCGGGGTGAGGGCACCAGACCGCATTGCTTTTGTTGTAAAAGCAGACGGGCACTTAGTAGTAAGAGTGCTCGCCGCGCTGGTGTTCGGTCAGATCGCGAACCCCTTTCAGCTCAGGGAATTCGTTCAGCAGCTGCTTCTCGATCCCTTCTTTCAGGGTCACGTCGACCATGGAACAGCCGTTACAGCCGCCGCCGAACTGCAGAATAGCCAGACCGTCTTCGGTGATTTCCATCAGGGAAACGCGACCGCCGTGACCGGCCAGCTGCGGGTTGATCTGGGATTGGAGCAGATACTCAACGCGCTCCATCAGCGGCGCATCGTCAGACACTTTACGCATTTTGGCGTTTGGCGCCTTCAGCGTCAGCTGTGAGCCGAGCTGGTCCGTCACAAAATCGATTTCCGCATCTTCAAGATACGGTGCGCTCAGCTCATCAACATAGGCGGTGAGCTGTTCAAACTTAAGGGCAGTGTCGGTTGCTTCCACCGCGTCCGGAGGACAATAAGAGACACCACATTCTGCATTCGGAGTGCCTGGATTGATCACAAACACGCGGATCTGCGTCCCTTCTTCCTGATTTGCCAGCAGTTTGGCAAAGTGCGCTTGTGCAGAATCGGAAATACGGATCATAGCTTTGGCCTAATAGTTGACTAAATTACCTGGGTATAATCATACGCCCATTGAAGAAGGGCTACAAGGTACGGCACAGACACCATACCTGAACCGACGCGGCGCCGCTTCGCAAAAGCAGTCGGGAAAGTTCAGCAACGGTACTGCCCGTGGTGACGACATCATCCACGATGGCGATATGGAGGCCTTTCACCGGCAATTCAAGACGAAAGGCGTTTTTTAGGTTCTTTTTGCGCAGCCGCGCGCTGAGCCGATGCTGAACGGCGGTGGGCCGCACGCGCGTCACGGCGCTGGCCTGATAATCACAGCCGAGCCAGCGCGCAAGCGGGCTGCACAGCACATCGCTCTGATTATAGCCGCGCCGCCAGTGGCGACGCCGATAGAGCGGCACGCTCACCAGCCTGTCGACGCGGGGCAATTGGCTTGTGCGGCGCGCCTGCAGCACCGCCAGCAGCAGGGCGCGGGCTAGCGGAGTGGCCAGGGCGCTCTGATGGGAAAACTTAAGCTGATGCACCAGCCCGCTGAGCGGGGGCACATAGTCCGCCACCGCCACCAGCGCACTCCACGGCGGCGGCTTTTGCAGGCAGCGCCCGCAGGGCACCGCGCGGTGGATGGCGGATAAACCGCACTGCGGACACCCGACGGCGGGCGTGACCAGCGCCCGCGTACACACCGAACAGATCCCCCATCCGCTCAGGGCGAGCGGCATTCGGCATAGCCAGCACAAGCCAGGCACTGTTAGCATGTGCAACCTCCTTGTGAAAAAAGAGAACAGTAACCGATGAAGACTCTGTGGTGGCAGACCGTAGGGACGGGAAATTGCCATCTTGTGCTGCTGCACGGATGGGGACTGAACGCCGAAGTGTGGAATTGCATTCTTGAGGAACTGGCCTCGCAATTTACCCTGCATCTGGTCGACCTGCCGGGATTTGGCCGCAGCCGCGGCTACGGTGCGATGACGCTGGATGAGATGGCAGAGCAGGTGCTAGAGCAGGCTCCCCCGCGCGCCATCTGGCTCGGCTGGAGCCTCGGCGGGCTGGTGGCGAGCCGCATCGCGCTCAACCACCCTGACCGCGTGCAGGCCCTGGTGACGGTTGCCTCCTCGCCCTGCTTTAGCGCGCGCGACGCGTGGCCGGGCATCAAGCCCGACGTGCTGGCCGGATTCCAGCAGCAGCTGAGCGAAGATTTCCAGCGAACCGTGGAGCGCTTCCTGGCGCTGCAAACCATGGGCACCGACACCGCGCGTCAGGATGCGCGCACGCTGAAAAGCACCGTGCTCTCGCTGCCGATGCCGGAGGTGGACGTGCTGAACGGCGGTCTGGAAATCTTAAAAACGGTGGATCTGCGCGAGCCCCTGAGCGCGCTGGCGATGCCGCATCTGCGTATTTATGGCTATCTCGACGGGCTGGTGCCGCGCAAGGTGGTGCCGCTGCTGGACGCGCTGTGGCCGCAAAGTGAATCGATGGTGATAGCCAAAGCCGCCCACGCGCCGTTTATCTCTCATCCGGCGGAATTCTGCGCCGCGCTGGTTGCCCTGCGTCAACGTTTACTCTGATTGTTTTCTGTCCCACCTGGCAAAAGTGGCGTACCGCAACAATACTTACTGAGTCGTTGCGGTTGTTCCGCCCACGATAATCAAAACACCATCCTAAGGAGAGTCATGGTTATGAAATTGATTACAGGTATTGTCACTTCTCTGGTTATTGGGTCACTGTCTTTTGGTGCATTAGCGGCGCAAGAGCTGCAAAAAGATAAAGTGAAAGAGATGAATCTGACCAAAATCGGTGATATCTCAACCTCAGACACCACCGCGCCAATGGACGCCAAAAGGGAGTTATCCAAAAAAGCAGATGAGCTGGGCGGGACCTACTACGTGATCACCAGCGCCACTAAAGATACCAAAGACGTTCGCGCCACTGCGGACGTGTACAAGTAAGACAAAAAAGCCGGGCATCTCGCCCGGCTTTGCTATCGCAGCGCCCACCACTCCCTGAGACAGGCTTTTCCTTCCGGACAGCTTTTGCAGCTCCCGGTCAGGCAGCCGTCGGCCTCTTCCTGAATGCGCACCGCTTTTCCCATGGCTTCCAGTCGTTGCAGCATGGCATCGATCATCGGCTGCGGCGTATGCAGGGTGAGGCTTAACTGTTTGGCCTCCATTCGCCCCTGCAGCGCCAGTAAATCACGAACCTGAATCAACGATGCCATTGCGCTCCCCCTTTAGTGACAGTCGCCAGCCGGGCTGTTGCAGCAGGTGGCGGGGGTTTTACGGGTGGCCAGCAGGTTCACGTTGACGCGGCTGCGCGCCCGGCGCAGCAGGCCGATGACCACCACGTTGAACAGCACGACCGCCAGAATGCAGATCAGGCTGTAGCGCGGGTGCTGGCTAAAGTTGGTGGCCTGGTAGAAGACCGTCGCCAGCGAGTAGGCGATGTTCAGCCCCCACAGAATGGAGAAGCCCATCCAGCCGCGGCTCGACTCGCGGGCAATTGCCCCCATCACCGAGATGCACGGAATATAGAGCAGCACGAAGATCAGGTAGCTGTAGGCCGCAGACGCGCTGCCGAATTTCTCGCTCATCACGCCCATTGCCCCCGTAGCCATTTCGCCGTCGCCCTTGCTGGCCTCAATCGGGTTCGCCAGTACGCTCAGGCTAAAGGTGTCTTTCAGACTCTGCCAGGTCTCTTCCGCCGCGCCGATCAGCTCGTCGCCAAGGTGGAACTCCGCCGGGTTGAACTCTTGCTCCTGAATGTTCTCGGCGGTGTAGAGGGTGTTCAGCGTGCCGACCACCACTTCTTTCGCCATCGCCCCGGTGAACAGGCCAACGGTCGCCTGCCAGTTGTCTTCATGCACGCCAATCGGCTTGAAGACCGGGGTAATCACCCGGCTGACGGAGGCCAGCGCGGAGTCGTTGATGTTCTCCGCCGCCTTGCCGCTCAGGGTGAAGCTGTTCAGGGCGCTGAGGAAGATACTGACGATGACGATCACTTTACCGGCGCGCAGCACGAAGCCTTTCAGGCGCTGCCAGGTCTGGATCACCAGGCTTTTCAGGTGCGGGACGTGGTACACCGGCAGCTCCATCACGAACGGCGACGCTTCGCCGCGCATAATGGTGTGCTTCAGCATCAGGCCGGTGAGGATCGCCATCACGATGCCCAGCACGTACAGGGAGAAGACCGCCAGCGCCCCCTGCTGGCCAAAGAAGGCCGCCGCAAAGACCGCGAAAATCGCCAGACGCGCGCCGCAGGACATAAACGGCGCCATCATGATGGTCATCAGGCGCTCGCGCGGCGCATCCAGCGTGCGTGCGCCCATCACCGACGGCACGTTACAGCCGAAGCCAACAATCAGCGGCACAAAGGATTTCCCCGGCAGGCCGAGCGCCTGCATCAGGCGATCCATCACGAAGGCGGCGCGCGCCATATAGCCGGAGTCCTCAAGGAACGAGAGGAACAGGTACATCATGCCGATCTGCGGCACCAGCGGCAGCACGGTGTTGATCCCGCCGCCCAGCCCCTGGGCGAGGAAGATGGTCAGCCATTCCGGGAAGTGCAGGGTGTAGCCGAGCCACTGAATGCCGTGGACGAAAATCGCCACCGAACCGGCGTCAAAGATAGGCTGCAGCGCGCCGCCGATGTTGATGGCGAGCAGGAACATCAGGTACATCACCAGCAGGAAGACCGGCAGGCCGAGGAAGCGGTTCAGGACAATTTTATCCACCGCGGCGGTGAATTTGCTCGGCTCGGCGGTCAGGGCGTTACTCACCACGTCACAAATCGCGGCGATGGCCTGGTAGCGCGCGTCGGCAATGTGCAGCGCCGGGTCGTCCAGCTCCTCGCTCAGGCGCGCCAGCGACACGTCCAGCTTATCTGCCGCGTTGCCCGCGTAGGCGCGGCTGTAGATATCCCCTTCGAGCATTTGCAGGCCGAGCCACAGGCGCTGTCTGGCCGGTATGGTTTGATCCATCTCCTGGGCCAGCAGATCGGCTTCGCGCAGCAGAGGCCTGGCATAGTGAACCAGCTCAACGCTGCTGTTGCCGGTGTGGCGATCGACCGCCAGCTTCAGGGCGTCGATGCCGCGCGCGCGGGTCGACACCAGCGGGACAACCGGGCAGCCGAGACGGGCGGACAGGGCGTCGATTTCAATGCGCAGCTTCTGCTTTTCGGCGATATCGAGCATGTTGAGCGCCACGATGCACGGAATACCGAGCTCCAGCAGCTGCAGCGTCAGATACAGATTGCGCTCAAGGTTTGAGGCATCCACCACGTTAATTAATAAGTCGGCGTCGCCGCTCAGAATATAGTGGCAGGCAATTTGTTCATCGAGAGAGGTTTGTGACGAAATAGTGGTTAACGAATAGGTGCCGGGCAAATCCACCAGGGTGACCTGATTATCGGTTGTCGCAAATTGACCCTCTTTGCGCTCAACGGTTACGCCCGCCCAGTTCCCCACGCGCTGACGCGCGCCGGTTAACTGATTAAATAAGGTTGTCTTGCCGGAATTAGGATTGCCAATTAAGCCAATAGTTAATTTTTTCATTGCATTAGACTCACTGAAACCGCTGGCTTCTTATCGGGAAATTGCTTCGACCTCAATTAACGCGAGATCTTTCTTGCGCAGTACCAGGTTCACGCGGCGGGTTTCGATATGAACCGGATCGCCCAGCGGCGCCACGCGCACCACCTGGAAGGAGGAGCCTGGCAGCATGCCAAGGGACAACAGCTTTTGCCGATAAGCCGGGCTAATCTCGCGGGTAAAACCGGTAATTTTCCATGCACTGTCGGGAGTGAATTGCATAGTGCCTACTTAACGAAGGAAAGATTAAATAATCAACAATGCAATGGTAATGAGAATTGTTTTTATCGGCAATATCTAAAATGTGACGGGATGCTAACAGGGGCGTTAATTTGCGGGCAATTTGACCTTGCTCAATATTTAAGGCCCGCGGATGTCATGCAGAATTAACGTATTTGTTAATGAAGTGATGATGGAGAGTTTAAATATGGGTGTGCAATCGGTTTCATATTTAAAATAATGAGTGAGTACATTCTTAATTTATTTTTATGCACGCTGTGAATAAAAAGCCCCTCTCCCCGGAAGGAGAGGGGGCAGGAATTACTTCTTCTTCATCGCCGCCGCCAGCGCATCCATCATCGCGCTGTTGCCCGCAGGCTGTGCGTCACGTCCGCGAGGCTTCGCCGCTTTGGCTGCCGGACGCTGCTGCTCGCGGCCGCCGCCGCGACGGGCGTTGGTTTCGCCCGGCTGCTCGTCCAGACGCATGGTCAGGGCGATACGCTTACGCTGCAGATCGACCTCCAGCACTTTGACCTTCACGATATCGCCCGCTTTGACCACGGTGTGCGGATCTTCAACGAACTTGTCCGCCAGCGACGAAATGTGGACCAGGCCATCCTGATGCACGCCGATATCCACAAAGGCACCGAAGTTGGTGACGTTCGTCACCGCGCCTTCCAGCACCATGCCCGGCAGCAGGTCGTTCATGGTTTCTACGCCGTCGGCGAAGGTGGCGGTTTTAAACTCAGGACGCGGGTCGCGACCCGGTTTTTCCAGCTCTTTGATGATGTCCGTCACCGTTGGCACGCCGAACTGCGCGTCGGTGAAGTCCGCGGCTTTCAGGCTGCGCAGGGCACTGTTGTCGCCCATCAGATCTTTCAGCGCCTGCTGGGTCGCCGCCAGAATACGCTCCACCACCGGGTAGGCTTCCGGGTGAACGGTTGAGGCATCCAGCGGGTTATCGCCGTGGTTAATGCGCAGGAAGCCCGCGCACTGCTCAAAGGCTTTTGGCCCCAGACGGCTCACCTTCAGCAGCTGCTGACGGTTCTGGAACTGACCGTTCTCGTCACGCCACGCCACGATGTTCTGCGCCATCATGCGGGTCAGGCCCGCCACGCGGGTCAGCAGCGGAACGGAAGCGGTGTTCAGGTCAACGCCCACGGCGTTAACGCAGTCTTCCACCACCGCGTCCAGCTTGCGCGCCAGCTGAGTCTGGCTCACGTCGTGCTGATACTGGCCCACGCCGATGGATTTCGGGTCGATCTTCACCAGCTCGGCGAGCGGGTCCTGCAAGCGGCGGGCGATAGAGACCGCGCCGCGCAGGGACACGTCGAGATCCGGGAACTCCTGCGCCGCCAGCTCGGAGGCGGAATAGACCGACGCCCCGGCTTCGCTGACGATCACCTTCTGCGCGGTGACTTTCGGGAACTGCTTCTGCACGTCGAGGTAGAAACGCTCGGTTTCGCGGGACGCGGTGCCGTTACCGATCGCCACCAGCTCCACGTTGTACTTCTCACACAGCGCCGCCACGGCCACCGCGGCTTTCGCGGCCTGTCCGGTGTGCGGATAAATGGTGTCGGTTGCCACCAGCTTGCCGGTGCCGTCAACGACCGCGACCTTCACGCCGGTACGCAGACCCGGATCGAGGCCCATCGTCGCGCGCAGGCCAGCAGGGGCGGCCATCAGCAGGTCGTGCAGGTTGCGGGCGAACACGTTGATGGCTTCGTCTTCGGCGCGCTCGCGCACGGTGCCCATCAGCTCGGTTTCGAGGTGCATCAGCACCTTGATGCGCCACGTCCAGCTCACCACGCCTTTACGCCAGCCGTCCGCCGGGGCGTTGTTCAGGCGTAGGCCGAGGTGGTCGATAATGATCTGCTCGCAGTGGCTCTCTTTTGGCGGCTCGTCAAACTGCGGGTCGGCGTTCAGGGAGAGCTGCAGCACGCCTTCGTTGCGCCCGCGGAACATCGCCAGCGCGCGGTGGGAAGGGGTGGTTGAAATCGGTTCGTGGTGATCGAAATAGTCGCGGAACTTCGCGCCTTCTTCCTCTTTACCGCTGACCACGGTCGCCACCAGATGCGCGTTTTTCCACAGGTAATCACGCACTTTGGCAAGCAGCGCCGCGTCTTCGGAGAAACGCTCCATCAGGATGTAGCGCGCGCCGTCGAGGGCGGCCTTGGTGTCCGCCACGCCTTTGTCGGCGTCGATAAATTTCGCGGCTTCGGTTTCCGGGTCGTGGGAAGGCTGGTTCCACAGCAGGTCGGCCAGCGGCTCAAGGCCGGCTTCAATCGCAATCTGCCCGCGCGTGCGGCGCTTCGGTTTATACGGCAGATAGAGATCTTCTAATTCGGTTTTGCTCAGGGTGCCGTTGATGGCTTTTTCGAGGTCGCTGGTCAGCTTGCCCTGCTCGCCGATGGATTTCAGGATCGCCTGACGACGGTCTTCCAGCTCGCGCAGATAACCCAGGCGGGTTTCCAGATTACGCAGCTGTGTGTCATCGAGACCGCCCGTGACTTCCTTACGATAGCGTGCAATAAACGGCACGGTGTTCCCTTCATCAAGCAGGCGAACGGCAGCTTCTACCTGTTCGGCTCTGGCCTGAATATCACCCGCAATAATGCGGCAGAGCGAATCTTTCATCATGGCTTTATCATCTTGTGGGTCAAAAAATCAGGGGATAGTTATACGGACTGGCACGGCAAAATGCCAGTCGTGGGGGGCGCTCTCAGATTATTTTACGTACTCGATTTCGTTCACGTACCAGCTCGCTTCGCCACCGGGGGTTTGCACCACGGCTAAATCACCCACTTCCTTTTTCAGCAGGGCGCGAGCCATGGGCGAGTCGATGGAGATGTAATCCTTACGACCAAAAATTTCATCGTAACCGACGATGCGAAAACGCAGGGTATCGCCGTCGTCGTTTTCAATTTCGACCCACGCGCCGAAGAACACTTTGCCCTCCTGCTGCGGCGAGTAATCGACAATCTTGAGATGCTCAAGGCATTTGGTCAGGTAGCGCACCCGGCGGTCGATCTCCCGCAGGCGCTTTTTGTTGTACTGGTAGTCAGCATTTTCGCTGCGGTCGCCGAGGCTTGCCGCCCAGGTCACCTTTTTCGTCACCTCTGGGCGCTCTTCTCGCCACAGGTAATCCATCTCTTTTTTGAGTTTTTCGTACCCTTCACGGGTGATCAGCGGCGTTTTCATTGGGCTTTCTTCAGACTCGACTTCATGGCAGAACGTGCGCACATTACGTATCACACAGTTTAACAGACAGCGTTAATAATGATTTATGTGATGAAATATGCAGATAAGCTGCTGTTAAATATGCTTTGTAACAATTTCGACTAGAATTTATACCAGAATTAGCTGGTCGAACACGTGCACTTTTTTAGAATACGCTGTTACAAAGACTATCCGAACCTTTGGGAGTAAATACAATGCAAGAAAACTACAAGATTCTGGTCGTGGATGACGACATGCGCCTGCGTGCGCTGCTTGAGCGTTATCTGACCGAGCAGGGCTTCCAGGTTCGCAGTGTGGCGAACGCCGAACAGATGGATCGTCTGCTGACCCGTGAATCCTTCCACCTGATGGTGCTCGACCTGATGCTGCCCGGCGAAGATGGTTTGTCTATCTGCCGCCGCCTGCGCAGTCAGAGCAACCCGATGCCGATCATTATGGTAACGGCGAAAGGGGAAGAAGTTGACCGTATCGTGGGCCTGGAAATTGGCGCCGACGACTACATTCCAAAACCGTTTAACCCGCGCGAGCTGCTGGCGCGTATCCGCGCCGTGCTGCGCCGTCAGGCGAACGAACTACCGGGCGCCCCTTCTCAGGAAGAGGCGGTAATTGCCTTCGGCAAGTTCAAGCTGAACCTCGGCACCCGCGAGATGTTCCGCGAAGACGAACCTATGCCGCTCACCAGCGGTGAATTCGCCGTTCTGAAAGCGCTGGTTAGCCACCCGCGCGAGCCGCTGTCTCGCGACAAGCTGATGAACCTGGCGCGCGGTCGTGAATACTCCGCAATGGAACGCTCTATTGACGTGCAGATCTCCCGTCTGCGCCGCATGGTGGAAGAAGATCCGGCGCATCCTCGCTACATTCAGACCGTCTGGGGTCTGGGCTACGTCTTCGTCCCGGACGGCTCTAAAGCATGAGGCGAATGCGCTTCTCGCCGCGAAGCTCGTTTGCCCGCACGCTGTTACTGATCGTCACCTTGCTGTTCGTCAGCCTGGTGACGACCTATCTGGTGGTGCTGAACTTTGCGATCCTGCCGAGCCTCCAGCAGTTTAATAAGGTGCTGGCGTACGAAGTCCGTATGCTGATGACCGATAAACTGCAGCTGGAGGACGGTACTCAGCTGGTGGTTCCTCCGGCGTTTCGTCGTGAAATCTACCGCGAGCTGGGCATTTCGCTCTATTCCAACGAAGCGGCAGAAGACGCTGGCCTGCGCTGGGCGCAACACTATGAGTTCCTCAGCCAGCAGATGGCGCAGCAGCTTGGCGGCCCGACGGAAGTGCGCGTCGAGGTCAACAAAAGCTCGCCGGTTGTCTGGCTGAAAACCTGGCTTTCGCCGAATATCTGGGTGCGCGTTCCGCTCACCGAAATTCATCAGGGCGACTTCTCGCCGCTGTTCCGCTACACCCTGGCGATTATGCTGCTGGCGATAGGGGGGGCGTGGCTGTTTATCCGCATCCAGAACCGACCGCTGGTCGACCTGGAGCACGCTGCGCTACAGGTCGGTAAAGGCATTATTCCGCCGCCGCTGCGTGAATACGGCGCCTCCGAAGTGCGCTCAGTGACCCGCGCCTTCAACCATATGGCGGCAGGCGTTAAGCAGCTCGCGGACGACCGTACTCTGCTGATGGCGGGCGTCAGCCACGATCTGCGCACGCCGCTCACCCGTATTCGTCTGGCGACGGAGATGATGGGCGAAGAGGATGGCTATCTGGCGGAGTCCATTAACAAGGACATCGAAGAGTGTAACGCCATTATCGAGCAGTTCATCGACTACCTGCGTACCGGGCAGGAGATGCCGATGGAGATGGCGGATCTGAACGCGGTGCTGGGGGAAGTGGTGGCAGCGGAAAGCGGCTACGAGCGCGAAATTGACACCGACCTGCAGGCGGGCGAAATCCAGGTGCGGATGCACCCGCTCTCCATCAAGCGCGCGGTAGCCAATATGGTGGTGAACGCGGCGCGCTACGGGAACGGCTGGATCAAGGTCAGCAGCGGCTCCGAGCTGAACCGCGCCTGGTTCCAGGTGGAAGACGATGGCCCGGGCATTAAGCCCGAGCAGCGTAAGCACCTGTTCCAGCCGTTTGTGCGCGGCGATAGCGCCCGCAGCACCAGCGGAACGGGCCTGGGCCTGGCGATTGTGCAGCGTATTGTGGATAACCATAACGGCTTGCTGGAGATTGGCACCAGCGAGCGGGGCGGTTTGAGCATTCGCGCATGGCTGCCGGTGCCGGTGACGCGCGGGCAGGTGAAAGAGAGTTAAAAAAGGGTGGCTTTAGCCACCCTTTTCGTAGGTCGGGTGAGGTGAAGCCGCCACCCGACAAGATGCGGTCTCTGCGGCCTGATGCCCTCACCCCGACCCTCTCCCACAGGGAGAGGGAGAAAAAAAGCACCGTGCAATTCCCTCTACCCCACGGGGAAAGGGAGAAAAACGCACCGTGCAATTCCCTCTCCCCTGCGGGGAGAGGGTTAGGGTGAGGGGGAGAAGGGCTACAGCTTAGGCCCCGCGCTCACCAGCGCAGCGCCAGCCGGGGTATCGGTATACTTCTCGAAGTTTTCAATAAACAGCTTCGCCAGCGCTTCCGCCTTCTCACGCCACTGTTCCGGCGAGGCGTAGGTATTGCGCGGATCGAGGATACGGGTATCCACGCCCGGCAGCGCCGTTGGGATCGCCAGATCGAACATCGGCAGGGTGAAGGTTTCGGCGTTATCCAGAGAACCGTCCAGAATCGCATCGATAATCGCGCGGGTATCTTTGATAGAGATACGTTTCCCCGTGCCGTTCCAGCCCGTGTTCACCAGATACGCCTGCGCGCCGGAGGCCTGCATACGCTTGACCAGCACTTCTGCGTACTGCGTTGGGTGCAGCGACAGGAACGCCGCGCCGAAGCAGGCAGAGAAGGTTGGGGTCGGCTCGGTCACGCCGCGCTCTGTGCCCGCCAGCTTCGCGGTAAAGCCGGAGAGGAAGTGATACTGCGTCTGGTTGGCCGTCAGGCGCGATACCGGCGGCAGCACGCCGAACGCGTCGGCGGTCAGGAAAATCACCTTCGTGGCATGGCCCGCCTTCGACACCGGCTTCACGATATTGTCGATGTGGTAGATAGGGTAGGAAACGCGGGTGTTTTCGGTTTTTGAGGCGTCGTCGAAGTCGATAGACCCATCGGCGCGCACGGTCACGTTCTCCAGCAGCGCATCGCGACGGATGGCGTGGAAGATGTCCGGCTCGGCCTCTTCAGACAGGCGAATAGTCTTCGCGTAGCAGCCGCCTTCGAAGTTAAATACGCCGTCGTCGTCCCAGCCGTGCTCATCATCGCCAATCAGGCGGCGTTTCGGGTCGGTGGACAGCGTGGTTTTACCGGTGCCGGAAAGCCCGAAGAAGACCGCGACATCGCCTTTTTCGCCGACGTTCGCCGAGCAGTGCATCGACGCAATGCCCTGCAGCGGCAGCAGGTAGTTCATCACCGAGAACATCCCTTTCTTCATTTCGCCGCCGTACCAGGTTCCGCCGATTAGCTGGATACGCTCGGTCAGGTTGAAGGCGATAAAGTTCTCGGAGTTCAGGCCCTGCTCTTTCCACTGCGGGTTGGTGCATTTCGCGCCGTTCATCACGATAAAGTCAGGGCTGAAATCCTGCAGCTCTTCGTCGGTCGGGCGAATAAACATGTTCTTCACGAAGTGCGCCTGCCAGGCCACCTCGGTAATAAAGCGTACGGAAAGACGGGTGTCGGCGTTGGCGCCGCAGAAAGCATCGATAATAAACAGACGCTTGCCGGAAAGTTGATTTGTGACGAGTCCTTTCAGATGTTGCCAGGTTTCAGGGGAGAGCGGCTTGTTGTCGTTCTTTCCTTTGCCTTTATCCGACCACCACAGGGTGTCGCGCGTGGTGTCGTCACGGACGATGTACTTATCCTTCGGCGAACGGCCGGTAAAAATACCGGTATCGACGGCGATAGCACCAAGATTCGTCAACACACCTCGCTCGTATCCTTCCAGCGCTGGATTGAGCTCTTCCTGATACAGCGTATCGTAATCGGGGTTGTAAACGAGTTCCTGGACGTCGTGAATGCCATAAGCCTTGAGATCTTGCGAGGTTATACCTTTAACGCGCATGTCACTGCTCCTTAGCCAATATGTACTGCCTGAAATTGTAGGGTTTTTCTTAGGTTGTTAACCGGGACGGGGCTCATAGATTTACGTATCTGGACAAAACCCTTACTAACGGAAAACGCTGCGACTCCAGTCACAGGGCGGGCAGATTATCGCAGGAATCGCTTTTTGGTTGGGGAAAATGTTCTTAAAAGGTTAATTGGTGGTGAATTTAACGGAAGGAATGTGAATGTAATCGCATACATGTAGGAAAATTACGTAAGAGTTACATTGTGAAAACGATTCAGCTTATAGGGGAATTTTGCCCCTCAACCCTCTGCCCAAGAGGAGAGGGTGTTCACGTTCCCTCTCCCGTTGGGGAGAGGGTCAGGGGGAGGGGAAAAAAGGTTTAGTGGACCTGCGGATCCGCCGGGGAGGCGTTGTTGCGGATCTCAGCGATATCCATTGAATTGAACACGTAGTGCGTACCGCAGTAGTCACAGTGCATATCAATTTCACCGTCTTCCGCCATGATGCTGTCGATCTCTTCATCCGGCAGGGTTTTCAGTGCGCCAGCGCAGCGCTCGCGGGAGCAGGTGCATTTGAACTCTACGTCCTGAGGATCGTAAACGGTCACCTCTTCTTCGTGATACAGACGCCACAGCACGTCGGTCGCCGACAGGGTGAACAGCTCTTCCGCTTTAACGGTTTCGGTCAGGGTCGCCAGGTGCTCAAAGTCGTTGGTCTGCGCGTCCTGGGCTGGCAGAACCTGCAGCAGCATACCGCCCGCGGCAGGCTGACCATCCACTTCACCGGTGCGGATGAACAGACGCGTTGGCAGCTGTTCGGAGCGCATGAAGTAATCTTCCAGACAGGCTGCCAGGGTATCACCTTCCAGCCCCACAACGCCCTGATAGCGCTCGCCCTCTTCCGGGGAAATGGTGATCACCAGATAGCCGTTGCCCACCAGCGTTTTCAGATCTGCGTTTTCAGGCACATCGCCCTGAACGCGCGCCACGCCGCGCATCTGCTGCTGGTTGTTGCCGTTGATCACGGCCAGCGTCATCGGGCCGTCACCCTGCAGCTGCACGGTGATATCACCGGCAAACTTCAGCGTTGCGGTTAACAGGCTGGTGGCAACCAGCAGTTCGCCCAACAGGTTTTTTACCGGCAGCGGGTAGGTGTGGTTTTCCAGGATCTGTTTCCAGGTTTCGGACACGGTGACCAGCTCGCCGCGCACGGCGAATTGTTCAAACAGATAGCGGTGTAATTGGTCGTGTTGGGCCATAGTCATCTCTCGTGCAGGTGAGGGGGTTATTCACTCTCACCGTGTTTAAATTTCATCAGTTCACGGCGCTCTTTTTTATCCGGACGCCGATCCGGGTGCGGCATCGTCAGCGCGTTCATTTTGCGTGCCAGTGCCGTCTTCTCGCGTTTTTCGACGCTTTCCACCGTTTCTTCATAGAGCAAAACGGCTTCGGTTGCGGGCCTTCGCTGCTCGGTGATGGCTTTGATCACCACCGTCTTTTCATCGTTGCCCTGACGCAGCGTGATGGTGGCGTTCAGTTCAACGAGCTTGCTCGGCTTTCCGCGCTGGCCGTTGTAGTGGACTTTGCCGCCGTCAATCATCTCTCGGGCGAGCGCGCGCGTTTTGTAAAAACGGGCGGCCCACAGCCATTTATCCAGTCTTACCCCTTCGGAGGGTTTCTCTTTCATGGCGACTCCTTCACGGTGAGTGAGGGGATCATCCGGCGATAGTCGTTCAGCCCCGGATGCCGCAGATAGCTTTTTTCAGCCAGGCCAGAGTCAGGATTGGTCACACCCAGGCAGTAGCGAATGCCAAAGGTGGCGGCAGAATCAAGGATCGGTTCGCTGTCATCAATGAACAGCGTTCTTTCAGGCTGCAACCCGGTCTCTTCTGCTACGGCGTGCCACAACCGCTGATCCTCTTTCGGATAACCAAATGTGTGGGTAGAAAGTAATAAATCAAGGTGTGAAGCCAGTCCGGTATGTTCCAGCTTCACCGCCAGGTTATGCGGGTGCGCGTTGGTCAGCAAAATACGGCGCTTGCCGCTCGCTTTCAGCGCGTCCAGGAAAGGCACGGTGTCCTCGCGCAGGACGGCGCGCGGCCCCTGGGCGGTCGTCATGGCACAAATATCCAGACCCAGACGCTCGCTCCAGTAGTCAAGACAGTACCAGTTTAGCGTATGCTGCACGGCGCTATACTGCGAGCGAATGAATTCCTGCGCTTCTGCCGGGGAGATCCCCTGCTGCTTGCCATAGGTTTCAGGCACCAGCTTTTGCCAGAAATAGTTGTCAAAGGCGAGATCGAGCAGCGTGCCGTCCATATCCAGCAGGACGGTATCCACGTCCTGCCAGGCGATATCAAGATGCATAAGGGGAACTCTTCAGCCAGAAGTTACGTGCGCGACAGGGTAGCACAACTTGTCGCGCCGTGACGTTATCCGATCAGGCTCTCAGGGGAGGAGATCAGCTTAGGATTGAGGCAATTTTCGTAGTATTGCTGGATTTCAGCCAGCCGCGTGCGCGAACGCTGGTAGCGGCGCACGGCCATATAGCCGTTCCAGATAACGGCGGCCAGCATCGCAATCATCAGCAGGGACGTGCCGACATAGCGCCACAACCCCGCGCTGTCCGGCATCCGGTGCAAGTCGATATGGCGCGTGCCGTTGGCGTCGGTGAAGATCCGCGTCACGATCCCTTCGGCGCTGAACGGCGTTTGCATTAACATCTGCGCCAGCCGCTGGAACTCGCCCCACTGCTCCTGGGCAGGGTAATCGTAAAGCGCAATTTGCGGGTACGGCTGATCCACCAGGTCCGTGCCTTCATCGCTGGCAATCACAAACCCGCCCGGTGCCGGGCTGTTAAGCGACTGCGCCGCGCGGGTGGTTTCGCGCATCACAAACGGGGCGGTAGAGGTGGCGACGAGGTTATCCAAAGACTCCGCGCTCACCGGGCGCAGCAGCACGTTCACGCCGTCCAGCTTGCCCGCGTTGGCGCGCTTCACCAGCGCCTCCCAGTCCTTGCTGTTCCCGAGGTTCACCAGCGCATTCTTCAGGCGCACGCACTCGTCCGCCGCGGAGCACAAATCCTGGGTCTTCTGAACGATCTCACCGAAGTCATCCAGCAGGATCATGCCCGATTTCTGAATGGCGGAGCGCAGCGCCGGGCTGACGCGGGAATCATCGTCCGCCTTTGGATGCAACTGGCGATTCACCGCCTGGGTGAGGGCGGTGGCTTTGCCCACCACATCGGACTCCGGCAGCGGCAGCGGCGGTGCGTCATTCCAGATGATTTGCGAGCAGTCAAACGGGGCAAACGGCGAGTTTTGTCGCGTGTTCCAGCTTCCCGGCGTATGGATGTTACACATCCCGGTGCCTTTCAGCCGCAGCGTATCGCCCACGCGCACCCCGGCTTCATCGAGCTGGTTAACGCTGGTGGCTTCAACGGTTTGCGCCCCTTTGATCCACGACAGGGTGAATTTAATCGGCATATCCAGCGGCACGAACAACAGCAGCATCAGCAGCACCGCGGCGGCGCCACCCGCGATCACGCTGCTGCGCAGCCAGTGCTGGAGCGGGAAGTTCTTCACCTCGTCATGCAGCGACAAATACCGCCCCTGGCGCACCACCTGACGATCAAGATAGATATCGATATCGGTTTTATGGCCCAAATCCTGGGCGATCCACGGCTGCCAGTGGCGCGGGTAGATCAGGTCGATAATGCCGAGCGAGATATTGTTGATATGTTCCTGGTCGTTCTCACCGAATAATCCCCAGCGCTTTGGCGTGCCGCGCAGGCAGTGGATCTCACGCAGGGCGGTTTTGGACGGCGGGGCAAATAACCCCCACAGACCCGCCGCCAGCAGCAATACCGCACCGCCAGCCAGCCAGGGAACAAACACGTCTGGTGAGAGCAAACAGATAAAGAACATCAGGAAAGCGGCAACGATAAGCACCGCCTCGCGGATGCCGTCCGGGCGGCTCAGGGCATACTCTTCGTGTGTTTCCTGACGAATGTTGAGCAGCTCAATTTGCTCGGTCTCTTCACCGCGAATCGACGCCTGGGTCGAGCTCGCGCGTTCCAGCGCAAAGCGCGGCGCTTCCTGAACGTATTCGCTCAGGGTGTGGCCGTTCAGCGTGATAACCAGCGGCAGAGAGTCGGTATGGATAAGCTCAACGCTGTTTTCGTCGTTGATGTACTGCTCCCAGAACGGCGGCAGATGCACTTCAACGGAGTCAAGGTAGTAGCGCCACTTGTTGGGATCGTCGGTGGTGATACCGTAGCGGGTGATCGAGCGCGTCACGCAAACCACGGTATCGCTCTGGGCGTTAAGGTTGAGCGACACGGGCGCCGTGCTGGCACCGGTTGGCCCAGGCGTTAGCTGCGAACGATTAAGGGTTTCGAGGTAGCTTTCAACCGCGCTGCGTTCTTCCGGCGACAGTTTGCGGGTGTTCGCACCGGCGAAAGCGTTTAAAAAGGGCAGCCGGTATCGGCGCTGTATCCGACGCCTGTATACCCACCCTGCAATCAAAGCGCCGGCCAGCATAGCAGCGAGAAAAATCAAAATGGTGCTCATGCTTTCCCCATCTTACTTATCTTCTTACAGGTGTAGTCTGTAGCACCTTTAACATTGAATGAGAGTCTGTGGTTGGCTATCGGCAAGTATGGAGTCGAACTTGAGCATTTTGAAGCGCATCCCAGTGATCGACGATGATAACAAAGCTTGCCAACGCGCGATATCAGCAAATTCCTGGAGTGATTTCAACCTCTTGACTTTTGTTTTGAAATGAGAGTTGATTCTCGTTACGTTGCAAAAATGTAAATAAAGAACGATTGACATTGCCGAAACCGTGCGGCATATCGCACAATAACCCCAGTTCACCCAGTAAAGACCCATCAAGATGAGCAAACCATTACAAAAACCCACCATTCTGAACGTTGAAACAGTCGCCAAATCGCGCCTGTTTAATGTCGAAAGCGTGGATCTGGAGTTTAGCAACGGTGTGCGTCGCGTTTATGAACGTATGCGCCCCTCTGCGCGCGAAGCGGTGATGATTATCCCTATCATCGACGACCATCTGATTTTAATCCGCGAATACGCTGTGGGAACAGAATCTTATGAGCTTGGGTTCTCGAAAGGGCTGATTGACCCGGGCGAAACCGTGTACGAAGCCGCTAACCGCGAGCTGAAAGAAGAGGTCGGTTTTGGCGCGAAGGAGCTGTCGTTCCTGAAAAAGCTCAGCATGGCGCCGTCCTATTTCTCCAGCAAAATGAATATCGTGGTGGCGGAAGATCTCTACCCGGAAAAGCTGGAAGGCGACGAGCCGGAGCCGCTGCCGCAGGTGCGCTGGCCGCTGGCCCATCTGATGGATTTGCTGGAAGATCCCGACTTCAACGAAGCCCGCAACGTGAGCGCGCTGTTCCTGGTGCGCGAGTGGCTGAAAGGGCAGGGGCGTTTGTAGCCCAATAAAAAACGGCAACCTTCGGGTTGCCGTTTTTGTACTGTGGGTCAGGCCGGGTAAGGCGTTATCGCCGCCCGGCTTTTTTACAGACGTCAGAACAGCTCGTGGGTCTCGCCGTTATCAATCAGCTCCGTACCCACCTCTTGCACTGCCTGGGTGGTCGGCTGCGTCCCTTCGATGAAATACTCGGCACGGCTGTTGCCGCCGTTGGCGAGCTGCCCGGTGCTGCGGTCGATGTTGACCGTGATGATGCCCGGCGGTGGCGTCAGCGGCTGTTCAGGCACGCCTTCCAGCACCGCTTTCATGTAAGCATCCCAGGCCGGCTGCGCGCTCTTAGCGCCGCCTTCATAACCGGAAATCTGATCTTTAATCGCCCCGGACGCCGTCGTGCGCCCTAAATCGCGGCGGTGATCGTCAAATCCGATCCAGACCGACGTCACCACGCCCGGGCCATAGCCGGAGAACCACGCGTCTTTCGAGCTGTTCGTCGTACCGGTTTTGCCGCCGATGTCATGACGCTGCAAATCGCGCCCTGCGCGCCAGCCCGTACCCTGCCAGCCCGGTTCACCGAAGATGTTGGTGTTCAGGGCGCTCTTAATCAGGAACGAGAGCGGGGTGTTGATCACGTGCGGAGCATATTCCGGCGCGCCGCTTTGCGCCACCAGCGCCTGGTTGGCCTGTTCCAGCTGCGGCTGAGGCACGGTGGAATTCTGCTGCTCCTGCGAAATCGCGACGTCTTCCATGTCCTTGTTCTCAAGCACGTTGGATTTCGGCGTATCGCCGTAGATCACCGGAAGGTCGCATTCGGCGCAGGCGATTTTCGGCTTCGCTTCAAACAGGACGCCGCCCTGATCGTTCTCGATTTTGCTGATGTAGAACGGATCGACCAGGAAGCCGCCGTTCGCCATCACCGAGTAGCCGCGCGCCACCTGCAGCGGGGTAAAGGACGCAGAGCCGAGCGCCAGCGATTCGGTATGTACGATGTTCTGCGCCGGGAAGCCAAAGCGCTGTAAATACTCTGCCGCGTAGTCAACGCCCATCGCACGCATCGCGCGCACCATCACCACGTTTTTCGACTGCCCCAGACCCTGACGCAGACGAATCGGGCCCGCGTATTCCGCCGGGGAGTTCTTCGGCTGCCAGTCTGAACCGGCACCGGCATCCCAGCGGGAAATCGGTACGTCGTTCAGGATGCTGGCGAGCGTCAGCCCTTTATCCATCGCGGCGGTATACAGGAAAGGCTTGATGTTAGAGCCCACCTGACGCAGCGCCTGGGTCGCACGGTTAAACTTGCTCTGGTTGAAGTCAAAACCGCCCACCAGCGCCATCACGGCACCGTTTTGCGGGTTGATGGACACCAGCGCGGAGTTCACGTCCGGCACCTGCGCCAGCCACCAGGCGTCGCCCACCTGGCGTACCCAGATTTGCTCGCCGGTCTGAATGGCATCGGTCACCCTGCGCGGCGTTGGCCCTTGCAGCGTGTCGGAGCGGTAAGGACGCGCCCAGCGAACGCCGTCCATGCGCAGCGTCACCGACGTGCCGTCAGCCAGCATCACTTCCGCTTCCTGCGCGTCGGCGCGGGTCACTGCCCCCGGCAACAGCGGGCCATAGGTTGGCAGCGCCTTCAGGGTAGAGGTGATTTTTTTGCTGTCCCACGCGCCTTCGCCCACTTTCCACAGCACGTTAGACGGGCCGCGATAGCCGTGACGCATGTCGTAATCCATCACGTTATTGCGCACGGCCTGCTGCGCCGCCTGCTGCACCTTGCGGGTCACAGTGGTGTAAACGCGATAGCCGTCTTCGTAGGCGTTCTCACCGTAGCGGCTCACCATGTCCTGACGCACCATTTCCGTGAGGTAAGGCGCGGAGAAGGCGATTTCGGGGGCGTGGTAGTTGGCGTCGATAACGTCGTTACGCGCCTGTTCGTACTCGGTCTGGCTGATGTAGCCTTCGCTCAACATACGCGACAGCACCACGTTGCGGCGCGCGGTCGCCCGGTCGAGAGAGTAGAGCGGGTTGAACGTGGACGGCGCTTTCGGCAGGCCGGCGATGGTCGCCATTTCGCTTAACGTGAGCTGCTCGACGGGCTTGCCAAAATAGACCTGCGCGGCGGCACCCACGCCGTAGGCGCGGTAGCCGAGGTAGATCTTGTTGAGGTAAAGCTCAAGGATCTCGTCTTTGCTCAGCAGTTGCTCAATGCGGATCGCGAGGAACACCTCTTTGATCTTACGCATCAGCGTCTTTTCAGGGCTGAGGAAGAAGTTACGCGCCAGCTGCTGCGTAATGGTACTCGCCCCCTGAGAGGCATGGCCGGAGAACAGCGCCACGCTGGCGGCGCGGAAGATCCCCACCGGATCGACACCGTGGTGCTCGTAAAAACGGCTGTCCTCGGTAGCGATAAAGGCCTTCACCATGACGGGCGGAACCTGTTTTAAGGTCAGCGGGATACGGCGTTTTTCACCGTACTGCGCCATCAGCTCGCCATCGGCGCTATAGACCTGCATAGGGATCTGGAGTCGAACATCGCGAAGCGTGGCGACATCAGGTAGCTGCGGCTCAATGTACTTGTACAAACCATAAATCGAGCCTGCTCCCAGCAGAATGCAACAGACTGCAAGGATCAATAAATACTTTACGAACTTCACCGGAGGTTTCCCATTTGGTTCCACTTGGGCAGTTTATAAACAATCGCGCGGTAGTATAAAGGCAAGCCTGATGCATTGATATAGCCGTCACTCTGACGGGCGATAAGGAGATCGTGAAGTATGGCTTTCAAAACATGGCAAACGGGCGTTCATATTCAACAAGATACGGTGCGGATCGTCGCGCTCACCCACGAGAAGTCGCGCTGGTGCCTGCGCCGCTGGTGGGCTATTCCGCTCGCGCAAGGAATCGTCTGCGACGGGCAAATTCGCGCGCCGGACAAGCTGGCGGTGGCATTGCGCGGCTGGCGGCGGATGCTACCGCTTCACCACCGGGCGTTCGTCGCGTTTCCTGCGGCGCGAACCCTGCAAAAGACCCTTCCGCGCCCGGCCATGACCCTGCGCGATAGCGAGCAGCTCAGCTGGGTTGGCTCCGCGCTGGCGCGTGAGCTGGAGATGCCCGCGGAGTCGCTCTGCTTTGATTACGCCCAGGATACCTTCAGCCGCGTGTACCATGTCACGGCGGCGCAAAACAAAGAGGTCGCCACGCTGCTTTCGCTGGCAGAGACCCTGCGCCTGCGGCTGGTTGCCGTGACGCCCGATGCGGGCGCGCTGGCGAGCCTGCTTCCCGCCGTTGCGCCCGCACGGTGCGTTGCCTGGCGCGACGACAACCAGTGGCTGTGGGCGATGCGCCACCAGTGGGGGCGGCGTTCGCGCAGCGAAGCGGAAAACGCTGCTGAGCTGGCGGCGCTGCTGGCGCTCTCGCCCGACGACATCGCCCTGTTTGACGACGATGCCCGCGATCCCTTCGAGCTGGTCTCCCGCTGCCAGCCGCCGCTGCCCGAGTGCGGGGCTGAATTTACCGTTGCGCTGGCGCTGGCCATGAGCGAGATGCCCGTATGAGCCGGGTGAATCTCCTGCCGTGGAGGCAGCAGCGCCGGGCGCGGTGCCTGCGCGTCTGGTGCCTGCTGCTCGCGGGCTGGCTGCTGGTGACATTCGTCCTGGCGCTCGGCGTGCGGGCGCATCAGCGCCTCAGCATGCGCGGCCTGGAGCTGGAGCTCACGGGGATTAACGCCGTCCAGCGGGCGCTTGAGGCCCGCCGCAGGCAAACGGCAAGCATAACGGCACAATCTCCCGCCGCGCCCCTGTGGCACCCGGCGCTGGAATCCCTGGCGCAGGCGATGCCGCCGCAGGCCTGGCTGACCCGGCTGCGCTATCAGGCATCAACCCTGACCCTCACCGGGTACGCCGCCACGCTTCCCGCGCTCACGGCGATGGCGGATGCCCTGCCGAGGGTAACGGGCATGACGCCCGGCGCGGCGGGCGAGCTGCAGCAGGACGACCAGGGGCGGTGGATGTTTACTTTTCGGCTCAAACGCCAGGGGTAGCCCATGCATATTCTTTTTGAACGCTGGTGCGCGTGGCGTGCCCGGACGCGCGCGCTCATGGCTTGCCTGATGGCGGGCGTTATCGCCCTGTTCGCATGGGCGCTGCTGATAACGCCGATGGACGCCCAGCGCGCCGCGCTGGAAGCGCAGCTAACCGATGCGAGGCAAACCCGCGCGGCGCTCTGGTCTGCCGTTGCGCGTTTGCACCGTCCCGCAAAGCCCGACGAGCCGCAGACGAAAACGGCCTTCTCCGCGCTGGCGTTTCAGCGCGACGGCACAACGCTGGTCTCCTGGAAGCCGTTTACGGGCGGCGGCGCGCTAACGCTGGACGCCGACTGGGGGCAAATTCCGGCCGTTTTCTCCCGGCTGGCGCAGCGGGAAATGAGCGTCGAGGCATTCGAGATCATCCCCGAGGGCGCGCGGCTGCGCCTCAGCCTGGAGCTGCACGATGCACACTAGCTTGCGCTATCTGATAGTAGGCTCCGTATTGTTGCTGACCGGAATGCGCGACCCCTTTCATCCGCCGCCGGATCGGTGTGCGGCAGGGCAGCTGGCGCAGTGGCGGTATCACGGGTCGGTTAACCGCGTCGGGCTTTTGCAGGACGGGCAGCATCGCTGGCATCGGGTGAAGGCGGGAGATCGCCTGCCGGTGGGCTGGCGGGTGATGTCTGTAGAGGATAAGGCACTCACCATTGCGCTGAACGCGGCCTGCGAGCCGACGCAGTGGCAGTGGCAACGAGAAGGAACGAAGAATGAAAGCAGGGATAACGCTGTTGCTGATAATGCTCAGCAGCCTGGCGTGGGCGGCAGCGCCAAAGCCGGTCACGCTGGTGGTGGATGATGCGCCGGTGGTGCAGGTGCTTCAGGCGCTGGTCGCGCAGGAGGGACGCAATCTGGTGGTCTCGCCCGATGTTAAAGGCTCGCTGTCGCTCAACTTAACCCAGGTCCCCTGGCGGCAGGCGCTGCAGACGGTTGTCGCCAGCGCCGGGCTGGTTTTGCGCGAAGACCGCGGGATTTTTTACGTCCACACGGCGGCGTGGCAGCAGGAACAGCAGGCGCGCAGGGAGCGGGAAATTGAGAAGCGGCGGCTCGATGCGCCGCTGGTATCGCGCAGCATTCCTCTCTCCTGGGCGGATGCCGGCGAGCTGCAAAAGGCGGCGGAAAAGCTGCTCAGCCCAAAAGGGAGTTTGTCCGTTGATAAGCGCACCAACCGTCTGCTGGCGCGTGATAACAAAGCGGTGCTGGACGCCCTGCAGCTCTGGGCCTCGCAGATGGATATCCCCGTCGAGCAGGTCGAGCTGGCGGCGCATATCGTGACGATTACCGAAAAGAGCCTGCGCGAGCTGGGGGTGAAGTGGAACCTGGGTGCGCAGGCTGAGTCCGGCGGGGCGACGGCGGTGAGCGCTGAGCTCTCGGCGGCGCAGGCGACAACCCACGTGGGCTTTAACATCGGCAGGATCAACAGCAGGCTGCTCGATCTTGAGCTGTCGGCGCTGGAGCAAAAGCAGCAGGTGGAGATCATCGCCAGCCCGCGGCTGCTTGCTTCCCATATGCAGCCGGCCAGCATCAAGCAGGGCAGCGAAATTCCCTATCAGGTCTCCAGCGGGGAGAGCGGCGCCACCTCGGTGCAGTTTAAAGAGGCGGTTCTCGGCATGGAGGTCACGCCTGTGGTAATGCCCGGCGGCCGGGTGCGGCTGAAATTACACATCAGCGAGAACATGCCCGGGCAGGTATTAAAGCAGGCAGATGGCGAAACGATGGCGATAGATAAGCAGGAAATTCACACGCAGGTTGAAGTAAAGAGTGGAGAAACGCTGGCGCTGGGCGGCATTTTCTCGCAAAAGAACAAAACGGGCAGCGACAGCGTGCCGGGGCTGGGGAAAATTCCCTGGTTAGGACAACTTTTTCGCCATGACGGAAAAGACAATGAACGACGCGAGCTGGTGGTGTTTATCACGCCCCGTCTGGTCGGCCTTCATTAATGGGTGACAATCCCCGCAATGATTTTGCATTCAGTTTGTTGCAGATGTTTGACGTGGGGCATGAATTAGCATACAAGGAGTACCGATTTGAGTTGGACTTGCGTGTTGTTGCCTTATGCATCTGGCGCGGCGATTTAATCAGTTGCCAAACAAGCCGGAGTATTGAGATAATTTTTAGTCTGACTCTCGCTCAATTGCATATGAGGTTTCAGTTCATGTCCTGCTACGCTGGGTGTCTGCGAAGCGGGGATTACCATTAACGAATAGTCTTAGTAGTACCGAAAAAATGGCAGAGAAACGCAATATCTTTCTGGTTGGGCCTATGGGTGCCGGCAAAAGCACTATTGGGCGTCAGTTAGCTCAACAACTCAATATGGAATTTTACGATTCTGATCAAGAGATTGAGAAACGAACCGGAGCTGATGTGGGCTGGGTCTTCGACGTAGAAGGCGAAGAAGGTTTCCGTGACCGAGAAGAAAAAGTGATCAACGAACTCACGGAAAAACAGGGCATCGTTCTGGCGACAGGCGGCGGCTCTGTAAAATCTCGCGAAACCCGCAACCGTCTTTCCGCCCGTGGCGTGGTGGTCTATCTCGAAACGACCATCGAAAAACAACTGGCACGTACGCAGCGTGATAAAAAACGCCCGCTGCTGCAGGTTGAAACGCCTCCGCGCGAGGTTCTGGAAGCCCTGGCCGGTGAACGCAATCCTCTGTACGAAGAGATTGCTGATGTGACCATTCGTACCGACGATCAGAGCGCTAAAGTGGTTGCAAACCAGATTATTCATATGCTGGAAAGCAACTGATTCTGGCTTTAAATACACTCGCCTGCGGGTAAAAGCATTAAAGGTGGATGTCGCGTCATGGAGAGGATTACAGTTACTCTCGGGGAACGTAGTTACCCTATCACCATCGCGGCTGGTTTGTTTAACGACCCAGCTTCCTTCTTACCACTGAAAGCGGGTGATCAGGCGATGCTGGTCACCAACGAGACTCTGGCTCCGCTTTATCTCGACCGCGTACGTCAGCAGCTTGAGCAGGCGGGCGTGAAGGTCGACAGTGTGATCCTGCCCGATGGCGAGCAGTATAAAAGCCTGACGGTGCTCGATACCGTCTTTACCGCATTACTGCAAAAACCTCATGGTCGCGATACGACACTGCTTGCCCTCGGCGGCGGTGTTGTCGGTGATCTGACGGGTTTTGCTGCCGCCAGCTATCAGCGCGGTGTCCGCTTTATTCAGATACCGACTACGCTGTTGTCTCAGGTTGACTCCTCCGTTGGTGGCAAAACGGCCGTAAACCATCCGCTTGGCAAAAACATGATTGGCGCGTTCTACCAGCCTACTTCGGTGGTGGTAGATCTCGACTGTCTGACAACGCTGCCAAAACGCGAGCTGGCTTCTGGCCTTGCAGAAGTCATCAAATACGGCATCATTCTCGACGGTGAATTCTTCCGCTGGCTGGAAGAAAATATGGACGCATTGCTGCGCCTCGACGGGCAAGCTTTGGCGTATTGCATCCGCCGTTGTTGTGAGCTGAAAGCAGAAGTCGTTGCAGCAGACGAGCGTGAAACCGGCTTACGTGCTTTACTGAATCTGGGGCATACGTTTGGTCATGCGATTGAAGCCGAAATGGGCTACGGCAACTGGCTTCACGGCGAAGCGGTTGCTGCCGGTATGGTGATGGCCGCGCGTACCTCGGAACGTCTTGGTCAGTTCACTCCGGAAGAGACGCAGCGCATCATTACGCTACTTGTGCGCGCTGGCTTGCCGGTAACCGGGCCGCAGGACATGTCTGCACAAGCGTATTTACCCCACATGATGCGCGATAAAAAAGTATTGGCAGGTGAGATGCGACTCGTACTCCCGCTTGCAATAGGGAAGAGTGAAGTGCGCGGCGGAGTGCCGCACGAAGTCGTTCTTGGCGCTATCGCTGATTGTCAGCAGGCGTAACAACTAGAAAGGTCAGGCCACTTTAACCGGTGGTCGTTTAGCTTCAGGTGAAATGCAAAGTCGTTGGCATAAGCCTTTGAGTGGGGTGTTAAATGGATGAATTCAAACCAGAAGACGAGCTGAAACCCGATCCCAGCGATCGTCGTACTGGTCGTTCTCGTCAATCTTCAGAACGTGATAACGAGCCGCAGATCAACTTTGACGATGTTGATCTGGATGCAGACGATCGTCGCCCTTCGCGCAGCCGCAACGCGCGTGATGAGCGAGAAGAAGAGGATTATGAGTCCGAAGAAGATTCAATGGACGAAGAGCCTGTTGTAGAGCGTCGCCCGCGTAAACGTAAGAAAGCGGCCGCAAAACCGGCTTCCCGCCAGTACATCATGATGGGCCTGGGCGTGTTTGTTCTGCTGCTGCTGATTATCGGCATCGGTTCCGCGCTGAAAGCACCGTCAACTGACTCTCGTTCACAGACCGCGTCTACTGAGAAAAGCATTAACCTGTCTGGCAGCGATGCTACCGATCAGGCGAACGGTGCGCAGCCAGCGCCGGGCACCACCTCAGCAGAGCAGACGGCCGGTAACACCGCATCGCCGCAGGATATCTCCCTGCCGCCAGTCTCTTCTACCCCGACTCAGGGTCAGGCACCTGCCACGCCAGACGGCCAGCAGCGTGTAGAAGTTCAGGGTGACCTGAACAACGCCCTGACGCAGCCGCAGAACCAGGAACAGGTGAACAACGCGGTGGCGAGCTCCACGCTGCCAACCGAACCTGCGACCGTGGCACCGATTCGTGGCAGCAACGCCCAGACTCAAACCGCAGCTACGGAAACGAAGCCGCGTCAAACGCAGACTGCGACTCACCAGGAGCGCAAACAGGCTGTGATTGAGCCGAAGCGTGAAACCAAACCACAGGCCGTGGTGAAAGCGCCGGAATCAAAACCGGTTACCCAGCCGAAACGCACTGAAACCGCAGCGGTAAGCGCGCCTGTAAAAGCGCCAGCGGCAACCGCAGCAACAGCGGCACCAAAAGCAGCGGCAACCACCACTGCGCCAGCGGCAACGGCAGCACCTGCTGCAACCGCAACGGCTTCCGCTGCGACATCCGGCAAAACTGCGGGTAACGTGGGTTCTCTGAAATCTGCGCCGTCCAGCAACTACACCCTGCAGCTCAGCAGCTCGTCTAACTATGACAACCTTAACGGTTGGGCGAAAAAGTCGAACCTGAAAAACTACGTGGTTTATCAGACGACGCGCAACGGGCAGCCGTGGTACGTGCTGGTGAGCGGTGTTTATGCCTCTAAAGACGAAGCGAAGCGTGCCGTTGCGGCGCTGCCAGCGGACGTTCAGGCGAAAAACCCGTGGGCGAAGCCGATTCATCAGGTTCAGGCCGATCTTAAGTAATGTTTAAAGCGCAGGATGCTGTCGGAGCTTTCTCCACAGCCGGAGAAGGTGTAATCAGTTAGTCAGCATGAAAAAAAATCGCGCTTTTCTGAAATGGGCAGGGGGCAAATACCCCCTGCTCGATGATATTAAAAAGCACCTGCCAAAAGGCGAGTGTCTCATCGAGCCCTTCGTGGGTGCTGGATCGGTATTCCTGAATACCGATTTTTCTCGTTATATCCTGGCGGATATCAACAGCGACCTTATCAGCCTCTACACCATCGTGAAGCTGCGTACCGATGAGTACGTTGAAGAGGCGCGTAAGCTGTTTACGCCTGAGCACAATAACCCGGACGTTTACTACCAGCTGCGCACGGAGTTTAACCAGAGCAAAGATGCGTTCCGGCGCGCGCTGCTGTTCCTCTATCTCAACCGTCATGGCTACAATGGCCTGTGTCGGTATAACCTGCGCGGCGAATTCAACGTGCCGTTTGGCCGCTATAAGCGCCCCTATTTCCCGCAGGCTGAACTGTACCACTTTGCTGAAAAAGCGCAGAACGCCGAGTTTTACTGCCTGTCGTATGAAGAGTGTATGGACAAAGCTGACGCCAGCTCGGTGGTCTACTGCGACCCGCCATACGCACCGCTTTCTGCCACGGCGAATTTTACCGCCTATCACACCAACGCCTTCAGCCCGGCTGAACAGGCGCGCCTGGCGGAGATGGCAGAAAAGCTGGTCAGCAAAAGAATTCCAGTGTTAATTTCGAATCACGATACGCCGGACACGCGCGAATGGTACAAGGCCGCGAAGCATTTTCAGGTCAAAGTGCGGCGCAGCATTAGCAGCAACGGCGGCACACGTAAAAAGGTGGACGAACTCCTGGCTCTTTATCGACCCTGAGCCGTTTTGCCCGCCGGTAAACACATTTCAAGGAGATGCGGATGAAACAGTTTTTGATTGCCCCCTCAATTCTGTCGGCCGATTTTGCCCGCCTGGGTGAAGACACCGCAAACGCGCTGGCCGCGGGTGCGGATGTCGTCCATTTCGACGTTATGGATAACCACTACGTTCCCAATCTGACCATCGGCCCGATGGTGCTGAAAGCACTGCGTAATTACGGCATTACCGCGCCGATTGACGTGCATCTGATGGTCAAGCCGGTTGACCGCATCGTGCCTGATTTCGCGGCGGCGGGTGCCAGCATTATTACCTTCCACCCTGAAGCGTCCGAACACGTGGACCGCACCCTTCAGCTCATCAAAGAGAACGGCTGTAAAGCGGGCCTGGTGTTCAACCCGGCGACCCCGCTGAGCTACCTCGACTACGTGATGGACAAGCTGGACGTGATTTTGCTGATGTCCGTGAACCCGGGCTTTGGCGGCCAGTCGTTCATTCCAGAGACCCTCAACAAGCTGCGCGAAGTGCGTCGCCGCATTGATGAGTCAGGCTATGACATTCGTCTGGAAGTGGATGGCGGCGTGAAGGTGAACAATATTGGTGAGATCGCGGCGGCGGGGGCAGACATGTTTGTTGCGGGCTCTGCCATCTTCGACCAGCCGGATTACAAGAAAGTGATTGATGAAATGCGCCATGAACTGGCAAAGGTAAGTCATGGATAAATTGCAGGCAGTTCGGGGTGTAGCATTTGACCTCGACGGCACGCTGGTCGACAGCGCGCCAGGCTTAACCAGCGCCGTCGACCAGGCGCTGTATGCCCTTGAATTACCCGTTGCGGGCGAAGAGCGCGTCGTAACGTGGATTGGCAACGGTGCTGACGTGCTGATGGAGCGTGCGCTGACCTGGGCACGCCAGGAGCGTGCGGTGCAGCGTTCCGCGCAGGGTAAACCGAGCGTTGACCACGCGGATATCCCACAGGACGAGCAGCAGCGTATTCTGCGCAAGCTGTTCGATCGCTTTTACGAAGAAACGGTCGAAGAGGGCAGCTTCCTGTTCCCGGACGTGGCGCAAACGCTGAGCGCGCTTCACGCCAAAGGCATCCCGCTGGGGCTGGTGACCAACAAGCCGACGCCGTTCGTGGCGCCACTGCTGGAAGCGCTGGATATCGCGAAGTATTTCTCCGTGATTGTCGGCGGCGATGACGTGCAGAACAAAAAGCCGCATCCGGAACCGCTGCTGCTGGTGGCAGGAAAATTATCCTTAACGCCCGCCGAGCTGCTCTTTGTCGGTGATTCCCGCAATGATATTCTGGCGGCGAAAGCGGCAGGCTGTCCTTCCATGGGATTAACCTATGGCTACAACTACGGTGAAGCCATTACGGTCAGTGAGCCGGACGTCGTGTTCGACCACTTTAAAGATATTTTGCCCGCTCTCGGGCTCTCGCACAGTGAACATCAGGAAGTGAAAAATGACTAAGCCCATCGTTTTTAGTGGCGCACAGCCGTCAGGTGAATTGACCATTGGCAACTACATGGGTGCGCTGCGTCAGTGGGTCAACATGCAGGATGACTATCATTGCATCTACTGCATCGTGGATCTTCACGCCATCACCGCGCGTCAGGATCCTGAGAAGCTGCGCAAAGCCACGCTGGATACCCTGGCGCTGTACCTGGCCTGCGGCATCGACCCGGAGAAAAGCACCATTTTCGTTCAGTCCCACGTGCCGGAGCACGCGCAGCTGGGCTGGGCGCTGAACTGCTACACCTATTTCGGCGAGCTGAGCCGTATGACCCAGTTCAAGGACAAGTCCGCTCGCTACTCTGAAAACATCAACGCCGGTCTGTTTGATTACCCGGTGCTGATGGCAGCAGACATTCTGCTGTACCAGACCAACCAGGTTCCGGTGGGTGAAGACCAGAAACAGCACCTGGAGCTGAGCCGCGATATCGCCCAGCGCTTCAACGCCATTTACGGCGACGTGTTCAAAGTGCCTGAGCCGTTCATTCCAAAATCCGGCGCGCGCGTGATGTCGCTGCTGGAGCCGACCAAGAAGATGTCCAAGTCTGACGATAACCGCAACAACGTGATCGGCCTGCTGGAAGATCCGAAGTCGGTGGTGAAAAAACTCAAGCGCGCCGTGACCGACTCCGACGAGCCGCCTGTGGTGCGTTACGACGTGCAGAACAAAGCGGGCGTGTCCAACCTGCTGGACATTCTCTCTGGCGTGACGGGTCGCACCATTCCTGAGCTGGAACAGCACTTCGAAGGCAAGATGTATGGCCATCTGAAAGGCGAAGTGGCGGAAGCGGTGTCCGGTATGCTGACCGAGCTGCAGGAGCGCTATAACCGCTACCGTAACGACGAAGCTTTCCTGCAAAAAGTGATGAAAGACGGCGCGGAAAAAGCCAGCGCGCGCGCGTCCGAAACCCTGAAAGCGGTGTACGACGCAATTGGGTTTGTGGGTAAGCCGTAACGTTTTTTTCCCCTCTCCCTGTGGGAGAGGGCTAGGGTGAGGGCATCAGGCCGCACAACCTAAACAAAAAAACCGGGAAATCCCCGGTTTTTTTACGCCTGAAAATCGCTTACTGCTGAGCAGCAGGGCCGCAGCCGCCGATGATCTTAGAAATAGAGATCGCCGGGTGCAGCAGGTAGTCGTAGCTACAGTTGTTTTTGGTGTTCTCAACACGACCGGTGCAGGCGGTAAGAGTGGTTAATACGCCGACCAGAACGGCGGCTTTAGCCAGTTTAAACATACTCATTCCTTGTATTTAAAGACGAAATTTATGGTGTAACACGAGGGAATAAATGGAAAAGCTCCATTTTGCAGGCGGTATGTTATCGGCGAGTTCGGCGGGGGAGTAGTCCGGTTAAGGACTACTCCGGCAGGGGATAATATGGGTTAGTGGTGAGAGAACCAGTTCAGCTTGTCGCGCAGCTCCACCACGCGGCCTACGATAATCAGCGCCGGGCTGTCGACCCGCTGCGCCAGTTCGCCCAGCTCCGTCAGCACGCCGTCAACCACGCGCTGTCGGGTGGAGGTGCCGTTTTCCACCAGCGCCACCGGCATCGTTTCATCCATGCCGTGCTCCAGCAGTTTGGCCTGAATGGTCGCGGCCTGGTTCAGCCCCATGTAGAACACCAGGGTCTGCTTTTCTGCCGCCAGGTTGTGCCAGTCCAGCTCGCAGCCGGTTTTCAGATGCCCGGTGACCAGCCGCACGCTTTGGGCGTAATCGCGGTGGGTCAGCGGAATGCCGGAATAGGCCGAACAGCCGGATGCGGCGGTAATGCCCGGCACCACGGAGAACGGAATGCCCGCGCTGCACAGGGTTTCAAGCTCTTCACCGCCGCGGCCAAAGATAAACGGATCGCCGCCTTTCAGACGCACCACGCGCTTCCCTTTTTGTGCTTCGCGCAGCAGGATCTGGTTGATCTCCTCCTGCGGCACGCAGTGGTAGCCCGCCCGCTTGCCCACGAACACGCGATCCGCGTCCCGACGCACCAGGTTCATGATCTCATCGGAGACCAGGCGATCGTAGACCACGATATCCGCCTGCTGGATCTGCTGTAGCCCTTTCAGCGTCAGCAGCCCGGCGTCGCCGGGGCCCGCGCCCACCAGCACCACTTCACCGCGGTTTTCTAACGGCTCGGCGAGAAGCTGCTCGGTGGTGTCTTCAACGGCCTGCCGATCCTGATTGGCAAGCGACTGCGCCAGGCGATCGTTAACAAAGAACTTTTCCCAGAAGCGGCGACGCTCGCCCACCGAGGCGAAGGTTTGCTTCACCCGCGAACGAAGCTGGCCGGCGTAGTTCGCCACCTGGCCGAGATGCTGCGGCAAAATCGCCTCCAGCTTTTCCCGCAGCAGCCGTGCCAGAACGGGGGAGCGTCCCCCGGACGACACCGCCACCATCAGCGGCGAACGGTCGATAATCGACGGCATGATAAAGCTGGCTTCTTTCGGCGCATCCACCACGTTGCAGAAGATACGGCGCGCTTCGCAGGCGTCGCTCACGCGCTGGTTTACGGCGTCGTCGTCGGTGGCGGCGATGGTCAGCCAGCAGGTATCGAGCAGGGATTCGTTGAACTCCCCCGGGGCGAGGGTCAGCATGCCTTCCTGCGCCCAGACTTCAAACTGCGGGGCGAAGGCGAGGGCGTTTACCGTGAGGCGGGCGCCTGCGTCTAACAGCAGACGCGCTTTACGTTCAGCCACATCGCCGCCGCCTACAAGCAGGCAGTCGCGATGGCGTAATTGACAGAAAATCGGCAGGTGATCCACGACGTTACCTCACAGCATTCATGGAGGGGGTAAGAATTGACGTCAGGATAACAGCAGGAATCGCACGGAACATACGGTTTTTCCTGCCGTTACCCAGAAGGGGTCATAAGCCTTTCCTACAGGAAAGGCGGGGGGTTAGCCTTTCAGCTGCACCTGGCCGTCCTTCACGCGGACGTCGTAGTGCTTCACGGAGTGCGTTTCATCTTCCATGCAGCGCCCGTCGCTTAGGCGGAAGCGCTGTTTTTTCAGCGGGCTGGCAACCCACAGCTCGCCCTGATGCTCCGCAATCAGGCCGCGAGAGAGCACGCTGGCGTCGAAGAACGGGTCGATATTGCTGATGGCAAAAACCTGTTCGTCGTGACGAGGGCGGAAGATCGCCACCTGCTCATTGCCCAGCAGCGCGCAGACGCCGGTTGCGGGCAGGATGTCGTTAATAGTGCAGATGTTTACCCACTGGCTCATACGTTTTCCTCCACCAGAGTCACCGGAATGCGTTCGTAAGGCGTCGCCGGACGATGCTGCTCGCGCTCGGGCACTACCTGCACGTTCGGGTCGCGCTGGGTGCTGTTGATAAAGTGTTTGAAGCGGGTCTGGGCGGCCGGGGTATTCACGGTTTCAGTCCACTCGCAAATCACCGCCTCGCGCAGGCGCGCCATCTCTTCTTCCAGATGCGCGTTCAGGCCCAGCTTGTCGTCGATGATGACCGATTTCAGGTAGTCGATGCCGCCTTCCAGATTGTCGAGCCAGGACGCGGTACGGGTCAGCTTGTCGGCGGTGCGGATGTAGAACATCATGAAGCGGTCGAGATACTGGATCAGCGTGTCGCGATCGAGGTCCGCGGCCAGCAGATCCGCGTGGCGCGGTTTCATCCCGCCGTTGCCGCACACGTACAGGTTCCAGCCCTTCTCGGTGGCGATGATCCCCACGTCTTTCCCCTGCGCTTCGGCACATTCACGGGTGCAGCCGGAGACGCCGAACTTCATTTTGTGCGGGGTACGAATGCCCTTGTAGCGGTTTTCCAGCTCTACGCCGAAGCCCACGCTATCGCCCACGCCGTAGCGGCACCAGGTGCTGCCCACGCAGGTTTTCGCCATACGCAGCGCTTTGGCATACGCGTGACCGGTTTCAAAGCCCGCTTCAATCAGCTGACGCCAGATTTCCGGCAGGTCATCTTTCTGCGCGCCGAACAGGCCGATGCGCTGGGAGCCGGTGATTTTGGTGTAGAGGTTAAATTCACGGGCGATGCGGCCCACCGCCACCAGGCCTTCCGGCGTGATTTCGCCCCCGGCGGAGCGTGGAATGACGGAGTAGGTGCCGTCTTTCTGGATGTTCGCCAGGAAGTTGTCGTTGGTGTCCTGCAGCGGCGTATGTTCCGGCTTGAGAACGTACTCGTTCCAGCAGGAGGCCAGCAGGGAGCCGACGGTCGGTTTACACACTTCACAGCCATAGCCCTGACCGTGTTTTTGCAGCAGTTCGTCGAAGGATTTGATGCCTTCCACGCGGATCAGGTGGTACAGCTCCTGGCGCGAGTAGGAGAAGTGCTCGCACAGGTTGTTGTTCACTTCGATGCCCTGCTTCGCCAGCTCGGCGTTCAGTACCTGCGTGACCAGCGGAATACAGCCGCCGCAGCCGGTACCGGCTTTGGTTTCGGCCTTCAGCGCCGCCACGGTGTGACAGCCTTTGTTGATGGCCGCGACCAGCATCCCTTTGGTGACGTCGAAGCAGGAGCAAATCTGGGCGCTGTCCGGCAGTTTATCCACGCCGATAGACGGCTTGCCGCTGCCAGCGTGGGCAGGCAGGATCAGCGCGTCCGGGTTTTCCGGCAGCTCGATGGCGTTCAGCACCAGCTGCAGCAGGTTGCCGTAGTCGCTGGTATCGCCCACCAGCACCGCGCCGAGCAGGGTTTTGTTGTCCTGGCTTACGATCAGGCGCTTGTAGACTTCTTTGCTTTCGTCGAGATACACGTAGCTGCGGGAGTTCGGGGTGCGGCCGTGCGCATCGCCGATGCCGCCCACGTCCACGCCCAGCAGCTTCAGCTTGGCGCTCATGTCCGCGCCTTCGAAGGCGTTTTCGGTGCCGAGGATATGGTCAACGGCAACCTGCGCCATTTTGTAGCCCGGCGCGACCAGGCCGTAAACGCGGTTGTTCCAGCTGGCGCACTCGCCGATGGCGTAGATATCCGGGTCAGAGGTCTGGCAGGCGTCGTTGATCATAATGCCGCCGCGCTGGGCAACGGCCAGACCGCACTGGGTCGCCAGCTTGTCGCGCGGACGAATCCCGGTGGAGAAGACAATAAAATCGACTTCCAGCTCGCTTCCGTCGGCAAAGCGCATGGTTTTACGCGCCTCGGTGCCTTCCTGGACGATCTCTTTAGTGTTTTTGCTGGTGTGAACCTTCACGCCCATGCTTTCGATTTTACGGCGCAGCTGGTCGCCGCCCATGTGGTCAAGCTGCTCGGCCATCAGCATCGGGGCAAATTCGATAACGTGGGTTTCAACGCCGAGGTTTTTCAGTGCGCCTGCCGCTTCCAGACCCAGCAGGCCGCCGCCAACCACCGCACCGCGCTTGCTGCGGCGCGCGCAGTTTTCGATGGCTTTAAGATCTTCAATGGTACGATAAACGAAGCAGTCCTGAGTTTCTGACCCTTTGATCGGTGGGATCCACGGGTAGGAGCCAGTCGCCATAATCAGCTTGTCGTAAAAAACCGTGCGTCCGGCGCTGGAGTGGATCACTTTTTCCTGGCGGTTGATGGTGATGGCGCGTTCGCCCACCAGCACGTTTACGCCGTGCTTCTCATAGAAACCTTCACGCACCAGAGAGAGCTCTTCGGCGGTGTGGTGGGAGAAGTAGGAAGAGAGGTGCACGCGGTCGTACGCCTTGCGGGGTTCTTCACAGAACACGGTAATGTCGAAGCGGGCAGCGTCGGCTTTATCGAGAAGATCCTCAATAAAGCGGTGGCCGACCATGCCGTTACCGATAATTGCGAGTCTGACTTTGCTCATTTTTGCCTCGATTTCTTTTCTATTACCGCCTACCTTAACGATTCAGCACGGGGGCTTATTGATGCAAATCAAATACGCTTTCACCTACTACTTAGGTGGTATATCACTGATTTGTCAGGATTTTTATAAGTCGAGGAAATCACTCGCTTTTCGGCGGCGTCGATTTTGTGTACAAATTAGGTAGCGAATTTTTTAAAACGGGTACTCCTAAATAGCAGAGCCGTTTTTCGGGGGAAGATATGTCTACAGCACCACTTTGGCTTGTACAGAATGTCCGGTTACCGGGTCGTGAAGGGCTATGGCAAATCGCCATTGAGAACGGGCGTTTTGGCGACATCACCCCGATGGGCGACGGCCACAGCGAAAGCTATGAGATCTTAAACGCCCGCGGCGGGCTGGCGATCCCGCCGTTTATCGAGCCGCACATCCATCTGGATACCACCCAGACGGCGGGTGAGCCGAACTGGAACCAGTCCGGCACGCTGTTCGAAGGCATTGAGCGCTGGGCGGAACGCAAGGCGCTGCTCAGCCATGAGGACGTAAAAGCCCGGGCGTGGAAAACGCTGAAGTGGCAAATCGCCAACGGCATTCAGTTTGTCCGCACCCACGTGGACGTTTCTGACCCGACGCTCACCGCGCTGAAAGCGATGCTGGAGGTTAAGCAGGAGGTCGCGCCGTGGGTCACGCTGCAAATCGTGGCCTTCCCGCAGGAGGGGATCCTTTCGTACCCGAACGGCGCGGCGCTGCTGGAAGAGGCATTAACGCTGGGGGCGGACGTGGTCGGGGCAATCCCGCATTTCGAATTCACCCGCGAATACGGCGTGCAGTCCCTGCATATCGCCTTTGACCTGGCGAAGAAGTATGACCGTCCGCTGGATATCCACTGCGACGAAATCGACGACGAGCAGTCGCGGTTTGTCGAAACCGTCGCCGCGCTGGCGTACGAGGCGGGAATCGGCCCGCGCGTTACGGCCAGCCATACCACCGCCATGCACTCGTACAACGGGGCGTACACCTCGCGGCTGTTCCGCCTGCTGAAGATGTCCGGCATTAACTTTGTCGCTAACCCGCTGGTGAACATTCACCTGCAGGGGCGTTTTGACGACTATCCGAAGCGCCGGGGCATTACGCGGGTCAAAGAGCTGCAGGAAGCGGGCATTAACGTCTGCTTCGGTCACGACGACGTCTTCGATCCGTGGTATCCGCTCGGCACCGGCAATATGTTGCAGGTGCTGCACATGGGGCTGCACGTCTGCCAGATGATGGGCTATCCGCAAATCGACAGCGGCCTGAACCTGATCACCCACAACAGCGCCCGAACCTTTGGCCTGAGCGATTACGGTATCGAGCGGGGGAATCCGGCGAACCTGATTATTCTGCCTGCCGAGAGCGGGTTTGAAGCGGTGCGCTGCCAGGTGCCGGTGCGCTGGTCGATTCGTCAGGGGCGCATCATTGCGACCACGCAGCCGGCGCAGACCTGGATCCAGATGGACAGCGGGGGAGAGGAGATTAGCTTTGCCAGAAACAGCCCCTCTGCATAGCGCAAAGGGGCGAGGGGTTTAGTGAGATGCCGCTGCCGCGTTATGCTGGCGGTGGCGGCTCACGAAGCCGAGGATAAAGCACATGATGAACACCACGGCGTACAGACCGTTCGCGGTATGCAGCGCAGCCAGCGGGCCGCTGTGCGCCACAATCGGGCCGGTGACCACGAAGGTCAGCATGGTGCCGATGGTGCCGCAGGTCAGCACGAAGTTAACCAGCTTCGGCGAGGCCACTTTGGTTTGCAGCGAGCCCAGGGTGATGATCGAGGTGTAAATCGCGCTGGAGAAGAAGCCCAGGGTCAGAATGAACCACGGCATATGCTCCGGCGAACCGTTGATGAACAGGTACATCAGCACGGTAGCCAGGCCCGCCAGCACGGTCAGAATGCGCTGCAAATCGAAGAAGCGCAGAATGAAGCTAAACGCCCACATGCCGAACATGTAAGACATCCAGAAATCGCTCACCAGTTTACCCGCGTCGTTCAGGCTCATGCCCAGACCTTTGGCGTATTCCGGCACCCAGGAGATAAAGCCCAGCTGGCCGAGGATGTAGCACAGTGCCGCGATGGACAGGAACAGCACGCCGATACCCCATTTCTCTTTCGCCACCGGCTCTGCGCTGGTCTGCGCCTTTTTGCCCAGCACCGGGAACTCACAGCCGAAGGTCAGAACAAAGATAGCCACGTACACCAGGCCGATGCAGGCGTAAACCCAGTACCACTCGATGCTGCGCGCCAGCAGGTATGCCGCCACCATCGGGAAGATCATCCCCGCCATGCTGAAGAAGGAGTCCGTGAACAGCAGACGCGCGCCGCGCTGGCGGCCTTCATACATGTGGGTGATCAGGAACGTACCGATGGACATGGTGATCCCGCTCACCAGACCGAGCACGAACATGGCGGCGGAGAACAGGGCGATGCTGTGGCTCAGCATCAGACCCGCCACGGCGGCGACCATCAGCACAAACCCAAAGCGCAATTGCGTTTTCAGCGGGACGATTTCCATCAGCCAGGCGTTGAGGAAAATGGAGATCAAAATGCCGGCATTCAGGAAGGTAAAGGTGTTACTCATGCTGGAAACGGGCAGCTGGAAGTAATCTGCGATATTTCCCATCACCATCCCGGTGACGATCACCAACGCGCCGGTCAGGGCGTAGGAGAAAAAGCTGATCCATGTGAGCTTGATGCGATTGCTGTTAGTCATGTCTGGCCTGTTCAAAGTAAAGTAAAACGCATTGACTGCGTTCGAGCGGGCAGATTTTAGACGGGAAAGTGATCTAATTAAACGTTTTAGGAAACTTTCGAATTAAATTGCAGGGTTTAGTGTGATCTGAATCACATAAAATCGTGCCCAAACCAATCGTTTGCGCAGTTACAACTGTTTCAATTTCGTAAAATTAGGTAAAAGGCTGGCCTCGGTTCATACTGCTCTTTAGAATCAAGCCACTCGCTCTTCTTTACTGCGCTTTGTTAAGGAATTCTCATGCTCAAATCAACGCTGGCGGCTGTTGCAGCTGTGTTTGCTCTTTCTGCCGTTACTCCTGCTGCGCTGGCAGCGAAAGGTGACCCTCACGTTCTGCTGACCACCTCTGCCGGGAATATTGAGCTGGAACTGAATAGCCAGAAAGCTCCTGTTTCTGTGAAAAACTTCCTCGACTACGTGAACAGTGGTTTCTACAACAACACCACCTTCCACCGCGTGATCCCAGGCTTCATGGTGCAGGGCGGCGGCTTCACCGAGCAGATGCAGCAGAAACAGCCTAACCCGCCAATCAAAAACGAAGCGGACAACGGCCTGCTGAACACCCGCGGCACCATCTCGATGGCGCGAACGGCGGATAAAGACAGCGCAACCAGCCAGTTCTTCCTCAACGTCGCGGACAATGCCTTCCTCGACCACGGCCAGCGCGACTTCGGTTACGCGGTATTCGGTAAAATCGTGAAAGGCATGGACGTGGCGGACAAGATTTCTCAGGTTCCAACCCACGACGTCGGCCCGTACCAGAATGTGCCGACAAAACCGGTTGTTATTCTGTCTGCGAAAGTCCTGCCGTAAGCGTCTTTGCGCGGGCAACCTCTGCCCGCGTTGCTGACCCCTCCCTGCGAAACCGCATTTTGCCGCTTATACTTGTGGCAAACGGACATATCAGGGAGGCGTTAAGTGAAAAAACTCACCGAGAAGCAAAAATCCCGTCTTTGGGAACAGCAGCGAAGCGCGAATTTCCAGGCCAGCTGTCTCCTTGAAAAAGGTCACGGTCCTAAGGACCCCCAGATTGAGACGCTCCCTCTTGGGCCGTCGGCCCCCGGGCTGCCCCATCTGCGCCTGATCCATCGCCATCTCTACAGCAGAGAGATGAAGCGCGCAGGCGAATTCCGCACCGACGATATTTTTAAGGGTGACACGCCGTTCTGCCATTTCGAATACATCGAAAAGGTGGGGAATGAGCTGATGGATGCCCTGGAAAGCGACAAATATCTGGCTGGCCTTGAGAAAGCGGAATTCATCAACAAAGTGAGCCATTACTACTGCGAAATTAACATGCTGCATCCTTTCATGAGCGGTAACGGCATCGCCCAGCGCGTTTTCTTTGAACAGCTGGCGATCCACGCAGGCTACCTGCTGCACTGGCAGGATATCGATCCCAAAGCCTGGGCCGACGCCAACCAGAGCGGGGCGATGGGGGATTTGAGCGCCCTGACGGCCATCTTCAGCAAAGTGGTAAGCGAAGCGCGCGAAACTGAGTAGAATAGGGCGGCATTTTTGTTCTGGAGCCGCCATGATCCTGCTGATTGATAACTACGATTCCTTCACCTGGAACCTTTACCAGTATTTTTGTGAGCTGGGTGCGCAGGTGGAGGTTCGCCGCAACGACGACATTACCCTTGCGGAGATCGCGGCGCTGGCGCCGCAGAAAATCGTTATCTCGCCGGGGCCGTGTACGCCGTCTGAATCCGGCATCTCGCTGGACGTTATCAAACATTATGCCGGTAAGCTGCCGATCCTCGGCGTGTGCCTCGGCCATCAGGCCATTGGCCAGGCCTTCGGCGCGACCATCGTTCGCGCGGCGAAAGTGATGCACGGCAAAACCTCCCCCGTCACCCATAATGGTGCTGGCGTGTTCAGCGGGCTGAATAATCCGCTTACCGTGACCCGCTATCACTCGCTGGTGATCGACCCGCCAACCCTGCCCGCCTGCTTTGAGGTCACCGCCTGGAGCGACACGCGGGAAATTATGGGCATTCGCCACCGCGAATGGGATCTCGAAGGGGTGCAGTTCCACCCGGAAAGCATTCTCAGCGAGCAGGGCCATCAGCTGCTGGCGAATTTCCTCAATCGCTGAATATCTATTGCCTTGCTTTGATTTTTTATGCATATTTTGTGACTATATTTTCACAATTTCTGTGACATAAAATGGACGGGCATGACATGGCAACTGAACAACCAGCAATTACTCGCGCAACATTCGATGAAGTGATCCTGCCGATTTATGCACCGGCTGAATTTATCCCGGTCAAAGGGAAAGGCAGCCGCGTGTGGGATCAGCAGGGTAAAGAGTACGTTGATTTCGCGGGAGGAATTGCGGTGACGGCGCTGGGTCATTGCCATCCCGCGCTGGTGGAGGCGCTGAAAACCCAGGGCGAAACCCTGTGGCACACCAGCAACGTCTTTACCAACGAGCCGGCGCTGCGTCTGGGCCGCAAGATCATCGACGCCACCTTTGCCGAGCGCGTGCTGTTCATGAACTCCGGCACCGAAGCCAACGAAACCGCCTTCAAGCTGGCGCGCTTCTACGCCTCGACCCGCCACAGCCCGTACAGAACCAAAATCATCGCCTTCCATAACGCCTTCCACGGCCGCTCGCTATTCACCGTGTCCGTTGGCGGTCAGCCGAAATACTCCGACGGCTTTGGCCCGAAGCCTGCCGATATCATCCACGTGCCGTTCAACGATCTTCACGCGGTGAAAGCGGTGATGGACGATCACATCTGCGCGGTGGTGGTCGAGCCGATTCAGGGCGAAGGCGGCGTCACGGCGGCGACCCCGGAATTCCTCAAAGGCCTGCGCGAGCTGTGCGATGCGCATCAGGCGCTGCTGGTGTTTGATGAAGTGCAGAGCGGCATGGGGCGTACCGGCGATCTGTTTGCCTACATGCACTACGGCGTGACGCCGGACATCCTGACCAGCGCCAAAGCGCTCGGCGGCGGCTTCCCGGTGAGCGCGGTGCTCACCACCCAGGAGATCGCCTCCGCGTTCCACGTGGGTTCTCACGGCTCCACCTACGGCGGCAACCCGCTGGCCTGCGCCATTGCCGGGGCGGCGTTCGATATCATCAATACCCCGGAGGTGCTGAGCGGCGTGAATGCTAAACGCGAGCTGTTCGTGAAGCACCTTCAGCAAATCGATGCGCAGTACGACGTGTTCAGCGAGATCCGCGGCATGGGCCTGCTGATTGGCGCGGAGCTGAAGCCGCAGTACAAAGGCCGCGCGCGCGATTTCCTCCACGCCGCCGCGCACGAAGGCGTAATGGTGCTTAACGCCGGGCCGGACGTGATGCGCTTTGCGCCGTCGCTGGTGGTGGAAGAGAAGGATATTGAAGACGGATTAACCCGCTTCGCGGCAGCGGTCGGGAAGATTGTCCGGGGATAACCTTATTGCCCGGCGGCGCTGCGCTTGCACGGGGCTGCAAAACCGTATGTCGGATGAGCGAAGCGTCATCCGGCAAAATTAGTACGGCGTCCGCTTTAAAATTCGCGTTAACCAAATGCCGTGATGCGGACGCTGGCGCCACGCCACCGACGAAATGGTGTGCATGGTGTTCAGATGTCCCAGAATGCGCTGCAAATGCTGTTCAAGGGTGCTCATCGGCCCGTGGGTCAGCGTTTCCGGCGCTTCCAGAATGTTCGAATCTCCCGCCTCGCCCGGCGCGTCGTACTCCAGGCGCTGCTGACAGCGCTGCAGGGCAATTTCACAGGATTGCAAATAGCGCTGCGCCAGATCCGGCGTCAGCATCGTGTGCTCGCGCGCGAGGGTGGTCATGGCGTTGATGTGTTCGACGATAAACTGGCTGTGCGTGACCCACAGCCGCATGTCCGCCAGATAGTGCGAGTTAAACCCCGGCTCCTGCATCGCCTGGTTCAGGGAGTTAAACAGGGCGTTGTGCGCCTGGTTGACCTTCATGCGCTGGTAGGCCAGCGGGGAGGGCTGCGGATCGTCGCTCAGGATCAGGCGAATCGCCTGCTGATCCGCCTCCAGCGCGTCGTGGGCGTTCTGGCGCAACAGCCCGCTTTGCCACTGCGGCCACAGCCAGACCATGCCGCCGAAGGCAATCAGGCAGCCAATCAGCGTATCCACCAGCCGGGCGACTATAAATTGCTCGCCGTTGAGGGTCAGCAGCTGCAGGGTATACACCGCCGTCACCGTAAAGCCCACCATCGCCCAGCCGTAGTTCTTGCGGATAATCAGATAGCTCACGATCGTCACCGCCAGCATGCCCAGCAGGGTGTAACCGTCCGGTACGTGGAAGTGCAGCGTGATGCCCGCAATGATCAGCCCCGCCATCGTGCCGCCCGCCCGGTGCAAAATGCGCACCCGCGTCGCGCCGTAGCCGTTTTGGGTGACGAACAGCACGGTCATTAAGATCCAGTAAGGCTTCGGCAGGTGCAGCGCCACTCCCATCAGGCTGGCGATGCTGAGCATCACGCTTATCCGCGCGGCGTTGCGCAGGGCGGAGGATTTGAAAGAGAGGTAGCTTTTCAGCGCAGGCAGCAGCGGCAGGCGCTTTTGCTTATCCGCCATTAAATCGCGCGGGTAGAGCGGGCGCTGGGTGCGCAGAACACGGGCAATGCGGCTGAAGTGCCAGGCGGCGAACTGGCCAACGGGGTTATCTTCGTGCTGACGGGCAATCTTCTCCAGCGCGCCAAGCTGCTTGTCCATGTTGAAGCGCGTGGGATAGCGGTGGTAAAGAATATCGTCCGCCAGGACGCGCAGCCGCGCGGCAACCGTCTGCGCGTTCCAGCGGATCACCGCTTCGGCGTGGCTGCGCTCAACCAGCTTTTGCACCTCCTGCGGATGGTGCAGGCTGACGGAGATATGCTCCTGCAGATCCAGCCCCACCTGGAAGACGCGCAGCAGCCGCTTGTAGTCATGGTTTTTATTGGCGGCGAGCATGTGCAGCTGCTGGTAACACTGGCTTATTAAATCCACCACCTTCTGCTGGCGGGCCAGCAGCGGCGGCAGGGATTTCTCCGGGTCGGTGTGCTGGGTGAGCAGGGTGTATTTCGCCTCGCAGTACTCCGCAAGCTGCACGTACAGCAGGCTCAGGGACTCGCGCAGCGGCTGTTCGCGCCACAGCCAGAACCAAAACCAGTTAAACACGCCGTACCACAGCGTGCCCGCGGCGTAGATCAGCAGCGGCTCCCACACGGGCATGTTCCCCGCAAGGCTCAGCGTGAAGATGGCGGCGATAAGCGAGGCGGGCAGCAGGCGGGCGTGGAGCGCGCTGATTTCAGCGGTCACGCCGAGGGTCATCGCCAGCACGGTTAAAATCAGCGGCAGCGGAATATCGCGCGCCAGCAGCAATTGCACGGCGAGGCTACAGCCTGCAAACAGGCAGCCGCCAATAATCAGGCGTTTGAAAAAGCGTTTATGCGGGGTATCGAGCCCGGCGATATTGCAGCAGGCGGGAACCAGAGAGAACAGCAGCCCTTGCTGCAGATGGCCGAGAATTAACCCCACCGCCACAGGCAGGCATAACACCAGCGTTTGTCGCAGTGCGTAGTTAACTTCCGGGTGATAGATGAGCCTGCGCCACATGGGGAATAGAGACAAAAACGGCGTGGCACCTCGCGATGCCACGCCGTTTGACCGGAATTAACGGGTTCCGTAGACCACGATGGTTTTACCGTGGGCGGAAATCAGGTTCTGGTCTTCGAGCATTTTCAGGATACGGCCCACGGTTTCGCGGGAGCAACCGACGATCTGACCAATTTCCTGACGCGTGATTTTAATTTGCATACCGTCAGGGTGGGTCATGGCGTCTGGCTGTTTCGCCAGGTTCAGCAGGGTCTGTGCGATACGACCCGTAACATCCAGGAAGGCGAGGTTACCCACTTTCTCAGACGTGACCTGCAGACGGCGAGCCATCTGGGAAGAAAGACGCATCAGGATGTCAGGGTTAACCTGAATCAGCTGACGGAATTTCTTGTAGGAGATTTCAGCCACTTCACACGCGGTTTTTGCACGAACCCAGGCGCTACGTTCCTGGCCTTCTTCAAACAGGCCCAGTTCACCGATGAAATCGCCCTGGTTCAGATAAGAAAGGATCATTTCTTTGCCTTCCTCATCTTTGATCAGCACTGCCACCGAGCCTTTAACGATGTAATACAACGTTTCCGCTTTTTCACCCTGGTGAATCAGCGTGCTCTTTGATGGGTACTTATGAATGTGGCAATGAGACAAGAACCATTCGAGTGTCGGGTCTGTTTGCGGTTTGCCAAGCACCATGCGCTGTTATCCTCTGTTATAAGCTGTCACCAGAGTCATAAGATGCAGCCAGACTCTGGGGTTGCAATCGAATTCTTACCCATACCTGGGAAGTTGGCTGTCGTAACGTTTCGCAGCCAGTAAAGTTTGATGTCCTCTGCATACATGTGTAACGTCAATGTATTACTGTAGCATCCAGAGTGTTTTAGCATAGCTTTCGCCGCGTGTCTCCTGGTGTCTCGCTTCAGCATGATGCAGGTCGCCTTCCGTTGCGAGAAATGTAACGCGCGCGTAATCTGTCACCAAAAATGCAACGTTGGAGTAAATGAATATGCAAGCGCGTGTGAAATGGGTAGAAGGTTTAACGTTCCTGGGCGAATCCGCTTCCGGACACCAGATTTTGATGGACGGTAACTCCGGCGACAAAGCCCCAAGCCCGATGGAGATGGTGCTGATGGCGGCGGGCGGTTGCAGCGCGATCGACGTCGTCTCTATTTTGCAAAAAGGCCGTCACGACGTGACCGACTGCGAAGTAAAGCTCACTTCCGAGCGTCGCGAAGAGGCGCCGCGCCTGTTCACGCACATTAATCTGCATTTTATTGTGACCGGCACCGAGCTGAAAGACGCGGCGGTGTCGCGCGCGGTGGATCTTTCTGCGGAGAAATACTGCTCTGTGGCGTTAATGCTGGAGAAAGCGGTAAAAATCACGCATTCGTATGAAGTGATTGAAGCTTAAAAACAACGCCCGGTGGCGCTGCGCTTACCGGGCCTACAGCTGCTCGAACGTAGGCCGGATAAGCGAAGCGCCATCCGGCAACAGACGTCACGCGATCTGCTTGCCTTCCATCAGCCGCTGCACCAGCGGCGTCATAATCAGCTCCATTGCCAGCCCCATTTTCCCGCCGGGCACCACCAATGTATTCATGTGAGATATAAATGAGCCCTGCAGCATCGCCAGCAGCCAGGGGTAGTCGATATTGTCCAGATTGCGGAAGTGAATAACGACAAAGCTTTCATCCAGAGAGGGGATGGTTTTGGCGGCAAACGGGTTTGAGGTGTCTACCGTCGGGACGCGCTGGAAGTTGATGTGGGTGCGGGAGAACTGCGGCGTCAGGAAGTTGATGTAATCCTCCATCGAACGCACCACCGAATCCATCACCGCCTCGCGGGAGTGGCCGCGCTCGCTGATGTCTCGCGTCAGCTTCTGGATCCACTCCAGGTTCACAATCGGCACCACGCCCACCAGCAGATCCACGTGGCGCGCCACGTCGTGCTGGGTCGTCACGACGCCGCCGTGCAGCCCTTCATAAAACAGCACGTCGGTTGGCTCCGGCAGCGGCTGCCAGGGGGTGAAGGTGCCCGGCACCTGGTTCCACGGAACCGCTTCGTCGTAGGTGTGCAGATATTTGCGCGACTGCCCCGTGCCGGTTTGACCGTACTCGCGGAACGTCTGTTCCAGCAGGCCAAAGTCGTTCGCGTCAGGCCCGAAGTAGCTGATGTGCTTGCCCAGATCGCGCGCTTTGCGGATCGCCATATCCATTTCAGGGCGGGTGTAGCGGTGAAAGCTGTCGCCTTCAACCTCGGCGGCCCGTAAATTCAGCTGCGCGAAAATCTTGCGGAAGGCGAGGCTGGTGGTGGTGGTTCCCGCACCGCTGGAGCCTGTAACGGCAATAACCGGATGTCTGGCGGACATAGCAACTCCCTGACTGGAAAGGGTTTAAAGGTCAGCCGTGAAAGGCGTTGCGGGGCATGATATTGACCGTTTCGTGCAGTTCAGACCATACCAGCACCACCTCGCCGCTTTTGAGCTGGCGTCTTACGTCGTTGACCTTTTGTTCGAGCGAACGTTCCTGTTCACCATAATCGGTGCCTTCGCGTAATACAAAGCTTTCAATCAGATTATCGAGCGTTTCGGGAGCCAGATCCTGCCAGGGAATAATCATTTTTTATCGTCCAGGAAAGGGGTGAGCCAGTCGGGAATGCGTGATTCCAGCCACATCTGCGGGCGTCGTAGCGTGCCGCCGACAAAGCCAACGTGGCCGCCGTGTTCGGTCAGCTGATACTGCACGTTGGCGGGCAGAAATTCCTGCGCCGGGATGGAGTGATGATCCATAAACGGATCGTCTTTCGCGTGAATAATCAGCGTCGGTTTGGTGATTTTGCTTAGCACCGGCATCGCGCTGCACTGGCGATAGTAGTCCAGCGCGTCGGCGAAACCGTGAATCTTCGCGGTGATCAGATCGTCGAACTCGCGCAGACGCCGCACTTTCTTGAGCTGTTGCAGGCTCACCGGAAGGGTGTCCGGGTAGGCCTTCAGCTTGCGCGCGGCGTTGGCCTTCAGCAGATTGAGCAGATAGCGCTGGTAGACCCGCGAAAAGCCTTTTTCCATATGATAGCTGCAATGCTCCAGCATAAACGGCGCGGAGACAATCACCGCCGCGTCCAGAGGAACCGCATCGCCCTCTTTTGCCAGCAGGCAGGCCAACATATTGCCGCCCAGGGAATAGCCGACGGCGGCGGTAGGCGCGGTGCCGAAGTTCTCGGTCAGCCAGCGTAAAAACCAGGTGCCGTCTTCGGTTTCACCGGAGTGATAGATACGCTTCTGGCGATTCGGCTCGCCGCTGCATCCGCGAAAATGCATCACCACGCCAAGCCAGCCGCGCGCTTTCGCCGCCTGAATCAGGCCGTGGGCGTAGGGGCTGTGAAGGCTGCCTTCCAGACCGTGAAACACCACCAGACGCGGCTTGTGTTTCGCCTGCTCCGGCGCTTCGCTCCAGGCGAGATCGATAAAGTCACCGTCCGGCAAATCCAGCCGTTGCCAGTGCGGTGTGAACTGCAGCTTGCGGCGAATAAGGCGCGGCAGCATGGTTTGCAGATGGCGGTTAGCCACGCCGCGCATAGGCACGAACGCTGCGCTCTCTTCAGGCGCCATGTCGAAGTCTGATGGGATAATTTGGGTCATAACGGCGATGCTGATTATTGTCTGTTATTTACGATACCTTCCGAATTGTACCCCGTTTAGCCCGTTTTTCCGAAACATGAACTGATCCCGATCACATTTCCTTACGTTGATTATTACTCTCAGGCTAATGAATCCGTCCTACGCTTAATTGATGCCTTTCTCACCAGCGTGCAGACTTTACTCAACGTTAAGCAAATCAGAATGATTAGCTGAATCAGGAGGTTAATAATGTTATCTGGGCAAACACCCACCCGGCAATGGAACACGCGCCGCACTGAAAAAGCGCGCCGCCTGGCATCCGTACCGGTGCAGGGCAAGGTACTGCCAACCGGCGACCTTGTCGCCATGCTGGAAAAACTGATTGCGCCAGGCGACAAGGTCGTCCTGGAAGGCAACAACCAGAAGCAGGCAGATTTTCTTTCCCGCTCGCTGGCAGAAGTGAACCCGCAAATCGTTCACGACCTGCATATGATCATGCCAAGCGTTGGCCGCAGCGAGCATCTGGATATCTTTGAAAAAGGTATCGCCCGCAAGCTCGATTTCTCGTTCTCCGGTACGCAAAGCCTGCGCATTTCGCAGCTGCTGGAAGACGGACAGCTCGAAATCGGCGCCATCCACACCTACATCGAACTTTACTCCCGCCTGTACGTTGATCTCTCGCCAAACGTGGCGCTGATTGCCGGGTTCAAAGCTGACCGCAAAGGTAACCTCTATACCGGCGCGAGCACCGAAGACACGCCGGCGCTGGTTGAAGCCGCCGCGTTCCACGACGGGATTGTTATCGCCCAGGTCAACGAGCTAGTGGACGACGAATGCGACCTGCCGCGCGTGGATATCCCCGGCTCCTGGATTGACTTCGTGGTCGTCGCCGACAAGCCGTTCTTCATCGAACCGCTGTTTACCCGCGACCCGCGTCTGATCAAGCAAGAGCATATCCTGATGGCGATGATGGCGATCAAAGGCATCTACGCAGAGCATCAGGTGCAGTCCCTGAACCACGGGATTGGCTTTAACACCGCTGCGATTGAGCTGCTGCTGCCAACCTACGGCGAACAGCTCGGCCTGAAGGGCAAAATTTGTAAGCACTGGACCCTGAACCCGCACCCAACGCTGATCCCGGCGATTGAAAGCGGCTGGGTTGAGAGCGTTCACTGCTTCGGCGGCGAGCTGGGGATGGAAGAGTACATCCGCGCCCGTCCTGACGTCTTCTTCACCGGGGCCGACGGCTCGATGCGCTCTAACCGCGCCTTCTGCCAGCTGGCAGGCCAGTACGCGGTGGATATGTTCATCGGTTCTACCCTTCAGGTAGACGGCTACGCCAACTCCTCAACCGTGACCCGCGGGCGTCTGTCCGGCTTCGGCGGCGCGCCAAACATGGGCCATGACCCGCACGGTCGTCGTCACGCCACTCCGGCCTGGCTGAACATGATCACCGAGCCTGACCCGATGCAGCGCGGTAAAAAGCTGGTGGTACAGATGGTTGAAACCTTCCAGGCAGGCGTGAAGCCGACCTTCGTGGAAAAACTGGACGCGGTTGACGTGGCGAAAGCCTCCGGCATGCCGCTGGCGCCGGTCATGATTTACGGCGATGACGTCACCCACGTGCTGACGGAAGAGGGGATTGCCTACCTCTACCGCGCGAAAGATCTGGAAGAGCGCCGCGCCATGGTTGCCGCCGTTGCGGGTATCACCGATATCGGCCTGGGCGTTGACGCCAAACGCGTCGCCGAGCTGCGTCAGAGCGGCAAAGTGGTTTACCCGGAAGATATGGGGATCCGCCGCACCGACGCCACCCGTTCGCTGCTGGCGGCGGGCAGCGTGTCTGACCTGGTTGAATGGTCGGGCGGTCTTTATAACCCACCTGCGAAATTCCGGAGCTGGTAATGAAACTTCTGCCCCAGATCCAGGTTGAAGGCGGTGCCGAATGGCTGGCGCGAACCGCCACGCAGTGTCTGATTGACGAAGCACGATTAAGCCCGAAACCCGGTCTGGTGGACAGTCGGGGGAACGGCGCGCACCACGATCTCACGCTTGCGCTGATGGAGCGTTCCGCGCACAGCCTGACCCCTACGTTTCAGGCGCTGGCGCAGCAAAGCTGGCAGCGTCCGGCGGATATTGCCCTGCGCCAGACGGTCGGGCGACTGGGCCGCGAAGGCGAGCGGCAGATGATGGCCGCCACCGACGGGGTAAACACCCACCGGGGCGCTATCTGGGCGCTTGGGCTGCTGGTGAGCGCCGTAGCGATGCTGGGCGGCAGCGCGAATGCGCAGGCCGTCGCCAGAACCGCCGCACTGCTGGCAAAACTGCCGGACGACGCGGCGCCGAAGGTGTTCAGCAAAGGGCTGCGAGCCACCCACCGCTACCGGGTGCCGGGGGCGCGGGAAGAGGCGCAGCAGGCTTTCCCGCACGTGATGCAGCGTGCCCTGCCGCAGCTTCGTCTGAGCCGTCTGAACGGCAGCAGCGAAACCCACGCCCGGCTCGATGCGCTCATGGCGATCATGACCTCCCTCACCGACACCTGCGTGCTCTCACGCGCTGGAATGGAAGGGCTGGACGCTATGCAGGACGGCGCCCGTGCGGTGCTTAGCGCGGGAGGATGTGCCACCGCCGCAGGCCAGCAGGCGCTGGTCGCGCTAGACCGCCAGATGCTCGCGCTCAACGCCTCGCCGGGCGGCGCCGCTGATTTGCTCGCCGCCACGCTGTTTCTCGACCGTATCGAGATGCCTTATTCAAAGCATTAAGAGGATGTTATGGAAAAAATTACATTGACCGTGCCAGCCAGCCGCGCGTTAAGCGGTAAGGCGCTGGCAGGGGTTGTCGGCTCCGGGGATATGGAGGTGTTATTCACCGCCGAACCGGGCGAGACCTTAACCATTGATATCACCACTTCCGTCGACAACAGCCGCGGTCGTTGGGACGCCCTGTTCAGCCGTCTGCAGGCCGTCAGCAGCCTGCCCGCGGGCAAGCTGGTTATCCACGATTTCGGCGCGACGCCCGGCGTGGCGCGCATTCGTATCGAACAGGTTTTTGAAGGGGTGAACCATGCGTGATGACAGCAGCTTTATTGAACTGAAGGCCCGCCAGCGCGCGCAGGCGCTGCTCGATGACGGCAGCTACCGCGAACTGCTCGACCCGTTCGAAGGCATTATCTCCCCGTGGCTTGGGCCGCAGGGCATTGTGCCGCAGGCCGATGATGGCATGGTGGTGGCGAAAGGCACCATCAACGGTCAGCCCGCGGTGGTTGTGGCGATTGAAGGCGCCTTCCAGGGCGGCAGCATGGGCGAAGTGTCCGGCGCCAAAATGGCGGCGGCGCTCGAACTGGCGGCAGAAGATAACCGCAACGGCATCCCGACTCAGGCGGTGCTGTGCCTCGAAACCGGCGGCGTGCGTTTGCAGGAGGCCAACCTCGGCCTGGCGGCGATTGCCGATATCCACGCGGCGATTGTTGACCTGCGCCGCTACACCCCGGTGATCGGGATTGTGGCGGGTACCGTGGGCTGCTTCGGCGGGATGTCTATCGCCGCGGCGCTGTGCAGCTACCTGATTGTGACCCGCGAAGCGCGTCTGGGCCTGAACGGCCCGCAGGTTATCGAGCAGGAAGCGGGCATTGAAGAGTACGACTCCCGCGATCGTCCGTTTATCTGGAGCATGACCGGCGGCGAGGTGCGCTATGAAAGCGGGCTGGTGGACGCGCTGGTCGGCGACGGCATCAACGCGGTGAAAGGCGCGATGAACGACGCGATCGCCAAAGGCGTTCCGGCGAAGCACCGCACCGATAACTACGACGATTACCTGAATCGCCTGACGAATTTCGACACCCGCAAGCAGGCCGATGCCGAACAGATTAAAGCGCTTTTTGCCCGGGAGGTGAAATGATGAGTAACGCAATTAGCCGTGGCGCACTCTGGCTGGAAACCCTCGCCCCGAATGCCAAACGTCTGGAAGGGCTTTGCCCGTCCGTGCAGGCAGCAGACGGCGAACTCAACGGCGAAGCGGTACGCTTTGTCGCGGTCGTGCCTGACGCCAACAACCACTTCCCGCGCGCCGCGCAGGGTGAGGTCGGTCTGCTGGAAGGCTGGACGCTGGCGAAAGTGGTCAGCGAAACCGTCGCCGCAGATGCGAACAGCGCCGTGAAACGCCCGATTGTGGCGGTGATCGACGTGCCGAGCCAGGCCTACGGCCGCCGCGAAGAGGCGTTCGGTATTCACCAGGCCTTAGCGGGCGCGGCGGCAGCCTATGCCAACGCGCGTCTCGCCGGGCATCCGGTGATTGGGCTTATCGTCGGCAAAGCGATGTCCGGTGCGTTTCTGGCGCACGGCTACCAGGCTAACCGCCTGATCGCCTTCAACGACGCCGGGGTGCTGATCCACGCGATGGGCAAAGAGTCTGCCGCACGCATCACGCTGCGTACCGTCGAGGCGCTGGAAAAACTGGCGGCCACCATTCCGCCAATGGCCTACGACATCAGCAACTATGCCACCCTGGGGCTGCTTTCCGACCTGCTGAACATCAGCAACCCGGATGCCCCATCCGCCAGCGATCTGGCGCAGGTGAAATCCACCCTGCAACAGGCCATCGCAGACGCGCGTCAGGACACCACGCTGAAAAACCGTCTGGGTGCCGACAACCGCCGCAGCTCAGCCCTCGTACGCGAACGTATGCGAGCAAGCTGGTAAGTAAAAAGAAGACCTGCCAGATGCATCACCCCGTGGGCGCGCCCGCTGCGCCCGCGAGGGGCGATGCATCCTGAAAAAATAATAAACATCGCGCCAGTGCTATAACTTTTTTACTACAGGTGATTTTATGACTTACGTAATTGTTCATGCTCTTGCACCGATTTTCGTCATCATGCTGCTGGGATTCTGGGCCGGTAAGGCAAAGATGGTCGATAACAAAAATGTTTCCCTGCTCAATATCTTCGTAATGGATTTCGCGCTGCCGGCCGCGCTGTTCAGCGCCACCGTGCAAACGCCGTGGACCGGGATTGTGGCGCAGTCGCCGCTGATTCTGGTGCTGACGCTGGCGATGTGGATCACCTATGCGGCGATCTACTTCCTCGCGACCAGCGTGTTTAAAAAATCCCCGCAGGACGCGGCGGTGCTGACCCTGACCGTTGCCCTGCCAAACTACGCGGCGCTCGGCCTGCCGATTCTGGGCAGTGTGCTGGGTGAAGGCTCGTCCACGTCGCTCTCCGTCGCGGTGTCTATCGCCTGCGGTTCAGTGCTGATGACCCCGTTCTGCCTGCTGATCCTGGAGCGCGAAAAAGCGCGCGCTGAGGGCAATAACTCCGGCTCCACGCTCTCTATGCTGCCGGTGCTGATGTGGCGTTCAATCAAAAAACCTATCGTGATGGGCCCGCTGCTGGGTGTGATTTTGTCCGCTATCGGCATCAAAATGCCGGAGCTGGTGCTGGCGGCGATTAAGCCTCTGGGCCTGGCGGCAACCGCTGCGGCGCTGTTCCTGACCGGGGTGATCCTCTCTGCCCGCAAGCTGCAGATCAACACCATGGTCATTACCTCGACCATCGCCAAGCTGCTGATCCAGCCGGCTATCGCGTGGGGTATCGTGCTGATCTTCGGCCTGCACGGCTCCGTGGCGATCACCGCTATCCTGATGATTGCGCTCTCAGCCGGTTTCTTCGGCGTGGTGTTCGGTAACCGCTTCGGCGTGCAGTCGCCGGATGCAGAAGCCGTGCTGCTGTTAAGTTCCGTACTGTGTATCCTGTCGCTGCCGCTGTTTATCTCGCTGACTTCAGGAATGTAACCATGACCGCAACATTACGCCCACACGACCTCATCTGGCTCAACGCGCGCGACGCGCTGGAAGGGATTACGGAATCCTGGGTAGACGGCGCGTGGCATCCCGGCCTGCCGGTGGTGGTGCGGCGTGATGTTGATAATGCCGGGCGTGTTCCCGTTGGCGTGCGCGGTTTACGCCGCGACCAGCGGGCGGCCGGATGGGTGAAGCCCGAAAACGTTCTGCGCGTGGTTTCACCGGAAAATTTGAGCGTAGCGGGGGATCTGCTGCGCTCACCCTTTGTGACCCAGCCGCCGGTTCAGGTGGCGCTTCAGCTTTCTCAGCAGGCGTGGCCGTGGACGTGGGGCATTACCGGCAGCACCGGCTATGCGCTGGCGACCGGGATCCCGGTTATCCACGCCGACAGCGATCTGGATCTGCTCATCCGCGCGCCGCAGCCCGTTTCACCCGATGCTTTTGCCGCCTGGCAGTCTCAGCTTAGCCGCGCCCTGTGCCGCGCCGATACCCAGGTCGACACGCCGGAAGGCGGCTTTGCGCTGGCGGAGTGGCTGCGGGACGGCAAAACGCTGCTGAAAACCCGCCGCGGGCCGCGCCTGGTGGCCGATCCGTGGCGCAGGGAGGAGTGATGAAAATACTGTTTACCTTTCCGGGGCAGGGCACGCAGCGTGAAGGCATGCTGCAAAGCCTGCCGGGAACTGAGCTGGCCCAGGCGCGCGAGGTGCTTGGCGAAGAAGTCGATACCCTCGACACCGCCGCCGCGTTAACCCATACCCGCGCGGTGCAGCTTTCCCTGCTGATTGCAGGCGTAGCCTGGGCGCGTGAGCTTGAGCGTCGCGGCGTGTCGCCGGACATCGTCAGCGGCCTGTCGATTGGCGCCTATCCCGCTGCGGTTATCGCCGGGGCGCTGGATTTCGCCGACGCCCTGAAGCTGGTGGCGCTGCGCGGCGATTTGATGGAGCAGGCCTATCCCCACGGCTACGGCCTGACGGCGATAATGGGGCTAACGCTGCCACAGGTTGAAACCCTGCTCGACGGCACCGGAACCTATATCGCCAACCTCAACGCGGAAACGCAGATTGTCATCGCCGGCACCGATGACGGCATGGCGCAGGTAGCGCAGCGCGCGCTGGCGAAAGGGGCGAACAAAGCCCATCGTCTGGCGGTGAGCGTGCCGTCCCACTGTGAACTGCTGGCAGAGCCTGCGGCAACGCTGGCCGAGGCGTTTAGCGGCGTGACGCTTTCCCGCCCGCGCTGCGCGTACCTCAGCGGCAGCACCGGGCGCGTGCTCTGGCAGCCGGAAAAGATTGCCGACGATCTGGCGATGAACATGGCGCGCACCGTGCGCTGGCAGGAGGCGGTGATTTCCGCCAACGAGCGCGAAGCGCGGCTGGCTATCGAGATGCCGCCCGGCGGCGTGCTGACCTGCCTGACGCGTCAGGCGGCGTGGGAAGGAGAGGCGGTTTCCCTGGAGCGCAGCGGCGTGGACGTGGCGGTGCATCTGGCGCGTCGGCTGCGCGGGTGATTTTTGCCCGCTGAGATTGCGTACTCACGCGCTCAGTTGCTGAAAATCGGGTAAGGGGGCTGGGCCGGAAAACGGCCCAATGAAGCCTGCGCATCGGCGGTTTATATACAGCAAGGATAACAGCACGCCTGACATGAAAATCCTGAGTTAGCCCTTCGACCAATCGTCAATAATTGAATCTCATCCGCCAGACAATCACACTCACTGTCACCTCACATATCCCTTCCACCGTTCCCTGCGGTACTGCGCTGTCTGGCACGTTTATTATATCGCGCTGAACCCACGCACCTCCAAATAAACATCTCTTACCTACTGAAGAGGGTTAGGAATATGCTTTGAGCGATTTTCCTAAATCCCTCATCCATGTATGTTTAGGGGTTTTTCTTATTGCAAAGTATGTTTAGTATTGGACACAAGTATCCGGTAGCCGTTTATATTGTCGGCTTAAGCATAATATTTATCGGGTGGGTAAGTAAATAATCCAACCCTATTTATTTGTGTCCTGGTACTAAAGAGCAAAGTGTCTGGATAAGCGGTTATGTATATCAGTTGAGTCATATCATTATTGGTATTTTAACTTTTGGAAGGGTAAGTATGTTCGAGCAAATTAAAGGTGGTGTCTACAGATTGCATTGAAGGGAAACCTAAGTATTGCTAGTCAAGCATATGACACCTCCAATAAATGGCCAAAACAGTTGGCCGTACCGCGCTAAAAATTTCTCATGCTGATACCAGACAGTAAGCGGTTTATACAACGGGACTGTTTGATCTATTTCGAACTACTTTTACTGCTTCCAGCTATCTGGACGTACCTCACTTTTTCTTTCGGGAGAAGAAACGGCGGTTTTCTCCTGAAAAAATATTAAACCCGCCAGTGAAGAGAATGATGCTATGGAAAGTAAAGAAATCGTATTTGACGACAAAAAATTTATGTTAGTTAAGCTGCAGGCCTGGAATCGCTTGATGTTTGTTGCTGATTTGCAAAAGGATATTCTGGCGCCGCTGCTGGAAACGCTCGGGGAAAAATCGTTGGAAGGGCTTGTTTCAACAGTATCAGATCAAGAAAACAAGCCTGATATCACGAAGCTATTAAAATCATTATCCACTGTAATTGATAGCCGTAACCTGGAAAAGTGGGTTAAGAGAGTGCTTTCAGAAGGGATGATTGTCTATCTCAAAGAGGACGATCAAAAAGTAAAACTGTCTTTCCATGAATTAACGAAATTATTCTCTACGCCTCAGGACATCATCATGCTGATGAAAGAGGCGATTGTATTCAATCTGGACGGTATTCTCGACATCATTAAAAACATGGGAGGAGAAAAAACAGTTAAACCGCAACTAAGTTAATGGTTTTGCTTTAAATGTATAGGAAAACATATCGAGTCAGGAAGTGGATGAAGGGTGTTCCTGCGAGAATTTACTCACTCACGACGTGTTTTCTTATTTGCAAATAAATATGGGACTGAATATGTATGAATGGATCAATTGATTATTTCTCTTCCTCAGGCGAAAAGCTCGCCAGTACGGCAGGGACGACCGGGGTCGCCCCTGCCCAAAGCGGAGCCATCCGCTTACCTATTTCAGCAAGGGATGTAACAGGCGTACAGAAGGAAAATAACACCCTCAATATCTTCTTAAAGGACAACCAAAAAATTGTCATCAAAGACTTTTTCGGTGATACGAAGAAGAAGCTGGTTTTTGATGATGGTAAAGAGATCTTTGAAGGGGATTATCTTGCAAAGGAACAATTCAACGGCCTGCAATTTAAACCATTGCAAAGCTTTGAAGAGGTATTTGCAGGAACTGAAACTGCCGTAGCCGCTGGTGAAGAGTATGTGTGGGTCGTACCTCTCATTGCGATGGCTGCGATTAGTGGTCTTGCAATTGCCGCAATAAATCACAGCAGCGGCAGTAGCAGTAGGGCGAAGAGCCTGGATACAGGCAAAGATGAGCTCGACGCAGCCAAAGACGATGCGAATAAGGCGATCGACGAGATGCCTCACCTGAGCGACAAGGAGAAAGACGACGCTCATAAGGCCGTTGATGATGCGACCACCGTGGAGGAGGTCAACAAGGCCGTTGATGATGCCGCCGCACAGGATGAGGCTAACAAAGCCGCTGAAGATGCTGCTCGCGAAAATCTCGAAAATGCCAAGAACGACGCCGACAAGGCGATCGACGACATGCCGCACCTGAGCGACGAGGAGAAAGACGACGCGCACAAGGCGGTTGAAGAGGCGACCACCGAAGAGGAAGTCAACAAAGCCGTTGATGATGCCGCTGCACAGGATGAGGCCAACAAAGCCGCTGAGGAGGCCGCTCGCGAAAATCTTGAGAACGCCAAAAACGACGCCAACAAGGCGATCGACGACATGGCGTACCTGAGCGACGAGCAAAAGGACGATGCCCACAAGGCCGTTAACGATGCGACCGACGTTGCGGGCGTGGAGCAGGCCGTTGCCGATGCAGCCGCGAAGAATCTGGAGAACGCCAAATCGGACGCGACCCAGGCCGTGGACGATATGGCGTACCTGAGCGACGAGCAGAAGACTCAGGCAAAGGAGACGATCCAGTCCGCGACAACCGTTCCCGATGTCGAAAAAGCGCTGGCCGATGCTGCCAGAGATAACCTCGAGGCTGCCAAAAACGACGCCAATAAGGCGATCGACGAGATGCCTCACCTGAGCGACGAGGAGAAAGACGACGCTCATAAGGCAGTTGACGAGGCGACCACCGTAGAGGAGGTCAACAAGGCCGTTGATGATGCCACCGCCCAGGAAGAGGCCAACAAAGCCGCTGAAGAGACGGCCCAGGAAAACCTTGAGAGTGCAAAAGACGACGCCAACAAGGCGATCGACGACATGCCTCACCTGAGCGACGAGCAGAAGGACGACGCGCACAAGGCCGTTGAAGAGGCAACCACCGAAGAGGAGGTTAACCAGGCGGTTGAAGAGGCGGCACGCGAAAACCTTGAGGGCGCGAAAAACGACGCCAACAAGGCGATCGACGACATGGCGTACCTGAGCGACGAGCAGAAAGATAACGCCCACAAGGCCGTTAACGATGCGACCGACGTTGCGGGCGTGGAGCAGGCCGTTGCCGATGCTGCCGCGAAGAACCTGGAGAACGCCAAATCGGACGCGACCCAGGCCGTGGACGATATGGCGTACCTGAGCGACGAGCAGAAGACTCAGGCAAAGGAGACTATCCAGTCCGCGACGACCGTTCCCGATGTCGAAAAAGCGCTGGCCGATGCCGCCAGAGATAACCTCGAGGCTGCCAAAAACGACGCCAATAAGGCGATCGACGACATGCCGCACCTGAGCGACGAGGAGAAAGACGACGCTCATAAGGCGGTTGACGAGGCGACCACCGTGGAGG
>NZ_CAXOFU010000019.1:0-99630 GCF_964208575.1 Enterobacter soli | reverse complement strand
GCAAACATTAAAAAAGGCAACTTACGTTGCCTTTTTGCTTTTACCTATCCGCCTAAATACGCGCTCCGCACCGCTTCGTTCGCCAGCAGCGCGTCGCCGGTATCCTCCAGCACCACGCGGCCGTTTTCCAGCACGTAGCCGCGGTCGGCGAGCTTCAGCGCCTGGTTGGCGTTCTGCTCCACGAGGAAGATGGTCATCCCCTCTTTACGAAGCTGTTCGATGGTGTCGAAAATCTGCTGGATGATGATCGGCGCCAGGCCGAGCGACGGTTCATCAAGCAGCAGCAGACGCGGCTGACTCATCAGCGCGCGGCCAATCGCCAGCATCTGCTGTTCACCGCCGGACATGGTGCCCGCACGCTGAATGCGGCGCTCCCACAGGCGCGGGAAGAGCTCATACACCCACTTGATGCGGGTCTGGTATTCATCGCGGTGCGCGAAGAAGCCGCCCATCGCCAGGTTCTCTTCCACCGTCATGCGCGAGAAGACGCGACGCCCTTCCGGGACAATCGCCACCGCTTCGCGCATGATTTTCGCGGTCTGCCAGTCGGTAATATCTTTGCCATCAAACACAATTCGCCCGCTGGTGGCGCGCGGGTCGCCGCACAGCGTGCCGAGCAGCGTGGTCTTACCCGCACCGTTGGCGCCAATCAGGGTCACAATTTCCCCCTGATTGATATGCAGGCTCACGTCATGCAGCGCCTGGATTTTGCCGTAATGCGCGTTGACCTTGTCGAACGTTAACATCGCTTTTTCCATCTTATGCCTCACCAAGGTATGCGCGGATCACGTCCGGGTTGTTGCGGATCTCTTCCGGCGTCCCGTTTGCCAGCGGCGTGCCCTGGTTTACCACGTAGATACGGTCAGAAATGCCCATCACCAGCTTCATGTCGTGCTCAATCAGCAGAATGGTGGTGTCGTGATGATCGCGCAGCTCGGCAATCAGCTCGTCCAGCTCTTTGGTCTCTTTCGGGTTAAGACCGGCGGCGGGTTCGTCGAGCATCAGGATCTCCGGCTGGGTGACCATGCAGCGGACGATCTCCAGACGACGCTGGTCGCCATAGGCCAGGTTGCTCGCCTGACGGTTGGCGTGCTGGAGCAGGCCGATACGGTCGAGCCAGGTGGCGGCGCGATCCAGCGCTTCATCCTGCGCCCGGCGGAAGGCCGGTGTTTTCAGCAGGCCGGAGAACAGGCCGGTTTTGAGCTGCTGGTGCTGTGCCACCAGCAGGTTCTCAATCACCGTCATCTCGCGGAACAGGCGCACGTGCTGGAAGGTACGCACCACGCCCATGCGCGCAATCTGCTGGCCCGGCAGGCCTTCAAGGTGCTGGTCGCGCAGCATAATGGTGCCGCCCGTCGGCTTATAGAACCCGGTCAGGCAGTTAAAGACCGTGGTTTTCCCCGCGCCGTTCGGCCCAATCAGGGAGACAATCTCTTTCTTGTGCAGGTCCAGATTGACGTTGTTGACCGCCAGCAGGCCGCCAAAACGCATCATCAGGCCGTTAACGGATAATAATGGCTGACTCATGCCTGCTCTCCTTTCGCTTGCCCGTTCTTCAGCTTCAGCTGTGGACGGGTCATCGGCAGCAAGCCCTGCGGACGCCAGATCATCATCAGCACCATCAAACCACCGAGCATCAGCATGCTGTACTCGTTAAAGTCGCGCATCAGCTCGCGGGACACCACCAGCAGGATAGCCGCGAGGATAACGGCGAACTGCGAGCCCATCCCGCCCAGCACCACAATCGCCAGCACAAAGGCGGATTCGGCAAAGGTGAAGGATTCCGGGCTAACGAAGCCCTGGCGCGCGGCGAACAGCGTTCCGGCGAAACCGGCAAACGCGGCGCTGATGGTAAACGCGGTCAGCTTGATGCGGGTCGGGTTCAGGCCCAGGGAGCGGCAGGCGATCTCGTCTTCACGCAGCGCCTCCCACGCGCGGCCGAGCGGCATGCGCAGCAGACGGTTGATCACGAACAGGGTAATCACCACCAGCAGCAGCGCCACCAGGTAGAGCCAGATCACGCGGTCGGACGCGTCATACTTCACGCCGAAGAAGTTGCTGAAGGTGTCCCAGCCGCCTTCACGCGCGGAGCGGCTGAACTCCAGGCCGAAGAAGGTCGGTTTCGGGATCTGGCTGATGCCGTTCGGGCCGCCGGTGACTTCGGTATTGTTAAGCAGCAGGATACGGACGATTTCGCCGAAGCCTAAGGTCACAATCGCCAGATAGTCGCCGCGCAGGCGCAGCACCGGGAAGCCGAGCAGGAAGCCCGCGGCGGCAGAGACCAGTCCCGCCAGCGGCAGGCAGGTCCAGAAGCCGAGGCCGTAATAGTGGTTCAGCAGCGCAAAGGTGTAGGCGCCGATGGCGTAGAAACCGCCGTAGCCCAGCACCAGCAGGCCGGAAAGGCCCACCACCACGTTCAGACCCAGACCCAGAATCACGTAGATCATCGTCAGGGTAGCGATGTCCACCGTGCCGCGCGACACCACGAACGGCCAGGCGACCGCCGCGACCAGCAGCGCCACGAGGAACAGCTTCTGCTTAACGGTTGAGCCGTCGATAGCCGGTAAGACAAACTTTGGCCCGGAGACGTTTTTGAACGTCTTCTGGAACATCGGGCGCAGCAGCTGGAACAGGAACACCACCGCGGTGCCGATAAACACCCACTGCCAGCGGATGTCCGGCGCGGTATCCACGACCAGCTTCGTGCCATCTAACTGCAATTGGACGCCCATAAAGACGCCCGCCAGGACGAAGAACATGGCGGCAGAGAGCAGCGCCATCGCAAAATGCATCGGTTTCATACTTTCTCTACCTCCGGACGACCCAGAATACCGGTAGGCATCACCAGCAGAACCAGAATCAGCAGGGCGAACGACACCACGTCTTTATACTCGGTGCTCAGATACGCCGAGGAGAGGGCTTCCGCCACGCCGAGGATCAGGCCGCCAATCATCGCGCCCGGAATGCTGCCGATACCGCCCAGTACCGCCGCGGTGAAGGCCTTCATCCCGGCCATAAAGCCGATGTACGGGTTGATTACGCCGTAGAACTGGCCGAGCAGCACGCCCGCCACCGCCGCCATCGCCGCGCCGATCACAAAGGTCAGCGCAATCACGCGGTCGGTGTTAATCCCAAGCAGGCTCGCCATTTTCAGGTCTTCGGCGCAGGCACGGCAGGCGCGCCCCATGCGGGAGTAGCGAATGAACAGGGTCAGCGCCAGCATCGCAATAAAGGTCACTACCCAGATAACCAGCTGCATGGTGGTAATGGAAGCAGAGAAGTTCTCGCTCGCGCCCACAATCCACTGGCCGTTAAACAGGCTTGGCAGCGCCACGTCGCGCGAGCCTTCGGTCAGGCTGACGTAGTTTTGCAGGAAAATAGACATCCCGATGGCGGAGATAAGCGCAATCAGGCGCTTGGAGCTGCGCACGGGCCGGTAGGCCACGCGTTCAATGCTCCAGCCGTAGGCGCTGGCAATCACAATCGCGCCGACAAACCCGGCGGCAACCAGCAGCCAGCTGCTGTCGATGCCCATCATCATGAGCGCGGCGATGATCATAAAGGAGACATAGCTGCCGATCATGTACACCTCGCCGTGGGCGAAGTTGATCATGCCGATAATGCCGTAAACCATCGTATAGCCGATGGCGATCAGCGCGTAGGTGCTTCCCAGCGTGACGCCGTTAAACATCTGCTGCAAGAAATAGAGAAACTGCTCGGACATATGCAAACCTTTTTAAACCCGCCCGGTGAGCCGGGCGGTGGGATAATTATTTGGCGACCGAGGACGAGCCGTCGGCGTGCCACTTAAAGACACCAAATTCAAATCCCTTCAGATCGCCTTTCTCATCCCAGTTCAGCGGCCCAATCACGGTGTTCGCCCCGTGTGCTTTTAAATCTTTCACCAGATCCAGCGGCTCTTTGCTGCCGGTACGATCCAGCGCGGTTGCCAGAGACTGCACGGCGGCATAGGTGATCCACACGTACGGGCCGCTCGGATCTTTCTTCTGCGCCTTCAGCGCATCAACGATAGCCTTGTTCGCCGGATCCTGGTCATAGCGTTTTGGCATCGTCACCAGCATACCTTCCGCCGCATCGCCCGCGATGTTGGACAGGGACGCGTTACCCACGCCTTCCGGCCCCATAAACTGGGTTTTCAGGCCGGTCGCGCGCGCCTGGCGCAGCATCTGGCCCATTTCAGGGTAGTAACCGCCGTAGTAAACGAAGTCGATGTTCTCTTTTTGCAGACGGGCAATCAGCGCGGAGAAGTCTTTTTCGCCCGCGGTGATACCGTCAAAGAAGACGATATTCGCGCCGCCTTTTTTCAGCCCGTCCTGCACGGAGCGCGCCAGGCCTTCACCGTACTGCTGCTTGTCGTGAATAATGGCGATGCGCTGTGGCTTCACGGTTTCAAGGATAAATTTGGCCGCGGTCGGCCCCTGGGAGGAGTCCAGCCCGGCGGTACGCATGATGTGCTGATAGCCGCGCTGGGTCAGCTCAGGGTTGGTGGCGCCCGGGGTGATCATCAGAATGCCTTCATCTTCGTAGATGTCAGACGCAGGCTGTGTGGAGGATGAACAGAGGTGGCCAATCACATACTGAATGCCATCGTTCACAATTTTGTTAGCGACCGCGACGGCCTGTTTAGGATCGCAGGCGTCGTCATATTCCACGCCCACCAGCTTGTCGCCTTTGATACCGCCTTTGGCGTTGATGTCTTTGATTGCCTGACGCGCGCCGTTGAACTCCATATCACCCCACTGGGCGACCGGGCCGGACATCGCGCCTACAACCGCAACTTTTATCTCTTCCGCCATGGCTGCCTGCGAAATCGCCAGTGCAACCATCCCCGCGATCAATGCTTTCGCGTTCCTTTTCATCTGTGAATCCCCATTCATGACGTGATGTTTATATTTTGTTTTATTATGGTTAAAAAGCATTCTGAACTTTTAATGAACAACGCTATTTTTACCAGTGCCTTTAATGGTTTAGCGCAGGTTTTTTACAAAAACCTGACTAAAATCTCTATTTTTCAGGCGATTAAGCAAAGATAATATTCTGAATTCAGGCAGAGATAAACAAATAAAAGTCAGGTTTGCAGCATAAAATAACGGTACAAAGCGCGGAATAAATCACTACCATTTAGGTTAAAATCCTGCTTATTTTTCGATCCATGTGTTTTTGAACTGCACATTACGGGCTCAAAAAACTAATCACCTGGCAAATGGATTAAAAAGAGAAAGCCGCTGGCAGACTAAATTGAGTACACTGCCCCTACTCTTTTTGATTTGGACTCATAGCGAATGAAACTGACTATCGTCCGTCTCGTGACCTTTAGCGACCAGGATCACATCGACCTTGGCAAGATCTGGCCGGAATACTCCTCTTCGTCCCTGAGCGTCGACGAGACTCACCGCATTTACGCCGCCCGCTTTAACGAGCGTCTGCTGGCCGCCGTTCGCGTCACGCTGAGCGGGACGCAGGGCGCGCTGGACTCCCTTCGCGTGCGTGACGTCACCCGCCGTCGCGGCGTGGGGCAATATTTGATTGAAGAAGTGATCCGTGAAAACCCGAGCGTCACCTCATGGTGGATGGCGGACGTGGGCGTAGAAGACCGCGGCGTGATGGCGGCATTTATGCAGGCGTTAGGGTTTACGGCGCAGGAAAATGGGTGGGAAAAACGGTAAAGGTGTGCGGGCATCAGCCCGCACCACTATCATTTCGCGTCAGTAGCCGTACCGTTCGCATGCCAGTCAAACACGCCAAACTCGAAGCCTTTCAAATCGCCCTTCTCATCCCAGGACAGCGGCCCCATGACGGTTTCAACGGAGTTCGCTTTCAGGTATTTCGCGATCTCAGCCGGATCGGCTGACTGGTTCAGGCCCGCCTGCAGAGACTGCAGCGCAGCGTAGGTGGTCCAGACGAACGCGCCGCTTGGATCCTGTTTCTTCGCCTTGATGGCGTCTACGATAGGTTTGTTCGCAGGCACCTGATCGTAGTTCTTCGGCTTGGTCACCAGCAGGCCTTCAGCGGATTCACCGGCGATGTTAGACAGGGAAACGTTCGCCACGCCTTCCGGGCCCATGAACTGCGTTTTCAGGCCAGCTGCGCGCGCCTGGCGCAGGATCTGCCCCATTTCCGGGTGATAGCCACCGTAGTAAACGAAGTCGATATTCTCTTTCTTCAGACGCGCCACCAGCGTGGAGAAATCTTTCTCACCGGCGGTAATCCCGTCGAAGAACACCACGTCAGCATTGGCTTTCTTGAGGTTGTCCTGCACGGAGCGCGCCAGGCCTTCGCCGTACTGCTGCTTGTCGTGAACGATAGCAATGCGCTTCGGCTTCACTTTTTCGACGATGTATTTCGCCGCGGTTGGGCCCTGATCGGAGTCCAGACCGGTGGTGCGCAGGATCAGCTTGTAGCCACGCGCGGTCAGTTCTGGCGCGGTAGCGGCTGGCGTGATCATCAGAATGCCTTCGTCTTCATAGATGTCGGACGCTGGCTGAGTAGAAGAGGAGCACAGATGGCCGATAACGTATTTGATGCCGTCGTTAACCACTTTGTTCGCTACCGCAACCGCTTGTTTCGGGTCGCAGGCGTCGTCATATTTTACGATCTGCAGCTTTTCGCCTTTGATACCGCCCTTGGCATTAATGTCGGCAACCGCCTGTTCTGCACCCGTAAATTCCTGGTCGCCGTACTGGGCTACCGGGCCGGACATTGCGCCGACAACGGCCACTTTGATATCGGCCTGTGCCATGGTGCTGAATGCCAACGCGATACATCCTGCCAGTAACGCTTTACCCTTCATGTTCATCCTGAGAATCCCCATTGTTCTGGTTATAACGATTGTTGTGATGTTGTTGTGCAGCGCTTTGTTTCAATTATAGGTATGCCGCCCGCGCTTTTTCAGCACACTCTGCTAAAACATACCCCATTTTTATGATTTTGGAATAGCAAAATTGAAATGAATATATGAGAAGCCCGGCAGGGATTTACGCCGGGCTTTTGGCTTTAACGAGTCAGCGCCGCAGAGATGATATCCAGCGCCTGCCGGAACTGCGCTTCAGGAATGGTGAGCGGATAAAGGAAGCGAATCACGTTGCCGTACACGCCGCAGCTCAGAAGCAACAGCCCCTCCTGGAGCGCGCGCTCCTGTACCTGACGGGTGAATTCCGGTGACGGCTGCCCGGTTTCCGGGTCGTTAAACTCCACCGCCACCATCGAGCCCTGGGCGCGAATATCGGCGATGTACGGGCAGTCCGCCTTCGCTTTGTTCAGCACTTCCACCAGGTGATGCCCAAGGTGCGCCGAGCGGGTGCAGAGATCTTCTTCGTCGATCACGTCCAGCACCGCGTGAGCCGCGGCAATCGCCAGCGGGTTACCGGCGTAGGTGCCGCCCAGCCCGCCGGGCGCCGGCGCATCCATCACCTCGGCCCGGCCGGACACCGCCGAGAGCGGCATCCCGCCCGCGAGGCTTTTAGCCATGGTGATCAAATCGGGCTTCACGCAGTGGTGTTCCATCGAGAACAGCTTGCCGGTGCGGGCGAAGCCGGACTGCACCTCATCGGCGATCAGCAGAATGCCGTGGGTATCGCACAGGGCGCGCAGCGCCTGCATGAAATCCGCGGGCGCGACGTTAAACCCGCCCTCGCCCTGAACCGGCTCAAGAATAATCGCCGCGACCTGGTCAGGGGCAATGTCCGCTTTGAAGATCCGCTCCACGCTCTTGATGGCGTCCTGCGAGCTCACGCCGTGCAGCGCGTTGGGGAATTGCCCGTGATAAACCGAGCCGGGGAACGGGCCGAAGCCGATTTTGTACGGGGCAACCTTGCCGGTGAGCGCCATGGTCATAAAGGTGCGCCCGTGGAAAGCGCCGCCAAAGGTGATAATGCCGGGACGTTTGGTGTACGCGCGGGCAATTTTCACCGCGTTTTCCACCGCTTCCGCGCCCGTTGAGAAGAAGGCGGTTTTGGCCGGCCCCTCAATCGGCACGCGGGCGTTAATGCGCTCGGCAAGCGCGACATAGCTTTCGTACGGGACAATCTGGTAGGCCGTATGGGTAAATGCGTGGAGTTGCTTTTCGACGGCGGCGATGACTTTTGGATGGCGGTGGCCGGTGTTCAGCACGGCGATCCCGGCGGCGAAGTCGATAACCTCATTGCCTTCAACGTCCCAAAGCGTGGCGTTTTCGGCTTTGTCGGCATAGAAGTTACACATCACGCCGATACCGCGCGGCGTTGCCTGCAAACGCCGGTCATTCAGTTCTTTGTTTTTCACCCTTTCCCCCTGAGACATTCACATGCTTAGCGCATCTGTAAGTGTTTGCCAGGGGGTGGGAATTCGCCAGAGCGGGCGATAAAAAAACAAAACCCCCGGATTCACATCCAGGGGTTTTTATCCTTCATATTTCAAGCCGCAGGTGCGTTGGCTGCTCTATTTCGGCTGAAGGTATACTTCGCGAAAATTACGCTTCGATAGCGGCGCGAAGTTTTTTCATGGCGTTCTTTTCAAGCTGACGAACGCGCTCAGCGGACACGCCGTAGCGGTCGGCCAGTTCTTGCAGGGTGGACTTGTTGTCTTCGTCCAGCCAGCGGGCGCGGATAATATCCTGGCTACGCTCGTCGAGGCCTTCCATCGCATGGGTCAGCTTGTTAGCGGCCTGATCTTCCCAGTTGTCCTCTTCAATGCCGTCGGCAAAGTTGGAGGTTTTATCCTGGAGATACAGAACCGGCGCCATCGGCTGGCTGTCAGACGCATCGTCGTCTGAAGACATGTCAAAGGTCATGTCCTGCGCCGCCATACGGGATTCCATCTCACGCACGTCTTTGCTGGTTACACCCAGCTCGCGCGCCACCATTTCAACTTCATCCTGATTGAACCAGCCCAGACGCTGCTTGGTTTTACGCAGGTTGAAGAACAATTTGCGTTGCGCTTTTGTCGTGGCGACCTTCACGATACGCCAGTTACGCAAAACGTATTCATGAATTTCGGCTTTGATCCAGTGAACGGCGAAGGAGACCAGTCGCACACCCACTTCCGGGTTAAAGCGACGTACAGCCTTCATCAGACCGATGTTACCTTCCTGAATCAAGTCTGCCTGCGGCAGGCCGTAGCCCGCATAATTACGAGCAACGTGAACAACAAAGCGCAGGTGAGACAGGATCAGCGTCTTAGCTGCTTCCAGATCGCCCTGGTAATGCAGCTTTTCAGCAAGCTCCTTTTCTTCCTCGGCCGTTAACATCGGCCAGGTGTTCGCAGCCCGGATGTAAGACTCCAGGTTACCAACAGGGGCTAAAGCTAAAGTTTGCATTTCTTTGGTCATTCATTCCTCTCAATTTGGTCTCTTCTGGTCCAGGTTATCCCCATCAGGCAACAACCATGCCAAAGCGTTTGAGCAACGAGAATAGCATTCACTCTTTTATCAGACAGTGATTTTATCCACAAGTTCCGGGTGCAACGTTGAATAAATTACGCACAAAATGTGACATAGAGATGATATGCGGGGAAGAGAAAACAGGGACTCTTTCCCTGCAAGCGAACAGCTCGGTGCAGGGAAAGATTATATCACGCTTTTATTATTCGGGAGTAAAGTGACGTAAATGTTGCACCGTCGCCAGCCACGCTGCCACCCACCCGATCATCGAGCAGACCAGCAGCAGCAACAGGCACTCATCGAACCCTAAGCCGCTGATATCAAACTTCGTTCCAAAAACCTGGGCCACGTCGGTGACGGCAGAAGAGAGCCGCAACACCAAAATTTCTGACAGAATCAATGAAAGAAATGCGCCAGAAAAACCCAGTAACGCGCCGCCGTAAAGGAACGGACGCAGGATAAATCCATCCGTTGCGCCAATGAGTTTCTGAACGTTGATGGTGTCCCGGCGGGCAAAAATGCTCAGACGCACGCTGTTGCCGATGACGAGGAAGACCGCCGCTACCATCAGCACGCCAATCATTGCCGATACGCGCCCTACCAGCCCGGTCAGCGCCGCGAGACGCGCAAACCAGCTGTCGTCCATGCGCACTTCATCGATGCCCTTAATGCGGGAAATACGGTCGCGCAGCGTGTTGAGCGCGTCGGTGCCCTGGAAATCAAGCTTCGGATTCACCACCGCCACGGCGGGCAGCGGGTTCTCTTCGAGCATATCCAGCGCACCGCCGAACCCGGACCAGTTGCGGAACTCGCCCAGCGCCTCTTCACGGGAGAGATAGTTGACCTTATCGACCCCCTGCTCGGCCTGAAGCTGCCCCACGACCTGCGCCGCCGCGTCATCGTCGAGCGCTTTATCCAGATACACCGTGATTTGCGGCGAAGGATAATACTGCGACGCCGCCTGGTTCACGTTCTTGTAAACCATGTAGCAGACGCTTGGCAGCGTCAGGGAGATGGCGATCACCATCACCGTCAGGAAGGTGGCCAGCGGTTTGCTTTTCAGATCCTGCAACGCGCCACTAAAGGCGTAGCGCACCTGCTCGTTAAAGACGTTGGTTTTACGCGAATTTGGTTTTGGCGCGGCCTTCGCGCGCTTTGGCGTATTGCGGTTGTCGCCGCCGCCACCCTGCGGTTTACGGAACCGGTCGAAGCGGTTTCCGAACTGCCGGATTTGGTTCATTGCGTCACGCTTATTCACCCTGGCCTCCGTGCAAATGACCGTCGCTCAGCGTCAGCATACGGTACGAACGACGGGAGATAAGCCCGATATCGTGCGTTGCCATTAATACCGTCACCCCTACGCGGTTGAACTCCTCAAACAGACGCAGAATGCCTTCGGACAACGCATCGTCAAGGTTACCGGTCGGTTCGTCCGCCAGCAGAACGGCAGGCTTGTTCACCACCGCGCGGGCGATACCCACGCGCTGCTGCTCACCGCCGGAAAGCTGGATCGGGAAGTTCTTCGCTTTGTCCAGCAGCCCGACCTTATCCAGCGCCGCCGACACGCGACGGCGAATATCATCGTAGCTGGCACCGGCGATAATCAGCGGGATCGCCACGTTATCGAAGACGGTGCGATCCATCAGCAAATGGTGATCCTGGAAAATCATGCCGATCTGGCGACGCAGGAACGGCACCTCGCGGTTTTTCAGGCGGCTGATGTCATGGCCGCTGAAAAAGATTTTCCCGGCGCTTGGCCGTTCGATCCCACAGATAAGCTTGAGCAGGGTACTTTTCCCCGCGCCGGAATGGCCGGTCAGGAATGCCATCTCGCCTGGCTGCAGGTGGAACGTAACCCCTTGCAGCGCTTGTCTCCCACCGAGATAGGCCTTGCTGACGTGTTCAAAGCGAATCATTGTTAATCCTCTCGGGCAAATAGTGCCTCAATAAAGTCGTCCGATTTAAACGGACGTAAATCCTCAATACGCTCGCCCACACCGATGTAGCGGATAGGAATGCCGAACTGATCGGCCACGGAGAAGATCACCCCGCCTTTGGCTGTGCCGTCCAGCTTGGTCAGCGTAATGCCCGTCAGTCCTACCGCTTCATGGAACAGCTTCGCCTGGCTAATGGCGTTCTGCCCGGTGCTGGCGTCGATAGTCAGCATAATTTCATGCGGTGCATCTTCGTCCAGCTTCTTCATCACGCGGACGATTTTTTTCAGTTCTTCCATCAGGTGCGATTTGTTCTGCAAGCGCCCTGCGGTATCGGCAATCAGCACGTCGACGTTACGCGCTTTGGCCGCCTGGATTGCGTCAAAGATAACGGACGCGGAATCCGCGCCGGTATGCTGCGCAATCACCGGAATGTCGTTGCGCTGGCCCCAGACCTGCAGCTGTTCAACCGCTGCCGCACGGAAGGTATCGCCCGCCGCCAGCATCACCGATTTGCCCTGCTGCTCGAACTGACGCGCCAGCTTGCCGATGGTGGTGGTTTTACCCACGCCATTCACGCCAACCATCAGAATAACAAATGGCGTTTTGCCTTCAATATTAAGCGGTTCGTCAACTTTTGCGAGAATTTCGCCCATCTCATCTTTCAGCAGGCCGTACAGCGCTTCGGCGTCGCGAAGCTGTTTTCGGCTGGCGCCTTCGGTCAGGCTGGCGATGATTTTACGGGTCGTCTCTACGCCAACGTCGGCGATCAGCAGCTGCTCTTCCAGCTCTTCAAAGAGATCATCGTCGATCTTTTTGCCGCGGAAAAGACTGATAAATCCGGAACCTAAGTTCTCTTTGGTTTTAAGCAGGCTGCGTTTCAGGCGCGCGAAGAAGCCCTCTTTGGTCGGCTTTTCCTGCTCCTGCGCGATCTCTTCGACCGGCTCGTCTTCTTCTGCCACCGGAACCACGATTTCAGCTTCTTCTGCGGCTTCTGCCGCCAGCGCCTGCGCTTCCAGCTCGTCGTCGGTAAGCACCGGCTCGTGCGCAGCCTCTTCTTCTACCGCTTCAACAATTTCAACGGTTTCCGCTTCGGCCTGCCACTCTTCGGCAGAAACCTCTTCGGCTTTTACCTCTTCCGGCAGCGGCAGCTCTTCGTGCTCGATAACGGCCTGCGGTGTTTCAACAACCTCGGTAACCTCTTCAACCACAACCGGTTCTGGCTTTTCGCTCTCCTGAACCTGCTCGGTTACCTCAACAATCTCTTCAGCAAAGGCTTCGGTCTCTTCTTTGCTGTGCGCGTGTTCTTCCGCCTCTACGAGCGCAGCGGTTTCAACAGGCGTTTCAGGTGGCGTTTGCTCTTCAACGGCTTGTTGTTCTTCGGTTTTCTGTTCTGTTTCTTGCTCTTTTTCACCGAAGCCCAGCCAGGAAAAGAAGCCACGTTTTTTTTGTTTTGCCATCTGCGACTACACTCCTCGCGGCGCTATATACATGGAAGCTAAAAAAATGATGAAATAGTCTAACACTTTACTTAAATGACATCACCGCCCGCAATCGCAGGCCAATTGTTAACAGAGCTTTCCTGAAATGAAGAAAACGAACCGCCAGGCCGGACAAATTCGTATTATCGGCGGCCAGTGGCGAGGCCGGAAATTGCCGGTGCCGGACAGCCCCGGCTTACGCCCAACGACCGACCGCGTAAGAGAAACGCTGTTTAACTGGCTGGCGCCGTCGATGGTGGATGCCCGCTGTCTCGACTGTTTTGCCGGCAGCGGCGCGCTGGGCCTGGAAGCACTGTCCCGCTACGCCGGCAGCGCCACGCTGCTGGAGATGGATCGCAGCGTGTCGCAGCAGCTTCAGCAAAATCTGGCTACCCTGAAAGCGGCTAACGCGAAGGTGGTGAACACCAACTCGCTCGCGTTCCTGGCGCAGCCGGGCACACCGCACGACGTGGTGTTTGTCGACCCGCCGTTTCGCAAGGGGCTGCTTGAGGAGACGCTCGCGCTGCTTGAAAACAACGGCTGGCTGGCGGATGGCGCGCTTATTTATGTAGAAAGCGAAGTCGAAAACGGGTTACCGCCCGTGCCCGTACACTGGGATCTGCACCGTGAGAAGGTGGCCGGTCAGGTCGCCTATCGTCTGTATCACCGACACGCACAAGGAGAATCCGATGCCGGTACTGATTAATCTGGGCCGTTTACTGATGCTGGGCGTTTGGGCGTTTCTTCTCCTGAACCTGGTGCATCCGTTCCCGCGCCCGATGAATATTTTCGTTAACGTGGCGCTGATTTTTACCTCGTTTATGCACGCGCTCCAGATGGTGATGCTGAAAAACGGCCTGCCGAAAGACGGCCCGCAGATGACCGGCTGGCAGCAGCTAAGAGTGTTTATTTTTGGCGTGTTTGAGCTGCTGGTGTGGATGAAGAAGTTTAAGGCGCAGGCGCAGACGAAGAAGTAAGGTGCGGTCTGATGCCCTCACCCTAACCCTCTCCCACAGGGAGAGGGGACGATTACACCCCTCTCCCTGTGGGAGAGGGCCGGGGTGAGGGGAAAATTACCGCTCCGGTTCAAACCCTTCAAACCGCGTCCCTTTGTAGCTCAGCGTTCCCTTTTCCCCCACCGTCAGCTGATGGTACTGCTGCGCCTCCAGGCGAAAGGTCATTTCCAGCCCGCCGCTTTGCGGCTTAAAGCTCGCCTCATAGCGCATGGCCGTTCCGGCAGGCGTCACCTGCTGCTGGCGCGAACGGCGATCGTTGATCGGTTTTTCGCGCTTGTTGCTCACCACCACGCGTTTTTGCAGCAGCGGCGCGGCGTCGTTATCGGCTTTTTCCCGGCGCTGCTGGACAAAGCGAAACGAGGCGGCGATAACAATTATTGCCACCACAATAATGAAAAAAAGCGGCATCTTGCTCATTGGATTATCCCATCAGATTAGGCGGAAATAAGGATACCTTGCCTTATCCGTCATTGCCAAACGCCCGCCCGCGTCACTACACTGAATCAGAAACTGATTATTCAGTCATAACAGATACAGGGAGTTAATATGCTTTGGTCATTTATCGCTGTCTGTTTGTCCGCGTGGCTTTTCGTTGATGCGTCGTATCGCGGGCCCGCGTGGCAGCGCTGGTTGTTTAAACCCGTTACCCTTCTCCTCCTGCTGCTGCTTGCCTGGCAGGCGCCGATGTTTAATGCCATCAGCTATCTGGTGCTCGCGGGGCTGTGCGCGTCGCTGATTGGTGATGCCCTGACTCTGCTTCCGCGCCAGCGATTGCTCTACGCCGTGGGCGCGTTTTTCCTGTCGCACCTGCTGTATACCCTCTATTTTGCCAGCCAGATGACGCTCTCGTTCTTCTGGCCGCTGCCGCTGGCCCTGCTGGTGATTGGCGCGCTGCTGGTGGCGGTGATCTGGACGCGCCTCGAAGAGATGCGCTGGCCCATCTGCACCTTTATCGCCATGACGCTGGTGATGGTGTGGCTGGCGGGTGAGCTGTGGTTCTTCCGTCCGACGTCGACGGCGATGTCCGCCTTCTTTGGCGCCGCGCTGCTGCTTATCGGCAATATTGTCTGGCTGGGCAGCCATTATCGCCGCCGCTTCCGCGCCGATAACGCCATTGCGGCGGCCTGCTACTTTGCCGGACACTTCCTGATCGTGCGTTCACTGTACATCTAAATAAGCCTTGACTCTGGAGTCGACTCCAGAGTGTATGCTGCGGCTAATGAGAAAATTATCATTACCGGAGAATGCCATGTCGACGCCAGAGAACACCAAAAAAGTGCCGCAGTTTGCGGCACTTAAGCTCAATCCTCTGCCCGCGAAAGACGACTGCTGCTGCGAAGGCACCTGCGAATCCCCTGCTGCCCCAACGCTGCCCGATAGCGGCAACCGCTACACATGGGTGGTGAACGGGATGGACTGCGCCGCCTGCGCGCGTAAAGTTGAAAATGCCGTCAGGCAGGTGAGCGGCGTCGGGCAGGTTCAGGTGGTCTTCGCCACCGAAAAGCTGCTGGTCAGCGCCGCCACCGATATCAGCGCCCAGGTTGAGGCCGCGGTCATCAGCGCCGGATACTCCCTGCGCAGCGAATCCGCCCCCGCGGAGAAAAGCAGCCCGCTGCGGGAAAATCTTCCCTTAATCGCCCTCATCGTGATGATGGCAATCAGCTGGACGCTGGAGCAGTTTAACCATCCTTTCGGCAATCTGGCCTTTATCGCCACCACCCTGGTCGGGCTGTACCCGATTGCGCGCCAGGCGCTGCGCCTGATGAAAAGCGGAAGCTGGTTTGCCATTGAAACCCTGATGAGCGTGGCCGCCGTCGGCGCGCTGTTTATCGGCGCCACCGCCGAGGCGGCGATGGTGCTGCTGCTGTTCTTAATCGGCGAACGTCTTGAAGGCTGGGCCGCGAGCCGGGCGCGCAAGGGCGTGAGCGCGCTGATGGCGCTGAAGCCCGAAACCGCCACCCTGCTGATTAACGGCGAGCGTAAAACCGTCGCCATCAGCACCCTGCGCCCCGGCGACGTGATTGAAGTTTCCGCGGGCGGGCGTCTGCCTGCCGACGGCGCGCTGCTCACCGCCACCGCAAGTTTTGATGAAAGCGCCCTGACCGGGGAGTCGATTCCGGTTGAACGCGCGGCGGGGGAAAAGGTGCCTGCGGGGGCGACCAGCGTTGACCGCCTGGTGCAGCTGACGGTGCTTTCCGGGCCGGGCGATAGCGCCATCGACCGCATTCTGAAGCTGATTGAAGAAGCCGAGGAGCGCCGCGCGCACGTCGAGCGATTTATCGACCGCTTCAGCCGGATTTACACCCCTGCCATCATGCTGGTGGCGCTGCTGGTGACCCTCGTGCCGCCGCTGCTATTTGGCGCGCCGTGGGAAGGCTGGATCTACAAAGGCCTGACGCTGCTGCTGATTGGCTGTCCGTGTGCGCTGGTGATCTCCACCCCTGCGGCCATTACCTCGGGTCTTGCCGCCGCCGCACGGCGCGGAGCGCTGATTAAAGGCGGCGCCGCGCTGGAGCAGCTGAGCCAGGTCCAGCATATCGCCTTCGACAAAACCGGCACGCTGACCGTGGGTAAACCGCAGATGACCGGCATTTATCCGCAGGATATCAGCGAAGATGCGCTGCTGGCGCTGGCCGCCGCGGTGGAGCAAGGCTCGACGCACCCGCTGGCGCAGGCCATTGTGCGTGAGGCGCAGGCGCGGGATCTCACTATTCCGGCCGCCGCCGCCCAGCGCGCGCTGGTAGGTTCGGGCATTGAAGCCAGCGTCGACGGCAAAAAGGTGCTGATTAGCGCCGCCGATAAAGTCCCGGCAGCCGGGTTTAGCCAGCGCGTTCAGGCGCTGGAGAAGGCCGGGCAAACGGTGATTATCGTGGTGCAGGACGGCACGCCGCTGGGGGTGCTGGCGCTGCGCGACACCCTGCGTGACGATGCTAAACAAGCGATGGCAGACCTGCACAGCATTGGCGTTCAGGGGGTGATCCTGACCGGGGATAACCCGCGCGCGGCGGCGGCGATTGCCGCGGAGCTGGGCATGGAGTTTCAGGCCGGACTGCTGCCCGCCGATAAGGTGAAGGCGGTGACCGCGCTCAACGATAGCGCGCCGCTGGCGATGGTGGGCGACGGCATCAACGATGCCCCGGCGATGAAGGCCTCCACGATCGGGATTGCGATGGGCAGCGGCACGGACGTGGCGCTGGAAACCGCCGACGCGGCGCTGACGCACAACCGCCTGACCGGGCTGGCGCAGATGATTAGCCTGGCGCGCGCCACCCGCGCCAACATTCGTCAGAACATCGGGATCGCGCTGGGGCTGAAGGGGATTTTCCTGGTCACCACCCTGCTCGGCATCACCGGCCTGTGGCTGGCGGTGCTGGCGGATACCGGGGCGACGGTGCTGGTAACGGCGAACGCGCTGCGGCTGTTGCGTCGCAAATAAAATCGTTATCGAACCGTAGGCCGGGTAAGGCGCAGCCGCCACCCGGCAACAGGTTCGGTCGGGGTGCGGCCGGATGCCCTCACCCCAGCCCTCTCCCACGGGGAGAGGGAGAAGAGCGGCGTCACTGCATTCCTAACATCCTCGGCAACCATAATGATATCGCCGGGATATACGTCACCATTCCCAGCACCACCAGCAGCATCCCGTAGAACGGCAGCATTGCGCGCACCACCGTTTCGATCCGCTGCTTGCTCACCGCGCTCGCCACGAACAGCACCGATCCCACCGGCGGCGTGATAAGCCCGATCCCCAGGTTCACCATCATGATCATCCCGAAGTGCACCGGGTCGATCCCCAGCGAGTTGGTCACCGGCAGCAGCACCGGGGTCAGGATCAGGATGATCGGCGCCATGTCCATTAACGTGCCGATCAGCAGCAGCATGATGTTGAGATACATCAGGATCACGTACTTGTTATCCGACAGCGAGGTGAAGAACTCGGTGATGCGCGTCGGCAGCTGCATGTAGGTCATCACCGCGCCAAACGCCGCCGCAAAGCCAATCAGGATCATCACGATGGTGACCGTTTTGACCGTCCGGCACATCAGCTTCGGCAGCTCGCTCCACCTGTAGTCGCGGTAGATAAACATGGTGACGAAAAACGCCCACAGGCAGGCCACCGCCGCGGATTCCGTTGCGGTGAAGATGCCCGACAAAATCCCGCCGAGGATGATCACCACCGTCATCAGCCCCCACAGGGCGTCGAGCAGTATCTTCAGCGCCTGCTTAAACGGAATTTTTTCGCCCTTCGGGTAGCCGCGCTTGTGGGCAAAGCCCAGGCACAGGATCATCAGACACAGCCCCAGCAGCAGCCCCGGCAGCACGCCCGCGATAAACAGCGTGGCGATGGACACCGTCCCGCCCGCCGCCAGGGAGTAGATCACCGAGTTGTGGCTCGGCGGGATCAAAATCGCCTGCACCGATCCGCTGGCGGTCACCGCCGCCGCGTACTCGCGCGGGTAGCCCTTCTTCTCCATCTCCGGGATCATCACGCTGCCGATGGACGCCGTATCTGCCACCGACGAGCCGGAAATCGCGCCGAAGAAGGTGGAGGCCACGATATTCACCAGCGATAAGCCGCCGCGAATAAAGCCGACGAACACGTAGGCGAAATTAACCAGCCGTCGGGCAATGCCGCCCTCCGCCATGATCGCCCCGGCGAGGATGAAGAACGGGATCGCCAGCAGGGTGAATTTGTTTACCCCGCTGGTGATCTGGATCATCAGCGCCTCCAGCGGCAGGTCAATCCACAGCGCCCCCGCCACGGCGCTCAATCCGACGGCAAAGGCCACCGGCATCCCCAGCGCCAGCAGAATGGCGAGGGTGAATAACAAAACAAAAGCATCCATCGTTCACCCCTTAACTGTGGTTGCCGATCAGCACGACAGGACGATTTTCCTGCGAGCCAAACAGCAGACGTTCAATCACGAACAGGATCAGGATCGCCGACCCGACCGGCAGCGGCAGATAGCTCTCGCCCGAGGTCAGGATCGGGAATTCCGCCACCGGCTGCTCCCAGAGATCGACGCACAGCCAGAAGCTGTACCAGCACATCAGCCCGGCGATCAGCAGCATCAGCAGATCCACCACCCGGGCGCACAGGTTTTTCAGCACCTCGGGCAGGCGGTCGGTCAGCATGTTGACCGCGATATGCGACCCGGCGCGATAGCCCACCGCCGCGCCAATAAAGGTAAAGGTCACCATGCAGATAATGGCGATGGGCTCCGGCCAGGACTCGCCGCGGTTGAGCACGTAGCGCGAGAAGATGCCAATCGGGATCACAATCGTCATCACCAGCAGCGAGATGCCCGCCACGGTCATGGCGAGCAGGTACAGCCGGTCCATCCACTTCAGGTAGAGTTCGGACATACGCGCTCCGGGTTACTGGACGTCAGCGATGGCTTTCATCAGATCCTGATGCTTGTCGCCATACTGCGCGCGCACCGGCTCTGTGGCTTTGATGAACACCGTTTTGTCGATGTCGTGGAACTGCACCCCGCCCGCCTTCATTTTCTCCAGCGCCTGGGCGTTGTAGTCATTCCACAGCTTGCGCTGTTCAAACTGCGCCTCACGGGCCAGGGTCAGGACTTTTTGCTGCTCGTCGGGGCTGAGTTTGTCCCACTTCACTTTGGAGTAGAGCAGCATTTCAGGGGTGATAAAGTGGCCGCTTAGGGTGTAATTTTTGGCGACCGGCATGTAGTTGTGGGCGATAAAGGTTGGCGGGTTGTTCTCTGCGCCGTCAATCACGCCGGTCTGCATTCCGCTATAGACCTCGCTGACCCCCATCGCCACCGAGTTGGCTCCCATGTCCTTCAGCGTGGCGAGCGCCACCGGGCTGCCCTGCACGCGGATTTTCTTCCCTTTCAGATCTTCCGGCTTAACAATCGGCTCTTTGGTGATCAGGTTGCGAGTGCCGGAGTCCATCCAGCCGAGGAACACCAGCTTCGATTTCGGGTTGGCGGTCAGCTTGTCGCCGATCTGCTTGCCGATATCGCCGTCGATCACCTTGTGCATATGGTCTTCATCGCGGAACACGTAGGGCAGCGTAAAGACTTCGATATCCGGCAGGATGGCGGCTACGGGCGCCATGGATACGCGGATCATGTCGATCGCGCCCATTTGCGCCTGCTCGATCATCTGCTTTTCATCCCCGAGCACGCCGCCGGGAAAGACCTTGATCTCCAGCTTGCCGTCAGTTTGTTGTTTGAGCTTTTCGCCCATGTGCTGCACCGCCACCACGTTCGGGTAGCCTTCAGGGTGAACGTCGGCGGCTTTAATCGTTTGGGCGGAAACGGAGCAGGCAAAAGCAGACAGACTCAGAGCGGCCAGTAACGGCTTGAGGGTCGTTTTCATCGAGTCAACTCCAGGGTAGTGAGGTAAGCGTTAAAACGGTGTTTTATTTTTATACGCTTAAAAATTAGACTACGGCTGGAAAAGCGGAGGTGAAGCGCCTCACAAAAAGCGCCAAATATTGAAACGATGGTTTAGAAAGATGTTCTCCCTCTCCCCGTGGGAGAGGGTCGGGACGCACTCAACCCTTACGAATTAAATAGCGATACGGCAGCGCGTCGGTCGCTTGCGCCACCAGCTCGTGTTCCATAAAGGTACAAAAGCCGGGGATGTCGCGGGTGGTGGCCGGATCGTCGGCAACGATCAGCAGCGTTTCGCCGGTCTGCATGTTACGCACGGTTTTGCGCACCATCATCACCGGCTCCGGGCAGCGAAGGCCCTGAGCATCAAGGGTGTGGTCTGGGGTGGAAAACAGGTCGGTCATTTTCTTCTCGTTCATTTTAAAAACGGCTGTAGTTTACGCCCGGTTGCCGCCAATGCAAACCAGGTTAACGATTGCGCGAAAATTAGCCATTGCAAAGCGTAATGAAAGCAGTATGATGCAGCCGTTTTTATTGGGTTCCCTCACCCCAACTTATAAAAAGGTCACAATATGACGCAGTTTTCTCAATCGCAGCGCGTAAAAGCGTTGTTCTGGCTATCGCTTTTTCATCTGCTGGTGATCACCTCCAGCAACTATCTGGTGCAGCTCCCGATCTCCATTTTGGGTTTCCATACCACCTGGGGCGCGTTCAGTTTTCCGTTTATCTTCCTTGCCACCGATTTGACCGTGCGCATTTTTGGCGCACCGCTTGCCCGCCGCATTATCTTTGCGGTCATGCTTCCGGCGCTGTTCATTTCGTACGTCATCTCTTCCCTGTTCTACATGGGAAGCTGGCAGGGCTTTGAGGCGCTGACCCACTTCAACCTGTTCGTCGCCCGTATCGCCGCCGCGAGCTTTATGGCTTACGCCCTGGGGCAGATCCTCGACATCCACGTGTTCAACCGCCTGCGTCAGAACCACCGCTGGTGGATGGCGCCGACCGCCTCCACGCTGTTCGGTAACGTCAGCGACACCCTGGCCTTCTTCTTTATCGCCTTCTGGCGCAGCCCGGATGCCTTTATGGCGGAACACTGGATGGAAATCGCGCTGGTGGACTACTGCTTCAAGGTGCTTATCAGCATCGTGTTCTTCCTGCCGATGTACGGCGTACTGCTCAATATGCTGCTGAAAAGGCTGGCAGATAAATCTGAAATCACCGCATTGCAGGCTGGTTAAAGGTTCGCTTTATCAGTTGTGATAAGATGCTCGGATGAGCCGTTATGGCCGTTTATCGAAAGGAAGAAGTCAATGCGCAATCTGGTTAAATATGTCGGGATTGGCCTGCTGGTTGTAGGTCTTGCCGCCTGTGATAACAGCGACACGAAAGCACCTGCTCAGGGCGCGTCAGCAGAGAGCAATGCGACCGGTCAGCCGGTGAACCTGCTGGACGGCAAGCTGAGTTTCTCTCTGCCGGCGGATATGACCGATCAGAGCGGTAAGCTGGGGACGCAGGCCAACAATATGCACGTGTACTCCGACGCAACCGGGCAGAAAGCGGTGATTGTGATTGTGGGCGACGACACCAGCGAAGATCTGGCCGTGCTGTCCAAACGTCTGGAAGATCAGCAGCGCAGCCGCGACCCGCAGCTGCAGGTGGTGACCAACAAATCCATCGAGCTGAAAGGCCATACCATGCAGCAACTCGACAGCATCATCTCCGCGAAAGGCCAGACGGCTTACTCTTCCGTGGTGCTGGGCAAGGTTGACAACAAGCTGTTGACCCTGCAAATCACCCTGCCAGCGGACGACCAGCAGAAAGCGCAGACCGCCGCTGAAAACATCATTAATACCATCGTGATCCAGTAACCCATTACGATGATGACGTGGCCTCCGGTGCCTGCACCGGGGGCCATTTTTTTAGCCGCCACGTCAGCAGCAGCGCCACTGCCACCAGCCCCGCCGCCGCCAGATAGATAACCGGTACGCCCGCCCACGCCATGACCAGCCCCGCCAGCGGCCCGGTGATGCCCAAAGACATATCCATAAACACCGTATAGGTTGCCAGCGCGGAGCCCTGGTTTTGCTGCGGCACGGCCTTCACCGCCACCACGCCCAGCGCCGGGAAGACCAGCGAGAAGCCCGCCCCCGCGAGAAATACGCCTATTTTTGCCATCCACGGCGCGGTGGCGATCCCGGTCAGCAGCAGCCCGACAATCTCAATGCTAAAGCAGATCATCGCCACGTTCAGCCCGCCCAGGCGGTTGATGCCGTTCGGGAACATCAGGCGCGCGCCAACGAACGCGCAGCTAAACAGAGTCAGGGCGAAGGCCGCGCCGTCCCAGCCTTTGGCGTCATAAAACAGCGTGATGAAGGTCGCGATGACCCCGAACCCCGCCGACGCAAGCGCCAGCGCCATGCCGTAGGGCCACACGCGCCCCAGCACGGCGCGAAACGGCAGCGGTTTGCCTTTGCTCGCCTTCACCTTCGGGCGCGGCAGCGCCAGTAAAATCGCCAGCAGCGCCACCGCCATAATGGTGCCCGCCAGCCCGTACAATCCGCCGTAGGCGTAACACACCACCCCAAGCGGGGCGCCCACCGCCATTGCGCCGTAGGTGACGATGCCGTTCCACGAAATCACGCGCCCGATGTGAGGCGCGCCGACAACGCCCACGCCCCACAGGGTGGAACCGGTGCCCGCCAGGCTCTGGCCGATGCCGAGGATCACCCTTCCCAGGCACAGCAGCGCGAGGCTCAACAGCGGCCACTGGCTGGTGGAGGCGGCCAGGAAATAGCTCAGACCGCTGAGGAAACAGCCGCACAGCCCAACCACTACGATGCTTTTCGGCCCAAAGAGATCGGCGTAGCGCCCCGAGTGCGGGCGGCTCATCAGGGTGGCGAAATATTGCAGGCTAATGACCAGCCCCGCCCAGAAGGCGCTAAAGCCCATGACGTCATGGACATAGCCCGGCAGCACCGCCAGCGGCAGGCCAATGGTGAGGTAGCTGGCAAAGTTAAAAATGACGACGGAGACAATGCGCAGATTAAGACGTAATCCGCTGAGTGCCGGTTCGGCGGCCGGTTCGGGCATGGGTTTTACCTGGATTTTTGCAACAGTGTTTCACTATTACCACGATGCGCGAATAAAATCAGCAGCGACTTTCAGAGTAACTCACCAGGCGCAGCGGGTGCGCCGCACTACACTTAACAAGCCCCCGGAAAAAGGAATTCGTATGACATCCAGCCAGCCCGATAAAGCAGGACTCCACATTTTATTAAAACTCGCCTGCCTGGTGGTTATCCTCGCAGGTATCCACGCCGCCGCCGACATTATTGTTCAGCTTCTACTGGCGCTCTTTTTCGCCATCGTGCTCAACCCGCTGGTGACCTGGTTTTTACGCCGGGGCATCAGCCGCCCGGTCGCCATCACCATCGTGGTCATCGTGATGTTAATTGTGCTCACCGCCCTGTTCGGCGTGCTGGCGGCATCGCTGAGCGAGTTCTCCACGATGCTCCCGCAGTACAACAAAGAGCTGACGCGTAAAATCGTCGATCTGCAGCGAATGATGCCGTTCATCAACCTGCATATCTCGCCGGAGCGGATGTTGCGCCGCATGGACTCCGAGAAAGTGATGACCTACGCAACCACGCTGATGACCGGGCTTTCCGGGGCGATGGCGAGCATTCTGCTGCTGGTGATGACGGTGGTGTTTATGCTTTTCGAGGTGCGCCACGTCCCCTACAAGCTGCGTTTCGCGCTGAACAATCCGCAGATCCACATCGCCGGGCTGCACCGCGCGCTGAAGGGCGTGTCCAAATATCTGGCGCTGAAAACGCTGCTAAGCCTGTGGACCGGGGTCATCGTCTGGCTGGGGCTGGTGCTGATGGACGTGCAGTTTGCCCTGATGTGGGGCGTGCTGGCGTTTCTGCTCAACTACGTGCCGAATATTGGCGCGGTGCTCTCCGCCGTGCCGCCGATGATCCAGGCGTTCCTGTTTAACGGCTTCTACGAATGTATGCTGGTGGGGGCGCTGTTCCTGGTCGTGCATATGGTGCTGGGGAATATTCTCGAGCCGCGCATGATGGGCCACCGCCTGGGCATGTCGACGCTGGTGGTGTTCCTGTCCCTGCTTGTCTGGGGATGGCTGCTGGGGCCGGTCGGGATGCTGCTGTCGGTGCCGCTCACCAGCGTCTGTAAAATCTGGATGGAAACCACCAAAGGCGGCAGCAAGCTGGCCATTCTGCTGGGGCCTGGGCGACCAAAAAGTCGGCTTCCCGGGTAACGACTGGTCGAATATCAATGGGATAGCTTTTGACTTAAAACACATAACAGCGCCGCGCCGCCACATATATTCGCTACCGGGCCGACAAAATTGTACGATGTCGGCGGCAATGCGGGGAATGGGCGCGACGCTGCCGTCGCCATGACGAAAATGTCGCCATCACCCTCCTTGATTTACCAGAACAAATTGCGCTTGCGACGGAAAATATCGCAAATGAAGGTTTTTCTCATCGCATTGGGTTCTATCCTGTCGATATGCTTAGCACCGCGGCGCTGTCAGGTGGCGCCGATCTCCGGGGGTTGAGCCAGTTCCTGGACTGTTTTTCTCCGGGGCAGACGTCGCCACCCTGGCCCGCGTTACGCAGGTCATGAAGCCTGGCGCACGGCTGTGCATCATGGAGTTTTCTGGGATGCCCAGAAATTCGAAGCGGCGGGTTCGCTCGCCGCGGGTTACGAGTTTATCGCGAACGCGCGCAGATGAAATTTACACTAAACATTCTCGACTGGCAGGCCAGAGCGCCTGGACTTAGCGATGCCGAAGCGTGGCAGGCATGGTCACGCCAGTCTTTGAGCATCGACCCTGCCGCGCCGCTGGCAACGCTGTCCGAGCTGCCGATGATGACCGCCCGCCGCCTTAACTCAGGCAGCAAGCTGGCGGTGGATCTCGGGCTGTCGATGCTGCGCAAGCACCGCATTGATGCGGTGGTCTACTGCAGCCGCCACGGCGAGCTGGAGCGCAACTACCGCATTTTGCAGGCGCTGGCGACGGAACAGGCCGTCTCCCCGACTGACTTCGCCATGTCCGTGCATAACTCTGCCGTGGGCAATCTCACCATCACCGCGCGACAGCCGATTGTCTCTTCGTCGGTGTCCGCCGGGCTGGACACCTTCCAGCAGGGTTTATGCGAAGCGCTGAGCCTGCTCCATGCGGGTTACAGCCGCATTTTGCTGGTCGATTTTGACGGCGCGCTGCCCGAGTTTTACCACCCGGCCCTGCCGCCGCAGATGCCCGTCTGGCCGTTCGCCCTGGCGCTGGTTATCGAAGCCGGTGACGCCCTGACCTGCGAAACCCGCAGCGGCAGCGACGGCAGCGAGCCACCGCTCCCGCAAAGCCTGATGTTCCTGCAACGCTATCTGCGCGACGAACCGCAGTTTACGATCGCGGGCGAGCGGTTGTTATGGCAGTGGACGCGCCGATGAGCCGCATTGCTTCCCGCCTCGGCTGGCTCTGGCGCCTGATCGCGACCGGATTCTGCTTTGCGCTGTTTGGCGCAGGCGGCCTGCTGCTCTCGCTGGTGTGGTTTAACCTGCTGCTGATTTTCCAGCGCGACCGCGCCAAACGCCGCAGCCTGTCGCGCCGCAGCATTTCCGCCAGCTTTCGCCTCTTTTTAAACGTGGCGCGGTTCACCGGCGTGCTGGACTACCGCTTCAACAATCTGGAGGCGCTGCGTGCGGATAAAGGCTGTCTGGTGGTGGCGAACCATCCCACGCTGATCGATTACGTGCTGCTGGCCTCGGTGATGCCCGAAACCGACTGCCTGGTGAAAAGCGCCCTGCTGCGTAACCCGTTCGTCAGCGGCGCGATCCGCGCGGCGGATTACCTGATTAACAGCGAAGCCGAGGCGCTGCTTGGCGCCAGCCAGCAGCGTCTGGCGCAGGGCGATACCCTGCTGATTTTTCCGGAAGGCACCCGCACGCGCGCCGGAGAGCCCCTCTCTCTTCAGCGCGGGGCGGCGAACATCGCCGTGCGCTGCCAGCGCGATCTGCGCGTGGTGCTTATCCACTGCAGCGAACATTTGCTGGATAAAAATAGCCGCTGGTACGACGTACCTGCGCACAAACCCGTTTTTACCGTGGACGTTCGCGAGCGCGTCAACATCCACGATTTTTACGATGCGAGCCAACAAGAACCGGCGCTGGCAGCGCGGCAGCTTAACCGGCATTTGCAGCATCGATTAACAGCAGGCCTTCAATCTTTGTCAGGAATTAATGATGCAAGCGCTTTATCTTGAAATTAAGAATCTCATCATCTCCACGCTGAATCTGGACGAACTCACGCCAGAGGATATCGATACCGATGCGGCCCTGTTTGGCGACGGGCTGGGTCTGGACTCTATCGATGCTCTGGAGCTGGGTCTGGCCGTCAAGAACCAGTACGGCGTCGTGCTGTCGGCCGAAAGTGAAGAGATGCGTCAGCACTTCTTTTCCGTCGCCACCCTGGCCTCATTTATCCACGCCCAACGCGCCTGAGAACCGATCCGCTATGAACGAAAAAGACACTCTTTATCAGGAAGTCTCCGGGCTTCTTATCACGCTGTTTGAACTCAACCCGGCGGACATTACCCCCGAGGCGCGGCTCTACGAAGATCTGGAGCTGGACAGCATTGACGCCGTCGACATGGTTGTTCACCTGCAAAAGAAAACGGGGAAAAGAATCAAGCCGGAAACGTTCAAAGCGGTACGCACCGTTCAGGACGTGGTGGACGCCGTAGAACAGCTTCTGCAAAACGACGAGTAACGCGCCGTGCGCGGTGGACGCTCTGTTCCGGTTATCCCCCTGCTGACGGGGCTGATGCTGCTGGCCTGGCCGTTCCTGATTGGGTATGGCCTGGCGCACAACAGCCTGCACTGGCTGCTGCCGCTGATGGCGCTGGTTTTGCTCCTGCGCCTGCGGCAGACGCGGCGTCACGCCGGGCCGATGCGCTACGTCGTCCAGAGCGTTGCCGTGGCGGGCGTGGCGCTTTGCGCGGCGAGCTACGTGCTCAACGCCCACCGGTGGCTGCTGCTCTACCCGGTGGTCGTCAATCTGGTGATGCTGACCGTGTTTGCGGGCTCGCTGTGGACCGCGATGCCGCTGGTTGAACGGCTGGCGCGCCTGCGCGAGCCGGAACTCTCGCCTGCCGGGGTGGCTTACACCCGCCGGGTGACTAAAGTGTGGTGCGTCTTTTTCATCGGCAACGGGGCCATCGCGCTGTTTACCGTGCTGCACGGGGACGTGCGGCTGTGGACGTTATGGAACGGCATGGTCTCCTACATCCTGATGGGCACGCTGATGGCCGCGGAGTGGCTGGTGCGTCAACGGACGATCAAAAAAGAGAAGCGCAATGCATAGTCCCCTTCCCCTGACCCAGTGGCTAAACGCGCCGCGCCCTGACGATACGCCCGTCGCCTGGCTTGACGACCGCACCTGGACGCTCGGCGAGCTGCGCCACGACGTGACGCGGCTGGTCAACACGCTGCGCCAGCAGGAGGGCGAGCGCTGGGCGCTGTGCTTCGAAAACAGCTATCTGTTTATTGTCGCCCTGCTGGCCACGCTCCACGCGGGTAAAACGCCGGTGATCCCCGGCCACAGCCGGGTGTCGCTGCTGGAGGAGCAGCAAACGCTGTTCAGCGGCGTGCTGAGCGACAGGGCGCTCCGGCTTAAGGGCAGGGTGATGGTGGTCGACTCCGCGCACCGCACCGGCCCGTTCTCGCCGCTGCCCGACGTTGACGGGTCGCGCTACGTTGAGCTGTTTACGTCCGGCTCCACGGGCGCGCCGCGCCGGGTGGTGAAGCCCATCGCCAGCCTGGAGCGCGAAGCCGGCCTGCTGCATGAACGTTTCGGCGATCGCCTGAGCGGCTGTACGGTGGTGGCTTCGGTGGTGCCGCACCACCTGTACGGCCTGACGTTTCGCATTTTTTTACCGATGTCGCTCGGCCTGCCGCTGCACGCCGCCATGCTCAGCTACGCGGAACAGCTTGCCGCGCTGGCGCACGACCGACGCTACCTGTTCATCAGCAGCCCGGCGTTTTTAAAACGGCTGGATACCGAACTCGCGCCGCCCGACGTCGCGCTGCTGGTTTCCGCGGGCGGCGTGCTGCCGTGGGAGGATGCGATTGCCGCGCGCGGCTGGCTCGGCGTCTGGCCCGATGAAATCTATGGCAGCACGGAAACCGGGATCATGGCCTGGCGCCATCGTCACGACGATGCCCTGCCGTGGCGGCCGTTCCCCGGCGTGGCGTTTCGCGCCGAAGAGGACGCCCTGTGGGCAACCTCGCCGCTCATTCCCGACGCGGACGGTCTGCCGCTGGACGACCTGCTGGTCTTCGACCCGGACGGCGGCTTTCACATTGCCGGGCGTCGCGGTCGGGTGGTTAAAATTGAAGAAAAACGCGTCTCGCTGACCGAAATCGAGCGCCGCCTGCTGGAGCTGGACGGCGTGTGTGACGCCGTGGCCCTGCCGATGTCGCGCGGCGGTCGTCAGGGGATCGGCGCGCTGCTGGTGCTCAGCGAAGATGCCCGCAGGCGCTGGCAGCAGCAGGGAAAAAAGGCGCAGGAGTTTGCCTGGCGTCGCGCCCTGCTGCCGTGGCTGGAGCCGGTCGCCGTGCCGCGCTACTGGCGCATCGTCGATGAGATCCCGGTGAACAGTATGAACAAGCGTGTCTATGCGCAGTTACAGGAGTTGTTTCATGAAAATTCATGAAATCGAGCGCCATCAGGCACGGCCAGAAAGCCTCGAGGTGGTGCTTTACCTCGACCCGTCCCTGTTCTGGTTTCAGGGGCATTTCGCCGTGCAGCCCCTGCTGCCGGGAGTCGCCCAGCTTGAGTGGGTGATGCACTACGCTACCGCGCTGCTGGCGCCGGGCTTTCGCTTTCACAGCGTGCAGAACGTGAAGTTTCAGGCGCCGCTGCTGCCCGAAAGCACGGTCACGCTGAGCCTGATGTGGAACGCCGAGCGCAGCGTGCTGACCTTCAGCTTCCTGCGCCATGCGGGGGAAGAACGCCACACGGCCAGCAGCGGGAAAATCCGGCTATGTCAGTGACGTTCCGCCCCTGCGTGCTGATCCCGTGCTACAACCACGGCCCGATGATGGCAAAGGTGCTGTCGCGCCTGGCGCCGTTCGCCCTGCCCTGTCTGGTGGTTGATGACGGCAGCGAAGCGGCCACGCGGCTGGAGCTTGAACGCCTGGCGGCAGAGCATCCGCAGGTTACGCTGGTGCGCCTGGCGCACAACGCCGGGAAAGGCGCGGCGGTGATCCGCGGTCTGGAAGCGTGCGCCCGCGCGGGCTTCACCCACGCCGTGCAGGTGGACGCCGACGGTCAGCACGCCATTGAGGATATCCCGAAGCTGCTGGCGCTGGCCGAACGCCACCCGGAGGCGCTTATTTCCGGCCAGCCCATCTATGACGACTCCATTCCCCGCGCGCGCCTGTACGGGCGCTGGATCACCCACGTCTGGGTGTGGATTGAAACCCTGTCCCTCCAGCTCAAAGACAGCATGTGTGGCTTTCGCGTCTATCCGGTGGCGCCCACGCTGCACCTGGCGGCACGCGCCCCGCTCGGCAAGCGGATGGACTTCGACACCGAGGTGATGGTGCGCCTCTACTGGCAGGGCAATACCAGCTATTTCCTGCCGACCCGCGTCACCTACCCGCCGGACGGTATATCCCATTTTGATGCGCTGAAGGACAACGTGCGGATCTCGCTGATGCACACCCGCCTGTTCTTCGGCATGCTGCCGCGCATTCCGGCCCTGCTTTTCCGCCGCCGCACCCGGCACTGGGCGCAGCAGGAGGAGGTAAAGGGACTGTGGGGAATGCGCCTGATGCTGCGCGTCTGGCAGCTTCTCGGGCGCAAGGCCTTTAGCGCGCTGCTGTGGCCGGTGATTGGCGTTTACTGGCTGACGGCCCGCCCGGCGCGGCAGGCCTCGCAGCGGTGGATCGCCCGCGTTAAGCAGCAGCTTGCGCAAAAACAGATGCCCGAGCCGCCGCGGCTGAACAGCTTTTTCCACTTTATGCGCTTCGGCAACGCCATGCTCGACAAGGTCGCCGGCTGGCGCGGGGAGTTTAAGCTCAACCGCGACGTGGTGTTTGCCCCCGGCGCGCGCGAGGCGTTAGACGTCGATGCCCCTCGGGGCAAGCTGCTGCTGGCCTCGCACCTGGGCGACGTGGAGGCCTGCCGGGCGCTGGCGCAGCAGGACGGCAGCAAAGTGATTACCGCCCTGGTGTTTACCGACAACGCCCGGCGCTTCAAGCAGATCATGCAGGAGATGGCGCCGCAGGCGGGCGTGAACCTGATGCCCGTCACCGATATCGGCCCGGAAACCGCCATCGTCATTCAGCAAAAGCTGGAGCGCGGCGAGTGGGTGGCGATCGTCGGCGATCGCATCGCCGTGACCCCGCAGCGCGGCGGCGACTGGCGGGTTATCTGGAGCGAATTTATGGGCCAGCCCGCGCCGTTCCCGCAGGGGCCGTTTATCCTTGCGTCGATTCTGCGCTGCCCGGTGGTGCTGATTTACGCCCTGCGCCAGCGGCAGGCGCTCACAATTTACTGCGAGCCGTTTGCCGACCCGCTGGAACTTCCGCGCGGCGACCGCCAGCGGGCGCTCCAGCAGGCGGTCGATCGCTACGCCGAGCGGCTTGAGCATTACGCGCTCATGTCGCCGCTCGACTGGTTTAATTTTTTCGATTTCTGGCAGCTGCCGGACGCCAAAGAGAAGGAGTAAAGGGTGCTGACCGATCCCCGCTTTACGACCGAAGTAGAGATCACCGTCCCGTTCCACGACGTCGATATGATGGGCGTGGTCTGGCACGGCAACTACTTCCGCTACTTTGAGATTGCCCGCGAGGCGCTGCTCAACCAGTTTAACTATGGCTATCGCCAGATGAAGGCCTCCGGCTACGTCTGGCCGGTGGTGGATACCCGGGTGAAATACCGCGATGCGGTGACCTTTGAGCAGCGCATCCGCGTGCGGGCGCACATCGAGGAGTTCGAAAACCGCCTGCGCATCGCCTACCAGATCTTTGACGCGCAGACGGGCAAACGCACCACCACCGGCTACACCATTCAGGTCGCCGTGGAGGAAGCCACGCGCGAAATGTGCTTCGTCAGCCCGGCGATTTTGTTTGAACGTATGGGAGTCACGCCATGAAGTGGTTGCCTTTGCTTGCCCTGCTGATATGCCCGCTGGCCAGCGCCGTCACGCTGGACGAACTGCAGCAGCGCTTTACCGAACAGCCCGTCGTGCGCGCCCACTTCGAGCAGACGCGCACCATCAAGGGGATGCCGCAGCCGCTGCGCTCGCAGGGCGAGATGCTGATCGCCCGGGACAACGGCCTGCTGTGGGATCAAAAAGCCCCCTTCCCGATGACGCTGCTGCTGGACGACAAACGGATGGTGCAGGTGGTTAACGGCCAGCCGCCGCAGACCGTCACCGCCGAGAATAATCCGCAGATGTTCCAGTTTAACCATCTGCTGCGCGCCCTCTTCCAGGCCGACCGCCGCGTGCTGGAGGCGAACTTCCGCATCGATTTTAAAGACCTGGGCGAAGGCCGCTGGTCGCTGGTGTTAACCCCGATGACCACGCCGCTGGACAAGATTTTTGCCTCTCTCGATCTGGGCGGGGCGACCTATCTGGAGTCCATCCGCCTGAACGATAAGCAGGGCGACCGCACGGATATCGCCCTTTCCCGCCACCAGCTCACGCCCGCCAGCCTGACCGATGACGAACGCCAACGCTTTGCCGCACCGTAACGCGCTGCGCCCGGCGCTGCTGTGGGCGTTAGCCTGCGCGATCCTCGCGGGCGTGCTGCTCTCGCTGCTGCCCGGCGCGCGGCTGAACAGCAGCGTGCTCGCCATGCTGCCAAAGCAGACGCTGGGGGCGATTCCACCGGCGTTAAACGACGGCTTTATGCAGCGCCTCGACCGCCAGCTCGTCTGGCTGGTCAGCCCCGGCAAAACGCCCGACCCGCGCGTGGCGCAGGCGTGGCTGGAACAGCTTCAGAAAAGCAGCGCGCTGAAAGAGGTAAAAGGTCCGATGGACGCCGCCGGGCAAAAAGCCTGGGGCGAATTCTTCTGGCAGCATCGCAACGGTCTGATTGACCCCGCGACCCGCGCCCGGCTGCAAAACGGCGGCGACGCGCAGGCGCAGTGGATTTTGTCCCAGCTTTACTCCGCCTTTTCCGGCGTGAGCGGCAGGGAGCTGCAAAACGATCCGCTGATGCTGATGCGCGGTTCCCAGCTGGCGCTGGCGCAAAACGGCCAGAAGCTGCGGCTGATGGACGGCTGGCTGGTCACTCAGGACCAGGCAGGCAACTACTGGTATCTGCTGCACGGCGAGACCCGCGGCTCCTCCTTTGATATGCAGCAAACCCACCGGCTGGTGACCACCCTCGACGCGCTCAACACGCAGCTTGTAAGCCGTTATCCGCAGGCGCAGCTGCTCTCGCGCGGGACGGTGTTTTACAGCGATTACGCCAGCCAGCAGGCCAAACGCGATGTGTCGACCCTCGGCGTAGCCACCGTTCTCGGGGTGATCCTGCTGATTGTGGCGGTGTTCCGCTCCCTGCGCCCGCTGCTGCTGTGCCTGCTGTCGATCGCCGTGGGCGCGCTTGCCGGAACGGTGGCTACGCTGCTGCTGTTTGGCGAACTGCACCTGATGACGCTGGTGATGAGCATGAGCATCATCGGCATTTCGGCGGACTATACGCTCTACTACCTGACCGAGCGGATGGTTCACGGCGCGGAGCACTCCCCGTGGCAAAGCCTCGCCAAAGTGCGTACCGCCCTGCTGCTGGCGCTACTCACCACCGTGGCGGCGTACCTGATTATGATGCTCGCGCCCTTCCCGGGGATCCGCCAGATGGCGGTCTTCGCCGCCGCCGGGCTCAGCGCCTCGTGCCTGACGGTGATATTCTGGCATCCGTGGCTGTGCCGGGGCCTGCCGGTGCGTCCGGTGCCGGCGAAGGGGCTGATGCTGCGCTGGCTCGCCGCGTGGCAACGGGGCAAAACGCTCTCCGTCGGCCTGCCCGTCGCGCTGGCGCTGGCGTCTGCCGCAGGGATCGCGACCCTGCGGGTGGACGACGATATCGCCCAGCTGCAGGCGCTGCCGCAGGATATTCTGGCGCAGGAGAAGCGCATCACCGCCCTCACCGGGCAGAGCCTCGATCAGAAATGGTTCGTGGTTTACGGCGCGTCGGCCCAGCAAACGCTGGCGCGGCTCGAGGCCTTTACCCCGGCGCTGGCCCGGGCGCAACACGCGGGCGACCTGGCAGGCTGGCGCACGCTGCCGCTGAACTCGCTGGCGCAACAAACGCGCGATCTGGCGCTGCTGCGCGCCGCCGCTCCGGCGGTGACGAAGGTGCTGCAAACCGCGGGGCTAACGAACGTTGCGCCGGATCTGAACCCCATGCCGGTTGACGTGGAGGCGTGGCTTGCCAGCCCGGCCAGCGAAGGCTGGCGCCTGCTGTGGCTGACCCTGCCAGACGGCCAGAGCGGCGTGCTGGTTCCGGTGGACGGCGTGAAGAACAGCGCGGCGCTCGGCGCCCTGGCGGCGAAGCATCAGGGCGTGGCGTGGGTCGATCGCAAGGCCAGCTTCGACGATTTATTCTCGCTCTACCGCACGCTGCTTACCGGCCTGCTGCTGGTGGCGCTGGCGGTCATCGCCTGCGGCGCGACGGTGCGCCTGGGCTGGCGCCGGGGGCTGATTAGCCTGGTGCCGTCGCTGCTCTCCCTGAGCGGCGGGCTGGCGGCGCTGGCGCTGACCGGGCATCCGGTGAACCTGTTTTCGCTGCTGGCGCTGGTGCTGGTGCTCGGGATCGGCGTTAACTACACGCTGTTTTTCAGCAACCCGCGCGGTACGCCGCTGACGTCGATGCTCGCGATTACCCTCGCGATGCTCACCACCCTGCTGACGCTCGGCATGCTGGTGTTCAGCGCCACCCAGGCCATCAGCAGCTTCGGCATTGTGCTGGTGAGCGGTATTTTCACCGCCTTCCTGCTCGCCCCGCTGGCGATGCCGTCTAAAAAAGAGAGAAAACGCGCATGACCCCTTTTTACCGCGCGGCGGCGCTGATTGCCGCCCTGCTGCTGGCAGGCTGTAGCCATTCAAACAGCGGCGACAGCACTCGCCCACAGGCCTGGCTCCAGCCGGGAACCCGGGTGACGCTTCCGCCGCCGGGCATCACGCCGGCGTTCAGCTCGCAGCAGCTGCTAACCGGGCGCTTTAACGGGCAAACCCAGTCGCTGCTGGTGATGCTCAACGCCGATGAACACAAACTGACGCTGGCCGGGCTATCCTCAGTGGGGATCAGACTGTTTCTCGCCACCTACGACGCCTCCGGCATTCATACCGAGCAGTCGATTGTGGTGCCGCAGTTGCCGCCTGCCGGCCAGGTGCTGGCGGACGTGATGTTAAGCCACTGGCCGATTAGCGCCTGGCAGCCGCAGCTGCCGAAGGGCTGGACGCTGAAGGACATCGCCGACCGCCGCGAGCTGCGTAACGCCAGCGGCAGGCTGGTGACGGAAATTGTCTACCTGCAGCGCAGGGGCAAACGCGAGCCGATAAGCATCGAGCAGCACGTCTTCCGCTACCACATCACCATTCAATATCTGGGTGACTGAGATGATCTACATTTCCGCAGTTGGCATGGTCAACGCGCTGGGCAATTCCGCTGACGAGATAGCCGCCAACCTGACCGCAGGGCGAGCCCCCGGGATGCACCGCAGAAGCGGCTGGCTGCAGGGCCTGCCCGATGCCGTGCTGGGCGGCGTGGAAGGCGAACTGCCGACCATTCCGGACAGCCATTCGGCGCATCGCACCCGCAATAACCAGCTGCTGCTGGCGGCGCTGGCGCAGATCCGGCCCGAGGTTGATGAGGCCATTGCCCGCGTCGGGCGCGACCGCGTGGCGGTGGTGCTGGGCACCAGCACGTCGGGGCTGGACGAGGGTGACGAGCACGTTCGCCGCACCCTGAACGGCGAGGATAGCCCGCGCTGGCAGTATCCGCAGCAGGAGCTCGGCGATCCGTCCCGCTTCCTCGCCAGCTGGCTGGCGCTTGACGGCCCGGCCTATACCCTGTCGACGGCGTGCTCGTCCAGCGCCAGGGCGATCGTCAGCGGACGCCGCCTGATAGAGGCGGGTCTGGTGGATATCGCCCTTGTTGGCGGGGCGGATACCCTGAGCCGGATGCCGGTCAACGGCTTTAACAGCCTGGAATCCCTCTCCCCGACCCTGTGCGAGCCGTTTGGCCGCGACCGTCGGGGCATCACCATTGGTGAAGCCGCCGCCCTGATGGTGCTGACCCGCGAGCCCGCCAGCGTTGCGCTGCTCGGCGCGGGTGAGTCGAGCGATGCGTACCACATTTCGGCCCCGCACCCGGAGGGAGAAGGCGCCATTCGCGCCATCACCCAGGCGCTGAACGACGCGGGCCTGACGCCGGACGATATCGGCTATATCAACCTGCACGGCACCGCCACGCCGCTGAACGACCGGATTGAGTCGCAGGTGGTGCATGACCTCTTTGGCGAGCGGGTGCCGTGCAGCTCCACCAAGCACCTTACCGGCCACACGCTGGGGGCGGCGGGCGTTACCGAGGCGGCGCTCAGCTGGCTGATCCTGACCCGCGCCCTGCCGCTGCCGCCGCAGGATTTTTCCCGCTACGCGCCGGACGACGCGCTGCCGCCGTGCGGCGTGCTGCATGAAAGCGTCCCGCTGAAAAAGCCGGTGATTTTGTCCAACTCGTTCGCGTTTGGCGGCAATAACGCCAGCATTTTGCTCGGGAGAGCGCCATGAGCTATTTATCACCCGTCGACTACCTTCCCCACGACGCGCCCATGCTGCTGCTGGAGTCCGTCGAGCGCGTCACCGACGACGGCGCGACGTGCCGCGTAGCGGTGAACGGGCCGGGCGTGCTCGCCCCCTTCCTGGACGCCAGCGGCGATCTGCCGGGCTGGTACGCGCTGGAGCTAATGGCGCAGACCGTGGGCGTCTGGTCGGGCTGGCATCGACATCAGCAGGGACAGCGCCATATCGCGCTGGGCATGGTGCTGGGCGCGCGCGAGCTTGTCTGCGCCGCCGGGCGTTTCCCCGCGGGCAGCAGTTTGACCATTACCGTTAAGCTGCTGATGCAGGACGAACGTTTTGCCAGCTTCGAGTGCGCAATTGCCGACGAAGCGGCCACCCTTGCTACGGGTCGGGTCAACACCTTCCAGCCGGACCCGGAAGAATTAACCTCGCTCTTTAATCAGGGATCTCACGCATGAGTCGTTCCGTACTGGTCACCGGGGCCAGCAAAGGCATCGGGCGGGCCATCGCCCGTCAACTGGCGGCTGACGGGTTTACCGTCGGCGTGCATTATCACCGCGACGCCGCCGGCGCGCAGGAGACGCTGGACGCGATTACCGCCGCAGGCGGCTCCGGCCGCCTGCTGGCATTCGACGTGGGCAACCGCGAACAGTGCCGGGAGGTGCTGGAACGGGAGATAGAAACCCACGGCGCGTGGTATGGCGTGGTCAGCAACGCGGGCATTACCCGCGACGGCGCGTTTCCGGCGCTCAGCGAAGATGACTGGGACAGCGTTATCCACACCAACCTCGACAGCTTTTACAACGTCATTCACCCCTGCATTATGCCGATGATCGGCACCCGCCGGGGCGGGCGCATTATCACCCTGTCGTCGGTGTCGGGCGTGATGGGCAATCGCGGCCAGGTGAACTACAGCGCGGCGAAGGCGGGCATTATCGGCGCCACCAAGGCGCTGGCGATGGAGCTGGCGAAGCGCAAAATCACCGTCAACTGCATTGCGCCGGGGCTGATTGATACCGGAATGATCGAGATGGAAGAGGCCGCGCTGAAAGAGGCCATGTCCCTCATCCCGATGAAGCGAATGGGCCAGGCCGAGGAGGTCGCCGGGCTTGCCAGCTACCTGATGTCGGACATTGCGGGGTACGTCACCCGCCAGGTGATTTCCATTAACGGAGGAATGCTATGACCCGTCGCGTGGCGATCACCGGCATGGGCGGCGTTACCGCTTTTGGCGAAACGTGGCAGTCCGTGTCCCGCGGGCTGCTGGGCTATGAAAACGCGGTGCGCGCCATGCCGGAGTGGCAGATTTATGACGGCCTGCACGCCCTGCTGGGCGCGCCGATTGATGATTTCACGCTGCCCGCCCACTACACGCGCAAGCGTATCCGCGCCATGGGCCGGGTGTCGCTGCTGTCCACCCGCGCCACGGAGCTGGCGCTGGAGCAGGCGGGGCTGATCGACGACGCGGTATTAACCAACGGCCAGACCGGCATTGCCTACGGTTCGTCCACGGGCAGCACCGCGTCGGTGAGCGAGTTCGCCACCATGCTCAACGAAAAGCACACCCACAACATCACCGGCACCACCTACGTGCAGATGATGCCGCACACCACGGCGGTTAACACCGGGCTGTTTTTCGGGCTGCGCGGGCGCGTGATCCCCACCTCAAGCGCCTGTACCTCCGGCAGCCAGGCGATCGGCTACGCCTGGGAAGCGATTCGCCACGGCTATCAAACGGTGATGGTCGCCGGGGGCGCGGAGGAGATATGCCCGTCGGAAGCGGCGGTTTTCGACACCCTGTTCGCCACCAGCCAGCGCAACGACGCGCCGAAGGCCACGCCGTCCCCCTTCGATAAAGGGCGCGACGGGCTGGTGATTGGCGAAGGCGCGGGCACGCTGATCCTGGAAGATCTGGAGCACGCGAAGGCGCGCGGGGCGACCATTTACGGCGAGATTGTCGGCTTTGCCACCAACTGCGATGCGGCGCACATCACCCAGCCGCAGCGCGAAACCATGCAGATTTGCATGGAGCAGTCGCTGGCGCTGGCGGGGCTAAGCCCGACGGACGTCGGCTATATTTCCGCGCACGGTACGGCCACGGATCGCGGCGATCTCGCCGAAAGCCAGGCCACCGCCGCGATTTTCGGCGACAGCGTGCCGATCTCGTCGCTGAAAAGCTATTTTGGCCACACCTTAGGGGCGTGCGGCGCGCTGGAGGCGTGGATGAGTCTGCAAATGATGCGCGAAGGCTGGTTCGCCCCGACCCTCAATTTAAGACAACCGGATGAGCAATGCGGCGCTTTAGATTATATTATGGGGGAAGCACGCCGGATTGATTGCGAATACCTGCAAAGCAATAACTTTGCCTTCGGTGGCATCAATACCTCGATCATCATCAAACGCTGGGCGTAACTATGTACCAGTTTATACTGGGAAAAATCTCCACCCTTAGCGCGGACCCTCTGGCGTCAACGCTCGCTGACAAGGCACCTCAGGGTGCCCGAAACGCCTCCTGGCTCGCAGGCCGGACGCTGCTCGCCAGAACCTTGTCCCCTTCGCCGCTGCCGGAAATCGTCTTTGGCGAACAGGGGAAACCGGCGTTCATCGACGCGCATCCTTTCTGGTTTAACCTGAGCCACAGCGGGGACGATATTGCCCTGCTGGTGAGCGATGAAGGGGAAGTGGGCTGCGATATCGAAGTGATCCGCCCGCGGGAAAACTGGCAGGCGCTGGCTAACGCGGTGTTTAGCGTGGCGGAGCATCAGGAGCTGGAAAACGAATCCCCGGAGCGACAGCTTGCCGCCTTCTGGCGCATCTGGACGCGCAAAGAGGCCATCGTGAAGCAGCGCGGCGGCAGCGCCTGGCAGATTGTCAGCATCGACAGCACCGCGCAGGCCCACTCGGTAAGCCAGCTGCGGCTGGGTTCGCTGAGCCTCGCCGTGTGTACCCCCACGCCGTTTACCCTTACCGCTGAGTCGATTTCCCGTCACGGGATGCAGCAGGCCTGAAAATCACCAGCACCCCCAGGATAATGCATCCGACCCCCGCCAGCCCGGTCCAGGAGAACTGCTCTCCCCAGCCGGGCAGGACGATCGCCGCGCCCCACACCAGAATGTAGCTAATGCTGAGCAGCGCATAGGCCCGGCTCAGCGCCATGCGGTGCAGCGCCAGATACCAGCAGCCCATCGAGGCGACGTAGCCCATCAGCCCGAGCAGCAACGCCCCGCTGCCCGGCGCAAAATGCCACAGGGCGATAACGAAGGCGAAGTCTTCCCCCACCGGCGGCAGCGTCACCATCGCGTAGCGCAACAGCAGCTGCGCCGCGCTGACCAGCCCGACGCTGCACAGCGCCCAGAACGTCCCTTTCACAGGCTGCCTCCCAGCAGGATTATCCCGACCATGATTAGCCCGACGCCCAGCCAGTGGTTCGCCGCGACCTTTTCACGCCAGAGGGTTTTCGCCGCCAGCGTCACCCAGACAAAGTTCAGGCTCAGCATCGGGTAGGCAATCCCCACCGGCAGTCGCTGGAGCACCACCAGCCACACCAGCATCCCGAGGCCCAGCGCCATCAGCGCCAGCCCCAGCCAGAGCGCGATGTGCGCCCCGCGCCGCCCGGATTTCGCCGGGCGGGTCGCCTGCTTCTGGCACAGCTGACCCGCGCAGCTCAGCAGGCTGGCGAGTATCAGCCAGAACCAGGCCATCATTGCGGCAGATACTGCAGGTAGGCCAGACGACCCTGAATATACAGGCTGTCCGGTTTTGGCAGCTTCAGGCGCTCGAGATCGTCGTTCTTCGACAGCAAAATCACCACCGAAATGCGCCCCTGCTGGCGATGCGCTTCAAGCCACTCCGGGAAATCCTCTTTGCCCACAAAGCGGTCTTTCACGTCCGGGTAGTCCAGCCCGTAGCGCAGCTCGCCGCTCTGCCCGAACAGCACGATATCGTTACGGTTCAGCTCCCACGCCAGGCCAGACGCCACCCCGACGTTGTTCGCCAGCACATAGCGGCTGTCGCTCAGCGGCTCGCGCACGGTGTCCACCAGCGACTGCGGCTGCTTGGAGTCCACGACGAGGTTCGGGATCGCAAAGCCAATCAGCAGCGTCAGGCCGAGCGGGCATAGCGCCGCCAGCCACCAGCGCTGCTGGCTTTTTTGCAGCGTCACCCAGCCGACAATCGCCCAGATAAGGAAGGCGACGACCGCGCAGAAGACTTTATACAGCTCGACGGAGGTCCAGACCGGATGCTTGCTCAGCCCCCACGGCGACACCACCAGCGCCGCCACCACGCCCAGCACGCCAAACGCCAGGTTGATCCCGCCGTTGACGCGCAGCGCTTTGCCGCTTTTTTCCGCCACGGTGCAGGCGTAGTGCGCCATCAGCATCGCCAGCGGCGCAAAGCACGGCAGGATGTAGGTAGGCAGCTTGCCTTTAGCAATGCTGAAGAAGACCAGCGGCATCACCACCCAGCCGAGCAGGTACAGGCCGCCGCCCTCGTTCTGGCGACCGCGCCAGCCCTCGCGCAGCGCGCCGGGCAGCAGCGCCAGCCACGGCAGGCTTCCGGCAATCAGGAACGGCAGGTAGTACCAGAACGGCGCTTTGTGCTGGGCGTCGCTCTGGGCAAAGCGCTGAATATGCTCAACCCAGAAGAAGTAGCGCCAGAAGTCCGGCTCGCGGTGGGCAATCGCCAGCCCCCAGGGCAGTACGATCAGCACGCAGCTGAGCACCGCCAGCCAGCCGAACAGCAGCACCTCTTTCCAGCGCTTCTGGGCAATCACCCACGGCAGCACGCCAATCACCGGCACCGCCAGGGCGAGGAACCCTTTGGTCATCACCCCCATGCCGCAGGCCAGCCCCAGCAGCAGATAGCCGCCCGCTTTCCCGGTGAGGGTTTTTGCCTGCGACGCCAGCCAGAAGCTGCACATTGCGGCCACCAGCCACAGGGTGATAATCGGGTCCAGCACCGCATAGGTGCCAATGCCGTACACGAGGAACAGGGTCAGGAAGATCACGCCGGAGAGCAGCGCCACGCGCCTGTCGCGCCAGATGCGCCAGGCCAGCCAGATCACCACCAGCGCCGCCAGCCCGGTGGAGAATATCGCCCCCGCGCGCACGGCAAAGTTGGTGTGTCCAAACAGCAGCTGCCCGATACTGTTGACCCAGTATCCGGCTATCGGTTTTTCGAAGTAGCGCAGTCCGAGGAAGTGCGGCACGACCCAGTCGCCTGATGCCAGCATCTCGCGGCTGATTTCCGCGTAGCGCGTTTCATCAGGCTGCCACAGCAGGCGAAGGTCGACGGGAATAAGGTAGTAAATGACAAACAGTGCGAAAAGCGCAAAGCCATAACGGGCTGCTTTCATGATACCGGGCTCAAAATGTGTTGATAGCCAAGCCAGCCTTCCCGGCCAGCCATTTCTTTACGGACAATCTTGCCGACGGGCAAGGTGCTGAGATCGTCGGGCAGCAGCTCAACGAGCGGGCAGAACTGAATGCCCTCTTCGGCGGCCATCGTCAGCAGCGCGTCGAAGTCGTGCTGATACGCAATCCCTTCTACTTCGGCGTGAATGGTGTAAACCGGCGTGCCGGTATCGCGGTGAATGCAGTCCAGAATATAGCGGTTAAAGCCCTCTGCGGTCACCTCGCGCCCGACCACTTCGTCCCAGGTGGGCAGCGTGACCGGAATTTGCACCGTCCCGGTCTGGCGTTCGCTGAGCTGCGGCAAAAACGGCCCCGAGCCGCGACAGTCGCTGTTGTAGCGAAACGCGAAGGGCTGCTTGGCTTTCACGACCCGCTGGTCCGCCCGCCACCCGGCCACCGCCGAACACTGCACGGGCTGGCCGGTAATGGCCTCAAGCTCCATCACCCCGCGCTCAACCTCGCGGCTCAGACGCTTGATGTCCCAGACGCCCGCCCAGGCCTGCCACGCGTGGTGATCCCAGGCGTGCAGCCCGACCTCGTGCAGACGCGCCGCCTCGCGGATAATGGCTTCATTTCCCGCGCCGATGCGTTTGCCGGGCCAGGCGGTGCCGGCCAGCAGAATGTCCCAGCCGTACAGCGATGCCGCGCGCGAGCGCAGCATTTTGAACAGAAACGCCGGTTTAATCAGACGCCATAAATGGCGTCCCATGTTGTCTGGCCCCACGCTGAAGAAAATGCTCGACCGCACATCGTGCTTGCTCAGGAGTTCGAGCAGCTTAGGCACGCCGTCGCGCGTGCCCCTGAAGGTGTCGACATCTATACGTAAGCCCACTTTTTTCATGATGAGGGTTCCGATAGCTCCACGGTACGCAGGAAGAAGTCGAGCGTTTCATCGATGGTCTGTTCCATCTTCACCGTTGGCGTCCAGTTCAGGCAGCGTTTCGCGTTGCGAATGCTCGGCTTACGGTGCTCAACGTCCTGGTAGCCCTTACCATAATAGCTGCTGCTTTCCACTTCGCGGAAACCGGCAAACGGCGGGAACTGGCTGCGCAGCGGGTGGCGCTCGAAGCTGGCCAGCAGCATTTCCGCCAGCTCGCGGATGCTCGCTTCGTTGTCCGGATTACCGATGTTAACGATCTCCCCGTCGCAGCGGCCGTCTTTGTTTTCGATGATGCGGAACAGCGCTTCGATACCGTCGCTGATGTCGGTGAAGCAGCGTTTTTGCTTGCCGCCTTCAATCAGCTTGATTGGTGAGCCTTCCACCAGGTTGAGGATCAGCTGCGTGATCGCGCGGGAGCTGCCGATACGCGCCGCGTTCAGGTTATCCAGGCGCGGCCCCATCCAGTTAAACGGACGGAACAGGGTAAAGCGCAGCCCCTCTTTCTCGCCGTAGGCCCAAATCACGCGGTCAAGCAGCTGCTTGGAAACGGAGTAGATCCAGCGCTGTTTGTTAATCGGGCCAACCACCAGGTTAGAGTTATCTTCGTCGAAGTTTTTGTCGGTACACATGCCGTATACCTCAGAGGTGGACGGGAAGATGATGCGCTTATCGTATTTCACGCAGTCGCGGATAATCTTCAGGTTCTCTTCGAAGTCCAGCTCAAAAACGCGCAGCGGGTTACGGGTGTACTCAATCGGCGTGGCAATGGCGACCAGCGGCAGCACCACGTCGCATTTCTTAATGTGGTATTCGATCCATTCGGAGTGGATGCTGATATCCCCCTCAACGAAGTGGAAGCGCGGGTTGTCGAGGAAGCGGCTGATGGCGTCAGAGCCGATATCCAGACCGTAAATTTCGTAGTTGTCGTCTTTCAGCAAACGCTCGGTCAGGTGGTTACCGATAAAGCCGTTCACGCCGAGGATCAGCACGCGGGTGCGGCGCTTGACCGCCACAACCGGGGCGCTGGTGATGAGCGCACCCGCCACCAGACCCAGAGACTGCGCCAGCTGCGCGCCCTGAACGTACACGCCGTTGTCCGTTTGCCCGGTCACGATCTCCAGCGCCTGCTCGCCGCAGCTGACGATCAGCGGAGAAACGGAGACGACCGTCCCCGGTTTTGCCGCCGGAATGTCGTCGCGCACGCGGGATTTCCAGACGATGAATTTGCTCACGCCCGCAAAGCTGTAGGCGCCCGGCCACGGATCGGTCACCGCGCGCACCAGGTTGTGCAGCTGGCGGGCCGGTTTGGTCCAGTCCAGACGACCGTCTTCCGGCGTGCGGCGGCCAAAGCAGCTCGCTTTGCTCTCGTCCTGCGCGGTTTCGGTGAAGTTACCCTGCTTAATCGCAGGCAGCACGTCGCGCAGCAGGTTTTTCGCCGCCTCGCCCAGCTTGTGGTGCAGCTGCAGGGCGGTTTCATCGGCATCGATCGCCACGCTCTGCTGCGCCAGAATGGCGCCCGCGTCGGCGCGACGCACCATGCGGTGCAGGGTTACGCCCGTTTGGGTTTCGCCATTGACCAGCACCCAGTTCAGCGGCGCGCGGCCGCGGTACGCCGGCAGCAGCGAGCCGTGCAGGTTAAACGCCCCTTTCGGCGCCAGGCTTAAGATGCTGTCGCTCAGCAGGTTGCGATAGTAGAACGAGAAAATCACGTCCGGGGCGAGCTGTTGAATGCGGTCAACCCACAGCGGGTGATTCACATCGTCCGGCGCATACACCGGAATCCCGCGCTCGGCGGCAATGCGCGCCACGGAACCAAAGAAGTTGTTCTCCCCGGCGGTGTCCGGGTGCGTGAAGATGGCAGCGATGTCATAACCTGCGTCCAGCAGGGCCAGCGTGCCCGCACACCCCATATCGTGATAGGCAAATACAACAGCTTTCATGGGTGAATATCCTCTTGAGATGCTTTGTGTTCCTGACGGACAACACGTTGAATAAAGTAGCGCGGACGTGCGCGAACATCGTTATAGATTCGGCCTATGTACTCACCGAGCAGGCCCATCCCGATAAACTGGGCGCCGATGAACATGAACAGCACGGCAAACAGCATGAAGACCCCTTCCGCCGCCCACTGCGGGCCAAAGACCAGACGCAGGACGATAAGCAAAACGGAAAGCGCAAACCCGGCCACGGCGATGATGCTGCCGAAGACGCTCAGCAGGCGCAGCGGCGTGGTGGTCAGGCAGGTGACCAGGTCATACATCAGGTTGATCAGGCGCATAAAGCTGTACTTCGATTCCCCGTGCTCGCGCTCGGCGTGCAGCACCGGGATCTCCGTGGCTTTACGGGCGAAGGTGTTGGCCAGGATCGGAATAAAGGTGCTGCGCTCGTGGCAGTGCAGCATGGCGTCGATAATGTGGCGGCGATAGGCGCGCAGCATGCAGCCGTAGTCGCCCATCGCTTTACCGGTGGTGCGCTGAATAAGACGGTTAATGGTGCGTGACGCCAGCTTGCGGAACAGGCTGTCCTGACGGTTCTGGCGAACCGTGCCCACCACGTCGTAGCCTTCGTCGGCCTTTGCCACCAGGCGCGGGATCTCTTCCGGCGGGTTTTGCAGGTCGGCGTCCAGGGTGATGATCAAATCCCCGGTGACGTGGCTAAAGCCGGCCATGATGGCCGAGTGCTGCCCGTAGTTACGGTTGAGCAGCACCGCCACAACGTGGCTGCCTTCCGCCTGCGCGGCGTCGGTGAGCATCAGCGCGGAATCATCGCTACTGCCATCGTCCACCAGCAGAATTTCATACGCCTTGCCCAGGGTTTCACAGGCGGCGGTGGTGCGGCGGATCAGTTCGGGCAGGCTCTCCTGCTCGTTATAAACGGGGATCACCACGGAAACTTTTTGTACAGGCGGTGCGCTGAACATATCAATTTCCTGCAAGCTGATGGAGTGCGGTAATGACGCGGGTTGTGTCGTCATGGGTCATGTCCGGGAAAAGAGGGAGTGAACAAATACGCGCGCTGTTCCATTCAGAATTCGGGAGCGATACATCAGGAAAACGCTCGCGGTAGTATTTTTGCGTGTGTGCCGCGCGGAAGTGCAGGCCGGTGCCAATGCCCTTCTCTTTTAATGCAGCCATGAGGTTGTCGCGGGAGATGCCGCAACGGGCTTCATCCACGCGGATGATAAACAGGTGCCAGGCGTGAACGTGGGACCACTCGGGAATGCGCAGCGGCTGGAACGGCGTGTCGGCAAGCTCATGCAAATAGCGGTCGGCGATGTCGCGGCGGCGCGCGTTGGCCTCGGGCAATTTACCGAGCTGCACCAGCGCCAACGCGGCGTTGATATCCGCGAGGTTGTATTTGTAGCCAGGGGTAATCACTTCCGCCTGCGGCGCGCGGCCGTGGGTTTGACGGTCATAGGCATCGACGCCCAGCCCGTGGAACTTCAGGCTACGGATGCGCTGTGCCAGCTGTTCGTCGTCGGTGACGACCAGCCCGCCTTCGGCGCAGGTCATGTTCTTGATGGCGTGGAAGGAGAAAATCGCCGTGCCCTGCGAGCCAACGTGGCGATCCTTGTAATAGGTGCCTGCCGCGTGGGCGGCGTCTTCAATAACCGGAATGCCGTGACGTTCGCCAACGGCGCGGATGGCGTCGATATCCGCAGGCGCACCCGCGTAATGGACGGGGATAATCGCTTTGGTGCGCGGCGTAATTGCGGCTTCGATCGCCTCCGGCGTCGCCATCAAAGTGTCTTTATCGACATCGATCATCACCGGGGTCGCGCCCAGCAGCACGATCATGTTGAGCGTTGACACCCAGGTTAACGACGGAGTGATCACTTCATCACCGGGGCCAATACCCATCGCCATCAGCGTGACGTGCATCCCGGCGGTGGCGGAGCAAACCGCAATCGCGTGACGGTTGCCCGTCAGGGTGCAAAACGCCTCTTCAAGCTGCTGATTTTTAGGCCCCGTGGTGATCCAGCCCGACATCAGAACGTCCTGAAGCGCCGCAATTTCCTCAGCGCCCATCGACGGTCGCGAAAAAGGCAGAAAATCACTCATTATTAATTTCCTTGAGATGTGGGAGGCAGATTTAAATATTAAACAAATGCCGGATCATTTATTTCAACGAACCATAAACTCATCTCAAGGTAGCGTTCATTTCTTAGGGAAAAATTAAGACATTATGAAAAATCATCATCGATAAATTAAATAACATTTACATTCAAAGAGTTAAATCAATGTGAATTATTTAATATGTGATTCCAGTCAACTTAGTAAGAATGTTTTTCTAAACGGAACGACAACAAATAAAAAAATCCCGGGCATTTTAATTAAAAATCAAAATGGCCCGGGAACTTTTCTTTTTAGTTAATTGTCGCGCTTATTTTAAATTTTCTGGAAAGTTTTCAGGAAGCTCGCTGGCGGCACAGGCAATCACTTCGTCATTGTTCGCACCGCAGTCCCGCACAAAGGTAATGGTTGCGAATTCATCAATCACTTCGGTCGGATAAGCCGGGCCCGCATCGCGATAGGCGTTCATCAGCGGAATGTGGTCGTTCTGGAAACAAACGGTTTTTTCCGGATTATTCATCACCCAGCGTGGGAAGAAGATGGTTCCGTGGAACAGTTTGTCGCCCAGGTTCGCAATCAGGCTAACGTCGGTACCGGTCGGTTCAGTCCAGGAGATTTTATAGATGCTCTCGCCCACTCTCACGATGTAAGCGTGCTGATCTTTTACCCAACGGTTGGCCACGAGGCCGCTGTGAATACGGTAGTCCAGGGTGGTGTCGTTTTTGACGTAAATTTCGTAGTTCCAGCCGTTATCGTAGGTGTAGACCAGGTGTTTACCCACAAAACCACTTAAATCATGTTTGTCGAATGTGTTCATAATTTGTCTCCTTTGTTTTGATGAGCTGATCGTACCCCTTCAAAAAATGAATGAATAACGCTATGTTTGAATCAAATTAATTCAAAATTTAGATGAGTCATGCACAAAACAACGCTGGAGCAATGGTCACTGCTGGAAAAGGTAGTCGAGCTGGGCAGTTTTGCCAAAGCGGCGGAAGAGACGCACCGCAGCCAGTCTTCGGTCAGCTATAACCTGTCGCTATTGCAGGAGCGGCTGGGCGTCCCGCTGCTGGTGCCGGAGGGCCGCCGGGCGGTATTAACGCCCGCCGGGGAGCTGCTGCTGAGCCAGGTCAAACCGCTGCTCAAGGCGTTCTCCTATGTCGAAACCCGGGCCGCGACGCTGCGCAACGGGACGCGCACGCGGCTGGATCTGGTGGTGGACAGCATCTTTCCCCGCCGTCGCCTGTTCGCCATTTTGCGCCAGTTCCAGCATATGTACCCGCAAACGCAGGTACGGCTCACCGAAGTGCTGGAAAATGCCAGTTCGGAGATCGTCAACGCTGAAGCCGACGTGATGGTGCTCACCCGCCGTCAGGACATCACCGGGCTGGGCGAATGGCTGATGAACATTGATTTTGTCGCGGTTGCCCATCGCGACCATCCGCTGTTTGCGCTTCCTGCGCCGCTAAACGACGAGATGCTGCGCCCGTGGCCGCTGATCCAGATTGCCGATAACCAGCAGGCCGCCCGCACAGGCGGCGAGTCGTGGACGTTTTCCACCATCGATGCCGCGATCGAGGCGGTGATGTATCAGGTGGGCTACGGCTGGCTGCCGGAAGAACGTATTCAACCGCAGCTGGAACAGGGCGTGCTGAAAACTCTGGCGCTGAGCCACGGGGCCCGGCGCGCCACGCCGCTGCATCTGATCGTAAAACGCGCCCTCACCCCGCTGGACGAACAGGTCGAGACGCTTTTGCACCTTTTTCGTCAGGAGCCGTAACCCGCACCTGCTACGCTTTAAGGTCTGAACGTAGAAAACGACAAGGAGCGAACAGTGAAAATCGATTTTACGGGGAAAGTTGCGCTGGTCACCGCCTCAACCGGCGGCATTGGTTTCGCCATTGCCAGAGGGCTGGCGGAGAGCGGCGCAGAGGTGATTATCAACGGGCGCAGCACCGAGTCGGTGAACAAAGGCATCCAGCAGCTACAGCAGGTGGTGCCGGGCGTGCAGGTACGCGCCGCCATTGCCGATCTCAGCTCGCAGGAGGGCGTGGACGCGCTGCTTAAGGTGGCGGCGAACGTCGATATTCTGGTGAATAACGCCGGGATTTATGGCCCGCAGGACTTTTACGCCACCGACGACGAGACCTGGGAGCGCTACTGGCAAACCAACGTGATGTCCGGCGTGCGCCTGTCGCGCGCCCTGCTGCCGGGCATGGTGCAAAAAGGCTGGGGTCGCGTGGTATTTATCTCGTCCGAATCCGCCTGCAACATCCCGGCGGACATGATCCACTACGGCGTGACCAAAACCGCCCAGCTCTCGCTGGCGCGCGGCCTGGCTAAATTCGTGGCCGGAAGCGGCGTGACGGTCAACAGCGTGCTGCCGGGGCCGACGATGTCGGACGGTTTCGCCGAGATGATGAAAGACGAGATCGAAAAAACCGGCAAATCCCTGGAGCAGCTGGCGAAAGAGTTCGTGATGGCGAATCGCCCAAGCTCGGTTATCCAGCGCGCCGCCACGGTTGAAGAGGTCGCCAACATGGTGGTCTACGTCTGCTCGAACCAGGCCTCCGCCACCTCTGGCGCCGCCCTGCGCGTCGACGGTGGCGTGGTAGACGACATTATCTAGGCCGCACTGCCCGCGACCCGGCGGGCGGTAATAAAGTGCGATTGCCAGTAGCTATCGGCCAGCGTGGACACGGTGACGCCCTGGCTGGTCGAGGCGTGAATAAACTGGCTGTCGCCAATATACACCCCAACGTGTCGGCGGTTCGGCCCGGTCTGGAAGAAGACCAAATCCCCGGCCTTGAGGCGATATTGCGCCACCTGCACGCCGCGGTGGATCTGCTCGCCCGTGGTGCGCGGCAGGTCAAGGTGCGCGGCATCGCTGAACAGATGCTGCATCAGCGCCGAGCAATCCACGCCGCGATGGGTGGTGCCGCCCCACTGATAGTGGGTGCCTTTCCATTTCTGATACTGGTCGAGAATGCGCGAGCGCAGCGGACCTGACTCCTGATGTTCGAGCGCCGTCTTCGCCGGGGAAAGCGACAGGTCGTTATGCATTGACAGCATCGACGCGGGCAGTTGAAAACTAAAGGCAGAAAACGAGGCAAAGCTAAACGAGAGTACTGAAATAAGAAGTCTGAACGTCATAACCAATTAAAAGCAGTGAGTGAGTTTTTCCTTACCTGTGGGGGGCGAATATCCCCCGAAGCGTCTTTCAATGCGGTGATAATATAGACAGCTCACTTTTCACCCAACTTTTATCGAGGCCAAAATTGGACTGACGCCCCGGGTCGCAAGATCGATAAAAATGTGCACATGTATAAGGACTGAAGTGCTAAAGCAGGTAAACTAATGAGCAGAATGTGTATTTCAGCTAAGACGTATTTATGACCAATATGATTGCCGACGAGGCCGTAGCAAAATCGACGGTGCTTTCCGTCTTTGATTTTGATGGAACCTTGACCCACCACGACAGTTTTATCCCCTTCCTGCGCTTTGCCTTTGGCAAACGCTACTTCGCGGGCCGTCTGGTGCGCATGGCGCTGCCGACGCTTCACTGCGTGCGCCGCAAGCTGACGCGCGATGAACTGAAAGAAGTGCTGATTAAAACCTTCCTGACGGGCGTCGACGAACGCTGGCTGCGCCAGCAGGCGGAAGCGTTTTGCGAGAAGTACTGGACGAAGCTGATGCGCCCGGCGGGGATTATGGCGGTTGCCGCAGAGGTCAATTCCGGCGCAGAGGTGACGATTTGCTCCGCCTCTCCGGCGCTGGTATTGCAGCCGTGGGCCGACAAGCTCGGGATCAAGCTGATTGGTACGCAGCTGGAAGTGAAAGACGGCAAGCTGACCGGCCGCATCACCGGACATAACTGCCGCTGTGCGCAGAAGGTTGCCCGCCTGGAGAAGGTGTATGGCGATCTGAACGACTACCACCTGCGCGCCTGGGGCGACACCCGTGGCGACCACGAACTGCTGGCGGCGGCGCAAGACCCGCACTGGCGGCACTTCCATCCACCGCGCGCGCGTCGGAACTCACCGATTAAGGGTTAGGTGCGCTCTGGTGCCCTCTCCCACAGGGAGAGGGAGAAAAGCGAGGTATCAGGCCTCGCGTTTCCCAGGGAACATCACGCTCGCAATAATCCCCAGCGCCAGCACGCCCAGCACCACAAACAGGCTCGCGGTGGCGCCAATGCTGTAGCCGTGATGCCAGAAATGATCCGTTGCATTCAGCCCAAGCTTGAACGCCACGAAGAACAGCAGCAGCACAACGGCTTTTTCCAGATGCACCAGATACTGTTTTAACGCTTCGAGCACGAAGTAGAGGGTACGCAGACCGAGAATGGCGAACATCATCGCGCTGTAGATGATCAGCGGTTCGCGGCTCACGGCGATAATGGCCGGCACCGAGTCGAACGCAAACATCACGTCGGACAGCTCCACCACCGCCACGCAGAGCAGCAGCGGCGTGGCGTAGCGCTTCGCTTTCTTCACCCGTCCTACCATCACGTCCTGGTTTTCCGGCTTTTCCAGCTCCGCATCCACCTCTTTCTGGGTCAGAATAAAGGCGTTGCTGCTGATTTTTGGCCACACGGGATAAAAGCGCTTCACCAGACGATAGGCCAGGTGGCCGGAGTAATCTTCGACTTCGTCACTCTCTTCGTCACGCTTAAGCATCATCACCGCCGTCCAGCCAACGACCAGCGCGAAGATCACCTCCACGTATGGCCCCAGGCTCAGCAGGCTGGTGCCGATGGCAACGAAAATGCCGCGGAACACAATCGCCCCCAGCACGCCCCAGTAGAGCACGCGGTGACGATACTTATCCGGCACGCCGAACCAGGCGAAAATCGCCATCATCACAAACAGGTTATCGACGGAGAGCACCTCTTCCAGCGCATAGCCGGTGAGGAACAGGCTCGCCATCTCCGCACCATGATGCACATACAGGAACCCGGCGAACGCCATCGCCATCATGACCCAGAACACGGACCACATCGCGGCGCTTTTCAGCGAGATAGGTTTATCGTGACGGTGCATAAAGAGGTCGATAAACATCGCCCCCACGGCCATCACCACGAAGACAACAACGGTTTCAGTCGGGAAACCGAGATGAGCAGCAGACATACAACACCCTTTTTTAGAGGCAAAACACAGAAACCATGCAGACTGGTGAAAACCAGTAATAGAAAAAAGAGTGGCCTCTTACAGGACGCAGCACTCTAAAAATATCAATATTAAACGTTCTTTTCCGCCAGCGCCTGCGCGCACGCCCACGCGCTTGCCCAGGCCCACTGGAAGTTATAGCCGCCAAGCCAGCCGGTGACGTCCATCACTTCACCGATAAAGTAAAGCCCGGGCACGTTACGCGCTTCCATCGTGCGCGAAGAGAGCTCGTCGGTATCCACGCCGCCGAGCGTCACCTCTGCGGTGCGGTAGCCTTCGGTGCCGTTGGGCTGAACGCGCCAGTGGGTCAGGGTATCCACCAGCGTCTGCTGTTCGCGGCTGTTAAGCTGCTTGAGGGAAACATCCGGCACTTGCCCTAAGGCCTGCAGACACTCCACCAGACGCTTCGGCAGCTGCATTGCCAGCGTATTTTTCAGGCTTTGATTCGGGTGCGCGGTGCGTTGCTCGTTCAGGAAGCTGTCCAGATCGCAATCGGGCACCAGATTGACCGTCACAAACTCGCCGGGCTGCCAGTAGCTTGAAATCTGCAGCACCGCCGGGCCGGAGAGGCCGCGGTGGGTAAAGAGCAGGTTTTCGCGGAACACGGTGCCGTCTTCGGCGGTAATGACGGACGGAACAGACACGCCGGAGAGCGTCTGGAGCTGCTCGAGCAGCGGTTTATGCAGGGTAAAGGGCACCAGTCCCGCGCGGGTTGGCAGCACCTTCAGGCCAAACTGCTCGGCAATCTTGTAGCCGAACGGCGAGGCGCCCAGGCCCGGCATCGACAGGCCGCCGCTGGCAATCACCAGATTATCCGCGCTGACCGTTTCACCATTCAGCTGCAAGGTGTAGCCCTGCTCGTCGCGGGCCACGTCCAGCACCTCGGTGCGCAGGCGCATCGTCACGCCGCCTTTTTCGCACTCGGCCACCAGCATATCGACAATCTGCTGCGCGGAGTCGTCGCAGAACAGCTGCCCCAGCGTTTTCTCATGCCAGGCGATACCGTGCTTACCGACCAGATCGATAAAGTCCCACTGGGTGTAGCGCGCGAGAGCAGATTTGCAAAAATGACGGTTTTGACTCAAATACGCCGCGGGTTCGACATACAGGTTAGTAAAGTTGCAGCGACCCCCGCCAGACATGAGGATCTTGCGTCCCGGTTTTTTACCATTATCCAGCAGCAGCACACGGCGACCCGCCTGTCCGGCCATTGCCGCACAAAACATACCCGCCGCACCGGCGCCAATCACAACGGCATCAAACCTTTCCACATCAAAATCCTCTTCGTAAACTGCGCGGATTGTAAAGTTTCCTCTGTGGTCACACCAGCGTAAAAAGATATTACAAAGCCATTTCATTGAAATCTAAAGAATAAACATTCAGGCACAATTCCCAAATAAGGTGGTATGTCAAAAAAAGTCTATATTTCACTTTGCCCGTTGCGCATTTGTCCTGGATAATGCGCCGCGTTCATGTCCTCAAAATGGCGTAACGTCCTATGCTACATTTGTTTGCCGGCCTGGATTTACATACCGGGCTTTTACTCTTGCTTGCTCTGGCATTTGTATTGTTTTACGAAGCTATCAACGGCTTCCACGACACTGCGAACGCAGTAGCAACGGTTATTTACACTCGCGCAATGCGATCGCAGGTTGCGGTTGTTATGGCGGCGGTATTTAACTTTTTTGGTGTCCTCCTGGGCGGACTGAGCGTTGCGTATGCCATCGTGCATATGCTGCCAACAGATCTGCTTCTTAACGTTAGTTCTGGCCATGGCCTTGCTATGGTGTTCTCAATGCTGCTTGCTGCAATTATCTGGAACCTCGGTACCTGGTATTTCGGCCTGCCTGCATCCAGTTCTCACACGCTCATCGGCGCAATTATCGGTATCGGGTTAACCAACGCCCTGATGACCGGTACGTCCGTTGTTGATGCGCTTAATATCCCGAAAGTCATTGGTATTTTCGGCTCACTGATCATCTCCCCTATCGTGGGTCTGGTGGTCGCAGGGGGATTAATCTTCATCCTGCGTCGTTACTGGAGCGGAACCAAAAAACGCGCCCGTATTCACCTGACGCCGGCAGAGCGTGAGAAGAAAGACGGCAAGAAAAAGCCACCTTTCTGGACGCGTATTGCCCTGATCATTTCCGCTATCGGCGTGGCCTTCTCTCATGGCGCAAACGACGGTCAGAAAGGCATTGGTCTGGTGATGCTGGTTCTGATTGGCGTGGCTCCGGCTGGGTTCGTGATCAACATGAACGCCTCCGGCTATGAGATCACCCGTACCCGTGATGCCGTGAACAACGTTGAAGTCTATTTCCAGCAGCACCCTGCGCTGCTGAAAAAAGCGACCGGCGTAGACCAGCTGATCCCTTCTCCGGAAGCGGGCGCCACCACGGCACCAGGCGAGTTCCATTGCCACCCGGCGAATGCGATCAACGCGCTGGAACGTGCGAAGAACATGCTGGGCGACATCGAGAGCTACGACAAACTGTCCGTAGAACAGCGCGGTCAGCTGCGTCGCATTATGCTTTGCATCTCTGACGTGACGGATAAAGTCGCGAAGCAGCCAGAAGTGAATGCTGACGACCAGCGTCTGCTGAAGAAACTGAAAGGCGATATGCTCAACACCATTGAGTACGCGCCAATCTGGATCATCATGGCTGTCGCACTGGCTCTGGGTATCGGTACGATGATTGGCTGGCGTCGCGTGGCGACCACCATCGGTGAGAAGATCGGTAAGAAAGGCATGACGTATGCGCAGGGTATGTCCGCGCAGATGACGGCAGCCGTTTCAATCGGTCTGGCGAGCTACACGGGTATGCCAGTGTCGACTACCCACGTTCTCTCCTCTTCCGTGGCAGGTACCATGATTGTTGACGGTGGCGGTCTGCAACGCAAAACCGTAACCAACATCCTGATGGCCTGGGTGTTCACCCTCCCGGCGTCCATCCTGCTGTCTGGCGGTCTGTACTGGATTTCGCTGAAGCTGATTTAATCAGAAGAAGGCGACAAAAAAGCGGGTCAGGAAACTGACCCGCTTTTTTTTATGCTCAGTGCCAAATCATCAATGCAATCATACTCACCACAACCAGACCACACAGGGCGCTGGTCAAAATGAACTGACGACGCAGGCGCTCGCAGCGACGAATAAACTCGTCATCATGATGGTCGCGGTAGCGTTGGTAGTAGATATACCCCACCAGCCGCATCTGCTTGCTGGGCTGTCCATGCGAGGTGAAGAAACCTCCACCGTCCACATACTGATAAAGCAACGGATCGCAACCACGAAGTACCACTAACAGCGCACGTAACGATGAGAAGTAGCGCGCCATATTCACTATGCAAACCACACATAACGCCCAAAACAATGCGACGGTGCTAATCATACTTCCTCCCCGGCGTCCGCCCACGAAGCAACGCTTCGGGACTACCGCACCCCAATGCCCTGACAGACAGATCAGTGAAGAATGACTCAAAAGTCGATCGGGGTCACATTTTAATATCCGACCGGCTCATTAAATAGTGTAGGAGATCAGTTAATTTTTTTGCCACATGGTTAATCGTTATCAACACCAAAGCTTGAAAAATTTGTTCAACTGGGCCGTAATGAAAGCATCAGACGACGGCTTTCCCTTTTAGTCATCGATAACTTAAGGAAGGAGTAACACTATGGCTTACAAACACATTCTCATCGCGGTTGACCTCTCCCCGGAGAGCAAAGTGCTGGTTGATAAAGCGGTATCCATGGCGCGTCCGTACAACGCAAAAGTTTCGTTGATTCACGTTGATGTGAACTACTCCGATCTCTACACCGGTCTGATCGATGTCAATCTGGGCGATATGCAGAAACGTATCTCCGAAGAGACTCACCATGCGCTGAGCGAACTGTCCACCAACGCGGGCTACCCTATCACCGAAACCTTAAGCGGCAGCGGCGACCTGGGTCAGGTGCTGGTTGATGCCATTAAGAAATACGATATGGACCTGGTGGTTTGCGGTCATCACCAGGATTTCTGGAGCAAGCTGATGTCCTCAGCGCGTCAGCTGATCAACACCGTTCACGTGGATATGCTGATTGTTCCGCTGCGTGACGAAGAAGACGAGTAAGTAAGGTAAAAACCTTACCCCTCACCCTAACCCTCTCCCCATAGGGGAGAGGGAACGATCGAGCCCCTCGCCCCTATGGGGAGAGGGGTTGGGGTGAGGGGGTATAAATATCAAACCGATGCCCTTTGGTCGTCACCGCGTTCGTTGTGGCAACGTCCGCCAGCGGCGGCGCGTAGTCCGGGCGCTTCACCACCACCCGCTTCGTCGCGAGCTGACGGGCAGGCTCCAGCAGGCCATCGGCATCCAAATCCGGCCCCACCAGCGACTGAAACACACGCATCTCTTTCTTCACCAGCGCGCTTTTCTGCTTATGCGGGAACATCGGGTCGAGATACACCACCTGCGGGCGCGGCGTGATATCCGTCAGCGCCGTCAGGCTGGAGGCGTGAATAAGCTGCAATCGTTCCTGCAGCCACGGCCCGATTTCCGGGTCTGCGTAACCGCGCGTTAGCCCGTCGTCGAGCAGCGCCGCGACCACCGGATTACGCTCCAGCATCCGCACGCGACAGCCCACCGAGGCCAGCACGAAGGCATCGCGCCCCAGCCCTGCGGTAGCGTCTACCACGTCCGGCAAATAGCTGCCCTTAATGCCGACCGCTTTGGCCACCGCCTCGCCGCGGCCCCCGCCAAACTTGCGGCGGTGCGCCATCGCGCCGCCCACGAAGTCGACAAAAATGCCGCCAAGCTTCGGTTCGTCGCGCTTGCGCAGCTCCAGATGCTCAGGCGTCATCACCAGCGCCATCAGGTTCTCGTCGTCGTGCTCCAGCCCCCAGCGGGCAGCTAAAACAGATAAGGCGCCGTCCCCGGCGCCTGTTTCATCTACTAAGCAGATCTTCACGCAGAATCAGCCTTTAATCCCGTAATGCTCCAGCATCGCGTCCAGCTGCGGCTCGCGACCGCGGAAGCGTTTGAACAGCACCATCGGCTCTTCAGAACCGCCGCGGGTCAGGATGTTATCGAGGAACGACTGGCCGGTTTCGCGGTTGAAAATCCCCTCTTCTTCGAAGCGAGAGAACGCATCCGCTGCCAGCACGTCGGCCCACAGGTAGCTGTAGTAGCCCGCCGCGTAACCGCCCGCAAAGATGTGGCTGAACGCGTGCGGGAAACGGCCCCAGGTTGGGCCCGGGATAACGGCAACCTGCTTTTTAATCTCTGCCAGGGTTTCGAGGACTTTCGCCCCCTGCTCCGGGCTGAACTCCGCGTGCAGACGGAAGTCGAACAGGCCGAACTCCAGCTGGCGCAGGATAAACATCGCCGCCTGGTAGTTCTTCGCCGCCAGCATTTTATCCAGCAGCGCCTTCGGCAGCGGTTCGCCGGTCTCAAAGTGGCCGGAGATAAACGCCAGCGCCTCCGGCTCCCAGCACCAGTTTTCCATAAACTGGCTCGGCAGCTCGACCGCATCCCACGGCACACCGCTGATACCGGCAACGCCTGCGGTTTCGATACGGGTCAGCATGTGGTGCAGACCGTGGCCGAACTCGTGGAACAGGGTGATCACTTCGTCATGGGTAAAGAGCGCAGGCTTGCCGCTCACCGGACGGTTGAAGTTACAGGTCAGATAGGCGACCGGTTTTTGCAGAGAGCCATCGGCTTTACGCATCTGGCCCACGCAGTCGTCCATCCACGCCCCGCCGCGCTTGTTTTCACGGGCGTAGAGATCGAGATAGAAGCTGCCGCGCAGCTCGTTTTTCTCGTCATAAAGCTCGAAGAAGCGCACGTCCGGATGCCAGACGTCGATATCGGTACGCTCTTTCGCGGTGATGCCGTAAATGCGTTTCACCACTTCGAACAGGCCGTTAACGGCTTTATTTTCCGGGAAGTACGGGCGCAGCTGCTCGTCGCTGATGCTGTAGAGGTGCTGCTTCTGTTTTTCGCTGTAGTAGGCGATATCCCACGGCTGCAGTTCGTCGACGCCGAACTCCGCTTTGGCGAAGGCGCGCAGCTGGGCCAGCTCTTTCTCACCCTGCGGACGGGCGCGTTTCGCCAGATCGGTCAGGAAGTCGAGCACCTGCTGCGGGTTTTCCGCCATTTTGGTGGCGAGAGATTTGTCGGCGTAGCTGTCGAAGCCCAGCAGCTGTGCCAGCTCGTGACGCAGGGCGAGGATTTCCGCCATCACCGGGCTGTTGTCCCATTTACCGGCATTCGGCCCCTGATCGGAGGCGCGGGTGCTGTAGGCGCGATACATCTCTTCGCGCAGGGCCTGGTTGTCGCAGTAGGTCATCACCGGCAGATAGCTCGGGATATCCAGGGTCAGCAGGAAGCCTTCCTGCTCTTTCGCTTCCGCCTGGGCTTTAGCTGCCGCCAGCGCGCTTTCCGGCATCCCGGCCAGCTCGCTTTCGTCGGTAATCAGCTTCGACCAGCCCATGGTGGCGTCGAGCACGTTGTTGCTGTACTGGTTGCCCAGCTCGGACAGGCGCGCCGCGATTTCGCCGTAGCGGGTCTGTTTCTCTTTTGGCAGGCCGATCCCGGACAGCTCAAAGTCACGCAGGGCGTTTTCGACCGATTTTTTCTGCGCGGTGTTCAGGGAGGCAAAATGATCGCCGTCGCGCAGGTCGCGGTAGGCCTGATACAGACCTTCGTGCTGACCCACCCAGGTGCTGTACTCGGAGAGCAGCGGCAGGGTTTGCTCGTAGGCTTCGCGCAGTTCCGGGCTGTTTTTCACCGAATTCAGGTGGCTCACCGGGGAGAAAATACGTCCAAGCACGTCATCCACTTCGGCAAGCTTCTGACACAGGTTTTCCCAGGTGTACGGCGCACCCTGCGCAACCACGCTTTCTACCGCCGCGCGGCAGTTGTCCAGCGACTGCGTAACGGCCGGAACCACATGCTCAGGGAGGATTTTAGAAAACGGCGGTAGCGAAAAAGGCGTCAGTAATGGATTGGTCATAAGCGCTGTCCTGTTGAAGAAGATGAATGAAGCGCGCATCCGGCGCTGTGCATATTGTTGTGTAATGGGGTTAAGTGTAGAGGATTTCAATGCCGGGGGTTGTCGAAAAACGCCCTCTGGCGCTGCGCTTGCCGGGCCTGCGGGTAATCTTTGCCGATCTGCTGTAAACTGTGGCAAATCGTCATTTCAGCGGAATATCATCACCCATGCTCAGTTATCGCCACAGCTTCCACGCAGGCAACCACGCCGACGTCCTTAAACACACCGTTCAGAGCCTGATTATCGAAGCGCTCAAAGAGAAAGATAAGCCTTTCCTTTATCTGGACACGCACGCTGGCGCGGGCCGTTATCAGCTGAGCGGCGAGCACGCCGAGCGTACCGGGGAATATCTCGAAGGTATCGCCCGCATCTGGCAGCAGGACGACCTGCCGGCCGAGCTGGAGCCATACATCGGTGTGGTGAATCATTTCAACCGCAACGGCCAGCTGCGCTACTACCCAGGCTCGCCGCTGATTGCCCGCCAGCTTCTGCGCGAGCAGGACAGCCTTCAGCTGACCGAGCTGCACCCGAGCGACTTCCCGCTGCTGCGCTCTGAGTTTCAGAAAGACAGCCGCGCCCGCGTGGACAAAGCCGACGGCTATCAGCAGCTGAAAGCCAAGCTGCCGCCGGTTTCCCGTCGCGGCCTGGTGCTGATCGACCCGCCTTACGAAATCAAAACCGACTATCAGGCGGTGGTGACGGGCATCAGCGAAGGCTACAAGCGCTTTGCTACCGGCACCTATGCCCTGTGGTATCCGGTGGTGCTGCGCGCGCAAATTAAGCGCATGATCAAAGACCTGGAAGCCACCGGCATTCGCAAGATCCTCCAGATTGAGCTGGCCGTGCGTCCGGACAGCGACCAGCGCGGCATGACCGCGTCCGGCATGATTGTGATCAACCCGCCGTGGAAGCTCGAAGCGCAGATGAACAGCGTTCTTCCGTGGTTACACAAAACCCTGGTGCCTGCGGGTACAGGTCACGCAACGGTCAACTGGATCGTGCCTGAGTAATCGCAGCCATTGATGGAACCAATTGATTTCAGGTATACAATCGCGGCAATTCACGATTAAGGATAAAAGCTATGACTAAGCATTATGACTACATCGCAATCGGTGGCGGCAGCGGCGGCATCGCCTCTATCAACCGCGCAGCCATGTACGGCCAGAAGTGTGCGCTGATTGAAGCCAAAGCGCTGGGCGGCACCTGCGTGAACGTGGGTTGTGTACCGAAAAAAGTGATGTGGCACGCCGCGCAGATCCGCGAAGCGATTCATATGTATGGCCCGGACTATGGCTTCGACACTACTATCAATAACTTTGACTGGGACAAGCTGATCGCCAGCCGTACCGCCTATATCGACCGTATTCACACCTCGTACGACAACGTGCTGGGCAAGAACAACGTCGATGTGATCCGCGGTTTCGCCCGTTTCGTGGATGCAAAAACGATCGAAGTGAACGGTGAAACGATCACCGCCGATCATATCCTGATCGCCACCGGCGGCCGTCCATCCCATCCGGATATCCCGGGCGTGGAGTACGGGATCGACTCCGACGGCTTCTTCGAGCTGCCTGCCCTGCCAAAACGCGTTGCCGTAGTCGGCGCGGGCTACATCGCCGTGGAGCTGGCGGGCGTGATTAACGGTCTGGGTTCCGAAACGCACCTGTTCGTGCGCAAGCACGCGCCGCTGCGCAGCTTCGACCCGCTGATCGTCGACACCCTGGTGGAAGTGATGAACGCCGAGGGGCCAACCCTGCACACCAACGCGGTGCCTAAAGCCGTGGTGAAAAACGCCGACGGCAGCCTGACTCTGGAGCTGGAAGATGGCCGTAGCCAGACCGTGGATTGCCTGATCTGGGCGATTGGTCGCGAGCCGGCGAACGACAACTTCAACCTGGCCGTCACGGGCGTGAAAACCAACGATAAAGGCTACATCGTTGTTGATAAGTTCCAGAACACCAGCGTGCCGGGCATTTACGCCGTGGGCGATAACACCGGTGCCGTTGAGCTGACGCCGGTGGCGGTTGCGGCGGGTCGTCGTCTGTCCGAACGCCTGTTTAACAACAAGCCGGACGAGCATCTGGACTACAGCAACATCCCGACAGTGGTCTTTAGCCATCCGCCAATCGGTACCGTCGGTTTGACCGAGCCGCAGGCGCGCGAGCAGTACGGCGACGACCAGGTGAAAGTGTACAAATCCGCGTTTACCGCGATGTACACCGCCGTCACCTCACACCGTCAGCCGTGCCGCATGAAGCTGGTGTGCGTTGGCCCGGAAGAGAAAATTGTCGGTATCCATGGCATCGGCTTTGGCATGGATGAGATCCTCCAGGGCTTTGCGGTGGCGCTGAAAATGGGCGCAACCAAGAAAGACTTCGACAACACCGTGGCGATCCACCCGACCGCGGCGGAAGAGTTTGTCACCATGCGTTAATCGCTTTTTTCAGGAAAGCGTCACAAAAAACTGGCCTAAACAGGCCAGTTTTTTTATATGGCTCGATAATTTAAAAACAACAATTCATCATAATCCTGAATATTAAACGCTCAGCGCGCCAACAGGGATTGAGATGAAAGCGATTATCGGACTGGCCCTTCTTGTATGTTCTTTTACCTCTTCTGCCTCCGGCGACATCGCCTTCTGGGACACGCCCCGTCACGGAGGGAATAGCTTTAACCGCCTGCCGCCCGAGCAGGACTATTTCGACGCCCTGCGCGGCTACGGCGCGACCTGGGTTCGCCTCTCTTACGATAAATGGAAGCCGGCCGACCGGGACTTTCTGCTCGGCAATGCCGACGGCTACCGCGGGCTGGAGGCGGCCGATCTCGCCACGCTGAAAGCCACCATCAGAAAAGCCCACGCCGCCGGGCTGAAGGTGGTTATCGCCCCGCTCTCCCTGCCCGGAATGCGCTGGTCGCAAAACAACAATAACCAGTTTGATGACCGCCTCTGGCAGGACAAAAAATACTGGCAGGAGGCCGCCCATTTCTGGCGTGATTTGGCGCTGGCGCTGAAAGACGAGCCGGGTATCGCGGCCTGGAACCTGATTAATGAGCCGGCACCTGAAAAGCGGGGCAACATCAGCGAGCAGGCCTCACCGCAGGCGCTTAAGGCCTGGTATCAGCAGCAGGCGAATACCGCGCGAAACCTGCCCGCGCTCTACAATCAGATCATCGCCGCCATCCGCGAGGTGGATGCCACAACGCCGATCATGGTCGACGGCGGCTGGTACGGCTCTGCGCGCGGATTTTCCGGCTGGGCTTCCCCGCTGAACGACCCGCGCGTGCTGTACAGCTTCCATATGTACGAACCCTATGACTTCACCAGCGCGCCGAATGCCCGTCGCAAGGTGCCGTTTGAGTACCCTGGGACAGTGACCTTCGGCGGGAAAAAGGTGAAATGGGATGCGGCAGCGGTGGCTGACTGGATGGACGCCCCGTTTGCCTGGGCAAAGCAGCACGGCGTTCCGGCGAACCGGATTGTCGCTGGCGAGTTTGGCTGCGTTCGCACGCTGCCGGGCTGTAAGCAGTGGCTTAACGACGTGCTGACGGTTCTCGACAGGCACAGCGCCCACTGGGCGTTTTACTCGTTTCGTGAGGACGCCTGGGACGCGATGGACTACGAGCTGGGGAAAAAGCCGGTGCCCTGGTCCTACTGGAAGGCCATCGACGATAACGCGCCCGATACGCTCAAGCGTCATTCCACCGAGGAATTTGAGCCCATCAGCAGGCGCTTAAAACAGGGCCAGTGACGCCAGCGTCAAAACGGCCTCTTTCCCGGAGGCCGTTGTTAACATACATAAATCGTTGCAAAACGAATACTCTGAAATCGTGAAGATTGGCATTCGCCCGAAAAAACGCTTTCCCGTTTATTATCAATAAAATAAAAGCATTCCCTGAAAAATCGAGGTCTTTAAAAGCGTGATCAACCGCACGTTTCCCTCCCCAGACACCGAAGCGAATGTCTACGCTTAATAGACACCCGGAAAAACCTGTCAAAAGTGAACAAACAACCGGAGGCGCTTATCATTATGTTCAACCAGAAACTACACCCTGCAGACGTTGTCGAGTTCGGGATTGAGGAAGAACTTTGCTACGAAACCGATCCCTGCGAGTTGAAACTGGATGAAATGATTGAGGCGGAGCCGGAGCCCGAAATGATCGAAGGGCTGCCCGCATCAGACGCCCTGACGCCCGCCGACCGTTACCTTGAGCTGTTCGAGCACGTCCAGTCGACGCGGCTGTTTGCGGATAGCAAAACCTTCCCCGACTGCGCGCCGAAGATGGATCCGCTCGATATCCTGATCCGCTACCGTAAAGTGCGTCGCCACCGCGACTTCGACCTGGCGCGCTTTGTGGAGAACCACTTCTGGATGCCGGAAGACTACAGCAAAGAGTATGTCTCTGACCCCGGCCTGTCCCTGAAAGAGCACATCGATAACCTGTGGCCGGTTCTGACCCGCGAGCCGCAGGATCATATTCCCTGGTCGTCCCTGCTGGCGCTGCCGCAGGCGTATATCGTCCCCGGCGGGCGCTTCAGCGAAACCTACTACTGGGACTCCTATTTCTCAATGCTGGGGCTGGCGGAGAGCGGTCGTGACGACCTGCTGAAGTGCATGGCGGACAACTTCGCCTGGCTGATTGAGCGCTACGGTCATATCCCGAACGGCAACCGCACCTACTATCTCAGCCGCTCCCAGCCGCCGGTGTTTGCCCTGATGGTGGAGCTGTTTGAGGAGGATGGCGTGCGCGGCGCGAAGCGCTATCTGGATCACCTGAAAATGGAGTACGCCTTCTGGATGGACGGCGCGGAGTCGCTGCTGCTGAATCAGGCCTACCGCAGCGCGGTGCGAATGCCGGACGGCTCCCTGCTTAACCGCTACTGGGACGACCGCGACACGCCGCGCGACGAATCCTGGATTGAGGACGTTGAAACGGCCCGCCACTCGGGGCGTCCGCCGAACGAAGTGTACCGCGACCTGCGCGCCGGAGCGGCCTCCGGCTGGGATTACTCGTCCCGCTGGCTGCGCGACCCGTCGCGGCTTGCCAGCATCCGCACGACGCAGTTTATCCCCATCGATCTGAACGCGTTCCTGTTCAAGCTGGAGAGCGCCATCGCCAACATTTCGGCGTCGAAGGGGGATAAAGAGACGGCCGAGCTGTTCCGTCAGAAGGCCAGCGATCGCCGCGCGGCGGTGAACCGCTACCTGTGGGATGACGAGAGCGGCTGCTACCGCGACTACGACTGGCGACGCGAGGAGATGGCGCTGTTTTCCGCCGCCAGCATCGTGCCGCTGTACGTCGGCATGGCGACCCACGAGCAGGCTGAACGCCTGTCCGATGCGGTAAAAGCCCGCCTGCTTACGCCGGGCGGTATTCTTGCTACCGAATACGAGACCGGCGAGCAGTGGGACAGGCCAAACGGCTGGGCGCCGCTGCAGTGGATGGCGATCCAGGGGTTCAAACAGTACGGCAATGACTCGCTGGGGGATGAAATCGCCTGGAGCTGGCTGCAAACGGTGAACCATTTTTACAAGACGCACCACAAGCTTATCGAGAAGTACCACATCGCCAGCAGCACCCCGCGCGAAGGCGGCGGCGGGGAATACCCGCTACAGGACGGGTTCGGCTGGACGAACGGCGTAGTACGGCGCCTGATTGGGCTGTACGGGGAGCCGTAAGGCTCTGTCGTTGGGGAGCGGGTCAGGGGGGCTTCCCCCGCCCAGGCTCCCGGAGAGAAAAAAGCTACTTAATGACCTCGTAAATCGCGCTCTGGATCGCCTGCCATTTTTTGGTGTCGGCATCCGGCTGCGCCAGCGCGCGGCGCTTCGCCATATCCGCATCGTGCTGCTGTCGTTTCACCACCGCCGGAACGGTACAGAACGCCTGCAAATACTGCTTACGCAGCGACGTGAGCGATTCTCCGTTCGACATCGCGTGGCTGAGGGTATTGATGAACCGACGGCACGGCTTTTGCTCCACCATCTGAGGCTGATAGCGCAGCATCAGCTCCAGCACGTCGTCATAGCCCGCCGACATCGCCTCTTCCATCCACGAAAGCTTCCAGTCCATCCCGCCCTGCAGGAACAGCAGCGCCACCCGCGTGTCGTTGCGGTTGATGGCCGAACGGAAGTTGTTTTCATCCCAGGTCACGCCCATGCGGGTTAAGGTTTCACGCGATGAGGGGGTTTCCCGCATTTCCTGAACCTCCACCGGCTCTGCGGCTTTAACCTGCGCGGGCTGCGGCTTACCGCTGGTGACGAGCCAGAATCCGCCCGCCACGATCGCAATCACCATCACGCCCACCGCCCCCCACAGCACGCCGGAAATCAGCTGCTCGCGCTGCTCGGGCGTGCGCGGCGCGCGCTGGGTTGGCTTCTCGATGGTGTCGCGCACCTCGAACAGATCGCCCCCGGTCACCCGGTCCATTTGCTGCGCCTTTTCCCAGAAGGCGTGCAGCTCGCCGGCATCCACCGACATCAGCCCCGTCGGGTTAACGCGCGTTCGCCCCTCTTCAAAGGCCCGCTGAACGGGGCGGGTGATTTGCGAATAGTAGTTATCCAGCAGCAGGATCTGCGCCGAGCTTAAACGCTGCTGCACGGTGATACTGTTGCGGATCTGGCGGATATCATCGAGGAAGGTTTGCAGGGTTTTACGCGGCTCAACCATCAGCGTCAGCATCATCGGATCGCTGAACAGCGACGCGTAATAGCGGCTGAACTCTTTTTTATCCACCACCATCTGCGCCAGCTCGCTGAACATCATGCCGCTCAGCACGTCGTTGATTTCCCCAAGCTTTAGCCAGCGCCGGACGCGATCGGGGTTAAACAGCGTTTTCAGGTGATTATTCAGGCGAACCGGATCGGGCCAGGCCTGCTGGATCAGCCCTTTAAGCATCAGCTCAATGGCGCGCACCTGCTTATGCGCCTGCTGCTGCTGGAGCTCGTTGCCGGGCGAAAGCTCGGTGCTGTAGGTTAACAGCGGCTGCTGCAAGCGAACGTGCTCCAGGGTGGTGACGAAGCGCATGGCGGCAATCAGCTGGTTTTCACTCACATCCTGCCCGCTTTCGTACTGCGGAACCCGCTGCTGGAGCAGGCGCAACTGCAAGGTGAAATCCGACATTTCAGCATCGTTCAGATTGAGCTGCTTGCCGATGGCCGCCCACCCGCCCAGGCCTAAGCGGGCGCTGTCCAGCTGTTCCAGGAACCAGCGAGGGTCTTTTCCTTCGGAAACATGTACATTCAGGAGCAGTAAAATTTCAACAGAGGCCTGACGGATCACCGCCAGACAGTGTTCGAACTGCTCACGGATATGATGTGATGTGCTGAGAGTCATTGTTTTCCTTTAAGGACAAAGACAACGAAAACGTTAAGGCTGACCGTGCAGGGGCCAATTTTCTTTTTATTTATACGCGGTTATAAACATAACCGAGTTTCCGCTGAAATAAAGTGACAGCTCTACAATCATTTTAAAAGCCTCAGGAGAATCTTAATGCCAGCCTTCACTACCGCGCGTCTGACATGCTCGCCTTTGCACGAGTCTGACTGGCGCTTTTTCCTTGCATTACAGCAAGATCCTGACGTTATGCGCTTCGTTGCGCAGAACCGCCCGGCTGAGGCGATCCGCGAGGCCTTTGATTCCCGTCTGGCGCCGTGGCTGCCGGGCAGCCCACACTGGCTGTGCCTGGTCGTGCGGGACAGCGCCAGCCGGACGCCGCTGGGGGTCACCGGGTATATTCACCGGGAAGAGGACTGTGCCGAAGTGGGGTTTCTGTTTGCGCCCTCAGCCCAGGGCAAAGGCTATGGCTTTGAGTCGCTGCAGGCGCTTTTGGCGTACGCGTTTGGCGACGGCGGAATTCGCCGGATGACCGCCACCGTCACCGCGGGGAATGTCGCTTCGCGGGCGCTGCTGGAAAAAGCCGGGTTCACCCTGGAGGGGGAGCTGCGGGAAAGTTACTTCCTGGCGGGACGCTGGCAAAACGACTGGCTGTTTGGCTTATTGAAACACGAGTTTCAGACCCGAAAAGGCGCATAAGGGGCCATTTGGCGGATATGTCTGCCCCCTCGTTTCCTCTACAGTAGCGCCTCAAAGAGGAAACGACTATGACAGGCCCTTTGCTAAAGATATCGCCGACGGGTATTGCGTTGATTAAATATTTCCAGGGACTTTCTCTTGAGAAATATCGCGATGAAAGCGGTTTATGGGTTATTGGATTCGGCCATATTATAAGTCAGCCAGATATATCACCCAGAATAATAACTAGCGCGCAGGCCGAACGGTTATTGCATGACGATATTTTTCAATGTGAAGCGTTTTTACGAAAAATAATCCCCACCGCGCTCCCGCAGGAAAAACACGATGCGCTCGTCTCGTTAATATTCAGCTGCGGCGCTTCAGGATGCCTGAAAACCGGCATCCTTCAGGAAGTGGCGCAGGGACGCTACGCGGAGGCGACGTCGCTGTGGCGCAATGCGCTGACGCTCAACGGCAAAAAAATAGAAAGCCTGGCGGCGCAGCGCCAGGCCGAATGCGCGCTTTTCAACGCTGGAATTGCCGATTATGCCGCCCGGGTATAGAGCATCGCTGCCTGGGTACGGTTTTTCACATCAAGCCGACGAAAAAGCGCTTCGAGGTGCGCTTTCACCGTTCCGGTGCTGATATTCAACGCCCGGCTGATGCCTTTGTTCGACTCTCCAGCGGCCAGCAGCTTCAGCACATCAAGCTGGCGCTCGCTCAGGGAAGAGAGCTCCTGGGGGGAGGGGCTTGCGTGTGCGACCCATTCACGGGGAAAACAAACCATCCCCCTGGCGACGGATTCCAGTACCGCCGAGAAGCGCTCTGGCCGCGCGTTGCGGGGGATAATCGCCATCACGTTGCACTGCATGAGTTGCTCAACCCAGCGCGGCTCTTTTTTATTCAGAACGACCACCAGGCGCAGCGCCGGGAAACGCATTAACATCTCTTCCAGCAGCGCCATACCGTCATTCTGAATAACGCCGCCGTCGATCATGACAATGGAGGCCGGAGATTCAGCTAACAGCGCCCACAGTTCATCAGTCTGACTCGTCCCTGATATATTTATTCCCGGAATTAAAACCTGCAGACTATTTATCGCCCCATGAATAAATATCGACTGTCTGTCAAACATGATTACTCGCATTACTTTTTTCCTCTTTGAAAACCCTCTGCCACGAAATATCACCATGGATGGATAATAAGGACGCAAAAATTCGCGTGGGGGATTCTACAGAGGGTCTATTAGAGAAAAAACCCAAGGACGGGAAGCGTTACAAATTGCCTGGCTTCATTAAATTTCGCCAGATTTTGACACAACCATTTTAAGGAAAGCCTTAACAGGGGAACGGATAACCCCTGTCCTCACAAACCGTCCCCTCTCCCTGCGGGGAGAGGGTCAGGATGAGGGGAACAGAGGGCTTTGACGGGGATTACAGGAACATGCCGCCTGAAACTTCAATGCGCTGCGCGTTCATCCAGCCCAGGTTATCGCTCAGCAACGCGGCAATGGCGTTGCCGATGTCATCCGGCAGCCCCACGCGGCCCAGCGCCGTCTGGGAGGCCAGCATGCGGTTAAGTTCCGCGTTGTCGCGCACGCGGCCGCCGCCAAAATCGGTTTCAATCGCACCCGGCGCGATGATGTTGACGGAAATCCCGCGCGCCCCAAGCTCTTTCGCCTGATAGCGCGTCAGCACTTCCATGGCCCCTTTCATGGAGGCGTAGGTGCTGGAGCCCGCCTGTGCAAAGCGCGCCAGGCCGCTGGAGACGTTCAGGATCCGCCCGCCGTCGGCAATCAGCGGCAGCAGGCGCTGCGTCAGGAAGAACGGGCCTTTGAAATGGACGTTCAGCGCTTCATCGAACTGGGCTTCGGTCGTTTCGGCGTAAGGCGCATATAAACCCGTTCCGGCATTGTTCAATAAATAATCGAAGGTATCACGCTGCCAGATGTTTTTAAGCACCGCCTGCACGTGCTGAGCAAACGCCTCGAAGCTGGCAATATTGCCGACATTCAGCTGCAATGCTGCCGCTTTCATCCCTTTCGCTTCAATTTCCCGCACCACTTCCAGCGCTTCTTGCTCGCTGCTGTTATACGTCAGAATGATTCCCGTGCCGGCATCCGCCAGCTTCAAAACCGCATTTTTACCCAGGCCGCGGCTACCGCCAGTCACTAAAGCAATACGTTCAGACATAAGAAACCTCGTTTCGGCTGTTATGGAGATTGAGAAAGAGCTTATTAGGTGATAGAAAAACAATAAAGACAGTGAAAAGCGCTTCACTGTTTCACTTTGAACAACAATGAGCTTTATCTATGGATAAAATTCACGCAATGCAGCTTTTCCTCCGCGTCGCGGAGCTGGAAAGTTTTTCCCGCGCCGCGGACACCCTGGGGCTGCCGAAGGGGAGCGTTTCGCGGCAGATTCAGGCGCTGGAAAATATGCTCGGCACGCAGCTATTGCACCGCACCACCCGCCGCGTCAGCCTCACGCAGGACGGCATGGTCTATTACGAACGCGCCAAAGATCTGCTCACTAACCTCGACGAACTGGACGGCATGTTCCAGCTCGACCCCTCCAGCATCAGCGGAAAACTGCGGGTGGATATGCCCGTCGGCGTCGCGCGAAATTTAGTCATCCCTCAGCTCCCGGCATTTTTGCAGCAGTATCCCGGCATTGAACTGGAGCTGAGCAGCAGCGACCGGCTGGTCGACGTGATTCGCGAAGGCTTCGACTGCGTAGTGCGCGTCGGCACGCTGAAGGATTCCGGGCTGATCGCCCGCCCGCTCGGCAAGCTGTCGGTGATCAACTGCGCCAGCCCGGATTATCTGGAGCGTTTCGGCTACCCTGACAGCCTGGAAGATTTAGGCTCACACGCGGTAATTCACTACGCCGCAAGCCTGGGCTCGCGCCCGCAGGGGTTCGAGTATTACAACGGCAGCACAACCCAGTGGATCAAGACCGGCGGCGTTCTCACCGTCAACAGCACCGAAACCTATCACGCGGCGTGCATTGCCGGGCTGGGCATTATCCAGGTGCCGCGCGTGGGCGTGCGTGACTCGCTGCGGGCGAAAAAGCTGCTGGAGATCCTGCCGCAGTACCGCGCGGAGCCAATGCCCGTTTCGCTGATTTATCCCCATCGCCGTAACCTCTCCCGCCGGGTGCATCTCTTCATGGAGTGGTTAACAAATCTGACAAAAGCTTACGTGGACTAGCCGCAGGCTATACTTCAGTAACATCCAGCTCAACGAAAAGGAAAATGCGCGTGACGCCGGAAAATAACTCGCAACGCCCCACCCAACATTTAGAGTACGATCCCATCAGAAAGATGGACACCGAGCCTGAAGCGGAAAAAGCGCCGGGCAAAGCCAACAAAGCGCTGGAAACCGTCACCAGCACGGCGAATAAAATCCAGCGGCGCCCGATGATTGCGCACCTGATCCGCGCCGCCGAGCGCTTTAACGACCGTCTGGGAAATCAGTTTGGTGCCGCTATCACCTACTTTTCCTTCCTGTCGATGATCCCGATCCTGATGGTTTCGTTTGCCGCGGCGGGTTTTGTTTTGGCCTCACATCCCACGCTGTTGCAGGACATCTTTACTAAAATCCTCAACAACGTCAGCGATCCGACGCTGGCGACGACGCTCAAAAGCACCATCAACACCGCCGTTCAGCAGCGTACCACCGTGGGGATAGTCGGCCTGCTGGTTGCGCTCTATTCCGGCATAAACTGGATGGGCAACCTGCGCGAGGCAATACGCGCCCAGTCGCGTGACGTGTGGGAACGCACGCCGCAGGACCAGGAGAAAATCTGGGTTAAATATTTCCGCGATTTTATCTCGCTGATTGGCCTGCTCGTGGCCCTGATCGTGACGCTCTCTATCACCTCGATCGCAGGTTCCGCGCAGCAGATGATTATCTCGGCGCTGTACCTGGACTACATCGAATGGCTGAAACCCGCGTGGCGCCTGATCGGCCTGGCGATTTCTATTTTTGCCAACTACCTGCTGTTCTTCTGGATCTTCTGGCGATTACCGCGCCATCGCCCGCGTAAAAAGGCGCTGATCCGCGGCACGCTGATTGCGGCGGTTGGCTTTGAGATCATCAAAATCGTGATGACCTATACCCTGCCATCGCTGGTGAAATCCCCGTCCGGGGCGGCGTTTGGCTCGGTGCTGGGGCTGATGGCGTTCTTCTACTTCTTCGCCCGCCTGACGCTGTTCTGCGCCGCCTGGATAGCCACCGCTGAATACAAAGACGACCCGCGAATGCCGGGCAAATCCCACTCCTGATTTATTCATCGGGCTGAATAAGAATGCAAAAATTCAGCCCGATCTATAATTTCAGAATATAAATCCAGCCCGTAACTTTTATTTAACCGAAAACTAGTGTTATTCGCTGATATTTAAAAAGTGTGAAGCATTTCATAGAAGGTATTTGGCTGGCCTGAAAATTATCCGCTTTTTGCTGCTTTTCTCGACAGTCGGCCCCTTTGTTACAGATTGAAATGTCGCTTTTGCTGTGCGTAATATGGCCGTTCGTTCGTCAAAATATAAGAATATTTTATGCAAGCAACCGCCACAACACTCGACACAGAGCCGGAAAGCGTTCCGGTTAACTCACGCAATAAAGTTGTCGTCGCATCGCTGATCGGCACCGCCATTGAGTTCTTCGACTTTTATATTTACGCCACGGCCGCGGTGATTGTTTTCCCGCACATCTTCTTCCCGCAGGGTGACCCGACGGCGGCCACGCTACAGTCTCTGGCCACCTTTGCTATCGCCTTCGTCGCCCGTCCAATCGGCTCTGCGGTATTCGGTCACTTCGGCGACCGCGTAGGGCGTAAAGTGACGCTGGTCGCGTCGCTGCTGACGATGGGGATTTCTACCGTGGCGATCGGCCTGCTGCCGACCTACGAAACCATCGGCATTCTGGCCCCGATACTGCTGGCGCTGGCTCGCTTTGGTCAGGGTCTGGGTCTGGGCGGTGAATGGGGCGGCGCGGCGCTGCTGGCGACCGAGAACGCCCCCGCGCGCAAACGTGCGCTTTACGGCTCCTTCCCGCAGCTCGGCGCGCCTATCGGCTTCTTCTTCGCGAACGGCACCTTCCTGCTGCTCTCCTGGCTGTTAACCGACGAGCAGTTCATGAGCTGGGGCTGGCGTATTCCGTTTGTCTTCTCTGCGGTGCTGGTGCTGATTGGTCTGTACGTGCGCGTGTCGCTGCACGAAACCCCGGTGTTTGCCAAAGTCGCCGCCGCGAAAAAACAGGTCAAAATCCCGCTGGGTACGCTGCTGACCAAACACGTCCGCGTGACCGTGCTGGGCACGTTCATCATGCTGGCAACCTATACGCTGTTCTACATCATGACCGTTTACTCGATGACCTTCAGTACCGCCGCCGCGCCGGTTGGCCTGGGTCTGCCGCGTAACGAAGTGCTGTGGATGCTGATGATGGCGGTCATTGGTTTTGGCGTAATGGTGCCGATTGCCGGCCTGCTGGCCGATAAGTTTGGCCGTCGCTCCAGCATGATCGTGATTACGTCGCTGATTATTCTGTTCGCGCTTTTCGTCTTCCCGCCGCTGTTAGGCTCGGGCAGCCCGGCGCTGGTGATGGCGTATCTGCTGATTGGCCTGAGCCTGATGGGGTTGACCTTCGGCCCGATGGGTGCGCTGCTGCCTGAGCTGTTCCCGACCGAAGTGCGTTATACCGGGGCGTCGTTCTCCTATAACGTGTCGTCGATTCTGGGCGCGTCCGTGGCGCCGTACATCGCCACCTGGCTCCAGGCGAACTACGGTCTGTTCTACGTAGGCGTGTACCTGGCGGCCATGGCGGCGCTGACGCTGATCGCGCTGCTGCTGACCCACGAAACGAAGCACCAGAATTTGTAATTCACTGCGGCCTGATGCCCTCACCCTGACCCTCTCCCACAGGGAGAGGGATCCCCGGTAATATTGAGCTCTCGAAGCGACAGTTTTTTTCATAAAAATAAATACGTTACAGCGCCCCCCTGGTCCGGCTGAAAATCGCCGAAGCGTTTACGGAAGGCCGGGTCGACGCGCATGGATGCGCGGCGAGGGCGGCTTTACAGGGACGTTACATCCGCCCGTCCCCGATTAGCCTGGAGCAAGCGCTGAGGGTCATCGCGAAGCGACGATTTTCTTGCCGGGAGCCCGGGTTGTCAGGGCGGTGGCGACTGAGCCGCCCTGACACGTTCACAGGTAGTGTGGTTACAGAGAAGCAGATAACGTGAGGTGAACGGAATGACCGCCAGAGCCGTATGTCCCCCCTCACCCTGACCCTCTCCCAAAGGGAGAGGGGATTATTATGTGCGAACATTATTTTCCGGGGATCTCTCAGCCCACGGGCAAGGGTATAAGCGACCGCACCTTACTTCTTCATCTGCGACAAAATATTCCGGCACTGATTCGCATCCCCTTCTGACGGAGAGATCAACGCCAGCAGCGCCGCTGCCGGGGTGACCAGCGTCGCCAGCGCGGCCGCAACGGCACCGCGGGCAATCAGCGGCCCGGCCTTCACGCCCGCCTGCGGATTTTTGAACGTCCCGCGCACGTACAGCGGCGAGCGCAGGGTAATGATGCGTATCCCCTTGCTCTCAGGATCGATGGTCAAATCCAGCTGCTCCGAGGCCATGCTCGCCGTCCCGGTCACGTTGATCACCGCGTTCTCGGTGTCGAAGGCAAAGATCTGCGGACGCGCCACGCCGTTAACCAGATCCAGATTCGCCGCCGCGCAGTTCACCCGCACCTCGTCGTCACCGAAGATCTGCCCGATGATGAAGTTACCGACGTTAAGGCCGAGGATCTCCATCAGGTTGCGGCTGATCAGCCCGTCGTTCATCAGCAGCTTCAGGTTGCCGTTGCTGCTGCCGAGCAGTGCTGCCACGGAGTTACCCACCCCGCGAATGTCCGCATCGCCGTTCATCTCACCGAGGGTTTTCTGCATCAGCTCGACGTTCGGCATCAGCTCTTTCAGCTTCAGCCTGCGCGCCTGAATATCCGCGCTTCCCTGCATCGGCTTTTTGTCGCCTTCAAGGTGAATATTCGACGAGATTGTCCCGCCAGCCAGGCCAAACTTCAGCGGCTTCAGGCGCAGGTCGGCATTTTTGAGGATGATATGGGTTGAGAGGTCGCTAATCGGCAGCGTGCTGCCGTGCTCGATTTTGCGCCCCTTAAAGCGCACGTCGGCATCCATCACGTCCCACTTGTCGGTTTCGAAGCGGTCGTAAGGCAGGACTTTACCCGCAGGCTGAGTGTCTTTTTTCACCTCTTTGGATTTGGTGCCTTTCCCGGAGTCTACGCCGATCAGCGGCCCCAGGTCGGCCAGACGCAGCTGGCGGGATTCCACGTCCCCTTCCAGCTTCGGACGCGGCTTGCCGGTGGTGTAGGTCAGGCTGCCGTGAATATCGCTGTCGCCAATCCGGCCATTAAAATCGCGGTAATCAAAGACCGAGGCTTTTTCGGTATCGATTTTCGCCACCAGGTGACCGTCGGTTTCAAACGGCGGCGTATCCGGCAGCAGCACGCCCGTCAGCTCGTACAGCGCGCCCAGGGAATCCCCGGCGAACTTCAGGCGCAAGTCGACGCCGCCCATATTCATCGGGTCGTTGACCGTGCCCACAAACGCCACGCGGGTGTTTCCGGAGCGGAAATCCGCCTGCACCGGGAACGGCGTGCCTTCGCTGCGCAGGGCCAGCATCCCGCCGATTTTGCCCTTACCGGTCAGCGGCTGCCCGTTGTAGCGCCCTTTTGCCGTCAGGCCGAAGACGTAATCGCCCGCTTTGGCGCCGTCGCCTTTTTCCTTGCTGCCGGTGACTTCGCTAAACGGCAGCGGCTTGCCCAGCGGATCGACCAGGATCTCCACGTCCGCCTTGCTCACCTTGTCGTCGATGGCGATCCGCCCGCGATCGAACAGAATGTTATCCAGACGGAATGACCAGGACGACGGCTGTGCGTTGGGATCTTTATCCCCGCTGCTGGCGAGGTTAAACGTCCAGTTGTTGTTCTTTTCCGACAGCCGAATCAGGCGCGCATCGGGCTGCTGGAGTTTGATCCACGGCAGATAGACAGTCTTGGTGAGCAGCGCGAGCGGCGCCAGCGTGGCTTCAACGCGCGGCAGATGCACCATCGTGACTTCAGGGATATCCGGCGGATTGCCGAGAACAATATCGTCTGCATGAACGTGCGGCCAGGGCACCCAGCTTCGCCAGCCGGTTTCCTCTTTCTGACGTTCCCAGACGACGCCCAGATCGCCGCGTATGGCGAAGGGTCGATTCAGTTCGGTTGAGACTTTCTGATTGATGGTCGGTTTTAGACGATTCCAGTCGAACGTAGCGATAATGATGATTGCCACCACAATCAGCAACAAGAAAATCCCAAGTACCCAGGTGACGATCCTGGTCGTTTTCGACATTGTTTTCCCCTTTCCAATGGCCTTTCCTTTCATGAATATAGTTCATGGCTCGGGCAAGCGGGGGCGGCTGTGTCCGGTAATAGTGCGTATGGGCTACGCACCATTATGGGAAACAGCTTTTATTACAATGAGATAATAACGTTTTCCAGGGTATCCATCGGCACCGGACGAGAGAGGAAATAGCCTTGCGCCGCCGCTGCCGGGGAGTTTTGCACGTCGCGCCACTCTTCCAGCGTTTCAACGCCTTCGACAATGACGCCCTGGCAATAGCGGTTCATCAGCTGCAGCAGCAGGGTGAACAGGTTTCGCCCTTCCGGGGTCTGGCGCAGCATAATAAACAGGTCGCGCGCCACTTTGATGTAGTCATAGCGCACTTCGCTCAGGGCGGAGAAGTTCGCCATGCCCGTGCCGAAGTCGTCCAGCCACAGCGGGCCAAACTCGCACATCGAGGCGAAAGACGAATCCTGCGGCAGGCGGACATGCTCCACCAGCTCGAAGCGCATCCAGGGCAGCGTGGCGATCAGCGCCTGCAGCGGCGCGTTCTGGCGCAGCGCCATCAGGGTCGGGCCGTCCACGTTCACCGAGGCCAGAATGTTGTGCTGCGCGAAGAAATCCTGCTTTGTCGACAGCATCGTCAGCTGCTCTTCCAGCACGTCGATGCGCTGGCGAACGGAGACTTCCGCAAAATAGCGATCCGGCGCGATCCGCTGGGAAGGATTCGACGGGTGCGTAACCACCGTTAAGATCTCAATCGCCATCAGCCGGCCGTCGGTGCGGTAGATCGGTTGATAGGTATAAGCGCGCTCACATTGCAGCCAGTAGCGATGCTCCTGCAAGCTCTCAATACTTGCCTCAGGCGTGGTGCTTAGCCGCTGGATAACCTGCTCTGACTTCATTTCAGATGTCCTGTTGTATGGGAAAGCCTTTCTGGACTCGTCAATGGGTTATCGGCTCGACAATTGAGAACTTTATGTCCAGTTCGCGGGGAAAATGAAATTAAGATGACAGAAATTGCCAGGAACACGCTCTGGCTCAAATAAAATAATGGAACGTCGTTTTAATATAGTTGACCACATAATCCACACAGCGCACACTACCGCTAATTTATCTGTTCAGGTTCACGACTATGTCTAAAAAAATTGCCGTGATTGGCGAATGCATGATTGAGCTGTCACAAAAAGGCGCGGAAGTCAGCCGCGGCTTTGGTGGCGACACGTTGAACACTTCGGTTTACATTGCCCGTCAGGTTTCTCCCGACGCGCTCGCCGTGAACTACGTTACCGCACTGGGTACGGACAGTTTTAGCCAGCAAATGCTGGAATCCTGGCAAAGTGAACATGTAGAAACGTCCCTGATCCAGCGAATGGAAAACCGCCTGCCGGGCCTGTACTACATCGAAACCGACAGCACCGGCGAACGCACCTTCTACTACTGGCGCAACGAAGCCGCCGCGAAATTCTGGCTGGAAAGCGACGCCGCTGCCGCCATCTGCGAAGAGCTGGCGACCTTTGATTATCTCTATCTGAGCGGCATTAGCCTGGCGATCCTCAGCCCGTCCAGCCGCGAGAAGCTGCTGTCCCTGCTGCGCGAATGCCGCGCCAACGGCGGCAAAGTGATTTTCGATAACAACTATCGTCCGCGCCTGTGGGCCAGCCGTGAAGAGACGCAGCAGGTTTACCAGCAGATGCTGCAATGCACCGATATCGCTTTCTTAACCCTCGACGACGAAGACGCCCTGTGGGGTGAAAAACCGGTTGATGAGGTGATTGCCCGCACTCAGGCCGCAGGCGTGAGCGAAGTAGTGATTAAGCGCGGCGCGGACTCTTGCCTGGTGGCCATCGCAGGCGAAGCGCTGGTTGAAGTTCCGGCGGTGAAATTAGCTAAAGAGAAGGTGATTGATACCACGGCGGCGGGTGATTCGTTTAGCGCGGGTTATCTGGCGGTTCGCCTGACCGGCGGTACGCCGGAAGCGGCGGCACAGCGTGGGCACCTTACGGCAAGTACGGTGATTCAGTATCGCGGGGCGATTATTCCGCGTGAGGCAATGCCGGTTTAAGCACTTCCCTCTCCCCTCTGGGGAGAGGGATGCTCAGTAATTTAATCTTTTGAAGCGACAGCGTTTTGTCAGAGAAATAAAGAAATTACAGCGACATCCTGTCCGGCTGAAAATCGCCGAAGCGTTTACGGAAGGCCGGGGCGACGCGCATGGATGCGCGGCGAGGGCGGGTTTACAGGGACGTTTCATCCGCCCGCCCCCGATAAGCCTGGAGCAAACGCTGAGGACAAAATTGCCGGGAGCAATTTTGGACAGCGCTTGCGCTGGCCCCGAAGGGGTGAGTCCCATGGATGGGACGAACAATCCGCGAAGCGACGATTTTCTTGCCGGGAGCCCGGGTGGTCAGGGCGGCGGCGATTGAGCCGCCCTGACACGTTCACAAGTATTGTGGTCACAGAGAAGCAGAGAACGTGAAGTGAACGGAACAACCTCTGAAGCCGTATGTTCCCCTCACCCCAGCCCTCTCCCCTAAGAGGAGAGGGGGTCATCCATTAGCCCATACGCGAGGGTGATATGTGGGGCTACTGCCCCTGCGGAATATCCGTCGCATCCGTATGTAAATCATCTGCCGCGACAGGCTGAGCAGCCTGCGATGCCGGTGCCATAATCCCGCTCCAGGTTGCCTGAAGCTCTTTCATGTCATATTCCGGCTCGCCCTTCGGCTGTAGCAGCACCAGCGCCATATCCTGCGACAGCTGCTGGCGCAGATCCTGATTCAGCATCTCCACCGTCAGGCCGTTCAGGAAGTCCTGACGCAGCTTCTGGTACTGCTCCGGCGCGATATCCACCACCTGGTTTTGCAGCGAACGAATGCGCTGGCTAATCAGGATATCGGTATCGGCACGGGCGTAGGTCGCGAACAGCTTTTGCAGCTCGAGTTTTTTCTGCCCTACCAGCGCGTTGAACTCCTCTTCACCGAGGCCCTCTTTACGCACCTTAGCCAGCTCTTTTGCCACCAGACCCAGGTTCGCATTCAGCTTATCGCCCGGGGATTCAACGTTGATGGCGCACTGCGCGCGCTGGAACAGCACCCGGCAGTCAAAGCCGAGGCCAATATCCTTGGTGTTGTTTTTGCTCAGGGACTGCTGCACGTGCCAGAACAGCGCTTCGCGGGCAAGATCGGCACGCCAGTAGCGCAGCAGCGCAGCGGACTCGCGGATAGGCTGCCACGGGGTGTCCCACATCATGGAGAGCCGATCCTGACGCACTGTATCGGTCATAATGCTGACCGGCTCGGCGCGCAGCGGAGAAAGCGTAGGTACAGGCGCAGGCGTTTCACGTTTGCCTTTCAGGTCGCCAAAGGCTTTGTTGATCTGCTCGACAATCGCCCGGCTGTCCACGTTGCCAACCACAATCAGGGTCATGGCGTCCGGGGTGTACCATTTCTGGTAGAAGGATTTCACCTGCTCGGCATCGACGGGCTGCTTCAGCGGCTCGGCGGGGTCGTGGCCTAGCAGCGTGGAGCCTTTCAGGCGATAACGCCACCAGCCTTCTTTGGTATCAACAGGCCAGGTCGCCACCATGTCGCTGTTGCTCAGCGCATAGTTCACCGTTTCCGGAGTGATGGAGAGTTTGCCCGTGGCGTCTGACAGATAGGTCAGCGCTTCTTTAAGGAGATCGTTACGGTTGTTCGGCAGGCTCAGGTTAAACATGGTGTAGTCGTAAGAGACTACCGCTGGCGGCAGCGGGCGTTTCGGATCAATGGCCTGCTGCCAGAGAGAACGCACCTGCACGGCTTGCAAACTGCCGCTCTGGGTGAGCGCCAGTCGAGGAATAAAATGGCTTAAACCGGTCTGCTGGGTGCTTTCAGCGAGGGAGCCTGTATTCACAGACAGACGGATTTCGATACGGTCGCTTGGACGCTGCGGGGTGGCTAAAACCTGCCACTGAAAACCATTTGCCAGAGTCCCTTGTTGCCATGCCGGGTCTGGCTGGAGCGCATCTGCCTGCACATAACTGGCTGCTGCCATCATCAGCAAACCGCCGGTTAAGAGTCGAATTTTTGTGCCCTGCATGTGAACCCCTGATCAACATTCCTGGTTAAACGAGTGTCTCCCGACGCGGAGCACTCCAAAAGATGACGATGAAAACACTCCGATTAGACCGCGTGTTCTGCAAAACGTCACGGACGGAAATGAAATATACCCAAAAAAAATCTTGTCGAATTATGACAGGTACGAACAGTTATTATGCGCAGGAGCCCGCACTCCGACAAGGGAATGCGGGCATTTGTGACAATATTAAGAGGAAAGTCCGTGGGTCTTAGTATCTGAATTGCGGTTATTTAAGGTGTCGTCGAGCTTTTTATGATCCAGCTCTTTCACCCATTTCGCGACCACAACGGTCGCCACGCCGTTGCCCACCAGGTTGGTTAAGGCGCGCGCTTCAGACATAAAGCGATCGATACCGAGGATCAGCGCCAGCCCGGCAACCGGCAGGTGACCTACCGCCGAAATGGTGGCCGCCAGCACGATAAATCCGCTGCCCGTTACGCCTGCCGCCCCTTTCGAGGAAAGCAACAACACCACCAGCAGGGTGATCTGATGGAAGATATCCATATGGCTGTTGGTCGCCTGGGCGATAAACACCGCCGCCATCGTCAGGTATATCGAGGTGCCGTCGAGGTTAAACGAGTAGCCCGTCGGGATCACCAGCCCCACCACCGACTTGCGGCAGCCCAGTTTTTCCATTTTATCGAGCATACGCGGCAGCGCGGATTCAGAAGACGACGTCCCCAGAACGATCAGCAGCTCTTCGCGGATATAGCGAATAAACTTGAAGATGCTGAAACCCGCCGCGCGCGCAATCGACCCCAGCACCACCACCACGAACAGAATACAGGTGATATAGAAGCAGATAATCAGCTGCCCAAGCTGCACCAGCGTACCCACGCCGTACTTGCCGATGGTAAAGGCCATTGCGCCGAACGCGCCAATCGGGGCCAGACGCATGATCATATTGATGATGCCGAAGATGACCTGCGAGAAGCTCTCAATCACGTTGAAGATAAGCTGGCCTTTGCTGCCCAGACGGTGCAGGGCAAAGCCAAACAGCACGGCAAACAGCAGCACCTGCAGGATGTTGCCGCTGGCGAACGCGCCAATCACGCTGCCGGGGATGACGTCCAGCAGGAAGGCGACCACGCCCTGGTCTTTTGCCTGCTCGGCATAGACCGCCACCGCCTTCGCATCAAGCGTAGCCGGGTCAACGTTCATGCCCGCACCGGGCTGCACGACGTTCACAATGATCAGGCCGATGATCAGCGCAATAGTACTGACCACTTCGAAATAGAGCAGCGCGACTGCCCCGGTGCGTCCGACCGCCTTCATGCTTTCCATGCCCGCGATACCGGTGACAACGGTACAGAAGATGATTGGCGCGATAATCATTTTGATGAGCTTAACGAAGGCATCGCCAAGCGGTTTCATTTGCGCGCCTATTTCCGGGTAGTAGTGACCAAGCAAAATACCGATTGCGATGGCTGTCAGGACCTGGAAGTAAAGGCTTTTGAAGAGTGAGGTTTTCATAGGGTGTCCTTGAAGTGAAAAACCACAGGCTTTATAAGGTTATGGTTAACCTGCGGCTTTAAAATAACACCCACATAACAGGACAGAAATAAACCCGGCTCAAATTTGAAACACAAATGTTAAGAACTTTGAGCTGGCTCGCACAAGCCAGCAACAAAGTTACACTTTTGCGGTATGGCTTTCGCCCGTCAGATAGCGTTGCTCAAAGACGTCGGACGGCACGGCGCGGGCAAACAGGAAGCCCTGGCCTTTTTCCACGCCCGCCGCCGCCAGCCAGTCGCGCTGGGCTTCGGTTTCGATACCTTCGGCAATGACCTGAAGATTCAGGCTGCGCGCCATCTGGATAATCGCCTCGACCATGCTGCTGTCATCCGGCAGCCCGTCCACGAAGGTTTTGTCGATTTTCAGCACGTCCACCGGGAGCGTTTTCATGTGCTGGAGCTGGCGCAGCCCGGCGTAGCCCATGCCAAAATCGTCCAGCGCGATGCGAATACCCGCGTTGCGCAGGGGCTTGAGGATTGCGACCGCTTCGTTAGGGTCGTCAATACGGCGGCTCTCGGTGACTTCCAGAATCAGCGTATCCGGCTTGATGCGGTAGCGGTTGATCAGCTCCAGCATCTCCGAAACCATGTTCGGATGCATAAGCTGCAGGGCGGATAAATTCACCGACAGCGGCAGCGTCACGCCGCGCTCCTGCCACGCCGCAAGCTGGCGGCAGGACTCTTCCAGCACCCAGTAACCGACGGTCACCATCAGGCCACAGGATTCAATACGTTCAATTAACCCTTCGGGCAGCTCCCAGGAGCCGTCCGGCTGCTGCATGCGCAGCAGCGCTTCGGCGCTATTCACCTCGCCCGTCAGCAGGTTGACCTGCGGCTGAAGCCAGATGGCGAACTGGCGGTTGTCCAGCGCGGTAAGAATATCGCTCTCTTCGGTCAGGCGCCGCTGCGCCTTTTCCATCTGCTCCGGGTCGAAGAACTGGATCTGGTTTTTCCCCTTCCGACGCGCCGTAAAGGCGGCGGAGAACGCGCGGCGGTAGAGCTGCTCGGCGGTGAGGTCGCCGTAGAACATGGCGATACCGATGCTGGCGCTTGGACGCAGCTGGATGCCCTGAATCGGCAACCGCTCGTTAATGACAGTGAGTACTTGCTGACCTAACGTAATAGCGTGCCACGGCTCTTTCACGCCGTGGGCGATAACCACCAGGTCGTAGCCGCTGACCTGGGTCAGCACCATGCGCGGCGCGAGGACGGATTTGACCTTTTCCACCAGCGTGAGCAGCAGCACTTCGCGCTGGCTCTCTTTCAGCACGCCCGCCGTGTCCTGTAAGGTTTCACAGGCAATCACCATCAGCGCGGTCGTCTGCTGGCGGGCGACGGTTTGCTCCAGCATCGCCATCAGGAAGGCTTTGTTGGGCAGATCGGACACCGGGAAGCGGGTAGCGTTGCTGTTGAGCTCGTCCTGCTGGCGCGAGATACGCTGCTGGTTGAAGTTATAGCTGCGCACCAGCATCCCAATTTCGTCGTCCTGGTGCAGCCGCGGCACCTCAAGCTGGTGCCCGACCTGCTCCTGCGGGGAGAGGTTGTTCAGCTCGCGGGCGATGCGGCGCAGCGGATGGACAATCAGCCGATTGATCGACCAGGTGAGCGCCACGCTCAGGATCAGCGTCAAAAGTAAGTAAGTAGTTACTAACGTCACAACCCAGCTCATCACAAACTTATACATGCGATATGAGTCGGCCTGCAGCACCAGATAGGCGAGCGGCTGCGGGTTTGCCGGGCGTTCAAGGGAGTAAATCGGCAGCGAAATCTGCACCGGGAGTTCAAACATGCGCATGATCATCACCGGAACCGGGCGTTCGGGGATAAAGCTCATGCGCAGGGCCTGGAACTGGTTAGGCAGCACCACGTCCGCACGGCTGACAATCCCGGCGGGCTGGATGCGTTTTAATATGGTTTCCGCCTCGGGAATATCCCCTTTCAGGATAGAGGCCGAGAGCGGCTCGCGTACCGCACGGGCAATACTTTCGAGTTGCGAGGCCGTGTTATAGCGATTCTGCTGTACGGAATGAAACAGCAAAATGACGCAGAACAGGAATACAAACAGCATGGTGACGGCGGACACCACCGTCATCTGTTTGATAGTTAAAGAACGGCTGACACGCAAAATGACTCTCCACAAAACTTAAAGCGCAGTGCGCACCAGGGTGTAAACCTGGTGCGCCTGAGTATACCCGATTGCTGCAATTTTTAGAGAGACTTACAAACCGAATAAGGTAAATCTGATTACCAGTCGGCGTACGGTATGAGCGGCTGCGGCGGCAGATCCATGTCGCCCTGCCAGCCTGCGGCAGAATAGCGCACATAAATCAGCGCGTGGCTCGGGGTATAATCCTTCGCCTGCTGAATATCGACGCCCAGACCCACGAACCAGTTGGAGGTCACGCGGCGCTCGACGATGGCTCTGGCGGTATAACCGGTCCCCGATGAGCTGCTGCCGGTTTCCGGCTCGCCTTTATCGGTGTACATGTCGTTACCCTCAGCATCTTTCTGGTTCTCCGGGATAAGCCCCTGCAGCGGATAGCGCATCCCGTCTTTGGTTTTCGAGTGCGACCACGAAACCGACCCGCCCAGCTCCCACGACCAGTTTTCGGTGCGTTTACGCCAGGTCACCGGCAGCGCGAAGGAGACATACTCCTGTGGGCTGTAGTAACCGCCCTGACCGAGGGTATAGCCGCTCAGGTCTTTGTCGTAATGCCACACCATATTGCTGACGCCCACCGTCAGGCGCTCGTTGTTTTCGTTAATGAGCTTGTAGTAATAGCCGGTCATCCAGCGGACGCGCCAGTTGTCCTCGACGTTTTTCCCGGTCAGGGTGTCGGCGTTCAGGCTCGACCAGATGCCGTTCGCCTCGCCCTTATCGTAGCTCAGGCTCACCCCGCCGCCGGTGGCGCGCACGCCGCCCCAGGTGGTGTCGGTGTTGGAATCACGCTGTCCGGCAAAGGCCAGCAGCGAGCTGGAGATCGGACGGCGATGGGCGTTTACGGTATAGCCAATCGGGCCAAGATCGTTGCTGTAGCTCAGGCCGCCCACCACGTCGACCACGTCGAAGCCCATCGGCGTGGTGCCGATGTCCATCTCCCAGGTTTTATTCTGCCAGCCCACCGCCACGCTTGCGCCGTTGGCGGTCTGGTTGGTGTTGCCGTGACAAGGCGTTGCCGCACAGGTGCCCCACTTCGGATCGTACTTCGCGTCCGTGGTGGCAAAGTTTCCGGCGTCCATATTCACGAGATCGCTGCGGAAGAACATCCGTCCGTCGGAGAGCGGCGCATCCACCTGCAGCATGGTGGTATGGGCTTTCAGGTCGGAATACCCGCCCGTACCGCTCGAGCCCCAGTAGTCGTGCTGCAGGGTGACGTTCAGATCCTGCTGACGATACAGATCGCCCGCGTCGCTGCGCACGCCGCGCTTGAGCCAGTCGTCGCTTTCATCGTTACGCGTCAGGCGGGTAAAGCTGTCGTTGTCCGTCGGGCGCGTTTTGGTAATGCCGGAAGACACCATCGCATCTTTGTAGGTGTCGAGCGCCTGCTGAGGCTGGCCGCTCTGCGCCTGGAAGCGCGCGGCGTCGCGCAGCACCAGCGCATTTTCCATTGACGGCGGCTGGGATTTGGCCTGCGGAATAAGCTTGCTGAACGTCTGGTTTGCGGCAGCCGTGTCCCCAAGCCCCGCCTGCGCCATCGCAACCCGGCGCTGCAGGTTGAGCGACTGCGGCTGTCCGGCCTGCTCAGGCGGCAGTTTCGCCAGGGTGGCACGCGCCGCGTCTTTGTTGCCCTCAGAAATATAGACTTCGGTCAGGCCGAGCAGCGCATCGTCGTTTTGCGGCTCGCGCTGCAGCACGGCATTGTAGGCCGCCGCCGCACCGGCGCGATCGCCACGCTGCTGCGCCCAGTCTGCCAGCGTTAAGTCGATACGCGTTGAGGCGGGCTGCTGGCGCAGCAGGTTTTCCGCCTCCTGCTCCTTGCCGCTGTCCCGCAGACGGTTTGCCGTTTCCAGCACCTGGTTGCTTTGCAGACGATCGGCCAGCTCCTGAATATTGCCGTTCCACTTATCGCGCGGCAGGGTGTTCAGGTGCGCCAGCGCGGCGCGATCCTGATCGTTGCCCGAAAGATAAAGCCCGCTGGCGTAAACCTGATCCGGATCGGCAGGCTTCTGGATCGCCAGCTGGCGCATTAAGGTGTCGGCCTGGCTTCGCTGCCCGGCGCTGTAGAGATCCCGCGAGAGGCGATAGGTGATCCACACGTCCCCCGGCGAAAGCGCCAGACGGCGACGCTGAATTTCAGCGGCCTGGGCATATTTGCCCTCGTTTTCCAGCTGCTCCGCCTGCTGCGAAAGCTGTTCGTTGGTCAGGCTGCGCTCAATATCGTCAATGCTGCGGCGCTGGCTGGCGGAGAGCGACTGGATAAACTGCGACGCTTTCTCCGGCGACTGGTCGCGATAGATATTCGCCAGCCCGCGCACGGCGTTGCTGTTGCCGCTGTCCATCCGTAAAGCCTGGCGATAGTAGCGCTCTGCGGCGTCGTTATCTTTACGCGCCGCCGCCGCATCCCCCAGCCCCAGCACCGCGTAGCTGTCGGTGCTATCGGTATTGCGCGCCTGCTGGTAGTAGCGTTCCGCCTGCGCCGTGTTATTGGCTTTCAGGGCGGCATCACCCTGCTGGATCAGCAGCCAGTAGCGGTTCACCTTCAGCAGGCTGTCCCATTTGCCGCGGTTGTCGCTCTGGGGATCGAGGGCGATCGCTTTTTCGAACTGGGCCACCGCGCGGGCGCGATCGCCTTTTTGTGAATAGGCCTGGCCGAGTGCCCCCACCGCCTCACTGTCGGCATGGTTTGCGCTGACCGCTTTTTGCAGCTCGGTGACGGCTTTACTGCCCTGCCCGGCATCGACCGCCGCTAAGCCTTCGGCTTTCGCGCGGAACGTCGGGTCGGCGAGCTGCTTTTGCTGGGCGTCGAGCTGCGAGCGGGCGGCGGTGACGCTATCGCCGTCGCTGAACACGCTCAGGTATTTTTGCAGCGCGGTGACGCTGGCGCTGCTGACAGGCTGGTCTTTGATCTGCTGATACCACATATCAGACGCCTGGTTACGGCCATTATTGGATTTCGCCATCTGCTGCAAAACCGCAAACCCTTCGTCCTGGCGTCCGTTCTGGAACAGAAGCTGCGCCAGGGAGGCCTGCAGCTGCACGTTGCCGGGGCTGCTGGCGTTAATCTTTTTCAGCTGGCTAATGGCGCTATTGCGCCGCGCCGGATCTTTCGCCACCGCGTTCCAGTACTCGGTGGCCAGATCGCCGCTCGGCGGGTTCCCGGCAAAGAGTTTGTCGTAGGCGGCAATCGCCTCCTGCGTATGCCCGGTGGTGGCTAACAGGCGCGCCTGCTGGAGTGCCTGGCGGCCGTCCGGGGTGGAAAGCAGCATGGTGTTGCGGGATGACTGATAAATGCTCGAGCCTGGGGCGATGCCCTTCAGTCTCTCCAGCTCTTTTTGCGCGCCGCCGGTATCACCCTGACGCAGCAGATAGCGAAAACGCGCGGCAATCACGTCCGGGTTGTTCGGATCGATAAGCTCCAGGCGGTAGAGCGACTGGCGAACCAAATCTTCACGCTGGGTCGATTCGCCCAGGCGAACCTGCTCCAGCAGCTGCTGTTGCTGAGGGGAATTGGCAGCCTGCGCCAGCGGCATCAGGGCCAGACCAAGCGATAAACTGAGTAGATTTAGTGTGAACTTACGCATTCCTGGCCCCAATCCGGTATTAATTCACCTTTTTCGGTGAAGCGAAAACGGTGCTGATCCCAGCCTTGTCCAAAGAGGGTCAACACGTAGCTGTAATAGGCGTTGTTATCGGGAAAATTGTCGGTAACGCGCTGGCGCTGAACGGCCTGGGCGTCACGCTTCTGGAGAAAGGGCAGCATGGCCGCCGAAAAACCGACCGGGCCATTCCCGGTGCGTTTCCCGGTCGCCACATCGACTTTCTCGGGCGGCAGCCCCTCTTTTGCCGTCGTCGCCGCCATGGGCTTAAAGCGCGCCAGCAGCCGGGCTTTCTGCGGATCGTTATCGTTCATCATCCCGACCCAGAGATAGACGCGAATGGCATCGTAGCTGCCCGTCAGGGCCGTATCCTGCTTAAGCAGCCAGCCTTTGTTTTTCTGGTACTGCACCCAGTTCGGGGAAAAGCCCTTCGGCGCGGTTTCCAGCAGCAGGCGCAGGTTGGTTTCGCGCAGGGTGCTCCAGGGGGCGCCGAAGCGGGTGAAATAGCTCGCCAGCTGCGGCGGCAGATAGCTGGGGTTAAAGCGCCAGGTGTTCTCTTCCGCGAAGCCGACTTTACCCGGCAGCAGCATGGAGCCCAGCCCCGGGACTTTCACCACCTCTTCGCTGGCAATGCGGCTTAACAGCGCTTTGCCCGTGCGGGTGTAGTCCGGGTTTTGCCACAGACGCCCCGCTTCGAGCAGCGACCAGGCTATCCAGATATCGGCATCCGACGCCGAGTTCTCATCGATAACCGCCCAGGTCTCTTTGTCCTTTTGACCCCACAGCCACGCGGGCAGACGCGCGCTCAAATCGCCCTCGGCGAGGTTGTCGCGCGTCCAGCCGAGCAGCTGATCGAACGCCTTGCGGTCGTTCGCGGCCAGCGCGAAGAACAGGCCGTAGCTCTGTCCTTCGGAGGTCGTAATTTTGCGCGTGTCGCTCGGGTCAATGACCCGCCCGCCTTCGCTGATATAGTCCTGTTTAAACTGCTCCCAGGCAGGCCAGGTACAGGCGGCACGAAGGTTCGTTGCCGCCAGCATCAGCGCTGCTAAAACACACCAGCGAAAGGCTTTCATCACCGCTTACTCATGATCCGGATTAAGACGACGACGGCTGATGATGCGCAGCAGACGCCACAGTACCCATGCCAGCAGCACAACGCTCACCGCCGCCAGGATAGCGAGCAGAACCGGATGGTTCGACAGCGCATACCACAGGCGTTCGAACCACGGCAGATGGCCGACGTAGTAAACGTCGCCCACGCGCAGGCTGTTCACGCCGGACTCGCGGATCACCGCCACGGAGCCAAACATCGCCGCGCGTTTACCGCTGTCGTTCATCGCGTTGTTCAGCAGCTCATAGCCGCGCGGGCTGTCTGCCAGCAGCGCGATGACGCTGCGCTGATCGTTATACGGCGACTGGAAGCCCACCACCGCCGCCATCGGGCCACTGGAGGTTACCGTGGTCTGGACGCTGGCCTGACGATCGTTGATATCCGGCATGATGCTTGGGAACTCGGTCTGACGCATCGGGGTGTTAACCCACGACTGCGCGGCCTGCACCAGCAAATCCACGCGCTTGTCGTCTTTCAGCTTGTCCGGGATGTTGCCGATCACCATGATGTCGGCGTCTTTGTTCTGGATCTGGCTGCCGTCATCGGTCAGCGTGACGTTGATGGCCGGCAGGCCCGTCTGCGCGCCAACGGACGCCAGGGTATCCAGCAGCGTTGTCACCTGCGCTTCGGTCGGGGATTTCGGCATCACCACGATTGACTGCGAAAGATCCGCCATGCGGCTGAACGGGAAGCTGGCGTTCGCAAAGGCGCGCAGATCCGGCATCGCCAGGAAGTGATAGTACTTCGAGAAGTCGATGGTGGATTCGTCGCCGATCACCACGTGGTTCTGCACCGGCTGGAAGGTGATGCAGTTATCCACCGAGCCGCCAGGCATCGGGTTCATGTACTGGAAGTCGAAGCGCAGCTGGTTGACCGCGCCCAGCTTCAGCGCCGGGATAGAGACATCGGTTTTGCCGTCGAGCAGGCCCTGTAGCACCGGCAGACGCAGCATCAGCTGGTTCGTCTCCTGGTTGCTGGTCAGGCTAAAGGATTGCAGGAACTGGTTGTTCAGGCTGATATCCATGCGCGAGCTGTCTTTGGTCGCAGGCGCGGTGTAACGGTACTTGAGGTTGATATCAATACCGTTGGTGCGCATCAGATACAGATCTGGCGGCAGATTCAGGGAAAGGCTGATCGGAGAAGGCTCCAGCCCCGTCGACTGAAGCTGCTCCTCATAGGTTTTCAGCTCGCCGAAGGTGACCGCGCGGTCGGTACGTACCCAGTTCGGCGCATCGTAAGGTTTACGCGCCAGCAGCGGCTTAACGTTGTCGACAATCACGCTGTTGCCACGGAACAGCACGTTACCCTGCGCGATGCCTTTCGCGGCCTGCAGCAGGTCTTTGTCGTCACGACCAAACACCACCAGCAGCTTCACGTAAGGGTTGTCCGGGTGGCTCATGATCTCCACGGTCGGGGCTTTCACCGCCGGGTGGTCGCGCAGGAACGACGGGCGTTTATCGTTGGTCGCAAAGACGATGGCGTTGCGATCCGGCAGCGTGTCGTACATGACCGGGAAGCTCTGACCACGCCAGGCGGCGCGCGAGCCAAACCACGAGGCCACAATGGTCGCCGCCAGCTGTTGGGTGATATCCGGGGAAGACGCAAACACCATTGGCAGCGTCAATTTGCGGTTATCGCGCGGGTCGAAGAACGGCACCGGGAAGGCCGAGAGATCGTTTTTCAGCGCCAGCGACTGGTAGGTCATTTGCAGCGAGGTATTGCGCCCAACGTCCATCCACAGGGTGCTGCTGGCCGGGTTTTCACAGACATCGCGATAGTGGCCCACGAACTCCAGGCGCACGCGGTTAAAGTCGGTGATAAACAGCGGGTTGATAGGCACCTGCGCCAGCGTCTTTTTGCCGAGCTGCTCTTTGGTGACCGGCAGGACGTCCATCAGCTCGTCATTGAGATACACCTTCAGCTGGGACTGCACCGGCAGCAGGGATGGCGACGGCGTGTATTCGAGGTTCAGCACCGCCTTCGACACCACTTCGTCGCTGCGCATTCCGAACTCAACGCCACCGTTAGGGTTGATGCCGCGCAGCACCATGCTGCCCGGCGGCGGCGCAATCTGCGCAAAGGTCAGCTTCACGTCCCTGGACGGGGCGTTGTCGGTCACCACCGGGGCGTTGGCACCCGGAACGCCCGGCAGAACGCTCCCAATCACCTGCGTGTCGGCGCCCGCCGGCTGCTCAGGCACAACGTTTTCGGGCGCGGTGACGGCCGGATCGGTCTCTTGCGCCACCGGCGCAGCCGTGGTTGCAGGCGCTTCAGGAGCCGCATTCGCCATCATTGAGGGAAGCGCACTCATCCCCATTGCCACTGCACATAACCAGGAAAGTTTAGTTTTCATCGCGTTATCATCATTGTTGAGCCATAACCGGGTCCGATTGCTTCGCCTCGTCCCGCTCTGGTCGGCGTGGAATAAACGACACGACCCAGGAAACCAGCGAGGTAAGTGACCGGAAAATTAATTTCACAGACGACGGGGCAAATTCTGCAAGGTGACGATAGCCACGGAACCCCAGCTTAAGAATATCCAGCAGGCTTTCCAGAGGTTTATCTTCCGGGAAGCTGTCCTGCCAGAGAGCCCACGTATCCGCGCGGGCAAACGTACACTGCACAAAATCGATATGCTGCTTTTTGGAAAGCGGCATGAGCTGTAAACCCACTTCGTTGCCCAGCACGCGCACAACCTGCGTCGGGAAGACGTACTCCTGCTGGCCGCGTTTAAGCAGCAGGTTAACCTTCTGACCTTCCAGCACCTTCGCCTGGCCGTTGATCTTGATACCCAGACCGCCGTCAGAGAAGTCGTGCACGGTGCAGGAGAAGAGATGTCCGTCCTCGCGGGCAATCGCCGCGGGCATACTGATCTCAACGCGATGCGCGCGACGCACCTGCTTGCTCTCGACCGAAACCGCGACCGCACCGCCGAGGATAATCAGGTTGTAGAACACCCACGCCATACTCACAAACACGGTCAGAATTTCGTTTTCCGGGCCGTAGTAGTAGCGCCAGATCCCGGCGATGACCCCCACGATATTGAGCAGCACCAGGAAGATATACGGACGGGAAATCACCCAGTCGACGTACTCCTCCTCCACCAGCCCACCCTTCGCGGTGACGTTAAATTTGCCCTTATGCGGGTTAATCAGCGCCACCATCGTTGGCGGGGCGATATACCAGGCCAGCACCGTTTCGTAGATTTCACTCCAGAACGAGTGGCGGTATTTCCCCTGAATCTTCGAGTTCGTCAGGCTGGCGTGGATCATGTGCGGCAGAACGAACAGCGCAATCATCAGCGCCGGGGCGTAGATGATGTAGGCGTGAAGCAGCAGGAACGCCAGCGGCGCGGTCAGGAAGATGAGCCGCGGAATACCGGACAGGAAGTGGAACATGGCGTTAACGTAGCACAGCCGCTGCGCCAGCTTGAGCCCTTTGCCCGCCAGCGGGTTATCCAGACGGAAGATCTGCACCATGCCGCGCGCCCAGCGAATACGCTGGCCGATGTGCGCCGACAGGGACTCGGTCGCCAGACCCGCCGCCTGCGGAATACGCATGTAGGCCGAGGTGTAGCCGCGACGGTGCAAGCGCAGCGAGGTATGGGCATCTTCGGTCACCGTTTCCACGGCGATGCCGCCAATCTCATCCAGCGGGCCGCGGCGGATAACCGCACAGGAGCCGCAGAAGAAGGTGGCGTCCCACATGTCGTTCCCGTCCTGCACCAGGCCGTAGAACAGCGTGCCTTCGTTAGGGGTTTTGCGGAAACGGCCAAGGTTACGTTCAAACGGGTCCGGCGAGAAGAAGTGGTGCGGCGTCTGCATCATCGCCAGCTCTTTCTCCTTCAGGAACCAGCCCATCGTCATTTGCAGGAACGAGCGCGTCGGCACGTGGTCGCAGTCAAAGATGGAGACAAACTCCCCTTTGGCATACTTCAGCGCGTTGTTGATGTTCCCCGCTTTCGCATGTTCGTGGGTGGTACGGGCGATGTACTCCACGCCGACCTGGTCGGCAAACTGGCGGAACTCTTCGCGACCGCCGTCGTCGAGGATCCAGATTTTGAGCTTGTCTTTCGGCCAGTCGATACCCAGCGCGGCGTAGATGGTGTTTTTCACCACGCTCAGGTCTTCGTTATACGTCGGTACAAACAGATCCACGGACGGCCACTGGTTGGTGTCTTTTGGCAGCGGAACCGGCTGGCGGTTGAGCGGCCAGATCACCTGGAAGTAGCCCAGCACCAGCACAATCCACGCGTAGGTTTCGGCGAACAGCAGGATCAGGCCGCACACCAGGCTCACCGGGTCGTCCCAGTTCAGGGTCGAGGTGTAGCGCCACCAGATGTAGCGGCAGGATACGGTGAGCGACAGCACAATCAGCATCAGCGCCGAGAAGCGCCCCGGAATTCGGCGCACCAGCAGGGCAACGCCCCACAGCAGGATCAGGAAGGTGAACTGCGCCAGCGGGTTAAAGGGCTGAGTGATACACACCAGCGCCAGAATCAGGGAGAACACCACGATGACGCCGAGGATAAAACGGCGCAAACCCGGATGCAGGTGTCCGAGTTCTTTGTGGTTATCGAGATGGCTGGTTTTGTCGCCAACCCGGTCGGGCAGCCTGTCCAGCCACTGATGGTAGCGTTCACGCAGGTTCTGCGCCCGGTCGAAGCTGCGCCAGCGCGGCGTCTTTCTCTCCTGCTGCCCGGACGTAGCCACCAGCCAGATGGCCTGAAGCGCATAGCGGGCGGGATCTAAAGGCCGCGGGCGGTCAGGGTTGATGTGCGGGTAGAGTTCGTGCTGTCGGGCGCGAATGCCCTGCCAGCGGGGGTGTTCGAGGGGAATAAACATCCAGGCCAGGATCGTCCAGAAGCAGCCCAGCGCCGCGCCTGGCACCGATGCGCCGTGCCGACGGTAGTTCCGGTAGCGCTCGCTTAAGCGCGCGCTCACCGGAGGGATAAGTAACCAGGTGGACAAACGGCTCATACAGGACTCCCGGCTGACTCCGCCCCTTTGGCAAAGTGCAGCAGACACCAGTTTGCCAGCGTGAGGATCTCTTCCGCCGCCAGGGAATCGCTGCGGTATTCACCGAGCGGCTGCTTGGAGGCCAGACACTCCGCCATGCCTTCATCGCGATGGATAACCATCGGCAGCAGACGGCGCTGGCTTTGCAGCCAGACCTGATAGAGATCGTCCTGAATCTGGCTGCCGATACGTAAATCGTTAATCAGAATATGCGCCCGTGCGGGCAACGCCTGCTGGTGCAGACGGATGTGGCAGTTCGCGTCCACGTTCACAATGGACAGGATATGATCGCATTGTGAAATGAGCTGGCGAGTAAGCGGGTCAAGAGTGTGCGGCAGGTCGAGCAAAATCCACTGGTAGTGGCCCTCTTCCTGCAGACGTTTCAGCGCAGCGGTGAACGGCTCCAGCGACTGCTGATTCTTATAGTAGTTTTCGTGTTCGTCGGGAGTCAGTTGACCAAAAGGCAGGAGATCGAGCTGGGAGGTATAGCGCAGACCGGCATCCTGCCACTCTTTGCCGTCGAGCATCGCGCGCGCCCAGCCTTCCTGGCGGGTGAAATCAACGTTGAATGACATGCGCAACAAATTGTCGGGACAGGCATCAATGACCAGCACCGATTCACCTAATAGCTGCAATGACCACGCCAGCGCCGCGGTAACGGATGTCGTACCGACTCCACCACGGACGCCCTGTAATCCAAGTATGGCCATCAATGGCTTCCTTATTGTTGTTGAGCAAATTCAGCCAATAATGGCCAGCGTTTAATAGCCGCCGCCAACTGTTCCCGCTGGGAAATATCGGTGTAATCTATTTCAGGCAATGAAAATGCCTGAGTTAATGCCAGGAAATCGTTTTGGAATGTGTATCCCAGACTCGAGTCGACGGGGGTTCCGGGTTCATTATTATGCATTTTTATCTCATCCATTTGACTAAAATCATACGACCAGATGTAGCGAGGCATCCTGCCTTGAGAATTTTCGTTTACATGCTAAATCTGATGTTCTTTAATTTCAATGTTAGGTTTATTTCTACGCTTTCGCTAGTAAACTGAGATACAGATAAATTAGATGAAAAGAGGGACACCGTGGACTCCATATTTTCAATTGGCATCCAGTCATTATGGGACGAATTGCGCCACATGCCAGTCGGGGGAGTCTGGTGGATTAACACGGATCGCGACAAAGACGCCGTTACCCTGGTAAATCAGACGATTGCCGCGCAGACAAAGGATGCTCGCGTTGCTGTCGTGACCATGGGCCAGGAACCGAAAAAAATCATCAGACTTGCCGAGGAAGGTGGTCCACAGTCCGTGCGATTATTTTCCATGACGACCGAAGCAGATGGTCTATACTTTTTGCCCCGCGATATTCAGTGCACTATTGATCCTGATAACTATTTAGTGATTCTTAAATGCTCAAATAACGCCCTGCAAAATATATCAAATGAGAAACTCCTGCATTGGCTGCAAAAAATCAATAAATGGGCAAAAAATCAAAATTGTACCGTTCTGGTTATTAACCCTTGTACTAATAATGATAAGTTGTTCTCCCTTTTAATGACTGAATATCGTTCTCTTTTCGGTCTGGCAAGTATCCACGATCAAACTGACAGCTATCTCTACGATATTGCCTTTTGGTTTAATGAAAAAGGGGTGAGCGCGCGACAGCAGCTGACCCTTAAACATATCGACGGGGAATGGCATCTCGCGCAGCAAGAAGAAGCCGTGGTGCAGCCGCGTAACGATGAAAAGCGCATTCTCAGCCATATTGCGGTACTGGAAGGTGCCCCCGCCCTCTCTGAAAACTGGTCGCTGTTTGATACCAACGAAGCCGTCTTTAATGAAGCGCGAACAACTCAGGCCGCAACGATTGTGTTTTCGCTGATGCAAAATAACCAAATCGAAGCCCTCGCCAGACAGATTCACACCCTGCGCCGCCAGCGCGGCAGCGCGCTGAAAATCGTGGTGCGCGAAAACAACACCAGCCTGCGCGCAACGGACGAACGTCTGCTGCTGGGCTGCGGTGCCAACATGGTGGTGCCGTGGAACGCCCCGCTGTCCCGCTGCCTGACGCTCATCGAAAGCATTCAGGGCCAGCAGTTCAGCCGCCACGTCCCGGAGGATATCTCCACGCTGCTCTCCATGACCCAGCCAATGAAGCTGCGCGGCTATCAGAAGTGGGACACCTTCTGCGACGCCGTGGGCAACATGATGAGCAACACCCTGCTGCCGGCAGACGGCAAAGGGGTGATGGTGGCGCTGCGCCCGGTGCCGGGTATCCGCGTCGAGCAGGCGCTGACCCTGTGCCGTCCGAACCGCACCGGGGATATCATGACCATCGGCGATAACCGCCTGGTACTGTTTTTATCGTTCTGTCGGGTCAACGATCTCGACACCGCCCTGAACCATATTTTCCCGCTGCCAACAGGGGATATTTTCTCTAACCGTATGATTTGGTTTGAGGACAATCTGATTAGCGCTGAACTGGTGCAAATGAGAACTCTGGCGCCGGAACAGTGGGTCAAACCGCTGCCGATAACCGCCGACGTTAAACCGATTCTCAATGCTAAGCATGACGGACACGTCTGGCGTCGCGTTCCCGAACCACTTCGCCTGCTGCGTGAGACTGAGGAGCGCGCGCCATCATGAATATCAGCGACATCATTCAACTGGTCGTACTCTGTGCGCTTATTTTCTTCCCGCTCGGCTACTATGCGCGCCATTCGCTGCGCCGCATTCGCGATACCGCCAGAATACTGTTTATTAAACCTCGCTACGTTAAACCAGCCGGAACACTGACTCGCGCTTCACACGCCAAGGCAAACCGAAAACATGACTAATTCTACCTATACCTCTTCGGCGCCGTCGCCGCTGTGGCAGTACTGGCGCGGCCTTTCCGGCTGGAACTTCTATTTTCTGGTGAAGTTTGGCCTGCTGTGGGCGGGCTACCTGAACTTCCATCCGCTGCTGAACCTGGTGTTTATGGCCTTCCTGCTGATGCCAATCCCGAACCTCAGGCTGCACCGCCTGCGCCACTGGATTGCCATCCCGATTGGTTTTGGCCTGTTCTGGCACGACACCTGGCTGCCCGGCCCGGAAAGCATCATGAGCCAGGGCTCGCAGGTGGCGGGCTTTAGCTCTGACTACATTCTCGATCTGACCGAGCGCTTCATTAACTGGCAGATGATCGGCGCGGTGTTTGTGCTGCTGATCGCCTGGCTGTTCCTGTCGCAGTGGATCCGCGTGACGGTATTCGTGGTGGCGATTCTGGTCTGGCTTAACGTGCTGACGCTGGCAGGCCCGAGCTTCTCGCTGTGGCCAGCGGGGCAACCAACGACGACGGTTACCACCACCGGCGGCTCGGCGGCAACCACCGTGACCACCGCGGGAGATAACCCGGTCGTAGGCGATATTCCAACCCAGACCGCGCCGCCGACGTCCACCAACCTGAACGCCTGGCTTTCCAGCTTCTATACCGCAGAAGACAAGCGTCAGACCAAATTCCCGGACGCGCTGCCTGCGGATGCACAGCCGTTCGAGCTGCTGGTGATCAACATCTGTTCGCTCTCCTGGGCCGACGTGGACGCAGCCGGGCTAATGTCCCATCCGCTGTGGTCGCACTTCGATATCCAGTTTAAAGATTTCAACTCGGCAACCTCCTACAGCGGCCCGGCGGCTATCCGCCTGCTGCGCGCAAGCTGCGGCCAGCCGTCGCATAAAAACCTGTATCAGCCAGCGGGCAACCAGTGCTATCTGTTTGATAACCTGTCCAAACTCGGCTTTACCCAGCACCTGATGATGGGCCACAACGGCCAGTTCGGTAACTTCCTTAAAGAAGTGCGTCAGGAGGGGGGAATGCAGGCGCCGCTGATGGATCAGACCGGCCTGCCGGTGTCGTTGCTGGGCTTTGACGGTTCGCCGGTTTATGACGACACCGCCGTGCTCCAGCGCTGGCTGCAAACGGTCAGTAAAGAGGGCGAAAACAGCCGCAGCGCGACGTTCTACAACACCCTGCCGCTGCACGACGGTAACCACTTCCCGGGCGTCAGCAAAACGGCGGATTACAAGGTTCGCGCGCAGAAGCTGTTCGACGAGCTGGACGCGTTCTTCACCGAACTGGAAAAATCGGGCCGTAAAGTGATGGTGGTGGTTGTGCCTGAACACGGCGGCGCGCTGAAGGGCGACAGAATGCAGGTGTCTGGCCTGCGCGATATCCCAAGCCCGTCAATTACCAACGTGCCTGCGGGGATTAAGTTCTTCGGCATGAAGGCACCGCACCAGGGCGCACCTATTGAAATCACCCAGCCAAGCAGCTATCTGGCGATTTCCGAACTGGTTGCCCGCGCGGTCGACGGCAAGCTGTTTGTGGAAGATAGCGTGAACTGGAACCAGCTCACCAGCGGTCTGCCGCAGACGGCAGAGGTATCGGAGAACGCCAACGCGGTGGTGATCCAGTACCAGAATAAACCGTACGTGCGCCTGAACGGCGGGGATTGGGTGCCATACCCGCAGTAAGCGCGATTCCCTCTCCCTTTGGGGAGAGGGATTAATCTATCGTCGTCGCGCACCTGCGGCGGCCTGGCGCTTCGCTGGGTAGGTAGAAAAAAGGGAGCCGATGGCTCCCTGATTTTATTCCGCGCTGCGTAGCGATATTTCACCGCCCACCCACGGCTTGATAACGCCGTCCTGCTCCAGCAGTAAAGCGCCCTGCGCGTCGATCCCGCGAGAAATACCGAAGATCTCCTTCTCGCCAATCAGCAGTTTAACCGGACGGTTGATAAAGTTATCCAGCTTTTCCCAGCGGGAGAGGAACGGCGCCAGCCCCTCCTGTTCAAACAGGGTCAGGGAGCTGCGTAGCTCTTTGATCATCCGAACGGCAAGGGTGTTACGATCGATGGTGATCCCCGCTTCCTGCAAATTGGTCCATGCCTGGTTAACCACGTCCGCCTGCACGTTACGCATCACCATGTTCACGCCCGCGCCAATCACGATCTGCGCCGCATCGCCGGTTTTACCGGTAAGTTCCACCAGAATGCCGGCAAGTTTGCGATCCTGGAGATACAGGTCGTTCGGCCATTTCACGCGGACTTTATCGGCCCCCAGGTCGTGCAGCACTTCTGCCATCACAATCCCAATAACCAGGCTTAGCCCGATGGCGGCAGCCGGGCCTTGCTCAAGACGCCAGTACATCGAGAGATACAGGTTAGCGCCAAAGGGAGAGAACCACTTGCGCCCGCGACGGCCGCGCCCGGCCTGCTGGTATTCAGCCACGCAGGCATCGCCCGACTTCAGCTCGCCGAGGCGATCCAGCAGGTACTGGTTAGTCGAATCGATCACCGGCAGAACGGCAACCTTCCCCTGCTCAATCTGGCTGCGGATCAGGTCTTCATTGAGTAGCTGAATCGGCTCCGGCAGGCTGTAACCCTTGCCCGGCACCGTAAAGACATCAACGCCCCAGTCGCGCAGGGTTTGAATGTGCTTATTGATAGCCGCGCGGCTCATGCCCAGCTGCTCGCCGAGCTGTTCACCGGAATGGAACTCGCCGTCGGCAAGAATGCCAATCAGGGTTAACGGGATAGTATTATCCTTCACGCAATAGCCTCCACGGCATTCACTTCTCCGGCGCGACCAATGAAGCGGACTTCCGGTTCGAGCCAGACGTTGAACTTCTCGCCCACGCGCTGGCGTACAAGGTGAGCCAGCTGCACGACATCGCTGCCGGTCGCATTGCCCTGGTTAATCAGCACCAGCGCCTGCTGGCGATGAACGGCTGCGCCGCCCAGAGAGGTGCCCTTTAGCTCGCATTGATCGATAAGCCAGCCTGCCGCCAGCTTCACGCTGCCATCGGCCTGCGGATAATGCGGCGCCGTCGGCCAGCCCGCGAGGAAGGCTTTTGCCGTTTCGCCGCAAATCACCGGGTTTTTGAAGAAACTACCCGCATTTCCGTTCACTTTCGGATCAGGAAGTTTGGTCATGCGCATGTGGCACACGGAGTCGAATACCTGTTTTGCCGTCACCGTTGCCGGGTCAAGACGGGTTAAATCACCGTAGGTAAGGACAGGTTTCCAGGCTTTCGCGAGGCGCAGACCGACGGCCACAATGACGTAGCGATCCTGATATTCATGTTTGAAAATGCTGTCACGATAGCCAAAACGGCACTGTTCGGCGCTCAGACGTTTAGCCTCGCCTGTCGCCAGCTCGATGCAGTCGACATATTCACAAACATGTTTAAGTTCAATGCCATAGGCGCCGATATTCTGAATAGGTGAGGACCCGGCACAGCCCGGTATCAGGGCAAGATTTTCCAGGCCGGGCATCCCTTTTTCGAGGGTGTACTGCACCAGCTGGTGCCAGTTTTCCCCGGCACCGACGTGCAGATGCCAGCTCTCGGCACTCTCTTTAACGTCAATTCCCATGATGCGGTTAACGATCGCGGTTCCCGCAAAATCCTCAAGAAACAGGACATTACTTCCTTCGCCCAGAATCAGTACAGGTTCACCGTTTTCTGTTGCGTTTTGCCATGCATCCAGCAGTTGTTGGGCATTTTCGGCACGTACAATTTCATTAGCATTCCGCTGAATACCAAAGGTATTCCAGGGCTTAAGGGAGTGGTTCATAGACGCTATCCTGATGCAAAAACCGGGATAGTTTACCGTATATACAGAGGGATGGGGATTAGTTTACGGCGGTTTGTGGTTACCGGGCTTATCGATGTCGCTGGGCCGATCGGGCTTAAACGCCCCACGGCATGTTTCCTCGCGCGCAAAGCAAAAAACCCCGCACCTTTCGGTACGGGGTTCTTCCTGATTGATGCCTGGCAGTTCCCTACTCTCACATGGGGAGACCCCACACTACCATCGGCGCTACGGCGTTTCACTTCTGAGTTCGGCATGGGGTCAGGTGGGACCACCGCGCTAAAGCCGCCAGGCAAATTCTGTTAATCTGTATCAGCTGAAAATCTTCTCTCATCGCCAAAACATCTTCGGCGTTGTAAGGTTAAGCCTCACGGTTCATTAGTATCGGTTAGCTCAACGCATCGCTGCGCTTACACACCCGACCTATCAACGTCGTAGTCTTCAACGTTCCTTCAGGACTCTCAAGG
>NZ_CAXOFU010000018.1:0-100236 GCF_964208575.1 Enterobacter soli | reverse complement strand
TGAGAGATGATTTTCAGCTGATACAGATTACAGAATTTGCCTGGCGGCTTTAGCGCGGTGGTCCCACCTGACCCCATGCCGAACTCAGAAGTGAAACGCCGTAGCGCCGATGGTAGTGTGGGGTCTCCCCATGTGAGAGTAGGGAACTGCCAGGCATCAAATAAGTGAAGAGGCCATCCGAAAGGATGGCCTTTTTGCGTTCTGCCATTTAGAAAACAGCAAGAAGACAGGCTTACCTGCCTGCCATCCACAGCTGGATAAAGCTCGCTATCCCATCTACATCATTCAAATCTAAAACTGGCACAGACAGCTCCGGCTCAATATCGCTGGCAACGGCGATAACATGCTCATCCAGCGTTAATTCGTTTAGGGCGTGCCCTGCATCGCTTCTGAAAAGCAGGATCTTAGCGACAGACTCGTGCTTGAACCCTTCAACCAGAACCAAATCAAGCGTTGAATGGTCCATTCGACTTACCAGATAAGCCAGATCCAGCGGCTTTTCGTCCGGTGTTTCCGTCATCAGCGCCCACCGCTGGCTGCTGGCCACCATCGTTTGCGCGGCTCCTGCTTTACGCAGTTCGTAGCTGTCTTTTCCGGGTTTATCGATATCCATATTGTGATGGGTATGCTTAATTAAACCCGGGCAGATCCCTCTTTCACACAGTGCGGGGATCAGCTTTTTCAGAAGCGTCGTTTTACCCGTACCGCTCCAGGCTGAAATGGCTAAAACGGGGATCATGCTTTCTCCTGCATCTTCTTGAGATCTTCGGTTGTGTTCACGTTGATGAAAGCAGATTTCAGATCGCTAAAATCGACAGAGTGACCACCCGACTGACGCATAAACACCATCACGCGCCGCTCTCCTGCTTCCAGATAGGATTGCAAATTCGGTATTAACTTCTTGTTAATCAACGCAATAGTGGGATGGTCGCGCTCTCCGTCATGTATCCAGACAACGGGGGACTGGTCACGATGCTCTACCAGGCGATCGGCAAGACAGGCCGGGATAAGCGGCGTATCGCACGAGCAAAAGAGAAACCACTCGCCGTCGGATTGTTGCATCACCGAAAGCATACCGGCGAGAGGGCCGGGATAGTCGGCCTGGATGTCCTGATAAACGGGAAATCCGCTCTCTTGATAGAGCTCGATATGCCGATTAGCGCTAATGGCAATCGACGCCACCTGGCGTGAAAGGGTATCTGCGACGTGTTTCCATAACGGTATACCGTTTAGCACCTGAAGGCCCTTGTCTTTTCCTCCCATGCGCGTTGCCCTTCCGCCAGCCAGAACAACGCCAGTAATTTCCAGATGCTGTTTCACCTATATCGCCTCTTTTATTGTGGGATTGACCCTGCTAACGTGTCTTTCTAAATGAAAGGAGCACCACCATGAAATGTAAACGTCTGAACGAAGTTATTGAACTCCTCCAGCCAGCCTGGCAAAAAGAACCCGAGCTGAATCTGATGCAATTTTTACAGAAACTGGCGAAAGAGTCAGGTTATGACGGTGAATTGACGGACCTTTCTGACGACATCCTGATCTATCACCTCAAAATGCGCGACTCCGCCAAAGATGCTGTTATTCCGGGAATTCAGAAGGACTACGAGGAAGATTTTAAAACCGCGCTGCTTCGGGCGCGTGGCGTAATTAAAGAGTAAAAGCTTGTAAGCGGCGGCACCGAAATCGCCACAAAATGATATCCTCAATCATTCGTATATTTTCCGGATGATCGGATGAACGACCAGGCTTTTACTTTCCAGACATTGCACCCGGATACCATTATGGATGCCCTCTTCGATCAGGGTATTCGCGTGGATTCCGGGTTAACGCCTTTAAATAGCTACGAAAACCGCGTCTATCAATTCCAGGACGAGGAGCGTCAGCGCTTTGTCGTTAAATTCTATCGTCCCGAACGCTGGTCTGCGGAACAAATTCAGGAAGAACATCAGTTTGCCCACGATTTACTGGCAGACGATGTCCCGGTGGCTGCCCCGATACCATTCAATAATCAAACGCTGCTTACGCACCAGGGGTTTTTCTTCGCCGTATTTCCAAGCCTGGGCGGCCGTCAGTTTGAAGCTGATAATATCGATCAGATGGAATGGGTTGCCCGCTATCTTGGGCGAATTCATCAAACCGGACGTAAAAAATCCTTTATTGCCCGTCCGACAATGGGGATTCAGGAATATCTTCTTGAGCCACGACAGGTATTCGAAACCTCTACGCTAATCCCTGCGGCGCTGAAGGACAATTTCCTCGACGCGACGGATAAACTCATCGACGCGGTAAAAACACACTGGCGCGATGATATTCCCGTGCTTCGTCTACACGGGGATTGTCATGCCGGAAATATCCTCTGGCGAGATGGCCCGCTATTTGTCGATCTCGACGATGCGCGCATGGGGCCTGCCATTCAGGATCTGTGGATGCTGCTTAACGGTGACAAAGCCGAGCAGCGTATGCAGCTTGAAACCATCATTGAAGCCTATGAAGAATTTAGCGCCTTTAATTCAGATGAAATTGCCCTGATTGAGCCTTTACGTGCGATGCGTTTTGTTTATTATCTCGCATGGTTAATCAGGCGTTGGGACGATCCCGCGTTCCCCAGAAACTTCCCGTGGTTAACCGGAGAAGATTACTGGCGCAACCAGATATCCACTTTTATTGAGCAGGTTAAGGTTCTTCGGGAGCCTCCTCTGCAATTAACGCCAATGTATTAATCGAACACACCCAGGAGAAAGTTGATCATGAAAAAAGTATGGCTAGCGCTGGCAGGTATGATTCTGGCATTTAGCGCCTCTGCTGCACAGTTTACTGACGGTAAACAGTACACCACGCTCGAGAAGCCAGTTGCTGGTGAGCCACAGGTGCTGGAGTTCTTCTCTTTCTATTGCCCGCACTGCTATCAGTTCGAGCAGGTTCTTCATGTTTCTGACAACGTGAAGAAAAAGCTGCCGGAAGGCACCAAAATGACCAAGTACCACGTTGAGTTCCTGGGCCCACTGGGTAAAGACCTGACTCAGGCGTGGGCAGTTGCGATTGCTCTGGGCGTGGAAGATAAAATCACCGCTCCTATGTTTGAAGGCGTGCAGAAAACCCAGACCGTTCAAACCACTGCGGACATCCGTAAGGTATTCGTAGATGCGGGCGTGAAGGCCGAAGACTATGACGCGGCCTGGAACAGCTTCGTGGTGAAATCTCTGGTTGCTCAGCAGGAGAAAGCCGCTGCCGACCTGCAACTGCAGGGCGTTCCGGCGATGTATGTTAACGGTAAATACCAGCTGAACATGCAGGGCATGGATACCAGCAGCATGGACATCTTCGTACAGCAGTACGCGGATACCGTGAAGTATCTGGTTGAGAAGAAGTAAAAAAGAAAACGCCGGTCACTGACCGGCGTTTTTGTATGAAGATTTAATGTTATCTATCTGCTCGTCTTTCTCTTTCCAGAGCGTATTAAGCCAGAGCTGGAAACGACGCTTAAAGTTCTTATCGTTAACGTAATCACCGTGCAATTCTGTATCGACAGGAAGCAGGTCAACGCGCACGACAATGCGTGTCAGCTTGCCGCTCAGCATATCGTAGAACGGCGTGCTATCGTTTTCCGGATAACACAGCGTGACGTTCAGGAGCTTATCAAACTGCTCCCCGAGTACATTAAGCGCCATTGCGATGCCTGCGGCTTTAGGCGGCAGTAAGTTCTTATATGGCGAGCGCGTTTGCAGCCGCTTCTCTTCCGTGAAACGAGAGCCTTCGACGAAGTTAACGATCGTTGTTGGGTGGGCGCGAAACTTTTCGCATGAACGGCGCGTGGTTTCGACGTCTTTACCGCGACGCTCCGGATGGCGAATAAGGTAGCTGCGAGAATAGCGCTTCATAAACGGCATATCCAGCGCCCAGCACGCCAGGCCAATAAAAGGCACCCAGGCCAGCTGCTGCTTAAGAAAGTATTTGTTCATTGGGATATGTTTGCGGAACAGCACGCACAGAACCACAATATCTGCCCAGCTGTGGTGGTTGCAGATCAGCAAATACCAGTTCTTTTTGTTCAGCCTTTCCAGGCCCTGAACATCCCACTTCAGGTGCGGGTTCAGGTACAACAGGATGGCCAACCCTTCGCACCAGCAATACATCATGAAGTTACAAAATGCAGAAACTGCTCGCCAGACGGCGGGGACGGGTAACAGCAGCTTAATTATTCCGGCGACGATGATCGGCACAGAACAGGCGACAGTCACCAGAATAGTTAAAATGATGCTTAACAGTAATGTTATCGCAGCGAGTAATCTCAACATTTTGAGCTTTTTCAGATAGTTAGATGTATTTTGCCGACCGGGTGCCCGGCGCAGGGCGCTGATTTTACCAGAAATCGGGCTAAATAATGGCGCTTTCATCCCGTGAGTTAGATGCTTTTACCTTTTAGCAGATGATTTATCTATGAATGCGAAATGGGCGAGGCTTATATCCACATGGAGTAAATTGTCATCAGTTGGCAATATACAGTCAGGATCTCTATTTAATAGATTGATATTCAATACAAAATTATTGAAATCCGAACGGCTTAGATCGTTATTTTCCCTCTGAAGTGAAAATATACACAAACTTATCCACAGATTTAAATTTGCGAGCGATCTTCACGATCCCAAAATCTTTTCCTGTAATGGGTGCTAAAAACTGATGTTTTCATCCTTCTGTGGCATCCTTTACGCATAAATTGATTAAAGGCACGGACAACATGGTTCAGATCCCAGAAAACCCTCTTATTCTCGTCGACGGCTCTTCTTACCTGTATCGGGCGTATCATGCGTTTCCTCCTCTGACCAATAGCGCAGGGGAGCCCACCGGCGCGATGTACGGCGTGCTCAATATGCTGCGCAGCCTGATCCTTCAGTACCAGCCGACCCACGCGGCGGTTGTGTTTGACGCGAAGGGCAAAACCTTCCGTGACGAGCTGTTTGAGCATTACAAATCTCACCGTCCGCCAATGCCTGACGATCTGCGCGCGCAAATCGAGCCGCTGCACACGATGGTAAAAGCAATGGGTCTGCCGCTGCTGGCCGTGTCCGGCGTCGAGGCCGATGACGTCATCGGTACGCTGGCGCGTGAGGCGGAAAAAATGGGCCGTCCCGTGCTGATCAGCACCGGTGATAAAGACATGGCGCAGCTGGTCACCCCTGGGATCACCCTGATTAACACCATGACCAACACCATTCTGGGGCCGGAAGAGGTGGTGGCTAAATACGGGGTTCCGCCAGAGCTGATCATCGATTTCCTCGCCCTGATGGGCGATTCCTCAGATAACATTCCGGGCGTTCCGGGCGTGGGCGAGAAAACCGCGCAGGCGCTGCTGCAGGGTCTTGGCGGGCTGGATACGCTGTACGCCGAGTCTGACAAAATCGCCGGATTAACCTTCCGTGGCGCCAAAACCATGGCCGGCAAACTTGAAGACAACAAAGAGGTGGCTTACCTCTCCTACAAGCTGGCGACGATCAAAACGGATGTCGAGCTGGAGCTAACCTGCGAACAGCTCGAAGTCCAGGAGCCGGCGGCAGAAGAGCTGCTGGGTCTGTTTAAAAAATACGAATTTAAGCGCTGGACGACAGACGTCGAGGCGGGCAAATGGCTGCAGGCGAAAGGGGCCAAACCCGCGGCGAAGCCGAAAGAGACCATCACGGTGGATGCCGAAGAGCAGGCTGAAGAGGAGGCCACTGCGCTCTCTTCTGACAACTACGAAACCATTCTGGAAGAGTCCCAGCTTGTCGCCTGGATCGAAAAACTGAAGAAGGCGCCGGTCTTCGCCTTCGATACGGAAACCGACAGCCTCGATAACATCTCCGCGAACATGGTAGGGCTGTCGTTTGCGACAGAGCCGGGCCTGGCGGCCTATGTGCCCGTTGCCCATGATTATCTGGATGCACCGGATCAAATCCCGCGCGAGCGCGTGCTGGCGCTGCTGAAACCGCTGCTTGAAGACGAGAAGCTGCTCAAGGTCGGGCAAAACCTGAAATATGACCGCGGGATCCTGCAAAACTACGGCATCGAACTGCGCGGTATCGCCTTCGATACCATGCTGGAATCCTACATTCTGGACAGCGTGGCAGGCCGTCACGATATGGATTCCCTCTCCGATCGCTGGCTGAAACACAAAACCATTACCTTCGAAGAAATTGCCGGCAAAGGCAAAAATCAGCTGACCTTTAACCAGATTGCGCTGGAAGAGGCGGGCCGCTATGCGGCTGAAGACGCTGACGTCACGCTGCAGCTGCACCTGAAGATGTGGCCTAAGCTGCAGAAGCAGGAAGGACCGCTGAACGTCTTCCAGCACGTCGAAATGCCGCTAGTGCCCGTGCTGTCCCGCATTGAGCGCAACGGCGTTAAAATCGACCCAACGGTGCTGCATAACCACTCCGGTGAGCTTGCGCAGCGTTTGACCGAGCTTGAGCAGAAGGCACATGAGCTGGCGGGCGAGCCGTTTAACCTGTCGTCGCCTAAGCAGCTGCAGACTATCCTGTTTGAAAAACAGGGCATTAAGCCGCTGAAGAAAACCCCAGGCGGCGCACCATCGACGTCGGAAGAGGTGCTGGAGGAGCTGGCGCTGGATTATCCGCTGCCGAAAGTGATTCTGGAGTATCGCGGGCTGGCGAAGCTGAAATCGACCTACACCGACAAGCTGCCGCTGATGATCAATCCGAAAACGGGCCGCGTGCATACCTCTTACCATCAGGCGGTTGCTGCAACCGGGCGACTTTCCTCAACGGATCCGAACCTGCAAAACATCCCGGTTCGTAATGAAGAAGGTCGTCGTATTCGTCAGGCATTTATCGCGCCGGAAGACTATTTGATTGTCTCTGCGGACTACTCGCAAATCGAACTGCGCATTATGGCGCATCTGTCGCGCGACAAAGGGCTGCTGACCGCGTTTGCCGAAGGGCAGGACATTCACCGCGCGACCGCGGCTGAGGTCTTTGGCCTGCCGCTGGAAAGCGTGACCAACGAACAGCGTCGTAGCGCGAAAGCGATCAACTTCGGTCTGATTTACGGCATGAGCGCGTTCGGCCTTTCACGCCAGCTCAACATTCCGCGTAAAGAGTCGCAAAAGTACATGGATCTCTACTTTGAGCGTTACCCGGGCGTACTGGAATATATGGAGCGTACCCGTGCTCAGGCGAAAGAGAAGGGGTACGTCGAAACGCTGGATGGCCGTCGTCTTTATCTCCCGGACATCAAATCCAGTAACGCCGCGCGCCGCGCCGGCGCTGAGCGTGCGGCGATCAACGCCCCAATGCAAGGCACGGCGGCGGACATCATCAAACGCGCGATGATTGCCGTTGACGCCTGGCTGGAGAAAGAGCAGCCGCGCGTGAAAATGATCATGCAGGTGCACGATGAACTGGTGTTTGAAGTGCACAAAGACGATCTGGATGCGGTATCGAAAAAGATCCACGAACTGATGGAAAGCAGCATGACGCTCGACGTGCCATTGCTGGTGGAAGTGGGGAGTGGGGAAAACTGGGATCAGGCTCACTAAGGGTTAAATGCATAACGCGCTTATTATGTAAGTTTGCAACATAACTACGCGCGTTTTGTGACGATCATTAGAATTCCCTATGTAAAGAATGAAAAAAAACTACAAAAAGTGCTTTTTCCTCCGATAAAAAAAGAGTAGAGTTATCGACGTAGGGTACAGAGGTAAGATGTTCTATCTTTCAGACCTTTTACTTCACGTAATCGGATTTGGCTGAATATTTTAGCCGCCCCAGTCAGTAATGACTGGGGCGTTTTTTATTGCGGCAAAGAAAATTTCGGGCAAAAAAAAGCGCGGACATCACCGCGCTTTTATCACTCTTCTTCCGCTTCTGTCGCGGGTTCCAGCTCGTTAAACCAGCTATCGAGCTTCTGGCGCAGCTTGTCCACGCCTTGCTTTTTCAGGGATGAGAAAGGCTCAACCTGCACATCACCGTTAAACGCCAGCACCGCTTCGCGAACCATGTTCACCTGCGCTTTACGCGCGCCGCTTGCCAGCTTATCGGCCTTCGTGAGCAGCACCAGAACGGCGATGTCGCTCGCTACGGCCCAGTCGATCATCTGCTGATCGAGATCTTTTAACGGGTGACGAATATCCATCAGCACCACCAGACCTTTCAGGCACAGGCGTTTTTCGAGGTATTCACCCAGCGCACGCTGCCATTTGATCTTCATCTCTTCAGGCACTTGCGCGTAACCATACCCCGGTAAGTCGACCAGGCGCTTGCCCTCTGCGACTTCAAACAGGTTGATCAGCTGAGTACGGCCAGGCGTTTTTGAGGTACGCGCCAGGCTTTTCTGGTTGGTCAGCGTATTCAGGGCGCTGGACTTACCCGCATTGGAGCGTCCAGCAAATGCCACTTCAATACCGGTATCGGAAGGTAAGTGGCGAATATCAGGCGCACTGGTGACAAAATGCGTCTGTTGGTAGTTCCAGGTAGTCACGTGGTCGTCTCCAAAAATCGTAATCTGACGGGGATTATACCTGAATGCGGGCAAAAGGCTTTTCCCATCGCGATCGGCCTGAAGGTGAAAACCACAGGGTTTGTAAGACATTTGCCATTAAAGCTATGGGAGATCTCAGAGAAATCGCAGGTGTAAAAAAACACAATTTGTTTTAAATCAAATTGTTGCATTTGAGTAATTTTCTGAAAATCTATTTTTGTACCGTTTCACAGCTTGTTAGTTCAGTGGAACAAGGTAAAGTGTGCGCCAAGGCGAGGATGCCACAGGATAATGACTTAGGGACAAGGGTCAGGAACGCCAGGAGGCGAAGACTAAGGATTGTCAGGATGACAATGCGCCTGGAGGCGTTTTAAAAGGGAAAGGGAACCGTATCACGGACGGTATAAGCCAAAGGATAAACAGGGTTCGTTGTTGGCAAACAAGGAATGTCTGACCCGTTAAGGGTTGTGAGTCAGGAAAAAAGGCGACAGATTGCTCTGTCGCCTTTTTTCTTTGCTTGCTTTCTGCTAGATTTCGCCGCAATTCTATACTGAATAAAACAGATTAAAGATAAACATCATGAAAAAACCGACCTCCGCAGCGGGCGCTAAACGCCCGGCAAAAGCACGCCGCAAAACGCGCGAAGAACTGAACCAGGAAGCGCGCGATCGCAAACGCGATAAAAAGCATCGTGGCCATGCTGCGGGTAGCCGTGCAAGCGGTAGCGGTGCAGCGAGCGCGTCCGCAAAAGGTAAAGCGCAGAAAGATCCCCGTATCGGCAGTAAAACTCCCATTCCACTGGGCGTGACAGACACCCCGGTCACTAAGCAGCACAAACCAAAGAGCGAGAAACCTATGCTTTCACCGCAGGCTGAGCTGGATTTGCTGGAGAACGATGAGCGCCTGGACGCGCTGCTGGAACGTCTTGAAGAGGGTCAATCCCTGACCGCAGAAGAGCAGTCATGGGTTGATGCCAAGCTGGATCGCATCGACGAGCTGATGCAAAAACTGGGTCTGTCCTACGACGACGAAGAAGATGAAGAAGAAGACGAGAAGCAAGAAGATATGATGCGTCTTCTGAAGGGTGGAAACTAACATTTGCACCTGGCGGGTACGGTAGTCCTGCTTATAACCCTTCCGATTATATGTTATCTGGTGTGGTTATTCGTTAAACTACGGCGGTTGTCGCGGCGACAGAAGTGGCTGCGCACCCGAATGATGGCCCGAAGCGGGGCCAGAACGGGCCGCCGTATACGAACGCGACACCAACGGAAGGAGTGAGCATGTCTGTACCATCGATCGACTGGGATTTGGCCCTAATCCAGAAATATAACTATTCCGGGCCGCGCTATACGTCATACCCAACCGCGCTGGAGTTCGCCGAGAGCTTTGGCGAGGCTGAATTTTTACAGGCCGTTGCGCGCTATCCCGAGCGTCCGCTCTCACTCTACGTTCACATTCCGTTCTGCCATAAGCTCTGCTACTTCTGCGGCTGCAATAAAATTGTCACCCGCCAGCAGCATAAAGCCGACCAGTATCTCGACGCCCTTGAACAGGAAATCCTGCACCGCGCGCCGCTTTTCGCCGGACGTCAGGTCAGCCAGCTTCACTGGGGCGGCGGTACGCCAACCTATCTGAACAAAGCGCAGATCGGCCGGTTAATGGCGCTGCTGCGCGGCAATTTCAGTTTCAATCCCGACGCTGAAATCTCGATCGAGGTCGATCCGCGCGAAATCGAGCTGGATGTCCTGGATCACTTACGCGCCGAGGGCTTTAACCGCCTGAGTATGGGCGTACAGGACTTCAATAAAGAGGTTCAGCGCCTGGTGAACCGCGAGCAGGACGAGGAGTTCATCTTTGCGCTGCTCAATCACGCCCGTGATATCGGCTTTACCTCGACCAACATCGACCTTATCTACGGCCTGCCAAAGCAGACGCCGGAAAGCTTCGCCTTCACCCTGAAGCGTGTGGCCGAGCTTAACCCCGACCGCCTGAGCGTTTTTAACTATGCGCACCTGCCGACGCTGTTCGCCGCGCAGCGCAAAATCAAAGATGCCGATCTGCCTTCTGCCCGGCAGAAGCTGGATATTTTGCAGGAAACCATCACCTCCCTGACCGAAGCCGGCTATCAGTTTATCGGTATGGATCACTTTGCCCGCCCGGACGATGAGCTGGCGATTGCCCAGCGTGAAGGGATTTTGCATCGTAACTTCCAGGGCTATACCACCCAGGGCGATACCGACCTGCTGGGCATGGGCGTTTCCGCCATCAGCATGATTGGCGACTGCTACGCGCAGAACCAAAAAGAGCTCAAACAGTACTATCAGCAGGTTGATGAGAAGGGTAATGCCCTGTGGCGCGGCATTGCGCTAACGCGCGATGACTGCATTCGTCGCGACGTGATTAAGGCGCTTATCTGTAACTTCCGCCTCGATTTCAGCAACGTGGAGTCGCAGTGGGATCTGAAGTTCAGTGATTACTTCGCAGAAGACCTGAAGCTGCTCGCGCCGCTGGCGAAAGATGGGCTGGTGGATGTCACCGAGCGTGCGGTTGAAGTGACGCCGAAAGGGCGCTTGTTGATTCGCAATATCTGCATGTGCTTTGACGCCTATCTGCGCCAGAAGGCGCGGATGCAGCAGTTCTCGCGCGTGATTTGAGTGGTATTGCCGGGTGACGCTTACCCGGCCTACTCGCATTGGTAGACCGGGTAAACCCGCCTAGCTAAACAACCCAACCAGTGCCGCGCACAGCACGGCTGCAACTGCCGTCTGCGGCGTGTGGCTCTCGGCTGCTCCGCTAGAGAGCAAATTGACTAATGATTCCAGCATGATGGTTCCCCCCGTTTTCGGGCAGGATCATACTAAACTCATCGGAACAGTAAAGCGCAAAATAACGCCATTTTGCGCTCAATTTGTAATCTTTACACAGCGGTAAACATCACTCCATTCCCAGCTCTTTCAGCTTACGCGTCAGGGTATTACGACCCCATCCCAGCAGGCGAGCGGCTTCCTGTTTATGGCCCTGCGTATGGCGAAGCGCGGTGGTCAGCAGCGTGCGCTCCATCTCCGGCTGCGCCTCTGAAAGCAGGTTTTGATGACCGGAACGCAGCGCGCGGTCGGCCCACTGCGCAAGCAGCGTTGCCCAGCTGTCCGGCAGCGCGTGCCCGGTGCTGCTTTCTGGCGCGGTGGCTTCGAAAAGTTCGCCTGGGAGATCCTGAATCAGCACTTCCTGGCCGGCGGCCATCACCGTCAGCCAGCGGCAGGTGTTTTCCAGCTGGCGCACGTTACCCGGCCAGGCGAGGCGGGTGAGGGCGGCATCGGTTTCCGGATGCAGCTGTTTGGCCTCTACGCCCAGCTCGCGCGCGGCAACCTGCAGGAAGTGGCGCGCCAGGCGCGGGATATCTTCCCGACGCTCGCGCAGCGGCGGGAGATGAACGCGGATCACGTTCAGGCGGTGGAATAAGTCCTCGCGGAATTTTCCCTCCTGAACGCGCAGCTCCAGGTTCTGGTGGGTGGCGGCAATAATGCGCACGTCCACCTTCACCGGCGCGTAGCCGCCCACGCGGTAGAACTGACCGTCGGCCAGCACGCGCAGCAGGCGGGTCTGAACGTCCAGCGGCATATCGCCGATTTCATCCAGGAACAGCGTCCCGCCGTCGGCCTGTTCGAAGCGTCCCTGGCGAATGGTGTTTGCGCCAGTGAATGCCCCTTTCTCGTGACCGAACAGCTCAGACTCAATGAGATCCTTCGGGATAGCCGCCATGTTGAGCGCGATAAATGGCGCTTTTGCCCGCGGGCTGTGGCGATGCAGGGCATGCGCGACAAGCTCTTTACCCGTGCCCGATTCGCCGTTAATCAACACGCTGATGGACGAGCGCGACAGGCGACCGATGATGCGAAACACATCCTGCATCGCGGGCGCTTCGCCGATGATGTCCGTCGTCGGGCCAAAATCCGGGGTATTGCGCGGCTGTTGTTGCTCCTGATAGTGGCTGATGGCGCGCTCAACCAGCGCGACCGCTTCGTCGATATCAAACGGCTTTGGCAGGTAATCAAACGCCCCCTGCTGGTAAGCGCTGACGGCGGCATCCAGATCGGAGTGCGCGGTCATTATGATGACCGGAAGCATAGGGTGGCGTTGCTTGATCTGCTTTAACAGCGCCAGCCCGTCCATGCCCGGCATACGGATATCCGACAGCAGCACGTCCGGGGTTTTGGTGGTGAGCGCATCGAGCACTTCGCTGCCGCTCTCAAATGTCGTGCAGCTTAATCCCGCCCCTGTGAGCGCGCGTTCAAGCACCCAACGGATGGAGCTATCGTCATCGACTACCCAGACTATCCCTCGTTGCATAAACGTCACCTTTATTTTTTAATCGGCAGGAAAACCGAAAACTCGGTATGGCCCGGCCAACTGGTAAATTCAATTTTTCCAGAGTGTTGATCGATCAAATTGCGGGCAATGGATAACCCCAGCCCGGTGCCGCCTTCGCGACCACTCACCATCGGGTAGAACAGCGTGTCCTGAAGATGCGGCGGAATGCCCGGCCCGTTATCTTCAACGTCGATTCGCGCCGCCAGTCGGTAGCGCACGCCGTGCAGCGTGAGCTGGAAGGCCGTGCGGGTGCGCAGGATGATTTCGCCACCGTCCGGGCCTAAAGCCTGCAGCGCGTTACGCACGATATTCAGTAAAACTTGCTCAATCTGGTCCGGATCGTGCGCCAGTTCAGGCAAACTTGGATCGTAATCGCGAACCAGCGTCACGTTCTCCGGCAGCTCCATCGACACCAGTTTGACCACCCGTTCGGCGACCTTATGAATGCTTTCCGTAATGTGCATCCCCGGCTGCTGCGGCCCCAGGAGCCTGTCCACCAGATTGCGCAGGCGGTCCGCCTGTTCAATGATGACGTTGGTGTATTCCGCCAGCGCCGGGTCGGGAAGCGCTTTGGTTAACAGCTGCGCCGCGCCGCGTAAGCCCCCGAGCGGGTTCTTGATTTCATGGGCAAGGCCGCGCACCAGATCCCGTGCCGCAATCTGCTGGGCGTGCTGGAGCTGTTCCTGGCTCAGTCGACGCTGGTTATCCATCGGCGCCATCTCCAGCAGGATCAGGCCTTCAGGAAGACGCTGAGCGGTGAGCGAGAGAATGTGAGAGCGCCCGTCAATCACCAGCGTCACTTCGTTATCCGTAAATCCCTGACCGGCCTGCAAACTTTCCTGCATCAGGCCAATATTGAGCGAAAAATAGCTCAGCAGTTCCGGAAGGGGCGTGCCGAAGAGTTTTCGCGCACTTTGAGCGAGCAGCTGCTGCGCGGCCGGGTTGGCGTAATGTACCGCCAGCTCGTCGTCGACCAGCAGGATGCTGTTAATAAGAGAATTGAGGATCTGCCCAGCATCGGGCAGCGTGCCAGTTGCCATTCAGCAGTCTCCTGGAGTTGGTTGCACTAATTTAGTGCAGTATAGCTTTTTCGTCGTAAAAAGCGCGTGAGATCAGGTTGTTGGTGGAGAAAAAAGCCCATCCGGAGATGGGCTAAAGTTTCCACGGCAACTACCCCCGACGCGTGACGCGCCGGGTAAAACAAATCGATTAGACGCTGTAGTACAGTTCGAACTCAACCGGGTGCGGAGTCATACGCACACGGTCGTTTTCTTCGGTACGCAGCGCGATGTAAGCGTCGATAGCTTCATCAGTGAACACGCCGCCAGCGGTCAGGAACTCACGGTCTGCGTCCAGCGCCTGCAGGGCTTCTTCCAGAGAACCTGCAACCTGTGGGATCTCTTTCGCTTCTTCTGGCGGCAGGTCGTACAGGTTTTTGTCCATGGCTTCGCCTGGGTGGATCTTGTTCTTGATACCGTCCAGACCGGCCATCAGCAGCGCTGCGAAGCACAGGTATGGGTTAGCCGCTGGGTCCGGGAAGCGCACTTCGATACGACGCGCTTTCGGAGAAGCAACAACCGGGATACGGATAGAAGCAGAACGGTTACGGGCAGAGTACGCCAGCATAACTGGGGCTTCGTAGCCTGGGACCAGACGCTTGTAGGAGTTAGTGGTTGGGTTCGCCAGGGCGTTGATCGCTTTAGCGTGTTTGATAACACCACCGATGTAGTGCAGCGCCTGCTCGGACAGACCCGCATATTTGTCGCCAGAGAACAGGTTAGTGCCGTTCTTGGACAGAGACATGTGGCAGTGCATACCGGAACCGTTGTCGCCAAACATTGGTTTTGGCATGAAGGTCGCGGTTTTACCGAAGCGGTGCGCAACGTTGTGAACAACGTATTTGTAGATCTGAATCTCATCCGCTTTTTTGGTCATGGTGTTGAAGCGGGTAGCGATTTCGTTCTGGCCAGCGGTTGCAACTTCGTGGTGATGTGCTTCAACAACCAGGCCCATCTCTTCCATGATCAGACACATGGTAGAACGGATGTCCTGTGAAGAATCGACCGGAGGAACCGGGAAGTAACCGCCTTTCACGCCAGGACGGTGACCTTTGTTGCCGCCTTCGTATTTGGTAGAGGAGTTCCATGCGCCTTCGATGTCATCAATAGCCACGTGGGAGCCAGAAATAGAAGCACCAAAACGGATGTCGTCGAACAGGAAGAACTCTGGCTCTGGCCCGAACAGAACGGTGTCTGCGATGCCGGTAGAGCGCAGGTACTCTTCAGCGCGTTTAGCGATGGAGCGTGGGTCGCGGTCGTAGCCCTGCAGCGTGCCTGGCTCGAGGATATCGCAACGGATGATAAGCGTAGGCTCTTCGAAGAACGGGTCAATGAGCGCAGTGGTCGCGTCCGGCATCAGAACCATGTCGGATTCGTTAATGCCTTTCCAGCCACCAATGGAGGAGCCGTCAAACATTTTGCCTTCTTCAAAGAATTCGGCGTTTACCTGATGAGCAGGAATCGTGACGTGCTGTTCTTTACCTTTGGTATCGGTGAAGCGCAGATCAACAAACTTCACTTCATGTTCGTTCAGCATCGTCAAAACGTGTTCAGCGGACATACTTAACTCTCCAGATTGGTCATTGTCGTCGTGGTAACGAGGTCTTCAAATTCTGCTTTGGCCTGGCTGTGTGCCATTTTTTTGCCGTATTTTGATAAAGCGAAATCTGTGCCAACTTTTAAAACACCCCAAAAAGGCGTTATCATGCGCACCATAGTGCAAAACTGCTGCACCAAGATGGTAATGTTGCACCAGTATAGTGCTTCAGTGTGAACACTGAGCACCATATTGGTGCAATTTTCGTTAAAGTGCCCTTTTTACGCTCCGTGAAAGCGATCACAAAGCATCTCTGCAATACTTGTTTGCGGGGGATGTTTGTGATCCTGTTTTGTAGTGCGATTAATCCGTGTACAATAACGCGCTATTTCTAATGCCTGAGGCAAAGTTGTGATCGAAAATCTGCGTAACATCGCCATCATCGCGCACGTTGACCATGGTAAAACTACCCTGGTTGATAAGCTGCTGCAGCAATCCGGTACGTTCGACTCTCGTGCCGAAACTCAAGAACGCGTGATGGACTCCAACGATTTGGAGAAAGAGCGTGGGATTACCATCCTCGCTAAAAACACCGCTATCAAATGGAATGACTACCGTATCAACATCGTTGATACCCCAGGGCACGCCGACTTCGGTGGTGAAGTTGAGCGCGTAATGTCCATGGTAGACTCCGTTCTGCTGGTCGTTGACGCAATGGATGGCCCAATGCCGCAGACGCGCTTCGTAACCAAGAAAGCATTTGCTCATGGTTTGAAGCCAATTGTTGTTATCAACAAAGTTGACCGTCCTGGCGCGCGTCCTGACTGGGTTGTCGACCAGGTATTCGACCTGTTCGTTAACCTCGACGCGACCGACGAGCAGCTGGACTTCCCTATCGTTTACGCATCTGCGCTGAACGGTATTGCAGGTCTGGACCACGAAAACATGGCTGAAGACATGACCCCGCTGTACCAGGCGATTGTTGACCGTGTTCCTGCGCCAAACGTTGATCTCGACGGCACCCTGCAGATGCAGATCTCTCAGCTCGACTACAACAACTACGTTGGTGTAATCGGCATCGGTCGTATCAAGCGCGGTAAAGTTAAGCCAAACCAGCAGGTCACTATCATCGATAGCGAAGGCAAAACCCGTAACGGTAAAGTCGGTAAAGTTCTGACTCACCTGGGTCTTGAGCGTATCGAGAGCGACATCGCTGAAGCGGGCGATATCATCGCTATCACCGGTCTGGGCGAGCTGAACATCTCTGACACCATCTGCGACACGCAGGCGGTTGAAGCGCTGCCAGCGCTGTCTGTTGATGAACCAACGGTATCCATGTTCTTCAACGTCAACACCTCTCCGTTCTGCGGTAAAGAAGGTAAGTTCGTTACCTCTCGTCAGATCCTTGACCGCCTGAACAAAGAGCTGGTGCACAACGTTGCGCTGCGCGTTGAAGAGACTCCAGACGCTGACGCATTCCGCGTTTCGGGTCGTGGTGAGCTGCACCTGTCTGTTCTGATCGAAAACATGCGTCGTGAAGGTTTCGAAATGGCGGTTTCCCGTCCGAAAGTTATCTTCCGCGAAATCGATGGCCGTAAACAAGAGCCGTTCGAGAACGTAACGCTGGACGTTGAAGAGCAGCACCAGGGTTCTGTGATGCAGGCTCTGGGTGAGCGTAAAGGCGACCTGAAAAACATGAATCCAGATGGCAAAGGCCGCGTACGTCTTGACTACGTGATCCCAAGCCGTGGTCTGATCGGCTTCCGTTCAGAGTTCATGACCATGACCTCTGGTACCGGTCTGCTGTACTCCACCTTCAGCCACTACGACGATGTTCGTCCGGGTGATGTAGGTCAGCGTAACAACGGCGTTCTGATCTCCAACGGTCAGGGTAAAGCGGTTGCGTTCGCACTGTTCAGCCTGCAGGACCGCGGTAAGCTGTTCCTCGGCCACGGTGCTGAAGTTTACGAAGGCCAGATCATCGGTATTCACAGCCGTTCTAACGACCTGACTGTAAACTGCCTGACCGGTAAGAAACTGACCAACATGCGTGCGTCCGGTACTGACGAAGCAACGGTTCTGGTTCCACCGATCAAGATGACTCTGGAGCAGGCTCTGGAATTCATCGATGACGACGAACTGGTAGAAGTGACTCCACAGTCTATCCGTATTCGTAAACGTCACCTGACTGAAAACGATCGTAAACGTGCGATGCGTGGCGCGAAAGAAGAGTAATCCACTCCTCTTTTAGCCTGTAAAACCCCGTCCCTGTGGCGGGGTTTTTCTTTTTCTGCCGTATGCCGCAGTTCATAGCCAAAGCTTATCTTTCCCGCTACAGTTACTTTTCCACGGCGAAAAGGAGATAAACATGCTTTATATCTTTGACTTAGGAAATGTAATCGTCGATATCGATTTTAATCGAGTGCTGGGCGCATGGAGCGATTTTAGCCGCGTGCCGCTGGCGACGTTAAAACAGAGCTTCGCGATGGGCGAAACATTCCACCAGCATGAGCGCGGCGAAATCAGCGACGAAGAGTTTGCCGAGCGCTTCTGTCACGAAATGGATCTGCCGTTAAGTTACGAACAGTTTGCCCACGGCTGGCAGGCGGTCTTTGTGGCGGTCCGCCCGGAAGTGACCGATATCATGCAGAAACTGCGTGAGCAGGGGCATCGCGTGGTGGTGCTGTCGAACACTAACCGTCTGCACACCACCTTCTGGCCGGATGAATACCCTGAAGTGAAAGCCGCAGCGGATCGTATCTATCTCTCTCAGGAGATGGGGATGCGTAAACCGGAAGCGCGCATTTACCAGGCGGTACTGCAGCAGGAAGGATTCTCCGCGGCGGATGCGGTCTTTTTCGACGATAACGCCGATAATATAGAGGGAGCTAATCAGTTGGGTATTACCTCAATTCTGGTGACCGGAAAAGAGACCATACCGAACTACTTTGCGAAGCAGTTATGCTAAAAACCGTTCATCAAAAAGCCACACACCATTCGCGCCCGCTCCGGGCGTGGCTGAAACTCCTCTGGCATCGCATTGACGAGGACAACATGACGACGCTGGCGGGCAATCTCGCGTATGTGTCGCTGCTCTCGTTAGTGCCGCTGGTGGCCGTGGTGTTTGCCCTTTTCTCGGCGTTTCCGATGTTTGCAGACGTGAGTTTGCAGCTTCGACACTTCGTTTTCGCCAACTTCATTCCCGCGACCGGGGATGTGATACAGAACTACATCGAGCAGTTTGTCGCCAACTCCAACAAGATGACGGCGGTGGGGGCGTGCGGGCTTATCGTCACCGCGCTGCTGCTGATGTACGCCATCGATAGCGCGCTTAACACCATCTGGCGCAGCAAAAAAGCGCGGCCTAAGGTTTACTCCTTTGCCGTCTACTGGATGATTTTGACCCTGGGGCCGCTGCTGGCGGGGGCGAGTCTGGCGATCAGCTCCTACCTGCTCTCCCTGCGCTGGGCGAGCGATCTGAACAGCGTTATCGACAACGTGCTGCGCATCTTCCCGCTGATCTTATCCTGGCTCTCTTTCTGGTTGCTTTACAGCGTGGTGCCGACCACGCGCGTGCCCAATCGCGATGCGGTTGTCGGCGCGCTGGTGGCGGCGGTGCTGTTCGAGCTGGGGAAAAAAGGCTTTGCCCTTTACATCACCATGTTCCCGTCTTATCAACTGATTTACGGCGTGCTGGCGGTGATCCCCATTCTGTTTGTCTGGGTGTACTGGACCTGGTGTATCGTCTTGCTTGGTGCAGAAATAACTGTCACTCTCGGGATATACCGCGAACTCAAAAAAGCAGCAGAAGCTGAAAAACAACAAGAAGCAGACCAACCATGATTGCATTGATTCAACGCGTAACCCGTGCCAGCGTCACCGTGGAGGGAGAGGTGACGGGTGAAATTGGCCCAGGACTTTTGGTGTTGTTAGGTGTCGAAAAGGAAGATGACGAGCAAAAGGCCAACCGCCTGTGCGAGCGCGTGCTGGGCTACCGCATCTTTAGCGATGCGGAAGGGAAGATGAACCTTAACGTTCAGCAGGCGGGCGGCAGCGTGCTTGTGGTATCGCAGTTTACCCTGGCCGCCGACACCGAACGCGGTATGCGCCCGAGCTTCTCTAAAGGCGCCGCGCCGGAACGTGCAGAAGCGTTATACGAATATTTTGTTGAGCGCTGTCGCCAGCAGGACATGAACACGCAAACCGGACGATTCGCTGCGGATATGCAGGTATCGCTGGTGAACGATGGCCCCGTCACATTCTGGCTCCAGGTATGAGCCAGCTTGCGGCGCGGCCGCGGGTAACAAGAGAGAGTGCAGCTATGTATCACCTTCGAGTACCGCAAACGGAAGAAGAGTTAGACGTCTATTACCAGTTCCGCTGGGAGATGCTGCGTAAGCCACTGCATCAGCCCAAAGGCTCCGAGCGCGACGCCTGGGACGCGATGGCCCATCACCAGATGGTGGTGGACGAAGAGGGCAACCTGGTGGCCGTCGGGCGTTTGTATATCAACGCCGACAACGAAGCCTCAATCCGCTTTATGGCGGTTCACCCTTCCGTGCAGGACAAAGGGCTGGGCACGCTGATGGCGATGACCCTCGAGTCCGTCGCCCGTCAGGAGGGCGTTAAGCGCGTCACCTGCAGCGCCCGCGAGGACGCCGTGGAGTTCTTCGCCAAGCTCGGGTTTGTGAATCAGGGTGAGATCACCGCCCCGCAAACCACGCCCGTGCGCCATTTCCTGATGATCAAACCCGTCGCCAGCCTTGATGACATCCTGCACCGCGCCGACTGGTGCGGGCAGCTCCAGCAGGCCTGGTATCAGCACATCCCGCTGAGCGAAAAGATGGGCGTGCGCATTCAGCAATACACCGGGCAAAAATTCATTACCACCATGCCGGAAACCGGCAATCAGAACCCGCACCATACCCTGTTTGCCGGGAGCCTGTTCTCGCTGGCGACCCTCACCGGCTGGGGGCTTATCTGGCTGATGCTGCGCGAGCGCCACCTGGGCGGCACCATCATTCTGGCAGATGCCCACATTCGCTACAGCGCGCCGATCAGCGGCAAACCGAGCGCGGTAGCCGATCTCGGTTCACTCGGCGGCGACCTTGACCGCCTGGCGCGCGGACGCAAAGCACGCGTGCAGATGCAGGTTGAGCTGTTTGGCGATCAAACGTCAGGGGCGGTGTTTGAAGGGACTTACATCGTTCTCCCCGCGAAGCCCTACGGCGCGTTTGAAGAGGGTGGGAACGAGGAGGAGTAATCTCTTCAGCGTTATCGCCGGGCGGAGCTTATCCGCCAGGCGATGTCCCGCATAACGTTTCGCGCAGACTGGCTAATGCCACCAAGCTGGAAAAAACCATGTATTACCCCCAGCCACCGTTGAGCGGTACACCTCACCCCCTGCTCTGTCAGATACTGGTACAACATTTCTCCTTCATCGCATAGCGGATCGTACTCGGCGGTAATAATGTGCACCGGCGGAAGACCGTTAAAATCATTCCGCCACAGCGGGCTGGCTTCGGGATGCTGACGGTCGGTGTCTGCCAAATACATTTCATATCCGCTGAGCAAGGTATCGCGGGTAATAACGTAATCCCGGCCATTAAGGGTATAGCTTTCAAAACTGGCCGTAGCATCGAGCATGGGGTAGATAAGAATGAGCTGAGCGGGGTTCCAGAGACCTTTGGCCTTGATCCTCAGAGCCGTCACCAGCGCCAGATGCCCCCCTGCGCTGTCTCCGCAAAGGGTGATGCGATTTTTGTTTACGCCAAATACTGCTGCATTTTGCCAGACAAGCGCTGCCGCTCGCTCTGCGTCGTCATGTGCAGCAGGGAATGTATGCTCGGGTGCCAGTCTGTACTGAACTGCAATGACCCGGCAGTTACCGTAAAACGCCAGCTGGCGGAGCTGGTTATCATGGGTTTCAAACCCTCCGCTGACAAAGCATCCGCCGTGATAATAGAGGGCACCGGGTAACGTTTCGGTGGCATTGAGAGGCGAATAAATTTGAAAGGTGAGGTCATCAATGACGCGCGTTTCAACCTGGACGCGAGCTTCTTTTTGCCCGGCAAGTACCGCACTGGCAATATAGCCTTTTCTTCGGTCATCAATATTCTGGTCACGCGAAGAAGGCTTTCCTGCATCAGTAAAGTCCTTAACTAACTGCGCAATCCCGTTTTCCAGAGCCATATTAACGTTCTTTTTAGCTGTATGAATATACAGTTATAGCCTGGTTTTATGCGGAAGAAAACAACAAATTTTATGAGGTCAGGGAACTGGAAAGCGGCTCGCAAAAATGAAGGCCGCTTTTTTAAAGCGCTTTAACCACAATTCAAGGAGGAGTATTTTGCCTGAAAATTAACCGCTGATGATCTACTGGAGTGATATGTTTGAAATTATCGAAGTGACGCGAGAGATTGCTGAAAGAAGCGTTTTACTGCGGGAAAAGCATGGGATGAAGCTTGCGGATGCCATCATTCTGGCAACGGCCCAGAGCCGAAATTGTCCGTTGATTTCACGGAACACGAAAGACTTCTCAGGAATAGATGGGGTGAGTTCTCCCTATCAGCTGTAGGCCGGGCAAGCTTGCGCCGCCCGGCACTATCACGGGAGATTACTCCCCTTCACCCGGAAACAGGAACGGGTTAATCGAGCTGCGGGCAAAGCCCTCTTGCTCCATTCTGGCGTCCAGTATCAGCGAGGCGAGATCGTCGGCTACGGCTTCGACTTTCGGGTCTTTTTCCTGATACAAAATCTTCAGGTAAGTGCCGCAATCGCCACAGCTTTCGGCTTTCACCGCCGCGTCTTCGTTTTCCAGCGACCAGTAGTTCAGATCGCGGGTCTGCTCGCAGTTGCTGCATTTAACGCGCACCACGTGCCATTCGGTTTCACACAGGTTGCAGTGCAGGTAGCGCAGCCCCTGAGTGGTGCCGATCTGCACCATGCTGGAGACCGGCATTGAGCCGCAAACCGGGCAGAACTGGCGGGCTTCGCCGTATTCGGCGCGCGCTTTGCCTGGGATCAGGCTTGCCATTTGCGCCCAGTAGAGCGACAGCGCAGCCCAGATAAACGGGGCTTTATCGCTGCTGACCAGCGTAAAGTCAGAAGCAAACAGCGCGCTCGCCATCTCTTCCAGCTCCAGGTCAGAGGCTTTTTCCAGGTTCTCAATCACGGCCAGCGCTGTTCCGCTCATTTCCGGCTTCAGCTCGGCAATCAGGGAGTGCAGCAGCTTCTGCCAGTGCTTGTCGCGCGGCAGAACGTGAATATCCAGCGGCGGCTTGCCCTGCGCGTTGGCTTCTTTGATGCGCGCGGTGAGATCCATTTGCAGCGGGTGGTCGTAGAGCACCACTTCCTGCGCATGGGCAACCAGCGCGGCAAAGCGCAAAAAATCGCCCAGCGGATTGTTCTCTGCCAGCTCGCGCAGACGCTCTGCGCGGCGGTTGTAGAGGTTCTTGAGTCTGGGGAATAACAACGGCGGAATGTAATCCGCCGTGCGTTTCTCGCTCGAACCCAGCTCATCTTGCGGGATTATGCGAATACTCATTCAGATGACTTTTCCTGTTTCTGGCGGACTTCTCGGTACCAGCGCGGATGATGTTTCTTCGCCCACGTTTTGGTAACCCAGCCTTCCACCATCGCGGTAATGGTGCCTTTCACCCAGAGGGCGGCGTAAATATGCACCATGATAACCACAATTAACGCCACTGCGGCAAATGAATGCAGCATCAGCGCAAATCGGATCACCGGGATTGAGAAAGCAGGCGCAAAGTACGGACGCCAGATGATCACGCCGCTCACCAGCAACAGGACCAGGAAGATAATCGCCGCCCAGAATACGCATTTCTGGCCGAAGTTATAACGCCCGGTGTCACCCACTTCCTCGTTGACGACGATCTTACGAATATTCTTCGCCCAAAAGATATCATCCCGATTGATTAGGTTATGGTGCCAGTAACGGAAAAACATGATGATAAACGACGCAAACATGATGACGCCGACAAACGGGTGCAGAATACGCGCCAGCTGCGGTGTCCCCATGATTTGCATCAGCCAGTTGAAGGACGGGAAGAAGAATCCCAGCCCGCTTATCGCCGCCAGCATGAAGCAGAAGGCGGTGACCCAGTGGTTGATGCGTTCCGGCGCGGTATAGCGCACGATGGTGTCACGTCTTTTCATTTGCGCACCTCGTCTTTCTCTTCATGCAGGTTGTCTTCTTCCTCTTCCGCGCGGTTCGGACCGACGCCGACGTAGTGGAAGATGCTCGCTGCGAAGGTGGCAGCAAAACCGACCGCTGCCAGCGGCTTCCAGATGCCTTTCCAGAACTTCACGGTGGCGCTGATTTCCGGGTTCTCCGGCAGGCCGTGATACAGATTCGGCTTGTCGGCGTGGTGCAGCACGTACATCACGTGCGTACCGCCAACCCCGGCCGGATCGTACAGGCCCGCGTTGTCGTAACCGCGGGTTTTCAGCTCGCCTACGCGCTCTGCCGCCAGGGTTTTCATATCCTCTTTAGAACCAAAGTGGATAGCACCCGTTGGGCAGGTCTTCACGCAGGCTGGCTCCTGGCCGACGTTGACGCGGTCGACGCACAGCGTACATTTGTAGACGCGATTGTCTTCCGGGTTCAGTCGCGGCACGTTGAACGGACAGCCCGCGATGCAGTAGCCGCAGCCAATGCACTGTTCGGACTGGAAGTCGACGATACCGTTAGCATACTGAATGATAGCCCCTTCTGACGGGCACGCCTTGAGGCAGCCCGGATCCGCACAGTGCATACAGCCGTCTTTGCGGATAAGCCATTCCAGTTTGTCGTTCTGCTCCACTTCCGAGAAACGCATTACCGTCCAGGACTTGGCGGTCAGGTCGGCGGGGTTATCGTAAACCCCGACGTTGTGACCCACTTCGTCACGGATGTCGTTCCACTCGGAACAGGCCACCTGACAGGCTTTACAGCCGATACAGGTGGTCACGTCGATAAGCTTCGCCACTTCCTGCTGGTGGTCCCGCGCCTGAGGCGCGGGGGTGAAACCGTTAGTCGCGGAACGACGTATGATGTCTTGCGATTGATAAGCCATAGGTCGCCTCCGTTACACCTTTTCCACGTTCACGAGGAAGGCCTTAAACTCCGGCGTCTGCGTGTTCGCATCGCCGACGAATGGCGTCAGGGTATTCGCAATGAACCCTTTCTTCGCCACGCCTTCATAACCCCAGTGAATTGGAATACCGATAGTATCCACCTGCTGTCCGTGAACGTTCAGCGTGCGAATACGCTTGGTCACCACTGCCTTGGCTTTAATGTAGCCGCGGTTAGAGGAAACCTTCACGGTATCGCCGTGGGCAATGCCGAGCTTGTTCGCCAGCTTCTCGCCAATCTCCACAAACTGTTCCGGCTGCGCGATAGCGTTAAGCAGCGCGTGCTTGGTCCAGTAGTGGAAGTGTTCGGTCAGACGGTAGGTGGTGCCCACGTACGGGAACTTGTCCTTTTTACCCAGCGCTTCAAAATCGCCCTTGAAGATACGGGCTGCCGGGTTAGAGACCACGTTCGGGTGCAGCGGGTTGGTGCCCAGCGGCGTCTCAAACGGCTCGTAGTGTTCCGGGAACGGCCCTTCCGCCATCTTATCGATAGCAAACAGACGTCCCATCCCTTCAGGCTGCATGATAAACGGCCCCACGTCGCTGCCCGGTGCGGCAGTGCTGTAGTCCGGAATATCCACGCCGCCCCATTTCGCGCCGTCCCATTTCAGCAGCTGACGCTTCGGATCCCACGGGTTGCCCTGCGGGTCTGCGGATGCGCGGTTATAGAGAATGCGGCGGTTAAGCGGCCATGCCCATGCCCAGCCCAGCGTGTTGCCCAGACCCGACGGGTCGGCGTTATCGCGGTTGGCCATCTGGTTGCCTTTCGGCGTCCAGCTACCGGCAAAGATCCAGCAGCCGCTGGCGGTGGTGCCGTCGTCACGCAGGTGCGCGAAGGTACTCAGCTGATCGCCTTTCTTCGCCAGCACGGTGCCGGTCGCCGGGTCGATCACGTCCGCCAGCGCTTTCCCGTTGCTCTCCATCGCCACTTCTTCCGGCGCTGGGTTTTCCGGCGTTGAGTAGTTCCAGGTCATGTTCAGAACCGGTTCCGGGTTCGCGCCGCCTTCTGCCGCATACATCTTACGCAGGCGTAAGAAGATACCGGCCAGGATCTCGCCGTCGTTCATGGCGATGCCCGGGGCGTCCGCGCCTTTCCAGTGCCACTGCAGCCAGCGGCCGGAGTTAACGATGGAGCCGTTCTCTTCCGCGAAGCAGGTTGACGGCAGACGGAACACTTCGGTCTGAATTTTCGATGGATCAACGTCGTTCGATTCACCGTGGTTCTGCCAGAAGGTCGAGGTCTCGGTGTTGAGCGGGTCAATCGTGACCAGGAACTTCAGCTTCGACAGGGAGGCGACAACCTTGTTCTTGTTCGGGAACGAGGCCACCGGGTTAAAGCCCTGGCACAGATAGCCGTTAACCTTGCCCTGGTTCATCATTTCGAAGTACTGCAGAACGTCGTAGCCTTTGTCCCACTTCGGCAGCCAGTCGTAGCCCCAGCTGTTTTCCGCCGTTGCTTTGTCGCCGAAGAAGGCTTTCATCATCGACACGAAGAACTTCGGATAGTTGCCCCAGTAGTTCACCTGGCCTTCGAGCAGCGGTTTTGGCGTGCTGGCCGTCAGGTAGGTTTGCAGGTCGGGCTGCTTCTCGTTTGGCAGGTTCATATAGCCCGGCAGGCTCTGAGAGAGCAGGCCGAGGTCGGTCAGACCCTGAATGTTGGAGTGACCGCGCAGGGCGTTCACGCCGCCGCCTGCCATCCCCATGTTGCCGAGCAGCAGCTGCACCATCGCCATGGTACGGATGTTCTGCGCGCCGATGGAGTGCTGCGTCCAGCCGAGCGCGTACAGGAACGACGCGGTCTTATCTTTCGCGCTGGTTTCGGCAATCAGCTCGCACACTTTCAGGAAGTCCGCCTTCGGCGTGCCGCAGATGTTTTCGACAACCTCCGGCGTGTAGCGGGAAACGTGCTCTTTCAGCAGGTTCCACACGCAGCGCGGATGTTGCAGAGTGGTATCGCGCTTCGCAAAGCCTTTCTCATCCAGCTCGTAGTTCCAGCTGGTTTTGTCGTATTTGCGTTTTTCGGCGTCATAACCGCTGAACAGGCCATCTTCGAAGTGGTAATCCTCACGCACGATCAGGCTGGCGTTGGTATAGGCTTCGGTGTACTCGCGGTTATATTTTTCGTTGGTCATCAGGTACAGCAAGACGCCTGACAGGAAAGTGATGTCAGTACCTGAACGAATAGGGGTGTAGAAATCCGCCACTGACGCAGTACGCGTAAAGCGGGGATCGATAACAATCAATTTCGCGCCGTTGTGGATTTTGGCTTCCATCGCCCAGAGGAACCCGACAGGGTGCGCTTCAGCGGCGTTACCGCCCATCACCACGATGAGGTTGGCGTTTTTGATGTCGACCCAGTGGTTGGTCATCGCACCGCGACCAAATGTTGGAGCAAGACTTGCTACCGTTGGTCCGTGTCAGACGCGCGCCTGGTTGTCGACCGCGAGCATACCGAGTGCGCGCGTAAATTTCTGGGTTAAATAGCCGGTTTCGTTACTGGATGCAGAGGCACACAACATCCCGGTGGAGAGCCAGCGGTTAACCGTTACGCCATCGGCATTCTTGTCGATGAAGTTGGCATCGCGATCTTCTTTAATCAGTTTTGCGATGCGGTCAAACGCTTCTTCCCAGCTGATTTGCTGCCATTTGTCGGAGCCGGGCGCGCGATATTCCGGGAACTTCAGGCGGCTTTCCGAGTGGATAAAGTCCACCAGGCCTGCCCCTTTCGGACACAATGCACCGCGGTTGACCGGGTGATCCGGGTCGCCTTCGATGTGGAAAATAGACGCTTTGGCGTTTTTCGCACCGTCGCCGAGGCTATACATCAACAGCCCACAGCCGACGGAGCAGTACGTACAGGTATTACGGGTTTCGCGGGTGCGCAACAGTTTGTACTGCCGCGTTTCCGCCAGCGCTACGCCGGGTGCAAAGCCCAGCGCCGCCGCCGTGGTGCCTGCCATACCGCCAGCGCAGATCTTAAAGAACTGCCTTCTGCTGACCTGCATGGGTCACTCCTTGTTTCGACATTGCTTACATATGTAGTTTTAGTTCTGCGGTTGTTTTTTCACCACAAAGCTGAAAATTTGTGTTAAACCCTCAATCCCACGAGGGATATGGTCAGAATACCACAATGTCGGTATGCCTGTTCCAACGGCGTTAATACAAAGTGAACGTATTATCACGCCATTGATTATAAAGTGTGATATCGATCACGTTAATAACCACACATGTTAAAGGGGTGTATCATCGCCTCGGTTGCACCTCTCCCAAATGAGTAGGTAAACTTGATGGGGTTGGGTGCTGAAAAGTTGATCCATACTATGCGCAGGGCCTGCGGTTTATGCTGCAATAGCGGGTCTGACTCCGAGGTTGTTCAGGAATACCGTTGTGTCTAAACAAAATCGTGCCGCCCACGCGTTGCCACTGCCAGCCGGCATTGTGGAACTGTCGGTACACAGACCACCCCATATCTCCCACGCTACGCCCGATTTTCTGGCGCAGGAAGTGCCCGTTGCCCTGGTCTACAACGGTATTTCGCACGTGGTGATGATGGCGTCGCCGAAAGATCTTGAGCTGTTCGCCATTGGCTTCTCCCTCTCGGAAGGCATTATTGCGCACCCGCAGGATATCTACGGGATGGACGTGGTTCAGGCCTGCAATGGCCTGGAAGTCCAGATTGAACTTTCCAGCCGCCGCTTTATGGGGCTGAAAGAGCGCCGCCGCGCGCTGGCCGGGCGCACCGGCTGCGGCGTGTGCGGCGTTGAGCAGCTCAACGATATCGGCAAGCCGATTGCGCCGCTGCCGTTTACCCAGACCTTCAACCTCGCCAATCTTGATACCGCGCTTGAGCACCTCAACGATGTGCAACCCATTGGCCAGCTGAGCGGCTGTACGCACGCCGCGGCGTGGGTGCTGCGGTCGGGTGAGATTGCCGGGGGGCATGAGGATGTCGGGCGGCACGTGGCGCTGGACAAGCTGCTCGGGCGTCGTGCGCGGGAAAGCGAAATCTGGCAGCAGGGCGCGGCGCTGGTCTCCAGCCGGGCCAGCTACGAGATGGTGCAAAAGTCGGCGATGTGCGGCATTGAAATTCTGTTTGCGGTATCGGCGGCCACCACGCTGGCGGTGGAAGTGGCAGAGCGCTGCAACCTGACGCTGGTGGGGTTCTGCAAGCCGGGACGGGCGACGATTTACACCCATCCGCAGCGCTTAATTGTTGATCAGTAATTTTGAATGATATGGGCAAATCCTTCCGCTTTTAGTTGTTCAGGATGAGGTCTAGTATTTATCTCATCAAGGCACGGCGCATTACCTAAACAACTTAACGAAAGGGTTTATATCATGAAAAGCATCAAAACTTTTGTCGCAGTAATCGCTCTGGCTACTTCATTTGGTTCTTTCGCAGCCCAGACCGTGACCGCAACCTCTTCTACTCTTGACGGTGCAGAAGCGAAAATCGCCGCACAGGCTCAGGAAGCGGGCGCGTCATCTTACAAAATTACCCAGGCCTTCGCCGGTAACCGCGTACACATGACCGCTGAACTGAACAAATAATCACGCACCATCGTCGAAAGAGCGCCCCCGGGGCGCTTTTTTTATTGCACGCCCGCCAGACGCAGCAGGGCGGTGACCACTGCCGCCGCCACAATCACCACGATTAACGGCATCTTGCGCCAGGCGAGAAACACCGCGAACGCCACGCCCAGCACCCGCGCCATTCCCGCGAAATGTTCCCCTTCATAAAAGGTGGTCGCCAGCGCCACGGAAAACAGCAGCACCGTTGCCGCGTCGGAGAGCAGCGCCTGCGAGCGCTCGGACAGCGCCAGCCGGCTGCCGAGCTTCGCTCCGCCCAGACGCATCAGATAGGTTCCCGCCGACAAAATCGCGATCCCCAGAATAACAACCGTCATGTTTTCCATTATTTTTTCCTCGCGGCCAGACCGAGTAAAGAGAGCAGCACCGGCAGCCCCACCGGCGCAAACGGCACGGCGGCCAGCGACAGCGCGGCACCGCTGCAGGCGCGGATCAGCGTGGTGCGATTTTTAAAGGCGGGCACCACCAGCGCCAGCAGGATCGCCGGGAACACGGCGTCCAGCCCGATGGTTTCCGGGTCGGGCAGCAGCTTCCCGACCATCGCCCCCAGCAGCGTGCCCAGCGGCCAGATGAGCGCCACCCCCAAACCGCACAGCCAGTAGGCGGCTTTCCGCTGCTCGGGCGTTTTTTGCGACAGGCCGAACACCACGCTTTCGTCGTTCATGATGTGGCAGCCCAGCAGGCTCAGGCCGCGCTTGCCCACCAGTTCGCGCACCGTCACGCCAAACGGCACGTGGCGGGCGTTGACCAACAGCCCGGCCGCCGCCGCGGCCAGCGGGTTTCCGCCGCTGGCGACGATGCCGATAAACATAAATTCCGAGGCGCCCGCCAGCACGGTAATGGACAGCACAAACGGCACCCAGATCGGGAAGCCGTAGGCCATCGCCAGGGAGCCGTAGGACATCCCGACAACGCCCACCGCCAGGCAGACCAGGACGATCGCTTTTACGGTGTCGCCCTTAAGACAGGAGAGATAATGCTTCATACAATTTTAGCCATATCGAACGAGTTTCCATTATAATGAACGCATCAATGTCGTTTTTCAAGATGAACGATTCGTTCGATTTATAGAACAAGAGGCCGTTATATGACGCAGCCAATCAGCGTGATTGCCAAAAGCCTGGTGCGGGAACGCCTGCGAACCGGGCTTTCCCTGGCGGAAATTGCGCGCCGGGCGGGGATCGCCAAGTCCACGCTTTCGCAGCTGGAATCCGGCAACGGTAACCCGAGCCTGGAAACGCTCTGGTCGCTGTGCGTGGCGCTGGATATTCCTTTTGCGCGCCTGCTGGAGCCGCAGCTGCCAACCACGCAGGTGATCCGCCGTGGAGAGGGAACGAAGGTGGTGGCCGGACAGGCCAACTACGAGGCCATTTTGCTGGCGGCGTGCCCGCCGGGCGCGCGGCGCGATGTTTACCTCCTCCTCACCCAGCCGGGCGCCGACCGCATTTCCCAGCCGCATCCGCCGGGTTCGGTTGAGCATATTATTGTGACCCAGGGGCGGGCGCTGGTGGGCCTGACGGACGCGCCCGAAGAGCTAGGGCCGGGGGATTACATTTGCTATCCCGCCGATCTGCCGCACATCTTTAAGGCGCTGGAGCCGGACACGCACGCGCTGCTGGTGGCGGAACAAAACTAACAACACTACGGAAAATCATGTCGCTTAAAGCCATTGCCAAAGAACTGGGGCTGTCTGTTACCACCGTCAGCCGCGCCCTCAACGGATATGACGACGTGTCCGCCGAAACGCGCGCCCGCGTGGAAGCCGAAGCCCAGCGCCGCGGCTATCGGCCTAACACCTTTGCCCGTCGCCTCAAGATGGGCAAAATCGACGCCGTCGGGCTGGTGTTCCCGGTGCATCCCGTTCCGCTCAACAACAGCGTATTTATGGACATGGTCGGCGAAATTAGCCACGAACTGGCGCGACATGAGATCGACCTGCTGCTGATTGCCGATGACGATTTAGCGGATAAACACAGCTACATGCGCATGGTGCAAAGCCGCCGCGTGGACGCGCTGATTGTGGCGCACACTCTCGATCGCGACCCGCGCCTTGAGCAGCTTCAGGCCGCCGGTTTTCCTTTCCTGGCGCTGGGGCGCAGCCATCTGCCGCAGCCCTACGCCTGGTTTGATTTTGATAACTATGCGGGAACCTGGCAGGCCACCCGCTGGCTGATTGAAAAAGGGCATCAGCGCATCGCGCTGCTGGGGGAGAGCAACAACCAGGCCTTTATCACCCAGCGGCGTCAGGGGTATCTGGACGCGCTGCGGGAAGCGGGGCTGTCCAGCGAATGGCTGCGCGCCATGCCGCCTTCGCGCCGCGTGGGTTACGCGACCACGAAAGAGCTGCTGTCCCTTCCGCAGCCGCCGACCGCCATCATTACCGACTGCAACACCCACGGCGACGGCGCGGCAATGGCGCTGGCGCAGATGGGACGCCTGTCCGGTGAAAATGCCGTTTCGCTGGTGGTCTACGACGGTTTACCCCAGGACAGCATTGTCGATGTTGAGGTGGCGTCGGTGATCCAGTCCACCCGTCAGGGCGTGGGCAAGCAGATTGCCGATATGGTGCGCCAGCTGATTAACGGCGACGACATCGCGCAGCTTCAGGTGCTCTGGCAGCCGGAATTCTCCCCGGGCCAGACGGCCTAAAACGCCAAATTTCCAAACCCGATCACAAATCCGAAACGTTTTGGTTCTAATCCGAAACGTTTCGGATCAACACTCAGGGCATTCCGATGACAGGAGATGTCCGATGCAAGATTCCATTTTACGACTCGAAAGCCGAACGGTAGACGTGGTGATCAAAACGCACCCGTTCACCGAAATTCTCTACTGGGGGCCGCACCTTCAGCACTTTTCGCCGCAGGACGTCCTCAGCATTTCGCGCCCGGTTGCCAACGGCAGGCTGGACGTGGATTCTCCGGTCACGCTGATGGCGGAGCTGGGGCACGGTCTCTTTGGCTCGCCGGGCGTTGAGGGCCATCGTCAGGGGCTGGACGGATCGCCGGTCTTCACCACCGCGCAGGTGCAGCAGACGGGCAACGTCCTGACGCTGACGGCGGAAGATGAACGTGCCGGGCTGCGCTTAACCAGCGAGCTGGCGCTGGACGCCAGCGGCGTGCTGGCGGTGCGCCACGGGCTAACCAACCTGAAAGCCTCGCCGTGGCAGGTTGACCGTTTTGCCGTGACGCTGCCGGTAGCCGAGCGCGCCCAGGAGGTGATGGCCTTTCACGGACGCTGGATCCACGAGTTCCAGCCGCACCGCGTAAAGCTGGAGCACAATAGCTTTGTGATTGAAAACCGCCGGGGGAAAACCTCCCATGAACACTTCCCGGCGCTGATCGCCGGCACGCCGTCTTTCAACGAAATGCACGGCGACGTGTGGGGCGTACATCTTGGCTGGAGCGGCAACCACCGGCTGCGCGCGGAGGCCAAAACCGACGGCCGCCGCTACGTGCAGGCTGAAGCGCTCTACCTCCCGGGCGAAATGCCGATTGAGGAGGGCGAAACGCTCTGGACGCCGCGCCTGTATGCGAGCTACTCCGCGCAGGGGCTGAACGGCATGAGCCAGCAGTTCCACCGCTACCTGCGCGATAACCTGATCCGCTTCCCGGAAAACAAACCGCGTCCGGTGCACCTCAATACCTGGGAGGGGATCTACTTCAACCACGATCCGGACTACATCATGCGCATGGCCGACGAGGCGGCGGCGCTGGGCGTGGAGCGCTTTATCATCGACGACGGCTGGTTCAAAGGCCGCAACGACGACCGCGCCGCGCTGGGCGACTGGTATCTGGACGAGAAAAAGTACCCGAACGGGCTGACGCCGGTGATCGACCACGTCAAACGGCTGGGCATGGAGTTTGGCATCTGGGTTGAGCCGGAGATGATTAACCCGAATTCTGATTTGTATCGCGCGCACCCTGACTGGGTGCTGGCGCTGCCGGGCTACGCGCAGGCGACCGGACGCCATCAGCTGGTGCTCAACCTCAACGTCCCGGAAGCCTTTGATTACCTGGTGGAGCGCATGAGCTGGCTGCTGGGCGAGCACGCGGTCGACTACGTGAAGTGGGACATGAACCGCGAGCTGGTGCAGCCGGGCCACAACGGTAAGGCCGCCGCCGATGCGCAGACCCGCCAGTTCTATCGCCTGCTGGACGTGCTGGGCGAGCGCTTCCCGCACATTGAATTTGAATCCTGCTCCTCCGGCGGCGGACGTATTGATTACGAAGTGCTGACCCGCAGCCACCGCTTCTGGGCGTCCGACAATAACGACGCGCTGGAGCGCAACACCATCCAGCGCGGGATGAGCTACTTCTTCCCGCCGGAAGTGATGGGCGCGCATATCGGTCATCATAAATGCCACGCCACCTTCCGCCAGCACGACATTGCCTTCCGCGGCCTGACGGCGCTGTTTGGCCACATGGGGCTGGAGCTGGATCCGCTGACCGTCGACGAGCAGGAGCGCGAGGGCTATCGCCACTACGCCGCGCTGCACAAGCGGTGGCGCGAGGTGATTCACCACGGCACCCAGTGGCGCGTGGATATGCCGGATGCCGGCACGCTGGCGCAGGGTATAGTGAGCGAAGACAAGACGCAGGGGCTGTTTATCGTCAGCCAGCTCCGGATGCCCGACTACAGCCTGATGATGCCGCTGCGCATGGCGGGGCTGGAGCCCGGCGCGCGGTATCGCATCACGCTGCTCGATCACCCGAACATTCGCCTGACGGGGGAGGGCGGGCACACCATGCGTAAGTTGCCCGCATGGATGGACGCGCCGCTCGCGGCCAGCGGCGAGTGGCTGATGCAGGCGGGCATTGCGCTGCCGATTCTGGATCCGGAAACCGCCATTCTGATTGGCGTTGAACGCGTGTAAGGGTGACGGGCCGGGCAGCCGGCCCTCCGTTGAGGATAAAAATAATGAACACAACAACCTGTACCCACAAAGACAACCCTAATTTCTGGATCTTCGGGCTGTTCTTCTTTCTCTACTTCTTCATTATGGCCACCTGCTTTCCGTTCCTGCCGATCTGGCTGTCGGACATCATTGGCCTGAACAAAACCCATACCGGGATCGTGTTCTCCTGCATTTCGCTTTCGGCGATCGCCTTCCAGCCGGTGCTGGGGGTCATTTCCGACAAGCTGGGGCTCAAAAAGCACCTGCTGTGGATCATCGCGGTGCTGCTGTTTCTGTTTGCGCCGTTCTTCCTGTACGTCTTCGCGCCGCTGCTGAAAGCCAATATCTGGCTGGGCGCGCTAAGCGGCGGGATTTATATCGGCTTTGTTTTCTCGGCAGGGTCGGGGGCGATTGAGGCCTACATCGAACGCGTAAGCCGTAACAGCCTCTTCGAATACGGCAAGGCGCGCATGTTTGGCTGTCTCGGCTGGGGGCTGTGCGCCTCAACGGGCGGCATCCTGTTCGGCATCGATCCGTCGTACGTCTTCTGGATGGGCTCGGGGGCGGCGCTGCTGCTGATGCTGCTGCTGGTCGTTGCGAAGCCGAAGCCCAACCAGACGGCGCAGGTAATGAACGCCCTGGGTGCAAACCAGCCGCAGATCACTACCAAAACCGTGTTCAACCTGTTCCGCCAGCGCAGAATGTGGATGTTTATTCTCTACGTGATTGGCGTGGCCTGCGTGTACGACGTCTTCGATCAGCAGTTTGCCACCTTCTTCAAAACCTTCTTCGCGACGCCGCAGGAAGGGACGCGTGCCTTTGGTTTTGCCACCACCGCAGGGGAAATCTGTAACGCCATCATCATGTTCTGCTCGCCGTGGATCATTAACCGCATCGGCGCGAAAAACACGCTGCTGATTGCCGGGGTGATCATGGCAACGCGCATTATCGGCTCGTCGTTTGCCACGACCGCCGTGGAGGTGATTGCCCTGAAAATGCTGCACGCGCTGGAGGTGCCGTTCCTGCTGGTGGGGGCGTTCAAGTACATCACCGGGGTGTTTGATACGCGACTGTCGGCGACTATCTACCTGATCGGCTTCCAGTTTGCCAAACAGTCGGCGGCGATTTTCCTCTCCGCGTTTGCCGGGAATATGTATGACCGGATCGGCTTCCAGGAGACCTACCTGATGCTGGGCTGTTTTGTGCTGGCGATTACGGTGGTGTCGGCGTTTACGCTGAGCAGCAGGCAGGAGATTGCCGCTGCCTCGGGGGCAGCGGCGCTCACGCATCAGTCCAGGTAAAACACCTCTTTCAGCCCGGCGCTGACCGGGCTGTTGTCCGGGTTAGACGGCATCACGTCCCCCATGTGCTTCCACCAGCGCTGGCACACGTCGGTGTTCGCCACCGCGTTCCAGCGCTCCTCCGACTCAATCTCCACCGTCGCAAACAGCAGGCTGCGCTCCCGATCGAGATAAATGGCGTAGCGGTGCGCCCCGTGAGCTTTCAGCACCGCTTCCAGCTCGGGCCAGATCGGATTGTGGCGGCGCGCGTACTCGTCGTGGGCGTCCGGGTTTACCTGCATGACAAACGCTTTGCGGATCATAATGCCTCCAGATACAGCTCGCGGACTTCATCCCGGCTGGCGGTGCGCGGGTTGCACGGCGCGCACGGGTCGGCGAGGGCTTTATCCAGCCAGCCTTCGATATCGGCTTTGGTCACGCCGAGCTGGCTAAAGCCGGACGGAATGCCGACCCGGGCGCTCAGGTCGCGGATGGCCTGAATCGCGGACATGCTGGCGGCTTCGTCGCTCATGCCGCGCGTGTCGACGCCCATCGCCTGCGCGACGCGGGCGAAACGCGCCACCGCGTTCGGGCGGTTAAAGTTTTCGATGATCGGCAGCAGGATGGCGTTGCACACCCCGTGCGGCAGGTTGTGCGTCGCCCCCGGCTGGTGCGCCAGCGCGTGAACCAGCCCCAGACCGGCGCTGTTGAACGCCATACCCGCCAGATACTGACCAAACGCCATCTGCTCGCGCGCCTCAAGGTTCTGACCGTTGTCGACCGCCGCGGGCAGCCAGAGGTTGATCAGGCGAATCGCTTCCAGCGCGTTGGCGTCGGTCAGCGGATGGGCGCCGACGGAGACATAGGCCTCAATGGCGTGGGTGAGGGCGTCCATGCCGGTGGCGGCGGTCACGGACGCGGGAATGTCGAGCATTACGCTGGCATCGTCCACGGCGATATCCGGGATGATGTTCGGGTCGATGATCACCTCTTTCACCTGACGTTCCGAGTCGATAATCACCGCGTTGCTGGTCATCTCCGCCGCCGTGCCTGCGGTGGTGTTAATGGCAACCAGCGGTACGCCCGGTTTTTTCACCTTACCGACGCCGGAATAGGCGGTGGACGGGCCGGGGTTGGCGGTGAGAATTTTAATCGCTTTCGCGGTATCAATCGGGCTGCCGCCGCCGAAGGCAATCAGGTAGTCGCACTGCGCATCCTGGTACGCCGCAAAGCCGTTCTGCACCAGCGCTTCCGTTGGGTTCGGGAACACCTCGTCAAACAGCTGATACGACATCTTATGTGCGTCGAGCGCGGCAAACAGGCCGTCGAGCAGGCCCAGTTTGACCAGCTGACCGTCGGTGACAATCAGCGCTTTTCCCCACTGCTTGTTTGCCACCAGGTTGACCATATCGCCGATAGCGCCCGCGCCGTGCAGGCTGATTTTTGGCAGTGCCAACATAAAGCTCATGATAATTCTCCTTAATGATGATTTGGGTAATCCGTTTTGTCCCCTCACCCCGGCCCTCTCCCCAAAGGGGAGAGGGGGAAAGTCCGCACAGAACCGTTCCCTCTCCCCTCTGGGGAGAGGGTTAGGGGCTAATTTAAATCCGTCTTCGCTGCATCACCCGGCGCGTAATAATCGGCAGTGAAATCACCACGATCAGCATCGCGCCGATAATCACCGACATCACAATGCCGGGCACGTTGAGCAGGCTCAGGCCAAAGGTCACCAGCCCCATCAGGAAGGCGGCGATAATCACGCCCACCATGCTGCCGGACCCGCCCAGAATGTTGACCCCGCCGAGCACCGCCATCGTCACCACCGCCAGCTCCCAGCCCATCGCAATCGTCGGACGGGTGCTGCCCAGGCGCGAGGTGAGCAGCACCGACGCCAGGCCGGACATCAGCCCCACCAGCGCGAACAGCAGCAGGTTGTGGCGCTTGACGTTAATGCCGGAATACCACGCCCCGGTCGGGTTATTGCCGATGGCGTAGGTGCGGCGGCCAAAGTTGGTGCGGTGCAGCACAAAGGCAAACGCGGCGGCGAGAACGATAAACAGCGCGAACTCAAACGACAGCGCGCCCCACACGTAGCCCTGCCCGAACCAGGCGAAGCTCTCCGGATAGCTGTTCAGCGCCTTATCCCCGAGCAGGATGTAGGTGATCCCGCGATACAGGCTCATGGTGCCGATGGTGATCACAATCGACGACAGGTTAAAGCGCGTCACCAGAATGCCGTTGAACAGCCCGCACAGCAGGCCCACGCCCAGCCCCGCGCAGAGCAGCAACGGCGTATCCACGCCCGCCGCCGCGCAAAAGCCCATCACCGTTGAACTCAGCGCAATGGTAGAGGCCACGGACAGGTCAATTTCACGGGCGATAATCAGCATCGCCATCGGCAGCACGACGATCGCCTTTTCGGTGAAGTTGAACGTCGCATCCGACAGATTCCAGACGTTGAGGAAGTAGGGCGAGGCGAGGGCGTTGCCCACGAACACCAGCAGCGTCACCGCCAGCAAAAAGCTTTCCCAGCACAGCAGGCGTTGGAACATGCCCGAGCGAGCAGGGGTCGGTTTGATCTCTTCTGAAGCCATCATTTTGCTCATGATTTCACCGCCAGTTTCTGACGCGCCAGGGCCGCGTCGCGCAGGATCAGCCGCCCTTTGCGCGTGTTGCCGCGCTCGTTCAGCAGCACCGCCGTCACAATCACCGTGCCGGAGATCGCCATCTGCCAGAACGGGGACACGCCAATCACCGGCAGGGCATTGTTGATTACGCCGAGGAACAGCGCGCCGAACAGGCAGCCGAGCACGCGCCCGGTGCCGCCCATGGTGCCGATCCCGCCTATCACGCAGGCGGCTACCACCTGCAGCTCAAAGCCGTTGGCGACGTCCACGTAGGCCACCGCAAAGCGCGATATCCACAGGTAGCCGCAGAACCCGGCCAGCGTTCCGGAAAGGCAGAAGCTAACGAACTGCATCTTGCCCGCGTTGATCCCGGTGTAATACGCCGCCGTGGCGTTGCCGCCCGCGGTGTACAGCGCCCGTCCGGTGCGGCTGTAGCGCAGGAAATAGCCCACCAGCAGCAGCGCGGCGATAGCGCACCAGCTCAGCACCGGCAGGCCCAGCAGCGAGGCGCGCGGCAGGCCGAGAAAATCGGCGCCCATCTGGTTGGAGTTCACCCAGCCGCCGCCGGAGAGCAAAAAGATAATCCCGCGGTAGATGCTCATGGTGCCGAGCGTCACCACAATCGCCGGGATGCCCAGCTTCCACACCAGCAGGCCGTTGATGACGCCCATCACCAGGCCGAGCGCGGTGGCAAGAACAAGCAGCGCCCAGACCGGGACGTGCGGGTAATGAAAGTTGATCAGCGCGACAATCATCCCGGTCAGGGCGAGGTTTGCCGCCATCGACAGGTCGATGCCTTTGGTGAGCAACACCATCATCTGCCCGAGGGCGAGAATGATGAGAATCGAGGTGTCGTTAAACATCTCCACCAGGTTGCCCGGGGCAATAAACGACGGCACGCGGCTGCCGATCCCCAGCACCATCAGCACAATCACCGCACCCAGCAGGGCTTCGCGGTGTTTTAACAGAGCCTTTAGCATCACGCCGCCTCCTGTTTTGCACCGCTGGCGGCGCTGACGATGGTCTCCGCCGTGGCGTCGCCCGCCTGATATTCCGCCGCCATTAGCCCTTCGTGCATGACGATGATGCGGTCAGCCATGCCCATCACTTCCGGCAGCTCAGACGACACCATGATCACCGCCAGCCCCTGGCCGACCAGTTCAGACATAAATTGATGAACGGCGGCCTTGGAGCCGATATCGATGCCTTTTGTCGGCTCATCGAGGATGATCACGTCAGGATGGGTCGCCAGCCATTTGCCGATCACCACCTTTTGCTGGTTGCCGCCGGAGAGGGTTTCCACCGCCTGCTTCCAGCTAAAGGCTTTGACCTGGAGGCGTCTGGCGTACTCGTCGGCGAGCCGCCATTCGCGGTCGTCGTGCAGCACGCCGTTCGGGTTGAGCCTGCCAAGCTGGGGCAGGCTGATGTTCTGGGCAATGGAGAGCTCGATAATCGCCCCCTGCTTCTGCCGCTCTTCCGGCACGCAGACGATGCCCGCTTTGATGGCGTCCGCCGGCTGGCGAAAGCGCTGCGGCTGGCCGTTGAGGATGATCTCCCCGGAGGAGGGGCGCGTGACGCCGGACAGCGCCTGCATCAGCTCAGTGCGCCCGGCGCCCACCAGGCCATAGAAGCCGAGGATCTCCCCTTTGCGAAGGGTGAAGGAGATGTTCGCGAACTCGGTCGGATGGCAGAGGTTTTTCACCTCCAGCACCGTATCGCCCTTCTCGCACGCCACTTTCGGGAAGGTCTGGGTGATGGCGCGCCCGACCATCATCGACACCATCCGCTCTTCGGTGATGTCACTCATCGCGCCAGCGCCCACGAACGCGCCGTCGCGCAGGATGGTGTAATGATCCGCCAGCTCGAAAATCTCGTCGAACTTGTGGGAGATAAACAGGATGGCTTTGCCCTCCTGCTTCAAGCGCTCGACGATCTGATAAAACTCGAGGATTTCGTGCTGGGACAGCGCCGCCGTGGGTTCATCGAGGATCACCACCTGCGCCTCAAACGACAGCGCGCGGGCGATGGCGACCATATGGCGCTGGGCGATGCTCAGGGTTTTGAGGGTGGCGCGCGGGTCGATTTGCACCTCCAGACGGGTGAGGATCGCCTGCGCCCGGCGGTGCATCTCCGGCCAGTCGAGCTTTTTGAAAAAGCCTTTGTAGAGGTACTGGCCAACAAAAATATTTTCGGTGACCGAGAGCTCGTCAAAGAGCACGGTTTCCTGATGAATGGCGGTGATGCCGATTTTGTGCGCCGACTCCGGGGTCGGAAGCTGAACCGGAATGGCTTTATAGAGGATTTGGCCCTCGTCAGGCTGGTAAATGCCGGTCATCACTTTGACCAGCGTCGACTTGCCCGCGCCGTTTTCGCCGATGAGCGCCGTGACTTTGCCGGGCCACAGCGCCAGCTGCACGTTCTCAAGGGCGCGCACGCCGGGGAAGACCTTGGTGATGCCCGAAAGCTGTAGCAATGGGGTCATGATAGTTCTCCGTTTGATCCCCTCTCCCCTCGGGAGAGGGTTAGGGTGAGGGGAGATGCGGCCTGATGCCCTCACCCCGACCCTCTCCCACAGGGAGAGGGAGAAAGGGATCAGAAAATTTTCGAGAACTTATCAATATTGCTGGCATCGTAGACGAACGGTTCGGCCATCGCCCCGCTACCGTCGGCGTCCAGCTTCACTTTGCCCAGCTTGCCCATACTCGCTTCGTCTTTTGTGGCGGTGCCTTTCACCAGGTCATCCGCTAAGTAGGTCGCTGCGTAGCCCAGGTCGATCGGGTTCCAGATGGCAAAGCTCTTACTCGCGCCGGACTTCACCGCCCCCGCCATCTCAGACGGCAGGCCTAAACCGGTGACGTACACTTTGCCGATCTTGCCCTGGTCTTTCACCGCCTGCGCGGCGGCGACAATGCCCACGGACGACGGCGAGACAATCACTTTTAAATCCGGGTAGGTTTTCAGCAGGCCCACCGCTTCGCGGTAGCTCTTGTCAGAGAGATCGTCCCCGTAGGCCACGGTCACCAGATTGACCGACGGGTACTTCGGCAGCACCTTTTTCATCTCCGCAATCCAGGTGTTCTGGTTGGTGGAGGTTGGCGTGGCGCTCAGCACCGCCACGTCACCCTTCTCCACGTTCAGGGACTTCAGCGCGTCGGCGGCGAGCTTAACGTTGGTTTCGCCGATCAGGGCGTTGTTGGACGGGTTCAGGTGGATCTGACGCCCGGCTTTCGCCACGCCGGAATCCCAGGAGACCACCTTAATGCCGCGCTGCATCGCTTTTTTCAGCACCGGGACTAAGGCGTCCGGATCGTTCGCCGAGATGGCGATCGCATCCACGCCCTGGGCGATCAGCCCGTTCAGCACTTCGATCTGCGCTTCCGCCGTGGTGGTGGTCGGGCCGGTATAAATCACTTTCACATCGCCTAACTCTTTGGCCGCCTCCTGCGCGCCGACGTTCGCTGCTTCGAAGAATCCATTTCCGAGGGACTTCGCCACCAGGGCGATTTTGACTTCTGCTAAAGCGGAACCGGACAACGCCAGAGCGGCAACGGTGAGGATCAAGCTTGCTTTTATTTTCATTGCTTTTACTCCACTGACTTGAGTTAGTTGTAGGGATTGCAGGTGGTTTTCGCCCCGTCGTTTTGCGGGGCGCGATGTTTTTATGGGTACAGATCTAACGCCGACTGCATCGGGGTCACGCCAAAGCGCTGGCCGAGGGCAATCAGCTCTTCCCGGGTGATGGTCTGCTTCATGCCGCCCATGGAGTAGACCTTCACCAGCACCTCCGCTGATTTCTCTGCGGTGTCGATCAGGCCAAAGGCTTCATCCAGCGTTGGGCCGCTGCCGAACACGCCGTGGAACGGCCACAGCACCAGTGAATGTTTTTGCATATCTTTAGCGGTGGCCTGGCCGATCTCGTCGGTGCCCGGCACCATCCACGGCAGAATGCCCACGCCGTCCGGGAACACCACCAGACACTCGGTGCTGCCTTCCCACAGCTTGCGGGTGATGAAATCGGAGCTGTTTTCCAGCACGTAGGTCAGGGCGATCAGGTTGGTGGCGTGGCAGTGCATGATCACGCGGTCTTTACCCTGGGTCGCCTTGATGCGCTCGCAGTGGGAGAGGAAGTGCGCGGGCAGTTCAGAGGTTGGCACCGCGTCGTCCGTCAGCCCCCAAAGAATGTGGTAGCCCGCGCCGTCGCTGTCGACCTTCACCACGCCGAGGTTGGCCTGCGGGTCGAGCTGCACGTTGCGGAAGAACTTGCCGGAGCCGGTGACGATAAACGGCGTGTTGGCGAGCAGCGGCATCGGCTGGCTCAGGGCGATATAGCGCGGCTTCGGGTGGAAGTCGGCGGCGAACGGTTCGATATCCGCGTCGTCCAGGCGCAGCGTCAGGTTGCCGCCGTTGCGCTCGTCCCAGCCTTTCAGCCAGGCATCAGTGGTGGCTTTGATCATGCCCTGGACGAACCAGGAAGTCGTGATGGTCTGCATTCTGTGTTTCCTTTGAAAATGCCGGGTGGCGCTACGCTTACCCGGCCTACTCTTACCTGTAGGCCCGGCAAGCAACGCGCCGCCGGGCAATGTTTTTTACTGACGAGCGGCGAGAACGTCTTCCTCATACGCCCGCACGTTGTCCAGCCACTGGCTGCCCGCCGGGGCGTCGTGGCGCTGGCAATACATCTCCCACACCGCCTGCCACGGCAGGGATTTCTGCTCCTCCAGCAGGGCGAGGCGTGCGGTGTAATCGCCGTTCTCTTCCAGCTGCATCAGCGCCGCGGTGGGCTCCAGCAGGGCGCGCAGCAGGGCTTTCTTCATGTTGCGGGTGCCGATAACCCACGCCGCGATGCGGTTGATAGAGGCATCGAAGAAGTCGAGGCCAATGTGCACGCGGTCGAACAGATCGTGGCGGATGATTTCGCTGGCGATGGCCTGGGTTTCGTCATCCAGCAGCACCACGTGGTCGCTGTCCCAGCGCACCGGGCGGCTCACGTGCAGCAGCAGGCGCGGCACGTACAGCATGGCGGCGGAAATCTTGTCGGAGATCACCTCGGTTGGGTGGAAGTGACCGGCATCCAGGCACAGCGCGGTCTGGCGGCTGGTGGCGTACCCCATGTAGAACTCGTTAGAGCCCACGGTGTAACTCTCTGCGCCAATGCCGAACAGCTTGCTCTCCACGGCGTCGATGTGGTGCGCCGGGTTCAGCTTTTCGCTAATCGCCTCGTCCAGCGCGGCCAGCAGGCGCTGGCGCGGCGCAAGGCGGTCAACGGTGATGTCTTTCATCCCGTCCGGGATCCAGATGTTCATCACCGACGGCGTGCCAAGCTGCTCGCCGAAGTATGCCGACACGCGGCGGCTGGCCTTCACGTGGTCGATCCAGAACTGGCGGATCTCGTCGTTCGCGTGGGAGAGGGTAAAACCGTCCGCGCTCAGCGGGTGCGAGAAGCACGACGGGTTAAAGTCCAGACCGAGCCGGTTGGCTTTTGCCCACTCCACCCAGTTCTTAAAGTGCTCCGGCTTGATTTCGTTACGCGCCACCGGCTCGTCGGCTTCCAGATAGATGGCGTGAAGGTTCAGGCGTTTTGGCCCCGGAATCAGGCTCAGCGCCAGCTCCAGGTCGGCACGCAGCTCGGTGGCGTTACGCGCCTTGCCCGGGTAATTCCCCGTGGCCTGAATGCCGCCCGTCAGTGAACCGCCCGGGTTCTCGAAACCGGCGACGTCATCGCCCTGCCAGCAGTGCATGGAAACCGGCAGGCGGTCGAGCTGGCGCAGCGCCTCGTCGACATCCACGCCGACGGCGGCGAAACGCTGTTTAGCCAGTTCCCAGGCTTGTTCAAGTTGAGTGGTCATGCGCAAAGCTCCTTAGTCAGTCGTTTTTGCTGAAACGGCCTCCGGTAGCGGGCAATTTCATGGCAAGGATTGGGTGTGAAGGTGGTCAGGCTGTGGTTCGCCGCAACCACCGAGCGGAATTCGTCAACGTTCGACAGCTCGTCCAGAGTCATCAGCTGAATGCCGATATTGCCGAGCGTGGAGGCTTCAACGGGGCCCGCCACCACGGTAATGCCGCAGGCGTCGGCGCAAAGCTGGTTGAGAAGACGGTTCTGGCAGCCGCCGCCGACGATGTGAAGCTGGCTGAACGGCTTGCCGCGAAGGCTCGCCAGCTCGCTCAGCACGTCGGCGTAAAGCAGCGCGAGGCTGTCGAAAATACAGCGCGCCAGCTCGGCGGGGCTGGAGGGCACGGCGTACCCGGCCTCGAAGCAGGCGGCCTGGATCTCGGCGCTCATGTGCGCCGGGTTGATAAAGCGGTCGTCGTTCGGATTGATCAGGAAGGTGCAGGCGGCCAGCTTTTCGGTGTCGGCAATCAGCTGCGGCAGGTCGGTCACGTTCTGCTCTTTCAGCACCCGCTGGAGCAGCCACAGCCCCATGATGTTTTTCAGCACCCGGTAGCGGCCTTCCGCGCCGCCTTCATTGGTAATATTCGCCGCCAGCGCGGCATCGCTGGTGTAGGGGGTTTTGCTCTCAAAGCCCATCAGCGACCAGGTGCCGGAGGAGAGGTAGGCCGCGTCTTTATCCGCAAGCGGCGAGGCAATCACCGCGCTGGCGGTATCGTGGCTCGCCACCGCCACCACCGGGATGGCGTTTCCCTGCGGGCACATCCACTGACCGATCACATTACCCGGATGGGTTGGCGTACCGAACCAGCCGGGAGAGGCGCCGGTCCAGTTCATCAGGTCGCGATCCCAGCTGTCGGAGTTGATATTCACCAGCTGGGTGGTGGTGGCGTTGGTGTATTCCCAGTTCATGTTCCCGGTCAGGCGGTAGCTGAAGTAGTCCGGGATCAGCAGCGCGTGCGCCACCTTATCGACCAGCTCCGGCTGCTGTTCTACCAGCGCGCGCAGCTGATAAAGGGTATTGAAGGGCAGGAACTGAATGCCGCTGCGACCGTAAATATTCGCCATGCCGAGCTGCTCAACGGCGCGCATCATCACGCCGTCGGTACGGCTGTCGCGATAAGAGACGGGCAGGCCGACGCGCTCGCCGCGCTTATCGAGCAGGACGTAATCCACGCCCCAGGTATCGATGCCGATGCTGTCGATAAGAATGCCTGCGCTGCACACGTTGTTCAGCCCGGTGCGGATCTCCGCTTCCAGCGCGTCGATATCCCAGGTATCAAACCCGTCCTGCTTTTGCAGGGTATTCACAAAGCGGTGCATCTCGCGAAGCGAAAGCGTGCGCTGGTTTTTGTCCCAGGTAGCCAGCATTACGCGGCCGCTGGATGCGCCTAAATCGACAGCCACACAATGGCGAAAAGTCATGGTCACGTCCTTTCTTAAGTCATTGGCGATGAGTGTAAGAAAGGGAAGAAAAAGCCACCTTCTCGCCACTGACAGGCGAAATCCGCGGCTGGCAAGAAAGCAAAGATGAACGTGAGGCAGTTCACAGTTTCCAGTAATGGCGGGCTTTACAGCCAGTGTGACGCTTGCCGCATTTCCCGATCTTTCCATCTGTTTCTTGAAAAACGGACAGCTTTTGCGTGGATTGCTGCCGAAAATTTAAGGTGAGTCTCGGGAGCCTTAATTACTATTTTGAGAACATTTCTCATTGGTGGGGGCCGCTATGACCGTACTACACAGCGTGGATTTTTTTCCTTCGGGAGGATCGCCCGTCGCGATCGAGCCACGGCTCCCTCAGGCCGCGTTTCCGGAGCATCATCATGATTTTCATGAAATTGTGATCGTGGAGCACGGCACGGGCATTCACGTTTTCAACGGCCAGCCGTACACCATCAGCGGCGGAACGGTGTGCTTCGTGCGCGATCACGATCGGCACTTGTATGAACATACCGACAACCTGTGCCTGACCAACGTGCTCTACCGTTCGCCGGACGCGTTCCAGTTTCTCTCCGGGCTGAACAAGCTTCTGCCGCAGGAGCAGGACGGGCACTATCCGTCGCACTGGCGGGTGAATCAGTCCACGCTGCAGCAGGTACGCCAGCTGGTGAGCCAGATGGAGAACGGCGAAGACGGGCAGGAAACCCACGCCATTGCCACTCGCGAGCTGCTGTTTATGCAGCTGCTGGTGCTGCTGCGCCGCAGCAGCCTGGTGGAGGGGCTGGAGAATAACGACGCCCGGCTCAACCAGCTGATGGCCTGGCTGGAAGACCATTTTGCCGAGGATGTCTGCTGGGAAACGCTGGCGGACGACTTTTCCCTGTCGCTGCGCACCCTGCACCGCCAGCTAAAACAGCACACCGGGCTGACGCCCCAGCGCTACCTCAATCGCCTGCGCCTGATCAAAGCGCGCCACCTGCTGCGCCATACGGACGATAGCGTCACGGACATCGCCTATCGCTGCGGTTTCGGCGACAGTAACCACTTTTCGACCCTTTTTCGCCGGGAGTTTAGCTGGTCGCCGCGCGATATCCGCCAGGGTAAAGACGCGTCGCTTCAGTAACGCGAGGGCAGTCACCGTTTTTTCGCCGCAAAAAGGCTAATAATGTCCGGTTATTCGCCGTCGAGGTTGTGGTGTGGCTGCTCAGTTAATCCTTCGCAAAGATGATTTTTTTGCCTCCGCCGGGCAGGCCGTCGCGGTGGCGGATCGCTATCCGCAAAACGTCTTTGCCGAGCACACCCACGAGTTCTGCGAGCTGGTGCTGGTGTGGCGCGGCAACGGCCTGCACGTCCTTAACGACAGGCCTTACCGCATCACGCGCGGTGATCTGTTTTACATCCGCGCCGAAGACAAACACTCCTACGCGTCGGTGAACGACCTGGTGCTACAGAACGTCATTTACTGCCCCGACAGGCTGCGGCTTAACCTTGACTGGGCGGCGAATATCCCCGGCTTTGACGGCGCAAAAAGCGCCCCGCACTGGCGCCTGAGCAGCAGCGGCATGAGTGCGGTGCGGCAGGTTATCTCCCAGCTTGAGCAGGAGAGCCAGAAAAACGATCCCCTCGCCAACCCGATGGCAGAGCTGCTTTTCGCCCAGCTGGTGATGACCCTCAAACGCTATCGCTATGCCACCGACAACCCTTCCGCCACCGAACAGGAAGCCTTGCTCGATAAGCTCATCACCATCCTGGCGGGCAGCCTCAACAAAAGCTTTGTGCTGGAGAAGTTCTGCGAACAGGAGCAGTGCAGCGAGCGGGCGTTGCGCCAGCAGTTTCGCACCCAGACCGGGATGACGGTAAACCACTACCTGCGCCAGCTGCGCATCTGCCACGCCCAGTATCTGCTGCAACATACGGAGCTGATGGTCAGTGAGGTGGCAATGCGCTGCGGCTTTGAAGACAGTAACTACTTTTCGGTGGTGTTTAACCGCGAGGTGGGGATGACGCCGGTTCAGTGGCGTCATCGTAGTCGAAAAGCGGCGTAATCAGTTCGCCATGCCGAGGCCAACGATATTGGCCGCGATGATAATCACCACGCAGCCCAGGCTCAGCACGCCCACCGGACGACGCCCGGCGTTGTTCCACTCTTTCAGGATCAGGCCCACCACGCCGCCGCACAGCACGTAGAAGCTCATGTGCAGCATCCAGCTCATGTAGTCGTACTGCGCCGGAATGCTGGCGTGGCCCCAGGCGTAAAAGAAGAACTGCAAATACCACATCAGGCCGCCGAGGGTGGAGAGCAGCACGTTGGTGATAATCAGCGGTTTTGCGATAGAGAAGTCGGCTTTTACCGACAGGTTTTTCACTTTTGCCAGACGAATGATGCAGAAGCCGAGGTTCACCAGCGCGCCGCCGCCCATGATCACCACGTAGCTTGGCAGCGCAACGTACAGCGGGTCGACGCCCAGCGCGGCAGCCGCTTCATGCATCGGCTTCGCGGCGTTCATCGCAAACGACATGCCCGCCGAGAAAATACCGCACATCACCGCCAGCATCAGGCCTTTCTTCAGGTTGAACTCTTCGGCCTTAATGCCCATCTTGCGCTCTTTGAGCTGGCCCGCGCGGGTGACAATCCCTACGCCGATCACCGCAACAAACACGCCGAGCAGCGTCATCCGCCCGCCTTCGGTGTTGATCAGCACGTCAAAGTTGCCGTTGATGATGGGCGTCATCAGGGTGCCGACAATCAGCGTAATGCCAATCGCGATGCCGATGCCCATCGACATGCCGAGATAGCGCATGGTGAGGCCGTAGTTGATGTTACCGATGCCCCACATCGCGCCAAACAGAAACACTGGCAGCAGGGTGGAGGCGCTAAAAGAAGAGAAATAGCCCCAGAAATCGGGCAGCAGCATGGCGCTGATGGTCCAGGGCAAAATCAGCCATGAGACCGTCCCGCCAACGGACCACATGGTTTCCCATGACCAGTGTTTAACCTTTTTAAACGGGGCATAGAAACAGGCTGCACTGGCTGCGCCTATCAAATGCCAGAAAATACCCATCGTAATCGCATGATTCATTTTTACGTCCTCATCGTTTTTATATGTCGGTGGCTTCCCGCCGACTTGATGAGTGTAAAAATTAGGCGGATTGGGAACCTTCAGAAGGTTGCCGCACTTTCGTTTGGGATGGCAATCAACGCGTTAACCGCGTGAGCAGACTCACAATTTCGGCATTAACCGGAATTCGAATAACCTTATAAAAACTACGGCATTGATAATCATTTTCAATATCATTTAATTAACTATAATGAACCAACTGCTTACGCGGCATTAACAGCTGTGCCGCCCGACACTAATGGAGAGGATTATGAGTTATACACTGCCATCCCTGCCGTATGCCTACGACGCACTGGAACCGCATTTCGACAAGCAGACGATGGAAATCCATCACACTAAACACCACCAGACCTACGTAAACAACGCGAACGCAGCGCTGGAAAGCCTGCCAGAATTCGCCAACCTGTCTGCTGAAGAGCTGATCACCAAGCTGGACCAGCTGCCAGCGGACAAGAAAACCGTTCTGCGCAACAACGCAGGTGGTCACGCTAACCACAGCCTGTTCTGGAAAGGTCTGAAAACCGGTACTACCCTGCAAGGCGACCTGAAAGCCGCTATCGAGCGCGACTTCGGTTCCGTTGATAACTTCAAAGCGGAATTCGAAAAAGCTGCAGCTACCCGTTTCGGCTCCGGCTGGGCGTGGCTGGTACTGAAAGGTGACAAACTGGCGGTTGTTTCTACCGCTAACCAGGACTCCCCGCTGATGGGCGAAGCGATCTCTGGCGCATCCGGCTTCCCAATCCTGGGCCTGGACGTGTGGGAACACGCATACTACCTGAAGTTCCAGAACCGTCGCCCTGACTACATCAAAGCCTTCTGGGATGTGGTGAACTGGGACGAAGCAGCAGCGCGTTTCGCCGCTAAAAAATAAGGTTGCATTGCTGCCTGTGAGAAGCGAGTCTGATGGCTCGCTTTTTTTGTATCTGCGTAATGGAGGCAGCGATGCATTACCCGGTGAATGTGTTTACAGGCAAGGTCAGGGAGTACGACGGCAGCCGCCCGAGCGCCATCGCCAAAATTCAGGTCGACGGTGAGCTGACGTTAACCGACCTCGGGCTTGCGGGTGACGAGCAGGCCGAGAAGAAAATCCACGGCGGGCCCGAGCGCGCGCTGTGCCACTATCCGCGCGAGCATTATCAGCACTGGATAGCGGAATTCCCCGAACAGGCGGATCGGTTTGTCGCGCCTGCGTTCGGCGAGAATCTCTCCACCGACGGGCTAACCGAGAAAAACGTGTTTATCGGCGATATCTTCCGCTGGGGCGATGCCCTGATACAGGTGACGCAGCCGCGCTCGCCGTGCTTCAAGCTTAACTACCATTTCGGCATTGAGGATATGTCTGCCCGGCTGCAGGCGGCGGGCAAAACCGGCTGGCTGTACCGCGTGGTGCTGGCAGGGCGGGTATCGGCGGATGCGCCGCTGGTGCTGGCGTCACGCCTGAGCGATGTCTCCGTGTATGAGGCTTGCGCCATTGCCTGGCATATGCCGTTCGATGACGAGCAGTATCATCGCCTGCTGTCGGCGGCGGGGTTATCGACCAGCTGGACAAGAACGATGCAGAAGCGGCGGATTAGCGGCAAGATTGAGGATAATTCGCGGAGATTGTGGGGAAGATAACCCCTCACCCCGGCCCTCTCCCCAAAGGGGCGAGGGTGAAAAAACGCACCGAGCAATCCCCTCTCCCCTATGGGGAGAGGGTTAGGGTGAGGGGGATTACGCCCGCTTATACAGCGGCAGCCACAGCGTTAACCGCAGCCCACCCAGCGGGCTGTCGTCGGCTTTCACCCAGCCACGGTGCTGCTGCATCGCGGTTTCAACAATTGCCAGACCCAGCCCCGTGCCGCCCGATTCGCGGTCGCGCGCCTCGTCGGTACGGTAGAACGGACGGAAAATCTGCTCCCTGTCTTCCGGGCTAACGCCAGGGCCGTCGTCGTCAACAATGACGGTGATACCGTCTTTATCCACAGAGAACGCCACCTCAATCTTCGTATGCGAATAGCGAAGGGCGTTGCGCACGATGTTCTCCAGCGCGCTCTCCAGCGTGTTCGGGTTACCGTACAACGGCCACGGCCCCGGCGGGAAGTTAACGGTGAACGACTTGCCCATCTGCTCGGCTTCGAACGCGGCGTTGTCCAGCACCTCATGCCACAGGTGGTTGGCCTTCACCGTTTCGCTCACCAGCGCGTTTTTCTGCTGGTTGCGCGACATCACCAGCAGATCGTTGATCATGCTGTCCAGACGGTGCGCTTCCGTTTCAATACGCTCCAGCTCTTTGCTCTCTCCGCTACGGCGACGCAGCAGCGCGGTGCCAAGCTGCAGGCGCGTGAGCGGGGTGCGCAGCTCATGCGAAATATCCGACAGCAGGCGCTGCTGGGCGGTCATCATCCTGTCCAGCGCGGTCACCATCTGGTTGAAGCTGGTGCCGGCGGCCAGGAACTCCTGCGGCCCGGCTTCCAGCTCCGGGTGCTGTCTCAGGTTGCCCTGCGCCACTTCGTCGGCGGCGTTTTTCAGCTTACGCGCCGGTTTTGCCAGGCTCCACGCCAGCCACAGCAGCAGCGGGGAACTGACCAGCATCGTGACGATCAGCAGCAGCAGCGGACGGTCAAACAGCAGGTTGATAAAGTCGGACTGGGAATTGCTCGCAGGGCGAATCAGGTAGAGCTGGTAATTGTCTTCCCCATCCCGCACCGAGAAGGGGCCGACCATTTCTACCCGACCGTATTTTTTCTTCTGAGGGTGATCGGCGTTATCCGCCTGGCCAATGAAGTTACGGATAATCTGCATTTCATTGCGATCGGCCCCGATGACGCGGCCTTCGCTGGTCACCAGCAGCAGGCGTTGCCCGGGCGGCGCCCACTTGTCGATAGCGCGAAACAGCCTGCGCCACCACATCAAATCATTCGGCGGATCGTTTGCCAGCTCGGCTTCCACGTGCTGCTCGATCATCACGCCCTGACGTTGCTCGCTGTCGAGCAGCTCCGTCATTTGGCGTGAGTCGAGTTTTGGCAACATCAAAACGAGCATTAAAACCAGTGCCAGCGTCAGCCAGAAGATGGCGAAGATGCGGGCGGTTAAGCTGCCTATCATGAAGCGGAAACCATCAGATAACCGCGTCCACGCAGGGTTTTAAACCACGGGTGACCGTCTTTGCGTTCCGGCAATTTACGGCGCAGGTTAGAGATATGCATATCGATAGCGCGGTCAAATGGCGTCAGGCGTTTGCCCAGCACTTCCTGGCTCAGATGTTCACGCGATACCACCTGGCCAAGATGCTGCGCCAGCAGATAAAGCAGGGTGAACTCGGTGCCGGTCAGTTCCAGGATCTGGCCGTCGAAGCTCGCTTCCTGGCGGCCCGGATTCAGGCTCAGGGAGTCAACTTCCAGCGTAGGCGAGCTGTTGTCGGTATTCTGCTGCTGTTCGCTCCAGTGAGAACGACGCAGGATAGCGCGAATACGGGCGACCAGTTCGCGGTCGTTGAACGGCTTAGGTAAATAGTCATCCGCACCCAGCTCAAGGCCAAGTACGCGGTCAAGTTCGCTGCCGCGCGCGGTCAGCATAATGACGGGGGTCTGGTGTGTCTGGCGAAGCTCTTTTAACGTATCAATGCCGTTTTTCTTCGGCATCATGACATCGAGCAAAAGTAAATCGATGCTGTCGTCAAGGAGACTCAGCGCCTGTTCGCCATCATGGGCTACCAGGACGTTGAAACCTTCCATGTCGAGCAACTCCTTTAAAAGGGATGTGAGCTCTCGGTCATCATCAACTAACAGGATTTTATTCATTGTTTAAATACCTCCGAGGCAGAAATTACGACATCAAGGCTATCTAATCCATGACTTTACGTTGTTTTACACCCCCTGACGCATGTTTGCAGCCTGAATCGTAGACTGTCTCTCGTTGAATCGCGACACGAAAGATTTTGGGAGCAAGTGATGCGCAAAGTTACCGCTGCCGTCATGGCCTCAACGCTGGCGTTCAGTGCGTTTAGCCAGGCTGCCGTAACGATCACCGGCGACAACGGGCTCTCGGGAGAGGGCGCAACGCAGAACAGCAGCCAAAGCCATATGTTTGACGGCATAAGTTTAACCGAACATCAGCGTCAACAGATGCGAGATCTGATGCAGAGGGCAAGACACGAACAGCCCCCTGTTAATGTTAGCGAAATGGAGACAATGCATCGCCTTGTCACCGCAGAAAATTTTGACGAAAGCGCTGTGCGCGCTCAGGCAGAAAAAATGGCGCAAGTACTGGTTGCCCGCCAGGTCGAAATGGCCCGGGTTCGTAACCAAATGTTCCATCTGCTATCGCCCGAGCAGCAAGCGGTTTTGAACGAGAAACATCAGCAACGAATGGATCAGTTGCGTGAGGTTGCACGGATGCAGCGAAGCTCAGATACGACGCTTTTCAGTAGCAATACCCGTAGTAACCAGTAAAACCCTGTTTTCCTTGCCATAGACACCATCCCTGTCTTCCCCCACATGATGTGGGGGTTTTTTTTGTCCTTTGTTCAGCTTTGTTAACCGTTTATTCATCCTTAGACTCCCCGGGCATCCGTTATACTAGCGGCATGGCATGACAGGAGTGTTTATGAATCAAACCTATGGACGGCTGGTTAGCCGGGCCGCAATTGCCGCGACGGTGATGGCGTCGTGTTTGTTGATTATCAAAATTTTCGCGTGGTGGTATACCGGGTCGGTCAGTATTCTGGCGGCGCTGGTGGATTCACTCGTGGATATTGCCGCGTCGCTGACTAACCTTCTGGTAGTGCGTTACTCGCTGCAACCGGCGGATGAAGAGCACACTTTTGGACACGGCAAGGCGGAATCGCTGGCGGCGCTGGCGCAAAGTATGTTTATTTCTGGCTCTGCGCTGTTCCTGTTTTTGACCGGTATTCAGCATCTGGTCTCCCCAACCCCGATGAACGATCCGGGCGTGGGCGTTGCGGTGACGGTCATTGCACTTATTTGCACTTTGGTTCTTGTAACGTTCCAGCGCTGGGTGGTTCGAAAAACGCAAAGCCAGGCTGTACGGGCAGATATGCTTCATTATCAGTCTGATGTTATGATGAATGGCGCAATTCTTATTGCGCTCGGCCTTGCCTGGTATGGCTGGCATCGTGCCGATGCATTATTCGCGTTAGGGATTGGGATCTATATTTTGTATAGCGCCCTGCGCATGGGGTACGAAGCGGTGCAATCGCTGCTCGATCGTGCGCTTCCCGACGCAGAACGTGATGAAATTTATACCATCGTGACATCCTGGCCTGGCGTCAGCGGTGCCCACGATCTTCGTACGCGGCAGTCAGGGCCGACCCGCTTTATTCAGATTCATTTGGAAATGGAAGACAACCTGCCATTGGTTCAGGCGCATTTGGTGGCTGAGCAGGTAGAGCAGGCGATTTTGCAGCGTTTTCCTGGTTCAGACGTCATCATCCACCAGGATCCCTGTTCAGTCGTACCAAGACATTTTGAGCTTTCGTAATTCGTTGTAAAAAAGTGAGCCAGGCCAGCATTTTGTGTAGAAAATACCGCCATTTGGTCTGACCTGAATCAATTCAGCTGGAAGTGATTGATATACTATTTGCAGTATTCGTTGGTCGAGCAGTTTCTTCCGGCAACAGATTTCAATTTTGCATTCCTAAGTTCAGAGGTAGTCATGATTAAGAAAATCGGTGTGTTGACAAGCGGCGGTGATGCGCCGGGCATGAACGCGGCAATTCGTGGGGTTGTCCGTGCAGCGCTGACGGAAGGTCTGGAAGTTTTTGGCGTCTATGACGGTTATCTGGGCCTGTATGAAGATCGCATGGTTCAGCTCGACCGCTACAGCGTGTCAGACATGATTAACCGTGGCGGTACTTTCCTCGGCTCCGCGCGCTTCCCGGAATTCCGTGACGAACACGTTCGTGAAGTGGCTATCGAGAACATGAAGAAGCGTGGCCTGGACGCACTGGTTGTTATCGGTGGTGACGGTTCCTATATGGGTGCAAAACGTCTGACTGAAATGGGCTTCCCGTGCATCGGTCTGCCGGGCACCATCGACAACGACATCAAAGGCACCGACTACACCATCGGCTACTTCACCGCGCTGGGTACCGTTGTTGAAGCGATTGACCGCCTGCGTGACACCTCTTCTTCTCACCAGCGTATCTCCATCGTTGAAGTGATGGGCCGTTACTGCGGTGACCTGACTCTGGCTGCGGCTATCGCCGGTGGCTGTGAGTTCGTGGTGGTTCCGGAAGTGGAATTCAGCCGTGAAGACCTGGTGAACGAAATCAAAGCCGGCATCGCAAAAGGTAAGAAACACGCGATCGTGGCGATCACCGAGCACATCTGCGACGTTGACGAGCTGGCGAAGTACATCGAAACCGAAACCAAGCGCGAAACCCGCGCAACCGTACTGGGTCACATTCAGCGCGGCGGTTCCCCAGGCCCTTACGACCGTATCCTGGCGTCCCGTATGGGCGCGTACGCTATCGAACTGCTGCTGCAGGGGCACGGCGGTCGCTGCGTCGGTATTCAGAACGAAAAACTGGTTCACCATGACATCATCGATGCGATTGAAAACATGAAGCGTCCGTTCAAAGGTGACTGGTTAGACTGCGCGAAAAAACTGTACTGAGCCGGGTAACGGCAAGGTAAATGCAAAACGGCAACCCTCGGGTTGCCGTTTTTTATGGTTGCTCCCTCTCCCGTGGGAGAGGGTTGGGGTGAGGGCATCAGACCGCTCATCTCCCTCTTTTATTCCTCTACGTTATAGCCAATCTTTTTTTATTCTTTAATCATCGGTTCTCTTTCTGGCACGCTGCATTCATCAAAAACACAACATAAGAGAGCTGGGCGATGAATAAGTGGGGAGTGGGGTTAACGTTATTGCTGGCATCGACCAGCGTTCTGGCTAAGGACATCCAGTTACTGAACGTGTCGTACGATCCGACGCGTGAACTGTACGATCAATACAACAAAGCGTTCGCGGCGCACTGGAAACAGGAAACCGGCGACAACGTGGTGGTTCGCCAGTCGCACGGCGGCTCCGGTAAGCAGGCGACGTCGGTAATCAACGGCATTGAGGCCGACGTGGTTACCCTGGCGCTGGCCTACGACGTGGATGCCATCGCTGAGCGCGGTCGTATCGATAAAAACTGGATCAAACGCCTGCCGGACAACTCCGCGCCTTACACATCGACCATCGTTTTCCTGGTTCGCAAAGGCAACCCAAAACAAATTCATGACTGGAACGACCTGATCAAGCCGGGCGTTTCCGTTATCACGCCAAACCCGAAAAGCTCCGGCGGCGCACGCTGGAACTACCTGGCGGCCTGGGGCTACGCGCTGCACCACAACAACGGCGATCAGGCGAAAGCTCAGGAGTTCGTGAAGGCGCTGTTTAAAAACGTGGAAGTGCTGGACTCCGGCGCGCGTGGCGCAACCAACACCTTCGTTGAGCGCGGCATCGGCGACGTGCTGATTGCGTGGGAAAACGAAGCCCTGCTGGCGACCAAAGAGCTGGGCAAAGACAAGTTTGAAATCGTGACCCCAAGCGAATCGATCCTCGCGGAGCCAACGGTTTCTATCGTCGACAAAGTGGTTGAGAAGAAAGACACCAAAGCGGTGGCGGAAGCCTACCTGAAGTATCTCTACTCGCCGGAAGGCCAGGAAATTGCGGCGAAGAACTTCTACCGTCCGCGCGATCCGGCTGTTGCGAAGAAATACGAAGGGGAATTCCCGAAACTGAAACTCTTCACCATTGACGATGAGTTTGGCGGCTGGACGAAAGCGCAGAAAGAGCACTTCTCTAACGGCGGCACGTTTGACCAGATCAGCAAGCGCTAAGCGCTGAGAAAGAACGACACGGTGACCCGGCGCGAGAAATCCGCCGGGTTTTTTATTTGGTCATCATTTTGCGTTACTCTTTCACGTCAAATGGATACGGGGAACGCGCTGTGAAAAAGAGTATTGTATTGATTGTGGTCATCGTGGTGCTCGCCGCTGGCGGCTGGTGGTGGATGAAGTCCGGCAACCCAAACGCATTACGCCATATCGTTCTTGACCAGTGCGTGCCGAACCAGCTGCAAAACCGTAACCCGGCGCCCTGCGCGCAGGTTAAGCCGGATGCGGGCTACGTGGTGTTTAAGGACCGCAACGGGCCGCTGCAGTACCTGCTGATGCCGACCTACCGCATCAACGGCACGGAAAGCCCGCTTCTGACCGAGTCCCACACGCCAAACTTCTTCTGGCTGGCGTGGCAGTCGCGCAGCTTTATGAGCATGAAGCGCGGAACGGAGGTGCCGGACAGCGCGATCTCGCTGACCATCAACTCCCCGACCGGCCGCACACAAAACCATTTCCATATTCATATCTCCTGCTTGCGTCCGGACGTCCGCGAAAAGCTTAATGCCAGTCAGGGGCAAATCAGCACCCAATGGCTGCCGTTCCCCGGCGGGCTGGAAGGGCACGAGTATCTCGCGCGCCGCGTCACGGAAAACGAGCTGGTACAGCGCAGTCCGTTCATGATGCTGGCGGAAGAGCTGCCGGAAGCGCGCGACCACATGGGGCGCTTCGCGCTGGCAATGGCGCAGCAGTCGGATGGCTCGTTTGTCCTGCTGGCGACCGAGCGTAACCTGCTTGCCCTTAACCGCGCGTCGGCTGAGGAATTACAGGATCATCAATGCGATATCCTGAATTGACCCCACCATAAATAGCGTTTACTCGCGCTGCCTGTCGCCGTAGACTTGCTGAAAAAATCTACAGGAGACAGGTATGTCGCTCTGGTTTACTCACCCTCTGTTCCTGCCTTCACTGATTGTCGGCGTCACCATCGTGCTGTGGGCGACGTCGCTGCTGCCGGAGTTTCTCACCGCGCTGCTGTTCTTCACCGTGGCGATGGCCGCCAAAATCGCGCCGCCGGAGGTTATCTTCGGCGGCTTTGCGTCGTCGGCGTTCTGGCTGGTGTTCAGCGGGTTTGTGCTCGGCGTGGCGATCCGCAAGACCGGCCTGGCGGATCGCGCTGCCCGGGCGCTGTCGGCCAAACTCACCGACTCCTGGCCGCTGATGGTGGCGAGCGTGGTGCTGTTGAGCTACGCGCTGGCCTTCGTCATGCCGTCGAACATGGGGCGTATCGCGCTGCTGATGCCGATCGTCGCGGCGATGGCAAAACGCGCCAGCATTGCCGACGGCTCGCGCGCCTGGTTTGGTCTGGCGCTGGCGGTCGGTTTCGGCACGTTCCAGCTTTCAGCGACCATTCTGCCCGCTAACGTGCCGAACCTCGTCATGAGCGGCGCGGCGGAAGGATCTTACGGTATTCATCTGAACTATGTCCCCTATCTGCTGCTGCATACGCCTGTGCTCGGTCTTCTCAAGGGACTGATCCTGATAGGCCTTATCTGCTGGCTGTTCCCCGGCAGCCCGAAACCCGCGCGCGATCTCGCCGCGCCGGAACCGATGGGCCGTGACGAAAAACGCCTCGCCTGGCTGCTGGCGGTGGTGCTGGTGATGTGGGTGACGGAGAGCTGGCACGGTATCGGCCCGGCGTGGACCGGGCTGGCGGCGTCGGTCATTGTGCTGCTGCCGCGCGTTGGTTTTATCACCGGCGAAGAGTTTTCGACGGGAGTGAACATGCGCACCTGTATCTACGTGGCGGGCATTCTGGGGCTGGCGATAACCGTGACGCAAACCGGAATCGGTGCCGCCGTGGGCGACGCGCTGCTGCACGTCATGCCGCTGGACGCCGACAGGCCGTTCACCAGCTTCCTGGCGCTGACCGGGATCACCACCGCGCTTAACTTCATCATGACCGCCAACGGCGTTCCGGCGCTGTACACCACGCTCGCACAGAGCTTCTCGGACGCGACGGGCTTTCCGCTGCTGTCGGTGATTATGATTCAGGTTCTGGGGTATTCCACGCCGCTGCTGCCGTATCAGGCTTCACCGATTGTGGTGGCAATGGGATTAGGGAAGGTGCCGGCAAGGGCGGGGATGTTGCTCTGCGTGGCGCTGGCGATCGCGACCTATCTGGTGCTGCTGCCGCTGGATTATCTGTGGTTTAGCGTGCTGGGACAGCTGTAAAAAAGCCCGGTGGCGTTAACGCTTACCGGGCCTACAGAACCGCAGGGCGGGTGAGCGAAGCGCCACCCGCCACAAAGGCGATTACGCCTGTTTAGCGGCTTCTGCTGCTTTAACGATCACCGCGAAAGCGTCTGCTTTCAGGGATGCACCGCCAACCAGCGCGCCGTCGATGTCCGGCTGGGTGAACAGCTCTGCTGCGTTAGACGCGTTTACGGAACCGCCGTACTGGATGATCACTTGCTCAGCCACTTTCGCGTCTGCTTTAGCAATGTGGTCACGGATGAATTTGTGAACGGCCTGCGCCTGCGCTGGGGTTGCAGATTTGCCAGTACCGATTGCCCATACTGGTTCGTAAGCGATTACAGCGCCTTCGAACGCTGCTGCGCCCTGAGTTTTCAGCACCGCGTCGATCTGACGTGCGCACACTTCTTCCGTTTTGCCCGCTTCGTTTTCTGCTTCGGTTTCACCGATGCAGAGAACCGGGATCAGACCCTGCTCTTTCAGCACGGCGAATTTCTTCGCGATGAACTCGTCAGACTCTTTGTGATAGGTACGACGCTCAGAGTGACCGATGATGATGTATTTCGCACCGATATCTTTCAGCATTTCAGCGGAGGTTTCACCGGTGAATGCGCCAGACAGGTTAACGTCAACGTTCTGCGCGCCCAGTACGATGTGGCTGCCGTCAGCGGCGCGTTTAGCCAGATCCAGGTACATATCCGGCGGAGCGATAGCAACCGCACAGCCTGTTACGCCAGCCAGCTCTTTACGCAGGTTAGCAACCAGCTCGTTTACCATGTGGCGGCTGCCGTTCAGTTTCCAGTTACCCATCACTAAAGGATGTCGCATTTCAATTCTCCACGCTAAATAAGCGAATTAAGGAATATGGCCACCCGGACGGGCAGCATGGTCTGTGAATCAGTATAGAGATTTTCCCTCGAAAGGCTTTGCTTTTTGTCATTAATTCGCCCCGCCGAGAGAGTCAGATAGCGCAAGCTTAATCGGTTCAACAGCGAAGGTCAGTCCCTTTTCGCCGTTATCTGCGACAACATAGCGAACTGCCCCTTCGGTGTCGGTGTAATAGCGTTTGTTTTTACCGGCGGCCAGGAGTTTTTGCAGCTTTTGCTGGCTTTGCGCTTTGGTCAACGCCGGGGTAAAGGCGTGTAAAATGGCGCTCATGTACTCCTGCGCTTTCGCCTTCGCGGCCTTTTGCTCCGGCCCCTGAATCGGCAGCCAGGTTATCTGCATACTTTTGATTTTGAGCGTTCCGCGCTCCAGCGCGGTGGACGCATACAGATTTTCATTAATTTTGCTGGCGGCACGGGTCAGGGTTGGCGTATCGCGTGCGCCGTCAATCGCGCGGAACTCATCCAGTGCCAGCGTAGGATTGTCACGGTTAAAGGCTTCGCGAAACTGGCTTATCGACTGATCGAACGAAGGCGCACCCGCCAGCAGGTAAGGGGCGGTTGCCGGTGCGGAGGTTTCGGCGGCGTGCAGAGCAAGGCTGGCACCCAGCAGGGTTACGCTGAGTAAAAGGGAGTGTGCTGAAATTTTCATCAATGGAATCCCTGGCCGTCGTTGCTCATGATTAAAACGATATCTGGTCGGCTTGTCAAAAGGTCACAACTCCAGGGTAAAATGCGCGCAATATAATAATGAAGGAACCTTACATGACCATACAGCAGTGGCTGTTTTCATTCAAAGGGCGTATTGGACGCCGTGATTTTTGGATCTGGATGGTGACGTGGATCGTCGCCATGCTGCTCCTGTTTTTCGTGGCCTACAATGCCTGGCTAAGCACGCAGACCGCGGCGTTTGCGCTGGTATGCCTGCTGTGGCCGACGTCGGCGGTGGTGGTAAAACGCCTGCACGACCGGGGGCGTTCCGGGGCGTGGGCATTTCTGATTGTGCTGGCGTGGATGCTGGTGGCAGGAAACTGGTCAATGCTTCCGTCCATCCTGCCCTGGGTCGTTGGGTTGCTGCTGCCAACGATTATCTTCGTGATGATGATTATCGATCTGGGCGCGTTTATTGGCACCCAGAGCGAAAATAAGTACGGGAAAGATACCCTTGAAGTGAAGTATCGCTGATTACCAGTAGTGTTCAGCGGTCATATGGCCCGGTCGGCGACGAAGATGTTTGGTCATCTGCCGGGTGTCCTTCAGAAGCTGCTGCGTATCCCGAACCATCTGCGGGTTGCCGCACAGCATCACGTGGCTGGTTTCAACGTTCATCGGCAAACCGACCGCGTCCTCTAAAGCTCCGCTTTCAATCAGCGCCGGGACGCGCCCGGTCAGCGAGCCTGCTGCGGTTTCGCGGCTGACCACGGTCTGAATTTTCAGCTTTCCGCCGTACTGCTGCTCCAGCTCCTGCATTTGCGGCAGATAGCTCAGGTCAGCGGCATAGCGCGCGGCGTGAACCAGCACGATGTTTTTGAATCGCTCCAGGTCTTTGCCGTACTGCAAAATAGAGAGATAAGGCCCGATGGCGGTACCGGTAGCCAGCATCCACAGGGTGTCGCAGTCCGGAATTTCGTCCAGCACGAAGAAACCCGCCGCTTCGCTGACAATCTGCACATCGTCGCCGGGCTTCAGCGCGGCAAGGCGCGGGCTGAGTTTGCCGTCCGGCACGGTAACAAGATAAAACTCGAGGTCAGGGTTATCAGGCGCGTTGACGTACGAATAGGCGCGCTGCACGCGTTCGCCGTCGACGTCCAGCCCCAGCTTCGCAAACTGCCCGGCCGTAAACGGGTGAACGGGAGCATGGACGGTGAGACTAAATAGCGCATCGGTCCAGAACTGTATCTTTGTGACTTTACCTGTTACCCAGTCCGCCATGATCTTCTCCTGTGCTGTTTCTCTGCTCTATCTTCCGTACTTGTGGTGAAGATTTCCAGCCCATTCGGGCCGGAAAGCTCTATCGATCAAACGGTTTTACAGAATGTGCGTCTGCACGTCCGGGTCTTTGCGATCGAGATAGTGGATAGACTGAATGCGACGAATGGTGCGCGATTTACCGCGGATCAGCAGCGTTTCGGTGGTCGCCATGTTGCCCTTGCGGGTGATGCCGTCCAGCAGATCGCCTTTGGTAATGCCGGTGGCGGAAAAGACCACGTTATCGCTGCGCGCCATGTCGTTGAGCGCGAGAACTTTATTGGCCTCGATGCCCATCGCCGCGCAGCGCGCCAGCTCGTCTTCACCGATGCGGCGGTTCTCTTCGCTGTCGCCTTTGACGTCATGACGCGCCAGCAGACGCGCCTGCATGTCGCCGTCCAGCGCGCGGATCACCGCCGCCGACACCACGCCTTCCGGCGCGCCGCCAATGCCGTAAAGCACGTCCACTTCGCTGTCCGGCATGCAGGTCAGAATGGAGGCCGCCACGTCGCCGTCAGGAATGGCAAACACGCGCACGCCGAGCGTCTGCATCTGGGCGATGGTGGCGTCGTGGCGCGGCTTCGCCAGAATGGTCACGGTGAGTTCGCTAAGGGGTTTGTTCAGGGCTTTCGCCACGTTGCGCAGGTTCTCTTCCAGCGGCAGGCTGAGGTCGATAGCGCCCTTCGCGCCCGGGCCGACAATCAGCTTTTCCATGTACATATCCGGCGCGTTGAGGAAGCAGCCCTTATCGCCCACGGCCAGCACCGCTAAGGCGTTCGCCTGGCCCATGGCCGTCATGCGGGTGCCTTCGATCGGATCGACCGCGATATCCACGGCGTCGCCTTTGCCCGTACCGACTTTTTCACCGATATAGAGCATCGGCGCTTCGTCGATCTCGCCTTCGCCAATCACGATGGTGCCGTCGATATTGACCTGGTTGAGGACAATGCGCATGGCATGGACGGCCGCGCCGTCAGCGGTATTTTTGTCGCCACGACCCAGCCATTTATAGCCTGCCAGTGCGGCAGCTTCGGTGACGCGGGAAAACTCGATAGCCAGTTCACGTTTCATGAGGTACTCGTGCAGTCAAAAGGAATTGCACGAAGTTTAACACAGAGAAGTGAGGGGGAGGGGTGGTGCGGTCTGAGCCCCTCACCCTAACCCTCTCCCCAAAGGGGCGAGGGTGTTCTAAGTCCCCTCTCCCCTTTGGGGAGAGGGCTGGGGTTTGGATTACTCTTCGTGCTCTTCCCACGCCAGCGCGCGTTTCACCGCTTTTTTCCAGCCGCTGTAGCGGTAGTTACGCTCGGTGGTTTCGATGCCCGGACGGAACTCACGCTCGATCACCGCTTTCTCCTGCAGCTCGTCCAGGTTCTGCCAGAAGCCGACCGCCAGACCCGCGAGGTAAGCCGCGCCCAGCGCCGTCACTTCACGCACTTCCGGGCGCTCCACGCGGGTGCCCAGGATGTCGGACTGGAACTGCATCAGGAAGTTGTTAGCCACCGCGCCGCCGTCCACGCGCAGGGCGTGCAGACGAATGCCGGAGTCAGCCTGCATCGCTTCCAGCACGTCGCGCGTCTGGTAGGCGATGGATTCCAGCGTCGCACGGATGATGTGGTTAGAGTTCACGCCGCGCGTCAGGCCGAAAATCGCGCCGCGGGCATACGGATCCCAGTACGGCGCGCCCAGACCGGTGAACGCAGGCACCACGTACACGCCGTTGGTGTCTTTCACTTTGGTCGCAAAGTACTCGGAGTCGAAGGCGTCGCTGATGAGCTTCATCTCGTCGCGCAGCCACTGAATCGACGCCCCCGCCATGAACACCGCGCCTTCCAGGGCATAGTTCACTTCGCCGCGCGGGCCGCAGGCGATGGTGGTCAGCAGGCCGTTTTCTGATTTCACCGCTTTCTCGCCGGTGTTCATCAGCATAAAGCAGCCGGTGCCGTAGGTGTTTTTCGCCATCCCTTCTTTCACGCACAGCTGGCCGAAAAGAGCCGCCTGCTGGTCACCGGCGATCCCGGCGATTGGAATACGCGTGCCGCCCTTACCGCCGATGTTGGTCTGGCCGTACACTTCGGAAGACTTACGCACGTCCGGCAGCATGGCGCGCGGGATGTCCAGCGCGTCCAGCATCTTGTCATCCCACTCCAGGGTGTTGATGTTGAACAGCATGGTACGCGAGGCGTTGGTGTAGTCGGTGACGTGGACGCGCCCCTGGGTCATCTTCCAGATAAGCCAGGTATCGACCGTACCGAACAGCAGCTCGCCGCGTCTTGCACGCTCGCGCGAGCCTTCCACGTGGTCGAGGATCCACTTCACTTTGGTGCCGGAGAAATACGGGTCAATCACCAGACCGGTGGCGCTACGGATGTACTCTTCCATGCCGTCGCGCTTCAGCTTTTCGCAGATCTCCGCGGTACGGCGACACTGCCAGACGATAGCGTTATAAATCGGCTTACCGGTTTCGCGCTCCCACACCACGGTGGTTTCACGCTGGTTGGTGATGCCGATGGCGGCAATCTCGTCGGAACTGATATCGGCTTTTGCCAGCACTTCGACCAGCGTGGAGCTTTGTGACGCCCAGATTTCCATCGGGTCATGCTCAACCCAGCCTGGACGAGGGTAAATTTGCTCGAATTCGCGCTGTGACACGCTGACGATGTTCGCGTCATGATCCATTACGACAGCGCGGGAGCTGGTAGTGCCCTGGTCGAGCGCAACGATATATTTTTTTTCGGTCATGGTTTTAGTCCCGTAGTCAGATTACAGCGAAGCTTTTTGTTGCGCGGCAGAAGTCGTTTCCTTCTCCTCTTCCACGCAGGTGTCGCACGGTAAGTGGCGACCAATGAGTTTGCGATAGCCAAATGCGCCCAGCGCAGCCCCTACGATGGGCCCGAACAGCGGCACCAGGAAGTAAGGAATGTCTTTGCCGCCGGTGAAGGCCACGTCGCCCCATCCCGCAAAGAAAGCGAAGGTTTTCGGGCCTAAATCACGCGCCGGGTTCATCGCAAAGCCGGTTAATGGGCCCATGGATGCACCGATAACGGCAATCAGCAGGCCAATCAGCAGCGGCGCCAGCGGGCCGCGCGGGATGCCGTTGCCATCATCGCCCAGGGCCATAATGACGCCCATCAGAATAGCGGTAATGACCATTTCAACTGCGAACGCCTGCACAAAATTGATATGCGGGTTTGGATAGGTTGAGAAAATACCTGCCAGATCCAGACTTTCGACGCTGCCGCGCACCATATGATGCGTCTGTTCGAAGTCGATGAAAAGATTGTAATAAAGCCCGTAAACTAACGCCGCTGCGCAAAAGGCGCCGGCAAATTGCGAAATGATAAAAGGCGCCACTTTGCGTCCGTCGAAGCACGCAAACAGCCACAGCGCGATGGTCACCGCCGGGTTAAGATGTGCACCGGAAACCCCGGCGGTCAGGTAGATGGCCATCGCCACGCCCAGACCCCAGATGATACTGATTTCCCACTGACCAAAAGTAGCACCCGCCACTTTCAGTGCAGCGACACAGCCCACTCCGAAGAATATCAACAACCCGGTACCAAGGAACTCGGCAATGCACTGGCCTTTTAAGGTTGATGTCTGACTCATAATCGGAATCCTGAAGAAGATTGAATGATTTATTGTTAGCGTGGTAGCCCGTGACAGCCACGATGTCCTGTAGACATACTGTTAATTTATCGTTAACGAGCAAAAACGAGAAATATCGAAATTAAAATGTGTGGTCTTCGTCAATAAAATGAGCGTTTTCGAGCCATAAAGCGCGTTTTTGCATCAGATTGATAATGTGAGCTGAATCATTTCATTAACCTATATGTTAACAATTTAGGGGTATGTGACGCGAACGCACCAGGATGAGGCCGAAAAGTGTTGCAAACCGCGATCTGCGCGGCGTGCTGCTGGACAGGGGCGGCGGGGCTTCATACAATCGGCACTATAATTACGCGCGTTTACGTTAAAGCGTCGCCTTGCAATTCAGGAGAGGTAGGATCATGTCTTTAGAAGTGTTTGAGAAACTGGAATCGAAAGTACAGCAGGCGATTGACACCATCACGCTGCTGCAAATGGAAATTGAAGAGCTGAAAGAGAAAAACAACTCGCTGGCGCAGGAAGTACAGACTGCTCAGCACAGCCGTGAAGAGCTCGAGCGCGAAAACAACCAGCTGCGTGAACAGCAGAATGGCTGGCAGGATCGCCTGCAGGCGCTGCTGGGGCGTATGGAAGAGGTTTAATTTCTTACGGGAAAGAGAACTGATTCAAAGTAGGCCGGGTAAGGCGTTGCCGCCACCCGGCTTTTTTATTACTCGATATCCAGCGGATCTTCAGAAAGGATAATGCCGGTGTTGTCGGCGTAGAGGTGGTCGCCGGAGAAGAAGGTCACGCCGCCGAAATTGACGCGAACGTCGCTTTCGCCGATCCCTTCACCCGCTGCGCCCGCGGGAATCGCCGCGATGGCCTGAATGCCGATATCCAGCTCTTCCAGATCGTCGACCTGGCGAACGGAGCCGTATACCACAATGCCTTCCCACTCGTTCTGCGCGGCAAGGCGGGCAAGATCGGCGTCAATCAATGCGCGACGCGTAGACCCGCCGCCGTCGACCAGCAGAATGCGGCCCCGGCCGTTCTGTTCGAGCAAGTCGTACAGCAACCCGTTATCCTCGAAACATTTCACCGTGATGATTTGTCCGCCAAACGACGACCGTCCACCAAAGTTGGAGAACAGCGGTTCAACGACGTTGACATCTTCCTGGTAGATGTCACAAAGTTCGGATGTATCATATTTCATAGGCTTAACGCTCTGTTGCTGCGAGTGATTTCAGTATATCGCGCGAAACGCATTGTTGGCAAAATCATCAATTGTTAATTGATATTTGTCAGTTAACGCAGCGTCTGACTTAAGATTATTCCAATAACAAACAACAGGTTAGTGAGCAATGCGCCTTTTACCGTGCGTTCGAGCATCGGCGGCATAGCGGTCGGGCTGAGTTCGCGCATCACGAAACGCGCCTGCTTCACCAGCAGCGGTGCGGCCAGAATAAACAGCCAGCCCCACGGGCTGTGAAGCGATATCACATTAAACAGCGCCAGACACACCAGCGCGCCAATCAGCAGGCAGGCGTGATACCGACGGGCATTCACCGGCCCCAGGCGCACCGCCAGCGTGTTTTTGCCGTTCTCACGGTCGCTGTCGATATCGCGCAGGTTGTTGATGTTCAGCACTGCCGTCGCCAGCAAACCGCAGGCCGTTGCGGGCAGGAACAGGGCAGGGATCAGCGTATGAGCCTGTAAGTACCAGCTCCCCATCACGCTCAGCCAGCCGAAGAAGACCAGCACGGAAATATCCCCCAGACCAATGTATCCGTAAGGGCGCGTGCCGACGGTGTAGGTAATGGCGGCGATAATGGCGAGCAGGCCCAGCACCAGAAAACCAATAAAATCGCTGGTGGTTTTAGAGGCCACGGTCACCAGCGCCAGGCCGGATAAACAAATGAGTACCACGGTGATAATCAGCGCGCGCTTCATCTGTGCCTGGGTAATAACCCCTTTCTGCATCCCGCGCAGCGGCCCGATACGATCCGGCTTGTCGCTGCCTTTAACGGCATCGCCATAATCGTTGGCGAGGTTCGAGAGGATTTGCAGCAGCCCGGCGGTAATCAGCGCCAGTCCGGCGACCAGCGGGTCGAAATACCCTTGCCACCACGCGAGCGCGGAGCCCACGATAATCGCGGCAAATGCCAGAGGAAGTGTTTTAGGACGCAGACTTTCGAGCCACGCCTGAGTACGGCTGATATCAGTCATAGTTATTTAGCCAATAAAAATGGGGCTTTTCAGCCCCATTAACAGTGATGAGAATGCAGTAACCGCGATTATAGGATAAAACGGCTCAGATCTTCATCTGCCACTAACGCATCCAGATGTTTACTCACATAATCTGCGTCGATGGTAATGCTTTGACCGTTGAGGTCGCTGGCATCGTAAGAGATATCTTCCACCAGACGTTCCAGAACGGTGTGCAGACGACGCGCACCGATGTTTTCGGTGGTTTCGTTCACCTGCCATGCGGCCTGGGCAATACGTTTGATACCGTCTTCGGTGAACTCGAGGTTCACGCCTTCGGTCGCCATCAGCGCTTTGTACTGTACGGTAACGGAGGCGTTTGGCTCGGTCAGGATACGTTCGAAGTCTTCGGTGGTCAGCGCCTGCAGCTCAACGCGGATTGGCAGACGACCCTGCAGTTCCGGGATCAGGTCAGACGGGCTGGCAACCTGGAACGCACCGGAGGCGATGAACAGGATGTGGTCCGTTTTGACCATGCCGTGCTTGGTGGACACGGTGCAGCCTTCGACCAGCGGCAGCAGGTCGCGCTGAACGCCTTCGCGGGACACGTCCGGGCCGGAGCTGTTGCCGCCGCGCTTACAGATTTTGTCGATTTCGTCGATAAACACGATGCCGTGCTGCTCAACCGCGTCGATAGCGTCCTGCTTCAGCTCTTCCGGGTTCACCAGCTTCGCCGCTTCTTCTTCAATCAGCAGCTTCATCGCGTCTTTGATTTTCAGCTTACGCGCTTTCTGCTTCTGGCCGCCCAGGTTCTGGAACATGGACTGCAGCTGGCTGGTCATCTCTTCCATGCCAGGAGGCGCCATGATTTCAACGCCCATCGGCGCGGCAGCGAGATCGATCTCAATCTCTTTGTCGTCCAGCTGGCCTTCACGCAGTTTCTTGCGGAACGCCTGACGCGCGGCAGAAGGCTCCTGCTGTTGTTCAGCCTGGCCCCAGTTGTTTTTCGCCGGTGGGATCAGCACGTCGAGAATACGCTCCTCGGCCATCTCTTCGGCGCGATAGCGGTTTTTCTCGATGGCCTGAACGCGCACCATTTTGATTGCAGAGTCGGTCAGATCGCGGATGATGGAATCCACTTCTTTACCCACATAGCCCACTTCGGTGAACTTGGTGGCTTCGACTTTGATGAACGGCGCGTTTGCCAGCTTCGCCAGACGACGGGCGATTTCGGTTTTACCGACGCCGGTCGGGCCGATCATCAGAATGTTTTTCGGAGTCACTTCGTGACGCAGCTCTTCGTCGAGCTGCATACGGCGCCAGCGGTTACGCAGGGCGATAGCCACGGAGCGCTTGGCGTTATCCTGGCCGATAATGTGTTTGTTCAGTTCGCTGACAATTTCGCGTGGGGTCATTTCAGACATGGGAGATCCTTACGCTTTAGACGGTAATTCTTCGATGGTGTGGTTGTGGTTGGTATAGATGCAGATATCACCTGCAATATCCAACGCCTTCACAGCGATATCGCGCGCGTTCATGTCGGTGTTTTCCAACAGAGCACGGGCTGCGGCCTGGGCGTATGGGCCGCCGGAGCCGATAGCAATCAGATCGTTTTCTGGCTGAATGACGTCACCGTTCCCGGTGATGATCAGCGAAGCCGTTTCATCGGCCACCGCCAGCAGCGCTTCAAGCTTGCGCAGCATACGGTCGGTACGCCAGTCTTTCGCCAGCTCAACGGCGGCTTTCACCAGATGACCCTGGTGCATTTCCAGCTTGCGTTCAAACAGTTCAAACAGCGTGAAGGCATCAGCCGTACCGCCCGCAAAACCGGCGATGACTTTGTCGTTGTACAAACGACGCACTTTTTTCACGTTGCCTTTCATGACGGTATTACCCAGCGTGGCCTGGCCATCACCGGCAATTACCACCTGGCCGTTACGGCGTACACTTACTATTGTTGTCACGAGCAGACCCCCTGGTTACAGAATCGGGAAACAGAAGCCCTGAGCCAGTGCTCAGGGCTGAATAGAATGATAGATGGGGGGGATTTTGGGGGTTTCAACCCCCGGAGGCGAGTCGAATGCAGTTTGTGTGACCCGCAACCTTCAAACGGGAGATCGTGCCGTCGGCATTCTCTTTGCCTTTGACCGGGCCAATCACCACGCGATTCCAGCCGTTGTTGGTGGTAATGCGTGAGTCAAACCCTTCGAATGCCAGCTGAGCTCGTACCGTTTCGGCCTGCTCTGCGCCTTTAAACGAACCGCACTGCACCATCCAGCGGCGTTCGTCTTTTTTCTCCGCCGTTTGCTTTGGTGCTTCCGTTTCTTTTGTTACCGGCGCGGCCTGCTGGGTCTTCGGCTGCTGCGCGGCGGTGTGCGCTGGCGTTTGCAGCAGATCCTGGTATGGCTGAGCCGTTTGCTTTTGCGGCTGCGCTTTCGGCTGCTGCGCTGGCTGCGTTTGCGCGGTACGCGTTTGCTGCTGCGGCTGCTGATACGGCTGTTCCGTCACGCGCGGCTGCGTGCGGGGCTGCTGCTGCACCGGCTGGGTTTGCGCCCACTGCTGCTGCTGTTGTTGCTGCTGGATCTGTGCCTGACGCTGGCGCTGCAGCTGCAACGTTTGCTGGCGCTGCGCTGGCGTTTGTTCGTTCCACGGCACTTCGTTCAGCTGCGTAGGCTGCTGGCGCATATCGGCCTGCATCTGTGCCAGAAGCTGGCGCTGTTCGTCCGTAAGCTGGTCGGCATTTTTCACTTCACCCCCGGCAGACGGCTCGGTAGGCGCACGCACGCCGGGCTGGCGGCTCTCAAGTTCTTTGATGTAGCGCCAGCGTTCTTCAGGTTTTGGCGGTAGGCCATTCCCGGCAACTTTGTTGCCCTGAAGCGCCTCAGCCTCTTCTTTCTTATGGTGAGTGATAAAGTACAGGCCACCGATAAAGGCCACCAGTACGGCCGCGGCAATAGCGACCATTGCCGGAGAGACAGCAGGCAGGCTACGTTGCTTATTCCTTGAGCTACTCTTTTTGCGTCGCGAAGGTGCCGGCTGGCCGCGACGTACATAATCTCGTTGTGCCACTATCGTTTCGCTGTATTTATTCGTTCGTCAGCCCGCCATGTTACTTAAGCGGCGGGGCTTTGACCAGATACGGGTGTCCTAAAGGCGTTTACTTTAAGTCAATGCCTGGGTGGACCCGCGAACAATCAGCTCGCAATCAAGCAAACGCGAGCCGCTGCTAACTGTTTGACCGTGCAGCTGATCCAGTAGCAAAAGCATAGCTTCACGGCCAATTTTGTAGCGGGGTTGTGCAACGGTTGAGAGAGGTGGATCGCAAAATTCGGAAAGGGAAATATTATCGAAGCCGATAATCGACAGATCGTTCGGCACCCGCAGACCGCGGCGTTTGGCGTAGGAGAGCGCGCCCAGCGCCATCACGTCGCTGTGGCAGAAGACCGCCGTTGGCGGTTCTGACAGCGCCAGCAGCTTCTCCAGCGCCAGCGCGCCGGCTTCGAAGGTGAAATCCCCGCGCGCAATATAGTGTGGGTCGACAACCGCCCCGGTACGGCGCAGCGCCTGGACGTAGCCCTGCAAGCGGTAGTGGCACAGCGGCATCTCTTCCGGCCCGGCGATACAGCCAATGCGCTTGTGTCCCAGCTCCTGAAGATAGTTCACGGCGTTAAAGGCCGCAGTCAGGTTGTCGATATGCACCGTCGGCAATTCAAGCTCCGGCGCGAATTCGTTTGCCATCACCATCGGCGGCAGGTTGCGCTGCTCTTCGATGCTGGCGTCAAACGGCAGGCGCGAGCCGAGCAGCAGCATGCCGTCGATTTGCTTGGTGATGATGAGGTCGATGAAGGTCTTTTCCTGCTGATTCTGGTGGGCGCAATCGCCAATCAGCACCAGATAGCCCTGTTCGGCGGCGGTCACTTCGATGCCGCGGATGATTTCGCTGAAGAAGGGATCGCAAATGTCCGGCACAATCACCAGGATCGTGCGTGATTCATTGCGTTTAACGTTGCGCCCCATGGCCTGCGGGAAATAGCCCACTTCCAGCGCCGCCTGCTCTACGCGATTGCGGGTCGCCTGGGAGACTTTGTCCGGGTTCATTAATGCGCGGGACACGGTTGCCGTTGAAACCTGGGCTTTCTGGGCAACGTCTTTCATGGTCGCCGTGGCAACCTCTTTCCTCGACTTCAACGTCTTCTCCTCGCGAATACACCGAACTTCTGACACATCATTTTTACAGATAGTTTATGAGAGCGGTTACAGAATTTTCATAAAAAGTGTGAGGTTGGTTAAATTTTTTCGATCCTTCTCGCAATATGGCCTTAGCCTTCAATGGGATCGACGTCGAGCACCCACTTCACCTTGCGCGCTTCGGGGAGGGTATTGATCAAGGCGAGCGTGCCGCTGACGATGTGCTGCAGGCGTATACGCGACGGATGCTGCAGCAGAATTTGCCAGCGAAAGCGCCCGCCGCGCTTCGGCGCCAGCGCCGGAACCGGGCCTAAGATCCACAGCTGGCCGTCCACCATCGGGCTGGCCTGCAGGAGGTTTCTTAGCTGCTGAAGGAAAAGCGGCGCCTGCTGGTTGTTATGGTCTTCCGCGCGAATAATCACGTGGCTGGTCCAGGGCGGCAGCTGCATGGTCTGACGCTCGGCCAGCGCCTGCTCGGCAAAGGCGTCATAGCCTTTATGCAGCAAGGTTTGCAGAAGCGGATGTTCAGGATGGTGGGTTTGCAGCACCACTTCGCCCTGTTTCCCGGCACGCCCGGCACGCCCGGCGACCTGGGTATAAAGCTGGGCAAAGCGTTCCGCAGAACGGAAATCGGCAGAGAACAGCGCGCCATCGACGTCCAGCAGAGCCACTAGCGTGACGTCCGGGAAGTGGTGCCCTTTGGCCAGCATCTGGGTGCCAATCAGAATGCGCGCGCCGCCGCGATGCACCTCGGCAAGCTGTTGCTCCAGCGCCCCTTTGCGGCTGGTGGTATCGCGATCGATGCGTGAGATCGGCACGTCCGGGAAGAACGGCGCCAGCGCCTGCTCGAGCTGCTCCGTTCCCAGCCCCACCGGCACCAGATGCGTGGAGCCGCACGACGGGCACTGGCGCGGGATGGCCCGCTGGCTGTCGCAGTGGTGGCAGCGCAAATGCCGCTGTGCCTGATGCAGCGTGTAGTAGTGGTCGCAGCGCGGACATTCCGCAATCCATCCGCAGTCGTGGCACAGCAGTGCCGGGGCGAAGCCGCGTCGGTTCAGGAACAGGATCACCTGATTCCCGGCCTGCAAATGCTGGCGCATTCGGGTAATGAGCGCAGGGGCTAAACCGGCCTGTACCTGCTGCCCTTTTAAATCCAGCACGTGCTGAATGGCGGGGCGGGCATTTCCCGCGCGGCGCGTGAGGCGCAGCATGTGGTATTTCCGCTGGCGAACGTTATGCAGCGTTTCGAGCGCCGGGGTGGCGGAGCCAAGAATAATCGGGATTTGCTCGCTGTGGGCGCGGTACACCGCCAGATCGCGGGCGTGATAGCGCCAGCCTTCCTGCTGTTTATAAGAGCTGTCGTGCTCTTCATCTATCACAATGACGCCGAGATTTTTGAACGGCGTAAACAGGGAGGAACGCGTGCCGATGACAATCGCCGCCTCGCCGTTTTTCGCTTTAAGCCACGCGCTAAGGCGCTCGCTGTCGTTCAGGCCGGAATGCAGTACCTCCACCGGGGCGTTAAACCGCTCGCGAAAGCGGGCGATGGTCTGCGGCGTCAGGCCAATCTCCGGCACCATCACCAGCGCCTGCTTGCCCTGGGCGAGCACGTTTTCCAGCACGCTCAGATAGACTTCCGTCTTGCCGGAGCCGGTCACGCCCGCCAGCAGCCAGGCGGAGAAATGGTCGGACGCGCTGTGGATGGCGCCCACGGCGGTGGCCTGCTCGGTGTTCAGGCGCAGGCGATCGCCGGAAACGGAAAAACTGTCGCGCCAGTCATGAAGGGCGGGGGCTTCGCTGGCCAGCTCGCTCAGCCCTTTCTTGCGCAGCGCCTGAAGCGCCGCGTCGTTAAACTCCAGCTCTTCTACCTGGTGACGCCAGATATGCCCCTGACGCAGCGCCGCCAGCGCCTGCTGCTGTTTTGGGGAGCGCTTAAGCGTATTAATGTCGACCGCCTGCCCCTGCTCGGTGGCAAACCAGTACCACATCGGCGCATGGCTGGCACTCTTGCCCTGGCGCAGTAAAATCGGCAGCGCGTGAAACAGCACGTCGCCAATCGGGTGATGATAATAATCCGCCGCCCATAAAAGCAGTCGCCAGGTGCTGGTGGAGAAAACCGGTTCGACGTCCAGCACCTCAGCAACGGATTTCAGTTCGTTGAGCGGCAGCTCGCTTTTTTCGCTGACGGAGACCACAATTCCCACGCGCTGCTGCTTGCCAAAGGGCACGGTCACGCGACAGCCTGCTTTGGCGCTCATGCTGTCGGGCAGCAGATAGTCAAAGGTGCGGGGAAGCGGAACGGGCAGGGCAACGTGAGCGACGGGCATCGAATCTTCCTGACTTGAAAAGTGGCGCGTTAGTATACACATTAGTAAAAGCGGCGTGCGGATCAGTTTGCATAGGCTGGTTAAATTCTGTATGATTCGCCGCCTTTGGTGTACTTTACGCCAAAGAACTTACATTCAACATCGCGTGGTGTCTGGCGTTAGGGCTGGAAGAGCGACGCGGCCTTAACTGAGGTTCTCCCATGAAAAAAGATATCCATCCTAAATACGAAATGATTACTGCAAACTGCTCTTGCGGTAACTCTATCCAGATCCGCTCTACCGTGGGCCACGATCTGAACCTGGACGTGTGCGGCCAGTGCCACCCGTTCTACACTGGTAAGCAGCGTGATGTTGCAACCGGTGGCCGTGTTGACCGCTTCAACAAGCGTTTCAGCATCCCGGGCGCTAAATAAGTTTCCCGAAAAAAAGGCACCGCAAGGTGCCTTTTTTGTATCCGCAAATCAGTATTCCCACGTATCCGGGTCAATCCCCAGCTCACGCATAATCACTTTTGCCTCTTCCGGGATTTCATCGCTGCGTTCTTTGCGCAGGTCTTCATCGTTCGGTAGTGGTTGGCCGGTAAACGCGTGTAAAAACGCTTCGCACAGCAGCTCGCTGTTAGTCGCGTGGCGCAGGTTATTCACCTGACGACGCGTACGTTCATCGGTGAGGATCTTCAACACCTTCAGAGGAATGGAAACCGTAATTTTCTTTACTTGCTCACTCTTCTTACCGTGCTCAGCGTATGGGCTGATATATTCGCCGCTCCATTCAGCCATGAGATACCTTTAATCCTCTCAGTCATTAATCTAAAGGTGCAAAACCGCATATCGTGTTGAGGGTTTTGACCGTAATCTTGCGTAGTTTACCGTAGAGACAGTACCGTGGCACGGATATTGGCGCTGCGGCGTGCACTAAAGCATATAATTTTAACGGCTATTTGCGCATTGCTCAATCTATACGCAAAGAAGTTTAGATGTCCAGATGTATTGACGTCCATACTTTCAATGTTTACTCTGATGCCTGACTTTTCACCTAATAAGCCAGGAAGCCTTCACCATGACGCGTAAACAGGCCACCATTGCAGTGCGTAGCGGATTGAATGATGACGAGCAGTACGGCTGTGTTGTCCCGCCGATTCATCTTTCCAGTACCTATAACTTCACCGGATTTAATGAACCTCGCGCGCACGACTATTCCCGTCGTGGCAACCCTACACGTGACGTGACCCAGCGTGCGCTGGCGGCGCTGGAAGGCGGTGCTGGCGCGGTGTTAACCAACACCGGCATGTCTGCAATCCACCTGGTGACCACCGTCTTCCTGAAGCCTGGCGATCTGCTGGTCGCACCGCACGACTGCTACGGCGGCAGCTACCGCCTGTTCGATAGCCTCGCAAAACGCGGCTGCTATCGCGTGCTGTTTGTCGATCAAAATGACGAGCAGGCCCTGAAGCAGGCGCTGGCAGAGCAGCCGAAGCTGGTTCTGGTGGAAAGCCCAAGCAACCCATTGTTGCGCGTTGTCGATATTGCGAAAATTTGTCAGCTCGCAAGGGATGCGGGAGCGATAAGTGTAGTGGATAATACCTTCCTCAGTCCGGCCCTTCAGAACCCGCTGGAACTGGGCGCGGATCTGGTATTGCATTCATGCACTAAATATCTGAACGGTCACTCGGACGTGGTCGCGGGTGTGGTGATTGCAAAAGATCCGGAGGTTGTCACGGAACTGGCATGGTGGGCGAATAACATCGGCGTCACCGCCAGCGCGTTTGATAGCTATCTGCTGTTACGCGGCATTCGTACCCTGTCGCCGCGCATGGAAGTGGCGCAGCGTAATGCCCTGGCGATTGTTGATTTCCTGAAAAAACAGCCGCTGGTGAAAAAGCTGTATCACCCGTCGCTGCCGGAAAACCAGGGGCACGAGATCGCCGCGCGTCAGCAGAAGGGTTTTGGGGCAATGTTAAGTTTTGAACTGGATGGCGATGAGCAAACGCTGCGTCGCTTCCTGAGCGGGTTGTCATTGTTTACGCTGGCGGAATCCTTAGGCGGGGTCGAAAGCTTGATCTCCCACGCCGCAACCATGACGCACGCAGGTATGGCACCCGAAGCTCGTGCCGCCGCCGGGATTTCTGAAACGCTGCTGCGTATTTCAACCGGTATTGAAGATTCTGAAGATTTAATTGCCGATCTGGAAAATGGCTTCCAGGTCGCAGCCAAGGGGTAATCATGAGTGTGATAGCGCAGGCAGGGGCGAAGGGTCGTCAGCTGCACAAGTTTGGTGGTAGTAGTCTTGCTGATGTGAAGTGTTACCTGCGTGTCGCAGGGATCATGACGGAGTATTCACAGCCGGGTGACATGATGGTTGTCTCGGCGGCAGGCAGCACCACCAACCAGCTGATTAGCTGGCTGAAATTGAGCCAGACCGATCGCCTTTCTGCGCATCAGGTTCAACAGACGTTACGCCGCTACCAGAGCGAGCTGATTGCCGGCCTGCTGCCGCCAGAGGTCGCGGACGGTCTGATTTCTGCGTTTACCCACGATCTTGAGCGCCTTGCCGCGCTGCTGGACAGCGGCATTACCGATGCGGTGTATGCCGAAGTGGTGGGCCACGGTGAAGTCTGGTCCGCACGCCTGATGGCGGCCGTGCTGCAACATCAGGGCCTGGATGCCGCCTGGCTCGACGCTCGTGACTTCCTGCGCGCCGAGCGTGCGGCGCAGCCTCAGGTGGATGAAGGCCTCTCCTATCCGCTGCTGCAACAGCTGCTGGTACAGCATCCGGGCAAACGCATTGTGGTGACCGGCTTTATCAGCCGCAGCAGCGCGGGTGAAACCGTGCTGCTGGGGCGTAACGGCTCTGACTACTCGGCAACGCAAATCGGTGCCCTGGCGGGCGTGTCCCGCGTGACCATCTGGAGCGACGTGGCGGGCGTTTACAGCGCCGACCCGCGCAAAGTAAAAGATGCCTGCCTGCTGCCGCTGCTGCGTCTGGACGAAGCCAGCGAGCTGGCGCGTCTTGCCGCACCGGTGCTGCACGCTCGTACCCTGCAGCCGGTTTCCGGCAGCGATATCGACCTTCAGCTGCGCTGCAGCTACACCCCGGATCAGGGCTCTACCCGCATCGAGCGCGTGCTGGCCTCCGGGACGGGTGCGCGTATCGTTACCAGCCACGACGATATCTGCCTGATCGAGTTCCAGGTGCCATCCGGGCAGGACTTCAAGCTGGCGCATAAGGAAATCGACCTGATACTTAAGCGGGCGCAGGTGCGTCCGCTCGCCGTTGGCGTGCATAACGACCGCCAGCTGCTGCAGTTCTGCTATACCGCCGAAGTGGCCGACAGCGCGCTGAAAATTCTTGATGAAGCGGGCCTGCCGGGCGAGCTTCGTTTACGTCAGGGGCTGGCGCTGGTGGCGATGGTGGGCGCGGGCGTCACCCGTAACCCGCTGCACTGCCACCGCTTCTGGCAGCAGCTGAAAGGCCAGCCGGTAGAGTTTACCTGGCAGTCGGAAGAGGGCATCAGCCTGGTGGCCGTGCTGCGTAAAGGGCCAACCGAAAGCCTGATCCAGGGGCTGCACACCATGCTGTTCCGCGCCGAGAAGCGCATCGGTCTGGTGCTGTTCGGGAAAGGCAATATCGGCTCTCGCTGGCTTGAGCTGTTTGCCCGCGAGCAAACCACGCTGTCGGCGCGTACCGGGTTCGAGTTTATCCTGGCGGGCGTGGTCGATAGCCGCCGCAGCCTGCTGAATTACGACGGGCTGGACGCCAGCCGCGCGCTGGCCTTCTTTAATGATGAGGCGGTCGAGCAGGACGAAGAGTCGCTGTTCCTGTGGATGCGCGCGCACCCTTACGATGACCTGGTGGTGCTGGACGTCACCGCCAGCGAGCAGCTTGCCGACCAGTACCTTGATTTCGCCAGCCACGGTTTCCACGTCATCAGCGCGAATAAGCTGGCGGGGGCGAGCAGTACCGATAAATACCGCCAAATCCACGACGCGTTCGAGAAAACCGGACGCCACTGGCTGTACAACGCCACGGTGGGGGCGGGCCTGCCGGTCAACCATACCGTGCGCGATCTGATTGAAAGCGGTGACAGCATTCTGGCGCTGAGCGGCATCTTCTCCGGCACGCTCTCCTGGCTGTTCCTGCAGTTCGACGGCACCGTGCCGTTCACCGACCTGGTGGATCAGGCGTGGCAGCAGGGGCTGACCGAGCCCGATCCGCGCGTCGATCTCGCCGGTAAAGACGTGATGCGCAAGCTGGTGATCCTGGCGCGCGAAGCGGGCTACGACATCGAGCCGGGCCAGGTACGCGTGGAGTCGCTGGTGCCTGCGGGCTGCGAGGAAGGCTCTGTCGATCACTTCTTTGAAAACGGCGACGAGCTGAACGACCAGATGGTGCAGCGCCTGGAGGCCGCGCGCGAAATGGGCCTGGTGCTGCGCTACGTGGCGCGTTTCGAAGCCAACGGCAAAGCCCGCGTCGGCGTTGAGGCCGTGCGTCCTGAGCACCCGCTGGCGGCGCTGCTGCCGTGCGATAACGTCTTTGCCATCGAAAGCCGCTGGTACCGCGATAACCCTCTGGTGATCCGCGGTCCGGGAGCGGGCCGCGACGTGACCGCAGGCGCGATCCAGTCGGACATCAACCGCCTGGCTAAGCTACTGTAACCCCTGTATTTCCCTCTCCCTTTGGGAGAGGGTTAGGGTGAGTGCATCAGACCGCACTCACCCCCCATCATGAATCCCCTTCATCTTCCCTGAACATTCCACACAGTTAATAGTGATTATTTCTGTTGACGCCATGCCGCTTTTCCGTCATTTTTACATCTGGACGTCTAAACGTATAGAAGTTCGAACACAACAAACAACGACACGCGATTGATGAGGTAAGGTATGAGCTTTTTTCACGCCAACCAGCGGGAAGCCCTGAATCAGAGCCTGGCTGAGGTAAACGGCCAGATTAATGTTTCTTTTGAATTTTTCCCGCCGCGCACCAGTGAAATGGAGCAAACCCTGTGGAGCTCTATCGATCGCCTGAGCAGCCTTAAGCCTAAGTTTGTCTCCGTGACCTACGGCGCGAACTCCGGCGAGCGCGACCGCACGCACAGCATTATTAAAGGCATCAAGGATCGCACCGGTCTGGAAGCGGCACCGCACCTGACCTGTATCGACGCCACCCCTGATGAACTGCGCATCATCGCCCAGGATTACTGGAATAACGGGATCCGCCATATCGTTGCCCTGCGCGGCGACCTGCCGCCGGGCAGCGGCAAGCCGGACATGTATGCCGCCGATCTGGTCGCGCTGCTGAAGGGCGTTGCCGACTTTGATATCTCCGTTGCCGCCTATCCGGAAGTGCACCCGGAGGCGAAAAGCGCGCAGGCCGACCTGCTCAACCTGAAACGCAAAGTTGAGGCCGGTGCCAACCGCGCGATCACCCAGTTCTTCTTTGACGTTGAAAGCTATTTGCGATTCCGCGACCGCTGCGTATCGGCGGGCATCGACGTCGAAATTATCCCGGGAATTCTGCCGGTTTCTAACTTCAAACAGGCGAAGAAATTTGCCGATATGACCAACGTGCGCATCCCGCTCTGGATGTCTAAAATGTACGAAGGGCTGGACGACGACCCGGAAACACGCAAGCTGGTGGGCGCAAATATCGCGATGGATATGGTGAAAATCTTAAGCCGCGAGGGGGTAAAGGACTTCCACTTCTATACCCTTAACCGTGCTGAGATGAGCTATGCCATATGCCACACCCTCGGCGTCAGACCTGGCGTGTAACAAAATAAAAGCCCTCTTCGGAGGGTTTTTTGATTTATAAGGGTATTTTTTTCCGCCCAATTCAGCAATGCTGCTTCAGTTGTAAAAAGTCACGTATTTTCCAGGTGAAATTAAACGGAATTAACTATCGAATCTGTGGGTTATCCCAGCTATACCTTATCTTTTAAGGCATATATCGTAACGGTAACACTGTAAAGGGAGCATAACGATGAGCACGTCAGACGATACCAACAAAGCGGCAGCAGTCGGCAAATGCCCGTTCCATCAGGGCGGTGTCGACCACAGCGCAGGCGCAGGAACCAGCAGCCAGGATTGGTGGCCAAAACAACTTCGGGTAGACCTTCTTAACCAGCATTCAAACCGTTCGAACCCATTGGGTGAAGATTTCGACTACCGCAAAGAATTCAGCAAACTTGATTACTCCGCCCTGAAAGGCGATCTCAAAGCACTTTTAACCGATTCTCAACCGTGGTGGCCTGCCGACTGGGGCAGCTATGCGGGGCTGTTTATTCGTATGGCCTGGCATGGCGCGGGTACCTATCGTGCCGTTGACGGCCGTGGTGGCGCAGGGCGCGGTCAACAGCGCTTTGCGCCACTGAACTCCTGGCCCGATAACGTCAGCCTGGATAAAGCGCGTCGTCTCCTGTGGCCTATCAAGCAGAAATACGGTCAGAAAATCTCCTGGGCCGACCTGTTCGTCCTCGCCGGTAACGTGGCGCTGGAAAACTCAAGCTTCCGTACCTTTGGTTTCGGCGCTGGCCGTGAAGACGTTTGGGAACCCGATCTCGACGTGAACTGGGGCGATGAAAAAGCCTGGCTGGCCCACCGCGATCCGGAGGCGCTGGCGAAGCGTCCGCTGGCTGCAACCGAAATGGGCCTGATCTACGTGAACCCGGAAGGGCCAAACGCCAGCGGCGATCCGCGCTCTGCGGCGGCGGCGATTCGCGCCACCTTTGGCAACATGGGGATGAACGACGAAGAGACCGTTGCGCTGATTGCAGGCGGCCATACCCTCGGTAAGACCCACGGCGCGGGCGAAGCAACGCACGTCGGGACTGACCCGGAAGCCTCGCCGATTGAAGCGCAGGGCTTAGGCTGGGCAAGCACCCACGGTACGGGGGTTGGTGCCGATGCGATCACCTCCGGGCTGGAAGTGATTTGGTCGCAAACCCCGACCCAGTGGAGCAACTACTTCTTCGAGAACCTGTTCAAATATGAGTGGGTACAGACCCGCAGCCCGGCTGGCGCTATTCAGTTTGAAGCGGTGGATGCACCTGAAATTATGCCGGATCCGTTCGACCCGTCGAAAAAACGCAAGCCAACCATGCTGGTCACCGACCTGACGCTGCGCTTTGACCCGGAATTCGAAAAAATCTCCCGTCGTTTCCTGAACGATCCGCAGGCCTTCAACGAAGCCTTTGCGCGCGCGTGGTTCAAACTGACGCATCGGGATATGGGGCCAGTATCACGCTACATGGGGCCGGAAGTGCCGAAAGAAGAGCTGATCTGGCAAGACCCGCTGCCGCATCCGTTCTTCCGTCCAACCACCGAAGACATTGAAAGCCTGAAGGTTGAGATCGCCGCTTCCGGGCTGAGCGTGTCCGAGCTGGTTTCCGTTGCCTGGGCGTCGGCGTCTACCTTCCGCGGTGGCGACAAACGCGGCGGTGCCAACGGTGCGCGACTGGCGCTGGCTCCGCAGAGAAGCTGGGACGTGAACGCCGTTGCAGCGCGCGTTCTGCCCGTGCTGGAAGGCATTTACAAGTCCTCCCACAAGGCGTCACTGGCCGATATCATCGTGCTGGCGGGCGTGGTAGGCGTTGAGAAAGCAGCGAAAGCGGCGGGTGTTAACATCACCGTGCCGTTTACCCCAGGCCGCGTGGATGCGCGTCAGGATCAAACGGATATCGAGATGTTTAACCTGCTCGAACCGGTTGCCGACGGCTTCCGCAACTACCGCGCACAGGTTGATGCGTCCTCTACGGAATCTCTGCTGATTGATAAAGCGCAGCAGCTGACGCTGACCGCACCGGAAATGACCGTGCTGATTGGCGGCCTGCGCGTGCTGGGCGCTAACTTCGACGGCAGCAAGAATGGCGTATTCACCGATCGCGAGGGCGTGCTGAGCAACGACTTCTTCGTGAACCTGCTGGATATGAACACCCAGTGGAAAGCTACCGACGACTCCAGTGAGCTGTTTGCCGGTAGCGATCGCGCCAGCGGTGAAGTGAAATACACCGCTACCCGCGCCGACCTGGTATTCGGTTCGAACGCAGTGCTGCGCGCGCTGGCGGAAGTGTACGGCAGCAGCGACGGTCAGGAGAAGTTCGTGAAAGACTTCGTCGCCGCGTGGACGAAGGTGATGGAACTGGATCGTTTCGATTTGCTGTAAGAGAAATCCCCGCTTCGGCGGGGATTTTTTTGCCAGATTATTCCCACTCCTGCAGGAACCGCTGCCCGTACTGGTCGGCAACCAGCAGCGCTGCATACACCTGATCCGGCGACACGCCGCCCGGCATGTTGTGGATGGTTTCCCCTTCGGCACAGGATGCCTCTGCGATCAGACGCATTTTGGCCGGAATGTCCTCCTTAATATTCAGCTGCGCCAGGGTAATCGGCAGCCCCACGCTGTGGCACAGCGCGGCAACCGTTTCGATCTCTTCAACCGGCGCGTTCTCCAGCACCAGCTGGGTGAGCGTACCGAACGCCACTTTTTCGCCGTGGTAGAAATGGTGCGCATCCGGCACTGCGGTCATGCCGTTATGAATGGCGTGCGCCGCCGCCAGTCCGCCGCTTTCAAAACCCACGCCGCTGAGATAGGTGTTGGCTTCGATGATGCGCTCAAGCGCAGGCGTCACCACGTGCTGCTCGGCTGCCAGCATCGCTTTTTCACCCTCTTCAACCAGGGTGTTGTAGCACAGCTCCGCCAGCGCTAAAGCCGCCTGGGTGCATTTGCCGCCTGCCATGGTGGTCGCTCCGCTGCGGGAGCAGGCGCGCGCTTCAAACCAGGTGGCCAGCGCATCGCCAATCCCTGCCGCCAGCAGGCGCGCAGGCGCACCTGCCACCACTTTGGTGTCCACAATAACCATGTTCGGGTTATGCGGCAGCATCAGGTAGCGGTCGAATTCGCCGTCGTCGGTGTAAATCACCGAAAGGGCGCTGCACGGCGCGTCGGTGGAGGCGATAGTGGGCGCGATGGCAACGGGCACGTCCATAAAGTGCGCGAGCGCTTTTGCGGTATCCAGCGTTTTACCGCCGCCGATCCCCAGCACGGCCATGCAGTCCGCGCCGTCGGCCAGTTTTCTCAGGCGGTCGATCTCGTTTTGCGAACACTCGCCGCCAAAGGGTGCGATTTCCACGTGAAGTTCTGCATTTTTAAAGCTTTGACGCAGAGTTTCTTCGGCAAAACCCAGCACAAACTTGTCGCCAACAACCAGCCAGCGTTTCGCCAGCGGTTTCAGATAGTCGCCCAGACGGGTGAGAACATCAGCGCCCTGGATGTATTTTCCCGGCGATTGAATGATACGGTCCATAACATGTCTCCCTTAGAGGTTGAGGTTACCAAACGCGTTTTTCCAGTCCTGCTCGAACTTCTCAATAGCCGACTCTACCGCCGGGGTGCCGAGCATATGTTGCGCTACGTCTAACGGGAGCGTGATTGCTTCACATCCCGCCAGCAGGCAATCCAGCGCCTGACGCGGCGTTTTGAAGCTGGCGGCCAGCACCATGCTCTCCGGCGCATGCAGCTCCAGCAGGGATTGCAGCTCCTGCACCATCTGAATGCCGTTCCCGCCCTGGGCATCCACGCGGTTGACGTAGGGGGCGACGTATTTCGCGCCGGCCAGCGCGGCGAGTAAGCCCTGTGCAGCGCTATACACCGCGGTGCCGAGCGTGGTAATGCCCTCTTTTTTCAGCGCTTTGATGGCGACAAGCCCCTCGGCGGTCACCGGAATTTTGACTACCAGATCCGGGAAGGCGTTACTCAGGCGCTTTGCTTCCGCCACCATGCCGTCCGCGTCGCGGCTCATGGTCTGGGCAAAGAGAATGCCGTCAGGGCCGATGGCTTTTTGCAGGCGCGGCAGCACGTCCCAGAGGGATTCGCGGCTGGCGGCAATGATGCTCGGGTTGGTGGTAACGCCCGCAATCGGGAAAATGCGCGCCAGTCGTTCAACTTCTGCCACGTTGGCGCTGTCCAGATAGAGTTCCATTATTTTTCCTTAAGTCAGAAAGGTTAAATAAAGGATACGGCGCGGGCGCGGGCAGGGGATACAGGTCAATTTTGCCAAATACTGGACAAATGTAATGTCCTTAGTGAAGTGAGATGCCGATCACAATGCTAGTTTTTGGCGGTCAGCTGGCTGTGATACTGGCGGCGATATTCAGACGGGGAACGTTCGGTGTGCTTGCGAAACAGGCGGCAGAAGTAGTTGCTGTCCGCAAATCCGCAGCGGATGGCGATATCTTTAATTTTGAGATCGTAGCCCTTCAGCAGCTGACGCGCGTGCTCCAGGCGCGTTTTGGTTAAATACTCATTGAATCCGACGCTGCCGACCTTCTGGAACAGATGGGAAAGGTAGTTTGGCGAGATGTAGAACGCCTCCGCCACGGATTCGCGCGTGAGCGAAGCGGCATAATTTTCTTCAATATAGCTTCGAACGGCTTCGAAAAGCGCGCGACTGCGGCTGTCGGTGTGAATGTCGCTGCCAAGCAGATCCCGGCAGTGGCTGAGCAGGCTTAGTACCACCAGTTTTGCCGTGTCCTGCTCCTCGGGCTGCATCTGCAATTCGGCGAGCGCTTGCAGAAGAAAAGCACCCGTGCGCGGGCCGCGCCGGGCAACCTGCAGCTGCTGTAAAAGCACATGCTCACGCCGGGACTCGATGGTGAGCTGCTGCTTGCCGAAGTGCAGGCTCAGGGCGTGCGGTGCGGTAGGCGCGATGGGGCCAAAAGCAGAAAAAAACGCCTCGCAGGGGTTATCCAGGGTAATGACCAGGCAGGGAGAAGTTCGGGACTGCTGCTCGGACAGCGTGGCGAAATGAATCTGGCCCAGCGGCAGAGTGCCCTTCACCAGGTCAGCCAACAGGTGGTTGATATCGGAATGCATAGGGAGACTACCGAATTTGCCGGGCGGCGCTAACGCTCACCCGGCCTGATTATCGTAGGCCGGGCACGCGCAGCGCCGCCGGGCCTAAAGCATTAGCCGGTGTTACGCATACCTGCCGCAACGCCCGCAATCGTCACCATCAGCGCCTGTTCAACGCGCGGATCTGGCTCTTTGCCTTCCTCTTCCGCCTGGCGCGAACGGTGCAGCAGCTCAGCCTGCAGAACGTTCAGCGGGTCGGTATAGATGTTACGCAGCTGGATAGACTCGGCAATCCACGGCAGATCTTCCATCAGGTGTGAATCGTTGGCGATATCCAGCACCACTTTGATGTCGCCTTCCAGCAGCTCGCGCAGCTCTTTACCCAGCGCCCACAGCTCTGGTTTCACCAGGCGCTGATCGTAGTATTCCGCCAGCCACAGGTCGGCCTTCGAGAAGACCATTTCCAGCATGCCAAGACGCGTGGAGAAGAACGGCCAGTCGCGGCACATGGCTTCCAGCTCGCTCTGTTTGCCATCTTCCACCACTTTTTGCAGCGCAGCGCCCGCGCCCAGCCAGGCTGGCAGCATCAGACGGTTTTGCGTCCAGGCGAAGATCCACGGGATGGCGCGCAGGGACTCGACGCCGCCGGTCGGACGACGTTTCGCCGGGCGCGAACCCAGAGGCAGTTTGCCCAGCTCCTGCTCAGGGGTGGCTGAACGGAAGTAAGGAACGAAGTCTTTGTTTTCACGCACGTAGCCGCGGTACAGATCGCAGGAGATATCCGACAGCTCGTCCATGATGCGGCACCAGGCTTCTTTCGGCTCCGGCGGCGGCAGCAGGTTCGCTTCCAGAATCGCGCTGGTGTAGAGCGACAGGCTGCTGATGGTCACTTCCGGCAGACCGTACTTGAAGCGGATCATCTCGCCCTGTTCGGTCACGCGCAGGCCACCTTTCAGGCTGCCCGGCGGCTGGGAGAGCAGCGCCGCGTGCGCAGGCGCACCGCCACGGCCAATCGAACCGCCGCGACCGTGGAACAGCGTCAGCTCAATGCCCGCTTTTTCGCAGGTTTTGATCAGCGCGTCCTGCGCCTGATACTGCGCCCAGGATGCCGCCATCACGCCCGCGTCTTTTGCGGAGTCGGAATAGCCAATCATCACCATCTGCTTGCCCTGAATAAAGCCGCGGTACCAGTCGATATTCAGCAGCTGCGTCATCACATCGTTGGCATTGTTCAGGTCGTCGAGGGTTTCAAACAGCGGCGCGACGGGAAGCGCATAGTCGATACCCGCTTCTTTCAGCAGCAGGTGAACGCCCAGCACGTCGGAAGGCGTCTTCGCCATGGAGATCACGTAGGCGGCAACCGATCCTTTTGGTGCGTCAACGATCGCTTTGCAGGTGTTGAGCACTTCGCGGGTTTCGTTGCTCGGCTCCCAGTTGCGCGGCAGCAGAGGGCGCTTGGAGTTCAGTTCGCGGATCAGGAAGGCCTGTTTGTCGGCTTCTGACCAGCTTTCGTAGTCGCCGATGCCGAGGTAGCGGGTCATTTCGCCCAGCGCTTCGGTATGGCGGGTGCTTTCCTGACGCACGTCGATACGCACCAGCGGTACGCCGAAACACTTCACGCGGCGCAGGGTGTCGAGCAGTTCACCGTTGGCGATAATGCCCATACCGCAGGCCTGCAGCGATTTATAACAGGCGTAGAGCGGATCCCACAGCTGTTCGTTCTGGCTCAGCAAGCCTTCCGGCTTCGGCAGACGCTGGCCCTTCAGGCGCGCTTCCAGCCAGGCCTGAGTGGCCATTAGCTGACCGCGCAGCTTTTTCATCAGATAGCGATACGGCTCGCTCGCGCCTTCTTCCCCGGCCAGCTCGCGCAGTTCCGGCGTCGCTTCCACCATCGACAGCTCGGAGATCAGCACGCCAATATCTTTCAGGAACAGGTCGGTCGCTTTCCAGCGGCTCAGCAGCAGGACGTGGCGGGTGATTTCCGCGGTCACGTTCGGGTTGCCGTCGCGGTCGCCGCCCATCCAGGAGGTGAAACGTACCGGCACAAAATCAACCGGCAGGCGGTAGCCCAGGTTCTCTTCCAGCTGTTCGTTCAGCTCGCGCAGGTAGTTAGGCACCCCTTCCCACAGGCTGTTTTCCACCACCGCGAAGCCCCATTTGGCTTCGTCGACCGGGCTTGGACGGTGTTTGCGGATCTCGTCAGTGTGCCAGGACTGGGCAATCAGCTGGCGCAGACGGCGCATCAGCTGGTTACGTTCGTAGTCGGCGATATCTTTGTTATCCAGCTGCTTTAAGCAGTTGTTCACTTCCACCATTTTGTGGATGAGGGTACGACGGGTGATCTCGGTTGGGTGAGCGGTTAACACCAGCTCCAGCGAAAGGGATTCCACCGCTTTTTTGATGGTATCTTCGTTGAGGTCGGGCTGGTCTTTGAGTTTTCTGAGCGTACTGGCAATGACTTCCGGGTTGCTGGCCGCTTCGCCTTTTGGCGAAATGCTGTGATATTGCTCGGCGGTATTTGCCAGGTTCAGGAACTGGCTGAAGGCGCGGGCTACGGGCAGCAGCTCATCGTTGGACAGGTTCTGCAGGGTGGTCAGCAGCTCCTGACGGTTGGCCTCGTTTCCTGCACGGGAAGATTTAGACAGCTTGCGGATGGTTTCAACGCGGTCGAGGATGTTCTCACCCAACGCATCTTTGATGGTATCTCCAAGCACTTTGCCGAGCATACTGACATTACTACGCAACGCGGAATATTGTTCGTTCATAAAAACCCAGTCACCCCATCATTTTTGTTTATGCCCAGGCGAAAATCTTCTGAGCATTATTTTGTCATCTCCCCTTATAAAGCCACGTAAAACCCCTGTCGTCAATTGCTGCGAAAACGGTTCAGCAAACGAATAAATGTGGGCAATTTACGAAATTTAATTCGCTTCGCGTCAGATAAGAGATGCTTATGGGAATGTGATGGAGATCATGCGGTTTGATGCCCTCACCCTAACCCTCTCCCACAGGGAGAGGGGACTTTTCGAGGCCGTTTTAATGCCAGCAGAAGTGATGCACAACCTGGGTGATTAATTCGCGGGTTGGCTTGATAAAGCGGGTTTCCAGATACTCATCCGGCTGGTGCGCCTGGTTGATGGAACCCGGGCCAAGCACCAGCGTCGGGCACAGCGTTTGAATAAACGGCGCCTCGGTGCAGTAGTTCACCACGTCGGTTTTCTCGCCGAGCAGTTTTTCCACCACTTCCACCAGCTGATGATCCGGCGGGCATTCGTAACCCGGGATCGGCGGATGCAGATCCGACACCGTCAGGCGTCCAGGCCAGCGTTCGCTGACCGGAGCCAGCGCTTCGGTCAGCAGGCCATTCAGATCGCTCAGCGTCATGCCCGGCAGCGGGCGAATATCCATGTGCAGCTCGCAGCAGGCGCAGATGCGGTTAGAGGCGTCCCCGCCGTGCAGGCTTCCCAGGTTGAGCGTTGGGTAAGGCACGGTGAAGGCCTCGTAGTGATAGCGCTCTTTGAGATCGTCACGGAGGGTCATGATGCGGCCGATGGCGTCGTGCATCAGCTCGATGGCGTTCACGCCGCGCGCCGGATCGCTCGAATGGCCCGACTGGCCCAGAACCCGCACCGCCGTCGAAATATGGCCTTTGTGCGCCCGAATCGGCTGCAGCGAGGTCGGCTCACCGATGATGGCGCAGTCCGGGCGAATCGCCGTGTTTTCAGAGAAGTAGCGCGCGCCTGCCATGCTGGTTTCTTCGTCGGCGGTCGCCAGAATGTAGAGCGGCTTTTTCAGCGTCGTCACGTCGACGTCGCGCAGCGCATCAAGAATAAAGGCGAAGAAGCCTTTCATATCGGCAGTGCCCAGACCGTAAAGCTTGTTGTCGTGCTCGGTCAGGGTGAACGGGTCGCGCGTCCAGCGGCCATCGTCAAAGGGAACGGTATCGGTATGCCCCGCCAGCAGCAGCCCGCCGGCGCCGTGTCCGGTGCTCGCCAGCAGGTTAAATTTGTGACGCGTTCCGGGGACGGGTTGAATCTCAACGTTGAACCCAAGATCGCTAAACCAGCCCGCCAGCAGATTGATTAAAGACTCATTGCTCTGATCGAGCGCTTCTTCGGTTGCACTGATGGACGGTGTGGCGATCAGGGCGCGGTAAATCTCGATAAATGGCGGTAAGTTCATTTTCATTGTTGACACACCTTAGGTCGTGATAGTATCAATATTCATGCAATAAATGTGAATAAAAATACATTAACGTTGAGCATAAAGGAACCCGATGTTGAATACGCTGATTGTAGGCGCTAGCGGTTATGCGGGCGCAGAGCTTGTAAGCTACGTGAATCGCCATCCACATATGACCATAACCGCTTTGACCGTGTCAGCGCAAAGCAATGATGCAGGAAAGTTAATTTCCGATTTGCATCCGCAGCTTAAGGGCATTGTCGACCTGCCTTTGCAGCCGATGTCCGATATCAGCGAGTTTATCGACGGCGTTGACGTGGTGTTTTTAGCCACCGCCCACGAAGTCAGCCACGACCTGGCGCCGCAATTCCTGGCGGCCGGCTGCGTGGTATTCGACCTCTCCGGCGCGTTCCGCGTGAACGACGGCGCGTTCTACGAAAAATATTACGGTTTCACCCATCAGCATCCGGATCTGCTTGAAAAAGCGGTATACGGCCTGGCGGAGTGGAGCGCAGACAAACTGAAAGAAGCGGATCTGATCGCCGTGCCGGGCTGCTACCCAACGGCGGCGCAGCTTTCGCTGAAGCCTTTGATCGACGCGGGCCTGTTAGATCTCAATCAGTGGCCGGTGATCAACGCCACCAGCGGCGTGAGCGGTGCAGGGCGCAAGGCCGCTATTTCGAATAGCTTCTGTGAAGTCAGCCTTCAGCCGTATGGCGTGTTCAATCACCGCCATCATCCTGAAATCACCACCCATCTGGGTACGGACGTGATCTTTACCCCGCATCTGGGCAGCTTCCCGCGCGGCATTCTTGAAACCATCACCTGCCGCCTGAAGCCGGGCGTGAGCAAAGAACAGGTGGCCGAAGTCTTCACCCAGGCGTATGCGGATAAGCCGCTGGTGCGTCTGTACGATAAGGGCGTGCCGGCGCTGAAAAACGTGGTCGGTCTGCCGTTCTGCGATATCGGTTTTGCCGTGCAGGGCGAACACCTGATTGTGGTTGCCGCGGAAGATAACTTACTCAAAGGCGCTGCTGCTCAGGCCATGCAGTGCGCAAATATTCGTTTTGGCTTCGCGGAAACGCAGTCTCTTATTTAAGGTGTGATGATGAACCCATTAATTATCAAACTCGGTGGTGTACTGCTGGACAGCGAAGAAGCGCTGGAGCGTCTTTTTACTGCGCTGGTCAACTATCGCGAATCACATCAACGTCCGCTGGTGATCGTCCACGGCGGCGGCTGCGTGGTGGATGAGCTGATGAAAGGGCTCAACCTGCCGGTGAAGAAGAAAAATGGCCTGCGCGTGACGCCTGCCGATCAGATTGACATCATCACCGGTGCGCTGGCGGGGACGGCGAACAAAACGCTGCTGGCATGGGCGAAGAAGCATCATATCGCGTCCGTTGGCCTCTATCTGGGCGATGGCGACAGCGTAAAAGTGACGCAGCTCGACGAAGAGCTGGGCCACGTTGGACTGGCGCAGCCGGGTTCGCCTAAGCTGATTAATACCCTGCTCGAAGGCGGTTTCCTGCCGGTGGTGAGCTCTATCGGCGTGACCGAAGAGGGCGAGCTGATGAACGTTAATGCAGACCAGGCGGCAACCGCGCTGGCGGCAACCCTGGGCGCGGATCTGATTTTGCTCTCCGACGTGAGCGGTATTCTCGACGGCAAAGGCCAGCGCATCGCGGAGATGACCGCCGCGAAAGCCGAACAGCTGATTGCTCAGGGCATTATTACCGACGGCATGATCGTCAAGGTGAACGCGGCGCTGGATGCCGCCCGCACGCTCGGTCGCCCGGTGGATATCGCCTCCTGGCGTCACGCGGAGCAGCTCCCGGCGCTGTTTAACGGCACGCCGATTGGCACGCGTATTTTAGCGTAAGTTTATTGAATGACCGTAGGCCGGGTAAGCGCAGCGCCACCCGGCGGAACTAACGAATAAAGGAACGATGTTATGGCACTTTGGGGTGGGCGTTTTACACAGGCAGCGGATCAGCGGTTCAAACAGTTCAACGACTCTTTGCGCTTCGACTACCGCCTGGCCGAACAGGATATTGTCGGCTCTGTGGCCTGGTCCAAAGCGCTGGTCACCGTTGGCGTACTGACCGCAGACGAGCAGCTGCAGCTGGAAGAGGCGCTGAATAATCTGCTGGAAGAGGTGCGTCTGGACCCGCAGCAGATCCTGAAAAGCGACGCCGAAGATATTCACAGCTGGGTGGAAGGCAAGCTGATCGACAAAGTCGGCCAGCTGGGCAAAAAGCTGCACACCGGGCGTAGCCGTAACGACCAGGTCGCGACCGATCTCAAGCTGTGGTGTAAAGATACCGTTGGCGAACTGCTGGCGGCAAACCGTCAGCTGCAAAGCGCGCTGGTGGAAACCGCGCAGAATAATCAGGACGCGGTGATGCCGGGCTATACCCATCTGCAGCGCGCCCAGCCGGTGACCTTTGCGCACTGGTGCCTCGCCTACGTTGAGATGCTGGCGCGTGATGAAAGCCGTTTGCAGGATACCCTGAAGCGTCTGGACGTGAGCCCGCTGGGCAGCGGCGCGCTGGCGGGTACGGCGTATGAAATCGACCGTGAACAGCTGGCAGGCTGGCTGGGCTTTGCTTCCGCCACCCGCAACAGCCTGGACAGCGTCTCCGACCGCGACCACGTGCTGGAGCTGCTGTCGAATGCGTCTATCGGTATGGTTCACCTGTCGCGCTTCGCCGAAGACCTGATCTTCTTTAACTCGGGCGAAGCCGGGTTTGTCGAGCTGTCTGACCGCGTGACCTCAGGCTCTTCCCTGATGCCGCAGAAGAAAAACCCCGATGCGCTGGAGCTGATCCGCGGCAAGTGTGGTCGCGTGCAGGGCGCGCTGACCGGCATGATGATGACCCTGAAAGGGCTGCCGCTGGCGTACAACAAAGATATGCAGGAAGACAAAGAAGGGCTGTTCGACGCGCTCGACACCTGGCTGGACTGTCTGCATATGGGCGCGCTGGTGCTGGACGGCATTCAGGTGAAGCGTCCGCGCTGCCAGGAAGCGGCACAGCAGGGCTACGCGAATTCGACCGAGCTTGCGGACTATCTGGTCGCCAAAGGCGTGCCGTTCCGCGAAGCGCACCATATTGTCGGTGAAGCGGTGGTCGAAGCGATTCGTCAGGGGAAACCGCTGGAAGATCTGACCCTTGCGGACTTACAGAAATTCAGCGCGGTGATCGGAGATGATGTTTACCCGATTCTGGCGCTGCAGTCCTGCCTGGATAAACGCGCAGCGAAAGGTGGCGTGTCGCCTAAGCAGGTCGCGCAGGCGATTGCGGAGGCGAAAAACCGCCTGGTTTAATCCGTACGGGCTGATTCCCTCTCCCACGGGGAGAGGGAGCAAACACTAAAAATGGCAACTTCGGTTGCCATTTTGCTTTTACCTCGGGCTTTTTTACGCAAAAAAAATGCGGACCACGGGGTCCGCAAAAGTTCACGTTGGCTTTAATTTTTCGAGTCAGAGAGATACTCGACTGACGGTACGGCGGTCTCAAGGGTAGCAAAACCGCCGCCTCGTCTATGTGATGTATTATTCAACAGAATGCTTGATAGGGATAATCGTTCGTTGCTATGCTATCTATCGCCATGAACTATCGTGGCGACGGAGGATGAATAATGAATATTCGTGATCTTGAATACCTGGTAGCGTTGGCCGAGCACCGTCATTTTCGCCGCGCGGCAGATTCCTGCCACGTCAGCCAGCCGACGCTGAGCGGTCAAATCCGCAAGCTGGAAGATGAGCTGGGCGTAATGCTGCTGGAGCGCACCAGCCGTAAAGTGCTGTTCACTCAGGCAGGCCTTCTGCTGGTGGATCAGGCGCGCACCGTGCTGCGCGAGGTCAAAGTGCTCAAGGAAATGGCAAGCCAGCAGGGGGAAACGATGTCCGGCCCGCTGCATATCGGCCTGATCCCAACCGTTGGCCCGTACCTGCTGCCGCACATCATTCCGATGCTGCACCAGACCTTCCCGAAACTCGAAATGTACCTGCATGAAGCGCAAACCCATCAGCTGCTGGCGCAGCTGGACAGCGGTAAGCTCGACTGCGCGATTCTGGCGCTGGTCAAAGAGAGTGAAGCCTTTATCGAAGTGCCGCTGTTCGATGAGCCAATGATGCTGGCGATCTATGAAGATCACCCGTGGGCAGACCGCGATCGCGTGCCGATGGCTGACCTGGCCGGTGAAAAGCTGCTGATGCTGGAAGACGGTCACTGCCTGCGCGATCAGGCGATGGGCTTCTGCTTCGAAGCGGGCGCCGACGAAGACACCCATTTCCGCGCAACCAGCCTGGAAACGCTGCGTAACATGGTGGCGGCGGGAAGTGGTATCACGCTGCTGCCTGCGCTGGCGGTGCCGCGCGAGCGTAAACGTGATGGCGTGGTCTATCTGCCGTGCATTAAGCCGGAGCCGCGCCGTACTATCGGCCTGGTTTATCGTCCGGGTTCACCGCTGCGCAGCCGCTATGAGCAGCTGGCAGAGGCCATCCGTGGTGCAATGGATGGCCATTTCGACAGCGCATTAAAACAGGCGGTTTAAGCCGTTTAGTGCCGCTACCCGATACGCTTCTGCCATCGTCGGGTAGTTAAAGGTGGTGTTAACGAAGTACTCAATGGTGTTACCGCCACCTTTTTGCTCCATTATCGCCTGGCCGATGTGAATGATTTCCGCCGCGCGCTCACCAAAGCAGTGGATCCCGAGTATCTCTTTCGTTTCGCGATGGAACAGGATCTTCAGCGTACCCACGCTCATCCCCACGATTTGTGCGCGCGCCAGATGTTTAAACTGCGCACGACCCACTTCGTAAGGCACCTTCATGGCCGTCAGCTGCTGTTCGGTTTTACCCACAGAGCTAATTTCCGGAATGGTGTAAATCCCGGTCGGGATATCTTCAATCAGATGCGCCGTGGCTTCACCTTTGACCAGCGCCTGCGCCGCAATGCGTCCCTGGTCGTAAGCCGCTGAGGCCAGACTCGGATAGCCGATGACGTCGCCCACCGCGTACACGTGCGGCAGCGCGGTCTGGTACATGCTGTTGACCTTCAGCTGGCCGCGGCTGTCGGTTTCGAGGCCAATATTTTCCAGCTTGAGGGAGTCGGTGTTGCCGGTACGCCCGTTGGCATACAGCAGGCAATCGGCCTTCAGCTTCTTGCCGGACTTCAGATGCATAATCACACCGTCGTCGCAGCCTTCGATTTTCTCGTACTCTTCGTTGTGGCGAATGACCACGCCGCTGTTCCAGAAGTGGTAAGAGAGGGAGTCTGACATCTCCTGATCGAGGAACGCCAGCAGGCGGTCGCGAGTGTTGATCAGGTCAACTTTGACCTCCATTCCCCGGAAGATAGACGCATATTCGCAGCCAATCACGCCCGCGCCGTAGATGATCACGTGGCGAGGTTCATGGTGCAGGCTAAGAATAGAGTCGCTGTCGTAGATGCGCGGGTGCGTGAAGTCGACGTCCGCCGGGTGATACGGGCGAGAGCCGCAGGCAATCACGAATTTTTCGGCGGTGAGGGTTTCAATCGAGCCGTCGTGACACTCAAGCGCCAGCGTATGCTCATCAACAAAGTGGGCGTTACCCTGCAAAATTTCACAGTGATTACGCTCGTAGAACCCCTGACGCATCCGCGTTTGCTGATTAATCACGGTGTCCGCGTGGTTGAGGATGTCGGCAAAAGAGGAGCGCAGAAGTCGGGAGTGGTCGCTGTAGAGAGGGTTCTGGTTAAATTCAATAATACGGCTAACGGCATGGCGGAGGGCTTTGGAAGGGATGGTGCCCCAGTGGGTGCAACCGCCGCCAACATTATGGTAGCGCTCGATGACCGCTACTCTGGCTCCCTGTTTCACCAGACCCATAGCAGCGCCTTCGCCGCCGGGGCCGGAACCAATAACTATTGCGTCGTAATCGTAGGAATGTGGCATGGTAAGGCTTACCTGTTCTTATACATAAAAGCAACAGAATCATAACATCATTGCCAGAGTAACCCAATTATCGTTGTGCTTTTTTCGGGCAGTGGAGCACAAACCGCGCGTAAACAATCATTCACAAAGCCAGGCAAACAGATTAATTTTATTCTCTGGTATAGTGCCGGCAGGCCTTTGGAAGGATTCAACTATCGTGATGGGCGTAAGAGCACAACAAAAAGAGAAAACCCGGCGTTCGCTGGTGGAAGCCGCATTCAGTCAGCTGAGTGCCGAGCGAAGTTTTGCCAGTTTGAGCCTGCGCGAAGTGGCGCGCGAGGCCGGGATTGCGCCAACGTCCTTCTACCGTCATTTCCGTGATGTGGATGAACTGGGTCTGACTATGGTCGACGAGAGTGGCCTGATGCTGCGCCAGCTGATGCGCCAGGCGCGCCAGCGTATCGCAAAAGGCGGCAGCGTGATCCGCACCTCGGTCTCTACCTTTATGGAGTTTATCGGCAATAACCCCAACGCGTTTCGCCTGCTGCTGCGCGAACGTTCAGGCACATCGGCCGCGTTTCGTGCCGCGGTCGCCCGTGAAATTCAGCATTTCATTGCGGAACTTGCCGACTATCTTGAACTCGAAAACCATATGCCGCGTGCGTTCACCGAAGCGCAGGCAGAGGCGATGGTGACCATTGTTTTCAGTGCGGGTGCCGAAGCGCTGGATGTCAGCCCTGAACAACGCAAGCAGCTCGAAGAGCGACTGGTACTGCAGCTGAGGATGATCTCCAAAGGCGCGTATTACTGGTATCGCCGTGAACAAGAAAAGTTGGCACATCAAAACGATGAGTGAAGGTGAGTAATGAAACAGTCAGGTCAGGATAAAGGTACGTTGTTGCTGGCATTGATCGCTGGCTTATCTATAAATGGCACGTTTGCGGCGGTGTTCAGCTCTGTCGTGCCCTTCTCGATTTTCCCGCTAATTGCCCTGGTGCTGACGGTCTACTGCCTGCATCAGCGCTACCAGAACCGCACGATGCCAGTTGGACTGCCGGGGCTTGCCGCGTCCTGCTTTATTTTGGGTGTTCTGCTGTACAGCACCGTGGTACGCGCCGAGTACCCGGATATCGGCTCTAACTTCCTGCCTGCGGTACTGTCCGTGGCGCTGGTGTTCTGGATTGGCTCGCGCATGCGCAGCCGTAAGAGCCAGCTGCCGGAGTAATGAATGATGTGTAGGGCAGGTAAGCAAAGCGCCACCTGCCAAAAACGCCGGATGGCGCTACGCTTATCCGGCCTACAGATCACCGTGCGGTAAGTAAAACGCCGCACTCCATATGGTGTGTATACGGGAACTGATCGAACAGCGCCAGACGTTCAACCTTGTGCGTCTGGCTTAATGTTTCCAGATTCTTGCACAGGGTTTCCGGGTTACAGGAGATGTACAAAATACGCGGGTACGCCTGCACCATCTTCTCGGTTTCGCTATCCAGCCCGCTGCGCGGCGGATCGACAAAAATCGTCTCGCACTTGTAGCTCTTCAAATCGATGCCCTGCAAACGGTTGAACTCACGCACGCCGTTCATCGCCTGGGTAAACTCTTCCGCCGCCATGCGGATAATCTGCACGTTGTCGATATGGTTGGCCGCAATGTTGTACTGCGCGGCGGCAACGGACGGCTTCGCGATTTCAGTGGCCAGCACGCGGTCAAAGTTACGCGCCAGCGCCAGCGAGAAGTTGCCGTTACCGCAGTACAGCTCCAGCAGATCTCCCGTTGACCCTTCGGTTGCCTTCAGCGCCCACTCCAGCATCTGCACGTTCATCGCCGCATTCGGCTGGGTGAAGCTGTTTTCCACCTGGCGATAAATCATCTCTTTACCCGCCACCGGCAGACGCTCGTCGATGTAATCCTGATCGAGCATGATTTTGGTTTTTGTCGCGCGGCCAATCAGGTGAACGTTAATGTTCTGCGCCCGCAGCGAATCGCGCAGCGCTTCTGCCTGCTCGCGCCATTCGTCGTTCAGCGCTTTGTGATACAGCAAAGAGACGATGGCCTGATTGCTCTGCGTGGTCAGGTAGTCAATCTGGAACAGCTTGTTGCGCAGCGCCGGGTTTTCGCGCACGCCGTCCATAATCAGCGTCATCAGCTGGTTAATGAGTTCACTCGCCGCCGGGAAGCTGTCGACGCGGATACGCGATTTGGTCTGCTGATCGAAAATGATGTGGTACAGGTCATCACCGTCGTGCCAGATGCGGAACTCGGCGCGCATACGGTAATGGCTGACAGGGGAGCGAAACACCTCGGGAACGGGCGCGTTGAAAGGCGTCATCATACTTTGCAGGCGGACAACTTTTTCTGCCAGCTGCGCGTCGTACTGTTCTGTCGGGAGGTGTTCGGGGGTCATGATGCGTCCTGATTGATGATGAATTACGCGGGGATTGTAGGCATTGTTCAGGGGATGTCCAGAGTTAATGGCGCATAGCTGTCTGGACATCTATACGTGTCTAATTGTAGCATTCTGTTTCCGGTCTCCTGAGAGTGAAAAGGGAATCCAGTGTAATTCTGGAGCTGACGCGCAGCGGTAAAGACTGGCGGGATGAGAGTTAAAGACACTGCTATATACGCGCAAATCATTCAAGTTGCATCAAGGCGGCAAGCGAGTGAATCCCCGGGAACATAGAAAGCTATGTCACTGGGGGGAGCGAGCGCAGCCAACGCAGAGGCAGCGTGAAGGATGACGCGAGTGGGAAGTCATCATCCACTAAACGCCACCTAGCCCGAAGACCTGCCGGGATCACGTCGCAATTGGTTTCATCATCGCGTGCTATAGATGAGGCCTGCGGCATCCTTCTTATATTGTGGATGCTTTTACAATGATTAAAAAAGTATCGCTGTTGACGGCGCTGTCCGTCACGGCATTTTCGGGCTGGGCGCAGGATAGCTCAGACTCGTTGGTGGTGACTGCAAACCGTTTTGAACAACCAGCAAAAACCGTACTGGCTCCAACCTCTGTGGTCACGCGTGAAGACATCGAACGCTGGCAGGCAAAAAGCGTTGTAGAAATCATGTCGCGCCTGCCGGGCGTGGATATCGCGCAAAGCGGTGGCATGGGCGCTAACTCCTCTACGTTTATTCGCGGTACGGAATCCCGTCATGTTCTGGTGCTGATCGACGGTATCCCGCTGAACAACGCCGGGATCAGCAACGTTCCCGATCTCAGCCAAATTCCAACCTCGCTGATTCAGCGTATCGAGTACATCCGTGGGCCACGCTCTGCGCTGTATGGCTCCGATGCGATTGGCGGCGTAATTAACATCATTACCGGACGCGATAAGCCGGGCGCGGAAATCTCCGCGAGCGTCGGCTCGAAGGGCTATCAATCCTACGATGGGGCCTTCCAGCAGGTGCTTGATAAAACCAAAATCACCATGGCGGGTAACTACACCTATACCCGTGGTTTTGATATTGGCGCCAGCGATGCCCCGCGCCAGCCGGATCGCGACGGCTTTATGAGTAAGTCGTTATACGGCTCTGTGGAACAGCAGATCACCGACAGCGTGAGCGGCTTCTTCCGCGGCTTTGGTTACGACAACCGCACGGCGTATGACGGTTACGATCACTACGACGCCAACTTTATGGTGGATGGACGACCTGATACTCGCCAGCTCTATAGCCAGAACTGGGACACCGGGCTGCGCTACAACCAGGGAATTTTCCAGTCCCAGCTGGTGGCGGGTTACGGCCGCAGTAAAGATCAGAACTATGACCCGAAGAAAGGGCGTTACGCTGATTCCGCGACCATGGATGACGTGAAGCAGTACACCACGCAATGGCTCAACACTGTAGAAGTCGGGCATGGGAACATCGGCGCAGGTCTGGACTGGCAAAAGCAAAAGACGCAGGCCGGAACGGGCTATCTGGACAAAGGCTACGAACAACGTAATACCGGCGTTTTCGTTTCAGCGATGCAGCAGTTCGACAGCGTGACGCTGGAGGCGGCGGCGCGTAATGACGACAACTCCAACTTTGGCAACCATGGAACATGGCAAACCAGCGCGGGGTGGGAGTTTGTCGATGGCTATCGCGTCATTGCTTCCTACGGTACCGCATTCAAAGCACCGACCATGAGCCAGATACACAGTGCCACTTACGGTAATCCGGACCTTAAGCCGGAGGAGAGTAAGCAATGGGAAGGCGGCTTCGAAGGCCTGACGGGACCGGTCAACTGGCGTATCACTGGCTATCGCAATGACATTGATAATCTTATCAGCAGCGATCCACGTACGTATCGTTACTACAACGTTGGCGAAGCGCGCATTAAAGGTGTGGAAGCGACGGCGCAGTTTGACACTGGCCCGGTTGGACATCAGATTTCCTACGATTATGTCGACCCGCGGAATGCCAAAACCAACGAAGTGCTGGCCCGACGCTCTAAGCAGCAGGTTAAGTATCAGCTTGACTGGCAGGTATGGGATCTCGACTGGAACCTGGCCTATCGTTATCTGGGCACCCGCTATGATGTCGCGGTCGATCCAAACACCTATGCGTCAGAACGTGTGAAAATGGGCGGTGTCAGCCTGTGGGATGTCGCCGTTTCATATCCGGTCACCTCTCACCTTACAGTTCGTGGTAAAATAGCCAACCTGTTCGATAAAGATTACGAGACAGTTTATGGCTACCAAACTGCAGGACGGGAATACACCTTGTCTGGCAGCTACACCTTCTGATCCGCGTCCCACCGTGCTGGTGTTTGATTCCGGCGTCGGTGGGCTTTCGGTCTATGATGAGATTCGGCATCTCCTGCCGGATCTTCATTACATCTATGCCTTCGATAACGTCGCGTTCCCTTACGGGGAAAAGAGCGAAGCGTTTATCGTTGAGCGTGTGGTTGAAATCGTTACCGCCGTACAACAGCGCTATCCCCTGGCGCTTGCGGTGATTGCCTGTAACACGGCAAGTACGGTCTCCCTTCCCGCATTGCGTGAAAAATTCCAGTTCCCGGTCGTGGGCGTCGTACCTGCGATTAAGCCTGCCGCCCGTCTGACGGCCAATGGCATCGTCGGTTTACTGGCAACGCGCGGCACGGTGAAGCGTCCTTATACGCGCGAGCTTATCGACCGCTTTGCGAACGAATGCCAGATCGCGATGCTCGGCTCTGCCGAGCTGGTGGAAATGGCCGAGGCGAAGCTGCACGGTCACGCCGTACCGCTGGAGGAGCTGCGCCGTATTCTGCGCCCGTGGCTGCGAATGCAGGAGCCGCCGGATACCGTGGTTCTGGGATGCACCCATTTCCCTCTCTTACAGGAAGAGCTTCTTGAAGTGCTGCCAGAGGGAACGCGGCTGGTTGATTCCGGTGCGGCCATTGCACGACGTACGGCCTGGCTGCTGGAACACGAAGCGCCAGAGGCAAAATCTGCGGATGCGAATATTGCTTTTTGTATGGCGATCACAAAAGAGACCGAGCAACTTTTACCCGTTTTACGCCGTTACGGCTTTGAAACGCTCGAAAAACTAGCGTTGTAGCACGGTTTTGAGCAAAAAAGAGGCGGTTGAAAGTTTTTTTTAAAAGAGGGGTTGTCAACGTCAGAGAACTCCCTATAATGCGCCTCCACTGACACGGAACAACGGCTT